>JAQVLA010000006.1:89937-164363 GCA_028704385.1 Bacteroidales bacterium | reverse complement strand
TTGCGCATCAGTATATTGGTACGTTCTTTTTCCATGAACTTGTTCTTACTTTTGATGAATTGCAAAATTAAGCATTATAACCGGAAAAGATGCCCGATTCTTTGTGAAGCTGAAAGCTCAAAAGTAAATTTAACCCAGCTCAAATGTGGTGATACCAAAAATCTTTTGAATGGGTAATTCAGGTGCTTTGCCATAATACATCCGGCCACATTCAAATACATATTCGGCCTGAAAATTTTTCACCAGTTTAACGGCATCCGGATTGGTAACCGGAATATCCAGGTAAACGGATTCGTTCGGAACGGCATCAAGGCAGGCTTGATAAAGGGCTTCGGCAACGGGATAGTTTTCTGCAAAGAGCGGCCCGATTTTATAGCCTGTTCCAGCTTTGCGCAGCAGAACATAACCTTTCAATTGCTGATCTTGGATGAAGGTGAAAGTCCGGCTTTCAGGAAGCTGTAGCCAATGAAGTAAGAATGTTGTTCTGGGAACTCCAAAGCATTGAGCATCGAGCAGTTGCAGCTTTTGAAAATCTTTTTCTGAATAGCTTGTGATGTTTTTGTGAACATTGAAAGTCTCACCTTTGCGCTCATAACGCTCATCGCGAAAGGCCAGCTTAAATCCGCCTTTACGATAAAAATCCTGCATGGCCAATACCCCATCCATGCCTATCGCAGATCCTTGTTTAAGCCTTGCCAGCAAACGATCGCGACGGCTCATCCAAAGTTGCCTGCCAATTCCTTTGGAACGATATTCGGGTTTCACAATAAAAAAACCCATAAAACCAAATAAACCATCATAAGAGACAATTGAGCCTCCTGCAATTAATTCATCCTGCTCGAAGTAACCCACAAAGCCTTCCGGATCGGTTTGCCAGAAAGCCAGTGCGTCATGGGGTCCCGGATTCCAGCCTTCAGCAGCTGCCCAGGAAACAAGTTTTTGTACTTCCTCAAATTGGAGCTGCCGGAGCAAGAATGGCCTGGTATTCGGTTTTTTCATAGGCATTTGGTATTAAGGGATTTTTAGGTAGATGTCAGTTTTATCATATCAAAGTTAATGTAATTCAATAATAATGCAGTACCGAAAACTTAGATTAGCTTGATATTGCCTGATTTTCTGTTATTTTTGTTGGTTGTTGACACAAAATCATTTTGTAAGTATTAAATCAAGAACCATGAAATTGAATTTGATTTTTCTGCCTGTATTGTTTTTCCTGATGTTTTTTTCATCTGCTTTATCAGCACAGAATGAGATAAATTTTCCCCGAGGAGTAAATATTGGTGAGCGGGCGGGGATGAAGTTACCTGATTTGCCGGCACTTACTTCTGATTTTATTAAGCATAAAATGGAATTGCCTTATTCGGTTGATAATTCTACTTCTCCTTTTTTAAGGCCGGTTTTCGATCAGCAGGGAGCTTCTTGTGGGCAGGCCACCCTGGTGGGATATAATTTTACTTACGAAATCAATCGATTAAGAAATCTTACCTCTGACACAGCTATCAACCTCTATCCGGATCATTTCGTCTGGAACTTCATGAATGCAACAACACCTAATTATGGTGGCGGGGTGAGCTATTTTCACACGTTCGATCTTTTGTATGATGCCGGAAATCCGAATGAGGCAATTTATGGTCCTATCGAATTTGATGATAGATATTACTGGGCAAGCGGATATGAAGTTTACCATAATGCCATGACTAACAGGATCAGTGGTGCGGCCTCTATTCCTGTTGGCACTCCCGAAGGATTGCTGGTGCTTAAGCATTGGCTGCACAATCACCTCGAAGGATCTGAAACAGGCGGACTTGCCAGTTATTATGCCAGCCAGGATTATGGTTTGGTAGTATTGCCGCAGGAAAGTGCTGATGCCGGAAAACATGCCCATACCCGATTTGGTCCTAAAGCTTCTCATGCCATGACAATCGTTGGTTATAACGATTCTGTGTGTTATGATATCAATAACGATGGACAATTTACCAATGATCTGGATATTACAGGTGATGGAATTGTGGATATGCGCGATTGGGAATATGGTGCTATGAAAGCAGTGAATTCTTACGGAACCAATTGGGGTGATGATGGCTTTTTTTATTTGATGTATCGTACTTTAGCTTTGGAGTATGGCGAGCAGGGAGGCATCTGGAATAACAGCGTGCATGTGTTGTTCCCGGAAGCCGAATGGCATCCGAAACTTACTATGAAAGCGACTATAAGCCATAATTCGCGAAAAAAAATCAGGTTACGTGCAGGCGTCAGTCTTGATACTTCCAGTTTTGTCCCGGAATATATTATAGGCTTTTCACATTTCAATTTTCAGGGTGGTTATTTTCCCATGCCAGGACAAGGAAGTAATGCCAACGAACCGCTTGAATTGGGATTGGATGTTAGCCAACTGTTAAGTTATGTGCCTGATGGTAAAGCCGCAAGATTTTTTTTACTTATTGATGAAGACGATAATTTTGATCAGTCCTTCGGTGCGATCCATGATTTTAGTCTTATGGAATATGCGGATGATGAATTGATTCAGGAAACGGCAGCTGTATTTTTGCCAAAAGCAATCAACAATAACGAGACTACTTACATTTCAGTTGTGTATGAACCACAAAATGCTATACCGGGTTTTTTACCTGATCAAACAATCCTGATCAATCCTGTAAGTGATACCCTAATTAACTTAGAACCGGTTTCAGGTCAGTCTCCTTTCAACTGGCAGATCTTTCCTGATTATACTGAATCGGTACAGATCAAACCCTATCCTGACCTGCAAACCAATACCCTGCCTGTTGCTGATGAGGAAAATGCCTATGTTGCCGTTCCCTTGCCTTTTTCCTTTCCTTTTGCTGATAAATCCTATGATACTTTGTATATGCATGCGGATGGTTATCTGATGTTCAAACCGGGTGATATGCCTTATTACTATTTGCAGTTTGATGAATTGTATCTCAAACAGTTAAAGGTGATTGCCCCTCTTATGCATCGCAAGTTTGGCCTGTTTAATGAAGGTAACCGGCTTGGATGGCTGGCTGCCCCCGACAGTGTTTTGTTTGAGTGGCAGATCAGCGATGAAAACATTCAGGCTGTTGCTACTTTTTACGCAATATTATTCCCGGACGGCGACATCACATTTCATTACAAGGAGATACAGGCGGAAACGAGTTTTGTCCCCGTGATCGGACTTGGCTTTGCCGAACTGGAAGACTCACCTGATTCGAAACCTTACTTTTCAAGGTATTCCAGAACTTTGCCACCCACTGATCTGCAGATTAGCCTTAAACCAGGAGCAGATTTGCAAAGCTTGCACATCAATCAAAATCAGCAGCTTGTGTGGCAGGGTGGCAATCATAACATTGGCAAAGCCAGCTTGCGGATGACAGCTGATGACAGACTGTTTGCAGAGAGGGAAATTTTCGTCACTTCCGGGCTCGAATTTACGTTGTTACTCCCTGACGAAACATCTATGGTTGGGAGACATCTGCCAATACCGCTTGACCTTAACATCAAGAATCACAGCACACAATCTTTTGAAATCAGTGCAATTCACTTTGAAGCAGCTTCGTTGGGATTTCAGTTTCAAACGAATCTTCAATTGCCCATAAGCCTAGAGCCGGGCGCGACAGTTCGGGTTCCGGAGGCTTGTGTTCTCTTTACCGAAAATACATCTATTGAAGAAGTTAGAGTAGATATCAATGCCAAAGCTAACGACTTTGAATTTTTCTCACAGGATATTTTTCCGGTTGAATATTTCGATCCGGTAGTCAGTTCTGCCATAATTATTGATAGCGATAACCATCAGCTGGATCCCGGCGAAAAAGTGTTGTTGGTTTATGAACTTAGTAATCTTGGGACCCAATCAATCAGTGATCTTGAATTCAGCATTCAGTTTGATGATCCCTTTGTTATGTTAGTCAGCGATAGCTTGCTGACGATAGAAAAGCTTGATGCCGGACAGCTCATACACTTATTTTTTGAAATCCAGGCAAGCCATGCTGCTCAACAAGGGCGAAGTTTTGAAATAGTATCGCAACTTCTTCATAATGAGGAGTTATTGTACGATGGCTACGATGTTTTGCAGATCGGCAATAGTAAGATTGCGCTGATTGATCTGGATCGCAATCACAATTCAGCTCCTGTGATGGAAGAGGAAATACAGAACAATTCGATTAATTATCATGTACTTCAAGGCATCGACTCAACGATTTTCAATTATGAGTTGCTATTTTTGACCTTAGGGGTTGAGCCGTATTATAACGGATTGAATGCTACTGAAGATGAGTTGCTTGCAGGATTCTTGTCTGCTGGCGGAAATCTTTATCTGGAAGGGGGATCATTTTTCAATATGAATCCGCATACTCAACTCAGAGAATTGCTTAGAATAGAAGGGTATATTGATGGTGTGCAATACCCAGCAGATACATTGGCCGGTTTATCCGGTAGTCCTGTCGAAGGGATGCAATTTTCTTATCAGGGTGATCAGGCCTGGTGCGAAAACCTTTTGCCACTAGAGCCGGCAAAACCCTGGTTTACTGATCCGCAAACAAGCTTGAATTATATGGCTGCAATTGATTCAGGCAGTTATAAAGGAATTGCTACTTCCTTGGAATTTGGTGGCTTGCAGGCACTTCCCGGAAGCAGTTTAACAGAATTGATGGCAGCTTATCTCGGTTTTATGGGATATACACAAACGGAGGTGTCGGCTCGTTTCGAAGTTTCAAAAAGAACAACCTGTCCCCATACTGCTGTTAGCTTTCAGTTTTCCGGACGTGGCAATCCCGAATCCATCCGTTGGTATTTTGAAGGAGGTATGGTGGATGACGTCCAAAGTGCTAATACTGTAGTCACCTATGAGAGCCCAGGAACCTACGATGTGGGATTGGTTGTGGAAGCAAACGGGGAAGCCGATAGTATTTTTGTTGAAAAGTTTATCACTGTAAATACCTGTGCCTCAATCGCCGAAGACAACCGACCAAAATTCAAAGCATATCCCAACCCTGCACAGGATCAGATTCGTATTGTTTTTTCCATGCCAGCCACTGAAAATCAATGGATACGGTTGTACGATCTGGATGGACGATTGATGGATCAGAAGATATTGAAAAAGGGAGAAACAGAAACCGGCATGAATATTGCAAAGCTTAAGGCCGGAGTTTATCTGATTCAACGATCGGCTAAACAAAATAATGACTACATCAGATTCATCAAAATCTAAACTGATCATGAAACGGTTTGCTTATCTTATACTGCTACTGGCTTTCGCTGGATTATATTCCTGCAAAAGCCAACAAAGAATAACCTCAACAACATCTCAGGCAGATATAAGGCTGCATGACATTTGGGTTTTAGACGAAATAGATAATCAAAAGCTTGATAGAGATTCATTTTCAAGAGGATTGCCCCAATTGGAAATTTTTGTCGAAGAAAAGAGACTTGGTGGTCATGACGGCTGCAACGAAATCATGGGAAGTTTTCAAACAGCAGGCGATACAATCCGCTTTGGAACCCTGGCAACTACCAGGATGTTGTGCCCTAAAATGGCTGCTTCCGACAATTTTCGCAAACTCCTTGATCAACAAGAGTATCGGTTTGTCATAAAAAGCAACAGACTGATTTTGAGCAACGGTGACCTAAACTCACTTGTCTTCAAGAAGATTGATTAAATATTGAATAGCAATATTTGATTGGGGTTTTCGTTCAGCACTCATATTTTAAAAACCTTTACCTTCGCATATATTTCACACTTTACCATTTAGCTAATCTGTATGATTCCATCCTTTGCCGCCTTTGTTTTTCCAAATAAGTTCACGATGTTGCCTGTTTGTTTTATTGTCCTGTTCTTTTTATCTATGCCGGTTCATGCCCAGCTCAGACAGCATCCTAACAATGCATTTGGAGAGGACGAATTTACCCGTTACAGTGTGTATTACAGTTCGTTGCTTACAGGCGATGTGGTGGCTGGCGAAGCTACAATTTCCGTGAAATCACATCGTAAGAAATTTTTCGACAGAGCCGTGTGGCACATTGTGGGTGAAGGCAGGAGCAAAGGGGCATTCAACTGGTTTTTCAAAGTTCGCGACCGGTTCGAGAGTTTTGTTGATAAAGAGGCACTGGTGCCATACCTTTTTGTGCGCCGCACGCGCGAAGGTGGATACGTGAAAGATGATGACGTGTATTTTTATCATAACGAAGGCAAAGCAGTGAGCAGGACGGCTATTAAAGCCACTCCTGAAAACATCCAGGATTTTGTTTCGGCATTGTTTTTTATGCGGACATTAAGCTTAAACGACTTTGATGCGGACAGTAATTATTATGTAGATTTTTTTCTGGATGATTCGGTTTATGTGAGCAAGGTGAAATACAAAGGCACCGAATACATCAAAACTTCGCTGGGAACATTCAAATGCCTGAAATTTGCCCCTATGATGGCCACCGGTAATGTGTTTGCTGATGCCTATCCGCTTTACGTCTGGGTAACAGACGACGAAAATCACCTGCCTATTCTGGCCGAAGCAGCGGTGATTGTTGGAAGTGTGAAAATGGAACTGATAGAATACCAAAACCTTAAACATCCAATACGCGCCCAGATCGCCCGAAAAGAAGATTAAACTTTCTGCTGACTTTTAAAATACAAGCTTTCGGGGCTCTCCATTTTTCGGTTTTGGTATTCATTAAATAAATCCGGTCGGCGCACTATTTAGAATCAATTTATCGTGATACCAAGCAAAAAATCTGCTACTTTTACGGGTTTCAAAACCGTTTCAGCAAAGCTTAGCACGATATGATCAAACCTTTTGATGCCAAAGCCCATTACGAACAAACCCGCCGGCAGGCTGGTTATATACCCCGTAAACAGGCTTCGCAGCAAACCTACGACCGCATTGGTTTTATGTCGGGTCTGGAGGTTCACCAACAGCTGCTCACCGATAAAAAGTTGTTCTGCCATTGTCCGGCAGGTGTTTTCAACCACAGCAACGATTACGATGCCGAAATCATCAGGCATATGCGCCCCACGCTCAGCGAACTTGGCGAATATGATGGCACTGCACTGATGGAATTTAAAACCCGAAAAGAAATCGTTTACCGCATCAAAAATCAAACAGCTTGTACCTACGAAGTGGATGATACGCCTCCTTTCCCAATCAACAAACAGGCACTGGAAATTGCGATAGAGATCTCTTTGCTTTCCAAACTCAACGTTGTTGGTGAGGTACACATCACCCGAAAACAATACCTGGATGGCAGCATTCCCACAGGCTTTCAGCGTACTGCCATTATTGGTGTGGAAGGCGAAATTCCGCTCCCTCACAAAAAGATCAGGCTTATCCAGCTGAGTATCGAAGAGGATTCCTGCCGGGAGATTTCGGATGTTGGCCACACCCGCGTTTATAAAACCGACCGGCTGGGTATGCCGTTGATCGAAACCGTAACCTATCCTGAATGTATGAATCCGGATGAGGTGAAGCAGGCCTGCGACTACATCCGCTTTTTGAATCGCAGCACAGGCAAGGTGCGCACAGGAATGGGTGCTGGCAGGCAGGATGTGAATGTGAGCTGCAAAGGAGGCACTCGTGTCGAAATTAAAGGGGTTGCACATACCAAATGGATTCCCGAGCTCACCCATAATGAGGCCTTCAGGCAATGGTCGCTCCTGCTCTTACGTGATCAACTCTTAAAGCAAATCAATGAACCCAAAAGCTGGCAAATCAAAAACAAAAGCATTTTAGCTGCTGATATTCCTGAAGCCAATGATTTGATTAATAAAGCCAAAGCTGATGGCCATTGGTTTCAACTGATTTGTCTGCCGGGATTCAAAGGGGCACTTTCACATTTTACTCAGCCCGGACAAAGTTTTGCAAATGAACTAAGCGACAGACTGAAGGTGATTGCCTGCATAGAGAAGCCGCATTTGCTGCATAATGAGATGATTGAACCGGTACTTGCTTTTGAGAGCTGGCTAAAACTGGGCAAACTGGTTGAGGCCACCGAAGATGATGCTTTGCTGTTAATTTGGGGTCCGGAGGCAGATATCCCAACAGCACTCGAAACCATAGAAGAACGCTGCAAAATGGCTTTGGAAGGCATTCCGCAGGAGACCAGAAAATCGCTTCCTGATGGCACTACCATTTTCGAAAGGGTGTTGCCCGGTGCTGATCGCATGTATCCGGATACCGACAGCGCACCAATTCCTTTGGAAGATACGCAGATAGAAAAATTACGCAGCCAGTTGCCCGAAGAGGTGATTGATCATTATCACCAGCTCCAGGCATGGGGAGTGCCGGAAGATACTTATTCCTATATTTTTTCAAAGAATCTGTACCCGCTCATTCACGATCTGACGGAAAAACTACAAGTGCCTGCCCGCTATGCCGGAACTTTTGTTGGGCATACTTTAAAACATGCAATGGGTCAATATAAAAGCAGTGCCTTTAAATACCGCACCGTTTATCATTTGTTCGATTTCCTCAAGCAAAAGGGCTTGGAATTCCGGCTGGCCGAAAAGATGATTTACGAATTGGCAGCCCATCCACGTATGGAGTTTGAATCGGTGCTCAACAGCATGAAGTTCAAAAGCATTCCGGAAGCGGAAATTATTTCTAAGTTGCCTTATATAGCAGGAAAATTTAATCCTAAAAAGAAAGGAAAACCCGAAAACAGGTTCAACTGGATCATGGGACAGATGAGGAAAACCGCAACAGGGAATATCAATTTAACGGACTTGGCCAAAACAGTAAAATCACTTTAGCATGAGCGAAGATATTTTTCAAGGATACAAAGGTGCAGCGCTGGAGTTGCTCAAAAAATTCAATACACGCGTCTGGGGTCAGGCTACCATCGAAACCAGCAGAGGGACTTTTACCGGAACGGTTTTGCCAAGATCCGAAAATGATGATGACCAGCATATCGTTTTAAAAATCGTTACCGGCTACAACATTGGAATCGATGTGAAGACGGTAAATACCATGAAGGAAACGGGTTACAAAAAGGCTAACTATAAAATCCCGGAAAAGGAATTTCCTGTCACACCCGGCCTACCCAAAGTGAAGCTTTTTGGCACAGGAGGAACCATCGCATCGCGTCTCGATTATCGCACAGGAGCAGTGATTCCGGCCTTTTCGCCCGGCGAACTTTATGGTGCTGTTCCGGAGCTGGCCGATATTTGCAACCTGGAAACAGAAAAGCTTTTTGCTGTTTTCAGCGAAAACATGGGGCCAAAACAATATATCGCATTGGCAAAGGCAATTGGACGTGAAATAGAAAATGGGATCGACGGCATTGTGATTGGCCATGGAACTGACACTTTGCATCATACCGGAGCCGCACTTACTTTTATGTGTCAGAATTTGCCTGTGCCAGTGGTGCTGGTGGGTTCGCAGCGCTCCAGCGACAGACCCAGCTCCGATGCGGCACTTAATCTGATGCACGCCATGAAGGCTGCCGGACAATCGGATATTGCAGAAGTAATGGTGTGTATGTTTGGCCCTACTTCCGATGAATATGGTTTGTTGCACAAAGGAACCCGGGTACGTAAAATGCACTCAAGTTACCGTTCTACTTTCCGCACAATTGGCGACACCCCACTGGCGATGATTAACCGAAAGGAGATAACACCGATCCATAAAAGCTATAACAAACGCCGGCAGGACAATAATGTGGTGATCAAGCCCTATTTCAGCGATAAGGTAACCATGCTTTATTATTATCCCGGGATGAAGCCTGACACGCTGGATGCATTGGTTGATGCTGGTTACAAAGGGATTATTATCATTGGTACAGGCCTTGGTCATGTGAATAAGGAATTGTATCCTGCTATTGAAAGGGCTCATGCCAAAGGCGTTCATATGTTTATGACTTTACAAACCATTTGGGGCTATGTTCATATGTTTGTTTATGATACCGGTCGCGATATGATGGCAAAAGGTATTATTCCGGCAGGAAATATGCTGCCCGAAGTGGCTTTTATCAAGCTGGGCTGGGTTTTAGGCCAAACCGATGATCCGGACGAAGTAAAACGACTGATGCTCACACCTGTAAATGACGAAATCACCGCACGTGAACCCTATAACGGCTACCTTGTTTATCAGGGTGGCGTGCCCGAAGTGGAAGCTTTTATAAGAAAGGTGCATAAATAGGTTTGAGGATAGGTGTGGTTTATTTGAACCGAGAAGGTTGAAACCGTTCTCTGTAATGATGTTTAAGTCTGCATTCAGCCATTAAGAAATGACTTTGACTGATTTAAAATTTGCTCTTTCGTATCATTGGTAAAACCACTTTGCTCAGATTTTTCCAGTTCTAATCTGATCCAATCCACCTGAGCTTGCTGTTTGCGAGCCTGCCTGATCAAATCGTTAACAAGCTCACTTTTACTGGAATACTCTTCCTTATCAATTTGTGCTTTTAACCATTCGTCGTTTGGTTTCGAAAGAGAGATGCTTTGTCTGGGCATAATTTATTTTGGTGTTAAATTACACCTAATATGAATCATGTGCAAGTGTTTTAATTGTTATTTTGGTTTTTCGTTAAATTATGGATTTTAGAGATGTCTAAGATATTTGTATTGTTGAATATTTTCTTTTAATGGATTGGTTTTGGTGTCAATTGGGGTGATCACAAAAACAAAAAAGCGCTACAATCAAATTGTAACGCTCTCGTTTTCAAGTTGCCCGACTAGGGCTCGAACCTAGACTCTTCTGATCCAGAGTCAGACGTGTTGCCAGTTACACCATCGGGCATTGCGGCTGCAAAATTAACAATTTCTTTGCTAACCCATTTATGTTTTATAAAAAATACGACCTATTAACGATTAATTATTCATTTTTGACCAGTTGTCTCTCAAAGGCACAGTACGGTTGAAAATCAAATGACCGGGCATACTGTCCTTATCCACACAAAAATAGCCAATTCGCTGAAACTGAAATTTTTCTCCTGCCGTAACAGCTGCCAGCATGGGTTCCAGTTTGCAGGCTGTTTTGATCTGTAAAGAATCAGGGTTTAAAAACTCCATAAAGTCTTGGTCCTTATGTCCTGCAGGGTCTTCATCAGTGAAAAGTCTGTCGTAAAGTCTTACCTCAGCATCCACAGCTGTTTTGGCTTCCACCCAGTGAAGCGTTCCCTTCACTTTGGGTTGATGGGTTCCTGTCCCGCTTTTGGTTTCGGGATCATAGGTACAGTAAATAGTTTTTACCTCTCCGTTTTCATCTGTTTCGTAGCTGTTGCAATGAATCACGTAGGCTCCTTTGAGGCGTACTTCTTTGTCGGGTGCCAAACGGAAAAATTTCTTCGGAGGATCAACCATAAAGTCGTCCCTTTCGATATACAGTTCGCGACCAAAAGGAATTTCACGGCTACCGGCTTCCGGATCTTCCGGATTGTTAATCAATTCGATGGTTTCTGTTTGATTTTCAGGATAATTTGTGATGATAAGTTTAACAGGATCAATCACTGCCATTACACGTGGTGCAATATTGTTCAGATCTTCGCGAACACTAAATTCCAACAATTCCACATCAATCGTATTATCTCTTTTGGCCACTCCGATACGATCAGCAAAGGCTCTGATAGAATCAGGTGTGTAACCCCTTCGGCGCAGGCCGGCGATAGTGGGCATACGCGGATCGTCCCAGCCGTTTACAACACCATTTTTCACCAAATCGAGCAGTTTGCGCTTGCTCATCACCGTATAACTCAGGTTGAGACGGGCAAACTCAATCTGGCGTGGCCTGTAAGTTCCTTCCCCTATGATTTGGTTGAGAAACCAGTCGTATAAAGGCCTGTGCACTTCAAATTCGAGCGTACAAAGCGAGTGGGTGATGCCTTCCAGATAGTCCGACTGACCGTGAGCATAGTCGTACATCGGATAAATGCTCCATTTGTTGCCGGTGCGATGGTGATCGGCATGAAGGATGCGATACATCACCGGATCGCGCATGTGCATATTGGGCGATGACATATCTATTTTGGCTCTCAAAACCTTGGATCCATTGGGAAACTCACCCCTTTTCATGGCCTCAAAAAGTTCAAGGTTCTCTTCAGCCGAACGATTTCTGAACGGACTTTCGATGCCGGGACGGGTAGGAGTGCCACGCTGTTGACTGATCAATTCCTGTGGTTGATCGTCCACATAGGCTTTGCCTTTTTTGATGAGCAGGATCGCCCATTCATAAAGTTGATCGAAATAATCTGAAGCAAAAAAAGGTTCTTCATTCCATTTAAAGCCAAGCCATTGCACATCTTCTTTGATAGAATCCACATACTCCATTTCTTCTTTGGTGGGGTTGGTGTCATCGAAACGCAGGTTGCATTTCCCGTTGTATTTTTCGGCCAGGCCGAAGTTGAGACAGATAGATTTGGCATGGCCAATATGCAGGTAACCATTAGGCTCCGGAGGGAAACGCGTATGCACACGGGCTTCGTTTTTTCGGGTAAGGATATCCTCCTCGATAATGGTTTCGATGAAGTTGAGCGATTTTTTGTCTTTTTCAGGGGTTTCCATAAGGATTAGAAGTTAAAATTCTGGCTTGAATACGAGATTGTTCAGGGGCGCAAAATTACGTTTTTTTCAAGAATAAGGAATCTTTTGGCCTTGTGCTTAAACAAATCTGTTCAGGCTGGATTGCAGCTGACCAACATAGCCGCCACCAAATAAATTTACATGCACCAAAAGCGGATAAAGATTGCAAAGATCAACGCGTTCCTGCCAACCTGCTTCATGCGGAAAAGCTGAATGATATGACTCGTAAAACCGTGGACTGAAGCCGCCAAAAAGCTTGCTCATGGCCAGATCCATTTCACGATGACCATAATAAACTGCTGGATCAATCAGAACAGGTTTTTGATTTGAATCACATAAAAAATTGCCACTCCACAAATCGCCGTGAAGTAAGGCTGGTACTTCTCTCGGAAATAATTCAGCTAGTCTGTAAAATAATTTTTCAAAGTCGTTTAAAATTTTGCTGTTCAGCAAGTTTTTTGCGGCTGCAAGTTTTAGTTGTGGTTTTAGCCGATGAGCAATAAAAAAATCGCTCCAGTCTGTTGTAGGTGCATTGCTTTGTGGCAGCGAACCAATATAATTATCATGGTCGAGGCCAAAAGTTTCGTTTGTCTCTCGATGTAGATGGGCAAGTTCTTCGCCAAAAGTTTCCCAGAAGTTGTTGTCTGGAAAGCCAGTCTCAATATGTTCAAGCAATATAAAGGAAGTTTGGCCGGCTTCGCCTGTTCCAATGACGGATGGGACACGAATTTTATTGTTATTCATCAGTAAATTCAATCCTTTAGCCTCAAGCTCGAACATCCTGGGATATCTTCTGGCCTGATTGTATTTCAAAAAATAATCCTGTCCGGCATAACGTATTCGGTATGCGGAGTTGATAGAGCCACCTCCAACGGCTTGCGTTAGATCTATAAGGGCTTCGGTGCCGGTGTGTCTTTTAAGGATTTCTTCCAACTGTGGAACGATAGCAATCGGAATCATTTTTTAAGCGAAAGTACTATTTTGAGGGGTAAAATGAAATCACGGTTTCTAAATCAGGCTGGCATTTTTGCTGAAGAAGCGTATGTGCATCAGGCGTTCTAAGGCAAAAAGTGCCAATATTGCAGGAATGAAGGCCAAACTGAGTGCCGGAAGATTACCGATCATTTCTAAAAAGGCCGGAAGTGCTTTTTGTTCGGTTTGAATCCAGCCTCCGAAAAATTGGGCAAATTGAAGCAAATACTGACTTACAAACTCAAAATCAGCTAGCAGGATCAGGGTTAATAATCCGACAAAAAGACTAAAAAATAACAAATAGCGCTCCGGGAGCAATTGATTTCTTGCTGGTGCAGTTTGTGGCAGACCAGCGATCTGATGCATCACATTTGCTTTAAAACCAGTGCTGACTTTTTCGTCAGGCATCTCCTGCAGAAGGTCTTTAAGATTGAATTTATTGTGTTTCATTGTGTATTGGTTTCGAGGTAATTAGCTTTTGAGGTCGTTTCGAAATGCAGAGCCAGTTTTTTGCGGCTTCTGAAAAGCTTCACTTTTACATTTGACTGGCTCAGACCTGTTATTTCTGAAATATCCTGTACTTTAAGTTGTTGCTTGTAATACATATTTAGCATCACACGCTCCTCTGCATCCAGCTTTCGCAAGGCTTTCTCCAGTATTGCCAGAGCCTCTTCGCGGTCGCTGGCTTCAATGATTGCATCATCAGCAACCGGCAAATTATCATCCGTCAAATAAAACGTATTGCTGTTAAGACTATTGTGCAGTTTGCGATGTTGCGAAATGGCCATATGCCAGGCGATACGATAGAGCCAGGTCGAAAATTTTGATTCCCCTTTAAATGTGTTGAGTTTCTGAAAAGCTTTCACAAAACTGTTTTGTGCCAGATCTTCAGCTTCTTCGCGTTGACGTAAAACCTGATAAGCAATATTCATCACCATATCCTGATATTTTTCGACCAAAACACCGTAGGCAGCGGTTTCGCCGGCCAAAACTTTACGTATGATGATTTGATCTTCCTGCTCCATGTTTCAGTCAATTGGACGCAACCTGTTTGAAGAAGTTACAATTTTACCGTAATTTTACTTTCCAAAGATAAGCAAGATGAAAAGGATTTTATTCATAATTAGTTTCTTAGGGCTGATGTTAACTGTAACAGCACAGTTCGATAGCACCTTTTATAACCAAAGTTTGCGTTTGGATTATATCCGTTCGGGAAATTTTGAAAATGAATGGATCGCGCTCGAAAACTGGTACGAGCAAGCCGATTGGGCTGGTTCCAGAAATGTGCTGATCGACCCACTGGGTTATGGCAAACATTGGGTTGAAATGCGTGATGCTGCATCAGATTCCGTGCTCTATTCGAGAGGATATGGCAGCTTGTTCAGCGAATGGCAAACCACAGCCGAGGCAAAGGAAACTGTAAGAAGTTTTCCGGAAACGGTGATAATGCCCTATCCAAAAATGCCTGTTCAGATTAGGTTGTTAACACGCACTTTTGAAGGAAATTGGGAAGAAGTATTTAGCATAAAACTTGATCCGGAAAATTATTTCATTAAGCCTGCTCCAAAAATGAAATGGCCGGTGATGAACGTTTGGGGTGAGGGCGAACCGGCTGAAGTAGTGGATATAGTGGTTTTGCCTGATGGCTATACCATGGAAGAATTGGGTGAATTTTTGGAGGATGCCCAATTTTTTGCAGCGAGTATTTTCCAGTTTGAGCCCTTTAAATCTTTAAAGGATAAATTCAGAATTCGTGCGGTGTTGGCTCCTTCGGACGAATCAGGAATACCTGTTCCTGCCGAAGATTTCTGGCCTCAAACAGCGCTTGGCTCGAGTTTCTACACCTTCGACTCCGAACGCTATTGCATGAGTTACGACAACCGAAGCATTCGCGATTTGGCCGGACAAGTACCGTATGATCAGATCTATATCCTGGCTAACACAACCAAATATGGCGGCGGTGGCATTTATAATTATTATGGACTTAGCGCGGCAGGCAACCAATTATCATCAAAAGTAATTGTGCACGAATTCGGGCATTCTTTTGCCGGCCTTGGCGATGAATATTTCGACAGCTCAACGGCTTATTCCGAATTTTACAATCTGGAAGCAGAACCCTGGGAACCCAACCTCACTACCTTGGTTGATTTCGAGAGCAAATGGAAATCTTTAATGGATACGCTCACGCCAATTCCCACGCCGGCAGTTGATAGCATGAAAACGGTATTAGGCGTTTACGAAGGTGGTGGTTATGTGGCCAAAGGCATGTACCGCCCGATGATCGATTGCCTGATGCACACTTTTAAAGGTGAGGAGTTTTGTCCGGCATGCCAGCAAGCCATTATTCAAATGATAGAAACGTATTCAGAATAGTTTGTTATTTTTGACCTTTAAAAATTATAGCTTGATGTCAGAGAAATCTCCTTTCGATTACGATCCCGAGAAAGATGACCTCCCAACCAATGTGATGGTTTGGATTGCTTTAATTGCTTTTGGGGCAGCGATTTACCTCAGTCAGATTTTGGTATAAAAAAAGCCCTGCCCAATGTTGAGCAGGACTTCAAGTATTATTTCAAATTTGCTTTATTGCTTGATTACTTTGATGATTTGCTGCTGGTTTGCATAGCTGATCGTTATAAAATACAAACCTTTATCCAGGTGTTCTGGCAGTTTAATTTCAAAACTGTTATGGCCTGAGTTTTCAATTTGTTGTTCAACTATCATCCGGCCTGTAATATCATGAATTGTTAAATCAAATCCCTCATCAATAGTGTTTTCCGTTTGAACAAATAGCTTATCACTGAATGGGTTTGGATAAACTCTGAAGTTCAATGTTTCACTTTGATTGATTCCGCTCATCAGGTCAACATTTATTTTTACAGGCATTAAATAGGTATTCAAATTGGTAACAATATCAATTTGCGATTCATAATATACAATAGGATCTAGCATCACACCGGGAATCAGGTAAACCATTATTTCTAGAGACTCTCCGGCAGGAATTTCAATGGGAAGTTCTGGTATATCATAAAATTCAAACAACCCATCATGCTCCAGATCGCTTAGTATCACAGCATCGGAAGTTGGGTTGGTGAGTGTCATTAATTGTTCATATTCGTAGTTATAAACAAGCGTATCCGGCATAAATGTCAGGTCAGTGAAGCTTTGCTCTCCTACAATAAACTCGTGTGGATCGAGTTCGCCCATGATCGGTTGTTTCAGGCGACGGCCGGTTTCATCTTTGGCAAACACATAGTAACGAATGGTATCTCCACCTTCAAATCCGCTGATAGTAGCATGAAAAAAATCCTCTTCATTTCCATCAGCAGTAAAGTTTGCTGTGCTGTAATCTCCTCCATTGATGCTGTAAAAAACCAATAATGAATCACTCACCAATGCTTCTCCTGAATAAGCAATGATCTTACTGCTCAGGGTATAGTTTTCGGCATATTCTACTTCATCATACAAAGGCCGGTGATCCACATACATCATTTCCAGATCGGCAATGCCTCTGGTGCGACAATGTATGGCATCGGTGTTGTACCAACTGTTCCAAACAACCGGCACAATTTCATAACCCGGCATAGCTTCTTCGTACAATGCAATGGCTTCATCATCCCACTGACTTCCACTTAATGGCACAAGGACTTTGTTGTTCAGGATGAGTGAATTTGTATACGCTGTGGTCTGACTTCCACCAGGTGTATAAACACGATAAACTTTGTAAGGATATCCGTAAACACAAGGCGTGGTGGCAAAGTAATTTGCAACAGATTCGTAATCGCTGTAGCGCGGATCGGATTGAGGCACCTGTCCGATCAAAATTTTGTCAGGTCCAAGATATTTTCCCCAGCAATCGATATGTTTGATATAATCGCCAAGCGGATCAATGGTAACATCATAACGAATGATACCCAGGTAGTCTTCAACTTTTTGAGCAATCTGTTGGGGTGTGAGACTGTTTTCATCGTAAACCAAATCTGTTGAAGCCGCCATTGCTGTTCCATCAACCATCATATTGCCTCCTGTATGGGTCAGGTTCATGCCAAAGAGATTAATACCCATCTCAGCAGCAACGGCAGCCGGAACATTATTGTCGTTGGGTCGTGGCCTGTCATAAGGAAAATCAACAATACCGGGCTCTTTGTTGCCGTCAAAAATAAACCACGGGCCGTAATCCCGTGTCCAGTAGGAGTCGGTTTGGGTTATGATGAAGCTGCAGTTTTCGGTATTTACATTGTTTTGCTCATAGAGATTCAACACCTGATTGGCTTGTGAATTGCTGTTTACGAGCGTCACTACATTGATATCTTGGGACATTTCGGCAATAGCACTGTACGGAATGCCAAGCGGATAGCGAATCAAAACGGATTGCATGGGTTCATATTCAGCGACCATACGCACCTCACCTTCGGGCGGATCAGTTTCGGTAAAAGTGAGGTGATTCGTCACCGGAAGCGACATTTCTTCCTCCGAGAGGTAATGCAACTGGCGCCAGTCGGCTGGTCTTTTTTCCTGAGCTTTTATGGCAACAGGAATCAATAAACCACACAAAAAAATAATTTGGAATAAATGTTTCATCGTCTGATCAAAAAATTAATTGCTGGCCAAAGGTAAAAATATTGATCAATTATTTGTTTGGTGGGCAAAATAATCTCCAAAATTCACCGTTTCTCCAAGGAAAAGGATTTGCTTAAGGTCATTTTAATTTGTCGGAAAAGTGCTGAATTTTGGATTGTAATCTGATTTGAATTATTTCATGTACTTTTGTGGACAGTATTTAAAAAATTCAACCTATGAATTTATCCATATTGTTAGGTATGATTGGCGGATGGCAGATTCTGATCATCGTGTTGGTTGTTTTGTTGCTTTTTGGCGGTAAAAAGATCCCTGAATTGATGCGTGGAATGGGTCGTGGTGTCAAGGAATTTAAAGACGGCATCAGTGGTGAAGATGAAAAAAAGCCGGATGAAGAGAAAAAATCCAAATAGCGATTTCTACCCGATATGAAAACCATTTTCGGCTGAATGACGGATTTTTCTTTTTGAATACTCAACACTTAGTTGTTAGTTTCTTTTTATTCAGACCGGAATTTATGGTTACAAAGCCCTTTAGTTTTGCACTTGGTTTTATTAAAATGCTTTATTGTATGATCAAAAAAGGCCTGATCTTCATTATATTATTATCTTTTCACTTACTAAGTTTTTCACAATCAGAAATCGAACAGGTTTTACGCGATTCGAGTGTTGTTTTGCCCGACAGCCTGATGGTTGCCGACAGTGTGATAATGCTTTCGGAAGCAGAAGCATCGGCTCAAAACAACGGACAGGGTATTGTTGATGACTCTCCGATTGTAAAAATGCTTGATAGCCTGCATCGCATCCGCTATTTTGGCGACAGTCTGCTGTTTGCCGATTCGACAGGCATGGGAATATATGAGTTGAAAAGCATGAATGCCCCACAGTTTGCCGATAGCGTTTATGAACAGCGCATTGCCTTGCTCAATCGGGAAACACCGATTGATCTTACATATAATAAACATGTGAAATCCTTTATTGAGCTTTATGCCGTAAACAAAAGAGAGCTGACAAGTCGTGTTTTAGGATTGTCGTATGTGTATTACCCCATGTTTGAGGAATTGCTTGATCGTTATGATATTCCGCTGGAAATGAAACATCTGGCCGTTGTGGAGTCAGCCTTGAATCCAACTGCTGGTTCACGTATGGGTGCCAAGGGTTTGTGGCAGTTTATGTATGGCACGGGCAAGGTTTATGATCTCAAGGTTACGTCTTTGGTAGATGACCGTTATGATCCGCTAAAAGCAACTGAAGCCGCCTGCCAGCACATGCTTGATTTGTACGGAATTTACGATGACTGGCTTTTGGTGTTGGCGGCGTATAACTCCGGAGCCGGAAATGTAAACAGAGCTATTCGCAGGGCCGGCGGACTTAAAAATTACTGGGCGATATGGCCTTTCCTGCCCCGGGAAACAAGAGGTTATGTGCCGGCTTTTATTGCAGTGAACTATGTGATGAATTATGCTCCCGAACACAATATTTTTCCGCAATATCCGGGAATGATCATGCAAGGAACAGATACTGTTTCGGTTCGCGAGGTGCTTTCTTTTGATCAGATTAATGAATTGCTTGGTGTTGACAAGCAGGATCTGGAGTTTTTTAACCCGCAATACAAAAAAGGTATTATTCCGGCCTCTGCCGAAAATCCTTATTTGTTGCGCTTGCCAATGGAATATATTGGTGCTTTTCTGAACAACGAAACTATGCTGTATGCATACAAAACGAAGGCCGGAGTGGAAAAGGAAAAATTGTTGGAGGAGATTAAAAAAGTGAGTGATCGCAGCTTGCATGTTGTCAGAAGCGGAGAAAACCTTGGATTAATTGCTCGTAAATATCGTGTTAGCGTTAATCAACTTATGGCCTGGAATAATCTGCGCAACACAAAGATACGGCCTGGTCAAAAACTGGTTGTTTATAGTTCCGGAGCTCCCATGGCACAAGCCGGAAATAAGCCGGTGAAACGTTCTGCCACTTCCAGCACGCATGTGGTTCGTTCGGGTGAAAATCTGGGACTGATAGCCAAAAAGTACCAGTGCAGTGTAACAGATCTGCGTGAATGGAATAATCTACGGGGTTCGACCATACATCCCGGCCAAAAACTCAGGGTTTATCCACAAGCTGAAAATACAGCTCAAAATACTGAGACAGATGGTAAGTTTTTGATTCACACGGTTCGTAGCGGCGACACCCTTTGGGATATTGCCCGCGAATATGATGGTGTAAGTGTGGATCAGATCAGACGGTTGAACAAGCTTGGAAATACGGCAAGAATAAAGCCCGGCCAAAAGCTTAAGATTACGCAAATTGGATAGTTCCGGCTGATTCAGTCATTCCTTATTTT
Source organism: Bacteroidales bacterium (assembly GCA_028704385.1). Taxonomy (GTDB): domain Bacteria; phylum Bacteroidota; class Bacteroidia; order Bacteroidales; family F082; genus UBA5536. The sequence continues at coordinate 143,971 of JAQVLA010000006.1, read as the reverse complement.
TTTCTGACTTTATACCATAGCAGCAAACCAGGACGTTGTATATCTAATAGAATTGCTGTTTTTGGAAATGTCTCCGGATTTGAGGGCAGGCATCAGCCATGAGCAGCTGTAATCACAAAATTCGATGAGCTATGAGACAGCTATTTAAATGGACAGCAGTTTTCGTCATTTTGGTTCTTGTACAAGCGTGTACCCAGCCGGAAGTACGCATCGCACGCTCGGTTGGAGCGACGTCGGAGATTCTTGTTGTTACACAAAACCAACAACAGTGGGACGGAAAAGAAGGAGAAGCAATACGTGCTTTTTTTGAGCAGGATCAATTTGGGCTTCCACAGAGTGAGCCACACTATCGCCTTGCAAATATCACCATTTCCAATTTGTCGGATATGTTTAAAAAACACCGCAACATTTTGGTTGTTGAGTACGACAAAAAGCTTAAAGAACCCCTGGTAGAAATGCGTACCAATTTGTGGGCACAGCCACAACGGGTCTTTAAAATCACTGCACCGGATGAGGATTCCTGGGTATCAGCATTCGATGAGCAAAAAGAAAACTTTTTAAGCTTGTTTGATCAGTCGGAACGCGAACGCCTGATGAATATCTATCGGCCAACGGCTGATTACAAAGTAATCAATGAAGTTGAGAAAACTTTTGGATTTAAGCTGTTGATACCGGAAGGTTTTTATGTAGCCAAAAACGAAGTCAATTTCATGTGGATCAGAAAAGAGCTGACAGATTATGGTCAGGGTTTGATTTTATATACAAGACCCTACAGAGACACAGCAGAATTAAGTACTTCGAGGCTAATTTATGTTCGCGATTCCTTGCTCTATCGTCATATTCCCGGTCCTTTAGAAGGTTCATTTATGTCAACCGAAAAAGAGTTTGTGTTACCGCAAAGCCATGCCATTTCAAATTTTAGTACTTCCTATACCATCGAAACCCGTGGACTTTGGAATGTGGTAGGAGATTTTATGGCTGGTCCTTTTGTGGCTTATACAGTAGTGGACGAAGTTCATGGCCGATTGATCACAGCAGAGGGTTATGTGTATGCCCCTGGAAAGGATAAAAGGGATTTTTTAAGACAACTTGAAGCTATCTTATATACGCTGGAATTGCCTCAAAACCAATCTGATGTTGAGCAGTCAGGATCGATCGAGAAGTAAGTTGTTTTTATTTATGGAAGTTTCTGGAGTCTTTCACCATCTTTGAATGCAACAATAAATGCATCATACACACCATGTTGTGATCGAATGGTATTTCGCTGAATGGCAGCATCATCATACGTGGTGAACGAACCAACTGTGTATATATAGTAGCCGTTAAAAGTGTCTTCTTTAATTTCTGAAGCTGGCAGATTATACGTTCTGGCCAGATAATCAATTCCTATTTTTGTTCCGTAACGCGCCCTGATCTGAACGCGATATTCAATTCCGTAGATCGTTTTTACGGGTGCAGGTTTTTCAATCTCAGTTTTTACTTCTGACTTAACTGTTTTCTCCGATGGCTCCTCAATGGGCTGTTCGTTCAGTTCCAGCACATCTATCACTCTGTTGAAGCTTTCCATTTCCTTTCTCGACGGCTGATCCGGCTGTACAGGAGTGCTATTATCCGGGTCAACAATCATTAAAACCGGCCCATCTTCAGGAACCATTTTCATACTTTTCCCAGAGCTGGGGAAACGATAAGACAATCCCAAAGAAGTATGGTTATAAATGTCGTAATGAAACCCTCCTGAAACATGTTCAAAAAGATCGGTATTAAGGGCTCTGTTAGCGGTTTCGAACCTGATACTCCAGTTTTCGCTTACATCAAATTGAAGCCCGATGCCGCCCATTATTAATCCTTCAGCGGTTCGTCCTCCAATGCCTGTTCCACTTCCAAAGCCACGTTGTGCAAGAATTTTACCCGTGCTGGTTTGATAGAGTGTTGTGTTGAAGTTTACGATCCCAACACCCACCAATAAATCAATACCCCATTTTCGGGAGGAACGGTAAGTGCCAAAAAGATTATTTAAGTTGATGGCTGTACTTAAATTTATCTCAAATAAATCCGAATTTATGTCTCTGTCTCTTTTCCTGCTGACACTGGCTAAACCAGTATAAAGACCTTGCCCTCTGAGTGAAAATACAGGACTAAGGCTCCTAGCTATAATTATTGAACCTCCATATTTAAGTTCTGTTCTGTGATTCATGATGGGATAAAACCTATACTGCCTTATATCGCCAAAATACATTGAAGCTCCACCTGTAAAGGTTAATGACCATGCAGGTATAAAACCATTACCATTAAAATGTGCTGATCTTTCTTTTGTCTGCTCCGATTTTGTATTTTTTTTCGAATAAGTGGTTTGGGTTTGTGCATCAAATGGAAACAACATAAAAACCCAATAACTCACTATGAGAAGAAGCAGGTATTTTTTTTGATTTCTGGTCATTTTAACAGCTGGTTAAGCTAAACAGGAAAGCATATTATAATTTATATAAGGCTAAAATACACAAGATAAACTTCGATTTTTCTATTAAAACAAAGGGTTATAAACATTTCGCTGTTTATAACCCTTTTCAACTATTGACTTTTGTAGGCTAAGTTATTTTGCAATAGCAGTTAACCATTTTTCCAGTTCCTCCAGCTGAAGTGCCGGTATATCGAGTTTGTTCTTTTTGCGGAGGCCATTGAGTTTTTGCAATAGACCGGCAGGCTTTTCTTCCTTAAGCATTTCAAGGCTTGTAATACCGGTTTCGAGAATCAGCTTACCCCATTCTTCTGGTATGCCAAAACGCTTCAAATCGTTGGTATCCAGTGCTTTTTTTATCTTTTCCGGACGCATCTGCGGAAAAAACAGCACCTCCTGAATGCTTGTTTGTCCGGTAAGTAGCATCACCAGGCGGTCAATGCCAATGCCCATACCCGAAGTGGGAGGCATACCAAACTCCAGTGCCCGCAGAAAATCCTGATCAATAAACATGGCTTCGTCATCGCCGCGCTCAGAGAGCTTTAATTGTTCTTCAAAACGTTTTCGCTGATCGATCGGATCGTTGAGTTCGGTGTAGGCGTTGGCAATTTCCTTGCCGTTGATCATCAGCTCAAAACGCTCGGTAAGTTCCGGATTGTCGCGATGGCGCTTACAAAGCGGCGACATCTCAACGGGATAATCTGTGATAAAGGTCGGCTGTATGTAATGGGGTTCACAACGCTCACCAAAAAGCTCATCAATCAGCTTGCCCCTGCCCATGCTGTCGTCCACTTCGATATCCAATTTACGGCACACCTCACGCAATCCATTCTCGTCCATGCCCGACACATCATAGCCGGTGTGCACTTTGATGGCTTCCAGGATTGGCACCCGTGCAAAGGGTTTTTCAAAGCTGATGGTTTTGTCACCTACTTTTACAGTAGTGCCTCCGGTGGTTTCCTTCACTACTTTTGAGAGCATGGCTTCGGTAAAGTCCATCATCCAGCGATAATCCTTGTAAGCAACATAAATCTCCATCACCGTAAACTCGGGGTTGTGCATGCGATCCATACCCTCGTTGCGGAAGTCTTTGGCAAATTCGTAAACGCCATCAAAACCTCCGACAATCAAACGTTTCAGATAAAGCTCATTGGCAACCCGAAGGTATAAGGGGATATCCAGCGCATTGTGATGTGTAATAAACGGCCGAGCGGCAGCACCTCCCGGAATTGGCTGCAAAATGGGTGTTTCAACTTCCAGATAACCATATTCATTAAAGAAATTACGCATACTGTTGATCACCTTTGTCCGTTTGATGAAGGTTTCTTTAACTTCTTCATTAACGATCAAATCCACATACCGCATCCGGTAGCGTTGCTCAGGATCGGTGAAGGCATCATAAACTTTTCCGTCTTTTTCTTTTACGATGGGCAGCGGCCTGAGCGATTTACTTAGCACCTTTAGTGAAGTTACATGCACCGTGATCTCACCCATTTGTGTTGTGAAAACAAATCCCTCTACACCAATGATATCGCCAATATCCAGCAGGCGTTTAAAAACAATATTATATAAGCTTTTATCTTCTCCGGGGCAAATGTCATCCCTTTTGAAATACAATTGAATTCTTCCGGTGCTGTCTTGTAATTCAGTAAAAGAAGCAGCTCCCATAATCCTGCGACTCATGATCCGGCCAGCAATGCTAAGCTGTTTAAATTTTTCAGGATTTTCCGGAAATTTCTCCAGAATTTCAGCTGCAGAAGTATTTACTTCATAAGTTTCTTGCGGATACGGGTTTATACCCATTTTAATCATCTCGGCCAGCGACTGCCGCCTCACCTGTTCCTGCTCACTAAGGTTAATTGACATGCGTTTGAAAATTTCGGCAAAGATAGCTAAACTGCCTGATATCGTGATAAACGTGTATCCTTGATTATTTAATTAAGCAACGGTATTCAGGATGTTTATCATTGTAAAAGGTGTTATTGTTTTCACAATAATTTAATTATAACTGTACAATTCATTGGAAATCTTGTAACTTCGCACAATTGATTGTTAACGTATTAAAACAATGGTTATGAAGAAATTAAGTTTTATCCTGGCAATGCTGGTTATGCTTGCTGCTTGTGAGCAAACACCAAAGCAAACACAAACAGAGACAGATCCTATGGAGGCATTATTAAATAAATATGTTGAAGTGCCGCTAACGGCCGATGTAAGTCATCTGAGCAGTGATGAGAAAGAAATGCTTAAGCTGTTGTTCGAAGCTGCTGCTATTATGGACGATATTTTCTGGATGCAGAATTTAGGCGAAAAAGCAGCTTTTCTGGATGCAATTGAAAATGCCAGGGCAAGAGAATTTGCGACCATAAATTATGGTCCGTGGGATGAGTTGGACAACCAAAAACCTTTTTTGGAAGGTTTCAGCGAAAAACCCGCAGGAGCTCAGTTTTATCCTTTGGATATGACAGTTGAAGAGTTTGAAGCTTTTGACAATCCCGATAAAACAAGTCTTTACACCTTGATCCGAAGGGATGAAAATGGAGCTTTAAAAACAGTTTGGTATCACGAAGCCTATGCAAATGAGATTAGCCGCGCGGCTGACTTACTTGATAAAGCTGCCGAACTGGCTGGCGATAAAGCCTTTGCTGATTATCTGAAATTGCGTGCCACTGCATTGCGCACGGATGAGTATTTTGAGAGTGATATGGCCTGGATGGATGTGCGCGAGAACAATGTGGATTTGGTGATCGGACCAATCGAAAACTATACCGATGCCCTCTTTGGCTACAAAGCCGCACACGAAGCTTTTATCCTCATCAAGGACAAGGTGTGGAGCGATCGCCTTTCGCATTATGCTGCCTTTTTGCCCGATCTGCAAACACAATTACCAGTGGATCAAAAATATAAAAATGAAGTACCGGGCTCCGATGCCGACCTCAATGCCTACGATGTGGTTTACTATGCCGGCGATTGCAATATGGCAGGCAAAACCATCGCCATCAATCTGCCCAACGACGAGCGGGTTCAACTGGAAAAAGGCACACGCAAACTTCAACTGAAAAACAGTATGCGGGCTAAGTTTGATCAGATTTTAGTTCCAATTTCCAATGTGCTGATTGAACCTGAATTACGCCCGCATATCAAATTTGATGCTTTCTTCAGTAATACTATGTTTCATGAAGTAGCACACGGAATGGGCATCAAAAATACCATTGACGGAACTTCAACCGTTCGCAAAGCATTAAAAGAACAATATTCGCCCATAGAAGAAGCTAAAGCCGATATTCTGGGACTTTATCTCGTTACCAAACTCCATCAAATGGGCGAATACACCGATACAGAGTTGATGGATAATTATGTAACCTTTATGGCAGGCTTTTTCCGCTCGGTGCGTTTTGGAGCTGCCAGTGCACATGGCAAGGCCAATATGCTTACCTTTAATTTCTTCCGTGAGGAAGGTGCATTTACCCGTGCCGAAGAAGGATTTTATTCCATTGATCTGGAGAAAATGATGGCCGCGGCCGAAAAGCTAACCGGCATGATTCTGAAGGCTCAGGGAGATGGGGATTATGAGTATGTGAAAAGCTGGATTTCAGGCGAAGGTGTTGTAAAACCTGAACTTCAGACTGATCTGGACCGCCTTACAAAAGCCAGTATTCCGGTGGATATCTACTTTAAGATGGGGCCTGAGATGTTAGGTTTGTAAACTGTTCACTTTCGAACAACCTACTGCACCCTGACGAACACATATTTCTGGTTTGTTATACATTTGATTTGTTAATATATTGAAAACAAATAAATTGCCCGGCATGGCATGTTTTCTGTTAAGTTTATTTACTTGAATAATTTTAAATCATTAAAACTTATACGTCTATGAAAAAATTGTTTTGGCTGATCACTTTTGCATTGATGGCCAATCTAGGGAAAGTTTATGCCGATGAAGGCATGTGGTTGCCCATGTTTGTTGAGCGACTGAATTATGCTGATATGCAAAAATCAGGTTTACAACTTACTGCCGACGAAATCTACAGCATTAACAATGGCAGCCTGAAAGATGCCGTAGTAGGTTTATCTACCAGCCCTACGCCCTCAGGCTTTTTCTGCACCGGCGAAATTGTCTCTGATAAAGGTTTGATGTTTACGAACCACCACTGCGGCTACGACATCATTCAGCAGCACAGCAGCCTTGAGCATGATTATCTAACCAATGGTTTTTGGGCCAAAAGTCTGGATGAAGAACTGCCCAACGAAGAGCTTACAGCCTCCTTTCTGATTCGCATGGAAGATGTTACCGACAGCTTATTGGCTGGGGTCACTGCCGAAATGACTGAGCAGGAACGCAATGCAGCAATCCGCGAGGTGAGCAACCGCCTGAAGAAAGCAGCCAATGAAGATGGGAAATACAATGTAGTGGTAAGGAGTTTTTTCGAAGGTAATGAATATTATATGTTTGTATATGAGGTTTATACCGACGTGAGATTAGTTGGTGCTCCTCCTTCAGCCATCGGGAAATTTGGTGGCGATACCGACAACTGGATGTGGCCCCGTCATACCGGCGATTTTTCAATCTTCAGGGTGTACAGCGCACCTGATGGCAGTCCGGCAGATTATGCACCCGAAAACATACCGCTCAAACCCAGGCATCATTTGCCTGTCAGCCTGGATGGGGTTAAAAAAGACGATTTTGCCATGATCTGGGGATATCCGGGTGGTACCGATCGTTACCTTACCTCTTACGGCGTTAATTTTCTTCTGGATGACCAATATCCTGCCATCATCGAAATGTTTGGGAAGAAGCTCGAAGCCTGGAAGGAATTTATGGATGCCGACCAAAAAGTAAAGATTCAATATGCCTCTAAACATGCCGTTGTGGCCAATACCTGGAAGTACCTTATCGGTCAGACACGTGGATTGAAACGTCTGGATGTTGCCGGACAAAAGGCTGAACTGGAAGAAGAATTTACAGCCTGGGCAAATGCTAATCCTGAACGTCAGCAGAAATATGGAGAAGTGTTGTCAACACTCGAAACGGCTTATGCCCAAATGAGTGGATCAATCGAACCTTTCCTCTATACCAATTTTGCCGGCCTTGGTGGTGCCGAAATCGTTGAATACGCCAACAATTTTAACGGATTGGCAGGGCTTTTAAAACCAGTCGAAAAAAGCGAATTGCCGAAAGACAAAGATATGGCGGCCAAAATGAAGGCTGACCGAAAAGCTGAGGCTGAAAAAGCTGCTGAAGCACTCAAAGAAGAGGTAGCTGAGCATTTTAAAAATTATTATGCACAGGCAGACCAAAAAGTGTTGAGTGAAATGCTTTGGAAGTATTATCAGAAGGTTCCTACAAATATGCAGGTTCCGCTGGTATATCAGATGTTTAATAAATACAAGGGCAGCTTTGAAAACTATGCTTCCGACCTTTTCAAGAACTCCATTTTTGCCAGTGAAGCAAGGGTGATGGCCTTTTTGAATGAACCTGACTTGCGCACCCTTGAAAATGATCCTGCTCTTGTACTGGCCAATGCTTTTATGGGTAAGATGATGGAAGTGGCTGGTGGTTTTCAGGCCGGACAAGCTGCACTTGGCGAAGCAGAACGCCTGTACATGGCCGGTTTGCGCGAGATGCAACCGGATAAGGTTTTTTATCCAAACGCCAATTCTACCATGCGTATGACTTATGGCAGCGTGCAGGATTATCAGGCAGCTGATGCCATCCGGTATAACTATTTTACTACCTCCGCCGGAATCCTAGAAAAAGAAGATCCAAATAATGATGAATTTATTGTGCCGGATTATCTTAGAACATTGATCGAAACCCGCGATTTCGGGCCTTATGGTCAGGATGGGGAACTGATCATCTGTTTCCTGAGTACCAATGATATCACAGGTGGAAATTCAGGAAGCCCTGTGATCAATGGCAAAGGCGAGCTGATAGGGATTGCCTTTGATGGCAACTGGGAAGCCATGAGCGGTGATATCGCTTTTGAATCAGCCCTGCAGCGTACCATCAATGTGGATATCCGTTATGTATTGTTTGTTATTGACAAATATGCCGGAGCCACTAATTTAATCGACGAGCTCACAATTCACAAAGCTGAACCACAACCCATTCGTACCGAAACGGTTGAGATGTAAGTCATTAATAAAAATTTATCTGAAAGGAGCAGCTTCGGTTGTTCCTTTTTTTATTAAAAAGAAAAACAGGAGCTAACCCAACTCCTGTTTTCTCCCATTTAAGGGTAACCAAACAACCCTTGCCACATTGGGCTACCTTAAACCAGCAACTCAGCATAAACTGATCTTGCCTGATAACCCGCAAGGTGAACAAAAGAGACCTTAGCCGGTTGGCTTGTTTTCGGGCTTGTTGTGAACGCAGTTGCATATCATGCAAAGCGTGAAACTAACAGCCGCCAAACACATCAATATCATCGATACAATGCAAATATTGATATCGACGAAAAGCCAACCCGAAACCATAACGATAATGCTTAACAATACAGCGATTAATCCAATACGTGAGGCTATTTTAGCAAACTTGCACATAATCATAATTTTACTACAAATTTAAGCCCGCAACACCCACCAGAGTCAGGTACACATGTGATAATTTACACATTCCAATTATGATCTATATCACAAATTCGTATCTTTACTGTTCTAAATCAAAACCGTTTTTGTTATGGATCTCCCTGGCCAGGTTAATTGTGAAACGTGTCGTATTCGATCTTGTGCTGTTGAAGTGCTTGATCAGCAAGAGCTTGATTTTCTCAAAACAAATTGTGCCGGTGCTGAATATGGCCGTAATGAACGGATTTTTCAACAGGGGTCATTAACATCCAATATTGCCTATGTAAAAACAGGATTGGTCAAGATTCACAAAAATGGTCCGTCAAAAGACCAGATTCTTAAATTGGTAAAACCGCCCCGTTTCATTGGCATCCCAACAGTATTAGGAGATAAGATTAATCATTATTCGGCTACCGCACTCTTACCTACAACAGTCTGTTTTATTTTTACGAGCACATTTAAAACCCTGATCATGCGTAATGGCAGGTTTGCCAACGAGGTGATCAACAGCATTTGTCAGGATGAGCTATCTTTTTATGATCGTTCAATCAATCAGATGCAGAAGCAAATTCATGGCAGGCTGGCCGATGCCCTTCTTTTTTTGGCTGATGAAATTTTTGAGGCTGACAGTTTTGAACTGCCCCTGTCGCAAAGCGATTTTGGAGATTATATACATGCCACACGCGAAAGTGTATCCCGAACGCTTGGACGACTCAAAGCTGATGGCTTGATTCAGGTGAAAGGCAAAAAGATCAATCTGATCGAAAAAGATATGCTCCGGAAGATCAGCAAACTGGGATAAGTAACCTGAGTAAGAAACTAAAACCGAAGTTGATTGCACTAATTCACTAATTTTGCAGCCTGACAATTTATGAAACACTATCTGTTTTTGGTCGTTTTATGCTGGCTTTTTATTAGCCACGAAGTGCTGGCGCAAAAAACCGTCATTCACATCGAAAGGGCGAAAAAAGCCAATTATGATGCCCGTCTCGGAAAAGATGTGCAGCGGCTGGTAGGTGATGTAATTTTGCGGCAGGACTCAACACTTTTCTACTGCGACAGCGCCTTCCTGAACGAAAAGACCCGCAACTTTGATGCTTTCGGCAGCGTACATATCAATGTGAACGACAGCCTGGATATTTATTCGGACCGGCTGATTTACAACGGAGACTCCCGCATAGCTGAGCTTTTTGATAATGTAAGGCTCATCGATGATTCCACCGTTCTCGAAACGCAATATCTTCTCTATAACCGCATCACCAAACTGGCTCACTATCCCAATAACGGAAAGATCACGCAGGGTGAAAAGGTACTCACCAGTGTGAAAGGGTATTATCAATCGGATATCAAGGAGTTTTACTTTCGGAAGGATGTAGTGCTGCTGACACCCGATTATGAAACCTATTCGGATACTTTGGTTTACAATTCAAAAACGCAGATAGCCTGGTTTTATGGGCCAACGGTGATTCGCAGCGACGAAAACACACTTTATGGAGAGTATGGTTGGTACAATACCCTGACAGACCAGGCTTACCTTACCAAGCGGCCAAGCATTTACACCATGGAGCAAATGGTGTATGCCGATACCATGTTTTATGACCGCAATACTGGTTTTGGTCGCGCCGGCGGACATGTGGAGGTGGTGGATACCATTTACCAGGTTATTGTGAGAGGGGCTTTTGGGCAATTGTGGGAGCACGAAGGCAAATCATACGTTACGGACAGTGCCATGGCTGTTTCGTACGATTCGGGCGATTCGCTTTTTATGCATGCCGACACACTTTTTTTGTACTTTGATAAAGAGCGCGAAGCCAAAAAAATGGAAGGCTATTACGGTGTGAGGTTTTTTAGAACCGACCTGCAGGGCGTTTGCGACAGCCTTTCCTATCTGATGTCGGATTCTACCATCCGGATGTATCGCGATCCGGTGCTTTGGTCTGATCAAAACCAGCTCACAGCCGATTCTATCCACATCATGATGACCAACAAAGCCCTCGACAGCCTGGTGATGTACAACAATGCCTTCATCGTTTCGCGCGACAGCATCAAAGGCTTTAACCAGATCAAAGGCAAGGATATGATTGGTTATTTCGAAAAGAACGAACTCGATCGGATCGCTGTGGAAGGTAATGCCCAAACGGTGTATTGGGTACGCGAAGAGGATAAGAATCTGATTGGAATAAACCTGGCTAAAGCAAGCAGGATGCTCATCAAACTGCTCGAAAGCCAGATCAATGAGATCATCTACCGTTCCAGTCCCAATGAGGTGATGTATCCCGAGAAAGACCTGCCCCCGGGCGAAGAAAAACTCAAGGGATTTAAATGGCTCGATGCACTGCGACCAACAGATAAGATGGATATATACCGTAATGTTAACAAAGAATAGCTCCGGAGGACAATAGGGATTATTGACCGGGATAGTCAATTTCGGGTTTTTTGGCAAACCCTCAATAACATGAAATAATATAACCTGCTGACTGAAAGATAGTCTGTTACTGATAATTCCATAAGATCATAAATCAGTACAATTTCATTCTGAAATATTTTTTATTTTTGCGGTATTAATCAAAGTAAGCAACAATGAAAATATAATTTCTTCCCCATTTTTAGATAACGGCTGATCCTCTGCATGGATTGACCTGCCTTGTTTTTCACCCAATGGAAGAAATTATGCTTACGATTCAAAATTTATCCTATTCGCATCCCGACAGTGCATTGCTGTTCAGCGACATCAGCCTCACCCTGAATCCTTTGGAGAAAATTGCCTTAATTGGAAACAACGGAACAGGCAAATCAATTCTCCTAAAGATCATTGCAGGGATTTTGATGCCATCAAACGGAACTATTCAGCTGGATGCCAGGCCGTATTATGTGCCTCAGCAATTCGGTCAATACAACAAACTTAGCATTGGCGAGGCTTTGGGAATTGACAAAAAACTAAAAGCACTTCACGAAATTTTGGCTGGAAACATCTCAGAGCAAAACTACGAAACACTTAATGATGATTGGGCCCTAGAAGAACGCTGCAACAACGTGCTAAATTATTGGAAACTAAGTAATTTGGACTTAGACGAAAAGCTGGAAAACCTGAGTGGAGGCCAAACGACAAAAGTTTTTTTGGCAGGCATAGGTATTCATCAGCCCTCCTTGGTTTTGCTGGATGAGCCCAGCAATCATCTGGACGACGAGGGAAGGGAGCTTTTGTATGACTTTATTCGAAATGCCAGGCAAGCACAGATTATTGTTAGTCACGACCGGACATTGCTGAATCTTTTACACAAAACCTGCGAACTAAAAAAGAACGAAATTACAGTTTATGGCGGTAATTACGATTTTTATGTCAGTCAAAAACAAACGGAGACCGAAGCACTTACCCAGGATATTCGCAACAAAGAGAAAGCCTTGAAAAAGGCCAAAGAAAAGGAACAGCAAACCATCGAACGTAAGCAAAAATCAACTGTGCGGGTTAAAAAGAAAGCCGTGAAACTGTGTCTTCCGAAAATCGCAATCAACACCTTGAAAAATAGTGCAGAAAGAAGCACAGCCAGAATTGCAGAGGTTCATTCCGGAAAAATTGAAAACGTCAGGTCGGAGCTTCAGAGCCTGCGTGCCGGTCTTTCGGCGATAGACCAGATGAAATTCAATTTCGAAAGTTCCGGACTTCACAAGGGCAAGAAACTCTTGATTGCAGACCAGATCAATTATGGTTATGAACAGCAGGAATATCTCTGGAAGGAAAATATAAACCTACAAATCGTGAGTGGGGAAAGAATTGCCATTCAAGGGCCAAACGGTTCCGGAAAAACCACACTGATCAAATTGATCCTGGGTACCCTGGAACCTAAAATCGGACAGCTTTTTCGGGCAACAGGCAATTCGGTTTACATCGACCAGAATTACGCCCTCATTAATGCTGATCTGAATGTTTACGAGCAGGCGCAATTATTCAATACCACCGCACTGCACGAACACCAGATAAAAACCAATCTGAACAGGTATTTGTTTACCAAAGATGATTGGGACAAATCGTGCGCTGTTTTGAGTGGTGGCGAAAGGATGCGATTGATCTTGTGCTGCCTGAGTTTGAGCAATCAGGCTCCGGATATGATTGTGCTGGACGAACCGACCAATAATCTCGACATCCAGAACATAGAAATACTAACCGGGGTGATAAAAGATTATCAGGGAACTTTGCTGGTTGTTTCGCATGATACTGTCTTTTTAGAACAGATTAATATCGGGCGGATTTTCCAGCTTTGATGACGAACCTCAACAAACAAGGAAGCCCTGTTTGCAGGCCAAAAAGATTGATTGACCTGCGTTTTCGAAAACAGAATCTTTGATAAATCTGCACTTGTTTGAAGCCTTGCATTGAATTTTTTTTACTTTTAGGCCTTAGAATACACTTTAGCCAATTAATGATTAAAGGCTTACAGCCAGTGGGTAAAAAGATAAAGAAAGCATGAAATACGAAGACAATCCCAGAAGTATAAAATATCACGTCAAAAAATATCTAATCACTAACAGCAAATTTTTCAAAGGAAAGAAAGTTGTGGATTTTCCGGCAGGAAACGGCGTGACTTCCAGAATTTTAAGAGAGATAGGAGCAGTGCCAATCCCATTGGATTTATTTCCTGAGTATTTTGAAATTGAAGGTTTAAAATGCGAAAGAGCCAATATCAGAGAAGGGCTTCCAATAGAGGGAAATTCTGTTGATGCTTTGATATGTCAGGAAGGGATAGAGCATTTTAGTGATCAGTATGGTGCTTTGAAGGAATTTGGCAGGGTGCTCAAAATCAATGGCACCTTGTTAATCACAACCCCAAATTATTCCAATATTCGTGCCCGGTTGAGTTACTTTTTATCTGAGAGTGAAAGATTTAACTCAACCATGCCTCCCAATGAACTGGACAGCATCTGGATGTCGCAACAGGAGATCACAAACGAAATTTATTTCGGACATATCTTTTTAATAGGCATCCAAAAGCTACGGGTGCTGGCAAAGCTTTCAGGCTTTAGAATAAAGAAATATCATTTCACACGCATTAAATCCACATCGCTGATCCTGTTGCCATTTTTTTATCCATTCATTTTGCTGTCCAATTGGATTGCCTACCAGAAAAACATACGAAAGAACAAGGATTATAGCCTCGGGATCAAGAAAGAGGTTTACGGCGAAATATTCAAATTAGGAATCAGTCCCAGGGTTTTGGTAGGAGGAAATCTAATGATTGAATTTGAAAAAGAGCAGGATTTTAGCACTGTGGCTCAGGGATTAAGGAGCAGGCCCAAGGAATTTGGAATAACTTAATTTTTGTGTCCGATATTTCAATAAAAGCAACAACTGTCGCTCATGGGTTAAAAATGAACGAATCAGCAGTATTTTCACAGTATTTGATTTATCCTGTTTTCTTTGTATTTGTTTTGGCAATACTCCCCGCTTGTTTAAGGCAGGAAGGATAAATCCTCTAACCCCTGTGCGGGTGCAGCTCTACCCGCACTGGCTTGTCGAGGTGAAATCCGTTTCAGGAAAACCCTGAACCAAACCTATTCGCTGGTTTTCTTTGCATGAGCAAAGAACCAAAACTCTCACTATTGATAAAGTTTGGATATTGTATGTAACTATAAAACACAGCAACTGGATTTTTTTCTTGCCGGAACTAAAAACATTTTTTTAACTTTATACCTTACTAACCAAACAAAAGGTTGTATGCAGCAAGCAGATAAGCAATCGTTTTAACGAACCAGCATATAGCATACTATATTATTAGCTTAGCGAATTACAATAAATTATTTAGTCATGAAAAAGCACTTATTAGTCTTTTGCCTCAACCTATTTGTAAGTGTTTCAATGTTTGGGCAGGATTTTATAATCCCAGCAAAGCAATGGAATGTCAGATTATCTGCCGGAATGGGATACTCAACGGAAATTTACAAAATAGCCGGTGATTCTGTTGTTGAATCAAAACTGTACAATAAGATTTGGGTATCCTACGACTCATTAGTCACATTGAAATATCAGGGACTCTTGAGGGAAGAAACAAAAACTGTTTACTACATTCCTCCAGGTGGGAGTGAAGGGATATTGTATGATTTCGATCTGGAAGTTGGAGACACAGCACTTGTTAACAACCTGTTCTGTAGTGATATTTTGTTAAATGTTATCGCCATCGACACTGTTGAATACTTTGGCATATCCCGAAAAAGGTGGCATTTGGGTGAGGGCGGAGATGTTTACGAATACTGGCTCGAAGGCATTGGAAGCCTGAACGGACCACTACACACTAAATATTGGGAATGTATTGTGTGTCCGGTTTGGGAGCTCTTATGTTTCCATGAGGATGATACTTTGAGATATATTATGCCTTATGAATCAGAATGTTATCAAAGTACTGTAGGAATAGCCGAAAAAGATCAGCCGGATTACTTTCGTGTGTCGCCAAATCCTTTAAACTCAGGACAGGTCTTAACACTGAAAACAAATGCAGCAGCCAGCAGCCTCAGCATTCTTAACACTTCGGGACAAGTGGTCAGAAGGGTTGAAAAGATCAATGACCTGATTATTAAAATAGAAACCGATGACTTTAAACCAGGCCTGTATTTTATTCAACTCACCACAACTGAAAATAAAACCCATTCGAAAAGCCTGCTGATTCAATGAAATGATAAGCTAAACCATAACTTAATGATAGTGATAAAAAAACGATTGTTTACAATGAGGCACGGATCGCTCTTCGGCACTCCCTTCTGCATGGTACGGCAGGCCTGTAAGGCAGTAAACGAGCTCAGGGGATCGCAACCCAGGCAGCTAAGCGGTAGCACTGAAAATGCGCATGAACATATAACCTAAAAACATAAAAATTATGAAATTTAAGCTTTTGATTTTGGCATTAGTATTTACTTTTAATCTTTACAGTAATGAAATTGACACCTTAAAACTCAATTCGAAAATTAAAGAGGTAACTGTATTTATTGATGGAGCACAGATAACCAGAGAAGCAAAAATTGCTGTTTTAAAAGGCAAACACATTTTTGTAATAGAGAATCTGCCGGCAGAGATTAATCCGCAAAGTATCCAAATCGACAACAATCAACAGGGCGAAATTTTGTCAGTAAAGCATGAACTGGTCTATCCAACCGAAAAAAGTAAAACAGTACTTGCATACGAGGACAAAATCAGACTTCAGAAAATCAGCGTACTGGAGATGCAAAATGAAATCAAGGTGTATGAACTGGAGGAAAAAATATTGTTGGATAACAGTAAGCTGAATAAAGAGGATGAAGGCTCATCAGTTGCAGTGATCAAAGAAGCCGCTGCCTTTTACCGGACAAAACTGAATGAGATCAGACAAAATCAACTAAATCTTAAGGTTGAGTTGGATTTACAAAAGGAAAAAATACAGGATTTATATTTAGAATTGAACAAATACGTGTCACATGAGAAAAAACCAACCAGTAAAATTGTATTCGCAGTCAACAGTGAAGCACAGATAAATGCTAACTTCAGGATTAGTTATTTTGTTTCATCTGCTGGTTGGACCCCATTATACGATTTCAGGGTGGATGATAATCATGCGCCTTTAAATCTGATTTATAATGCGAATATCTACCAGTCGACCGGAGAAGATTGGAATGGTATAAATTTAACACTATCAACTAACAGACCCACCTTAAGCAATATAATACCGCAATTGGAAACCTGGTTCATTGAAAGGAAAAATAGTTATCAAAAGAACAATGTAATTAGCGAACAGTCTGCATTGCGGGGAAATATTTCGGATGTGAATACAGGAGACCCCATTCCCTTCGCAAACGTAGTAGTTTACAATAATGGAGAAGTTGTTGTGGGTACCACAACAGATTTTGATGGAAGATATTCCATTAAGCCAATAAATCCCGGATATTATGATGTGATCGTTTCATTTGTTGGTTATGAAAGCACAGAAATGAAAGGTGTGCAAGTAAATGCAGGCAAAATAACTTTTCAGGATTTCAAAATGCAAGCTGCTGCTTTTTCGCTTGATGAAGTGCAAATAGTTGAATATAAGGTTCCACTAATCAATGAAGCTGAATCCCGAAGAGTTGGTTCGGTTACTGAACGAGAAATGGAAATAATGCCCGAAAGCAAAGCTAATTCAAAAGCTTCAACAGTCGCTGGCATAAGGGGATCAAGGGCCGAAGAAATTGTGTTTGTTGATGGTTATGAGCCAAATGCTACTGTAACAGGTTTGGAGTATAAAATTGATATTCCTTACACAATTCCATCCGATGGTAAAGATTACAATGTCAAAATCAAAGAAGTAAAGATTCCTGTAAATTTTGTTTTCAGAAGTGTTCCCAAACTGGACAATGATGTTTTCCTGATTGCAGAAATAAGTGAATGGTCGAAATTGAATCTGCTGTCGGGGAAATCAAGTATTTATTACAATGGGGTATTTACCGGCCAATCAGAAATTGATGTTAAAAACATCAAGGATACTTTAGCAGTTTCTTTGAACAGAGAGAAAAACATTCTGGTTGAGCGGACATTGCTAAAAGAAAAAAATGAAAAGCAGTTTATCGGGAATAACATACGGGAAACGATCAATTGGAGTATTACAGTCAAGAACAATAAAACTGTGAGAACCAAGGTTTTTATTGAAGATCAATTTCCTGTTTCTGAAAACAAATCAATCGAGATTGAAAGGCTTGAAGATTCGAATGGCAGGGTAAATGAAAAAACCGGAAAAATAATTTGGGAACTCTATTTGGAACCAAACGAGAAAAAAGAATTGACCTTAAAATATTCGGTTAAATACCCTAATCACATGAGATTGGATGTTGACTAAAAGCAATTTACCCCAAGATTTATGCCCGGGAAATATTTGTAATCAAACGCAGTTATTTGCTTATATCGCTTAACATTCAAATGCTATGAAAACACAAGTTCTAATTGCGTTGTTGTTTATTATTTCGGTTTCCGTTATTGGTCAAAATGATACATCGAAGCAGCATGACAAGACCGAAGAGGCTGAGTTAATAAATATAGTGGAGTCAATGCCCGAATTCATTGGCGGATTTGAGGCTTTAAAGAAATACATTGCCACGCATGCTCTATATACAGAAAGAGCAAGAAAGGAAAAAGTGCAAGGAAAGGTATATGTGAATTTTACCGTGGATAAAAGTGGGGCAATACGTGATCCAAAAGTTTTGAAAGGCATTCATCCTGATTTGGATAGCGTAAGTTTGTCACTTGTAAGCAGTATGCCCAATTGGAATCCGGCAAAACAAAGGGGGAAGCCGGTTTCATGTCAGTACAACTTAGCTGTCAGTTTTAATTTTGACCAGGATTATGACAATCCTGAACCCTCAAAATATTGAAAAAAAAAGGGAAGGAAAAAATTTATAAAGCGTTGCCTTAGTGAGTTTGGGGAAAGTGAAACTGTTTGCAATTGTTGGTATAATTATATTGTTTGGAACTATAATCATTTAACAATGAAAGAAATAGTTCTGCTTGAAATGTTCAAAAGCCAGCAGTCTTGCGAGAGTAAAAGCTATTATAAAACAAACAGTTAAACTGAAACAAGCTTCATCAGAGCCTTATTTCACAGCTTTTTTATGCCTGATGGATCCGGGGATACAGTGAATCATTTGTTTGTGTTGGGATTTTTGGGTGGATGAGAAATTTGATACTGTTGGGCGTTTTGGCGCTGGGCTTTTTTTTACCTTTAGGGCGAATTAACCAATTAATATCGGTTTAATGCAGTAAGAAAGACTCAAATAAGTAACCTAAAAGTCCAGAATGTTTTTCTACATGATCAGTATGAACAGTAAAGCGGAGCGGCGGGAAAGGTTGATTGAAAAGTAGCTAAAACCTTGAACTTGGAAGTTTAATGGAAAAGCAAATCGCATTGATGTCCGAAAAACCACAAATCAATCCAATAAAAAAGATGAAAAAGATTGTTTTAATTCTTTCCATACTAGCCATATTCACAGGATGTTCAACGCCAAAAAAGATAATCGTACAACCTCAACGGAAAACTGGAGATTTATGCTTAAAAATAGATCCCACAGTTAAAGTTTTCGGATTAGGGTTCGTAATCGGATTACCTGTTTCGCTTAATGTAAACATTCACGAACCAATTCTTGAAGTAAAATTTTTTAATGTTGAACAGAAAGTTATTTGGTCATTGAAGGCCAGAAATCCGGAATATGGAGGACGAGGCATGGAATATGGTGATTTTAATGAAAAAGAATATACCCAAACATATCCCATCATCGGCAAACCAACTGATTTGGAAGAAGGAAAAACTTACACGATCGAACTTACTACAACCTCAAATAAGTACCTGAAATCGTTTGTGTTTCAGCATGCCACGATATATCTCACGGACAGAGATTTTGATGAGTAAAAGTAAACGATGTAAATGCTTTGAAGAAAAGGAACTGGTTGAAATTTTTCACTTACAATACTTTTAGCACAGTATATCAATAGATTAGGAGAATAGGATCAGTTAACTGAAAAGTCTAAGTTACATTAAACTGCAAAAAAAATTCCTTAACTTTATTGCGTTTTAACAGATTGTGAAATGAGTTATATAATTACCAGAATAGCACCGTTTTTAAGAGATGAAAACACTCTGACATTTTTGGGAAAGGAAAAAGTTAAACAAAACGAAAAGCATCAATTTCAATTTAAACTTTTTGATGGTGATGGAATTGAGTATTTTACAGGAATCTCATCAAGTAAATGGGACTTTCGGCCACTTGATGAATTTGGGTTAGCTTTTGGATGCACCGAAATAAAATATCTTGAAGGAGATATTTACATAATTTGCTAGTGTAAAAATATTAATTGAATGGAAAGTTGGGCTGAAATAGAGGTTGAGTTAATAATTGCTGATTATTTTCAAATGCTATCTAAGGAGTTGGCAAGTATTCAATATAGTAAGGCTGCATACAGAAAAAATCTACTGCCTTTATTAAGGAAACGGTCACAAGGTTCGATTGAGTTTAAGCATCAAAATATTAGTGCAATATTAATAAACCTTGGATTGCCATACATTAAAGGTTATTTACCAAGATTTAACTATCAAAAACTTCTTGAAGAAAAAGTGATTGACTACCTGAAAAATAATTATTCTATCGAAAATGAATTTAGAAATTTTACTGATAAAGTTGACATTAAATTAAATGAAGAATTTAGTTTTGATAAAATTTTGGTAAATCCTCCGAACCAAAATATTATCCAAGATCCCATGGCCTATTACGGGAAAAATCCAATTAAAATAAACTATCTTGAACGGGAGCAGATGAATAGCAAACTTGGTTTGCTTGGAGAAAAACTTGTTTTGAAGTATGAAAAATGGAACTTAATCAGAAATGGCAAAGAAAACCTTGCTGATCAAGTTAAATGGATATCAAACGAAGAAGGAGATGGAGTTGGCTTTGATATTTTATCTAAAAATCTCAACGGTACTGATAAATATATAGAGGTTAAAACCACCAGATTAGGAAAAGAAACTCCTTTTTTCTTTTCAAGAAATGAATTGTTGTTTTCAATAAATAATAGTAAAAGCTATAATCTTGTTCGCTTGTTTAATTTTGAAAGTAACACAAAAATGTTTGTTAAAAGCGGTGGATTAGACACAATTTGTTATTCCGTACCAATTAGTTTTAAAGGTTATTTTTGATCATATTATCAATTATAAATATTATTTCTTAATCTACATCAGCACAGATATAGCCTTGTTATCCACATCAAAAAAAATCTATTACAACTCGGCTTTTTTGAAATAGTAAACCACAAAATCCGAATAAACCCAGCATATTCAAGCAAAAATGTTTAAAAATATGCCTGTCAAGAAGTTACCGCCTGTAGAAAAAAGACCATGCGAAGATTGACACCTTTAATCTAAGCATATTTTGCGGAGAACCTCGGAGATGTTACAGATTTGTAATCCGTATCCAACAACCAAAATTCCCAAATCACTTCCACTTATTTCTTCACTTTCCCACCCGTCTCATTGCTCTGATTATCTTTGCGGTCGCTTTTTAGAAATAGATGGCATGATTTCAATAGATGGATTGGGCGTTGAGTTTGGTGGAACCACGCTATTTAAGGATATTTCGTTTGTGGTCAACGAAAAAGACCGCATCGCGCTGATGGGTAAAAACGGCGCCGGAAAGTCAACCCTGCTCAAGATTTTGGCCGGTGTTAAAACGCCTTCGCATGGTAAGGTTTCGGCACCGGACGATGCCATTATTGCTTATTTGCCACAGCATTTATTGAGTGAAAATAACAGAACGGTTTTCGGGGAGGCTTCGCAGGCCTTCGTGGAGCTGATTGCCATGCGGCAAGAGATGGAGGAGATGAACCGGCAACTGAGCAGCCGAACCGACTACGAATCGCCTGAATATTACGACATTATTGAAAAGGTTTCCACGCTGAGTGAAAAGGTATATAGCCGGGGTGATATTAATTTTGACAGCGAAGTAGAGAAAATTTTATTAGGACTAGGCTTTGAGCGGTCAGATTTTCAGCGTTTAACGAGCGAGTTTAGCGGAGGCTGGCGTATGCGCATCGAACTGGCCAAAATATTACTCCAAAAGCCCGACCTTATCCTTTTGGATGAGCCTACCAACCACCTGGATATCGAGTCGGTGCAGTGGCTCGAAGATTTTTTGATCAACCAGGCCAAGGCGGTTATTGTGATTTCGCACGACCGCACTTTTATCGACAATATTACCACCCGTACTATTGAAGTTACCATGGGTCGTATATACGATTATAAGGTAAACTATTCCCAATATCTAGTGCTGCGCGACGACCGGCGTCGCCAACAGCAAAAGGCCTTTGACGAGCAGCAGAAAATGATTGCTGACAATCAGGAATTTATCGAACGCTTTCGGGGCACTTATTCTAAGACGAATCAGGTGCAATCGCGGATGAGGATGCTCGAAAAGCTTAAGATCCTGGAAATCGACGAGGTGGACACTTCCCATTTGCGGCTACGTTTTCCACCGGCTCCACGCTCAGGTAACTATCCGGTAATAGCCAATGATGTCTCCAAATCTTATGGCGATCATCTGGTTTTTTCGGATGTTTCGTTTACGGTGGAGCGGGGCGAAAAGATTGCTTTTGTGGGTAAAAACGGCGAAGGTAAATCCACCCTCGTAAAAGCCATTATGGAACAGATTGAGCATGGCGGAAGTTTGAAAATCGGTCACAACACCCAGGTGGGTTATTTTGCACAAAATGAAGCCTCACTGCTTGATGAATCCGTCACGGTATTCCAAACCATAGACGATATTGCGAAGGGTGAAATTCGCACAAAAATCAAGGACTTATTGGGCGCATTTATGTTTAGCGGCGACGATCTGGATAAAAAAGTGAAAACGCTTTCAGGCGGCGAACGTACGCGTCTGGCGATGATCAAACTGCTGCTCGAACCCTATAATCTGCTTATTCTTGATGAACCCACCAACCACCTGGATATGCGCACGAAGGACATTCTGAAACAGGCACTTATGAAATATGACGGCACCCTGATACTGGTTTCGCACGACCGTGATTTCCTGGATGGACTGGTGACTAAAATCTACGAATTTGGCAACAAACAAGTGAAGCAACACCTGGAAGGAATTCAGGAGTTTTTAGCGCGCAAAAAGATGGAGCACCTCAATGAATTGGAGGCTAAGGGATCGTAAGGGGGCATATTATATTACGCCCTTTCAGAACTTTCCATCCCAATACACCGGATAGTGACAAAAGCTATTTTCATAACTGCGAGCTCATAGCCCCGAAGGGGCGTAACGAACATCCCGCAAAGCTGATGTTAAACTAAACGAATCCATCAGAAGCTCTGAAAAGATGTAGATGTAATAGCTATAAAACATCAAAACGACCACTTCAAATCCACATAGCCCACCATGCCACCTTTTCCCCAGTGCTCCTAATTGCTGCTTACAAAGGTCTGCAGCAGTATGCCCGGATAGAGGTTGGCAAGCAGCGACCAGGATTTCATCGACACTTCGCGCGTATAACGTGGTCAGGTGGTTTGCATACTGATCTCGGCATACATGGCATCACCCCTGGTATTTTGTTCCATCTTACAGATAATCTGGTCAACATCTTCCTGGGCATCGAGATTTAAGGACGTAAACAGAAAAGTGAGAAGGAGTATAAGGGTTATAAAAATTTCATAATTATTGGTTCGAAATGTAAAGAACTAATTTAAAGTAATTTTTACTGCTTAATTTCTTACATTTGCCTGTAACAGATTAGTATTAACCAACACTTAACAGACATGGATGAGAATTTAACAGACATCACAAGTAACCTGTCGTCAACAACAGAGCTGATTATGGATTTTGCAGTAAAGTACGGACTAAAGCTACTTGGTGCAATCCTGGCGCTAATCGTAGGTTTATGGATAGTAGGTAAAATCAGTAAGTCGTTGCGCAAACTGATGGAAAAACGCGAGATAGATCCTTCCTTGCGGGGATTTTTGGGAACCTTTATAAGCATCATGCTTAAGATATTGGTCATCATCAGTGTGATGAGCATGGCAGGCATACAAATGACATCGTTTATTGCAATGCTCGGTGCAGCATCCCTGGCAGTGGGTTTGTCATTACAGGGATCGCTTCAGAATTTTGCCGGTGGAATCATCATTCTGATTCTGAAGCCTTTCCGTGTGGGAGATTTTATCGACGGACAAGGTCATATGGGAACAGTTGAAGACATTCAGATCTTCAATACCACTCTCCAAACTGTTGACAACAAAGTAATTACTATTCCCAACGGTGCATTGGCCAACAGTTCTATCACCAATTTTTCCAAAAAAGAAACCCGCCGGGTTGACTGGATTTTTGGCATTGCGTATGGTGATAGCTACGACAAAGCCCGTGAGATACTGCTAAGACTGATCGAAGAAGACAATCGTATTCATAAGGATCCGGAACCTTTCATTGCTTTGACCAGTCTGGGTGACAGATCTGTAAATATTGTTGTTCGTGTTTGGCTCAATGCCCCCGATTATTGGGCTGTTTTCTTCGAAATGAACGAAAAAGTTTATAAAACCTTCTCCAAAGAAGGTATTAATATTCCATTTCCACAAATGGATGTACACTTGCATCAAGTCAAATAACAGCAATTTTAAGCGCCGGTTTTTGCCGGCGTTTTTTTTCTCACACTGTTGTTATATTCGTTTCATTTGAAAAATTTATTCGTTTGATTACTGTTAATTCTTATTGCATTAAATTTGTTTCGCGGCTCTTCGAAAAACATCCTGATTATTGAAAGTATATTCCTCAAAAGGCTCTTTTTTTTCGGAATCAGACAGACCCTAATTTTAATTTTATCATCATGAAAAAGCCCTTCCTTTTTGCCCTGATTGTTTTATTTCTCGCCGGACATTCATGCACGGATAAACAACAAAGCAATGAACATTCAAGTGATTTTAAAGCTGTTGTACAGGCACATACCAAAGGGATAATTTCAGTGGGTGATGAAATTATAGTCAGGTTCAACACCGAAATCCCTTCGGCACGACAGGGAGATATAGTGAAAGGAGAACCGCTTGTGTTGAAGCCACTTACAAAAGGTACCAGCTATTGGCGCGATAACAAAACCTTAGCTTTTAAGCCTGATCAATGGCTTAAAGCCGATCAGCAATATAGCTGTCAGATCAGGCCGGGTATTTTACTGCCGGAAGAATTTCAGCTGAGTGAACCGCTCCTTTTTAGCTTTCAAACCAAAAAACAGGACGTTCAGGTTCGTGTGGATAATCTAATTTCACAAGGCAGTTTTTATCGCCTGGAAGGAAGTGTGTTGCTGGCCGATGTGGCCAAAAACGGGGCAGTGGAAAAATTGCTCCTACTGCCAGACGAAAAACTGCAAAAACACCTTCACTGGCAACATACCAAAGCCGATCACCATCAATTTGTGCTGGACAGTATTGAGCGCTTTGAGGCGAGCAGAGATATGGTATTGTTGTATGACGGAAATGAGCTTGGAGCAACCGTTAAAGGAGAGCTGCCGGTTGAGATTCCTGGACTAAGCGATTTTAAACTCATTCAGACGCAGGTGGAACAGCAACCTAATCAACTTTTAATGCTTCAATTTTCGGATCCCCTGAGTGAAACACAAGACCTCACCGGGCTTATTAAACTAAATGATAACGACAAGCTCGCAGTAAGAAAAAGCGAAAACAGCCTGATAATCTATCCTGCCGAACGTTTGACCGGAGTTCAAAAACTATTTGTGAGCGCTGATATAAAAAATGCAATGGGTTACAGACTTGATCAGGAGCTGCACATCGATATTAATTTCGAGCCTGTAAAACCTGATGTACGCTTTGTGCAGTCAGGAGTAATTGTGCCTTCATCTGGTAACGGACAGCTTGTTTTTCAGGCTGTAAACCTCACTGCCGTTGATTTGTATGTGATTCAGGTTTTCGAAAAGAATTTGCCCTATTTCCTGCAATCCAATCAGTTAGACGGGATTAATAACCTGGCAAATTATGGCCGGCTGGTGCTGCAAAAAAAGATCAACCTAACCGAAGAGCGTATTGTTGATAATAATTCGTGGAAGACCTATTCTTTTGATCTTAAAAAACTCTTTGATGTTGATCCGGGTGCGCTCTATCGTGTTGAATTGCGCTTTAAAAAGAGCTATTCTACATATACCTGCACTGGTAAAGCTGATACGAAAACATCAGAACTGGCAGCAGAAGAGGAACAACAATCCACTGAGATTTGGGACAAAGGCCTTTACTGGCCGCAATGGGAATATACGGATGATTACGACTGGCGACAGGAGGATAACCCCTGCCACAACACCTATTACCAAAATCGCTGGGTGTATCGCAATGTGATGGTTTCGGATTTGGGTATCATCGTAAAAACCAATGGTAAAAAGGGTTACAGGGCTTTTATTACCGATCTCAAAACAGCACAGCCACTGTCCGGGATTGAAGTTTCGTTCTTCAACCATCAAAATCAATTGATGAGTAAAGGACAAACGAATAATCAGGGGATTATGGAAATAAGACTGGATGATCAGCCCTGGCTGGCTGTGGCCAAAAGAGGAAATGAGAAGACCTGGCTACGTGTGGATGAGGCTTCCGCCTTGTCGTATGCCAGTTTTGATGTAGGAGGGTCAGAATCTGTCGAAGGCCTGAATGCCTTTATTTATGGCGAGCGTGGCGTTTGGAGGCCTGGCGATACAATTCATCTCACCATGGTAGTGAACGATGCGGAAAATCCCTTGCCCGAAAATCAGCCTGCCACTTTGCATCTTTACAATCCCGAAAACAAACTGGTGCAAAAAGTGGTGCAAAGCAAGCCTGTAAATGGTTTTTATCGGTTCGATATGGTCACCCAAAAGGATGACCCGAGTGGTAGCTGGCTGGCCAGGATAAAAATTGGCGGCGCCTGGTTCAGCAAAACCCTGCGTATCGAAACCATCAAACCCAACAGATTAAAAATTAAACTAAACTTTGATGAAGAATTGCTGGTTGCAAATAAACCTTTGACCGGCACATTGGATGTAAACTGGCTTCAGGGAGCTCCGGGCAAAAAGCTGAAAGTTAAAACCGATCTTAAGTTCAGAGCTGCCGGCACCACGTTTAAAGGTTATCCGGGTTTTGTATTCAATGATCCGGCCAGAAATCTCGAAATGCGCGAAGAGGCCGTATTCGATGGCCAAACCAATGAAAAAGGAAGAGCGGTGTTTTCGTTTGAGAAAGACCTTACCCGATTTGCCCCCTCAATGCTCAAAGCCATCTTTACCGTGAAAGCCTTTGAACCCGGTGGCGAGTTCAGCATCATGCAAATAAGTAAGGATTATTCTCCTTTCGAAACCTATTTGGGATTACGGATGCCTGAATTACCGGCCAACAGCTGGCACTATGAATCGGGTAAAGAATATACGGTTGAAGTAGCCTCGGTTGATCAGTATGGCAAACCGACAGATGCGGATGATCTTCTGGTTGAGGTGTATCAGCTGCAATGGGAGTGGTGGTGGCATTCCACGGGCAACGATCTGGCCTATTTTATACAGCAGCAATACAACAAACCGATCCACAGCCAAACCATTCGCACTCAAGATGGGAGCGGTTCCTTTAAGCTGAAAATTGACGAAAAAAGTTGGGGACGATATCTGATTCACCTTACACATCCCGGAGGCCACAGCACAGGGCAGATTGTCTATTTTGACTGGCCTTACCGCAAATCGAATGAGGGCGATGGCTTTGCAACACGATTGAGCTTTAGCACCGATAAAGAAAGTTATCAAAAGGGTGAAACGATCAGGATAAATATTCCCGGCGAAGCCGGATCTAAAGCTCTCGTATCGGTTGAATCAGGCACAAGAATACTTCACAATTTATGGGTTGATATAAACGAAAACGGAGGCCTGGTAGAGCTGGAAGCCACGCGCGAAATGTCGCCTAATGCCTACCTCAGCGTTTCGTTATTGCAACCTTATGCACAAACTATCAACGAAAATCCAATACGCATGTTTGGTGTGATTCCCGTTTTTGTGGAAGATGCTGACACCAGACTTAAGCCGCAATTACGACTTCCGGAAAGTGTAGAACCAAAACAAGAATTCAGCCTTCAGGTAAATGAAACCTCCGGCAAACCAATGACTTATACGCTGGCTATTGTTGACGAAGGCCTGCTGGATATCACCAACTTTAAAACACCTGATATTTATGGTGCTATTTACCAACGTAAAGCCCTGATGGTGAATTCGTGGGATATGTTTGATTATGTGAGTGGTGCTTACGGAGGAAAAATTGAAAAAGTGTTTGGCATTGGTGGAGACGAAGCACTTGTTGATATGGATAAAAAGGAGCAAAACCGTTTTAAGCCTGTGGTCTTGTTCTCTGGTCCTCATCAGCTTAAATCTGGCCAAACGGCCACACACAATTTCGTGATGCCTAATTATATCGGTTCCATTAAAGCCATGCTGATAGCCGGTGACCAAACCCAATATGGCAGCACAGATGAAATAATGCCTGTAAAAAAACCTGTAATGGTGCTGGCCACCCTGCCCAGAGTGCTTGCGCCGGGCGATGAAATCAGTCTGCCGGTATCGGCATTTGTCATGGACGAAAAGATTAAATCGGTCAATATCATCCTGCAAACCAATGATTTAATTATTGCAGAAACCACACAAAAGGAAATTCGGATTGCCGAAACAGGCGAACATACAAGCTTTTTTAAGCTGAAAGTGGCTGCACACACCGGCATTGCCAAATTGCACGTACAGGTTGAGACCCAACTGGGCAAAGCCGATTACAGTCTGAATGTGGAAGTGCGTAACCCTAATCCTCCGGTCAGGCATTTTCAACAGGTGTTGCTCGAAGCCAATGAAACCAAGTCCTTGTCGGCCAGGCTTCAGGGAATACCCGGCAGCAATAAATTTTCGCTGGAAGTATCAGCCATGCCGCCATTAAACCTCAATGGCAGACTAAATGAACTGATGCATTATCCTTATGGTTGTGTGGAGCAAATAGTTTCATCAGCTTTCCCGCAAATCTACCTGGATCAACTGATTAAACCCGACCAACAACAGCAACAGCAGATAAAGAATAATATTGAATTGGTTATCAACCGGCTGATGCAGTATCAGCTTTCCAATGGCAGTTTTGCATATTGGCCTGGCGGAACGTATCCCTCTGCCTGGGGCACCACCTATGCTTTGCATTTTTTGCTCGAAGCCGAACGCAAAGGCTATGCACTGCCATTTGGTCTCAAGGACAAAACCATCACTTATCTGCAGTCGCAAAGCAATAACTGGACAAGTAGTATCAATGAATCCAACTACGAACTTAATCAGGCTTATCGCCTTTATGTGCTGGCGTTGAGTGGTAATCCTGATATGAGTGGGATGAACCGTCAGCGCCAAAAAGAAAAGCTCGACGAACGAAGCAAATGGCGATTGGCGGCGGCTTATGCCCTCACAGGCAAAACCGAGGTAGCAGAAACCCTCCTGGATATGACCCAACTGGAAATTGCAGAGTATGAAGACATGTCGTATACTTATGGATCGCAGATGCGCGACTACGCCATGCTGTTGGAAACACTGATAAGGCTCAACAAAATAGAAGCTGCTGCAAATCTTGTTAAAGAAATGTCGGCTGTTTTGTCTGACAGCGATCGCTGGCTTAGCACCCAGACCACTGCCTGGATGCTGATGTCGGTGACTAAAGCGAAACCATTCTTTTCTGCCAATGCGGAGCAGATGAAATACAGTTACCAGATACAACATCAAACAGCCATGCAGCAACAAACCAATCAACTTATCGATCTGATTGAATGGCGAAGCGATCAGGATACCCTGGTAACGGTTACAAATCAGTCTGATAAGCTGTTGTTTGTGAGCTGTTGTTCCGAAGGAGTGCCATTGCTGGATCACAGCCCGGCTATCGGGAAAAATATTGGATTGAAAGTGTTATTTTACAACTTGAACGGCGAACTTATTAATCCGGAAACGATTGATCAGGGAACGGACTTTAAAGCTGTTTTTGAAGTAAGATATACTGGCATTGACCGGCATCATATCATCTCAAATATGGCGTTGAGTCAGATTTTCCCTTCGGGTTGGGAAATCATCAACAGCCGGCTTTATGGCGAAGGCTATCAGCAATCCGGCGATCAGCCCGACTATCTGGATATTCGCGACGACAGGGTCAATCTGTTTTTTGATCTGGGACCCAATAAGGCAAAACGCTTCGAAGTCTTACTCAATGCTTCATATGCTGGGAGCTATGTTCTGCCTGCTGCAACGGTGGAAGCCATGTATAGCGATAAGTTTTATGCCCGTTCAAAAAGCAAAAAAGTGGTGGTAGTCAAGCATTAAAACAGACATACCGGATTTTGAAACGATCACAAAGAAAGAAATGGATTTTGTGCATGGGCATTGCTTTGGCCGGTATGCTATTGCTATTTCTGATTATTCCTTTGCCGCGGTTTTCAACAGATTATGCCACGCTTTTACTCTCGGAAGAAGGAGCCTATCTAAACGCTGCTGTCAGCCGTGACGAACAATGGCGTTTCGAGCCTCTCGATTCAGTTCCTTTTAATTTTAAGAAATCGCTTTTAAGCTTTGAAGATCAATATTTTTACTATCATTTTGGAGTAAATCCGCTTGCCCTGGTCAGAGCTTCCTTCCAAAACATGAGGCAGCAAAAAATTGTAAGCGGTGGCAGCACCCTCAGTATGCAGCTGGCAAGGCTTTCCAGAGCAGGAAAACCACGAAATATAATGCAAAAGCTGATCGAGATGCTGATGGCTGTTAAACTGGAATTTGTTTACAGCAAAGACGAAATCCTTATGCTTTATGCTACTCATGCTCCTTTTGGGGGTAATACAGTTGGGCTGGAAGCTGCTTCGTGGCGTTATTTTCGCCGATCGCCCTATGAGTTGTCCTGGGCCGAAGCAGCAACACTGGCAGTATTGCCCAATGCTCCCTCGCTGATCTATCCGGGCAAAAACAGCCAGCTATTAAAACAAAAGCGCAACCGGCTTTTAAAACAACTTCATGAAAAGAAATTGCTTGACAATCAAAGTCTGGCACTTGCCTTACTTGAACCGCTTCCCCGCCCGCCTGATGTTTCGCCCGCACACGCGCCACATCTGATGCATCATCTGATAAAAAAACGTGGTGCGGGGCGGTTTCAAACTACCTTAATGGCCACTTTGCAGCAGAACACCAATGAAATAGTAGCTGAATTTGATGCAGTTAATTCCGGTCAGGGCATACACAATATGGCTGCACTCATCCTTGATCTTCGTTCGAACGAGGTGAAAGCCTATGTGGGCAACAGCCCTGATCACGACAATAAACAAGGAGAATCGGTTGATATTATACAAGCTGCTCGAAGTTCGGGCAGCATTTTAAAACCGTTTCTTTTTGCTGCTGCGATAGAGCAAGGTAGTCTGTTGCCAACGATGTTATTGCCCGATGTGCCAACTTACATCAATGGATTTATGCCTCAAAATTTTAACAGGCAATACGATGGCCTGGTCGCCGCTGATGAGGCTCTGATCCGTTCGCTCAACATCCCTTTTGTGCTGCTTTTGAAGCAATACGGACTAGCGAAATTTTATGATGAACTTGGCGAAATGGGTTTTGAGTCTTTTTCTAAAGGAGCAGATCATTATGGTTTGTCCCTGATTTTAGGGGGAGGGGAAGTTAGCTTATGGGAGTTGGCCCGGGCTTATAGTGCTATGGCAAATTCGTTGCGCAATACGGGCAATCAGCTTCGTGTCATGGAACCGGTACTGATCAGGGGTGAGGTCTCAAACAGCAAAGTGCTGTATAACTTCCGAAAAGGCAGCACATGGATAACCTTGCAGGCGCTCAGGCAGCTGGCACGGCCCGATGAAGAGGCTGGCTGGCATTATTTTTCCTCCTCACGCGCTGTATCCTGGAAAACGGGTACCAGCTTTGGCTTTCGCGATGCCTGGGCTGTGGGTATTTCATCGGATCATTTGGTTGCCGTGTGGGTGGGCAATGCCAGCGGGAAAGGCGTTCCGGGGCTCACAGGAACCAGTAAGGCAGCTCCTTTGATGTTTCGTTTGTTTGAATTACTTCAACTGGATCAATCGCGGCCTGAAATGCCTTTTGAAGACCTTAAGAGAGTAGTTGTTTGCAGGGAAGGTGGCTATCTGGCCGGACAGGATTGTGCTGACAGGGATACCCTTTGGATACCACTTATGGCAAATCCGGGCCTCGTTTGTCCGTTTCATAAAACCATTCATTTAACTGAAGACGGCAGGTACAGGGTTAATTCAAATTGTTACGATCCCGGCCGGATGCTTACTAAAAAATGGTTTGTAGTTCCGCCAGAGTATGGCTTGTATTATTTTAAAAAAAACACCAGCACAAGAGCTTTACCACCCTTTTTGTCAGGCTGTGCACAGGAAAGGCAACTCATCATCAGCTATCCGCTTCCGGGACAGCAGGTTTACCTTCCTGTTGACTTTGACGGCCATCAGAATCCTTTGATCCTGGAAGCAGCACACGAACAATATCACAGCACTATCAACTGGTTTTTGGAGGATCGTTTTGTTGGCACAACAAAGGACAAACATCAATTGGCACTTATCCTTCCGGAAGGGCGGCACACCATAACAGCAGTGGATTCGGAAGCCAACGAAGCCAAAGTTAGCTTTACGGTAAGAAGCAAGATTCAATAATGGAATTGTGAATCTGTCCGGACAGATAAGGCAGAGGAATTTAACGCAAACCTTTCACGCGTGGTATTCCGGCAACAAAATCCTTCAGATAAAACGGTTCGAAATAAGCGACATCTTCAAAATCACCCGTATCAAAGGCTTTGATAGCGGCGTTTTTCATAAAGGATGCTGACGGTATCACATTTTCCAGAAAAGCTGCATTGGGTTGGTTGGTAAAGGTTTGCCGGCACTTTGCTGCACCATCCCCAAAAAACCAGATCTTGTTTTTAACAAACAGGTCTGCAAAGCTGTTTTCATCAATGATTACAGCTTCAGTCGGCAACAACTGATTTAAATTTTGATCAAAAATGGCGGCATATACTTCCATGCGTCGGGCATCAATCATTGGGCAGAGTAAATCATTTTTATTTAACCGGCTTTCGCTGCCGGCTATTCCGGCTGCCATGGCATAAAGCGTTTCGATACCGATAAGCGGTAAGTCGTGTGCAAAACAAAAACCCTTGGCAGTGCTCACACCTATACGTAGTCCGGTATAGCTGCCGGGGCCTTTGCTCACTGCAACAGCATCCAATTGGTTGAAATTTAAACCAGCTTTTTGCATTACTCTTTGGCTGAAAATGGTAATCATTTCGGCATGTGAACGCTGATCGTGTGATTCTTCAAGTGCAGCAAGTTCATCACCCACAACTAGTCCTATCGAGCAGGCATTTGTTGCGGTTTCTATTAATAAAATCTTTCTCACTAAGCTGAAGTTCTATTTTTTGCCGAACAACTGATTTTGTTCTACTGTCTTGATTTCATCCCCATTACGAAGTGTTTTCGAAACCGCCCTATAAGGTCCGGTAATCACTTGTTCGTCAGGCTCGAGGCCTTCCAGGATCTGAATGTAGGTGTTGTCCTGTATGCCTGTTTTCACGGCACGAAGTTGTGCTTTATTTCCATCAACAACAAAAACATACTCTTTCATCACTGCCTTTTCGTTTTTGTTGTCGCTGTCTTTCTCAGTATTACGTTTCAGGTAAATACTACCTGAAGCAGTGTCTTCGCGTGTGGTTACAGCCTGGATAGGAACCGTGAGTGCTTCAGCGACTGTGTTGGTTTGTATATCAACAGTAGCAGACATGCCAGGCCTGAAGGGAGAACTTATTTTGTTGTTTTCATTTATCAGGTCTTCATAGGATTCCTTGAGCATCATTACTTTTACTTCAAAGTTGGTCACCTGATCAGTGCTCACGCCTTCCGTATTGGCCGAAGTAGCTATTTCGGTTACATAGCCTTTGAATTTTCGGTTGAGGTAAGCATCCACTTCTATCAGGCAGGTATCGTTCATTTTTACGCGGGGAATATCGTTTTCACTTACTTCAACTTTCACTTCCATAGCGTTGAGGTTGGCGATGCGCATTATTTCTGTTCCGGCCGAAAACTGTGAAGCACCGGTTACGCGTTCGCCAACTTCTATGGTTAATTTTGAAACTGTACCATCATTTGGAGCGTAGATATTGGTGCGATTCAGATTTTCCCTGGATTCTTTAAGTGCAGCTTCTGCATTTTGCACCTGATATTGAGTGGCTTTAAGGCTCTCGCGTGCAGCTTCCACCTCAGCGGCATTCACTTCATAAGTAGCCTTGATGGCATCCCAATCGGCATCTGAGATCACTTTTTGTTCCCAGAGATGTTTGTTTCTGTCATGATCAATTTTGGCCTTTTCGTACTGTGCCTCAGCCTGTACCAGCCGTGCCCTGGTGTTTGCCATATTTGCCCGGGCTGTATTTAAGGAGGCTTCAACCTGTTCAAAATTAGAGATATAAAGCGTTGGGTCAATTTTAGCCAATTTATCGCCTTTGTAAACATAATTGCCTTCGCGAACAAACAATTCTACCACTTCGCCTGAGATATAAGGGCTGATTTTGACATCCAGAGCAGGTTGAATTTTGCCATTGGCAACAACGATTTCGGTAATTATTCGTTCACTCACCTTTTCAACCGTCACTTCAAGCGCGTGATCACGGTTTTGCTTTACCACGATTACCACAATGATTAACAATATCAGTATCAGTGCTATAATCCAATACCATTTGGTGTTTTTGGAAGCTGGCTTTTTCATGTGTGTGATGTTTGAGGCAACAGTTACTTGATTTTCAAAATTACATTTTTTCTGCCAATATGAATTATTTGTGAGCAGAATAGTAAAAAACCTTATTACAATTCAGTAACAAGGTTGAAGTGAAAGTTTTAAATGAACTTATTCATCCATATAATCTGCCATATCAGCCAGCGTGAGTGTTTTACCCAAATAAAATTCCAATACTTTGAGTTTAAATATAAAGTCGTATTTGGAGGATAGCAGTTCAGATTCTGCAATATTCAGCTGATTTTTGGCCATATTATAATCCAGTGCATTAACCATTCCCCTGTCAAATTTTTGCTCAGTATAGTTGAAGGATTCATTCAGGCTCTTCAGTGATTTTTCCCTTGCCTGATAGGATTTATAGGCTGCTAAAGCATCGGAATAGGATGTCTCAACATTTTTTCTGAGAGAATTTTTAGCCAGCTGCAGGTTATAGTCCGCATTTAGCAGGTTGAGTTTGCTGCGGTTGATATACGAGCTGGATTGATATCCATTGAAAATAGGGATGCTAAGCCTGACCGAGAGCGTTGTATTCCGGTTGTCGCGTATTTGATCGTCAAAGGGTTTTACCTCTCTGTAATTAGGATCTAAGGGGTTATTGGAAAGAAAGATTTTGTCGGAATAATTGGTTCCTATTCCGGCATTGAGCGACAGGCTTGGGCTTCTGCTGCCTTTTGCAATTGCCAGTGCCCGTTCGGTACCTTCCACATTTTGTTCGGCTTGTTTGATTTCAGGCATCACACCCAGAGCGGTATTATAGATATAATCTACTGGTAGTAGTTCGGGAGCACGGCTAACTTTGAGTGTCGGGAAATCTATTTCAAGGTCTGTGTCAGCTTCCATTTCAAGCAATTGTAGCAAGTCAAGATAGGCCAGGTTAAGCTGATTTTCGGCCTGCACAACAGAAACTTCTTCGTTGGCCAGTTGGGCCTGTATTTCAAGTAAACTGCCTCTGGCCAGGGTTCCGGCTTCAACAAGTATGCTTGTCCTGTTTACCTGTTGTTCTGTTACATCACGCTGACGTTTGGCATTATTAAGTAGTTCATGATTAAATAAAATTTGCAGATAATAACCGGCAACAGATAAGGCAATATCGTTTTTGATTTTATCGGCACTGTATTTGGAAGCCAGATATTCTGAGCGGCGTTGTTTCATGGTATTCACTTTTTGAAAACCATTAAATAATGTGACGCTGCTGTTGATATCGAAATAACTTTGCTGGGTTTGTTCATCAACATAGGTATAGGTTGCCATGTCAATCGAACGGCCCCAGCCATAAGCATGTGAAGCCTGTGCATTTAGTGAGGGCAAAAAGTCTAATTTACTTTCCAGTTCATTGATTTCGCCTGTCTGCACCTCCAGACGGCTCTGCTGTACCTGTATATTGTGTTCAAGAGCGTAATTTACACAGTCTTCGAGTGTCCATTTCTGCGCCATAAGCCCGCCCGAAACAAAAATCATCACCAGGCTGATGATGAGAACAAATTTTACATAACCAAATGAAGTGCTGCTGTTGTGTGTGTTCATGCTTTGTAGGATTAAGTTTTTGCCGGCAGATTGATATCCAAAAACATGCCAACTTTGTATCTGATTGATGGTAAGTTAATTAATATTATTCATCTTAATAAAGGGGTTGCCCTACTGTTCACTCTGTGACAGCAATTGTACGTTTGTGAACAGCTTAAATTCTGTCACAGACAAATGTACAATTATAAGTATTTCGATAAATCAATTGCAAATACAATTATTGGAAACACAAAATTTGCAGAGTTAGGTGGGGTGTACTACTTTTACAAAGCAAAATTCCACCTTATGAAAATGAAAGGCTTCACTTTAGGTTTTCTGTTCATACTCATTGTTGTTTCTTTGAAGGCACAGCATGTCTGCAATCATCAGGTCTCCTTTTCGCGCTCGGCGGTTGCCGACACCATTGATGCTATTCATTACAAGGTTCATCTGCATGAGATTGACTTTGCTGGTCAAAGTCTTCAGGCAGAAGCTCAAATCACACTACGACCAAAAATGGCCTTGGATCATATTCCCCTCGAGCTTAAAGCCCTTGAGGTGGAATCGGTTACAAGCAATGATATTACGATAAATAGTTTTGATCAGGAGGGTGATATTTTGAGAATTCATCTAGCTGAAATGATTGGCGAAACTGACACTGTCATTTTAACAATAACTTACGGAGGAACACCTTTCCATGAAGCCTGGGGTGGTTTTCATTTCAGTGGCAATTATGCTTTTAATCTGGGTGTAGGCTTCGAAAGCGATCCGCATAACCTGGGGAAAGCCTGGTTTCCATGTGTGGATGATTTTAAAGACAGGGCAAGCTATGAAGTCTTGATTACCCTGCCAGAAGAACTTGTTGGTGTAGCCGGTGGATTGCTGGAAGGAATAGAGGATGCAGGCAATGGCCTCCAAACCTGGCACTGGCAGATCAATCAGCCCATTCCAACATACCTTGCTTCGGTTGCTGCCGGCGATTATGCGCTTGTAAGCGACTCCTATCAAGGGATGAATCAGGAGACCCCCATTACAATTTATACCCGGCCAGCTGATTCGGTGAAAGTAGCCGGTTCTTTTGTTCATCTTCATGAGGTTATGGATTTTTTTGAAGCGCGATTTGGGCCTTATCCTTTCGACCGGATTGGCTATGCCGGCACTGCCATTGGTGCGATGGAACATGTAACCAATATTGCTTATCCTCATTTTGCCATCAACGGAAACCTGACTTATGAATACCTGCTGACGCACGAGCTGTCGCATATGTGGTTTGGCAATATGGTCACCTGTGCCGATGCCGGCGATATGTGGCTCAACGAAGGCTGGGCAACCTTTTGTCAGTATTTTTACAAACATGACCTATACAGTCCCGAAACCTACCGGCAGGAGATGAACGAAAACCATTACGACATCCTTAAAAATGCCCATATCACGGATGGTAGTTACCTTTCGTTGGATGAAGTGCCAACGGAATATACCTATGGGACAACCGTTTACGACAAAGGAGCAACTGTGGTTCACAGCCTGATGAATTACCTGGGACAAGAGGTGTTTTTTGATGCCATTAAGGCCTATTTGCAGGAATTTGCTTACGCAGCTGCCAGCTCGGAAGATATGCGTGATTTCCTTACAAACTTCACCGGGCGTGATATGACGGGCTTTTTCGACAACTGGGTCTTTACGCCCGGAACCCCGCATTATAGTATTGATTCCGCTCAGGTTACAGCAGCCGGAAATGCATTTGAGGTGCAGCTCTTTCTTCGAAACAAGCACAAAGGTGTTGATTATACAGGAGTTGATCACCAGTTTGAGGTTGGCTTCATGAATGCTGATTGGGAAGTTATAAGTGATACCGTTCAGTTTGACGGCCTGCACGGATACAGCACAAAAACACTTCCATTTGAACCAGTACTTATTCTTGCTGACCCCTTCGATCGCACTGCTGACGCTACTACTGATGAAGCTTTTGTGCTTGATCAAACGGGAGAATATTCATTTCCAAAGGCCGGCTTCAGACTGTATGCCGATCAGGTTATTGACAGTGCCTGGTTCAGATTAACGCATCACTGGGCTAAACCCGACAGCCTGAAAATTCCGGTGAATGGACTGCGGTTGTCGCCCTACCGTCATTGGGAAGTAAGCGGGATAAATCTGGAAGAACAGAGTTTGCGTGGAAGATTTTTTTACAGCGACGGAGCCAGCCTGGACGGGAGTTTATTTGAGAGTTCGAATGATTCTGTTGTTATCCTTTACCGACAAAATACTGCTAACGATTGGCAAGCCATTCCGCAATCTCGCGAAGGCATTTGGAATATTGGGTATATCTATGTGGATGAGCTCCTGCCAGGCCAATATACACTTGCCGTTTGGGATACACAAATTGTGGGTCTTCCCGAAGATACTTCAACAAAAACTGAAACAGAGATCAAAGCCTTTCCTAATCCAACACAGGGAATGCTGACTTTTCAATGGGATCAGAAGCTCTCGGGTTCGCTGGTCTTTACGGATCAAAATGGAAAAATTTGTCATCGTATTTCTTTTGAGCATAAAAATATTATTGAAGTGGACAGTAGTCGCCTGGAGAAAGGGCTTTATCTGATCGAACTTAAAAACATGCGTGGAAGTGCTGTTGCCTGGACAAAAATTGTAGTGTTATGACCAAAGCACATGATTATTGGAAACCTTTGATTGCAGTTTTTGAAACACATGCCAATCCGGAAATTGCTGCCGGTGCTGAAAAATATATGCGTAACCAATATTCTTTTTATGGTATCCCTTCGCCAGCCAGGACAATAATTTTTAAAGATTTTGTCAAAACGTACGGACTTCCTGATCCAGCCGATTTGGTGGAGGTGATTTTGAATGCCTGGCAACTTCCTCAACGTGAAATGCAATATGCAGCCATGAATGTGCTGGACAAATCAATAAAAAGAATGCCAGCCCAAAGCATTTCATTGTTTGAACAGCTTATTATTCAAAAATCGTGGTGGGATACGGTTGATTTCATCGCGCCAAATCTGGTTGGTACACTATTTAAGCGATTTCCTGAAATTCGTGATGAAACCATCAACCACTGGATGAATTCTGGAAGTTTTTGGTTGCAGCGCAGCTGTTTGTTATTCCAACTCAAATATAAACAAGCTACCGACGAAAAATTACTTTTTGAGCTCTGTACAAGGCTTTCAGGCGAAAAAGAATTCTTTATCCGTAAGGCTATTGGCTGGGCACTCCGGCAGTATGCCCGCACGGCACCGGAACAGGTGAGGGGTTTTGTAGAAAATGCTGAACTACAACCCCTAAGCAGAAAAGATGCACTCAAACATTTATGATTCAATAAATTCGTAAAGATGAAGAACTGGTCAATTTACATTTGTATTTTTTTAATTACTGCTTTTTCCGGTTGTAAAAAAGACGAGTCATCTAACTGGGAGCGTTGTTTGGATTGTAGCAGGGAGATGGTCATTGGAACTTATTCGGGTAAGGCAACATTACAGGAGTTTGACGAAGAAAGTGTGCTTATCAACACTGTGCATTCCGATGATGCCTATCTCATGCTCACAGTTTCTGGTAACAACAGCATAGATATCTCAACAGGTGTAATTAATGTGTTTAATGCAAGTATCAATGCACAATGGAATGAGGGAAACTATACCATCTCGAGTTTTTCGGACGGGGAATTCCATGCTGAGATTTGGCATCAAGGCAATCAGATCAAAATAAAGGGAATGAACAAAAGGTATAGTACTATTATAGAAAATGATTCTGTGGTGCCGGTACTTCGGTCTTTTTTTGATTTTGAAGTGATTAAAACGGAATAAGCTCACATGATGGGATAAAACGCATCCTCGATGTGGTGGATGTGTTTTTCTTTTGGAGTTACGATTACGGAAACAATATCAAAACGGGTTTCCACATCCAGATCCTTTTCCTGGATATAGGCTTCTGCCGTGCGAACCAGGGTGCGTTGTTTGCGCCGGTTTACGGCAAACTCAGGTTCCCCAAAATCAGCAGTGGCGCGTGTTTTCACTTCCACAATCACCAGATCTTCGCCATCGCGGGCAATGATGTCAATCTCATCGCGACCATGATGCCAGTTTACTTCGAGAATCTGATAGCCTTTTTCGCGCAAATGCTTGCGCGCCAGTTCCTCACCCAGTTTTCCAAGTTCGTTGTGATCGGCCATTTTATGAAATTATAATCCGAGAGAAATTTTCAATCAAAATAGTTGACATATAGCTGAAGTAAATCAATTCATGATCAAAGTTTTCAGTTTGTTAGTAAATTACTTTACAGCAATACTATTTCATTTTTTTTATTGCATTATTATCAAGTAACGATTTCATTTGCGATATGGCAGTTTTATTGAGTTGTACAAGTCGTTCATTTTGTTTTAAACCTTGTCGGATAAGTAAAGCGTTTATGCTTTCCATATTGCTTAACACAACTAATTGTTCCAATGTGGCATAATCTCTAATATTTCCTGCTTTGTCATGATTATTAGCCCGCCATTCTTTTGCCGTAATTCCAAAAATTGCT
Source organism: Bacteroidales bacterium (assembly GCA_028704385.1). Classification (GTDB taxonomy): domain Bacteria; phylum Bacteroidota; class Bacteroidia; order Bacteroidales; family F082; genus UBA5536. Next base: position 103,583 of record JAQVLA010000006.1, on the reverse strand, counting down.
ACGTTCAATAAGTCGGCTTCGTTGGCATAAAAATAACTTACCTGTTGTTTGGTAATTTCCTTTGGTATCAGGCTTTCTTTGATTGCATCTGTATGTATGTGGTAGTTTACTTTTGCCAAAGTCCGTTGTAGGTTCCATTCCAGTTTCAGGCGATTATTTTCGTCGTCTTTCAGACGCTGGAACTCATTGATAAGATATATTTGAAATTCAGGGCTTAGCCACATTGCAAAATGAAAAGCAATGTCTTTGTGAGCAAAAGTGCCACCATAGCGACCTGCTTTTACTAATAAGCCCATTGCTTTTGTGCGTTCAATCCATTGTCCTACGGACATAATGAACCTATTTACACCAGCTTGTTGGTTAATTACCCCGAATTCGGTGTAATTAAAATTCGGGTTATTGATGTTTTCCCAAACAGCCAAATACTCCAATGTATTTTTATTGGTTATCCATTTACCGATTAATCCACTGCCTTCACTAAAACTTTCAGTCATATCAGTTAGGCTGATAAAATCAGTTTTGTTTTGAGTGATAACCGATATTGTCGATTGTTTTACTTGTAAAATTCTGCCCTTTGCCATCTACTAACACTTAAACAACAAAGATAAGAAAAAGAAAAAATTCTTTTATCCTATTTTATTGCTTTGCCTCCGCAACAGAAGAATAGTTAATTAAAATTCAGAAAGCTCAAAAGCAAAATAAACCCAAAACCAACTAAGCTTACTTCACCTCAGCCCCATTCATAAAACCTTCGGAAGGTGTAACAAAGCAAAGCTTGCCATCCGCATTTTCGGCCATCATAATCATGCCCTGCGATTCGATGCCGCGAATTTTACGGGCTTCGAGGTTGACCAGCATTACTACCTGCTGTCCGATAATGTTTTCAGGTAGATAGTATTCTGCAATGCCGCTTACCACTGTGCGTTTGTCAATGCCGGTGTCGATAAGCAGTTTGAGGAGTTTTTTGGTTTTAGGTACTACTTCTGCTTCCAGGATTGTGCCCACACGCAGGTCCATTTTCGCAAAATCGTCATACTGAATAGCTGTCTTTTGGGGTTTTACCACTTTTTCCTCCTGTGCTTCATTAGTCTTTCGGGTATCCAGTAGTTTTTGTACTTGTTGTTCAATGAGGCTGTCTTCTACTTTTTCGAACAATAAAACGGCTTCTCCCAGTTGATGACCTGCTTTTAATAAAGCAGTGTTGGCAGCATCATCCCACCCAAAAGATCCAATGCGTAACATTTTACGCAATTTTTCAGCAGTAAAAGGCAGGAAAGGCTCTGAAAGCACTGCCAGTCGGGCAACGATTTCAAGCGATACGGCAAGAATTGTTTTCACCCGATCGGGATCTGTTTTAAATATCTTCCAGGGTTCATTTTCAGTTAAGTAGCGATTGCCCAATCGTGCCAGGTTCATCAATTCCGATAATGCTTCCCTAAAGCGATACAACTCAATGCTATGGCTGATCTTTTCGGGATAATGCTGCATCTCTGCCAAAACTGCCTTGTCGGCATCTGTAAGATGATCAAGGGCAGGCACTTTGCCGTCAAAATATTTGTGGGTTAGCACCAAGGTGCGGTTCACAAAATTGCCAAAAACGGCCAACAATTCATTATTGTTCCGGGCTTGAAAATCCTTCCAGGTGAAGTCGTTGTCTTTGGTTTCTGGCGCATTTGCAGTGAGCACATACCTCAGCACATCTTCCTTGCCGGGCAATTCGTCCAGATATTCGTGCAGCCAGACAGCCCAATTGCGCGAAGTGGAAATTTTATCATTTTCCAGGTTTAGAAATTCATTGGCAGGGACATTGTCGGGCAAAACAAAAGAACCCTCCTGTTGTAGCATAAAAGGGAAAATGATGCAATGAAAAACAATATTGTCTTTGCCGATAAAATGCACCAGCTTGCTATCCTCAGCTTTCCAATAGGGTTCCCAATCTTTTCCGGTATTTTCGGCCCATTCGCGGGCTGCAGAGATATAGCCGATTGGTGCATCAAACCAAACGTAAAGCACTTTACCATCTGTTTCGGGTAGCGGGACTTTTACGCCCCAATCCAGATCGCGGGTTACGGCGCGTGGCTGCAAACCCTGATCTATCCAGGATTTCACTTGTCCGTAAACATTCACTTTCCAGTCCTCTTTGTGGCCTTCCAAAATCCATTCGCGCAGCCAGCTTTCTGCTTTGTCGAGCGGCAGGTACCAGTGTTTGGTTTCCTTTAAAACAGGTTTGTTGCCACTCAGCGCCGAGCGCGGATTGATCAGGTCGAGCGGGCTGAGTGAGGTTCCACAGCTCTCGCATTGGTCGCCATAAGCCTTTTCGTAGCTGCAATGCGGACAAGTGCCGGTGATGTAGCGATCAGCCAGAAACTGATTGGCTTCGGTATCAAAATACTGTTGATTACTCTTCTCCAGAAAGACACCTTTATTGTACAAGTTAGTGAAAAATTCAGCTGCTGTTTGGTGATGGATTGGAGCCGAAGTGCGGCTGTAAACATCATATGAAATACCAAAACGTTCGAAGGAATCGCGAATCATTTCGTGATAACGATCTACAATTTCCTGCGGACGTACTCCTTCTTTGCGCGCTTTGATGGTAATAGGCACGCCATGTTCGTCTGAACCACCAATAAACAATACGTCTTTGCCTTTCATGCGCAGGTAGCGGGCATAAATATCTGCCGGAACGTAAACACCGGCAAGGTGTCCGATATGAATAGGCCCGTTGGCATAAGGCAGGGCCGAAGTGATGGTATAACGTTTGAATTGTTTATCTTTGGCTTCCATTGAAAAAGTTTTTTGCCCTCCGGTAAACGCTTTGCCGGCATGGGTTTAGGTTCTAAAAGTGAGGCGCAAAGTTAACCATTAGTTTCGATATGCAACAGCCCATCTCCCTACAAAAAGGCGATTTGATCGCACTCTCGGCTCCGGCCAGAAAAATTTCGCCTGAGGAGTTACAATTTGCTATTCAGAAGATTGAAGAAGCCGGCTTTAGGATTAAAATCGATGAGCGGCTTTTTGCAAGCGAAAATCAGTTTGCCGGAGATGACAGCATTCGTGCTGCCCTGCTGCAGGATTTGCTGGACGATCCGGAAGTAAGAGCAGTACTTTTTGTGAGGGGTGGTTATGGCAGCCTGAGAATCATTGACCGGCTCGACTTCGGTGGCTTTGTACAATCGCCCAAATGGCTGGTTGGATACAGCGATATTACGGTGATTCATGCCAAGGCGCAGCAGCTGGGTATTCAAAGTCTGCACGCCAGCATGCCCATCAATTTTGGAAGCAATACAAATGAAAGCCTGCAATCGCTTTTTGATGCCCTTCAAAATCAAATGAAACCCATCTCTTTTGATGCGCATCCGCTCAACAAAACCGGCGATGTGAAAGCGGAAGTTGTAGGTGGAAATCTTTCGACTTTGTACAGCTTACTGGGATCCGAGATGTTTCCTGAAACCAATGGAAAAATCCTTTTTCTGGAAGATCTGGATGAATACCTGTATCACATCGACCGCATAATGCTGGCCATCAAACGAGCTGGAAAATTAAACAATTTAGCTGGTTTGCTCATTGGCGGTATGACAGACATGAATGACAACACTATTCCCTTCGGGAAAACAGCCGAAGAGATCATTGCCGAACATGTTTCGGAATTTGATTATCCGGTTTGTTTTGGATTTCCTGCCGGGCATATCAATGATAACCGGGCAATTTGTCTTGGCGGTTCATTGAACTTAAAAGTTGAAAGAAACCAAGCAATAGTAACAGCCTGAAATTGAATCTAAAACAGCAAGTAACCTCTTGTTAATCAATCATATTGACAAAAAAATTAGACTGATGATTAAGGTGTGAAATAATCGTATTCAAAGCTTATTTCTTTATTGATTCTGCCTTTATTGTCAATAACACGAATTGATCTTATGTTACCATTTGCGTTATAGTGAAAATGAATTTCTTCTTTGTCATCTAATGGATAATGAACATTGGGAGATTTTAAATGCTGAATTCTGGAAAGCTGTTTTTGAAGGTTTATATCAAATACAAATTCATGTTGATCTTTTTCCAGAAAGTTCATTTTTAATCCTACTATATCCTTATCTTTCCAGATATAATCCAGGGTGTAAATATTTCTATCCGAATGAAAAGTTTTTTTAGTAAGCAGTTTGTCATCATCGTACTTCATATTGATACTAAATAAGTTTTTGCTTGGAAGTTTCTTAATTATCGAAGACAACAAATTATCAAGATTATAGGTAAACATTGTACTGCTGATTACTGTGTCGGTATTATTGACATCTAAAACAGAGGTCAAATTGTTATCGGCGTATTCGTAGATATGCTTTGATTTGAGTTTTGGCTTACCATTAGCTCTTTGTTTATAGATGCTTTTTGATTGTAATAGGTTTTCATTTGAAAAGCGCATTTCTGAAATATGAAAAACACCTTTTTGGGCATCATATTCCCTATTAATTCTCATCGTATCGCCATATCGTTCCATCTTTTGGTACGAAACCCCTTTTTTATCTGTTTTTATTACTTCCAACAATTCGTTATCAACTATTTTAAACAGTTTTTCGTCCAGGTTTTTACCAGCAGCCTGTAATAAAAACAGGGTGTCATCATTTCGATAAAACCGCAGACGATACAGAAGATTATCACTATCAATAAGCCTGACCTCCATGTGTTTATCTTCCGGTATTTCAGGAATAAAGTTTACGTCTAAAACCTCAAACAGCTCTTTATGCAGTGCGTTTTTTCGGTTTTTAAAGTCCAATTCAGCATAATAATCTTCATCAACAAAAACCGGAATTTGGGTTACTTGAAAGGAACTAAAGAAATACCAGCCGGGAACAACAAAAAAAACAGGTACCGTCTCGGTAAAATCATTTAATATTTGATAGACAAGCATATTTCGCACTAGTTCATTAGCAACTTGTTTATCAGTGTTTTGTGCTTTAACCATTTGGCTGATAAGTAATATCAACAGCAGGTAAATGAATTTGATTCTCATAGTAATTGGTTATACTTTTCTATAAATAATGAGTCCTAAAGTCTTATCAATAGGCTATAATTAAATACTAACCCAAAATTGATGATTCTGGCAAAATTCGAAAAAAACTTTAACAAATAAAAATTGTAGTTAACAGGAAATTGAATTCATACTTTATTTTGTCAATTCCTTTTCTTATTATGCTATTGTCAACATCACTTCAAAAGGATTTTTTTTATGAAGGTATCAGTTGCTGTTGAAAACCGAAAAAGATACAATTTTGACTTCAATGACAGGTTTAGGGTGTTGGATCCGGCTTCAAGCGGTAGATTTTCAGCAATGCAATGTCCCTGGATATCAAAGATACTAAGTGATGCAGTGGTCTGAGCCTTAATAATTACCATGCTTTGTTCAGCACTTTGTTGCACCGTAAATCCGGAAAGTTTTGCGGTATTTGGCTTGTTCCTGATCCCGACCGGATTTCTGTTGAGGTTATATGAAAAAGGATGTGCCCAGATGAGGTCAGGCTTGCCATCATTATTAAGATCGGCATTAGTCGCAACAATTGTACTTGCCGGAGTCCCGTTGCAAATCAGTCGTTTTTCGCTAAAATCACCAGATCCGTCATTTGCATACCATACTATTTCTCCTTCCTGAAACAAGGCTGCAAGAATATCAATACTACCATCTTCATTAATATCTGCCGTGGTGACAGAATGACATTGTATTGTGTTTTCAATGCTTTCCATGAAAGTAAAAAAGCCATTGCCATCATTTGCATACCAGCTGATTTCGGAGTTAGAGTTGCCGTCAATGATCAGATCCATGCTGTTGTTTCCGTCCAGGTCAGCCGTGTGTAACATAAAGCAAAACCCGTTGTTTGCAATGGAATTGGATCGGACAATATCGTGGGTTGTAAAGAGGCCGTTGTCGTTCATATAAACCAATACCTGGCCGCTTCCAATGATGATGTCTTTATAGCCGTCGCCGTCAATATCAGCAATTGAAAATGCATAATATTCAAAGTGGTCATTTGGGGTTGTTATTTTATTGAAGTTTCCATTACCAAGATTGTAATACACAACGATATTGGTATGATCCAGAACGACAATATCGGGTTTGCCATCGTTGTCGATATCAACAATTTCTATATCTTCTGGCATTATTAAGCCAGAGTCTAGTTGTATTTCGTTTGGAAAACTTCCATCAGCATTTGGGAACCAATACAATGAATTGGAATCCAGCGAAATTCCGGCAATATCGTTCCATCCATCCTGATTCAGATCACCTGCTGCCACTCCTTCGGGTGTATCAATATTGGTCGTAAGTATAATTTGTTCACTAAAGTTTTCCTGACCATTATTGAAGAATACAGAAATTTTATCGTTGCTGTGATATTTTTGTGAAGTGATTAAATCCTTGAAACCATCATTGTTCAGATCGGTTGCTACAATTTTGGTAATGCCAAATACATCGGGGTCAATCACTTGTGGTGGATCGAATTGGGCGAGTGATGAATAACTTATACCTATGAGAAAAAATGAGGTGAGTAGTATTTTCATGGCAGGTAAACAATTGATTTTGACCTCAAAACTATATGAATCAGTCAATGACTATTTATTTTTTTTGAAATCATTAACAGTTTTCTTATGAAAGTCGTGATTGAGCATTGTTTGGTCAGCAGGCCATTTGCAGTGCTTAAAGCTTTGGTTGGCAATTCTTTGAATACTGCAAAATTTTTAACTTTCCCAGAATACTATAGTAATTTGAGAAGTCAATTTTTTCTCAAAATAAAGAAAACACTTCAGGTCAATATCGGTTGTTGAGCGGATCAGCAGGATCGTTAGCTAAAACAAACTAAACTTCACGTAGCGTTTCGGATTTGCCTTGATGTCTTCGAGCAGTTTGTTAAGTGCTTCAGAAGAATGTTGAAGACCAAGATAGAGCGAGTCGTTCTGCATGAGTTGTCCGATGGTGCCTTGTCCCTGATTGATACCGGCAATCAGCAGGTTAATTTCGGCCAGTGCAATTTTCGCTTCGCGGATGCTTCCGGCCACATCAGCCACGGCAAGTGAATCGCTAAAGCTGGCAACATTATTAATGATACGGTCAATTTCGCGGGTGTTGTGTTCCAGGTTTTGTGTGATCATTTCAACATTGAAGAGAATGGCTGCTATTCTGCCGCGTTCCAACACTACCATCGAATCAATATTTGCGGTAGTGCTTTCAACATTTTTGAATGTATTGCTAATGTTTTGCAGGCTACTCATGATGTTTTCTTTGGCATTCTCATTCAGAATAGCCTGTAAAGCCACTACAACTGAATCAATTGACGAAAGCAGTCCCTCGGCTTTATTTTTGAGCGGAGCCACCTGAGCGTTTACTTCTTCCATCAAACTGGCTTCGATCGAGCTCATCAAGGTGTCGCCGTTCTGGAGTTTTTCGGTGGCATTACCTAACTGCAGATCAATAGCTTTGGATCCCATCAGGTCTGAGCTGAAGATACGTGCCACACTATTGGCCGGAACAGGAAAATCGGTATGGATCGAAATCTGAACGATGATATTGCCATTCAAAGCCGGGTCAAAATATAAATCACTTACCTGACCTATGCGTAAACCATTGATTACAACCGGATTGGCTTTTACTAATCCGTTTACTTCAGCATAACGGGCATAAAAAACGCGATCCTTTTTGAATACGTCTTTTCCTTTTAAAAAATTAAAGCCCCATACGAACAACAATAAGGCCGATATAAAAGATAAGGCTACTAAATAAGGTCGTTTTGCTTTCACTTTAGCTGGATTTTAGGTCATTTTTTTATCTCATTGATAAACAAAGATACAATCTTTTAAACTATGATATAACCAGGTATCATCTGAAGTTAGTTAACTTCTGTGCTTCTTCGTTACTGATACGTTTGTCCTGATAAAAGGCAGCAACAAAAGCATCCCGAAAGCCCTTTTGTTTCATCAATTGCTGATGTTTTTGCGCCTCCTGCGGTGTATTAAAAGCTCCGCTGGTATATTTAAAAAGGGCGTTATGTTCATATCTGTATAACCCGGCAATATTTTTTAGCCTGTGATCAGTCGGAGCCAAAGCATTTGGGCTGGTCAAAAACTGAACCCTGTAAATCACCTTATCGGTTGTTAAATGTGCTTGTTTCTCAGGAGTAGTGGCAGATTCTTCAAGCGGAAAGTCGGGAGTAAGTACCGCGCGTTGTTCGGCAGTGAGCTGAGGAGGTAAAGTATTTTCGCGTTCATATTCCAGTTTAAATTCTTTAAAAGCCCTGTAGATTGCCGAAGCCATATACACTTTTCCCTCTTCCGACATCAGAAATGCTTCTTCTTTTTGGTTGGAGATAAAACCCAGCTCAACCAGCACGCTGGGCATAGTGGTACGATAAAGCACCAGAAATCCGGCTTGTTGCACGCTTCTGTCTTTGCGGCCGACACGTGTTGTAAACTGTTCCTGAATTTTTTGAGCCAGCTGAATACTTTGGTTTTTGTATTCGCTTTGGTATAGCGAAAGCGCGATATAGGCAGCGGTGCTGTTTGGATCGAAGCCGCCATACTCGTCATCGGCATTTTCTTCGTAGAGGATGGCAGCATTTTCGAGCTTGGCCACCTCCAGATTGGCCTGGCTTCGGTGGTCGCCCATCACGAAAGTTTCTGAACCATTAACAGAGGTGGTTTTTACTGAATTACAATGGATTGAAATAAATACGTCAGCATTGTTTTGATTAGCAATGGCGGCCCTGCGATGTAATTCCACAAACTCATCTTTGGTACGTGTGTAAATTACCTGAACATCGGGCAGGTATTGCTTAATGTAATTGCCTGTTCGCAAGGCTACATCCAGCACGATGTCTTTCTCTTTTGAACGTTTGCCAATGGCTCCCGGGTCTTTGCCTCCATGGCCGGGATCAATTACAACTGTGCGAATTTTGCTTCCCTTTTGTGCCATAGTGCTTGCCGGAACGGTAAAAAGCATCAGGATTACAACAAAAACAACTGTCCATCGTTGAATCACTATACGTTGGGTATTCGCTTTTTGAAAGTATATTTGCAAGCTGTAATTCATAAGGCAAAATTAACCAGATTCATAACATTGTCGGTATCTAAATCACATCCTTTTATCTCTTATGCCTTTAGCTATTTGCTTGTTGTGCTTTTATTGTTTTTTCTACCTGGCTCGCTAACCAAAGCTGCATTGCTTACAGATAACGTAACTGCAGGACGTTTCGTATATCCCGATACGCTGATTCGACCGGATTCGCTGATACAACCTGACACCTTAAAACAACCTGACACCTTAAAGTTGAATCTTGTACGGGATACCCTTAATTCTCCGGATAATGTAATATACCTAAATGACAGCCTGGATATTCAGCATGAAATCCCGGAAATGAGCCTGAACGATAGCCTTGTTCAGCGCGACACTACTGCAAAAGGCGGAAAGCCAAAAACTGCCATTGACTATAAGGTGGAACGTTCGGCCCGTGATTCAATCATACAGGATTTGCGAAACCGAAAGGTTTACCTCTATGGAGATGCGGTAGTGATTTATGGTGAAATTAAGCTGGAAGCAGCTTATATAGAAGTAAATTTTGAACGTAACGAAGTGTTTGCACGCGGAGTTGCTGATTCAACAGGGAAACTCATCGGGACGCCTGTTTTTACCGAATCAGGCCAGACCTTCGAAGCCAAAGAAATGACCTATAACTTCAATACAAAAAGGGGATTGATAAGAACTGTATTTACAGAAGACGGGCAGGGATTTTTGCATGGCAATGTGGTAAAGAAAATGGATAACGACAATATTAATATCCGCTCCGGATCCTACACCACCTGTAACAACAAAGAGCATCCACATTTTGAGTTTAAGTTTCGAAAATCGAAGGTTATACCGGATAAGAAAATCGTTACAGGTCCGGCTTATCTGGCCATCGAAGGTATGCCAACACCTATCGCAGTGCCTTTCGGGCTTTTCCCAAACAATCCCGGACAGCGATCGGGCGTGGTGATTCCAACCTATGGCGAATCGTCAAACAGAGGTTTCTACTTCGAAAATGGCGGTTTTTATTGGGCCATCAGCGATTATGTTGATCTTAATATTTTAGGGGATATCTACACCCGTGGAAGCTGGGCCATCAAACCAACGATGCGTTATACCAAACGATACAAATACAATGGTATGTTTAATACCAGTTATGCCATCAATATCACCGGTAACGAAGGATCTGCAGATTATCGCAAAAGCCGCGACTTCAGAGTCAGATGGACACATCGGCAGGATGCCAAAGCGAGGCCTGCAGGACGTTTCAGCGCAGATGTGTTTATCGTTAGCTCCAACTTTAACACCTTTAATCCGGTAACCACAGAAAATTACCTGAGTAATGAATTCAAATCCAGTATTGCCTACCAAACCAATTGGGATAACAAATATTTTCTTACTGTTAATGCCAGTCATCGCCAGAACACCAAAACAAAAATGGTGGATGTTACGCTTCCGGAAATGACCTTTTCGGTTAACAGGCTCTATCCTCTAAAACGTAAGAATCCGGTTGGCCGAAGCAAATGGTACGAAGAGCTGAATATCAATTATAATATGAACGCGCGAAACAGCATTAGCTTGCCCGATAGCATGTTGTTTAAACCTGATGCGCTCTCGAAGATGCAAAACGGTATTCAGCATAATTTACCTTTGAATTTACCACTTAAGGTTCTCAAATATTTTACCTTGACCAATTCGGTTAGGATAACCGACCGAATGTATTTTGATTATAAAAAAAGGAGCTGGAGCAATGACACCTTGTTCACGGGCAACGATACCATCGTTGGATATTTGAAAACAGATACGATTCAGGGTTTCAACAATGTTGTTGATTTTAATCTTTCTACCAGTCTTACTACCAAGCTCTATGGCATGGTAAATTTTAAGAAAGGTCCCATCCGGGCTATCCGGCATGTATTAACACCGAGAGTTGGATTTACCTATACACCTGCCTTTAGTGATCCGTATTGGGGTTATTACGACAGCTATATCGATGGCGAAGGAGAGGAGCAGCTTTACTCTAAATACGACGGTGCCATCTATGGCTCACCACCAAAGGATAAATCAGGACAGATCAGTTTTGGTTTCAGTAATAATCTCGAAATCAAGGTGCCTTCGCGAAAAGATACGATTTCGGGAATGAAAAAAGTGGTGCTGATTGAAGAGTTATCAGTTTCAGGAAGTTATGATCTAGCGCGAGATTCGCTTAATTTATCCTACATCACACTTAGTGGCCGAACCAAGCTGTTCAAAAACTTAAATATTCAATACAGCAGTAGTTGGGATCCGTATGTTTTGGATTCGGCCGGACGACAGATCAACCGTTTTGAATGGAATGAAAATAAGCGGCTGTTACGGAAAAACCAGTCCAGCTGGAATTTTGGGCTTAACTGGAATCTGCGACAGCAGGATTTTGCCAAAGACAAAAATAAAGAGGCAGCCTCCACCCCGGAATCGAAAGACGATCTGCTGAGAGATTCACCTTTTGGAAGTGAAGAAGAGCTGGCCGAGATCAATCAAAATCCGGATGACTACATCGACTGGACGGTTCCCTGGTCCTTGTCGCTTAACTATAACCTGCGCTACAGCAGCAATATCAGATACCTCGATTTTATAAAATCTGACGAAAAAAAGATAGTTCAAACGCTGGGTGTTTCAGGAGAGGTAAACATCACGCCTAAATGGAAGTTTACTTTCAGGACAGGATGGGATTTTGAAAATAACGACTTATCCTACACTTCTGTTAACATCTATCGTGATCTGCATTGCTGGGAAATGCGTTTCAGCTGGATACCACTGGGAATGCGCAAAAGCTGGAACTTCTCTATCAACGTTAAAGCCTCGGTGCTGCAGGATCTCAAGCTCAACAAGAAAAAAGACTTCCGGGATATTTAGCAGATTACTCTATCGGCTTAAAATATTCATTCAACAATTGCTGTGCAGCCACATAAGCTGTGAGTCTTTGTTGTTTTACGGCCTTTTCCATTTCAGGAAGCTGTTTATGGAGGCTGGAATTTTCATAAAACCTGCGTTTAAGTGCTTCATCTATTGTGTCGTACATCAGTTGTACGTCCTGTTGTGTACGCTTATGAAACAAATAGCCGTTGGCTTTTATGGTTTGCAGATGGCTGGTTATCATTTTCCATACCTCAGCAATTCCTGTTTGTTGGATAGAAGAACAGGTCAGCACTTTAGGTTCCACGCCCGATTCGGAAGGTGGGAAAAGATGTAAGGCACTTTCGCATTCGGCTTTGGCCCTGTTGGCTCTGGAAATATTGTCGCCATCTGCTTTGTTCACTACAATACCATCAGCCATTTCCATGATCCCTTTTTTAATGCCCTGCAGTTCATCACCGGCTCCACTGATTAATACGAGCAGAAAAAAATCCACCATGCAGTGCACGGCAGTCTCAGATTGGCCAACGCCAACAGTTTCAACAAAGATATTATCGAAGCCGGCAGCTTCACAAAGGATGATGGTTTCGCGGGTTTTGCGTGCCACACCACCCAGCGTGCCCGAAGAAGCAGAAGGTCTGATGTAGGCATTAGGGTGTGCCGAAAGTTGTTCCATGCGGGTCTTGTCGCCCAGAATGCTTCCCTTTGATCGTTGACTGCTGGGGTCAATGGCCAAGACGGCAACTTTTTGATTTTGTTCGCAGAGCATCACTCCAAGGGCTTCTATAAAAGTGCTTTTTCCGGCACCGGGTACGCCGGTAATACCTAACCGAAGTGCTTTTCCGGATTGCGGAAGACAAGCAGCTATAATCTGTTGAGCTATTTCCTGATGTGCTTGTAAATTGCTTTCAATCAACGTAATGGCCTTGCTGAGCAAAACCATATCTCCACATAATATCCCGTCAATATAAGTCTGTACCGGAAGTAATTGGTGCTTACGGTTTTTCAACCGCTCAATAGCAGCACTATTAAGTGATGCGGGCTGTTCTATGCCAGCATTTACCTTTAAGGCACTTTCTTTTACAGGTTTTTGATCTTTCATGCCGCGTAGAAGTTTCTGGCTACAAAGTTAATTTAAACCATTGTATTTAGAAAAGGCTGCAAGTACACTTCATTTGTGGCCTCAATGACATCAAGGTTCCACTGAAAAGCTCGAACCTGCGGCCCTCCCGATGTAAAATCGGGATGCTCTGCCAACTGAGCTTTCAAATCGGTATAATGTATCTCAAGCTCTAAACAAACAAAGCCACAAACTCCGAAAGCTTATGGCCTTTGTTATTAAGTCTCCCCGGCAGGGCTCGAACCTGCGGCCCTCCCGATGTGAAATCGGGATGCTCTGCCAACTGAGCTTTCAAATCGGTATAATATATCTCAAGCACTAAACAAACAAAGCCACAAACTCTGAAAGTTTATGGCCTTTGTTATTAAGTCTCCCCGGCAGGGCTCGAACCTGCGGCCCTCCCAATGTAAAAACAGGATGCTCTGCTAACTGAACTTTCAAATCGGTATAATATATCTCAAGCTCTAAACAAACAAAGCCACAAACTTTGAAAGCTTATGGCCTTTGATATTAAGTCTCCCCGGCAGGGCTCGAACCTGCGGCCCTCCCGATGTAAAATCGGGATGCTCTGCCAACTGAGCTTTCAAATCG
>JAQVLA010000006.1:0-89837 GCA_028704385.1 Bacteroidales bacterium | reverse complement strand
GGGCTCGAACCTGCGGCCCTCCCGATGTAAAATCGGGATGCTCTGCCAACTGAGCTTTCAAATCGGTATAATGTACCTTAAGCACTAAACAAACAAAGCCACAAACTTTGAAAGCTTATGGCCTTTGTTATTAAGTCTCCCCGGCAGGGCTCGAACCTGCGGCCCTCCCGATATAAAATCGGGATGCTCTGCCAACTGAGCTTTCAAATCGGTATAATGTATCTCAAGCACTAAACAAACAAAGCCACAAACTTTGAAAGCTTATGGCCTTTGTTATTAAGTCTCCCCGGCAGGGCTCGAACCTGCGGCCCTCCCGATATAAAATCGGGATGCTCTGCCAACTGAGCTTTCAAATCGGTATAATGTATCTCAAGCACTAAACAAACAAAGCCACAAACTTTGAAAGCTTATGGCCTTTGTTATTAAGTCTCCCCGGCAGGGCTCGAACCTGCGGCCCGCTGATTAAGAGTCAGCTGCTCTGCCAACTGAGCTACGGAGAGAAACAAGGGTGCAAAATTAATGTTTTTTAGAAGTTTATGAGCACCTTGAGGCGTAAAAAAATTACACTAAAACCTGACGTAATCATATTTTGAGAATTTTACTCGAACCTGCGACCCTCCCGATTTAGGAATCGGGATGCTCTGCCAACTGAGCTACGGAGAGAAACAAGGGTGCAAAATTAATGTTTTTTAGAAGTTTATGGACACTTTGGAGCGTAAAAAATTACACTAAAACCTAACGTAATCATATTTTGAGGATTTTACTCGAACCTGCGACCCTCCCGATTTAAGAATCGGGATGCTCTGCCAACTGAGCTACGGAGAGCTATTTAGGGGTACAAAATTGATTTTATTTTCCTGCTATCAGAGTTTTTTGGCCTTTTAAGAATAGATGTTCGATTCCCAGTAAGGGTTTTAAAGTTTCGTTTTTATTGAGAGAACAGCTTTTAACTTTGTGTAAGAATAAGTCATCAAACTGCTGATTACAAGTATGATAAGTAGCCACACCAGGTATTGCATCGATGTTTGTGTGCGGTAAATCTCCGTTGCAATATTCCCGATAAGCAACCACTGTATTACATAGAAGACGGTTACGTTTTTGCCGCAAAATCGCAGATAACGAAAAAATAGATTGTCGGGTATCCATTTTTCCAGGTAGTACCAACTGATTGTCCACCACATCAAAAAGCCAATGACCCAGATTACAAAGAGATACTCATGGTGATAATAGGCTGACAGGTTTATACTTGTTTTAAGTCCAAAGGAAAAGCTTACAGAAAGAGCAATTACAAGTACTATCCAAAGGATTCCCAAAAAATTATAAAAGTGGGCTAGATTGTATTTTTTTGACAGTAGATAGAAAAAATATCCTGCCAAAGGATAACTAAACCACGGAAAGAATGGAAAATATGACCAGGATGTTATGCCAGAGAAAAACGACTGGATGAATAAAACCAAACGATTTTCACTAACAAATAATGAGAGTTGGCTGCTTGCAAGGATCGTTATAAAAAGAGTTGTCAGCCAGAAGATTAATTTCTTTTTGAAGAGCACTTTGAGGCCGGCAAAAACCATCAGGCTGATCCCTGCCAGAAATAAGATATCCACACCAAAGACATAGGTCCAGGGATCAATTCCGATTATTTTTCCCTGAGAAAACCTGATCAACAAATTGAAGTTCAGGCCGATATTAAGCAAAAGTCCCAACATGATTAGTTTGCTTCCGCGCATCAGAAGCGAAAGGGGTGGTGCTGCTTTTCGTGCCACAAAATAACCCATCACAACCATAAATACCGGAGCAGCCGGCGGTCCACCCATGAATAAGGATAAACTCCCTACAGTGCTTTCATAAAATGCTGGTAAAGCGAAAAGTTCGGTAAGATGAACCTGAACCATCATCACCACCGCTATGCCTTTGAGCAAATCAGGCAGAAGCAATCGGGATTTAAGGGTATTGGTCATCATGGTAATTTTTCAGAACAAGCTTGCCAGTGAGTCAACTTTCCTGATTCTGATAAGTAGTTCAATTGAATCAGGAAGCTTTTATAGGCAAGATAAGGACTATTTCGATGCTTTTGAGAACGAAGGCACAAATAGTTTTTATGAATTACATTTCTAATGAAATATTGAAAATCAAATAAATAAAAATCTTCTTGATTTATTGTTTCATTACATGTACTGCTCTTTCAATAGCAGATTGAATATCAACGCAATTGTTTTCTTCGCCTACTTCTTCAATAATACCTGCTTTGTTTAAACTAGCCACAAGTTTGTTTCCGGCTCCTGAAAACACAATCTGAATACCGTTATGTGCTGACCTGTGAATAAATGATTTGAGATTACTTAAACCGGTTGAGTCAATAAACGGAACCCTCCGAAGCCTGATGATGCGCACTTTGGGCTTGGTGCCTGTCAGTTTTTCAGCAGCTTCAAATTTATTGGCTATCCCAAAAAAGAAAGGTCCGTTTACCTCAAAAACCTCAACACCTTCTGGTATTTGAAGACTTTCGCCTTCATCGGCCAGTTCACTGTTTTCTGCTTCAACTACCATATTAAGAACAGCAACATCAGTAGTCTCAATAACGCGTTTTAGGAAGAGCAGCACAGCCAACAGCAATCCAAATTGAATAGCCACAGTTAAATCGATCAGCACGGTTAGGAAAAAGGTCGTTAGCAAAACAGCTACATCACTTTTGCTGTTGTTGAACAAGGCTTTAAACGAGCGCCATTCACTCATATTGTAAGCTACCACAACCAAAATACCTGCCAGCGTACTCATAGGAATTAAACGTGCGTAACGACCAAAGAACAGCATAATCAACAAAAGCACAACTGCATGTATAATGCCTGCAACAGGGGTTTTGCCGCCATTGCGGATATTGGTCATGGTGCGGGCGATGGCACCTGTTGCCGGAATACCACCAAAAAGCGGGGTGATGATGTTTGCAATTCCCTGTCCGATCAACTCAGTATTGGAGCGGTGTCTTCCACCCGTCGCACCATCAGCAACCATGGCCGATAGCAGCGATTCAATGGCACCCAGCATGGCAATGGTAAAGGCAGGAGCCAGCAGATGTCTGAAGCTATCGAAGCTGATAACAGGAATTTGCGGCGCCCTTATGCCTCCGCTGATAGCACCAAAACGACTGCCGATAGTTTCGACCGGCAAATCCCATAAACTGGTAACCAGAGTGGTCAGGAGCAGAGCTATCAAGGTTCCGGGAATGCGTTTATTCACTTTTGGCCATAATGCTATTATCAAAACTGTTGCCATTCCCAACGCAAGGGCATACCAGTTTACGACATCAAAATTCAGGAAATAAAAACTCCATTTTTCCAGAAAATCGGATGGAACAGCTGCCGCGGTCTGTAAGCCAAAAAGATCTTTCATTTGTGATGAGAAAATCACAATAGCTATTCCACTCGTAAAGCCTACTACAATAGGATAAGGCATAAAACGGATGAGGGTACCAAGTTGTAATACACCCATTATAACCAAAATAACTCCTGCCATGATGGTGGCAACAATAAGGCCGTCCACACCAAATTGCTCTACGATGCCATACACAATCACGATAAAAGCTCCCGTTGGCCCACCTATCTGTACTCTACTACCTCCAAGGGCAGAGATCAGAAAACCGGCGATCACGGCAGTGATTAAGCCTCTTTCAGGTTCAACACCACTTGCAATTCCAAAGGCTATTGCAAGAGGCAACGCTACAACGCCAACAATAATTCCGGCAATCAGATCGGCAACAAACTGATCGCGGTTATATGTACGGATAGACGTAAGGAGCTTGGGATGAAAGACTTGCGCCACCGAATCCTTCCAGGGTTTTAAACTCATAAGGCATTAAGGAATCAGGGGCGCAAAGTTATCAAAGCTTTTGTCAATTCGCGATGAAGTGTTTAAGATTTTTTGAAAACAATCACAATTATTTCAGCAAATCCCTCGAAACCACAATTTTCTGTATTTCGGAAGTGCCTTCATAAATCTGTGTCAGTTTGGCTTCACGCATCAAACGTTCCACATGGTATTCCTTTGTATAACCGTATCCGCCGTGAATCTGAACAGCTTCTGTGGTCACTTCCATGGCGATGTCGGCGGCATATTGTTTAGCCATCGCACTGGCCACGCCATATGGTTTTCCCTGATCCTTGAGCCAGGCAGCCTTGAGGCAGAGGTTGCGCGCGTTTTCAACTTTCACGGCCATATCGGCCAGCTTAAAGGCAATGGCCTGATGGTTAGCGATTTCGGTACCAAAAGCCTTCCGTTCCTTGGAATAGGCCACGGCACGCTCCAATGCTCCGGAAGCCAGTCCGAGTGCCTGAGCAGCAATACCAATACGGCCGCCTTCGAGCACTTTCATAGCAAATTTAAATCCAAAGCCGTCTTCCCCAATTCGGTTTTCTTTTGGAATCTTTACATCGTTAAACATTACCGAATGGGTGTCGGAGCTGCGCATCCCCATCTTGTCCTCATGGGGCCCAAGGGTGATGCCCGGAGTGTCTTTTTCAATCACAAAAGCATTGATACCTTTATGCTTTTTTTCGGGATGCGTTTGTGCAATTAAAACGTAGGTTGAAGCTGAATTGGCATTGGTGATCCAGTTTTTGGTGCCATTCACAAGGTAATAATCTCCTTTGTCTTCGGCAGTGGTGCGCTGGCTGGTGGCATCACTTCCGGCCTCGGGCTCCGAAAGAAGGAAAGCACCTATCACTTCACCACCGGCTAGTGGTTTCAGGTATTTTTCTTTGATATAATCCGATCCATAGGCTTCCAGACCGAAACAAACCAGCGAATTATTTACTGAAACGATCACGCTGGCAGAGGCATCCACTTTGCTTAGTTCCTCCATGGCAAGCACATATGAAACGGTATCCATGCCACTCCCGTTGTATTGCGGATCAACCATAATACCCATAAATCCCAGTTCGGACAGGTTTTTTACATGATGAGCCGGAAACTCAGCTTTGTAGTCTCTTTCGATCACATCCTTGATCAGTTCGCGCTGTGCATAGTCGCGGGCAGCCTGCTGGATCATCAGCTGCTCTTCGGTAAATTCAAAATTCATTTTTTTTTGTTTTTTATGGTCAAATTAAAAATTATATTGTTCTTGTGAAAGTTTTTTACGTGCTTCATGGAATTCGGTAAGTAGATCGGTGATGATTTCAGCAGCAGCTTTTTCTTCGCTGATCAAGGCAGCAACCTGTCCGATTTCAAGTTCACCTTCTTTCAGTTCACCTTCAAACATGCCTTTTTTGGCTCGCGCTCTTCCCAGGATTTCTTTTAACATATCGGGATCTGCACCGGCTAGTTCGGCAGCTCTTACCTGATCGTAAAAGGCGTTTTTGAGTAATCTTACTGGTATAAGCTGTTTCATGCTAAGCATGGTAGCACCATCTCCTGCAGCTATCACAGCCTGTTTAAATGCTTCATGGGCCGATGATTCTGTTGCCGTCACAAAGCGCGAACCAATCTGCACCCCATCAGCTCCCAATGCCAGTGCTGCCAGCATCTGTCGGCCTGTTGCAATACCACCTGCTGCAATTACTGGTATATTTACACACTGTTTAATAAGTGGAATAAGCGTCATGGTAGTGGTTTCTTCGATGCCATTATGCCCGCCGGCTTCAAAACCCTCAGCAACAATCGCATCCACACCGGCTTCTGCTGCTTTAAGTGCAAATTTTTGATTGGCAATCACATGTACTACCTTACGGCCATTCGATTTCAGCAGCCCTGAATATTTAGCAGGGTTTCCGGCTGAAGTAAATATTATGGGAACATTTTCTCGCAGAATGATTTGTATCAGCTCATCGGTTTGAGGATAGAGTAGAGGCACATTCACGCCAAATGGTTTGTTCGTGGCGGCTTTGCACTTACGGATATGTTCTTCAAGCACTTCCGGATACATGGAGCCGGCGCCAATCAATCCTAATCCACCTGAATTACTCACGGCAGAAGCCAGTTTCCAGCCGCTGCACCAGATCATGCCGGCCTGTATAATGGGATACTTGATACCAAAAAGCGAATGGATCATAATACCGGATTTATTCCTCAATCTCTCCGCTCATGCTTTTCATCATGGCATCCACCAGGTTGTAAGCACCGTCCCAGATGTAGGTGATGGTGGCTTCGAGCATATAACAAGGTGTAGTGAACACATTATTAGAGGCATCGTACACCACATCGCCATGTTCAGTGTGCACATGCATTCCTCCCATGTTTTCGATCACGTCGATGGTTCCCTGATCACTGCCGATGGTCACATCCACTTCTCCCAACACCTTAACCACAAAAGTGGGAGATATGCACATGGCTCCAATGGGTTTTTGCGCTGCATTCATTGCCCTGATGGCTTTTTCCACCTCGGGATTGACTTTAGCATTGGCACCGTCAAAAGCAACAGTAGAAAGGTTTTTAGCTGCACCAAAGCCACCCGGAAAAAGGATAGCATCGAACTCAGCTTCTTTAAATTCGCTCAATGGTTTTATATTTCCACGGGCAATCCGGGCTGCTTCAATGAGTACATTTCTTTTTTCGGGCATTTCTTCTCCGGTGAGGTGGTTGATCACATGATGCTGATCAATATCTGGTGCAAAGCATTGGTATTCGCCTCCGGCCTGAGCTATGGCAAGCATGGCCAAAGTAGCTTCATGGATCTCGGCTCCGTCATAAACACCGCAGCCTGCCAAAACAACTGCAAATTTTTTCATAGGGTATTCTTATTTATTTGGTTTGTTATCCTCTTTTGAAGACAATAGCAACAACCGTCACATCATCTCCACCCATATTAATGGTCATACCATAAGGCCGGTTTGCAGGAATGTTGATTTGTGCTTGTCCGGCATTACCGGTGAGTTGCTGCCAAATGGTAACAGCCTGATGTACACCGGTAGCACCAGTAGGATGACCCCAACCGATTAATCCTCCGGTAGTGTTCATGGGCATGGCACCATTGCGGGCTGTGTTTCCGGCTGCCACATATTCGGCACCCTGGCCTTTTCCGGCTAGTCCAAGGGCCTCAACTGACAGCACTCCTGCAATGCTAAAACAGTCATGAGTTTCAACAGTGGCCACCTGATCAATGGTGATACCAGCCATATTGAGTGCTTTTTCGGCGGCTTTTTTGATGGTAGTGAGCTCCACCGGATCAACAGGATCTTTGGTGATATTCCGGGTTACTTGTGCCCATCCTGCAATTTCTACAGCTTGCGACTTGTCGATACCCAGTTTTTGTAATCCTAATTCCGAACTGACCAAAATCCCGGAGGCACCATCAGAAACCTTGGAGCAATCGAGCACATTCAAATGATCCACAAACGCTTTTCCATTGGGTTTCATTTTGTCATATAATCCTGCCAGATCTGGTGTAGCATTGTGATGTTCCTGTGCATCAGGATCGAGGCGGGCATTTTCAATGGCATTCACAAACCATTGCCTCATTCCGGCACGGGCGTAATCGAAGCCGTATTTTTCGTAATACACACCTGCACGATCTGAGAACTGACCGGGGAAGAAATAAGCGTGACCTGTTTTTCGGTTTTGAAACCAGCCGGCTCCTGCCAGGATATCTGCACCATAAATGGCTTTCACGGTATTTTGCACTTCAACGCCGATCGAAATGGCTACTTCAGCAGTCCCTGCCAATACCGAACGCATAGCACTGACAAGTGAAAGACCTCCTGAAGCACAGGCACCTTCAACACTTAGTGAGGGTTTGTATTCGAGTTTGTCGTCAACCAATCCGGCAAAGCCACCCAAATGTGCCTGTTTGTTGAACCGTGCCGCCATAAAATTGCCAATCACTGTTTCATCAATTTTGTCGGCATCACCAATCTGTTTCACAACACCTTTACCAGCTTCGCTGATGTAATGCTCAAGGCCAGGACGTTCTTTTTTAGGATTGAATTCTTTGCGGCCGGTCCCGAGTGATACGGTATTGTAACCGGCTGTCATATAGAGTTTTTTCTGCATTGTCTTCAGTTTTTGCGTTAGGCGAAATATTTGTTGATGGGTCCGTAGGCATGGAAAAAGCCGGTAAGCATTACGGTATTCACATCTTCATCCTGATTGGCTACGCCATCGCTCACAAGCTTGCGTCCGATAGCATCAGAGTTTTGGCCGTATTTCACTGCCAGTTTAGCACCCAGATTATCAGCTTGCTTCATGGCTTCGAAATAAGGGCCAAAGTGACTGTCTTTATCTGATATTCTTACAGCAGCTTTCCAGGGTTTGTGGCCGGATGGCAGTGCTCCAAGTTCCTGATCACAGGAGGAAGCAAACTCTTCCACAGCAATATAATGCTGTTTGTTGATGTCGTAAACAGCAGTAATGGAACCTTTTTCATATTTTAAAAAGCCATTTTTTTGAGCTCCGCTTGATTGCTGCCCGCCTTTTACACCATGTTCCATCAATTGATCAAGTAGGGAACTGTGCAGGTTTTCATCCTTCATATGAGGATTCATCACTTTCATGATAAATTGCACCACGTCGATACCCACATAATCAATTAATTGAAATATTCCCATTGGACGAACCAGGAAGTCCTGACTTACTTTGTTGATCAAATAAACAGCTTCGTAAAAAGGCCTGTTTTTGGCCAGTTCCAGCGCCTGATTGATGCCATATAAAGCATCGCGCATAAAATGGCCGTTGCCAATAAACCCGGCAATATCGTTGCTGGCAACCACTATTTTACGAAGTGCTTTGGCATAATCCAGTGCAAATTGTTTCATATCAGGATTGCTGTCAGGTGTAACAATAAGTTCCACCAATTTTTGAACAGCGGGAGGATTATAAAAATGGAATCCGAGTACCCTGCCATTCAATCCTGCTTCGGCTTCGATCAGGTGAATAGGCACGGAAGAAGTATTTGTGAAATACCAGGCATTGTTGGGATTATTTTCATCTATTTGTTTGAGTATCTTTACTTTGAGATCTTTGTTTTCGGTTACTGCCTCAAAAACAAGGCTGGCGCGGTAAGCTGTTTCCATGGCTGTGGTAGGCCGTACCAGCCTTAGAACATCGTTTACATACTGATCGATAATTTCATAATTTTCTATCAGGTGGGCTCGGTCGGCATACATCTGTCTGAGCCAAACGGTTTTTTTCTCTGCAATCTTAATCACCTGTACACGAAGATAATCCATCAGTCCGGCCAGCCCCTCATCGGAGAGATCGATGGCATTGAGCACAAAAGTTTTTCCTTTGTTTTCAGGTTTCAGGCTGATGTCGGCCATTTCCACAGCGGTAAGCAGTAAAATTCCACTGCCCATCTTTCCTGCCGCTCCGAGCACTGCAACCTGTTGTAAGCGTTCGTCGTAAGTCATAAGAGTTTTTATTTTTTGGGTTATTTACCAGTTTGGTTTTCTTTTTTCCAGAAAGGCTTTCATGCCTTCATGTCCTTCAGTATTTTCGCCAAAGAGCGATCCAAAATGATCGGACTCCAGTTCGCTGCCGGTTTCCAGGTCAGTTTCCAGGGCTTTGCGGGTAAGCAATTTCACTTTACGTACTGCCTGTGGCCCTTTGGATGCAATTGTTTCAGCCAGTTTGAATGCTTCATCAAGCAGATGCTCGGGCTCGATAATTTGTTGGATCAAACCCATACGCAAGGCTGTTGAGGCATCTATCATCTCGGCAGAAGTGAGCAATAAGAGGGCATTGCCAAGCCCTACCAGGCGAGGAAGACGCTGTGTTCCGGCAAAACCCGGTGTAAGCCCCAGGTTAACTTCGGGTTGCCCGAATTTTGCTTTGGCCGAAGCTATGCGGATATCGCAGGCCATCGCAAGTTCGAGACCCCCGCCAAGTGCAAAGCCATTAATTGCTGCTATTACAAGAAATGGCAGCAACTCGAGCGAACGGAATGTGTGTTGACCACGCCTGCCAAATGCTGAACCTTCTTCAGCATTTTTATTGACCATCTCGCTAATGTCGGCTCCGGCAACAAATGCTTTGCCTTCGCCGGTCAGTATCATCACCCGGATGCTTTGATCCTTGGCCAAACGCGTGATCAAGGCATCCATTTCATCAAAAAATACTGTGTTGAGGGCATTGAGTGCTTCCGGCCTGTTAATGAATACAACAGCAATGCTTTTCCGTATTTCGGTAGTTAAAATCTTGAAATCAGACATAAAATCCAATTGTTATTTTTGTTGCCCAAAGATAGGTCTTTTATCTGATTCAGATAATACTGCAACCGATTTCGATTATTGATATGCATTGATTAAGATTTTTTAACACCCAAAAAGCCAATACTATACATCTAAATTACGAATTTATTAACAATTATTTATGTGGTAATGTTTATTTTTGTAACATGAATCAGATCTGGTACATGCGTTTATTTGCACTGATGATGGCTGCAGTTATCTTTGTTGGTACTGTTGGCCTTACAATCAATGCGCATTATTGCAGTACGGAAAAGACACTTGAAAAAAGTTTATTTGCTTCCAATATTAGTTGTGATCATTCGGGAGAAACCTGCATGCCCACGAGTTCTTCTGTGGATTCATCGAAATCTTGTTGTAAAGTAAACCAAAATAAGCTCGATGCTGAAGCTTGCTGTACTGATTTCAGCCATTATGTGAAGCTTGTTACCGAATTTGATTTACCGAATGTTAAAATTGTTTTCAATCATTTCTTAAATCTGGCCATCAGATTATATGAAATTATCATTCCGGTAGCTGAAGAAAATACTAAACCTTCTTATTCGGAAGTTACGGATGATTCCGGCACTTTAGGCAACGGTATCAAATTTCTGATTGCCTGTTCACAACTTAAACTTTCCCACCACCAGCTTTAATCCTGTCAATTATTTAGTTTTTGTATCTGACACCTGTCGGATTAAAATTTATTACAGATTAAAGCAATGAAAATTAAAGCAATAATTATATTTTTAATTGGAGTGATGTGCCTGACAATTGTTACATCCCAGGCTCAGAAACTCAGTGGAACAGTTTTTGAAAAGAGTGAAAACGGAGATCAGCCCTTGCCCGGAGTAAATGTTTACTGGTCGGGCACACAAACCGGAACAATTAGTGATGGGGAGGGGAAATACAAAATCAAACGTTTGCCGCACGCTCATTCATTGGTTTTTAGCTTCGTTGGTTATGCCAGCGATACGATTCATGCTCCACATGATGGGGATCAATATGATCACATTATGTCAGGCAGCAAAACCCTTGAAGAAGTGGAGGTAGTGAATCGTGCCAAGACCAATTACGTGTCGCGCTTGAGCACGGTAAACGCCCAAACCATCACTTCTGGTGAATTGCAAAAAGCGGCTTGCTGCAACCTTTCCGAAAGTTTTGAAACAAGTGCCAGTGTGGATGTTTCGTACAGCGATGCCGTTACGGGAGCCAAACAAATCGAACTGCTTGGCCTCAGTGGTATTTACACCCAGATGATGAGCGAAAACATTCCAAATCTTCGTGGCCTGGCTACTTCTTTTGGATTGGGCTATGTGCCAGGCAGCTGGATGGAATCTATTCAGGTTTCCAAAGGTGCTTCCTCTGTTTTGAATGGTTACGAATCCATCAGCGGACAAATCAATGTGGAATATAAAAAAGCAGAAACAAGCGAGCGGTTTTTTCTGAATCTTTTTCAGGATCATATGGGTCGCAGCGAGATTAATTTCAATACTAAAGCTGCGGTTAACGATCATATGCATGCTATGGTGATGGGGCACTGGAGCCGGAATGGAACCAGACATGATGACAATGACGATGGCTTTCTGGATGATCCGCTTTATACGCAATACAACCTTTTTGCACGGACGGATTTTCATGCCAAAAACTTCGAAGGTCAGTTTGGTGTCAAAGGTTTAAAGGAAGATCGGCGGGGTGGACAAATGCGTTTTGATCCTGATAAACCACGCGATGTGGACAATGGTTTTGGCATTGAGTTGCTGACCGAACGTGTGGAGACCTTCCTGAAAACCGGTTTTATCTTCACCCGTCCGCAAACCAGCCTGGGCGTGCAGCAACAATTTATCTATCACCATATGGATACCTACTTTGGGTTGCAGGATTACGAAGGAACACAATACAGCTATTATGGCAATGCCTTGTTTCAGAGTTATATAAGCGACACACGGCATACCTATACAACAGGATTCAGTTATTTGTACGACCGTTTTGACGACCAGCTGAACGACAGCACCTTTAACAGAACCGAAAGTGTTCCGGGTGTGTTTTATCAATATACCTACAGCGATGGCACCAAACTCAATCTGATTGCTGGTTTGCGGCTGGATCATCACAATAAGTTTGGTTTTTTTGCCACACCACGTGTTCATTTGCGTTACGGATTTAATGAGCACAATATATTGCGTCTTTCAGCCGGGAAAGGTTATCGGACTGCCAATGTGCTGGCAGAAAACACTTCCATGCTGGCTTCTTCGCGGCAGCTCATTGTGCGCGAACATCCAAAGATGGAAGAAGCCTGGAATTACGGATTGAATTTCAGCAAGCATATTGATCTGAATAACAGAGAGCTAACCATCGGATTGGATATTTACAGAACCGATTTTATCAATCAGGTAATTCTTGATCGCGATGCCGATGCACATAAAGTGCTGGTTTATAACCTGGATGGCAGATCTTATTCAAACAGCATCCAGCTCGAAGCTAATTATGAATTGCTGAAGGGGCTGGATGTTACGGTAGCCGTGCGTTTTAACGATGTTCAAATGACGCTTAACAACGAACTGCAGGAAAAACCGCTGGTAAACAAATACAAAGGCTTGGTAAGTCTTTCGTATGCCACTAATTTGCGCAAATGGCAGTTTGATCTTACCACGCAATTTAATGGAGTAAGCCGTCTGCCTTCGACAGCAGGTAATCCGGAGCCATACCGCCTGGATGATTATTCACCAGCCTACACCCTTGTGAATGCGCAGGTGACTAAGTTTTTCCGGAAATGGAATATCTACCTCGGTGGTGAAAACCTGACAAATTTTAAGCAAAACAATCCAATTTTGGCTGCCAATGAACCTTTCGGGCCTTATTTTGATTCCAGTATTATCTGGGGGCCGATTTATGGAATAAAAGTTTATGCCGGATTGAGATATACAATTGAATAACAGTATAAAAGAATGAATATGAAAAAATTTGCATTTTTAATTATCACTTTGGTTTTGATAGTTCCTTTTAGTATTCACGCGCAAAGTGACAAGAATAAGAAAACAGAAACTGTCGAAATACATACTTCAGCCATTTGTGGCATGTGCAAGGAAAGGCTGGAAAAAAATCTGGCGTTTGAGAAGGGCGTGAAAGCGGTTGAACTGAACGAAGAAACCAAAGTGATCAGCATTACTTATAAGAAAGGTAAAAACGATAAAGAAAACCTTAAAAAAGCTATCACCAAAATTGGCTACGATGCCGATGATTTACCTGCCGATCAGGAAGCTCATGATAAGTTGCCCGACTGCTGCCAGCAAGGCAATGAGCCGCATTGATTGGGTGTGAAACCTTAGTTAATAAATCCAGAATCCTGCAGAGGTTTCTGGATTTTTTTGGCTGTTAATGATTGGAAATGAAAAAGTAATTCGTGAAACTGTTGGATGCATCATGCAAAATTTATCAAATATTGTTGGTTGCACCATGCAAAAAATTGGAGCGGTCTTATCTGCTTTACAATGTGTTGTGATATTTCAGAATGATTTCCAAGAATATCATGTAAAGTATAAGCTTCAATTTTTTGCACAATACCTTAAAGGAGGGTATTATCCGTTTTTTTAGAGCAAGCTGAACTTTATTATCAAAGGCTTGAAGAAGTAGTTAATATGATTCTTGAGTTAGAGTTGCCACAACTAAAACACTTGAATCTGACGTATTTGCCTAAAATCAAAAAGCTGCTTTATATCATTGCTGTTTCTGCTCCTTTTACGCCAAATATTTCCAAACTTAGTGAGCGAATCGGGATTAACCGCGAAACTTTGCTTTCATATTTGTGGTATTTGAACCAGGCACAGTTGATTGCGAATATTTACCGTGATAGCAAGGGAATCACAAGATTACAAAAACCTGATAAGTTGTTTCTTGAAAATACCAATTTGATGTTTGCGCTTTCGCCTGATGCGATTAATACAGGAAATATGCTTGAAACATTTATCGTGAATCAGCTAAAATATCAGCATCGGGTGGAAATTGCAGAACAGGCTGATTTTTTTGTCGACAATCGCTATACCATTGAAATTTGTGGTAAGACATATGGATACAGGCAAATCAAAAACCTGGAAAAAGCGATTATTGCAGCAGATGATCTGGAATTTGGCCTCGAGAATAAAATTCCGCTTTGACTATTTGGATTCTTGTACTAAATCCTTGTGCTTTTTGTTTGTTTGGGAAATCAAAAGCAGTTGAAAAAGTTTATTTTTGCAGGGGTTCAAACCAGTTTCTGCTGCCTGTAATTGAACTTTTAGTTTCTGTCAGGGTTAAGTTTACTGAACAATAAAACTATGAAAAAAAATATGCTCATCAAGCTTATAAGTCTAAGCTTGGCTTTATTTTTACTTATTTGGCTTATGTTATCGGGCGGACTGTTCGACCGAAAAGAACAGACTGACCCTTTGCGTTCACCATCACGTGCCAATACTGTTCTGCCGGTTAAGGCAATGATAATTAAGAAAGCCCCACTCACTGATGCGCTTATTGCCGGAGGTTCAATACTGGCAGATGAACAGGTGGATGTTTCTGCTGAAATTGCTGGTCAGGTAGTAAAAATTCATTTTGATGAAGGCAGCCGGGTTGAGGAAGGTGAGTTGTTGGTAACTTTAAACAATGCAGACTTATATGCACAAATTGAACGGAATAAGCATCAACTGAAACTTGCCCGTGAGAGCGAGCAGCGCCAGCGCCAACTTCTTAAAAAACAAGGCATTAGTCAGCAGGCATATGATCAGGTGCTCACAGAAGTGAGTACACTTGAAGCTGAAGCTGCACTATTACAGGCTCAGCTTGACAAAACCATGATCAAAGCTCCTTTTAGTGGTCAGTTGGGTCTTCGACTCCTAAGCGAAGGCAGTTATTTGTCGCCTGGAATGCCGGTGGTTTCATTGGTTCGCACACAGCCTGTTAAGATTGAGTTCAGTGTGCCCGAACGTTATGTACCCTATATCAGTATTGGAAATGAGGTGAGTTTTAGTGTTGAGAATTATCCTGGTGTGTTTAATGCTAAAATTTATGCCCTGGAACCCCGCATTGATGCCAAGACCCGATCGTTGCCGGTGCGGGCAATCTATCCAAATATTGACAAAAAGATTGTGCCCGGCTCGTTTGCCCGTGTAACAATTCCGTTGATCAGCAACGAAGAAACCATGCAGCTTCTGGCCGAGGCACTTATTCCTGAAATGGGAACACATAAAGTATTTGTGTTTCGCAATGGCCTGGCGCAGGCTGTGGATGTTACTACCGGTTTGCGAACAGAGTCAGCTGTAGAAATAATTTCCGGTTTGCAGCCCGGTGATACGGTTTTAACAACCGGACTATTGCAACTAAGACCCGGCATGAAGGTACAAATCACAGGAATAAATTAATTATGAGTCTTTCATCAATTAGCATCCGCCGCCCTGTTCTGGCCACTGTAATGTCAATCCTGATCATTCTCTTTGGACTGATAGGTCTTGTGTCGTTGGGCGTTAGAGAGTATCCCAGTGTTGATCCGCCCATTATCACGGTTAGTTCAGATTATGTTGGAGCCAATGCTGATGTTATTGAATCGCAGATAACCGAACCGCTCGAAGAATCTATTAATGGTATCGATGGTATCCGGACGATCACTTCGGTGAGCCGCGATGGCCGTAGCACAATAACTGTTGAGTTTGACCTTTCGGTTGACCTGGAAGCTGCTGCCAATGATGTGCGCGATCGTGTATCGCGTGCCTTGCGAAACATTCCTCCGGATGCCGATCCGCCTATTGTATCAAAAGCTGATGCTGACGCCACACCAATCATCTTCTTGAATATCAAGAGCGAACAAAGATCACTGCTGGAATTAACAGAAATAGCTGAACGCACTTTTAAAGAAAGTTTGCAAACCATACCTGGTGTTAGTGCGATCCAAATATGGGGCGAAAAGCGTTACTCCATGAGGCTTTGGATGGATCCCATCCGTCTGGCTGCTTTCGACCTGAGTGCCTTGGATGTAAGAAATGCCTTATTGCGCGAAAATCTTGAGTTGCCATCCGGCAGGATAGAAGGAAATACCATCGAACTTACCGTACGTACCCTTAGCCGGCTTGAAACACCGGAAGAGTTTAACAACCTCATTATCAAAGAAGGCCAGTACGGCTTGGTGCGATTTAAGGATATTGGTTATGCTGAATTGGCTCCACTTAACGAACGTACCATTTTACGTCGTGACGGAGTGCCGATGGTCGGAAATGTGGTTATCCCACAGCCAGGCTCCAATCATATTGATATCGCTGATGAGTTTTATCGCAGGGTCGAAAAGATTCAAAAGGATTTGCCTGAAGATATTGAACTGGGAATAGGTTTTGATAATACCGATTTTATCCGCGATTCAATCAAAGAGGTTGAGCAAACCATCTATATGGCCTTTGTTTTGGTTGTGCTGGTAATTTTCTTTTTTCTTCGCGACTGGCGTACTACCATTATTCCGGTGCTCGTGATTCCCATTTCATTGGTAGGTTCATTTTTCATCATGTACATTGCCAATTTCTCAATCAATGTGCTCACCATGTTGGGGCTTGTGCTAGCCATAGGATTGGTGGTAGATGATGCGATCGTGGTGCTTGAGAATATTTATAGTAAGATCGAAAAAGGCGTCAGGCCGTTGCAGGCCGGAATCGAAGGATCGGCAGAGATTTTCTTTGCTGTCATTGCAACAACCGTAGCACTGGCAATTGTATTTTTGCCGGTTATTTTTCTGGAAGGTATTACTGGTCGTTTGTTCCGCGAATTTGGTGTGGTGCTGGCCGGATCGGTTATCATATCATCCTTTGTGGCGCTCACACTCACACCCATGCTTTCGACTAAAATCCTCAAAAAGAGGGAAAAGCATAACTGGTTGCATCAGGCTACAGAACCTTTTTTCCAAAAACTCAATTCGCTTTATGCCAATGCATTAACTGCATTTCTAAAGGTTAAATGGATGGCTTTTGTGGTGATTGGTCTTTCGGCCTTGCTTATTTATGGACTTGGCAAGAATCTGCCTTCGGAGCTGGCACCTATCGAAGACCGGTCGGGGATGCGTGTGGTTGTTACTGCACCGGAAGGAAGCACTTTTGAGTTTATGGAGGATTATGTGAACGAGATGATTGATGCGATTCAGGAAGAGGTTCCCGAAATTTATTCTCTGGTAACAGTTACATCGCCGGGTTTTGGTGCCAGCAGCTCAGTTAACACAGCTTTTGCCCGATTAAAATTAGTTGAACCCGATAAAAGGGACCGCAGTCAGCAGCAAATTGCAAATGAAGTCAGTGCCCGGATGTCGCAACTTACGGCGGCCCGCAGCTTTGTTATTCAGGATCAATCTATTGGAACACAACGTGGCGGATTGCCTGTGCAGTATGTGATCCAGTCGAATCAGATTGAGAAGCTGCGCGAGATACTTCCTGAATTCATGGAGAAAGTAAATCAAAGTCCTGTATTTCAGGTGGCTGATCTCAACCTTAAGTTCAACAAGCCTGAGCTTCAGATCTCTATCAACAGAGAAAAGGCTCGTACATTAGGTGTTTCGGCACAGGATATTGCCCAGACAATGCAGTTTGCTCTGAGCGGGACGCGTTTTGGGTATTATATTATGAATGGCAAGCAATATGAGGTGATTGGTCAGTTGGAACGATCTTACCGCAATCAACCACTCGACCTGAAGACTTTGTATGTGAAAAACAATGTGGGAGAGATGATACAACTCTCAAACCTGGTAGAAATTGTTGAAGAAACCAATCCGCCACAGCTTTTTCGTTATAACCGTTATGTTTCGGCTACTGTTTCGGCCAATCCTGTTGACGGAAAGACCATTGGCGATGGCATTGCCGAGATGGATCGCATAGCTGCAGAAGTACTTGATGACACTTTTAGCACTTCACTTGCCGGTGCTTCCAAAGATTTTGAGGAAAGCAGTTCGAGTTTGGTTTTTGCCTTCCTGCTGGCACTAGTCCTGATCTATCTGGTTCTCTCGGCTCAGTTCGAAAGTTTCCGCGATCCCTTTATTATTATGTTCACTGTTCCATTAGCACTGGCAGGTGCGGTACTTACACTCTGGTATTTTGGAAAAACACTTAACATCTTTAGCCAGATCGGCATCATTATGCTTATTGGGCTGGTTTCGAAGAATGGGATATTGATCGTAGAGTTTGCCAATCAACGCAAAGCGCAGGGGCTAAATAAGATTGATGCAATCCATTCGGCATCAGTAGCACGTTTCCGGCCAATCCTGATGACCAGTCTCTCAACCATTTTGGGCGCGGTACCCATTGCCCTGGCACTTGGAGCCGGATCAGAAAGCCGTGTGGCAATGGGAACAGCGGTCATTGGCGGGCTCACCTTTGCCACCCTGCTTACACTCTTTGTGATACCGGCAATGTATGCCTATGTTTCTGAAAGTCAGAAATCAGTATCGAATGTAGGTGAGCAGACCGATGATGAACAAACCATTAGCTAATTGATTAATTTAAAGACAAATGCCATGTTGCGCTCCGTCATAGTTTTAGTTTTGAGTTTAATTTCGATACCTCTTTTGCAAGCTCAAACGCTGCTCACAGAAGCAGATGCCGTGCGTATCGGGCTCGAAAACAATTATTCCATCCGCTTGCAAAGATCAAATCTTCAAATAGCTGAAAATAACAACACCCTTGGTAATGCCGGATTTCTTCCGGAGCTTAATGTTAATGCGGGTCAAAATTATAGTGTAACTGATTCAAAACAGGAGTTTTTGACAGGCCAGATCACTGATCGCAATGGAGCTAAGGCAGATGCTTTTACGGCAGCTGCCGAGCTTAACTGGACACTTTTTGACGGTCTTCAAATGTTTACCCGGGCCGATATTCTGGCTTCACTTGAGCAGCAAAGCGAGCTCGAGCTTTTGCTTACCGTTGAGAATAGTATTTTCGACATCCTATCTACTTATTATAGCCTGGTACAACTGGAGAAACAAAAGAAGGTGATTTTAAAAACACTTGAAATTGATCAGGAAAGGGTGATGCTGGCATCAGAGAAGCTCAATATTGGTGCCGGTTCACGATTAGAGTTGCTTCAGGCTGAGGTGGATCGAAATGCCGATAGTGCACTCTTGATTGATATCAACAACGATTTGATTCAGCTAAAAACCAGCCTCAATAATTTATTGGGTCGTACTCCCGAAACGGGATTTATTGTGAGCGACAGCTTTGCCATCAATCCTGCACTTTCCAAAGAAATTCTGCAGGAGAAGATGATCACCCAAAACACCGCACTCAGGTTGAGCAACCAGGATATTTATCTGGCCGAGCTGAGCCTGAAAGAAATCAAAGGTCGAAAAGCTCCCAGTCTGGATTTCAATCTTGGCTACACCTACAACGATCAAAATTCTGAAGCAGGATTTCTTAAGACCAGTCAAACCAAGGGTTTAACTTACGGATTAAGTGCCAGAGTGAATCTTTTTGACGGGTTAAATCTCAGACGGGAAACACAAAATGCCAGGATAATACTCGAAAGCAGCAGGTTAAATCTCGAAGCCATTGTTAACGAGATGAAAACTACCCTGCATCAACAATTTGAGAGTTATCGCAACAAGCTTCAGCTTTTGAACATGGAAACGCACAATGTGCTAGTGGCTCGTGAAAATCTGATCATTGCAACCGAACGTTTTAGGCTCGGTGATTTGTCAGGCTTTGAATTCAGGGAAGCTCAACGAAATTTTATCTCAGCCGAGAGCCGTTTGCTCAGTGCCCGATTGCAGGTAAAATTGAGTGAGACCAGCCTGAGGCAACTGGCCGGCGAATTGGTGATCCAATAAAATCTGATTTAATACAACTGATTTGGTCTAATTTTCAGGCAGCTTGTTGTCATTTAATTCCGAAACAATTAATTTTACAGCCATAACACTTGTCTGGTACTATTGTGAATTGCAATTAATCAGGAGTTTTCAGCCTAATATCAGGCTCAATAATTCGGTTGTTAAATTCATTCCATATAATATGGAATTAATGTATATAACTCGAATTCAACAGTTTAAAATTATTTATGGCTAAATTTACCAATCAATTATAGATAAACAAAACAAGAAATAAGACATGTCAACCTATTCTTTTCCCAATACTGCTCTCCTTGATAAGCTCAGGCACTGGGTTCTGATAAGTGATATTAACTTTAAACTGTGTTATGCCAATGTTTCGGCCTCTGAAGCATTAGAAATAGATTCAAACAGTTTTGAAGCATACGGGCTTGATAAGAAAATTGTAATCATTGAGGAGGGAAGTCCCGCAGAGGATGTAAAAACCCTCTTACTTAGACATAACCATGAAGAGTGGCAGTTTAAGGCTTCCCTTATAGAAATTGAAAACAACAAATTTTGGTTGATTGAGCAGGCCGGGCAAGATCTGAGCAGGCAGGAAAAGGTGATGTCAAAAAATTTGCGCGAAAGCGAAGCGCGATTCAGGGCCGTGATCGAGCAAAGCGATGAAGGGCTGATATTGTTTGATGAAGAAGGCAAGATAACACTTTGGAACAAAGGCGAGGAAATAATCACCGGGTATGATGCCAATGAAATGATTGGCCAGTATATTTGGGATGCCATGTATTTGCTTAGTACGGATGAAAGCAAAAATAAATCAGCTCAAAGTGCTGCCACCATTCGCAAAAGAATAATAAATCTGCTTCAACGCAAAGACATCAGTTGGACTCAGGAATTTAAATCCCGGATTTATACCAAGCAAAATGGTCAGGAGCGTATCATTCAAACAACACTTTTTCCGGTTGTTTTGGAAGGTAATTATATGTTCGGAAGCATTAACAGGGATATAACCAGCCAGCATCAATCGGCTACAAAGCTTCGCGAAACTACCACACGATTAAAAGCTGTGATTAATGCCATGCCCGATCTGATGTATATTATTGATTCTTCCGGAATAATGAGTGACTCATTCCAGCAGGAGAAACAATCATTAACAGCGATTGATTTTAATAAAGGAAAACATATCAACAGTTTTTTTGATTCGCATACAAGCTCAAAAATACTACTGGCACTTAAGAGAGCCCAAAGCA
Organism: Bacteroidales bacterium; assembly: GCA_028704385.1. Lineage (GTDB taxonomy): Bacteria > Bacteroidota > Bacteroidia > Bacteroidales > F082 > UBA5536. The sequence continues at coordinate 68,625 of JAQVLA010000006.1, read as the reverse complement.
GCAAACAAACACAGGTTTTTGATTTGATGATTTCCAAACCAAATCAAAAACGTACTTATGAAGCCCGGATATCGCCCATGAACAGCAACAGCGGTTTGCTCATGCTTCGCGAAATAACCAATATACGTCAACTCGAAAACAATCTTTTGCTCAATAATCGCTTACTACAGATTTTAACACACCTGGCAACCCGTTTTATCAATTTGCCTGTTTCCCAAACTGACGAGGCAATCAACAATGCTTTGAAACAAATTGGTCTTTTTGCCGAAGTTGACCGGGTATATATTTTTGACTATGTGTGGGAAGAAGCCTACATGACTAACACCTATGAGTGGTGTTCAGAAGGTACCACACCCGAAATCGAGAATTTGAAAAGAGTTTCCAACCAGTTGGTTCCGGATTGGGTGAATTCGCATATTAAAGGCGAAATTACTATTGTTGAAAGGATAGATCAACTTGACAGCAAAAGCGAACTTTATAAACTTCTGGAACCACAGAATATAAAATCCCTGATCACCATTCCATTGATGGAAGACCATAAATGCCTGGGCTATGTTGGTTTTGATGCAGTAAAACAATACAAATCGTTTACTGACAACGAACTGGCACTGCTGCAAATTTTTGCCGAGTTGCTTACCAATCTCAAAATCAAACAAAGAACAGAGCAGCTCTTAAAGAGCAACCATCAAATCCTCGAAAATCAAAACCAGCAGTTGAGCAGCCTCAACGAAAAACTTAAACATCAGAACGAAGAAATACTCGAAAAAAATGCTGCTTTAGCACACGAACGCGAAAAGGCAGAGGCAAGCGACCGGCTGAAAACGGCATTTCTGAATAATATTTCACACGAAATTCGTACACCTCTCAACGGTATAGTTGGGTTTTCGCAATTGCTTTCAGACCCTGATCTTAGCCTTGACGATCGGATAGACTTTATTGAAGCACTCGGAACAAGCGTTGAAAGACTCACCGACACTTTCAATGATATCATGGATGTTTCTTTGCTGATGTCGGGTAATATGCCGTATAATGTAGAAACCATTCACCTGGCCTCACTCCTTAACGATATTTACAAAAAGCACCTGCATTTTTCCAAAATTAAAGGCATTGAGCTAAAAATGGAGATTGCAGAACCCTGGCTCAAAACCAATATGGATACTGACAGAGGTTATCTCTATAAGATTTTTAACGAACTGGTGACCAACGCGATCAAATATACAGATGGTGGTTTTATCCACATGGGTTTTGAAATACAAGACGAGGAACTAATACTTTTTGTACGCGATAGCGGAAAAGGTATCAGCCCGGAAGCCCTGCCCGAAATATACAAACCCTTTATTCAGGAAGACTTTTCCAGTACACGTAATCAGGAAGGAGCCGGTTTGGGTCTTACTATCGTAAAAGGACTTGTACACTTACTAAAAGGTCGCATCAAAATCGATTCTGTCCTTGGACAAGGAACCACATTTTTTATTCACCTCCCCTTAAAATCCGCCATAAATATGGAAATTTTTAAAACTGTCGAAAAACCACTTCAAGCTGAAACAAACCAGGAATGGCCTACTCTGCTGGTTGCAGAAGATGAAGACCTGAATATCTTATACACCAAACGAATTTTTAAATCAAAACCCTTTAACGTGCTTTATGCACGAAATGGAAGTGAAGCTGTTGAAATAGTTAAAGCGAATCATAATATTGATTTGGTGTTGATGGATATTAAGATGCCCGTTATGGATGGTTTGGAAGCCACCAAACAGATTAAGATGCTAAATCCTGATCTCAGGGTAATTGCTGTTACAGCTTATGCTGCCAATGATGATCGTTTTATGTGTTTGAATGCGGGTTGTGATGATTATATCACCAAACCATTTAAGCCTGCCGAATTGTTTGAGATGATTCAAAACTGGCTTTCAATATAATCCTGCTTTCTTATGAGTATCCCATATAAATCAGTGCTTTATGACTTGCCTGATCCGGTAATTATTTGTAATAATATGGGTTTGATAAGCTTTGCAAATCATGTTGCTAATGAGGTTTTTGGTGAACTGGAAGGGCTTTCAATATTTAAAATTATCCCTGCCTTCACTAAGTTGGAAGCGAGTGAGCAAGGTTTTGCCAATAATAAGGAAGCCATTTTTGAAACCCGGATTAAACAACGTAAGGTAAGGTTAAACTGGAAAATCCACTTACTTGAACAGGATGATCAGCAGCGTTTTATACTTTTAATGCCAATAATCCCAATACAGTTTTCAAACCGGAATACTGACAATGACAATGAAATTTTCAATGCAGGATTTGCGCTTTCCGCATCAGAGAAAGAAACCTTACTCAAACAGCTTTATTCACAGGCCCCCATTGGCATCACGATAATCAACTCCGCCACCAAACGCTTTGCCGATAGTAATCCAATGATGAGTAAAATTTTGGGTTATAGTAAAGCTGAACTACAACAGCTTACTTACCTGGATATTACACCAAAGCATTACCATCAGCTTGATCGTATTCAAACAGAAGCTCTTTATATCTCCGGTCATTTTGGTCCATACGAAAAGGAATATTTTCATAAGGATGGACACACCGTTACGGTAGTCCTGTATGGTGACAGTTTTTTTAAGGAAAATGGTGAGCGTATGGTTTGGCTTTATATCCAGGATATTAGCCGGCAAAAAGTTCAGGAAAAACGGCTTAATGATAGTTTGAACAGTGTAAAAATTCTTTTCGACCAGGCACCCGAAGCCTATCTTCTGACAGATATTAAAGGACGTTTAGTTGATGCCAATTCAGCTGCCGAACGGCTTTTTAGGTTGAATAAGTCTGATTATATTGGAAAGAACCTACTCCACCTTAAGCAGTTGCCTTTGAGTGAGATACCTAAAATTGCCAGTGTGCTTGCACAACATGCGATGGGAAAATCGAGCAAACCATACGAATTGCTGGTGCAAAAAGATGAAATCAGGATGTTAATCCTTCAGGTACAAACTTATAATGTAAGAATTAGCGAAAAACAACGATTGCTTACTATTGCGCATGAAGTTACTGACCAAAAGAAATACGAAAGACAAATTATCAACGAAAAATATAAAGCACAGCAATACCTGGATATTGCAGGTTCGGTGATCATCGGTATAAAACCTGACCACACCATCAGTTTGATCAACCAGGCAGGTTGTAAGTTGGCCGAATTTGAAAAACCTGAAATGATTGGACAAGCATGGTTTAAGTTTTTGAAAAACTGTAAGGAGACAAATGAAATAGAAGAGTTTCTCGATAAATGTTTTCTCGATAAAAATGTGCCAGACAAAACTTTAGAAACCAAACTCGTTGTCTTAAGCGGAAAAACGTATTATTATATCTGGAAAAACAACCTGATTTATAACGAAAACGGACAAATCGAAATCCTGCTCTTTTCGGGAATTGATATTACTGAGCAAAAAAGAATACAACTTCTCTTGGAAGAAAAAGAAAGCAGGTCAGCGCACCTCAATCTACTTTCGCAACTGGCCTTGCAGCCTGTCACCGATAGTCAACACTGGATACAACTTGCCGAAATTTTCAGGCAACTCATGCGTGCTGATGAATGTTACATAACCGCCTGGGACGAAAAGAAAAACACCGCTATACCGGTGGCATCACATGCTACAATGTTTGATTTATTTACCAAACTCGAACCACTTGAAAATGAAAACACCTTTACCCAAGACGTTCTCCAGAATAACAGTCCACTCGTGATTCAGGACCCTAAACTGAATTATACCCGCAGATTGACAGGTTTCAATCAGTTCAAATCCAAAACACTGCTTGGAATCCCGATGATTGTTGAAGATCAAAAACTTGGTGCCATACTTGTTGGATATACCCGAAAACAATATTTTACACCAGAAAAAACCAAATGGGGAACTTTTGCTGCTAACTATCTGGCATTGGCTTTCCATAAAACCAAACTCATTCAGGAGCTTCTAAAATCTAATGCAGCCAAAGACAGGCTGTTCTCCGTGATATCGCACGACCTGAAAAGTCCGATGGCAGGTCTTATAAATCTTACGGAGATATTGCTTAAGGATTTGCCGGTTAGCAATGTGGAAGAACACAAAAATATGATGCAAACCCTGTACGAAACAGTGGTTGGACTGGACTTGCTGATTGATCAGATGCTCAACTGGAACAGGCTCGAACGGGGCATGTTTCCACTTAATGCTGAAACAATTAATATGAATGATTTGCTTAGTGAAATTTGTAAACAGCTCAAAACGGAAGCAGCGATCAAGAACATCAATATCATTGCAGAAATTCCAGAGAACATTCAGCTTCAAGCTGATCCCAGGATGATTCAGTCAGTGCTGCGGAATATTTGCCACAATGCCATCAAGTTTTCTTATCCTGATCAGGAAATTACGGTTAAAGTAGTAAGAGATGCAGATTATATCAAAATTAACATCGAAGACAGGGGAGTAGGGATGACACCTGAAACTGTTCAAAATCTGTTTCAGCTGGATAGTTCAAAATCAGAAACCGGCACATCCGGCGAAAAGGGAACCGGACTGGGCTTGTTGATCGTGAATGAGTTTGTAAAACTTCATCGTGGAACAATTCATGTCGAAAGTGAGCCGGGCAAGGGGAGCGTGTTTGTTGTCAGCTTGCCACAACCATTACAAACATCGCTTCATGAAGCCTGAATGTAAGATTGATGTTATGTTTTGCTGATAAGCGTGTTTCTGTTGATCACCCACTTCGAACCGTGCATTGATTTATAACGGATTGTAATAAAAATTGCCAGGGCGATGGCCATCACTCTGAACACGTTAGACCAAATCCCACCCAGTGCATTATCACCGGCTTCAAAAAGCATCCAGCTCAGGTTCATCATTGTGTGAAGCCAGGCAATAAACCAGAAGTTGAATTTCCATTCGGTATACAGCCAGGCAAAAAAACCCGCACCCAAAATTGTGGTGATAAAAATGCCGGTCATAACACCAATATCATTGCTTTGATACAAATGAAGTGACCCAAAAATTATGGCACCAAGCAATACAGAAGGAATGAAACCCAGGCGCGTGTAGCGAAACAAAAGCCCAAAGAAAAACGCCCTGAAATACATTTCTTCAAAAAATCCGGCAAAGACAGCCCCCAACATGATCTGCCGCCAGTCCAGATTCTGATTAAAATCAAAAACAACAGCATAGCCGATGAACATGGGAAGGGTAAACAATAAGGCCAAACCAAAACCTTTCAACAAGGATCGCGACATGCCTAAAGCCTCAAATGACTGCCGACCGAACAGGATAATCACAGTAACAAATAGAGGCAAACCAACCAACAGATAAGCCATGAAATAAGCCAAAACGGCTTCAGTATAATTCATCAGGAAATGGTACAACTCAGCAAAATAAAACTTGTTGATCAGGATATAGATGGCAAAAGCCAGTGGCACAAACCAGATGACAAATTTGGAAGATGGCTTCATAGAAAATTGTTTTGGCCAAAAATAAGTTAATTTTGCCACCATGATGCCCTGGATCACCCTTATTACCGCCGGCCTGTTTGAGGTAGCTTTTGCAGCTTCCCTTTCGAAAGCCCGAACCGCTGCTGCACCAGAATCTTATTGGTGGTTTACTGCTTTTGTGATCAGCCTGAGCCTGAGCATGTGGTTGCTCTACAGAGCCACACATCACATCCCGATGGGCACGGCTTATGGCGTGTGGACTGGCATTGGAGCTGTTGGAACGGTTTTGGTGGGTATCATTTTCTTTCAGGAAGCTGTCAACTTTTGGCGTTTGTTTTTTATTAGCACATTAATTATTAGTATCGTAGGATTGAAGGTTGTCTCTTCAGGAAATTAAAATGTTAAAAATTCATGCATGTTTTCTTTGTTAATAACCTGAAAATCAGCTTCAGGATATTGGCTTTGGAAGGCCTTTGGAATACGTGCATTCTTTTTACCCCACTTAAATTCAAAAGCTGAAATTTCTTCATCAGTCACTTCCAGCAAATCTATTTCCTGTTGATCGTAAGTGCGCCAAAAATAAAACTCAGCAAAAGTTTCTTGATACACCTGCTTTTTGATGCGCTCCGAAACACAATAGTTTTCCCATAATTTCCCTGCGTCATCCCGTTGCTCCAATGGCTTGAAATTATTGATGATCACATTACGGATGCCGTTATCCCAGAAATAATACCGAGACGATTTGGTTATTTCTTTTCGAAGATTTCGGCTGAACCCATTCAAACGGAACAACACAAAAGTTTTCTCCAGAATATCCAGATAACGTTGGACAGTTTTTACGGTAGTGCCCAACTGATTAGCCAATTCATTGAATGAAACTTCATTTCCGATCTGAAATGCCACAAGTCGTAACAAGTTCAAAACGAATAAGCTATCCTTGAGATTATCGAGCATTAGGATGTCTTTAAGCAAATAGCCGTTTTTAATGTTTTCCAGCAATCGTCGTTTGTCTTTTTCGTTTTCCTCCATTAAAATCTGTGGATAAGAGCCATAAACCAACAGTTGAGGAAGGTTTTTTACCGTTTCAAGATAATCCAGATTTAATTCTCCAAAAGCAATTGGATAAAGCATAAAATGAATAGAACGACCAGTTAAAGGTTCACCCAGCTGATTACGCAAATCGAAAGACGCTGAACCAGTTGCCAAAACTGTAAGTTCGGGTCTGGTATCAATTAACAGTTTCAGATTTTTACCTATTCCATTTATGCTCTGGGCTTCATCAAGCAATAAATAATCATAATCTTGCGTAAGATTTTTGAGAATTTCTGCTCTGCCCGAAGATAAAATCTCAGCAGCAGTGAGGTCTTCACCATTAAGGATCAACACACGCTTTTCAGCAAGCTTTTCAGTTATTGCCTTAAGCAAAGTTGTTTTGCCGGTTCTACGGGCACCAAACAAAACAGTAACCCGGCCAGGAACTAGACTTTCTAAAATCCTGTTTGTAATAAAACGGTGAATCATTTTTAGCTTTTTTACAAAAATACTATAAATTCATCTACCATGGTACACAAATTAACGTTAATTTGTTGACCATGCTACACAAATTAACAGATTTTTGTTGACAAGTTTAAGTATGAAACGGGTAAAAACTTACCCAAATAAGGATTCAAACAGTTGATTGACTGAGGCTACAGCAATTATTTCAATGGCATATTTCCTCGTATCGAGACCTTTGCTGTTATATTTTGAGATAAAAATACGTTCAAAGCCCAATTTATCTGCTTCAGCAATTCGTGCTTCAATACGATTCACAGCCCTTATTTCGCCCGATAGACCAACTTCTGCCGCAAAACAATCTTTCGAATCAATCGGGATATCTTCACTTGAAGACAAGATACTGGCAATCACCGAGAGGTCAATCGCCGGATCGTCTACCCGAATGCCGCCTGCGATATTCAAAAACACGTCTTTGGCAGCCAGCCTAAAGCCAGCACGTTTTTCGAGCACGGCTAGCAGCATATTGAGCCTGCGCATGTCAAAACCTGTTCCGGAGCGCTGTGGCGTGCCATAAGCAGCCGTGCTGACCAGCGCCTGGGTTTCAATCAGCATGGGACGCAAACCCTCAACCATAGCCGCAATTGCCACACCACTCACAGCTTCTTCGCGCTGCGAAAGCAAAATCTCACTTGGATTAGTTACCTCGCGCAATCCATTGGCATGCATTTCGAAAATACCCAATTCAGCAGCCGATCCAAAACGGTTTTTGATAGCCCGTAAAATCCGGAAGCCATAATGCCGATCACCTTCAAACTGGATAACTGTATCCACCATATGTTCCAAAATCTTCGGTCCTGCGATGCTGCCATCTTTGGTGATATGACCAATCAAAAATACCGGGACCTGAAACCCTTTGGCCAGTTTATTCATCTCGGCTGCCGTCTCTCTGATCTGCGAAATACTTCCGGCAGTGGCTTCCAATCCGGGCGATTGCAGAGTTTGGATAGAATCAATCACAACCATATCAGGTTGCATCTCTTTAAAATGGCGAACAATTTCCTGGGTGTCTGTCTCGGTAAGGATATAACAACTTTGGTTGCGAATACCAATTCTGTCGGCTCGCATTTTAAGCTGTTGCTGACTCTCTTCGCCGCTGATATAAAGCACTTTAACATCAGTGAGTTGCAATGCCACCTGCAGCATCAAGGTTGATTTTCCTATACCGGGTTCTCCGCCAATCAAAACCAACGAGCCGGGAACCAAACCGCCACCCAGCACCCTGTTCAGCTCGGCATAACCCATATCCATACGGTCAATTTTGGTGCTGCTTATTTCTTGCACCGGCAAAGGCTTTGCCGATCCGGGCATATTAATACTACTGGAAATCGACTGACCTTTTTTACCTGTTACAACAGTTTCTTCTACATAGGTATTCCATTCACCGCAACCCGGGCATTTGCCGATCCATTTGGGAGATTCATTGCCACAGTTTTTACAGAAAAAGACAGTTTTGGTTTTGGCCATGTATTTATTGCTTTGGTTGGTAGGGCCTGATTATCAGCCTCAATGCACTGTTAAAGTTGATATAATTTGAGAACCACTGCAAAAGTGTTGCCAACCGGTTTTTAAATCCGACTATTGACATCAAATGTACAAAAAGCCATACAAACCAGGCAAATGTTCCGCTGAAAAACATTCCGGTTACATCCACTACGGCCTTTTTACGGCCAATGGTGGCCATACTCCCTTTGTCGGTGTACCGAAAAGGTTTTAAAGTTTTTTGATGAACTAATCTACTTAGGTTTTTAGCTAAAAGCTCTGCCTGTTGAATTGCAACAGGCGCTACCTGCGGATGCCCCTTTGGGTAATGGATATCGCCTTCCATCAAGGCCACATCACCCACAGCAAAGCAATTTTCAAAACCTTTTACACAACTGTATTCATCCGTTAGTAAGCGACCTCCATGACCGGTAGCTGCCTGTTCCATTCCTGCAACAGGTGCTGCTTTAATACCTGCAGCCCAAATCACATTTTCGGATGGAATAGGTGTGCCGTTTTCAATTTCTACTTTGTGTCCGTCGTAATCATTGATGCGACAGTTCAAGAACACCTGCACACCCAGTTTTTTCAAAAAACCAAGTGTACGTTTGGATGATTTTTCCGACATGCCGCCCACCAGTTTGGGTGAACCTTCGATCAAAAAAACCTGCATATCATCCATTTTCAAATCGTGATACTCCTCTTTAAAAACAAAACGCTTGAGTTCGGCTAAAGCTCCGGCAAGCTCCACTCCTGTCGGACCTCCACCAATAATAACAAAATTCATCAAGGCCTGTCGTTTCAGCGGGTCTTTGGTGACGATTGCCTGTTCAAGATTCTGAAGGATTAAACTGCGGAGGTTGAGTGCTTCCGGAACTGACTTCATCCCCATGGTATAGCACTCCAGATTGGTATTACCAAAATAATTGGTTCGTGCACCTGTGGCAACAACCAGGTAATCATACTTCAAGGTGCCATGAGAAGTGATCAACTGTTTCTTTTCAGGCAAAAGTTGTTGCACTTCCGCCAAACGGAAAAACAGATTACCAAAACGTTTTACATATTTGCGCAAGGGATAGGCTATCGAATCAGGTTCGAGTCCTCCTGTGGCTACCTGATACAAGAGCGGCTGAAAAGTATGGTAGTTATTCTGATCGATCAGTACGATCTGGAAGTCATTTTTATTGAGTGCTTTAATCAATGTTATTCCTGCAAATCCACCACCGATAATTACCAGGCGTGGTAATGAGCTTTCAGGTACGTTTAATGTGTTTTTTGAATCCATCATAAAAACAAGTTAGTTTGGTCTATGTCATTATTCAGGCAAGAACATTCGGAATAGCTATTAAATCAACTAAAATAACAATTCAAAAGGGAATTAGTTGCATACCAAATATATTCCAAATTTTAGGCTGAATATTCTGAATACAATCTTTACATTACGCCAAAAATTTGGAATTTCTGTTGATAAGCAAAGCAATCAGCTTGTTTATGTTGCGATTTGTAAAATCCAGTCAACAAAAAAAGCAACCGATTGATTTTCCATGCAGTTGCTTTTCTTTTTACGGCTGATATTTTCGTCTTATTTTATCAAGGTCATTTCATCTACTAAATGACCTGCACCGGCAAACTTGTCCATAATAAAAAGCACATAGCGAATGTCGACGGCGATGTTGCGGCCCATGTCAGGATCGTACATCAAATCACTCATAGTTCCTTCCCAGCAGCGATCGAAGTTAATTCCGATCATTTGCCCGTCAGCATTGAGTACCGGACTTCCTGAATTGCCTCCTGTTGTGTGATTTGAGGCCACAAAAGCCACCTGCATATGCCCGTCCTTATCGCCATAAGGGCCATAATCTTTTGTGGCATGTAAGGTTTTCAGCTTTTCTTCCACCACATAATCATATATATTCGGGTCTTCCTTTTCCATGATGCCTTCCAAAGTAGTAAAATAATCATAGTAAACTGCATCGGCAGGATGATAACCTTCAACTAATCCATAGGTTATCCTCAAACTAAAATTGGCATCCGGATAGAAACGCTTCTCGGGTTGCATCAGCATTTGCGCTTTCATATAGATGCGTTGCAAACTGTCGTTTTGCGCCGTCAAACGTTTTAAATGCGGGCCAACTTCCTGCTCGTAAAAACCACGCATGCTCTCATAAGCCTGAAAAGCAGGATCTTTTAAAATCTTTTTTACTGACCTGTGATCAAAATTGCGCAACAGATCATTCACTTCGGCTTCATTATCAAATATAGATTTAGTAAAGAGCATTTCTACATAAGCCTCCACATCGCCTTTGTATTTTTCATCAATCAGATTAAGCACTTCAGGGCGGAAATCGGCAGGCTGATTATCGCGGTAAAGTTTTAAAAGTGCCACAGCAACTTCCCGATCAATTGGCTGATAATAATCTTTGTAAAATGATTTTACCTGACCTTCTGCTGCTTTTACAAGCGACTGAATTTTTTCGTCAGAAGTTTCTTTATCGACTTCACTCAGATTTCTAAAACGTGAAGCAAAACTGATTAATTCGATTCCCATTCCTGCCTCGCGCACATAATCCGAAGCCAGGCTATAAGGCTCCATCTCGCCATAGGTTTTTTCAAATGTAGGAATTATCCCACCAAAATTGCCTTTTACGATATCAGCCCAGGCCATAAATTTTTCTTCAAAGGCCTGTTTGCGTTCGATGCCGTTCATCCTTCTGATTCCTTTACTCTCACCAATCATCTTTTTCCAATAATTGGCCACGCCTGCATGTTTGGCTGCATATTGAATGCGCACTTTAGGATCGCTATTGGCATATTTGCTGAAGATGTCCAGGCGTGTTTCGCGCAGTTTGATTTTGGGAGGATTGGTTACTTCAGTAATCAAATTTACGGCAGAGGACGGCAGGTATTCGCTGGTGCGGGCAGGATAGCCAAAAACGAAAGTAAAATCCTTTTCTTCAATTCCTTTCAGGGAGATAGGTAAATGTGATTTAGGCTGATAAGGAACGTTATCCGGGCTGTATTCTGCAGGGTTGCCGTCTTTATCCACATAAATCCTGAAAACAGAGAAATCGCCAGTGTGACGTGGCCACATCCAGTTGTCGGTGTCACCACCAAATTTTCCAATATTGGAAGGCGGAGCACCCACCAACCGAATGTCTTTAAAGATTTCATTGTAAATCATATAGTATTGATTGTCAATGAAGAAATCTTTGATTGTTACCTCATAACCAGATTCTTCTACGGCTTTTTTGATCAGAACATCTGAATTCTCTTTTATTTTCTGTTTGCGGGCTTCCATGGTCATTTCTTCATTCACGCCTTCGAGTACTTGTTGGGTAACATCCTCCATTTTTTTCATCATAGTAACCGTGAGGCCCGGATTGGGGAGTTCTTCTTCTTTGCTCATCGCCCAGAAACCATTGGTGAGGTAGTCGTTTTCAACACTGCTGTGCTGCTGAATCTGGCGATATCCACAGTGATGGTTGGTTAGCAACAAGCCCTGATCGCTCACAATTTCACCTGTACATCCCCGGCCAAAAAGCACTATGGCATCCTTGAGACTTGTATTATTAATAGAATAAATGTCGTCGGCACTGATGCGCATACCCATTGCCTTCATTTCTTTTTCGTTGAGTTGCTTGAGCAACATCGGGATCCACATGCCCTCGCCGGCAAATAATCCGTAGTAAGGCAGCAAAATCACTGCCAGGAAAAACAACAATTTCTTCATTTGGATGAATTTTTGCTGTAAAAATAAGCATTTGCTGCAAAAAACTATCACTTCTTAAGGGTTTTACAGCTCCTTTGTCAGGGAACGGTTCAATTAATTTCTCTCATTTCTCAGGTATTTCATTGCAGCTGCCCCTTCACCAACTTTGCCTTAGTAGCATAAAATAGGGCATAAATCAAACAGATTGAACTGGCTATCAATGTTGTGTATGGCACACTAATGTATTCGGCAATTGTTCCCAACAACAAACTTCCGACGGGAGTAAAACCCAAAAACGACATACTGTAAAGTGCCAACACTCTTCCCCGGCGATCTTCGGCCACTGCGGTCTGCAAGAGAGTATTAATCGAAACGAAGCTGATAATCATCCCAAAACCGGCAATAAACAAAAGTGCCAGCGAGAGCCAGCTTTGTTTTGAAAAGCTGAATGCCATCAGACCCATACCAAAAAGCAGTGCTGCGTTGCGAATCATAAGTGGCAAATTACTAATAGTATTGCGCGAAGCCAAAAATAAGGCTCCCGACAGCGCTCCGGCCCCTAGTGCACCAACAAGTAAACCAAGCAGTTGTGAATCTCCTTTTAAAATATCTGCTGCATACACGGGCAAAAACGACTGAAACGGAAGCCCAAAAAAACTAATAACCATCGCCAGACTGATCATATATCGGGTAGGCAGAAAATTCCAGGCATAGCGCAAGCCCTCCTTCAATTCCCTGAAAACTGATTTGTGTGCTGCAGGTTTCACAAATCCGGGCAATTTCATAAGAAGCAGAGCAATGATTACACCACTAAAACTAACTCCGTTGATCAAAAAACAAACGGCTTCGCCAAACATGGCGATAAGCAAGCCACCTATGCTGGGACCAATAAAACGTGCGGTATTAAACAACATGGAATTCAAAGCTACCGCATTGGGAATAAGTTTTTTGTCGCCCAGCATTTCGAGCAGAAAAGCATGACGAAAAGGCGTATCAAAAGCGATTGCCATGCCATTGATAATGACAATTACAATCAAAGCGGTCACTGTAATTTGTCCTGAGAAAGTAAGACCGGCAAGTAAAAATGCCAGTATCATGGGCAGGCTTTGTGTGGCAAGCAGCACTTTAAGTCTGTTCACCCTGTCGGCATAAACGCCGGCAATGGGAGTTAGTATTAGTGCCGGAATTTGACTGGCAAAGCCAACCAAACCCAGGTAAAACGCCGAATCTGTAAGTTTATAAACCAGCCACCCAATGGTCAGATTTTGTATCCAGGTGCCCATTAACGAAAGGAAAGCACCGAAGAAAAACAACCTGAAGTTGCGATTCTCCAGTGCCCTGAATGCAAATCGGATCTTATGAAAAAAGGAAAGTTTTATTACTCCATTTTTCATGAAATGTTTTGGTATTACTATCCTTCCAGAATTGCTTTCACGCCAGGAAGCTCTTTACCTTCAATATACTCGAGCATGGCACCACCACCGGTTGAAACATAGCTCACTTTGTCGGCCAGATCGTATTTGTTTACGGCTGCCACCGAGTCACCGCCACCAACCAATGAATAACAACCTGCTGAGGTTGCTTTGGCAATGGCATGGGCAATACTGCTGGTTCCATTAGCAAAATTTGAGAACTCAAAAACACCCATTGGGCCATTCCATAAAATGGTTTTTGAGGCTAGTATTACCTGTGTGAAAACTTCAATTGTATCAGGTCCGATATCCAAACCCATCCAACCATCAGGAATCTCATCAGCATTACAGTATTGTTTAGCTGCACTGTTATCAAACTTATCAGCAATAACCGTGTCGGTTGGGATGAGTAGTTTTACTCCATTGGCTTTGGCTTTCCCGATCGCATGTTTTGCAGTTTCCAGCAAGTCCTCTTCAATCAATGAATTTCCAACTTTACCTCCCATAGCCTTGATAAAGGTGAACATCATACCTCCGCCGATAATGAGATTGTCAACTTTGTCGAGCAGGTTGTTGATGATTTCGATTTTTCCGGAGACCTTTGCACCGCCCAAAACAGCTGTAAAAGGCCTTTCAGGATGCTTGGTCACTTTTTCGAGGTTCGAAACTTCATCCTGCATCAGGTAACCAAAAAGGCTGCTCCCGGGAAAATACTTTGCGATAATAGCCGTGGAAGCATGTGCACGGTGTGCCGTTCCAAAGGCATCATTCACATACACATCAGCCAGCAATGCCAGTTTTTTTGCAAAGCTTATGTCTCCTTTGGTTTCCTCCTTGTAAAAACGCAGGTTTTCGAGCAACAACACTTCGCCCGGCTTCAAGGCAGCGGCTTTCTCAACTGCTTCCACACCAATGCAATCGTTGGCAAACTGCACTTTTCGTCCGAGTTGCTTTTCCAGATTAGGGATGAGGTGTCGCAACGAAAAACGATCTTCAGGACCCTCTTTTGGCCGGCCCAGATGCGACATAAAAATAACCGAAGCGCCGGAAGCCAAAATCTTTTCGGCTGTGGGCATAGCCGCGCGAATACGGGTGTCGTCAGTGATTTTGAACTTGTCATCAAGAGGCACGTTGAAATCTACACGCACCAGCACTTTTTTGTCTTTCAGGTTGAATTGATCAATATTCTTCATAATCATTCGGGTATTGGGAAAATTTATTTTGGTATTGTATCAGTTTAAAGTCAAGATTTTCAATACAAAGATACTGCTCTCCGACATTCCAAAGGTATGCCTTGAGCTTTAATTCCTGCTCGATATAATGTGGCAGTTGCATCATCAAAGCCGGTCTTCCAAACGTGCTATCTGCCTCAAAAAAAGGTCGCAGATCAAAACTTTCGTAATGCTTCGATCCATCGTCCGAACTGACATCCATCACCAAAAAAAGTTTTTTGGGAAGGTTTGCGCTATGAATTTCAGCTTCGAAAAAGAGGCTGATTTCAGGTTTTGTTCCGGCATGAAGAATTGTGTCAGCAAGGGGTAAAAATGCATGCTCAAAAACCATACCTTCGCATGAAGAATTGGATTTGGGATGTTGATTTATAAACGTTGAACCTTCTAATAAAACAAGTTGTTGTTCAAGATAAGTTAATTCTTTATATGACAGGGGATTTGAGTTTTCGTATTGTAGATAAATTCCAATTTTTCCATTATTGGCGACAGGCTGAAGCTTTTGTGTGATGTCAGGATAATTGCGCAGGATATCACTGGCCAAAAAGCGGTTTTGAATGGCAATGAAATCAAAATCCCATTCCATCGCCTGTTTTATATTTTCCTGTGTAGTATTGATCACCGTGTAACCCTTACGCTCTAACAACAACAGCGGTATGTTGGTGGTGTAAGCATCGAGGACCAGAATTTTGGCATTGGGTGGCACTTTAGCTTCGGCTAAAAGTTTTGCGCCACCTTCAAAATTGCGTCTTGTAATCTCTGTCCTGTCCCAGCTTTTAAAAGTATTGCGTTCATTTTGAATGGCATAGGCTTCTTTTAACATCCAGCCATTCAGAGCAAAGGCAATAAATAAAATTCCCCTTTGAAAAGGCTTTTCAATTTTTGACAGCAAACGCAATCCCAAGCCTAATAAAATCAATACCGGAAGAAAAAAACTATCCAAAAAATAATAATCATGAGCCGGAAATTGCCTTGCCATCGCTAAAAGATAAAGCCCTGAGGCTGCGAGCCAGAGCAACGCACTAAACCCAATAACTTTGTTTGTTTTGTTGCCAAATCCCTTAAACAAAAGCCCTGAAACTGCCAAACCTATCCCTATCCAGGCAGGCAAAGAAAAATAAGTCAGCTTCCAGTTTGCCCAGCTAATCCGAATCAGTTGAAATGTTTCCGAAAAAGTGTCGGCCGGCATTAAATCGCTGATGAAAAGTGAGCCATATGTAAAACTCAGGAATTTGTTGTAAACGTGATAAAATCCAACAATTGCTAATGCCATGAAAAAGCCCGGCAAGACAATCCTCAGCTTTGATTTCTCTTTCCAAAAAATAAGCACAAAAGCCCCGGCCCATGCCAGCAATCCCATCACAAAAGGCTTGCGTATCAATGCTGACAGTGTTAGAAAAATCAGGGCTGTTATCAGTGTTTTTATCTTTTCATTTCGAAGGTAGCGTGCAAAAAAGTACAAGGCCGCCAAACTCATAGCTACCGCGCTTGTGCTGGGGATAAAACCATTCAGATAATACGTAAAAACCGGAGCAGTAAAAGCCAGCAACAAGCTGGAAAGCGATAGCCCATAGTTTACGCCAGCTTCGCGCAGAAACCGAAACCAAATAAACAATCCGCTCAATCCAAGTAGCAGCATTAGCGTCCTGAAAATCCAGGGAGCCGGCTGGCCATAAATTCCCATCAGCAAGGCGGCAAGGTATTCGATTATTGGAAAATCCACGCTTGTGATACCTTGTGGATCTTCAAGCGGAATAGCAGCTTCGTAGCGGGGTTTTAGGTTGAGTGTGGCAGGATGAAAAAAATCATATCCATTCTCCATAAAACCTACAGCCAAAGCATAGCGGTCGCTTTGCGTCCAGGCGTGAATATGAGCAGGGAATTGGGTTTGGGTATTTCGAAAAAAGAAAAAAGCCAACACAAGCAACACTATTGCCGGAAGCACATACTCCTGAAAAATGCTGAATCTGCCTTGTGTCATAGCCTGAAGCAAAGGTAAAGATTTAGCTGGTTGGCAAATCTATTTTCACAATAGAAATCTGTGATTCAATTGGAATTGCCTGCAACAAATCGTACAGGAGTAGTTTATTTCAGCACAAAAAAAATATTTGCAAACAAGATTATCAACCTAATCATGATGATAAGGCTCGCCTTTGATGATTGAAAAAGCGCGGTAGAGCTGTTCGGCAAATACCAGCCTTACCAGCTGATGCGAAAAAGTCATGGGCGAGAGCGAAATCAGGAAACGGGATTGTTGTCTAAGTTTGTCAGTAAACCCATAAGGGCCGCCAATCACAAATACCAAACGTTTGACTGATTGCAGCATTTGCTGTTCCAAAAAAGTTGCGAAGCCTCTCGAATGATAGTTTTTACCGTTCTCATCAAGCAAAACGAGTACATCACCGACCTGTAGCTGTGATTCTATCACTTTGGCTTCGGCTTCTTTTTGTTCTGCTTCCGACAGGCGTTTTCGGTTTTTTAAATCCGGTATAACCTTGAATTCAAATGGTATGTAGTGTTCTATACGAGCAAAATACAGCCTCATGCCTTCTTCCAGAAATGGCTGGTCAGTTTTTCCAATGACAAGGAGCAGGATTTTCATTTTAGCATTTAAGATTGCAAATTAACAAGAGGTTATTTCGCAGTGATTTCACCCCATTTGTTGCATCAAAACCACCTTATTGAGCACTTCCCTGTTGAGTTTTGTGGTTATCTTTTTCCGGTCGCAAAAATGCAACAAATCCTGTGTACTCAGGTTTCCCACCATTTCTTCGGCAGCTGTAGGGCAACCACCCAATCCATTATGTACCGTTTCGAAGCTGCGGACACCGGCTTCCCAGGCGGCTTCAAGTTTATCAAAACTTTCGGATGGCCGCGTGTGCAAATGCAATCCGAAATCAACCTCCGGAAAAGCAGGGATAAGGGCTTCATAAACCTTATAAATGGTATCCGGTTTGGCTTCGCCCAAAATATCAGACAGTGGTTGCCTCCGGATTCCAAGCTCATAAAGTTTTGCTGCTCCATCAATTACCATTTGGATGCTCCAGTCGTCGCCATAAGGGTTGCCCAAAGCCATCGAAAGGTAAATAACCAGACTTATTTGCTTTGGGAAAGCAAGATCGGTTATCTCCTTCACAATAGCCAAAGACTCCATTTCAGTGGCATTCAGATTGCGTTTCAGAAAAGTCGGGGAAATAGAAAACGGATACGACAAACATTGCACGCGTTTACATTTCAGGGCTTCTTCCGTACCTCTTTTATTCACCACCAGAGCCATAATTTCAGGTGGATTTTCCGGCAAATTAAGCCCCTTGATCACTTCACGCGTATCCGCCATTTGGGGAATTACCTTTGGTGAAACGAAGCTTCCCACATCCAAAGTATTAAAACCTACCTTTAGCAAAGCATTGATATACTGCTGCTTATTGTGAGTTGGGATGAAATTTTTGATGCCCTGCATGGCATCACGGGCAGTTTCTGTGATGTGTATCATGGTGATTGGATAGCCTGAAGGCAGGCATTTGAATTAACTGTCAGCTAAAATAATAATTTGAAACAGACGAAAGTGCACTTTAACAGCTTTTAAGCTTTTTGAAGCAGTGAGATTTTCTTTCGCTATTTTCTTCCGGAAAGTGACTTTGGGATGCGTCCCTGATGAATACTTTCTGAGCGCAGTTTGCGGCCGACAATTCTTTCGACCATTTTACCTGTTTCCAAAATACGGTCAATATCCAGATTGGTTGCTATGCCCATTTCGTCCATCATCAGCACCATGTCCTCTGTGGTAACCAAACCAACTGCTGTAGCTTCGTTGTAATAATATTCACCCGTACCCGAAACCGGGACTCCATCAACAAAATTAGCCGGCTGACCGCCAATGCCACCCATGGTTGACTCGTAATTGGTCATACCAGCCTGCAAAGCCGCCAGAATGTTAGCCATTCCCCATCCTCGAGTGGTATGCAGGTGAACAATATGCTTGGCAGGATTCTGAAATTTGTCCATCAGCATTGAAAAATAGCGGTAAATTCTGTCGGGAGAAGCCGAGCCGTCGTGATCAGCATGTTCGATATCTGTGGCACCTACATCAAACCAGCGTTGTGCAAAATCAACTGCTTTGCTCATTTCCGTTGGTCCTTCAATTGGGCATCCCCAGATGGTGCTTACCGTGCCATTCACTTTCATGCCGGCATCCAATGCCAGTGGGATGTATTTTTCTGCCATTTTAAAATACTCATCAATAGTGAGACCTGAATTTTTCATTTGATGCGACTCGCTGGTGCTCACCATCAGTAAGATTCTGTCGGGGCCATAGCCGGCCTTCCTGGCCTCAATAGCACGCTCTACCGCCTTTTCGCGAATAGTTACGGCTGTAAGTTTCACTTCCGGGAGCAAATGCTGAATCCTTTTGCTGCTTCGGACGCTTTTAAAAAGTTCATCGGCATCGCTAAACTGCGGCATTCCTTTCGGATTACCAAAATTTGTAAGCTCAAGATGTTTAAATCCTGACAGAATCAGTTCCTCTGTAAGCCACAATTTTGCAGCTGTGGGAATAAACTTCTCTTCGTGCTGGAAGCCGTCACGAACAGTAATATCTCCGATAGTAACTTTTTTAGGATAGTGCATCATATAGTATAACTGAAAATTTATTAGGTGGCTAATATAGACAGAATTTTGTATTTGTGATCATTAGGTGAAACAAACCGGATACTAAAAAGTTTTGATGACAGTTGTTTTGCTATCGTAAGACAGTCATAAAAAAAATGAAATCAAGTGATAATTCATTAGCTTTGCCATAAAAATTTTTAGATCGTATGCTTACGCAGGTTGCACTTCTTTTGGCTGTAAGCTTACAACTGGTATCTGCAGTTATTGTGATCAGTCTGATCAGAGCGACAAAATACAATTCGAGCTGGATTTTACTTTCGATTGCATTTTTGTTGATGGCCTTTCGACGTATTGCCGATTTCATCATTCCCAATCTCGAAATAGAATTAAGAGAAAAGTTTATTGCTATTAATAGCTGGACGAGTTTTTTAATTTCACTATTGTTGGTAGTGGGTGTGTTTTATGTTCGAAAGGTTTTACATCATTTGTTCAGGTTGGAGGAGCTTCGCCGAAGCTCAGAAAAGCAGCTTTTGAATGCAGTGATCAAAACGGAAGAAAACGAACGAAAAAGATTTTCAAAAGAACTTCACGATGGTCTTGGTCCTCTGTTGAGTGCTGTAAAAATGTCAATCAGTACACTGATTTATAATGAAAAGGAAGGCCAGAAAAAATCCATTCAAAGCAATGCGCTAGCCCTGGTAAATGAGTCCATTTCGAGCCTGCGCGAATTATCAAATAATATGAGTCCGCATGTGCTCGAAAACTTTGGTTTAAAGGCTGCTATCGAAGCTTTTTGTTCCAAGCTCAACAACAAAACATTGAGCATTAAATTTAAAACCAATATCGGAAACAAAAAATATAACACCCACATCGAAATAGTGATTTACAGGAGTATTTGCGAGTTGGTAAACAATACCTTTAAACATGCCAGAGCAAAAAATGTGTCAATTCAATTAATTGAAAAAGAAAACCTTCTCAATCTGCAATTCAGGGACGACGGATGCGGATTTAATGTGAATGAAATAAATAAGTCAAGTTCTTCGGGCATGGGACTTTACAACATCAACTCAAGGGTGAAATCACTAAGTGGAAATTTTACAATTGAAAGTTCCCCAAATGGAGGAACTGCCATTTCTTTGCAAATACCTTTTCAATAAAATGCAAAAACATTCATTTGATATTATCATTGCCGATGATCATCAGTTATTCAGAAATGGACTGAATTTGCTGCTTTCGACGATTTTTCAGGATATCACTATACGGGAGGCAGCTAATGGAACTGATTGCCTTGAACTGATCCATGAATCGAAACCAGATGTTATTTTGATGGATATTGATATGCCTGAGTTAAATGGCATTGAGGCTACTCAAAAAGCTTTACAATTTTATCCTGACCTGAATATCATTGCACTCTCAATGCACGGCGATGAAGCCTATTATTATAAAATGATTGAAGCCGGAGCTAAAGGGTTTTTAATTAAAAGCTCCGACATCGAAGAGGTAAAATCTGCCATTGAAAATGTATTGGCTAATCAGTATTTTTTCTCGAATGAGTTGTTGAAAAAAATGGTGGATCACATCCGGTTCAACAATGATGAAAAAGTGAAAACATCTGTTTTTTCGGATCGTGAACAGGAAATTCTGGAATTGATCTGCAAAGGCTTTTCCAATCAGGAGATTAGTCAGCAGTTGTTTATCAGCAAACGCACCGTTGATAAACATCGTGCCAATTTGCTCGAAAAAGCGCAGGCCCGAAACACAGCTCAACTGATCATGAATGCTATCAAACACAATTGGATAAATATTTGATTATCAAATCTAAACATTGATTAGTTCAAGTCAGAACTAAGCATAAATACCCATATTGGATTAAGTATTTATACGCTCAAAAAAGGGTATTTTGAGTGTGTTTTAAGCCTTATACTCCCCATACATTTGCATTTTAAGGTGATTATAAATGCTTAATCTGAATTAAAATGAAATTCAAAATCAATTTTTTCAAAAGCGGAATATTTTTTATATTGGCTTTGAGTACAATGTTTTGTGCTTGCAATTCGGGTGATCAGAAGGACAAGCACAAACAGAAAAAATCAAAGCCCAAGATTTCCATTTCCGGAGCGTTTGCACTTTATCCTCTAGCAGTAAGGTGGGCCGAAATTTTTAATCAGCAACATCCCGGGATCAAAATCGATATCAGCGCCGGAGGCGCAGGAAAAGGCATGGTTGATGCCATGTCGGGCATGGTAGATCTGGGAATGTTTTCGCGGCATATTACCGAAGCCGAACAAGCACAGGGAGTTTGGTATATCGCGGTGGCCAAGGATGCCGTGGTGCCGACGATCAATGCTAAAAACCCGGCATATGAGAACATACAACTTAAAGGGGTCACCCGCTCCATGTTTCAGAAAATCTATCTGGAAAAGCAAGCCAGGAAGTGGTCTGAACTTACAGGAGATCCAAACGATAATGAGCTCATAAAAGTTTACACACGATCTGATGCCTGTGGTGCTGCAGAAATGTGGGCTCAATTTCTGGGTAAAAGCCAGGAAAACCTTGAGGGTATCGGCATTTTTGGAGATCCTGGCATTGCCGATGCAGTAAAAAGCGACCTGAATGGAATGGGATTTAACAACATCATTTTTGCCTACGATCTAAAGTCTGGTAAACCTTTTGAAGGACTGGGGATCATCCCAATTGATTTGAATGAAAACGGGAGGATTGATCCGGAAGAGAGTTTTTATGACCATATAACCGACATCAACAGCGCAATTTCAAAAGACCAATACCCATCGCCGCCTGCCAGGGAACTATATTTTGTTGCAAAATCGTATCCCCAAAATGAATATGTGCTGCAATTTATAAATTGGATCTTGACAGAAGGCCAGCAATATGTTAAAGAGGCAGGTTATGTGCCACTGGACGAACAAAGTTTGAAAATCCAATTACAAAAATTAAATAGTAGTGCTTCCGAAAATGTAGATTAGAAAAGTAATTTCGGGTTTTGGTGAACTAAAAAACAGGACAACTCATTGAAATTGAGATCACAAATAAAATAATTTTGACATTTAACGCTATCAATTTATTAGATTTAACAACTTATTTGACAAATTGTAAATCAGGTATATAAAATTGTAATGAATGGGTTAAAGGTAATTTATAACCGAAATCTTCGTAACAGGATACATCTCAGCTGGATGTGGATCAGCCTTGGAGTTGTGTTTGTTTTGCCATTGAGTTTGTTTATCGGGCTGATGTGGAAATCAGCAATTTTGCTCGATCAACAGTCGCTGATTGATCTTTTGTTTTCGAGCGAATGGAAACCGATGGCAGGCAAATTCGGGTATTTAACCTTTATAGTAAGTTCTGTTTGGGTTACGATGATATCCCTATTGATTGCCGGACCTGTTTGTTTGCTCACGGCCATACACCTGACGCAATATGCCAAATCGTGGGTTCTGAAAATCATGGCTCCCGTAATTGATATTTTAGCGGGTTTGCCCTCGGTTATTTTTGGTGTTTGGGGGATCTTGTTTGTCATTCCGCTGCTTGCAAATCATATCGGGCCGTTTTTTGGCAAGAGTGTCAGCGGATATTCCATTTTGGCAGGAGCCATAGTGCTGTCCATTATGATTATCCCTTTTATTTTGAACATCCTGATAGAGATTTTTCAAACTGTTCCCAAAGAGCTTTCTGAAGCTTCTTTATCATTAGGTGCAACGCGCTGGCAAACAATCAAATTTGTGTTGTTGAAAAAATCATTTCCAGGAATAGTTTCAGCATTTGGATTGGGGATGTCCAGAGCGTTCGGCGAAACCATTGCTGTTTTGATGGTTGTGGGCAATGTGGTGCACCTGCCAACGGGGGTTTTTCAGCCGGGTTATCCTTTACCTTCCCTGATTGCAAATAATTATGGCGAAATGTTATCTATTCCCATGTATGATTCTGCATTGATGTTTTCGGCCTTGCTTCTTTTTGTTGTTGTGTTGATATTTAATGCAATAAGCCGGTTAATAATTTTAAGATCAAGTCGTTGAAATGAGAAAAACACTCAAAATAGAGGAGCGGTTTTATCGTGTGTTAATGTTTTTATCAACAACATTTATTTGCTCTGCCCTGTTTGTAATTCTGTTCAGTATCCTGCGGACCGGCCTTCCGCATTTGAGTTGGGAAATGATTAGTGAAATGCCGCATGGTGGATACTATTTCGGAAAATCGGGCGGGATATTCAATGCCATTGTTGGTTCTGTTTATTTGTCTCTAGGTGCCAGTTTGTTAGCTTTTCTGCTTGGTCTGCCTATTGCCATGTTTATTAATATCCATCTGATCCGGTTAACCAGGTTTGTTGCCGTAATACGATTTCTGCTCGATTTGCTTTGGGGTGTTCCTTCAATCGTATATGGTGCTTTTGGATTTACGATCATGGTATTTTTTGGGATGCGCACCTCTTTGATGGCAGGGATTATCACAGTGAGTTTGTTTATTTTACCTATCATAGTCCGGGCAATGGATGAGGTACTGAGAAATGTTCCAAAAGGCTTGTTGGAGTCGGCTAAGTCGTTGGGAAGTACAAATAGCGAAATTGCTTATGTTGTGTATTTTAAGCAGTGCCTCCCGGGAATAATCACTGCCTGGCTGCTTGCCTTTGGTCGTGCCATAGGTGATGCTGCGTCTATCCTGTTCACAACAGGTTATACCGATTTTGTTCCTCATGCCCTTAACGAACCAGCGGCAACGCTTCCGCTGGCAATCTTTTTTCAGCTGAGTTCGCCCATTCCCGAGGTGCGCGAAAGAGCGTATGCGGCTTCCGTGATATTAATATTTATTGTATTGACAGTTAGTGTTGTAAGCAGGATTTTGAGTAATAGATATAATAAAAATAAAATCAACTTCTGATGCAGAATTCTATCATAGATATCAAGCAATTGAATTTGTATTATGGGAAGCAACATATCCTAAAGGATATCAATATTTCCATTCCGGCGAAAAAAATAACCGTGATTCTGGGGCCTTCAGGATGTGGAAAAACAACGCTGCTCAGAAGCTTAAACAGGCTGACAGAGCTGGATGCATCCGTTAAAATCAGTGGTGAAATTTTACTTAATGGCCAGGATCTGCTTAACAGTACGGAAGATGTTACAACAATCCGCAAAAAGATGGGTTTGCTTGCACAACGCCCGTATCCTTTGCCAATGAGTATATACAACAACGTGGCTTACGGACTTAGAATCAGTGGCCGGCGAAAGAAAAAATTCCTGAACAGCCGGGTTGAATATTATCTGAGGCAAACCAATTTGTGGGATGAGGTGAAGGATCGCTTAAAAGAACCGGCAGCAACTTTGTCGATTGGACAGCAACAAAGGCTTTGCCTGGCGCGTGGATTGGCCGTTGACCCGCAAATCATACTGGCTGATGAACCAACATCGGCCCTCGACCCGCATTCGAGCCGGATGATAGAGGAAAAATTTGCCGAACTCAAAGATAGCTATACCATTGTTTTGGTTACTCATATTTTGCGACAGGCCAAAAATATCGCAGATCATGTGATATTCATGTATATGGGGCAGGTGGTAGAACAAGCTGATGTCAGGGAGTTTTTCGAGAATCCCAAAGAACAGCAAACCAAAGCTTATCTGCAAGGTCAGTTTTATTAAGAAGTAATGCTTGTTTGTGGCAAACCTTGCCTGCCTGCCAAAATCATGTTTTTATGTTGATGCAGTTTGATTGTTTGAGGTGTCTGCTCTTTTACGGCCGGTAAGAATTTAATCCCAGGATATTCTCTTTACAAATCTTCAATTAAGAAGTGATCTTTTTGCAATTTTCTATTTGAGGTTTGTGGGTATGATTTGCCTGTGGACAATTTCTAGGGTAATATTTTATCCCTGATCACTCTAAAATAAATTTCATACTTTTACCCAATCGAAAACCCTGGGCTGTTTTCATTCGGGAAACTAAACCATTTATTAAAAAACAATTAAAAGGAATATTTTGTACACCATACAATCTAAGATTGACACTACATCGGATGCTTTTCAGGCAAACAAAAAAGCTTTTGAAGTATTATTAAAAACCTATCGTCAACGCCTGAAGCAAAGCATTTCGGGGGGAAGTCCCGAAGCCGTTGAAAAGCATAAATCACGCGACAAACTACTGGCTCGCGAACGTATCAACCTCTTGATTGATAAAAACACTCCCTTTCTTGAGCTTTCACCGATGGCAGCTTACGATCTCTACAAAAATGAATTTCCTTCTGCCGGAATTGTCACAGGAATAGGAGTAATTCACGGGCGCGAAACTGTTATAATTGCCAATGATGCTACCGTAAAAGGCGGCACCTATATGCAATACACCATCAAAAAGCATCTCCGTGCACAGGAGATTGCCATGGAAAACGGTCTGCCCTGCGTTTATATGGTCGATTCGGGAGGTGCCTTTTTGCCCGAGCAGGATACCGTTTTTCCTGACAGGGATCATTTTGGTCGCTTTTTCTATAACCAGGCACGTATGTCGGCCATGGGGCTGGCACAGGTGGCCATTGTAATGGGAAGTTGTACGGCTGGAGGCGCGTATGTTCCGGCCATGAGTGATGAAACGATCATCGTTAAAAATCAAGGCACGATTTTTCTTGGAGGCCCGCCACTCGTAAAAGCTGCCACAGGCGAGGAGGTAACAGCAGAAGAACTGGGCGGAGCTGAGGTGCATACTGCTATTTCGGGTGTGGCCGACCATTTTGCCGAGAACGATACACATGCCATACAAATTTGCCGGAATATCTTCGAAAACCTAAAACCAAAAAGCATCCAAACACTTGATATCATTGAGCCGGATGAACCGCTTTATGATCCTGAAGAACTTTATGGTATTGCACCACTCGATCTGCGTAAGCAAGTTGATCCTCGCGAAATTATTGCTCGTATCGTGGATGGCTCGCGTTTTCAGGAATTTAAAGCGCGTTATGCCACTACAGTGATTACGGGTTTTGCCCACATCATGGGATTTCCCGTGGGTATTATCGCAAATTATGGTGTATTGTTTTCTGAATCAGCACTTAAAGCTACACATTTTATTCAGTTGTGTACTTCACGTAAAATTCCACTGATTTTCCTGCAGAATATTACTGGTTTTATGGTAGGCAAGGATTTTGAGCGGGGAGGCATTGCCAAAGACGGAGCCAAAATGGTTCATGCTGTTTCTAATGCCAATGTCCCCAAGTTTACTGTGATTTTTGGTGGTTCGTTTGGAGCCGGAAACTATGGCATGGCCGGTCGTGCCTTTGGTCCGCGACTGCTATTTATGTGGCCTAACGCAAAAATTTCCGTGATGGGCGGCGAGCAGGCAGCCAATGTGCTGGCAACAGTTAAACAAGATCAACTTAAGGCCAAAGGAATTGATATGACACCGGAAGAAATTGAAGCCCTCAGAAAGCCTATTCTCGAAAAATATGAGCGCGAAGGATCAGCTTATTATAGCACTGCCCGGCTGTGGGATGATGGCATCATTGATCCGGCAGATACCAGAAAAATATTGGCTATTGGTATTGCAGCTTCGCGTAACAACCCATTCCCCGAACAGCAATTTGGGGTGTTTAGAATGTAAGCTATGGAAAAAGTTTTTCATACAATCCTTCTTCAAAAAAGTGATGGCATTGCCAATGTGATACTCAATCGTCCTGAAAAACACAATGCCTTTAATCCTGAAATGATTACTGAGCTTACCACGGTTTTCGAGATATTAGGCGCTCAGGAAGGGACAAGGCTGGTAATCCTAAGTGGCAACGGCCCTTCGTTTAGTGCAGGTGCTGACCTGAATTATATGAAAGAGATAGCTGCTTTTGGTTATGAAGAAAATCTCCGGGATGCACAATCCCTTGCCAAACTATTTCAAACAGTAAAAAATTGCCCAAAACCCGTAGTTGCTGTGCTGCATGGTGCTGTATATGGCGGCGCAAACGGACTTGCTGCTGCCTGCGATATCGTTTTGGCTCATGAAGAAACTTTTTTTGCATTCAGCGAAGTAAAACTGGGAATTACACCGGCTACTATTGCCCCTTTTGTGATTGCCCGCTGTGGCGAAGCCGCTGCCCGCGAGCTGATGCTGACCGGAAGAAAATTTTCGGCACAAGAGGCCTATCGTTTTTTATTGGTCAATCAGATGTTTTCTGACGAGCGCAAAGAAGAATGCGTTACCGGCATCGTCAATCAATTATTGAGTAGCGCACCCCAGGCTCTTGAAGCGTGCAAAACACTCATCCGCACAGTGGTCCATTTGCAAGGGCACAAAGATGAACTAACAAAATTCACTACAAAGCAAATTGCAGATCGCCGCGCTTCGGAGGAAGGACAGGAAGGACTTGCGGCTTTTTTTGCAAAACGAAAACCCAACTGGATGCTATGAAGGAAAAGTTGAAATTCAAGAAAATACTGATTGCCAATCGCGGAGAGATCGCTGTGCGTATTATGCGTACACTCCGCAGGATGAACATTCGTTCGGTTGCTGTTTATGCTGATAACGATGAAAAAGCCTTGCATGTTAGCATGGCCGATGAAAGCATTTCACTGGGGAGCGGCACACTTGCCGATACTTACTTAAACGTGGAAAAAATAATCTCAGCTGCAAAAAGTGCCGGAGCACAGGCCGTTCATCCGGGCTATGGTTTCCTGTCAGAAAGTCCTTTACTCACCAAAGCCTGTGCACTCAATGGCATCAGCTTTATTGGGCCTACTGAACAATCTATTGCATTGATGGGCAACAAGATAACTGCTCGCCAGTACGCCGTTGATGCAGGCCTTCCGGTTACCAAAGGAATCACCGGTAATCCTGATGAGCTCCTGCAAAATGCAGCTCAATTACCTTTTCCGTTACTCGTAAAGGCAGCTTCCGGTGGCGGTGGCAAAGGAATGCGCATCGTCAGAAATGCAGATGAGCTGCCTCAGATTTTAGAATCAACAGCCCGTGAAGCACAGAATTATTTTGGGGATGGCACAATTTATATTGAGCAGTTTATCGAGAATCCACGTCATATCGAAATTCAGGTGCTGGCGGATCATCACGGCAATGTGATTCACCTGTTTGAGCGCGAATGCAGCATACAGCGGCGTTATCAAAAGATTATAGAAGAATCTCCTTCACCTACACTCAGTCCTGAGGTACGACAAAAAATGGGTGAGGCTGCAGTGGCTGTTTGTAAAAAAATTGGTTATCAAAGTGCTGGTACGATTGAGTTTTTGGTGGATGCTCAACTTAATTTTTATTTTCTGGAGATGAACACTCGTATTCAGGTAGAACATCCTGTTACAGAATTGGTTACAGGTGTTGACCTGATTGAGGAACAAGTGTTGATAACGCAGGGCGAACCTCTGCGTTATCAACAAGCCGATATCAGACAATGTGGTCATGCCGTTGAATGTCGTATATATGCTGAAAATCCATCGCAGCAGTTTATGCCTTCGCCTGGTGAAATACTGGCTTATCGCGAACCCGACACAGAAAACATACGTATCGACAGCAGCCTCAATAATGCTGCTACCGTGCATTCGCAGTACGATCCAATGATCAGTAAGTTAATTGGTTATGGCACAGACCGTTCTGAAGCGATCCGTACTTGCCTGGATGCATTGAAGAACTACGTGATTCATGGCATTCATACCAATATTCCATTTTTGATGGCTGTTTTGCAAAATGAAGCTTACCTCAATAATAAAATCAGTACCGGTTTTTGTGATGCACACCTTGATACGCTTATAAACCGAAGCCTTGAAAGTGAAAAGCAGACTGATCATGAATTTATTGCAGCCACATTTTTGTTGCATAATCTCAACTATCAGTCGTTAGAGGGTATTGAGCCGGCAAACGTTTGGCAGGAGATTGGTTATTGGCGAAATGATATGGAAATCCCCGTTCGGGTTGGTGAGAATAGTATGACAGGAAAGCTGCAAAATCATTCATCCGGCCAACTCCTTATTGAATTTGATAATAAGACATTTGATCTAAAATTCAGCTCCTGGGACGGGCTGATCATGCAGTACAAGCAGGAGGGACAAAGCTATCAGGCAGCAGTATCAAAGGATGCAGAAGGAAGATGGCTGGTACAGTATGATGGAACTATTTTTAATTGCGAACGCCTGGACGAATTGAATGAGCAGCTGGATTACGGACATTCAAGTGCTGTTACAGAAGAGGGCAGTTTGTTTGCTCCGATGCCCGGCAAGGTAATCCAGATAAATATTATAGAGGGGCAACAAGTGAACAGAGGAGCTGTTTTAATTGTTGTGGAAGCAATGAAAATGGAGAACAACATCCTGGCACCTTTTGATGCCTTCGTTGATGTTATTAATGTGAAAAAGGACGATATGGTGGATGCCAAAACTCAATTGGTACACCTGCAGCCCATTGTAAAAGACTAACCAGATAAAATCAAACGTATGAATTTCGATCTTTCAGAAGAACACAAAATGATTCGTGAAACCGTTCGTGAGTTTGCCGAACGCGAAATTAAAGTTGTTGCACAACAACTGGACGAAAAGGCTGAGTTTTCGCCGGCACTCACCAAACGCATGGGTGAATTGGGTCTTTTTGGGATGTATCTGCCCGAAAAGTATGGGGGTCAGGGTCTCGACACGCTCGCATATATCATTGCTGTTGAAGAGCTTGCACGTATCGACGGTTCACAGGCAGCTACTCTTGCTGCTCACAATTCACTGGGTATTGGACCTTTGTACTACTATGGAACCGAAGACCAGAAAATGAAATACCTTCCTCAGCTTTGTACCGGAGAAGCCCTTTGGAGCTTTGGACTTACCGAACCCGGTGCAGGTTCCGATTCCCGTGGATCGAAAACCACTGCCGAGATTCAAAATGATGAATGGGTGATTAATGGTTCCAAGATTTTTATCACCAATGGGGCTTCAAGCCTGAATATTGGCACTACCGTGCAAGCTGTTTCGGGTGAAAAGGATGGTAAAAAACAATTTACAACCATCCTGGTTGAAGGCAATACCAAAGGTTTCAAAAGGGTTCAGATGCACAACAAGATGATGTGGCGTGCATCGGATACTGCCGAGTTGTACTTTGATGATGTACGAGTTCCAAAAGAAAATCTGTTGGGCGAGATAGGGCAGGGCTCCAAAATCATGCTTTCGACCCTTGATGCCGGAAGGTTGTCAATTGCGGCTATGGGTTTGGGTGCTGCACAAGGAGCCTATGAGCTTGCCCTGGCATATGCAAAAGAACGAAAGCAGTTCGGACAGCCCATCTCCAAATTTCAAATCAACGCCTTTAAGCTGGCTGATATGGCTATGAAGATTGAACTGGCGCGCAACCTGCTCTACAAAGCCTGCTGGCTCAAAGACGAAGGCCGGCCTTTTGGGTTAGAAGCAGCGATGTCAAAGCTTTACTGTTCCGAAATAGCGAAGGAGGTGGCTGATGAAGCCGTTCAGATTCACGGAGGTTATGGCCTGATGAAAGACTATGATGTGGAACGCTTTTATCGCGATCAGCGGCTGTTGCAGATTGGCGAAGGAACTTCCGAAATACAACGGCTTGTAATCTCAAGACATATCGGGTGCTAAACAGGGGAATTCATTGATTTTTTAAGCTTGTTTTGATTGATGTAAGCACAATAGCTAACAGTGATTAACACAATCAGGCTTTCACTTTTTTATAACGATTTACGGCAAGCAAAAGCATGACAACAGCATAGCCGGACAAAGCATAAAACAATTCTGAAAAATCGAAAAAATCTGAACCTTTGAGCATGATCATCCGGTTGATAGTGATAAAATAGGCTATCGGATTGATTTTGTTAAACCATTGCGCCCAGGCAGGCATACTTTCGATGGGCGTAAACAATCCGCTCATCAGAATAAAGATCACCAGAAAAAACCAGGAAATAAACATCGATTGTTGCATGGTGTCAGAAAGTGTGGAAACGAGCAAACCCATTGCCAGAATAACAAGTAAATAAACTGCTGCAACACCCATTAACAAAGGGAAACTACCCAAGAACGGGATATCAAAAACCAACTTGGCAATACCTAATCCAAAAACCAGTTCAAAAAGCGCGATCAGCCAGAAAGGCAGGAGCTTGCCAGTGATAAACTGCCATTTTTTGATGGGCGTAACATTGATCTGTTCAATGGTGCCCATTTCTTTTTCTTTCACGATATTCATTCCCGAAAGGAAAAAACCAATAATGGTTACCAGCAAAACCAGAATACCCGGAACCATATAGGTGACATAATTCAGTTTGGGATTATACCAAAACAAGGGCTCAGCCGATAAGGTGCCTTTGTTTGTCGTGAACGGCATTTTTTCGGTAAGTATGTTTTTGTTAAAACCCTGAATCACCTGCTGGGCGTAAGCATTCATCAGGCTGGCAGCCGATCCGTTGATGGCATCTGTCACGAGTAATATTTTAGCCGATTGGTTGGCTTCAATTGCCTTTTCAAAATCAGCACCTATTACGATCACCTGATCTGCATCGCCGTTTTTTAGCCATTCTGAAGCTAGTTGATAATTCTGTTGCCGGCTCACTATTTTGAAGAAAGAAGAGCTCTCGAAATGAAAAACCAACTCGCGCGATCGCTGACTATGATCTAGGTCAACAATTACTATCCGGGTATTTTTTATTTCGAAGGTGGCGGTGTAGGATAAGATCAGCAGTTGTACGACCGGCACAATAAAAATGATAGGCAACATTAGTTTATCCCTGAAAACCTGTCGGAATTCCTTTTGCAAAATGAAGATTACTGTGCGCATGAGGATTATTTTAAATTTAATCTTACCTCAAATTTTTTAATGCTTAACAATATAAATATGACTGCCATTGCCAGAATTATTAAAGTCTCCTGCCAGATATAAGCTATTCCCAATCCTTTTAGCATGATGCTTTTCACGATAATGATAAACCATTTGCTGGGCATGATATGACTAAGCCATTGCAGGGCAAGCGGCATGTTTTCGACCGGAAAAACGAAGCCTGAAAGTAAGATGGTTGGCAACATCAAAGCAAACATCGACAGGAGCATGGCAGTTTGTTGTGAGTTGCTGACAGTTGAGATAAAAAGCCCCATTGCCAAGGCCATCAGTATAAAGAGCAGTGTTTCGGCAAGCAGTAGCATCAGGCTGCCATTAACAGGCATTTCAAAAATAGTGTAAGCCATAAGTAGAATTACCGATGCGTTAACAAATGAAAAAACAACATAAGGCAATACTTTTCCAAGTATGATCTGATAAGGCTTAAGGGGTGAGATCAAAAGGACTTCCATTGTACCCATTTCTTTTTCACGTGCAATAGAAATTGAGGTCATCATGGCCGAGACCAGCATGAGCAGGACGGTTATTGTGCCCGGGACAAACATAAAAACTCCCTTCAGTTCCGGGTTGTATAGCATGGTTGTTTCTGTTGCTACCGGAAGTAAGGTGGATTGTGGGTTGGCATCGGCTGCAAAATCTCTCAAAATGGCAGAGGTATAACTGCTGATCAAATTGGCCGTATTGGGGTCGCTGGCATCGTTAATCAATTGAATTGTAGTTTGTTGGCCTAAATCAAGCGTTTTCCCGAATTGCGGAGGAATCACCACAACCTCTTTTACCTTGCCACTACGAAATGCTTTTTCAATTGCCTTTGTGTTGTCGAGTTGCATGTTAATATCAAAATAGCCCGAAGCAGTGAGTTTTTGTTGAAGTTCAAGGCTCTTTGAATCTCTGGCTTTGTCAAAAACAGCAATACTGGCATGATTAATCTCGTTGGTAATAGCAAAACCGAAAAGCAGCACCTGTGCGATCGGCATCCCAAACAGGATAAGAAGCGTACGAAAGTCACGAAAAATATGCAGAAACTCTTTTATCACAAATCCTTTCATACTGCATTTATTTTGTGGCACGTGCCAGTTTCACAAAAACCTCATTCATACTGTTCACCGCGAATTGATTTTTCAGAACTTTGGGACTATCAAGGGCTTCAATTCTGCCATCCACCATAATGCTTACCCTGCCGCAATATTCAGCTTCGTCCATATAGTGTGTAGTCACAAATATTGTTGTGCCATTGTGCGCTTGTTCGTAAATCAATTCCCAAAACTGCCTTCTGGTTATCGGGTCAACACCTCCGGTGGGCTCATCCAGAAATACGACCTTTGGCTGATGCATCACCGCCACCGAAAAGGCCAGCTTTTGTTTCCAACCTTGCGGGATATTGCGCAAAACCTCATTTTGAGCTTTCAGAAAATCCAAACGACTTAACAAAGTTTTTGTCCGCTCCCTGATCTCTTTTCGGCTAAGGCCGTATATGCCACCATAAAACTGGAAATTCTCGTTGATGCTGAGATCTTCATAAAGGGAGAATTTCTGGCTCATATAGCCGATATTTCTTTTGATTTGTTCACTTTGTCTGTATACATCAAATCCGGCCACACTTACCTTACCGGAAGTAGGAGAAGAAAGACCACAAAGAATTTTTATCGTCGTTGTTTTTCCTGCCCCATTAGCTCCCAGAAACCCAAAAATTTCTCCCGGAAATACCGAAAAAGTCAGGGAATCGTTTGCAACAAAATTGCCAAATTTCTTTACCAGATTTTCTACTTCAATCACTGGTTTCATGACATTAATTTTGGGATTGCATATGAAAAATAAAACTATCTTCGATAGTGGGTTCTATCTGCCTAATATGCAATGATTGATGGCCAATTTTTTCCAGATGGTCAAGCAATTTCTTTTCTTCAAATGTCAGCATTTCGGGTATGAAACAGATATGATCTCCTGAGCGATAGGCCAGTTTAATCTCAGGCAAGTCGTTTAGGTGTGAAAGTAACTTAAACATATTGTCGCTTTGAACGGACCAAAGTGTTTGCTCAAAGGCCTCAATAATTTTTTCCGGAGTGGCACGTTGCATGATTTTGCCTTCCTGCATCAAAGCCACTTCATCGCAAAGCGAAGCCTCGTCCATATATGGGGTCGAAACCAGGATGGTAATATTTTGGGATTTGAGTTTTTGTAGCATTTCCCAGAATTCGCCCCGCGAAACAGCATCTACACCGGTTGTGGGTTCGTCAAGTATTAACACCTCAGGTTTGTGTATCAGGGCACATGAAAGTGCCAGTTTTTGCTTCATCCCACCCGATAGTTGTCCGGCTTTGCGGTTTTTGAAAGGCTCAATATGATTGTAAATATCTTCGATCAAGTGATAGTTTTTACTGATTGTGGAGTTGAAGATTCCGGCAAAAAACTTCAGGTTTTCTTCCACTGTTAAGTCTTGATAGAGCGAAAATTTGCCTGGCATATAACCAATGATCCGACGGATTTGCCTGTAGTCTTTTACGGTGTCGAAACCCAATATGTTTGCTTTTCCTTCATCAGGTATAAGCAGGCTGTTTAGAATTCTGAAAAGGCTGGTTTTACCGGCTCCGTCAGGGCCGATAAAACCAAAAAGACTTCCCTTCATTATCTCAAAACTTAGGTTGTCAAGTGCTTTTTTGTCTTGATAAAATTTTGAGATAGCAGTTGCGCTTATGGCCATTTCAGTATTCATGAGGTGGTCATTTTACGGCTGTCCAATAGGTTGTCCTGCCAATGAGCGAAATACCAATGTAACCTCTGATTTTCAGCTTTCCATCTTTATCAAAAGCCATATAACAGCTGTAGGTTTTGCCTGATTTGGGATCGTAAATATTTCCGTCGTTCCATTCATCATCATCGCTGTCGTAAGTGAATCCTGAAAGCATCTCTAAGCCCATGACAGGACGGGTTTTTAAAGCATCATCAGGATTTTTTTTGTCTAGCTTGGGTTTGCCTGTTTCATCGTCAATAGGAAATTTGAGCCATACAAGCCTGCCTGAGAATGTTTCGCCTGATTTGGTAATTTCCACATGGGCATCGCCATCTTCGTTGAGCCACTTGCCCAGCACCCGATCGGCTTTGTTTTGGGCCGTAAGGCTGAGGACAGAAATACTAAAAAGTGCAGTTAGAATAACGCATAAGAATCTGTTTTTCATAGGATAATAAAATTAGTGATTGATTAAATGAACTTCGCCCGGCATTCCGATTTTCAGCCTGCCATCGTTACCAACCCTTACCTTTATTGCATAAACAAGGTCGGTACGCTCTTCTTTGGTTTGTATGGTTTTGGGTGTGAACTCTGCTGATGAAGCTATCCAGCTGATGATTCCCTGTAATTCAATGGTTTCGCTGGTGGCATCAATGAGCACGTTTACCTGCTTTCCCAAAACAAAGTCGGCAAGTTGATTGCCGGTGATATAGGCTTTCAGCTCTAATTGATGCAGATCAGCAGTTTTGTAAAGTGGTTTGCCTGGTGCGGCAATTTCACCAATTTCAGCATATTTGGCTAATACTGTACCGGTGATGGGTTGGGTAATTTTTGCCTTCCGGATATTGTCGTTAAGCAGGGCAATTTGGGCATCAACAACTTGTGTTTCTTTTTCAATGCCATCGAATTGTGCAACAAGGGCTTGCTGCTGTGCTTTGATCAGGTCAACAGCACCATCAATGTCGTCTTTTTGCTTGGAAGTAGCCGCATTTTTTTCGAAAAGCTGATGAATCCTGGTTTGGTCGGCCTGGGTATTTTTGAGTTGCTGATCCAGTACTTTTAGTTGAGCTTTCAGGTTGGTGAGTTTGCTTCGTATGGCTTCTTTCTGACTTTGCATTTGTTCTTTTTGAAGCCAGAAAGCTGTGGTATCAATCAAACCTACTGACATATCTTTTTCATAAAGTTTGCCTTCTTCCACCTCAAGTTTCATGATCTTGCCAGCTGTTTCAGCTGAAACAACAGTCTCCACAGCTTCAAAGTTGCCATATGCATCAGCTTTTTTACTATTTGTTTTGCACGAGCTTAAAACACTTAGTGTTAAGACCCAAAGATAAATTTTAAAGTGCTTCATTTGATTGAATATTTCCGGTTATAAAGTTGAAGGTATCAATTGCCAATTGTAGTTGTAGTTTGTTGTTGTGCTGAATGAGCTGGCTTTGTTGGTATTTTTCCAGCTCTGTTACATAATTTGCTGAAGTAATTGTTCCATTTTTAAGCTTGCTTTCGCTGGTTTGTAAAATCTCCTGTTGAAGTAAGATGATAGTATCACCCTGTTCAATTAGTATTTGGTATTGTTTTATCTCCTCCAGCTTGGCATGTGCAGCAGCTGAGATATTTTGTTTAAAGTCCTGCTTGGCAAGTTCAAGATTTTGGGCATTGAGCCGAATAATTTTGCGTTCTTTTTGATTGCTGTTCCAGTCGAAAAGGCGATAATGGAATCGAATGCCTGCCATAGCATAGGGTGTAAAATCATCTTCCAGCATATTAAAGCCCGGCCTGCCGTATCCAGCCTGTCCAAAGGCTTGAATCACAGGATTTCTAGTCGATTTGCTCAATGATTCCTGTTGTTGGAGTTGTTCTTGCTGAAGTGAGAAGGCTTCCAACTCAGGACGGTGATTGAGTATGGTGAGCTCCCGGATGTCTTGATCAGGAACCATCAGGCTGTCGGCAGCGGCGATGGGTAAACCGGAATAGGTGGCCAACATGGCCAATGCCGATTTTCTCCCTGCTTCACCAGCAGTTTTTTGTTGCAAAAGTTTCAATTTTTCAACCTTTAGTGTGTTAAGTTCTGACTGTAAGATCATCCCTGTCATTAATACTGAATTCATTTCTTCGATCAAGGTATCAAGGCAGTTTACTGCACTCTGCTGTACTTTGATTTGTTGCTCGTAAAGTAAAGCTTGATAGTATAGGTTGTGAATCTGCTGACGGAAATGATAACGCTGCTGATCAATATTTTTAAGTGCCAGAGCCATTGCAGCTTCTTCTATGGCTTTCCTTTGTTTGCTCATTCCACCATCATAGATGGTTTGCGTAATATCAAGGTTAATTTGGTACCAGTCCTTGGCAATCTCGGGTGCGTTAAAACCTGGAATTGGAATTTCGACCCTGGTGACATCTGACTGATAACTTGCCTTTCCGTTGAGTATCAACTGAGGTTTCCATTCGGCGTTGATTTTTGATGATTGTAAATCAAAAATTTCACCGTGAATTGCAGCTTGTCCGTTGATGGCATAATGCTTTAATGCGGAATCAACAACAGTTTCGAGGGAATAAAATCGAACTGGATTTTGTGCATTTATTACACTTACCAAAAGGATTAGGATAACTGAAAATACTGTTTTTTTCATCGTCAATTCGATTGAGGTTTTATTGAATTTAAGATGGTTTCGACGACTTCATCTGATCTTTTTGCCATGAAGTTTTGATAGCTTTTGGTATTCTGATTAAAAATCACACCTTCGATCATAGGCCTGGCAATAATGGGGAAAATAATCAGCCCCAGGATATTAATTACCAGGCTGTGTGTTTCAATAGGACGGATTTTTTTTTCAGCAACAGCCCGGTCTATCATAACCGATAATTTGGAAAGTGGGAAACCCTGATTTGCGGCAAGGCTCCTGATCCGATCGGGGTTTTGGCTAAGTTCGTGCAGGACAAATTGTGGAAGATGTGGGTTTTTTTGAATGAAATCAACATAAAATGGCACAAAAAACCGAATGAATGATTCAATATCCGTTATTTCATCCAGTTTTTTTGATAAAGCCGGAATAAGTTGTTGAAAAGCTCCGGAAAAAATCTGCTCAAAAAGCTTTTCTTTCGATCTGAAATAATAGTGCAATAAGGCTTTATTGATTCCGGCTTCGTTGGCAATTTCCTGCATTTTAGCACCCTGAAATCCTTTACGTACAAATACTTCTTTGGCAGCGTTGATGATATTCTCTTCGGTAGTCATATTATTAACTTATTAGTTTAACTAAATGGTTAAACCATTTGGCAAAAATAATACAAATTTTAATTTTGTCAAGTTTTTTTTTGTCTGTCGGATTTGAGGCTGAATTTTCACGGATAAAACACATTGTTTGTTAACAATCTGCTGATATTATTTGTCTTTGTCTTACTTTTGCAATACTGTTCTGTTAGGGTGCAGGACAGGTTTTAAACCTCGATTTGGCATTAAACTTATTCAATATGAAAATGATCAAACTGATTGGCCGGTATGTGGCAGCTATGTTTCTGGTTGTCTTGCTGTCGTGTTCTTCATCTCCTGAATCAAAACTGGTTGGAACCTGGAAAGTCACAGATGTAAAGGTAGATTTTGATGAGCAGAAAACGGATCCGGGAACATTAAATCAGGTGGCTGAACGTGAAAAGAAAACCATTTTGAAGTTTACCAGCGACAGCACCTTAAGCATTATTGATAATAATAACACACATCGTGCCAGTTGGATGCTCGCCGAGGATGGTGTGATCAGTTATAGTTTTGAAAATGACCCGCTAATGCATGAGCTGGGAACCTACAAGGACGGGGCTATCACAATTACATCAGATACTCCGCTGGGAGAGATAATTACTGTTTTTACGAAATCGAAATAGATTTTGATTTTATTGGAAAAGGATCTGTTTTAAGTTCTTTTTTTTCATACCTTCGCTCTTCTAACTGATTGAATCTGTTGATCATGTGCGGTTTTGTAAAAACTGATCTCTATCACAACAATGGCAAAGGTCTCTTTGCCTGCTGGTTATGTTGATGTTTGGGTATAGCCAAATAACTCAACAATTTATCAATCAGCATTTCATGAAAGCCATAATATTTGACATCCGAAGTTTTTCGGTACATGACGGCCCCGGAATCCGTACGACTTTTTTCTTTAAAGCCTGTCCTTTGCGTTGTGTCTGGTGTCATAATCCGGAGGGGTTTCATCCTGGTATTCAGAAGGTAGCCGGCACACACAAAATGGGTCAGTCTTCAGTGCCTTGTATCAAACAAGTTGGAGAAATTATTACGTTAAATCAAGCGATTAGCAAAGCAGAAGCCGACAGGGTTTTTTATGAAGTATCTGGCGGAGGAATCACGCTAAGCGGCGGCGAACCTCTGATGCAGGCAGATTTTGTGATCGCCCTGCTCGAAGCTGCCCATCAACTCGACATTCACACCGCAGTGGATACTTCAGGTTATGCCCCTGAATCAGAGTTTCAGGAGGTTATGACCAAAACAGATCTTGTGCTTTTCGACTTGAAGATTATGGAAGATGCACAGCATAAGAAATTTACAGGCAAATCAAACCGTTTGATTTTAGAAAATTTTAAATGGTTGATGCGTCAAAAAACAGAGGTGATCATTCGGATCCCCTTGATTGATGATATCACAGATACACCCCAAAACCTGGAAGCCATAAGAACTTTATTAATTCACACTGGAGCGATTCAGCGAATCGATCTTTTGCCTTATCATCAAACGGCTTGCAACAAATACAGCAGGCTTGGCTTAACCTACAAGCTAAAGCAAATGCCAAATTATTCAGTCGAAAAACAACAACAAATCAAAACATTTTTCAATGACCTGGCTCCTATGGTAACTATTGGAGCGTAAAACCAAATTGCATGAACAAACGCATTCAAAACCTGAGAAAAATAAGCCTTGATGCTATTCCGGTTATTTCGTCAGAACGTGCTTTGCTGATCACCGAATATTATCAGAAATATGCTGTAAATCAGTCATCTGTTGCGCTCCGGCGGGCAGAGGCATTTCGGCATTTGCTTATGCACAAAGAGATTTATATCCATGAATTGGAAATTATTGTGGGAGAGCGTGGTCCGGCTCCGAAAGCTACACCTACGTATCCCGAAATCTCTTTACACAGCCTTGATGACCTGCATATTTTAGACAAACGCGAAAAGGTGAGTTTTAAGGTTGACCAAGCCACTTTTGAAATCTACAAGAACAAAATAATTCCATTTTGGAAAGGCCAAACACAGCGCGACAAGCTTTTTGCATCCATGTCGGATAACTGGATCAGGGCTTATCAGGCAGGTGTTTTTACTGAGTTTCAGGAGCAGCGTGCTCCGGGGCATACGGTAGCCGGAAAAAGATTGTTTAAAATGGGGCTGCTTGATGTGATCGAAGAAATTAAGCAAGTAAAACAGAGCAACGCTTCAAAAGGATTTGACCAGTCCCAATGGGAAGAACTGGAAGCCATGCAGCTGACAGCTGAGGCAATGATTGCCTATGCCAAACGTCATGTTGAAGCACTGGAAATTCAATTACATCACGCTACTGATCCAATACGAAAAACTGAACTTGAGGAAATGATTGGGGTTTGCAAACGGGTTCCGGCTTTTGCTCCTCAAACATTTCACGAGATGCTACAGCATTATTGGTTTATTCATGTGGGTATTATTTCAGAACTAAATCCATGGGATTCTTTCAATCCCGGGAGATTAGACCAACATCTCTGGCCCTTTTATCAGCAAGAATTGGCCGCCGGAACTTTGAGTCGTGATCGGGCAAAAGAGTTGCTTCAGGCCTTTTGGATCAAGTTCAACAATCACCCTGCTCCACCAAAAGTAGGTGTTACGGCTTTGGAGAGCAATACTTACACCGATTTTGCACTGATTAATATAGGAGGGTTGACTGAAAAAGGTTTTGATGCAGTAAATGATCTTAGCTATCTGATCCTGGATGTGATCGAAGAGATGCGCCTCCTGCAGCCGAGTTCTATGGTGCAAATCAGCAAGAAAAATCCTGATCGTTTTGTAAAAAGAGCATTACAAATTGTAAAGACGGGTTTTGGACAACCTTCTTTTTTTAATACCGATGCCATTATTCAGCAATTACTCAGACAGGGTAAAACAATCGAAGATGCCCGCAATGGCGGAGCGAGTGGTTGTGTTGAAACGGGTGCTTTTGGAACAGAAGCTTATACCTTATCAGGTTATTTTAACCTCACAAAAGTTCTGGAACTAGCCATTTACGGAGGTTTTGATCCACAAAGCAAGCAACAACTGGGGCCCGAAACCCTGCCACTTGAAGCTTGTGACAGCTTTGAGGTATTTTATCAGCAATTTGTCCGGCAATTAGCATGGTTTATTAACATCAAAATGGACGGAAACCTTAAGATAGAAGCACTGTTTGCTAAATACATGCCAGTGCCTTTTTTGTCCTTATTTATTGAAGATTGTGTTCAAAATGCGGAAGACTATAATGCCGGAGGAGCTCGTTATAACACCTCTTATATACAGGGTGTTGGCTTGGGAAGCATTACGGATAACCTGGCTGCAATCAAGAAATGGGTTTATGATTTCCACCAGATTTCTCCGGAGCAGTTAGTCACCGCAATCCGTAATGATTTTGTAGGATTTGAAGAACTAAGGGCGAAGCTGGTGTATGAAAGTCCGAAATGGGGCAACAATGATAAAGATGCAGACCAGCAGGCACTTCGGGTATTTGAGGATTTTTTTAGTCTGGTTGACGGTCGGGCTAATCATCGCAAAGGTTTTTTCAGGATCAACCTGCTTCCGACTACTTCGCATGTTTACTTTGGTAGCGTAACGGGAGCCATGCCTGATGGCAGATTGGCACATCAACCACTTAGCGAAGGAATCAGTCCTGTGCAGGGAGCTGATGTAAAGGGCCCTGTTGCTGTTTTGCAATCAGCCGGAAAACTGGATCATGTGCGAACAGGGGGCACTTTATTGAATCAAAAGTTTTTGCCGGCCTTTTTTGATAGCGATGAGGCCTGTCAAAAACTTGTACAACTTATTCGTACGTATTTCCGTCTTGACGGACATCATATTCAATTTAATGTGGTGGATGCCCATACCTTGCGAGATGCACAAAAAAATCCGGAGCAATACCGTGACCTGATTGTTCGTGTAGCAGGTTATTCTGATTATTTTAATGATCTCGGAACAGATCTGCAAAATGAGATCATTGCCCGTACTGCTCATAATGCTTGCTGATAAATTTGATCTTACAGATTTGATCCTTTTTGTGTTATGGTATTGTTAACTGCTGATATAAAAGACTATAGCATAATCTGGAGAAATTCATAAAAGGTATTTTTCAGCGTTGATTTATTGTGTAAACAAATGTTGTTTGAGTTGAACGATCTGTAAGATCATTTTACAACTTCATTCAACGTATTGATATTCTGATATTAATGCGAATTCGACCAACCATGATATCAGATTTCTTTCTTCTTAAGCAAAAAATCACCAAGAATCAATGGGGATTAATAGGCAGCAATTTTTATTTTTGTCTTACTTTCGCAAATGAATAGCAGATTGCTTCGAAGTGATGCAACTGCCTTGAACCAAAGATTATGTTAAACCAGCGGCTACAACAAAAATTACTTCAAAAGCTTTCGCCTCAGCAAATTTTGCTGATGAAACTTTTGCAGATTCCTTCTGTAGCACTGGAACAGCGTATCAAGCAGGAAATTGAAGAAAATCCTGCGCTCGAAATAGAAGAGGGTGAGCAAGATCAGGAAGAAACGCTTGATGATTTTGAGGATGATGCTTCGGACGATTTCGACGGGGAAGAAGAATATGATTCAACGGATGATGAGTTTGATTTTGATGATTACCTGGATGATGACGATATCGCGACATACAAATTAGCAGCTAATAATTCCAGCCCGGATGACGACCGTTATGAGGTGCCTTTTTCGAGCCACCAAAGCTTTCAGGATTTTTTACTTCAACAACTTGGCTATCGTAAACTGGATGAAAGAGAGCACACGATTGGCAATTATATCATTGGTAATCT
Source organism: Bacteroidales bacterium (assembly GCA_028704385.1). Lineage (GTDB taxonomy): Bacteria > Bacteroidota > Bacteroidia > Bacteroidales > F082 > UBA5536. The sequence goes on along the minus strand of JAQVLA010000006.1, from coordinate 25,603 downwards.
CGATGATGCAGGTTATTTAAATCGTCCGCTGGATGCTTTGGCCGATGATTTACTTTTTGCGCTCAACATCAAAACGAACAGAAAAGAATTGCTAGAAGTTTTAAAGGTGATACAGGATTTTGACCCTCCGGGTGTAGGTGCACGAAATTTGCAGGAATGTTTGCTCATACAACTCTTTAGGTTGCAGGAGGAAGAACCAGAAAAGGATTTCAGGCTGGCCATAATGATAGTGGATCGTTTTTTCAACGAATTTACGAAAAAGCATTATGAGAAAATTCTGAAAAGAGCCGAAATCACTGAGGAGGAACTTAAAGATGCTTTAACTGAAATTTTAAAGCTGAATCCAAAACCGGGCAATTCAATGAGCGATGCCGGACGTACGAGTCAGTATGTGATGCCGGATTTCATTATTTTTAATAATGACGGCGAACTTGAGTTGTCGCTTAGCAGCCGTAATACGCCAGAACTAAGGGTTAGCAAGGTTTATGCCGAAATGCTTGAAACCTATTCAGGGAATAAAAAAAGCAAGAGCAATAAGGATGCTGTAATTTTCGTGAAGCAAAAAATTGATTCGGCCAGGTGGTTCATTGATGCCATCAAACAGCGGCAAAACACCTTATATGTTACCATGCACGCCATCATGAATTATCAGTATGATTATTTCCTCACCGGAGATGAGACCAAGCTCAGGCCGATGATACTGAAGGATATAGCAGAAATAGTAAATCTGGATATCTCAACGATTTCACGGGTTGCCAATTCCAAGTATGTTCAAACGCCTTTTGGCACTTTTCTTTTAAAGAGTTTCTTCAGCGAGTCAATGCAAAATGAGGAGGGTGAAGAGGTTTCGACCCGGGAGATAAAGAAAATTCTCAGCGATTGTATTGATGCCGAGAACAAGTCGAAACCGGTTACGGATGAGCAACTTACAACTATTTTAAAAGAAAAGGGTTACAATATTGCACGCCGTACTGTTGCCAAATATCGCGAACAACTGAATATTCCTGTTGCCCGTCTGCGCAAAGAATTATAATACATGCCTTCAATATTTGAAAAGCAAGTTGCTAAGTTACTTTCTGTAATATTTCATCCTTTGCTCATTCCGGTGTGGGCTTATCTTGCTTTGATCTGGCGAGCTGATCTTATTATGCTTCGCATACCTTATACAATGATCTGGAAACTTGCCGGCCTGGTTTTTATAACTACCTTCCTTTTTCCTTTATCCATCATCCTTTTGATGTTAAAATTTAAGCTAATCAGCAGTTTGCAAATGCCCTCACGACAGGAACGCATTGCCCCCCTACTGGTGACTGCAGTATTTTTTTACCTCACTTTTTACCTTTTAAAACACCTGCAAATTGCGCCTGTATTGTATGTTTATATGCTTGGTGCTACTTTGCTGGCTATCATCGCATCAGCCATAAACCTTTGGTGGAAAATCAGTTTACACATGATAGGATTGGGGGCAATTACCGGTGCTTTTACTGGCCTGGCATTGCTTTCGCCCGGAAGTTTTTATTTATTGTTGATTCTGTCGGTTTTAATCAGCGGCTTAGTTGGTGCTGCACGTCTTATATTGCTGGCACATAAGCCAATAGAAGTTTATACGGGATTTTTCACAGGATATTTATTGATGCTTAACATCTTCCTGTGGATAGGAAATTGAGAAACGAACAGCAGAAAAAAAATTGAATGTTAGAATGGAGCTATCGTAATACCGATTGAAAGCGGATAAAACTCAGGTCCTAAGTCGCGCTGAAAAACCCTGGCCGGTTGATAATAGGCAAACAGATTGATCCATTTATAACCCACCCGGAAAGTTGGTCCAAAAGTGTATTTTTCAAGGGAGTTGATACGTTTTTCTTTGGCGTAAACACGTGGGCCGGTTGCTGTGATATCACCAATATATTTTGTTTTGCTTCCAATGGCCACCCCCAGTTTGAAACCGATACCAACTTTCCAGTTGTTCTTAAAGCGAAAGCGAAACTCGGCCGGAAAATCCAGATAGACCAAATTAATCTTACTTTTTTTATAATTATTGCTTATGGGCACAAATTGAATCGTATCAGCGTTTAAATCAGCAATTAGTGTGTTGGAATAGAAGTTTTGTGAGCGGATACCTGCACCAAGTGAAAAGGTATGGGCGCTTTTCCCAAGTGGGAAATTATAAGTTCCAAAAACATTAAAGCCCTGATTGATGGTACGGGCATTATAATTGGCCGGTGTTTTGGTTAAGACGTCGGTATAAATATCGAAGCCAATGGTAAATTTCTTACTGGTTTTATCTGTAATGATCTGAGCCTGAGTGGCTGTGGCCAAAACCACGAAGATCAGTAAAATTCCAAGTTTTTTCATTTTATGTTATTTATTTTACGGCTATTTTGGCTGTATAACGTTGCAAAGGTATGAATTTGCATGTGAGCTGTTACTATTATTCTCTATTAAGTTGAATTACTGCATCATTTCGTCCAAAAGTTGATGCATTTTTTTGCTGTTCCATTTGGCTGCCCCGGTTTTTCGAATCACAATTTTTTGATCGGGGCTGATAACGAAAGTGGTAGGAATACTTTGCGTGGTAAACTCTTGTGGCACCCCTGACTGGTGGTAGTAAACAGGCATATTAAAACCTTTTTTCTGCATGAATGCATTTACCTTTTCGGGCGATTCGTCAGTAACAAGCAAAAAAGCAACACGATCGCCATAATTGTCATATAAGTCCTGAATATCAGGCATTTCGGCAATACAAGGCGGACACCAGGTAGCCCAAAAGTTTAGGAAAATTGGCCTGTTCTGAAAATCTGAGAGACTAAAAACTGCTCCGTCCTGATTGGTGACCGACCAGTTTAAGGACGCATTACTTACGCTTAACTGCTTGTCTTCGTCCAGAGTGCCCGGGCTCATTGCTGTAAGGCCCGATACAAAAGCACTAATTTCTTTTCTGCTGGCAGGAATAAGTAAGCCAATGATGAGCAGGATAAAAACCAGATCGCTGATTTTTGAAAACCAGGCTTTTCTCTCCCAATACTTTTTCCATCGCATTTTTAGATATGATTTCATCCGTTTAGTCCAGCCTTAATCGTTGGTCTTCTTTAATAATTCACTTAACCTGGCACGTTCGTCAAGCAATCTGTCAATTTCTTCATTTTTAAGACCTGGCCTGCTTAGCATGGCATCGATATGTGCAATTTGTTCGAGCGGATCGCCTTTTATCATTGGTATTGTTTGTCTTGAAATTGGGATTTCGTCCTGCTTTGTATCCTGTAAAAAATCGTCTTCACCCAGCTCTTCTCTCATCTGTTTAATAAACATACGCAGCATTTGACGCATGGGTTCATTCACAGGCCCCATCATCTGCATGGATATCTGGTCTTTCATGTTTTCGTAATTGCGCAAAAAAAGTTTCAGTTGCTCGAATTGTGCTTTATCAATTCCAGGCATGTTTTCTTCCGGATAGCGATCCATCAACTTGTTAAACAAACGAAAAAGCTCTTCGATATCTTTTTTGAAATCATCATTTTCCATATCACAAAAATAAGCATTTTACAAAGAATTCTTTCTTATAGAACAACTAGCTTGCCAAAATGTTACAAGAGGGGTTTTGGAACCGACTGGTGTGTAAAAGGTTTGTTTTCGGCTGTCAGGCTGTCATAGTTTTTCAAAGCGATATCCTTTGCTGCTGTAATAGCGAAGCACTTCGGGCAAGGCTGTAAGCATATTCCGCTTCGACTTTTCTGAGTCGTGAAATACGATGATGGAACCATCTTCGGCGTGCTCAATCACATAATTAAGGCATTGGTCGGGTGTGGTTTCTGCATTAAAATCGTAGCTCAACACCGACCACATCACAATTTTATATTCTTTTTTTAATGCCTGAATTTGCGAAGGTGTTATCCGTCCGTAAGGTGGTCGCAGCAGGTCCGAATCTACCAGTTTACGACATTCATTCACATTTTCGTAATAAAGGTTTAGATTGGTTTTCCAGCCATTCAGGTGGTTCATGGAATGATTTCCGGTTCGATGTCCTCTGTTTAATATTTCTGCATAGGTTTGTGGAAATCGCTCTACATTTTCGCCAACACAAAAAAATGTTGCCCTGGCCTGATAGTGATCGAGCATATCAAGCACTTTAGTTGTAATTTCCGGATGAGGGCCATCATCAAAAGTGAGGTAAAGCGTCTGGTTTCCGGCGGGCATCTGCCAGAGTAGCGATGGATAGAAAATTCGCAAAAATGCCGGAACTGTAACTGCTTTCATACTACAAATTTACATTATGTTAATCGGATATCAGCACGAAAAGCTTTAAATTTGCATGAAATATCTTTATTAAGAATTTTAGGATTTTGATTGGGATGAACTGGATTTTTCCCCGGAAATAAAAAGCAAAAAGAAGAAATATGAAAAAATTAGTATTGATCAGACACGGACAAAGCACCTGGAACAAAGAAAATCGTTTTACCGGCTGGACAGATGTTCCACTTTCGGAACAGGGCATTGAAGAAGCAAAAAAAGCCGGCAAATTACTTAAGGAAGAAGGTTTTCGGTTCAAAATTGCCTATACCTCTTATCTTTCAAGGGCAATAAAAACCTTGTGGCTGGTGCTGGAAGAAATGGATCAGATGTATATTCCGGTGCTGAAAAGCTGGCGTTTGAATGAAAAACATTATGGTGAACTTCAGGGACTTAACAAGGCCGAGACTGCCGAAAAATACGGAGACGAACAAGTGTTGCTCTGGCGACGCAGTTTTGATGTGCCACCTCAGCCACTCTCGGATGAGGATCCCAGAAACCCTGCTAAAGACCCCCGCTTTGCTGATGTGGAACCTAAGCATCTGCCCATGACCGAGTCGCTAAAAGAGGTAATTGAACGTATGGTTCCCTATTGGGAAAGTGATATTAAGAAAAGTCTTGAAAAGCATGGCGAGATATTGGTGGCAGCACATGGCAACAGTTTAAGAGCAATGGTGATGCATCTTAAAAAAATGAGCGAAGAAGCCATTCTTGCTTTTAATATCCCAACAGGAATACCTTATGTATTTGAGTTTGATGATAAGTTGAAGCTTCAAAAGGATTATTTTATTGGTGATCCGGAAGAAATAAAAAAGCTGATGGATCAGGTAGCAAAACAGGCAAGTAAAAAGTAAATGAGACCTGGGTTTTTTAGATTTCTGAGGACCAAAGGAAAGCTAAAATTGTATATTTACAGCCCAAACAACCCCAAAGTATTGATATGAAAAAAAGCTGGGTAATTTCTGACATTCATGGTTGTAAGAAAACCCTCAAAGCACTGGTTGAAAATCAAATCAAACCCAGCAAATTTGATGTACTCTATTTTTTAGGTGATTTTATTGATCGGGGTCCTGATAGTAAAGGAGTACTTGATTACCTTATGTATTTAGAGTCAAATGAGTTTCAGATACAGTATTTAAAGGGGAATCACGAAGATTATTGCATCAGATCATGGGAAGAGGACAAGCAAACAAAACATTTTCTGGGGATGCGCCGCAAAAAGAAAATTCAAAAGGAATGGGAAATCCATGGTGGTAAAGAAACCCTGGCAAGTTTTGGTGTACAATATGCCTCCGAAATACCTGAAAAGTATATCAGTTGGATGCGAAAAGGACGTTTTTACATTGAGTTGGAGCAATTTATACTGGTACATGCAGGATTGAATTTTAAAATCGATGATCCGCTATCTGATACCAATACCATGCTTTGGACACGTGAATTCAGGGTAATACCTGAAAAAATCAGAAACAAAAAAGTGATTCATGGTCATGTGCCTGTTGACCTGGAGTTTATGCACCACGTGATGGATTCCAATAGTTATCACTTTATAGATCTTGATAATGGGGTTTATATGGAAAATCGTACGGGATATGGCAATTTGGTTGCTTATGAACTCAATTCGCGCGAACAGCTTATTCAAACCAATATTGATAAATAAACCAATATTTTATGGAGTTAAGTCCAATTGATCCTGGAGAGATATCTCGTTTGAATGGCTTGAGCTACAATGAACTACATTCCAGGCTAAAGCTGTTTCTACTGGATTTGCTCGAGCACGACTTCGAGCGGTTGTGCGCATTAATGTATCGTCATGATGTTTCGGAGACACACTTTAATGAGGCCTTGCATCGCAAAACTGATGAGGAGAGGGCAGATGAAATTGCTACTTTAGTAATTGAGCGAGAAAAGCAAAAGATGGCAACCCGGGCGGCGTATGCAAAAAATAAACAACAAAGAACTGAGAAAGAATGATTTCGAACGAGCATGTTTTAATCGCTTTTGGTTTAACGTTGTTTGCCGGTCTTTCTACCGGAATAGGAAGTGCCATAGCTTTGCTGGCCAGGCGCACGAACACCCGGTTTTTATCTGTAGCACTGGGGTTTTCGGCTGGTGTGATGATTTATGTTTCGTTTGTTGAGATTTTATCCAAAGCCCGCATCGAACTGACAGCTGTGTACGGTTTTCGCGAGGGTTCCTGGTACACCGTTCTGGCATTTTTTGCAGGTATCCTGGTAATCGGATTGATAGACAAGTTTATTCCCAGCATCGAAAATCCGCATGAGGTTAAACGTATCGAGGACATGGATCATATCGATGAGAAAAAGAGAAAGTTAGCCCGCATGGGAATTTTCACGGCATTAGCAATAGGTATTCATAACTTTCCGGAAGGTCTGGCTACTTTTACTGCGGCATTGTCCGATCCAAACCTTGGTATTGCAATCGCGGTAGCCGTTGCCATACATAACATACCTGAAGGAATTGCAGTTTCTGTTCCGGTATATTATGCTACCGGAAGCCGAAAGCGTGCTTTTTGGCTTTCGTTTAGCAGCGGACTGGCCGAACCAGTGGGTGCTTTGGTGGGTTATCTCCTGCTCATGCCGTTTCTTAGTCCAACCGTTTTTGGGGTATTGTTTGCCATGGTGGCTGGTATCATGGTCTTTATTTCACTGGACGAATTGCTTCCGGCTGCTGAAGAATATGGTGAGCATCACTATTCAATTTATGGTATGATAGCCGGTATGGCGCTTATGGCCGTCAGCTTGTTGCTGTTTCTTTAACATCCGTCTTAATTACTGATTAATTTGCTGTAAATTTGTTAGCAAATTGCCATTATGCGGTTCTGGACAACTGGTATGTTATTGCTTGTTTTACTGTTGCAGAATGCAATGGCACAGGATCCTGTTTACAGGCAAATTACCGGACACGAAGGATTGCCATCATCTGAGGTTTACGATGTTGTGCAAGATAAGATGGGCTACTTGTGGTTTTCGACTGATCAGGGATTAGCTCGTTATGATGGTTATCGCTTTATGATTTTTGATGAAAGTGCCGGATTGCCCGAAAACACGGTTTTTGATCTTGAAGCCGATGCTTTGGGCCGGATATGGATGAATACAATCAATGGCCAATTTGCATTCGTCGTTGATGAGAAGGTAACAGTCTATCCCTATAACTATATTTTAGACAGTTTGTTGGACGATCATCCGGGCAACTATAGATTATACGAAAACTATCATGTTGATTCACTCAACAATTTACGCGTTAATGTATCGGGAAAGGGACTTCTGGAGATCGCAGCGGACGGGAGTTTTCGATGGTTGAAAAAGCAGGAATATCAACATTTTTATGAGCTCCATTTGCTGGATAATAACAAATTTCTTAAGCAAAATGCCACAATTAAAGGATCCAGGCAGATTGTGGTTTTCACTAAAACTGACACAATATCGTTTGTAGTAGAAAAGAATTGGGAACAGATGCAAAGAACCATATTGAAAGCTGCCCTTGGCCATAATCTCTTTGTGTCATTTAACGATATACTTTATCAGGTTGATATGCGAGGCCAAATTGTACACACCCTGGAATTTGAGAGTAATGTTCAGGCTATGATCCTTGATAAGGAAGGCGATTTGTGGGTGGGAACAACAGCACATGGTATTTTTAAATATAAATCTTCTGATATTTCTGCCAAGCCAATGAATTATCTCTCAAATACTTCTGTATCAGATTTTTATATTGATAATGAAAATGGACTGTGGATAACAAGCCTGAATAAAGGTGTTTTTCATATTCCAGTTTTCGATAATCATTTTTACGGCCGCAAAGCAGGATTTGATTTTGACAATGTGAATGATGTGGTTTCAGAAGCTGATGGCAGTTTGTGGCTGGCACTTAGCCGTGGCAGGCTTGGACGGATTTCATCATCAGGGGAACAGCATATTTTTCAGCTTGATACAACCAGTGATTTGTACATTGAAGATATCGAGTACGATCATCGATCAAAGGTTTTGTGGGTAGGTACTTCAGAAAATGTATTTAAAGTAACTTGTTTGGACGATCATGGCACAAAGAAGATCCATTCCAAGCACCTGGATTTTATAAAACAGGGGGCTAAAAGTGTTTTTCTGAAGGATAGTACAGTACTGTTTGGACATTTTACAAGCTTTTCGAGCGTTGATGGCGAATCTGATTCACTTCTGTATAATGGATATCGATATAAATTTAAAGATCGGGTGGAGGATATTACAGTGATTGGAGATAAGGTTTTTCTGGCAACTTTAAATGGGGTATGGCTTCATCACAACGACACCATAATACAAATGAGCGAAAGGTTTCCTATGTTGGGGGAAAGGGCAACACAGTTAGCTGCTGCAGGCGATACACTGCTGATTGGAACCAAAGGAAGCGGGTTGTTAATGCTTGCATCCGACAGCCTTTTCCAGTTTACACAACAAGACGGTTTGGCATCCAATTCCGTTACCTCAATTGAGGTGCATCATAATATGATCTATGTGGGAACCAATGCAGGCATCAGTATGATTGACTGCAACATCCTGTTTCAGGAAGGCTTTATTCAGTCATTTGATGTTAATTGCGGGATGTTATCGAACGAGATTAATAATCTTTGTTATTCGGGAGATAACCTCTTTTTAGCCACAGCTGATGGCTTACAAGTATACCACAAAGATGCATTTAGGCGTACCGGCATACATTTACCTATTTTTATTACTGACGTTATTGTAAACCATAATGAGCATCCTGTGGAGGACAAGATTATCCTGCCATTTTCACAAAATAATATACAGTTTGATTATTTTGCTTTGAGCTTTCGGAACAAAGGCCGGCAAACCTATCGCTATCGGATGCTGGGATTACAGGACGATTGGGTTGTGGATCAAAAAACAAATGCTCAGTATCCCTATTTACCTGCTGGTGATTATGTGTTTGAAGTAAGTGTACGCAATGGAGCTGGCGAATGGAACCCTGATATAGCCCGAATGGAAATTGTGATCCTGAAACCTTTCTATTTGAAGCTGTGGTTTATTTTGCTGATACTATCTGTGAGTATTTGTATGATTAGCCTGGTTTTCATCTGGCGAATCAGGCTGATTAAGCAACGCAACCAGTTGATATTCGACCTTAACTGGTATCAGCAGGAGGCACTGATCAATCAGATGAATCCTCATTTTTTATTTAATTCACTGAATACCGTGCATCGTTATGTGCTGCAAAACGATCGAATGGAATCGAGCCGGTACCTAACCAAGTTTGCTACTCTGATGCGAAAAATTCTTGATATGTCGCAGGAAAAATCCTTAACGATAGCCAAGGAAGTAGAGGCCTTACAGCTTTATCTTGAATTGGAATCAGCACGATTTAAAGATAAGTTTAGATTTTCTGTTGAAGTGGATCCCAACATTCCACAAGAACAGGTGTTGATCCCGGTTTTTATCATACAGCCCATTGCCGAAAACGCAATCTGGCATGGTCTGATGCATAGTGATAAGCCGGGTTTTATTAAGATTAATTTTGACAGGGTTTCTGCTAACGATTTAAAAGTTAGCATTCAGGATAATGGCATTGGCCGTGAAGAAGCCGAAAGGATAAGAAATTTATCGAAGCCGGATCAAAGAAAATCACTAGGCTTAACAATTATAAAACGTAGGATTTCGCTGATCAATATACAGGAAAAAACAAATATTCAAATTAGGTATAACGATCTGAAATCTTCTGATGGAAGTTGTTGTGGTACAGAAGTAGTTGTATATTTTCCAAACTTTTTAAAACCATATTCTCATGGAACCATTTAAAGTAATATTGATTGATGACGAACCTGATTCAATTATTTCGCTCGAAATTATCCTTCAGGAGTTTTGCGGCGACAAGGTGATTGTTGTGGATAAGGTTCCGATCATTGATAAAGCCTGGGACAGCATCAAAGCAAACAAGCCTGACCTGATCTTTCTTGATATTGACATGCCGCGCGGCAATGGGTTCGATTTGCTCGAACGCTTCCCGATTCGTAAGTTCGATGTTATTTTTATCACTGCATACGGACGTTACGAAGAAAAAGCAAAAGTTTATGGTGCTTTTGATTATTTGTTGAAACCTATTGATATTGATGTGCTTAAAGATGTGGTGGATAATTACGTAAACTATCGTATTGTACATGGCTCACCACAATTTAAGTTAATGCTGTAATTTGTATTAATACAAAAAAACCGATATAGTTTTTATACCGGTTTTTTTATGTTAAGAAAGATAATTTCTATTCTTCTTCCTTCAGGCTTTCTTCGTATTCTTTGAGCAGTTTGGTTTGAACATCTCCCGGAACCTGAGCGTATTCAGCAAATTTCATGGAGTAAGTTCCACGTCCCGAAGTAATTGAGCTGAGTGAGGTGCTGTATTTATCCATTTCGGCCAAAGGCACCTTGGCATTGATAATCTGGTATTTTCCATCCGAATCCATTCCCATGATCACTGCCCTGCGTCCCTGAAGGTCTGTCATACAGGCTCCCATCATGTCTTCCGGCATTCTGACGGCAACATCATAAACCGGTTCCATAATCTTTGGGCCGGCATTTTTGAAGGCGGTACTAAAGGCATGACGTCCAGCCAGTTTGAATGAAATTTCATTAGAATCGACCGGGTGCATTTTTCCATCATAAACATAAACGATGATATCGCGGGCATACGATCCTGTGAGCGGACCTTCTTCCATACGTTCCATAATACCTTTGAGAATGGCCGGCATAAAACGTGCATCAATCGAACCACCAACAATACAATTGGCAAAGATTAGTTTTCCTCCCCAGCTGAGTTTATGTTCTTCTTTTCCACGAACAGGGAAATCAGTAGGATCTTTGTAGCCTTCAACATAAGGTTGTACCATCAGATGGACTTCACCAAACTGACCAGCACCCCCTGATTGTTTTTTATGACGGTAGTCTGCCTTGGCTGCTTTGGTAATCGTTTCGCGGTAAGGGATTTTGGGTGAGAAAAATTCCACTTTGAGCTTATAAATATTATCCATGTACCATTTAATTGTATTCATGTGATATTCGCCCTGACATTGCAGTATCAGCTGGCGTAATTCACGCGAAAGTCCTGCAATAATGGTTGGATCAGTACGATGCATATCCTGGAGGATGCTGCCCAGTTTTTCATCTTCCTGTGAATTGGCTGCTTTAACGGCTGTCATAAAAATCGGTTCAGGGAAGACGATGGGTTCGAAACCTGACTCACCAGCCTTAGGATCCATCAATGAGTCGTTGGTGCGGATATCTTTTAATTTGATTGTGACGGCAAGATCTCCTGCAACAACTTTCTCAATTTTCTCACGGTTTTTCCCGTTCACCACAAACAATTGTGAGATTCTTTCTTTGTGATCATTTCTGGGGTTGATCATATCCAAACCTTCGGTAATAGCACCGCCATAAACCTTTATCATTGAAACTTCACCCAGATGCTGCTCGTTTGAAACTTTGAAAACGAACAGGGCTGCAGGGTCGTTTATGTTGCAGTTATATGCTTTTCCTGCAGTAGTTTTATGTGGGTTAGTGTTGTTGGGAGCCGGACAACTATGTACAATAAAATCCATCAAACGATGAACTCCGATTCCATGTTTGACAGCGCCACACATGATCGGAAAAATTCCGCGCTGTACCAATCCTAAACGCACGCCTTTACGGGTTTCTTCCAGGCTTAGATTGTCGTTTTCAAAATATTTTTCCATTAGTTCTTCATCCCCTTCAGCGGCATTTTCGACCAGCTCTTTGTGAAGTCTTTCGGCTTTTTCCATTTCGTCTGCCGGAATATCAAGCACTTCGGGAGCACCACCACCTTGTGGAAATTTAAGCAATTTCATCAGCATCAGGTCAATCACGCTATCAAAGCCTTCTCCAGTATTTATCGGATATTGCGCTATTGTTGCCTTGTCGCCAAAATAATCTTTAAGTTGACGAACGGCTTCATCAAAATTGGCATTATGATGATCCAGGTGGTTTACAAAAAATACTACTGGTGTATTTGACTGTTCGGCAAGTTTCCACGCATTTTCGGTTGTAGCCTCCACACCAGCCTGACCGTTTACCGTCATAATAGCTGTGTCGGCAACCGTTGTTGCAGCCAGGATATCACCAGCAAAATCGCTAAAACCCGGAGTATCAAGAATGTTTATTTTTTTGTCCTCGTGCTGGGTGTACAGCAAACTGAGGTGAACAGAAATCTGGCGATCCAATTCAATTTGTCTGTAATCGGAAACGGTGTTTTTGTCATCCACACTTCCTTTACGGTTAATTACTTTACCTTCGAAGAGCATATTCTCAGCCAAGGTTGTTTTGCCGGATTTTGCAGCGCCAATCAGGGCGACATTCCGAATTTCGTCTGTTTGGTAAACCTTCATATATAAATGCTGTTAAAATTGTTCAACTATTTTTCGAAACAGGCCTGCAAATCTAAGCATTTCAGCATTATGAACAAATCCCAATCCTTATTTATAATGATGACAATTAAGGGTTTTTGGAAATTTTAACGCTTGTTAAACCGCTTCAATCTGTTTGATTTGCTTCTTGATTTGTGTCCATTGCTCATGAGACATTTTGGCTCCGACCACTTCAATCACATGGCCTGCTAACAAGCTGCCTATCTGTCCTGCCTGCACTAAACTCAGCTGTTTTGAAATGCCGTAAAGAAATCCGGCTGCATACATATCACCAGCACCTGTGGTGTCGATGGCATTAGCTTTGACAGCTGCAATGGGATATACAATACCTTTTTGTTTGATCAGTGATCCCCCTTTCCCTATTTTTACAACAGCCGTTTCGCAGCGATCGGCAATAAAATCAAGTGCATCATTTGGATTCAATCCGGTGAGTGCTTTGGCTTCTTCTTCATTGGCAAAAACAATATCAATGGTTTTGTTGTCGAGCAATTCGAGCAGAAACTCACGTTGATCTTCCACTACATTATAACTTGCCAGGTCGATGGCAATTTTGGCACCAGAATGAGCAGCCAATTCAATAGCTTTTTTTAACAATGCCTTGTTTTGTACGAGATAGCCCTCGATGTAGAAATAATCATATCCAACGAATAGATTTTCTTTCAGATGAGATTCTGACAACTCAATAGCAGCTCCCAGATAGGTCGCAAAAGTGCGTTCACCGTCTTTTGTCACAAAAGCATGTGCAATCCCTGAAGCTGTTTTGCTGCTGAAAAGCAAGGGTTTGATACCTGAAGCGATCATATCCTCTTGAAAGAATTTACCCGTTTCATCTTCGCCCACATGACCAATAAAGGCAGTTTCAACACCTAACCTGGCAAGGCCGTGAATTGTATTGGAAGCCGAACCACCCGAAGACCGTGTACTTTTTAAATGAGCCGAGGCTTTGGCAACTTCTTCTGAGCGAATCGTATCAACCAGTTGCATACTTCCTTTTGGTAGTTTTAGAAACTTCAGCAGTGTTTCGTCTTCCAGGCGAATCATATTATCAACCAGTGCATTTCCGATGCCCAATACTTTTTTTGTCGTCATATTCCTTTTATTTTTTTTAAAAGGCGCAAAGGTATGAAATGCTGAACAAAAGGAGGTAAGAAGGATCAACTTAGCTAAGTTAATATGCGTGCTAATATGCGATTAGTTTTGTGGTTAGGTTTTGCCTTTTTGAAACCACACGTAATATCAATACACCCTGATAATGCTTGCTAAGATGAAGATTTAGTTTGTTTTGATTTAAATCAAAATTGAAATCTACCGTTTTGCCGTTTAAATCGATCAGGCTAATTTCTTCAGGCACAAATTCTTCGGGAAGTTGAATCAGGAAACGGCCATTTCCGGGATTCGGAGTTACGATGAGCTGATCAATATTTTGTTCATCAAGCCCAATAAAGCAGTCATCGCGAATGGTAAGTCGCATCTTGCCTGATGCCGTGCAGCCGTCAAGCACACCGATAACACTGATTTCACGACTTGTGCCTCCTTGATAATCAGTGCCTAAAATCGTTATTTGTCGTGTGGTGGCTCCGGTATTCCAGTAATATTCAGTAAAACCTTCTCCCGCGTCAAGGATTAGGGTGTCGTTGGGACAAATCAAGGTGTCGTTGCCCAGATCAATGCTGCTTAATCCACCAAATACAATGGTTGTAGCTGTTGTACTATCGGTGCAGCCATACTCGTTTGTAATGCTGTAAACAATATGATGGGTGCCATCTCCAGCCAGATCCGGATTAAAGACTCCTGCTACCATACCGGCTCCCGAAAACAATCCGCCTTCGGGCAAACCTATGAGCCCGGTAGGTTCATCCGTATGGCAGTAAACCGGATATAACCCGGAAATGCTTACTGCGGTTCGAGGAAAAACCGCAATGGAAACCTCAGCCGTGTCGAGGCATCCATATTCATTGCTTCCGAAAACCTGATAAGTAGTGGTATCGAGCGGAAAAACAAAAATTGAATCGCCTGATTCACCATTGCTCCAGTTGTAGGTTGAAGCACCTGCAGCTGTTAGTTTAATCTGTGTTCCGGCACAAATCTCTGTTTCAGAAGCCGTTGCCGAAACAAGTGGTTTGGGATTCACGGTGATATTTACCGTATCAGAAGCACTGCAAAATAAAGGAGAACCATTTTTAACGACAGCATAATAAGTGTCTGAATGTTCAGGTATTATTTGCAGGTTGAAATCATTGCCGATAAGACCTGAAGTATTGTACCATTCGCAGCTTAGACCACCACTGGCCTGCAAGCTCACATATTCGCCATAACAAACAGAGGTGTCGTTACTCACAGTGATTTCGGGTGTTTCATAAACCAAAACAAGTAAGCTATCGG
The DNA here is from genome assembly GCA_028704385.1 of Bacteroidales bacterium. Lineage (GTDB taxonomy): Bacteria > Bacteroidota > Bacteroidia > Bacteroidales > F082 > UBA5536. The sequence goes on along the minus strand of JAQVLA010000006.1, from coordinate 10,494 downwards.
CAGATGAACAACCTATTTCTGAGAAGATTTCAGCTTTGACCCAACGATTTTCTGTCAGCTCAAATTCCCGTATTAAGGTAGTCTGGCTTCCATAAAATGCAGTATCGGTATCATTCCAGACAACATAATGGGCTAAAATGTGATTACTGCTCGAAACACTAAATTCAACACTTTCGCCCGTGCAGATCTGACTGTTTCCGTTTGATAATACCAGATTGATTTCGGGATGATCCTGTACTTCGATTACAGCAGTATCCCTCGAAGTGCAACCGTATCCATTAATTGCTTCTGCCCAAAGGTAATAAATGGAATCTGCTTGTGGAGGTTCAAAAGTGATGATTTGATTTGTGCTTCCATCCCACCAATGAAATCCGATCGCATTTTGGGTGCTTAGGTTGAGTTCTATATTACTGCCAAAGCAAAGCAAAGCTTGTTGTGGATCGACAGTGATTATGGGTATTTCGAGCGCGTTGACAAGCAAAGAATCGGTGGCCATGCATCCCGTTGTTGCATAAACTTCGAGCTTGATCTGTACGTTGCTGCTAACAATATATTGCAATTCAGCACTTGTTTCGGGAAGTAGAACATCATCAGCATACCAAAAATAGGAATAATTATCACCTGCCGGACCCTCTAGAAAAAGCGTATCGAGGGTACACAACTGTATGTCTTCCGGAAAATCAAAAACCGGTGTATCAAGAGGCAACAAGAGTACGGAATCAAAAGCCATGCAACCGTTTGACGGGACTACCTCGATAGTTATTTCCGTTGTATCGCTTAAAACAATTGAAAAAACTGAATCTGTTACAGGTTGTAACTCCCCGTTAACAAACCAGTTATAGCTGAAATCATCTCCTGAGGGAGCTACAATTTCGATTGTGTCATTCAGACAGCTCCATAAGGTATCTGCCCAATTGATCTGAGGTGTTAATAGTGCATTGATCAGTACGCTATCGGATGTAAGGCAGCCGTTTGGAGAACCTATTTCGGCCACCAGCAATACTGTATCCTGTACGATGAATCCGAATTCATGCACGTTTTGAGCAATAGTATCGGAATTGGCAATCCATAAATAAGTATAATCCTCCGAGAATGGCAACTCAAAGGATACGCTGTCGAACTCGCAAATATCCTGATCAGGGCCAAGATCGAAAACCGGAGCTTCGAGGACGTTTATTGTAATTGTATCTGAGGCTTCGCAGCCACCAGCTGTTATCAGATCAACCCAAAAGCTCGTTGTAATTTCGGGACATACAAGGACTGAACTTGTGGTGCTGTCGTTGCTCCAAAGATAGGTGCTTCCTTCTGCCACTGGAGCTTCGAGTAATACACATTCGCCTTGGCAAATTTCAAGGTCGGGCCCCAGATCAAATTCACAGTTTTCGCAAAAGCCTGCTTCATATTCAACGTCAGGGATGGCGCATAATCTGTCTTTCATGGCTTGTTGTGCCTCATCCGGAGGCATCATCATAACATAATCCATGGCGATAAGACAATCGTATTGTGTCTGGGTTTGTTCAGCGATTGTAACAAACACATCAGCCAGCATTTCGGGGTCTTCTATTTCGCGGCCGTCCCATTCCAGGTTAATAAGTGAGTTGGATGTTCCAACACCATTATATGTATTATTTGTGCCCCCATTGATATTGATATTGGTAATTGCAGCCCCTTCGGCATTAATGGTCAGTGATAAGGGATAGAAACGTTGATCCGTTGGTATTTCTCCCTGCAACAAGATCAAAAGTGTGTTGCCTGCTACATTATAAGTAAGTGTTGTAAGCTCACGAATACGCAGGTAATCCAGGATTTCTTCTTCGCTGGCCATCCAGATATTGTCTTGGCCTGCAATTCCGTAATTGCTTGCGATGGTGTTGAAATCGTTGAAAAAATTTGCCTGAGGATAGTCTTCAACTATGCTTTGGGTAAAAACAGGAGCCCACCAGTTGCCGTCAGCATTGGCCATTGTGGTGGCTAGATTTAAAACATTTGTGTTCTGAACCTGGAGGCGGTTCAATTCAAGATTTTGATCCCATCCGGCAAAAGCATTTACATCAGCACCATTGTTGCCAATGATGTCTCCGCCAATCCTTAAGGCGATTTTATAATCATTTTCATGAGCCACCGATGTATAATCTGAAATGCCGTTTGGGTTTACGAAAACACGAGTTCTCAGTCCGCCGGGAGTCGCATTGTAAAGCATACGACGTACGTAGCTTTCATTACGATTTATACTATAATTCATGAAATCGGGATCGGTGGAAGCATCTGAGGTGAAGCCCTGATTGAAAACAGCACAACCATTCTGAACCATGTTTTGAAGTTGCGGCCAGCTAACTGATCCATAACTATTGCCCGGTTGATGCATGTCTTCATTATTAAATCCGTTATAGGAATAAACAGAATTACTTAATTTGAATGAAATTGCATTACCGCAGCCATCAGAATAAAAAAGGCCGGGATAATTAGTTCCATTTTCATTGATTCCGGTAAAGAATGGGAAACCAAGCGTATAAACATCTTCAATCCCATTATCTGTATGGAAGCTGAGAGCGAATTTTTTATTGTAGCGTAGGGGGGCTTTTGCTACCTCCACATTTGTTGGAGCCTGATCAAAGCTTACCATGATAAAGTTTATGCCTGGCTGGGCAGTTTGGGCTTTACTTGTGAAGCTCGCCCACAGAAAAAGGTGCAAGGTCAATAGCAGCACCCATGTCATCGTATTTTTATATGGCGTTTTCATGTTTACTACCTTCTGTTAAATTCAACAGGTTTTGGCCCGGGTTTAACCGGTCTGACTGGTGTGGTGCGTTTCTTACGTGCATCAGCATCATAAAAATGTGTGAGTTTTTTTGGTGTAATCCGGTATCCAACCGTTATTTCATGTGCGCCACCCGATCCGTTATACACGCCGCCAAATCCCATTTCGTAAGAATATCCAATTACAAAACCATCAATTAATTCGCCTCCTAATCCAAATACGAGTGCATTGCTACTTCTGTATAACAAGCCGAAATGATAAGTGTCGTTGTAAATAGCCGTTGCAGAAATATCAATCACTGCCGGAATATTATTCGTTTTTTGGAAAACCCCGAAAAGCTGTAATTGCCATAGCTCGTCTAATGTAAAGCGATTTGAAATATGCATCAGAAAGGCACGGTCAAACGTAAATTTTGTATCAGCTCCTTTATTATAGGCGTCTTTTGATCGGAAAAGAACAGGTAGTCCAAGACCCAAATGAAAATGGTTCCAATTATAAATCAGCCCAAAGTTGGCGTTAAAATTTGAGCCGGTAATTCTGTCCAGATCTTTCAACAAAGGATCGTCATGATCAGCATTCACCTGATCGAGACGAATTAAGCTTTGGTAGAAGTTTCCACCCATCGCAAATGAAAGGAACTGATCATTAGTCATTTGAAGGCGATAAGTATAGTTTAAACCTACTTTAACACGATTGAAGATATCGGTGTTATCCGCCATAATCTCCCCTCCTAAAAAAATCTTATCATGAACTTTACCGAATCCATTAAGTCTGAATGTTTTTGGGCTTCTTGATATGTTGCCCCAATCTCTTCTGTAATTCAAATATACAGCAGTATTGTCATAGGCTCCTGCAAAAGCCGGATCGAGTGTGTACCGATTGAAAGTATAGTGTGTACTCACGGGCAATTGCTGCGATTGCACTGGCAGGGCATATAGCAGAAATCCAAGCAGGCTTGCTCCAATTAAGATCGTATAGTTTAATGTCCTCATCGCAAAATACTGATTGGTCCTTTAATTACTTTTCCATCGGCGGATTCGATAATATAATAATAGGTGCCTTCGGGTAAAGGATTTCCGTTGAAACGACCATCCCAGTCGTTTTGGTAATCATTTGAATTATAAACCTGACGGCCATTTCTGCTGTAAACCGATACTTTTGCAGAGCCGTAAGTCGATAAGTCAATGAGCCATTTATCGTTATAACCATCTCCATTGGGAGTAATTAAATTCATGATACCTGCTGTAGGATCAATTGGCCCTTCTGTTTCCACCACTGTGAAAGTTCTGCTGTTTGGGCAACCCTGATAGAATATTTCCACATCATATACACCTGCATTGATTACCCTGAAGGTTTCAGTAGTTACTCCGTCAGACCATAGAAGACTGTCGTATGGACTTTCGATGCTAAAAGTGAGGCTTCCACCTTTTTTCATTTTTACTTCAGCATCTTCGGCCACCGCTGTTCCGTCCAGCAATCGAAGATCAATGATGGGTGCAGAATGAACAGTCACATTATTTTTAATGGTATCTGAACACCCATAATTGGAGGTAACAATCAGGCTAACAGAATAGGTACCGGCCTCATCATAAAAATAAGAAGGATGCTGATAATCGGCGATAACGCCATTGCCCAGATCCCACTCCCAGGAAGCAGGAAAACCAACTGTAACCATTGACAGATCAGTGAACTGTACAGTCTGACCTTCGCAATTGTTGCTGTATTCAAACTTTCCGATAGGATAATCAGCAACGGGTATAGCGTGATACTTTGTAACCAAACGACCAGATTTGGTTTTAACCCGAAGACCACTAAGCTGCTCTCCGGGTTGCAGGTATAGGTATTGTACTGTATCGCCATAGGCATCACCAAAAATGCCATCTCCATTCAGGTCCCATTCTTTGATCAGGATGGAATCGTTACTTTCAATCCGGCTGAAATGATTGGTAGCAATTCCATAGCAAACCGTGTCGAATGTAAAATCAACCTCAACAAGATATTGCACCACAATAGTTGCGGTATCGGTTTGCACGCATCCTGCCTCGCTGGTTCCACTAACGATAAAAGTTTCCGTCTGTTCGGGCATCGCAATCAGTGTGTCGTTGATTGATCCATCATTCCAAAGATAGCTGGCAGCTCCTGAAGCGATCAGCCTTACCTCTTCCGAAGGACCAATAGTGTCGGCAGAGGTTGTGATTTGAACAGCAGGTAGGGCTATTGTTGAAATCTGTATGGTATCACTTAAAACAGATCCATTTGCCAGTTCTACCTGTGCCCAGAGTGTAGTGTCGCTTAGGCATTCAAAGTCAATAATGCGTGATGTTTCTCCTGTGCTCCAGATATAAGATTCTGCTTCAGGAGCTTCAAAAGAAAGGATAGTGCCGAAACAAACTGCTGTGTCGGATCCCAGGAACTCATTTTTCGGACAAAAACCAATTTCATAGTTAAATGACAAAGCGCAAAGCCTGTCGCGCAAACTTTCCTTGATATCACCGTCAGCAAGCATTTGCACATAATCCATGGCCGAAAGTGCATCCGCAGGATCAAGGGTCGCCTCGGCCTGATCTACTGCCATACCGGCCTGAGTCTCCAGGTCAGGAACCACACTACCTCTCCATTTCAGGTTGAGTAAGGCCTCGCTGCCACTGCTGCGATAGGTGGAAATGTTATCTGGTTCTTCAACGATCATTTCAACGATATTAGATTCACCTTCAACCATGAGGGTCAAACAATAATCGTGCAAATCAGCAGGCATATCGTTGGCACTAAAAGTAATTTCAACAATGTTGCCATTGATAGTTGTTTGCACTTCAGTTAATTCTTTAACTTTCATGTATTCAATCACTTCAGTAGAAGTTGCCGACCAAATCCTGTCACTACCATTCCGTCCAAAAGTGTTGGCTACTTGATTCATTTCAAGTTTGAACTGTTCAAAGTTTATTCCACTTTCAAAATCTTCCAGAAAATAAGTGGCAACAGGATGATTGGTTTCTGAGCTTTGTTGCGCTAATACTTGAATTTGATTGAAAAAACCATTGGTAAAAGGAGTGCGGGACAGCTGTATGCCGTTTATCGAAGTCAGTTCTTCGGCATCAACAGGATTGGGAAAGGCACCACTGCCATTGCTATAAACAGCTAAAAATCGCTCTTTTGCGATAGGCAGCTGATCAGTTTCAAATTGAGGTACGACGTAAACCTGAGTACGATATCCTCCTGGAATGGTTGCACTTAAGGTTTTACGCTGGGTGTAGCTTTTACTTCTGGCCACTTCCACCCCGGCATCTTCAATGGCAGGTTTGCTTAGCCCGTTTGCAACAATACCAAAATCACCTGCCCATAAATTAATGATGTTATCCCAGTTTAAATATCCTGCCTGAAAATCATGTATATCAGTGCCATTTTCGTCAAATAAAAAATGCACAGCATCCATTTTAAAAGCCTGAATGCTGTTTGCTTGACCTTCCGTAAAATACAATCCTGGATTACCGGCCTGACCTTTAAAATATGGTAAAACCTGATCATTTATGGCAGCATTACCATTATTTAATTGAAGCACGAGAGCAAAATCTTTATTGTATTTTAGAGGAGCCTTATATATCTGCAGGTCTGATGTTGGTTCATCAACAAAGGTTATGGTAATTTTAAAATCTTCGACCACAGACTGTTGTGCAATTATTGTGCACCATGGAGACAAACCAAAAATTAAGATAATCAGCCAAAGCGTTGGTTTTTGGATCATTGAGGAAAACCTTAGATTTTTAAAAGCATAAAGATAAGTATTGTTAGGAGACAGTCTGAGGCCTTAGGACTAAATTTTTCCACAATTTATTAATACTAATGTCTGGATGTTTTTCTGGTGTAAGGATATAGCTGAACTCTTATATGAATGGGTCCTATCCTGAATAAGAGATTATTTGGGATTGAATTATTAAAAGCTATTAGAAACGCTTATTTTTACACAAAACCAAGTATGTTTATTGAAATTTGTAATACAGAAAAGCATACAATATTTGATTTTCCACAGGAAGTTATTTAAAAATGAAGTTTACAAGGTGGATAATAACTGAATGGAAAAAGGCCAAACAAAAAAGTGACAAAAAAACTTGTATCAAATGAAATTATCTTTAATTTTGCAGCCTCTTAGCTCAAACTAAGATTCCTCCTTAGCTCAGTTGGTTAGAGCATCTGACTGTTAATCAGAGGGTCGCTGGTTCAAGTCCAGCAGGGGGAGCAAAAAAAGGGGACAACAGTCCTCTTTTTTCGTTTAGAAATGTACTATCTTTATATTTTATATTCAGAAAAGGCTGATAAGTATTATGTTGGAATAAGTCCGGATCCTGATTGCCGACTTCAAGAGCACAATACTTCCGACAGAATAAGTTTTACCAAAAAGCATCGACCCTGGCGAATGGTCGCTTTATTTGAATGTGCAGTAAGCTTGAGTGAAGCGATGAAGATAGAGCGATTCATCAAGAAACAGAAAAGCAGAAAGCTGATCGAAAGAATGGTTTCTGGTGAATCACTTGACGATAAGCCTGCTCAGTTGGTTAGAGTCCCGCACATGCGTGATTAATCAGAGGGTCGTCCCGAGGATTCGGGATTTAGTAGGGGGAGGTTCAAAATCAGATGGTTGCGATGTTTCTCGCAGTCCTTTTTTATACTGAGATTAAAAATAAGAATGATTAAATTATTCTTGTCTTTGTGAGGAAATAAAAAAAAGCCGCCCATCGGGACGGCTTCGAAATCAGAAAAAGCTTTAAAATTAAATTACATTCAGTGCTTTACCAACTTTCGTGAAGGCGGCAATGGCTTTGTCGAGGTGTTCTGTTTCATGTCCTGCAGATAGCTGTACCCGGATTCTGGCCTGGCCTTTAGGTACGACCGGATAGTAAAATCCAATCACATAAATGCCTTCTTCGAGCAGCATAGAAGCCATTTTTTGAGACAGAGGTGCATCATACAACATTACCGCACAAATAGCAGACTTGGTAGGTTTTATATCGAAACCTGCTGCTGTCATCTTTTCCATGAAATATGCCGTGTTGGCATGGAGTTTATCCTGCAATTCGTTGGTTTGATCCATCATATCAAACATCCTGATTCCGGCATTCACCACAACCGGAGGCAGCGAATTAGAGAAAAGATAAGGTCTTGAACGTTGACGCAGCAATTCGATAATCTCTTTTCGCCCGGTGGTAAATCCACCAATAGCACCACCAAAAGCCTTGCCCAGTGTTCCGGTGATGATATCTACTTCGCCGCGGATATTGAAAAGCTCTGTTACACCTCTTCCGGTTTCACCAACCACTCCGGCCGAATGACATTCGTCCACCATAATAAGGGCATCATATTTTTTGGCCAGTTCATTGATTTTGTCCATTGGTGCTACATTGCCATCCATTGAAAATACACCATCAGTAACGATGATTCTGAAGCGCTGTTCCTGTGCAAGTTGAAGCTGTTTTTCGAGGTCTTCCATATCAGCGTTGGCATAACGGTAACGTTTGGCTTTGCAAAGCCTCACTCCGTCAATGATGGAAGCATGGTTGAGCGAATCGGAGATGATTGCATCTTCCTCGGAGAAGAGCGGCTCAAAAACACCACCATTGGCATCAAAGGCTGCAGCATATAGTATGGTATCTTCGGTGCCAAAAAAGTTAGCGATTTTGGCTTCGAGGGTTTTGTGCAAATCCTGTGTTCCACAGATGAAACGTACGGATGACATTCCAAAACCATGACTGTTTAGGGCTTCGTGAGCAGCCTCCTTTAGCTTGGGATGGTCAGAAAGACCAAGATAGTTATTGGCGCAAAAGTTCAACACTTTTTGGCCTGTATTTAGCGTAATTTCAGCTTTTTGTGGACTGGCAATGATTCTTTCGTTTTTGTATAAGCCAGCTTCCTTAATTTCGTTCAGCTCCTTTTGGAGGTGATCTTTTAATTTACCGTACATAAGATTTTGGTTTAATTTTTTTTGGTTTAGAACCTTTTTTTTACATGCGTCAAAATTAGGAATTTCTAATGATTTTTGAGTAGCTCCGTTTAGTTAATTCCATGAATTATTCAAAAAGTGCGAACTTTGCACCGAAAAATTTTCATTATGCAAATAGCTGCCCTGGTTTCTGGTGGAGTTGACAGTTCGGTGACCATTCCATTGTTAAAGGAAAAAGGCTTCGATCCGGTGATTTTTTACATCAAAATTGGAATGGAAGATGATCCTTCTTTTGTGGATTGCCCGTCAGAGGAAGATATTGAAATCACTTCATATATTGCTAAAAAATACGGTTGCAAAATGGAGATTGTTGATCTTCAGAAAACGTATTGGGATACTGTGGTGGCTTATACAATAGAAACTGTTAAGAAAGGACTTACACCCAATCCTGATGTGATGTGCAACAGGCTTATCAAGTTTGGAGCTTTTGAGCAACAATTTGGGCACCAGTTCGACAAAATCTGTACAGGACACTATGCCCGTGTAATTGAAAATGAAAATGGTTTTTATTTGGGAACGGCAGCTGATCCGGTAAAAGATCAGACTTATTTTTTAGGACGCATCACTTATCCCCAATTGAGCAAGCTGATGTTTCCAGTAGGAGATTTGCAAAAATCCGAAGTGCGTAAAATTGCAGAAGCCATGAAATTACCAAGTGCACATCGTCCTGACAGTCAGGGAATTTGTTTTCTTGGAAAAATAAATTATAACGACTTTATCAAGCGATATGCAGGTGAAAAGCAGGGTGATATTATCGAGCTTGAAACGGGCAAAATATTAGGTAAACACAAGGGTTTCTGGTTTCATACGATCGGTCAGCGAAGAGGACTTGGCCTTAGTGGGGGTCCATGGTTTGTTGTGAAAAAGGATGTCGCTCAGAACATTGTTTTTGTTTCTAATGGTTATGATCCGGTTAGTCAGTATCAGGACAAAGTTTATATGGCAGATGTGCAGCTGATGCATCCTGATTTTGTTTTAGACCCTGAGATGAAAATCAGATTCAAAATCCGACATCAACCAGGATTTAATTTTGGTAAGTTACAACAGGAAAAGGGAATGTGGTACATTCATTCGGATGAACCAATTTCGGGCGTTGCTCCGGGGCAGTTTGCCGTGATGTATCAGTTGGATGAACCCATTTGTTTAGGCAGTGGAATTATTGATCAACAGCCTTGAATAAACAATAAACCTTCAAGGTTTCTGAAACCTTGAAGGTTTATTGTGTTTCTTATTTTAAGGAATAATAGTTTTTAGTAACCAAAAACTTCGCTACAAACCTCTGCTGGAAGTACAAAGTTCACAAAGGAGTATGATGATTGTGTAACAGTTACTTCAGTTTCATACCAATCGTTATCGTAATAAATCCCAACTACATAATTTTGACCAACCTCCACATCACATATTTCGGCATAACCATTCACCATTTCACCCCAGCGCCAGTTCCATCCGCCAGCTTCTCTGTACCACACACCAAATGAAGGCCTGATGATTACATTGGGTTCACTGGCACAATATACTTCAACTTCAATAGTGATGCTGTTTGATGGTTGTGAAATCACATTCACCTGTACCGGAGTTCCTGAACACAAATCATCAATCAGTGTAGGTTGCGATTCGGGGGCGATGGTGATGTTGTTGTAATAATCATTTTCCCAGACAATTTTTACAGGGATACCAGCCGGAGCATATTGTGTATAAACAGGTTCGTTGCCACAAACCCACATATAAACGTAGGTCATAAATGAAT
>JAQVLA010000038.1 GCA_028704385.1 Bacteroidales bacterium | reverse complement strand
TCGCGATTGGTGGTATTGGTAACCGTGATCAGCCACGGGCTTTCGAAAGCCGTTGGGATATCACCCTGTTCGTCAACGTTTACACTTCTGTTGGCAGTAGCTCCGGCATTTAACACTCCAATGGCTCCCAAGCTGTCGTACATGGCTCCCCAGATGGGATAGTTATCCGGATTGCCAAAATCAACACCAAAAGAAGCATTGGTGGCAACGACAAAAGCACCTGAATCGCCCTGTGTTTCGTTGTAGCGTGCACGCATTTCATACACATAACTATACGCATTCACAACAACTGATTCGGTGGAAGATGAACCTGCAATTGGCATTACCTTCACGTTCCAGTTAACACCTGTTACGCCAATCCCATTGTTTCCGATTGCGCCAACTGTACCCGACACATGCGTCCCATGTGAGTTGGAGGGCACATTTCCGGAGTTGCTATAAGCATTCCAGCCATCATAATCATCCACATAACCATTTTCGTCGTCATCAATGCCATTGCCCGGGATTTCGTGCCGATTTTTGAAGAAGTTCAAATCCTCATGCTGCAGATAAGCTCCGCCATCAATAACAGCTACTACAATGGTATCGCCCAAAACCGTGAGTCCACCAGTGGCGATGTCCCAGGCTTTTATCGCATCTATATCAGCACCTTCGACACCTCCTCCGGAGCCATCATTATAAAAACCCCATTGATCATCAAAAAAAGGATCGTCAGGAAAACTTTCATCTGCTTCGCGCATAGCCACCACGTGGTTGGCCTGTGCCAGACTAATGGCTGGTTGTTTCTTCAAATTGCTTATCAATGCCGAAACATTATGCCGGCTTTCCTCAAATTCCAGTAAAAAAATCCCAAGTCGTTTCGAAAGCTCCTGTTTTACTTCAAGCCCCTGTTGATCGAGCCAGGGAGTAATCGTACTGATTTTTTGTCCGGATTTGAGTTGGACCATCACTTCGCCGGGTATGCGCTCACCCTGTTGTTGAGCCGAAGCCTGAAAAGCAAAAATTACTATTGTAATTGCGAAAAGTAAAATTATTCTCATATCAGTATGGTGTTTCAAGATAAATTGATCAATAGGATAGTGTGCAAAGAAAATAAAATTTCAGCTATACTATCATGCTAAAACATTCCAATCCAACGAGATGTTCAAAAATGATTTGATCCCTTCACTAAAACTCAAAAGTAAAAAAAGGAATTTAAACGTATTTCTCGCCCTTTTCTACTTTGATGTCGTTTACAAACTGACGAATTTGTTGTTCGTCTTCTTTGCGGCAAATCAGCAGGGCATTATCGTCTTCGACCACAATATAATCCTTAAGTCCCTGCAGAACAACCAGTTTATCTTTAGGCATGTTTACAATACAGCCTTGAGTATCGTAAGCCATCACCTGGTTGCCAACGATGGCATTTTGGTGTTGGTCCTTTTCCCTGATTTCGTAAAGTGAACCCCAGGTGCCCAGATCACTCCAGCCAAAATCAACCGCCATCACATACACATTTACAGCCTTCTCCATCACGCCATAGTCGATAGAAATATTTCGGCAAACGCTATAGGTCTGTCGGATAAAGGGTTCTTCTTCGGGTGTACTGTATTTCCCGGCTCCTTCTTTAAAGAGTTCATTTACTTCGGGCAGATGTTGGTCGAAAGCCTTGTTTATGTTTTTAAGCGACCAGATAAAGATACCCGCATTCCAGAGGAAATCGCCACTTTCGAGGAAACTCTGTGCAATGCTCAGGCTTGGTTTTTCGGTAAAAGTCTTAACCTTTTTCAATCTTGGAATGGCTTCTAAAACTGTTTCATCCAAAAACTGGATATAGCCATAGCCCGTATCAGGGCGGCTGGGTTCGATGCCTAAAGTAATCAGCCAGTTATTTTTTTCGGCTGCCTGCATGGCATCATTCACGTTTTGGGCAAAAACATCCTGTTGAAGGATGATATGATCAGAGGGTGCCACCACAATTACTGCTTCCGGATCGCGCTGCATGATAACATGGTTTGCGTAGGCAATACACGGAGCTGTGTTTCGACGGGCAGGTTCGCAAAGGATTTGCTCAGGAGCTATCACAGGAAGTTGTTCCTGCACCTGATTGCGGTATAGTTCGTTGGTAACGATATAAATGTTTTCGGGAGGACATAGGCGGGTGAAGCGATCAAATGTCATCTGCAGCAACGATTTGCCAATGCCAAGAATATCCAGAAACTGTTTTGGACGGGAGGTTTTACTCATGGGCCAGAAACGCGCTCCAATGCCGCCTGCCATGATTACACAATAACGGTTTTTTAATTGTTCCATTAGTTGGGTATTAAATATATAAGGCAGACTGATCTATGCCGATCTACCCATAAAATTGTATAATTTTTACAAAAATAGACCTTATTTCCATTCTACCAAAAGGCTTCTCCATTCCAAATACCAAGCTGCTAAAAAAGGTAGTTAAGCCCAATATACAAACCACTTTCGCCATCCTGCCGATCAAAGGTACGTCCATAATCAGCCGAGAGGATAAAATTTTCGTTCATGGCCAGTTTTAAACCCAAACCGGCACTCCAATGTGGTTTTTCGCTGTCCGGTTTAAAATAGTCTGATTTATTGAATGTGAGAAACTCATCAGGAAGCTGATCAAAAGCTTTGGAAACCGCAATTTTTCTGGTCACCTGCCCCACGTCCACAAAAGCATTTGTTGCCAGATAAAAGTTCTGATTGAAGATTTTTTTCTCTACTATCTTCCATCTCAGTTCCAAATTGGCATAAGCTATTGCATCGCCCACCACCCTGTTGCGCATCACACCACGCAAGGAGCGTTGTCCGCCAAGGCCTTCGGAATAAGCACCAAGCAAACGTGTGGTAATCATCAGGGGTTGTGCGTAAAATGGAACATGACCACCAAGGCGGCTTTGCCAGCTGAAACGACCTGCAAAAACAAGCTTTCGGGGAATAAGACTTAAGTATTGCCGGTGTGTAAAACTAATCCTGCTAAACCCTTCGTCAAGATCAGACAGGGCTTTTGGGGCTGCATAAAACAATAGGCTTGTCCACATTCCTTTGGAAGGACTGGCTTCAAAATCACGAGTATCGTAAACTAATCCAGCCTTGATTCCCGTAAACACTCCTCCATTCAGCTCCTCCTGCGGAAGAATATTCCATTGCTGATAATACTCGAACAAACCAGGCTCGTCAATAAGAGAAGGCAATTGGTCGGCCTCGTCCTTTCCTCGGTTGAGCCGGTCGATATCTACCGAACCCACAACGAAATCGTATAACTCAAGTCCGGCAGCCCATTGCAGCCCCGTCAAACCCAATGAGCCACTGAGGTCGGCGTGCAGCCTGATCATATTTCGCTTGTGCTTGTAAAACATCCTGCTGCGATAGTCGGGATGTGTGTCATCAACCCAATTGGCTTGATAGACAGCATCATACCCATTGAATCCAAAAAAATCAATGGCCTGTTCGGGCATATAACTGGCATCAACACTCAAACGCATATTACGCAAAAGCTGATCGCTGTCGTAGGCAAACCGAAAAAGCCCGCTGCCTTTGGTATAGCGCGAGATTTCAAGATAGAAGGAGTGGTCATAGCTGGGATAGCGGTAGCCATCGCCATAATGGAAAAAGTTGACCAACCCGCCATATTGAAACCCTAAATCAGAATTGAAAGAAATGGCAGGTAAAACGCCAAAATTCCAGCCTTTTTTTGTTAATGCCTGAGCCGTATCCGAAGCTTGCGATCTTAATAAACCGGGAAAAAATACTAACGAAACTACAAATAATAAAAATCGACGCATTGCTTGTGGATTGAGGGTAAAATGCTAAGTGCAGGAAATAGATCATAAATCCATTGGCTGGCCAGATCCTGCCGCCAGAATAGTTTTTACTTTTTCGCGGTCTTTTTCAAGTTGTGCTTTAAGTTCGTCCAATCCGTTAAATTTTTGTTCATCTCTTATCCGGTCGATAAACAAAATATTAATTTCCTGATCATAAATTTCCTGATCAAAATCAAAGATGTTAACTTCAATGGTAAGTTCACCATCGGCAACGGTAGGCCGATAACCAATATTACCCATCCCGTTATATATCAGTCCGTTATGTTTCACCATACAAGCATAAACACCACGTGCCGTGATAAGTTTGTACTGACTGGGTGTTTCAATATTAGCTGTTGGGAAACCCATTCGTCGGCCAACCTGATTTCCTCTTACCACCCTGCCACAAATTGAATACGGATACCCAAGCAGTTTATTTGCTTTAGCCACATCACCAATCTCAAGAGCTTTACGGATCTTGGTGGAGCTTACGGCAATATTTTCAACATCCTGAGCCGGAATACGTTCCACTTTGAAATCAAATTTCTGACTCAGGTCGTAGAGTAAGTTGAAATCACCGATTCGATTTTTACCGAAATGATGATCATATCCAACCACCAATTTATATGGTTTGATGGGATCAACGATGTATTTCTTGATAAAGGTTTCGGAGCTGGTACGTGAAAAAGCTTTCGTAAACTCCACAATAATCAGGTTATCAATACCAATAGCTTCCAGTCGTTCAATTTTGCGTTTTTGCGTATTGATAAATTTCAGGTTACTGCTGTCGATATGCAACACTATGCGCGGATGAGGATGAAATGTGATCACTACCGTTTCGCCCTCCACTTCGCGTGCTTCCTCAATCATTCTTTTTAGAATGGCCTGATGACCCAAATGCACCCCATCAAATGTGCCGGTTGTTACGATGGCATTATTTACGGGTTTAAAATCCTCAATATGATGGTATATCTTCACGAATTAAATTAAGTTATTATCAATTAAGTGTTTAGCGATCTGAACGGCATTGGTGGCAGCTCCTTTGCGCAGGTTATCAGCCACGATCCATAAGTTCAGGCCATTGGGGATGCTGTGATCGCGGCGCAGTCTGCCAACAAAAACCTCATCGAGGCCTGATGCAAATAATGGCATTGGATAAATGTTTTGGTCAGGATTATCCTGCAAAACCACCCCCGGAGAAGTCTGAATCAATCGGCGAATGTCGTCCATTTCAAAGGGTTTCTGTGTCTCAATATTAGCCGAAATAGAATGACCTCCGTTTACCGGTACACGCACTACTGTCGCTGTTACAGCAATTTGGTGATCGTTAAGAATTTTTCGCGTTTCAAATACCAGCTTTTCTTCTTCGGCTGTATAACCCTCACTATTAAATTCACCTCCATGCGGAATCACATTCCGATGGATAGGATGCGGGTAGGCCGGATTAGGTGAGTTTTTACCCAATTCCTCCATTTCAAGCTGTTGTACACCTTTTTGTCCGCTTCCACTCACCGATTGATAGGTTGACAAAACCAATCTTTTCAATCCAAAAACCTTATGGATTGGAGCCAGTGCCATTACGAGCTGTATGGTTGAGCAATTGGGATTGGCAATGATTTGCGGCCCTTTTTTTAATGTCGTTGCATTGATTTCGGGCACCACAAGAGCCTTATCCGTATCTTTTCGCCAGGCAGAGCTGTTATCGATCACCAGTGCTCCCCTTTCAACAAAAAGCGGAGCCAGCTTTCGCGAAACTCCTGCTCCGGCACTCATCAAAACAAGATCGGGACGTTCTTCGAGTGCCTGTTTTGCTGTGATAACCGGATAAGCAGTCTGCCTGAAGATAATTTTCTTTCCGACCGACTGCTCAGAAGCTACTGGCAAAAAAACCTCAAACTGAATTGCCTTTTCAGCAATTACTTCTAACATTTTTTGACCGACCAAACCGGTTGCACCTATAAGGGCTAATTTCATGCGTACGAATAAAATAAAAAATCCTATTTTTACAGGCCAACAGCCGGCACAAAAATATAAAATAATGAATTGCAGCTGCTCAATAGTTTAGCCCTGCCAAATGGTTTTCAAAAAAAGTCAAAATATGATAAAATATATATCCTTTACGAAGTTTTTTCTACTGGTCCTGCTGCTCGTCACGGCTTTTTCAAATCCACTTTTGGCTCAGCTCAATGATGATTTCAGCGATGGCGACTTTACGACTAATCCCATTTGGACAGGCACAGAGGATTTGTTTGTGATAAACGAAGATTTTCAGCTTCAGCTAAACGCCACCGAAGCCGGAACAGCCTGGCTCAGCACAGCCTATGAAGCATTCGAAACTATGGAATGGCGTTTTTATATCCGGCTTGCTTTTAGCCCATCAGCAAATAATTATGCCAGGGTAATGTTATCGTCCGGCCAAAACAATCCAGGCGAAGCGTTCGATGGCTATTACCTGCAATTTGGTGAGGCGGGCAGCGAAGATGCAATAGAACTTTTTAAGCAGGAAAATGGCGAAATCAGCAGTATTCTTCGTGGAACTACAGGACAAATTGCTTCATCTTTTGCCTTTTGGGTAAAAGTGATCAGAACAGAACAAGGCAACTGGCAGCTTTTAACCGACCCATCTGGCACAGGAATCTACACCCTCGAAGCCAGTGGTTTTGATGAAAGCATGAATCCGGGAGGATGGTTTGGCTTTTTTACCCAATACACGGTGAGCAACAGCACCAGGTTCTATTTTGATGATGTTTATGCCGGTCCCGAACAAATTGATGATCAGGCTCCTCAGCTGCTCCAAACTACTACGTTAAATCCTTTTGAGCTACAGCTAACTTTTGATGAAGGCATTGCCCCTGAAAGCCTTAACCCTGACAATTTTTCTGCTGATAATAATCTTGGAAAACCAGCTGAAGTCAGCTTTGGTGAAAATTCAAGTATTATGCAATTGTATTTTGAAACTTCTTTTGAAAACGGTGTACTTTATACACTTACCATCAACAACATAAGTGATCTGGCAGGAAATATAGCCCCTGAATTTTCGACAACTTTCAGTTATTATGAAGCTGCCACTAATGACGTGGTGATCAACGAAATTATGGCTGATCCAACACCGGTAGTTGGTTTGCCCGAATGGGAATATGTGGAACTCTATAACCGAACCAGCCTTCCTGTTGACCTTAATGGATGGCAGTTTTTAACAGGTACTACGGTCAAAGACATAGGTGCTGTTACTTTAGAGCCCAACGGATATCTTATCTTGTGCCACGAAGATGCACTTGCAGAGCTGGAAAGCTATGGTGCGGCCTTTGGTTTTAGCAGCTTCCAGCTTTCCAATGCCGGTACCAGCCTGAGCCTGATAAGCAAACAAGGCACTACCATCTCGATGGTTGGTTATACCGATAAATGGTACAACGACCCAAATAAAACTGACGGAGGCTGGTCGCTTGAACAAATTGACCCCGACAACCCCTGTGGCGGACGCAACAACTGGTCGGCAAGTAATGCAACAATTGGAGGCACTCCGGGCAGCCTTAATGCCATTGATGCTCCTAATGTGTTTCCTCCAAAAGTTGAGCGGTTTCAGTTAATTACTGACAATATCCTGCATCTTTGGTTTGATCAGCAGATGGATCCTGCTAGTTTGCAGCAGCTCAACAATTACACCTTGGAAAACAATCTGGAAAATCCAACGGAGGCTTATCTGAATCCTTCTGATGGTACTTTTGTTGAACTTGTTTTTAATCAGCCCTTTTTAGACGGTAATCTATATAAACTGCTTTTATCCGAAAATTTGATGAATTGCATCGGCCTGGGTATGGAAGCCGGAAGTTTTATCCAACTTGGTTTGCCTGATATGCTGGAAGCAGGAGATATTTTGATCAACGAAATACTCTTTAACCCTTTGGGTGATGGGGTAGATTACGTGGAAGTGCTTAATCCAAGCGACAAAATACTTGACCTGAATCAGCTTTATCTTGGCAATATCAGACAGACCATTCCAAACCCACCCGATACCACTCTTTATCCGGTAACCACCGACAGCTACTTATTGTTACCGGGCAAGCTGGCACTGCTTTGCACAAATGGCAACATAGTGGCAGAACAGTATCCCATATCCGATCCGGAAGTTTTTGTTGAGATGAATTCATTTCCGTCTTATCCCAATACCGAAGGCACCGCGGTGCTGATGTCGCTAACAGGAAAACTGATTGATAAAATGTCATATACTGAAAAGATGCACTTTCCTTTACTTAATATCGTAAAAGGAGTATCGCTCGAAAGAATTTCGACAACTGCCTCTTCTGATGATCCTGACAACTGGCATTCAGCAGCAGAATCAGTAGGTTTTGGCACCCCTGGACTGCCCAATTCCATGACGATGAACACAACACCTTCCACAGATGAAATCAGTATCAGCCCCGAAATATTTTCACCAGACGGTGATGGCGTGGATGATGCCACAAGCATCAATTACCTTTTTGATGAGCCGGGCTACACAATGAATATCCTCATCTTCAACTCCACCGGACAGCAGATCAGGCATCTGGTAAAAAGTGAATTGGTTGGTTCCGAAGGTCAAACCATCTGGAACGGCCTTGATGAAAACGGCAACAGGGTGACAACAGGGATTTATATTGTCTTTGCCGAAGTGTTTGACCTCAACGGAAACACCAAATCCTTTAAGGAGGCGGTAGTTGTGGCCAGCAGGTAGATATAGGTATTTGCTAAATGTTTAAAAAAGAAATTGCTTGTTTAGCAATAGCACAGCACATTCGTTTAAAAAACCGTTAACAACAGCATCATCACAATCCAAAAGACCAGCCATCGGATCAGGATGCGCAGGGCTTTCTTTTTTGAAATACAATAAGAACCTTTTGTTTTCACCAGCAAGGGACTAAAATAGGGAATGCCATAACCCGCAAGCGGTAGTGCCAATAGCAGATAAAAAAGAAATGAGACGATCCAAAAATACGCCGAAACACTAATCCCCGTCAGCAACACAACAAGAAAAGCCGGATAATGCTATCTCGAAAAATTTATGTTCGGTATAGAGTAAAGCTATTTAAAATCACCACTATTGGATAACCGATAAACAATCCTAACCCGCCTCAGCAAACAAATCTGTAAACTCAAATTTTGCGCCATCAAACAGGCCTTTGTCGCTCAATTTGAGTTGTGGAATGACCAATAATGCCATAAACGAAAGCGTCATAAAAGGTGCGTGCAGGGTACAACCCAGTGCTTTGGCTGCGGCATCGGTTTTTTCATAAGCCCGGGCAACCTCCCAGGCATTTTGATTGCTCATCAAACCGGCCACAGGAAGCGGAAGCAGACTTACAGTGTTTTCGTCACAGGCAACTACCCCGCCCTTGCTTTCAATCAGCAGATTTACAGCTTTTACCATGGCAGCATCATCAGCTCCAACTACAATAATATTGTGGCTGTCGTGTGCTACGGTCGAAGCAATGGCTCCCCGCTTAAGCCCGATGTTTTTAATAAATCCAATGGCAGGTTTGGCTTTTTGGTAACGATTTATCACAGCTATTTTCAAAATATCCTCAGTAGTATTACTGGTCAGATTTTCACCCGCTGCAACCGCATGTCCGAGAACAGTATTTGTTATCAGCTGGCCTTCGAGTGCTTCAATTACTTTTACGGGCTTTCCGGTATTCTGAACAAAAAAGTCGCCAGATGTGACCTTATCAGCTACAAAATTATTTGGAGTGTCGGCCTGTGAGGTTTCAATCAGGCTTTGGCCATTTTCGGCAACTAATTGGCCATTCACATAGGTTTGCAACACATTAAAATCGCTCAGGTTATCAACCACAATCATATCAGCCGGATCGTCGGTTTGCAATGTTCCTACCTCAAGTTTGTAATGTTCGATGGGGTTTAAAATAGCACTCCGGAGCACGTCCATCACCGGATAACCTTTTGCAACAGCTCTTTTTACCAGTTGGTTGATATGGCCTTTTACCAAATCGTCGGGATGTTTGTCGTCGCTGCAAAACAGCACTTTGTCGGCATGTTCTTTCATCAGATCAATCAGTGCTTCAAAATTTTTGGCAGCACTGCCTTCGCGAATCTGGATTTTCATGCCATATTGAATTTTATCCAGGGCTTCTTCCATCGTAAAGCATTCATGATCAGTGGTTATTCCGGCTTCGATATATTTTCGGGCTTCTTCACCTTTCAGGCCTGGTGCATGTCCATCGATGGGTTTGTTGTGTTTTTTGGCAACAGCCAGTTTTTCCATCACCATTTCGTCCTTAAAAAGTACGCCCGGATAGTTCATCATCTCAGCCATGTATTTAATCTCCGGTCGTGACAGCAAGGCTTCCATTGCATCAGCACCCAGATTGGCTCCGGAAGATTCAAAACCAGTGGCCGGCACACAACTTGACGCACCAAAGTAAAACTTGAATGGAACAGTATTGCCATTCTCGATCATGTAATCAATTCCTTCGATTCCCAACACATTGGCTATTTCGTGTGGATCGCTCACCGTAGCAACTGTTCCGTGAATCACCGCCAAACGGGCAAACTCCGAAGGCACAAGCATGGAGCTTTCGATGTGGACGTGGGCATCAATAAAACCCGGGAGTATATACTTTTCAGGAGCCGCATCAGTTTTTGTGATGGATGTAATTTTTCCGTTCTCAACTTGTATTGTTCCCGGAAAAATTTCCTTTTGATGCAGGTCAACGATCTGACCACTTAAAGTGAAGTTATTTGCTGTCATGTAGTTGATTTTTTACAAAAATAATTCAATTGAGATAATCGTGCGAACATCAAAAGCGATAGCTCAATCCGGCATTAAGGATACCTTTGGCTCCAAAGCCAAGTTCGAGTGATGCTCCAAAAGCATTTCCAACGCGGGCTCCGATGGCATTTACATGAAAATTAAACATCAGATCGGAGGCTTTTGCGCCTGATAATTTCGGATCGCTGGATTTGAGATTTTGCTCCCAGATTGTGATCCCCAATCCTACACCGGAATATAGCCGAAGCCATCCGGCCTGTATGTATTCATAACTGAGTTGTGGAAGTATTGTGTAATAGTTGTCTGTAATATCCCCTGCTTTATTACCGGTAAAAAATACT
The DNA here is from genome assembly GCA_028704385.1 of Bacteroidales bacterium. Taxonomy (GTDB): domain Bacteria; phylum Bacteroidota; class Bacteroidia; order Bacteroidales; family F082; genus UBA5536. Next base: position 6,099 of record JAQVLA010000038.1, on the reverse strand, counting down.
TCTTTGTCAATCGTCTGCAAACTGACTAATCCTCCAATCTTTAGCCGATCCGTTTTAAAATACCAGTATTCAGCTCCCCATGCTCCAATACTTGTTGAATTATCCGTTGTATAACCTCCTATTGTAATGGCATTGATTATTAAATCACCAAAAAAACTACCAACATCTGCTGTGGTAACCAAGCCAATATTTGCCCTGATCTCGTTGTTTTGTGCATTCAGCTGCGACATACAACAGAATACTATTAGGGTAAGAAACAGATGTTTTTTCATAAAATCGAATACTTGTTATACTTTGAAACAGTCTTTCTTTAAATCATTTCATTGGTCACCAATGAGTTTTTGAATCAAACCAGTTGTTGAAAAACCATCTACTAAGGTTATGGTTTCCACTTTTCCGCCTTTTGCCGTAACAATATCATAACCAACCACTTCTTCTGCTTTGTAATCTTTTCCTTTTACAAGAATATCAGGTTGTATTTTCCTGATAAGGTCGTAAGGTGTTGATTCATCAAACAAAACAATTGCGGTAGAAAAATGCAGGGCAGCAAGCAACAAGGCCCTGGATTGTTCGTCCACAACAGGCCGCTTTGGTCCTTTGATGCGACTTACTGACGAATCGGTATTAAGTCCTACAATCAGCACGTCACCAAGATCAGCTGCTTTGGAGAGATATTCAATATGACCTCTGTGAAGGATATCGAAGCAGCCATTGGTAAAAACAATTTTCTTATCCTGAAACCTCCAAAGGGAAAGCATATTTTCCAGTTTTGCAGGCTCAAGGATTTTGTTTTGCAGAATTTCCAGTTGTGTCATTGCTTGGCTTTTTGTGGTCGATAAAGAACATCCAAAGATAGGCTAATCCACCTAAAGTAACATTGAGTAAGGTTTGTCCGGCATGGGTAATGGCGACAAATGATCCGGCTCCGATGGGATTGATCATAAAAAGTTCAACCAGCACCGCTTTACCAATGAAGTGATAAGCACCAATTCCACCGGGCACGGGCGCAACAATACCAAGGCTTCCAATGGCTAACAGTGTGATACCGGCTCTGAGACCAAGATGAGCAGTTTCGTGGAGCATATATAAAGGCACCCAGGTCATCAGAATGTAAAAAACCCAAATCATCACGGTATAAAACATAAATAACCACTTCTGCTGCATACGTTTGATGGTTTTGATGCCATCAAGCAATCCGATGAGCAATTCTTTGATCTTCAGATATCCCGGAAGCTCTTCAAGGTGATTATGATAGCGTTTGCGAAGCCACCACAAAAGTACTATCAAGGCAATTATGGATAATCCAAATATGCTTAAGGTGAGTACATTACGACTTACTGACTGGATAAATGGCATTGTCATATCAAGCACAAAATCTCCCAGAAGCGTCCATTGAAAAACAACTACCATAAGCAACAAAAAAGCCAATACGATTAAATCAAAAAGCCTTTCTGAAATTACCGAGCCAAACAAGGCATTAAAAGAAATTTTTTCTTTCCGCGACAGCACACCACAACGCATCAGTTCGCCCATACGTGGTACGGCCGTATTGGCCAGGTATCCGACCATCACAGCCGAAAAAGTAGTGCTGGTTCGGGTGCGATAACCCATGCTATTGATCAGCAAATTCCATCTTAAAGCCCTGAAAATATGCGAAATAATTGCGAAGATAACCGCTAGCCCCATCCACATATAATTGGCCGATTGGATGTCTTCCCACAGGGCATTGATTTCAATATTGCGAAAGCTTAGCCACAACAATACCAAGCCCAGCGTTAAAAAAAACAGGTATTTCAATACGTTGACCAGTAATTTTTTCAAGGCTTATAAACTAAGTTTATTGTGATCGTCAGGGAAAATGATGGACGGCTTAAAGTTTTTTGCTGATTCAAACGCCATACTGGCATAAGATACAATGATGATCTTATCACCAACGGCAGCTTTGCGTGCCGCTGCACCATTGAGCGATATGATACCGCTTCCGCGTTTGCCCCTGATCACATAGGTATCTAGCCTCTCGCCATTGGTGATATTATAAATGCTTACCTTTTCGTTTTCGATCAGGTTGGCAGCATCCATCAGATCTTCATCAATTGCAATACTGCCGATATAATTCAAATCGGCCTGCATGATGGTGGCGCGGTGAATTTTAGATTTTAAAACTTCAATGTTCATCACATAAGGTTTTGATTCCGAATGATTCGGAAAGGGCTGCAAAATTATTAAAATATTCTTACATTGTCGATTAGCCTTACTTTTCCCAATTGCAAAGCCACAAAGATTCTGGCACCGTTTACATCATTCCAGTGTGTAAAAGCTTGTAGCCCTGTATCGTCTGCAATACTAACATACTCCAGGTCAAAAAGTTCAATTTTTTGCAACTCTTTAGAGGCATATTGCTCCATCTCGAACGGACTTAACACCTTACGGAGTGAAACAGCTTTTTTAAGTATCTCATAAATTTTAGGAGCAATAGCTCTTTCATTGTCGCTTAATCTGATATTTCTGGAACTCATCGCCAAACCATCCTTTTCGCGAACAATCGAGCAGGGAATAATCTCCACCGGAATACTAAATTGTTTTACAAGTGATTGAATGATAGCCAATTGCTGATAGTCCTTTTCGCCAAAATAGGCTTTGTCGGGTGTCAGGATGTCAAAAAGTTTTCGCACCACAACAGCCACGCCATTAAAATGGCCGGGCCTGAATGCACCTTCCATCACCGATGCCAGCTTTCCGAACTGATAAATCGTGTTGTCTGGTTCGGGGTACATTTCCTCAACATCCGGTGCAAACAGCATATCGCATTTTACCTGCCTTAGCATGGCATTGTCTTTTTCCGGAGTGCGCGGATATTTTTCAAGATCGGCAGGATTATTAAACTGGATGGGATTAACGAAAATGCTTACAACCAGGATGTCATTCTCCGCTTTAGCCCGGCGCATCAATTCCAGATGTCCTTCGTGAAGAGCACCCATCGTGGGCACAAAACCAATTGTTTTGCCTGTCTTTCTATATTCTGAAATTTGTTGCTGTGCAGGCCTGATTGTTTCAAATATTTGCATAAGAGACGGGGGTGAAATTCAATTTAATTCATGGTTACATTCAGAGATATCTCATTGCAATAGCTGTAAAAGATCAATCTCCAGACTTTTCCGGGGCGATTCAATGATTCGGCCCTGCTCGCTTCCGTTTTTATAAAGAATAAAAGTAGGAACACGTTGAATATCATACACCGTGACATCCAGTCCTGAAGCCTGTTTCTGCGAATCCACAGCTATCATCAGCAACTGCTCGTCGGGAAACTCAACGGTATCCAATAGTTTGATGAATCGCGGCACCTGAGTCTTACTGTCGCTGCACCAGCTTGCCAAAATGATGACTATATCATAACCAGAAAGTTTATCCTTCAGTTGATTTTTAGTTGCTTCATCAATTTCATAAGCCTGATATTCATTTTGATAAAATTCAGTAAACTCGCTGTTTTGCAATCCATCCCTGGTTACAAAATCAATGAGAACCTCCCTGCCTCTGATCGAATCGAAAAAAGTTTGATTGATCTCCTGTGCATGAAGCCTGGAAGACAAAAAGCCGATTGCCAGAAATATCAGCAACAAGACAGGTTTAAAACACTTATTCTGAAGAGGTTTCATCACGCTTATTTCTATTATTTTAAATAATTTCATTCGCAATTACGAACGAACTGTAAAGCAAAAGTACTAGGAATGTGACATGAGCGGGGGAAAAAAATACCAACACTATTTTGAGATTTTGCTAAGATTATCATTTCCAGTGCACCAACTCTCCCCGATTTTGGTTTTTCATATGCGTCGGGATGCTTTTTTTTATTTCCTCTGCCAACAGGTCAATCAGCCGGCGTTTTACGTATTGACGTGAATAACAAATACTCACTTCACGCAAAGGTTTTTTCTCACTGAAATTAGTCACATTTTTAAGCCGCGATTCAGTCATTTCCATAACAGCCAGCTCCGGAATAATGGTAAACCCTCCTTCGCGATTGATAATCCGCAGCAGTGTTTCGATAGAAGCTCCTTCCAGTTCAAAGGGTAGTTCGTGTTTGCTTGTGGGCTCCAGGGCACAAAGGTTAATTACTTGCGAGCGAAAGCAATGCCCATCACTGAGCAGCCAGATATCCGGTGTGGCAACATCAATCACTTTAATATCAGGTTGCTGCAATAAGGGGTGCCCCGCTTGTGCATAAATAAGCATTTCTTCATAAAACAAGGGCTCTTCCAGTATGGAAGAATCATTGTATGGCGTAACGAAAATTCCGGCATCCAGCCTGTCGTCTTTTAATTTTTCAGCAATTTGATCTGTTACCAATTCTTCAACTCTCAAATTTACATGCGGATAATTTCTTTTGAAATTACCACCAAATAACGGCAACAGGTAAGGAGCCAGTGTTGGAATAATGCCCACATTAAGTTCACCCTGAATATCTCCTAAAAATTGCTTCACCATATCATCCAAACGACCCGATTCTGACAGCACTACACGCGATTGGTCAATAATACGGCGACCAATGTCAGTTGGAACAACAGGTTGTTTGTTGCGATCAAAAATTTTTACACCGAAATGATCTTCTAATTTCTTAACTTGCATGCTCAACGTTGGCTGCGTTACGAAAGTTTTTTCTGCAGCTTTGGCAAAATTACGATAGGTATCAATGGCAACTATGTAATGCAACTGTGTGAGTGTGATCATAAATAAAATTTATGATTTCTTAAATATTATCAATTTGACAAATATAAACAACATGGGTAAATTTGTACCATTAAAATCAAATTAATTCACCAAATTAAAACTTAATAAAATGGAAGAACAAAAAGAAGTATTTCAAATGCCTCGCATAGGCGACCAGGCTCCTGATTTCAAAGCCATGACAACTACCGGAATGATGCAGTTTTCGGAGTATATCAAAGGAAGCTGGACCATTCTTTTCTCGCATCCTGCCGACTTTACTCCGGTTTGTACGACAGAAATGTCGGGATTTGCAGTCTTGGAAGATAAGTTCAAAAAAATGAACACTAAACTGGTAGGTTTGAGTATCGACAGTATTCATTCGCACGTAGCCTGGGTAAATAACGTTAAAGAGAAAACCGGTGTTTTCATGAGATTTCCTATCATTGCCGACATCGACATGAAGGTGTCAAAACTTTATGGTATGTTGCAGCCAGGCGAAAGCGAAACAGCAGCCGTTCGTGCCGTATTTTTCATTGATCCCATCGGCAAAATCCGTTTGATCATGTACTATCCCCTCAATGTTGGACGTAATATGGACGAAATCATCCGTGCACTGCAAGCATTGCAAACTGCTGACGAGCACAAAGTAGCTCTTCCACTCAACTGGAAACCTGGCGAAAAAGCGATCGTTCCTCCACCAAAAACCATTGACGAACTGGAAGAACGCCTCAAGTCAAACTACGAAATGGTTGACTTCTACCTTGCAAAAAGGAGCCTCTAAAAAATCAACTTTTTTAAAATTCAGCCGGCTCCAAAGCCGGCTGTTTTGTTGAACAATTTCGTATCTTTACTGTTTATTAATTAGGAGATTATAAACCAAAAAAAAATTAAAACTATGACTAAATTAAATGCAATTGGATTAGATGTTGAAAAATCGAAAGATCTGGCAAATATGCTCAATGATCTGTTGGCTAACTTTTCGATTTATTATATGAACGTAAGAGGATTTCACTGGAACATCAAGGGTGAAAAATTCTTTGAGCTTCACCTGAAGTTTGAAGAAATCTATACCGATCTTCAGGAAAAGATTGATGAAATCGCAGAGCGCATTCTCACGCTGGGCCAAACACCCGTACATGCATATAGCGACTATAATGATCAATCACAGATCAAAGAAGTGAAAAACGTAAGCAATGGCCGCGAAGGTGTTGAAAGCCTGCTAAACGGATTTCAGATTTTGATTGCCAAAGAACGCAAGATTCTTGATTTGGCCGGCGACCTCAATGATGAAGGTACTAATGCCCTGATGAGTGATTACATCCGCGAACAGGAAAAAACCGTTTGGATGCTTTCGTCCTACCTCAAAAAATAATGCCTTGATAAGAGAATGTCTCA
>JAQVLA010000056.1 GCA_028704385.1 Bacteroidales bacterium | reverse complement strand
CCTTCAAAAGCTGTGATGGCAGCATATTGAATGGGTGCCGAGGTAGAGGTGTAAGTTTCGCTGGCCACGGTTGCCATGGCTTCTCGTAGCCAATACAATTGTGGTGGAAACGAAAAAGTCCCCAATCGCCAGCCTCCGGCACCGCACCATTTGCTCAATCCACTACTGATGATGGTTCCTTCGGGATAAAAACGCGCGATGGAAACATGCTGCCCCTGGTGATGAATCATGCCGTAAATTTCGTCCGAAACCAATACGATATTATACTTTCGGGCCACAGCAGCCAGTTGTTTCAGCTTTTCGGTAGGATAGGTACAGCCGGTTGGATTACTGGGATAATTTAAAATTACGATTCGGGGTCTGTTTGGATCTGCACGACAAATCATATCCAGTTTTTCGGGCGAGAGGCGATATTGATCTTCAGCACTTGTTGGAACCCAATGCACATGGCGGCCAATGATTCTGGCCTGCGGAAAATAGGAAACCCAGCTGGGCGTCGGGATGATCAGATCGCCATAGTAAACCAGCTGAAGAATAAAAATAAGTTCTTTTGAGCCCGGACCAATCAAAATATCATCCGCCGTGGAATCAATAAATTGTGTTCGTTTGTTAAATGCTGCAATGGCTTCACGCAGAGGGAGCAAGCCTCTTACAGGAAGATAGTCTTTTTCGTGGGCATGTTGACGAAGTGCTTCCACAACAGCTTCGGGAACCGGAAAGGGTGACTGGCCAAGGCCAAATTTATATACCTTGCGACCCTCACCGATGAGTTGCCGGCTTTTTTCGTTAATGGCTAAGGTGGCGGATTGAGATAGCCCCCGCACATTCAGGTTGATGTTGACAGGCAAGTGGTTTCGAAGATTTTTTCGCATAATCAATTGTAATAATTTGCAGTAAAATTAGGGATTTACATGTGAATTTACAAAATATAGCAGCCTGGCAGCTAATGTTGTCAACTTCTCGGTTTTCACTGCTCAAAATCAGGAAATAATTGTAATTTAGCCCCTCAAACTGAATATTCACTTTAAATAATATCATTATGAGTAGCATTTTGGATCTGGAACCCAAAGGAATTTGGAAAAACTTTTACAGCCTGACACAAATTCCACGTCCTTCAAAAAAAGAGGAAAAAATCATTGCATTCACAAAAGAATTTTGCGAAAAGCTTGGTCTTGAAACAATTGTAGATGAAGTTGGAAATGTGATTGCCCGCAAACCTGCCACTCCTGGCATGGAAGATCGCAAAGGCATTATCTTACAGGCACATTTGGATATGGTTCCTCAAAAAAATGAGGGGACAGATCATGATTTCGAAAAAGATCCGATTGAAACCTATATCGAAGACGGTTGGGTTAAGGCAAAAGGAACAACCCTGGGCTCCGACAATGGTATTGGAGCAGCCGCAGCCATGACGGTTTTGGAAGCCACCGACCTGGAGCACGGACCTATTGAAGCCCTCTTTACCATTGATGAAGAAACCGGTATGACAGGTGCTAATGAACTGAAACCTGGTATTTTGAAAGGCGATATCTTGCTGAATATGGACTCTGAAGATGAGGGCGAACTGTATATCGGTTGCGCCGGAGGTGTTGATTCCACTGGCGAGTTTAAGTTCAAACTGGAAGCCACTCCTGCAGATCATAAAGCATATCGTATTGTTGTTAAAGGACTTAAAGGTGGTCATTCTGGTCTGGATATTCATCTTGGCCGCGGCAATGCCAACAAAATCATTAACACGCTGATGCTTATGGCAGCAGATAAAGTTGGCTTGCGTGTGTCTCAAGTTGATGGAGGCAGCCTTCGTAATGCCATTCCACGTGAGGCTTTTGCAACAATTGTTGTGCCTGCAAAAAACGCTGAACTTTTCGAGCAGTTTACAGCTGAGTTTGAAGCTATCGCCAAAGATGAGTTTGCCGAAGCAGATGGTGGACTTTCCATCCAGGCAGAAGCCGCTGAATTGCCCGAAAATGTTGTTGATATGAAAACGCAGAATAGTTTGTTTGAGGCTGTTGCCAAATGCCCAAATGGGGTTATTGCCATGTCGAAAGATATGGAAGGCGTTGTAGAAACATCTACCAATCTGGCCACGGTTAAAATGAACGACGGTCAGTTTGTGATCGGTACCTTGCAAAGAAGTTCGGTAGATGCTGACAAAGAAAAGCTGGCTGCCCAAATTCGCGACGTATTTGAAAAAGCAGGCGGAAAGGCTTATTCATCAGGAGATTATCCAGGTTGGAAACCGAATGTGAAATCGCCTATCCTTCATGCTATGAAAGACGTTTATAACAATAAATTCGGCAAGGTGCCGGAGGTAAAGGTGATTCATGCCGGACTGGAATGTGGTATCCTGGGATCAGCTTACCCCAATTGGGACATGATTTCATTTGGCCCTACAATTCGTCATCCACACTCACCCGATGAGAAGGTAAATATTGACACTGTAAAACTTTTCTGGGAGTATCTGGTTGAAACACTGAAACACGCACCAAAAAAGTAAAAAATAAAGTCTGAGAGATCATTACCGGAAGGAATAGACTTGCTTCCGGTAATTTTTTTCCTTTTTTATTAAAACCACTTGGACAGTCGAAAAAAAGTTTCTACTTTTGCACTCCCAAAATAGTAATTAATAAGCCATCTGGCAAAAGCGGCTGTTGGCGAATCACATACCTGAAAATTCAATTGAGCAATGAAACGTACTTTTCAACCATCGAACAGAAAACGTCGTAATAAACACGGCTTCAGAGAAAGAATGGCCACTGCCAACGGACGCAAGGTGTTAAAAGCCAGAAGATCTAAGGGCAGAAAAAGACTTACGGTTTCTGACGAAATGTAAACCGTTTAAGGCCGTTTCTTGATTTATTTAAGGTTTAAGCAGAAGGTGACGAAATATTCGCCTTCTGTTTTTTTGTGCCAACTTTTTTGTAGCTCTTTTATCTTTTTTAGGTTTTTATCAACCAGCCATTTCCCCGATTTTCTTTAAAAAAGACTAATTTCGCATCTTTAACAATGTATTGCTTTTACCAGTTATGGAAGGTTTTTTGTTGTTCATCTTTTGGGTTATCCTGATTTTTTACCTTTTCCGCTTGTTTTTTAGGTACGGACTGCCTTGGTTGCTTAGTCGTTATGTTCGTAAAATGCAGGAAAAAATGCAGGGTACGCATCAGGCAAAACAAAAGCCAAAGGAGGGTGAAGTAAAAGTAAAAATGCCCGGGAACGATCAGCCAAGAGTAGATCCCGACATTGGTGAATATGTTGATTTTGAAGAAGTAAAAGACAATAACAAGCCCGAAAATGAAAAATAATCCCGCGAAGACTAAGTTCCTGATTGCCATAATTACAGCTATTTTAAGTTTTTTGGTGATCACGATTGCCTATTTTAATCCTTTACTTGAGGGCAAACGCCTTGAGCAACACGATATCGCCATGTGGAAAGGCATGTCAAAAGAAATTGTGGATTTCAGGGAGGAAACCGGGGAAGAACCACTCTGGACAAACGCTATGTTTGGCGGGATGCCCGCCTGGCAGATTTCGGTGATTTATGGCAACAACCTGATGCGGTATGTAAAAAAAGTTGTTCAGCTTTGGCTGCCTTATCCGGCTAATGCCGTTTTTGTGTATATGCTTGGATTCTTTATCTTGTTGCTTGTAATGCGCGTCAATCCCTGGCTGAGTATGGCCGGAGCGATAGCTTTTGCTTTTTCATCTTATTTTTTCATCATTCTTGGTGCAGGCCACACCTCAAAGGCTTATGCCATTGGGTATATGGCTCCTGTACTTGCCGGAATAGTGCTGGCCTACCAGGGAAAATATCTCTGGGGAGCACTGTTGGCTTCGATAGCACTTGCACTGCAAATAGAAGCCGGACATTTACAAATAACCTATTACCTCTTGCTTATCGTAGTGATTCTGGGAATCATTCAGCTGATTGATGCCATACGTTTCAAAACTTTGCCTAACTTTTTAAAAGCCAGTGGCTTTCTGATCGTTGGAGCCTTGCTGGCAGTTCTTACACACAGCACCAACCTTTACGCTACTTACGACTATGGAAAAGAATCCATGCGTGGAAAGCCGGTACTTACAAAAAATACTGATGATCAAACGCAGGGCCTCGACCGGTCTTATATCACAAACTGGAGTTATGGCATTGGGGAAACCTGGTCGCTGTTAATTCCGAATGCGAAAGGAGGAGCCACAGCGATGTTAGGTCAAAAAAATCCAGCTCTGGATGTCGCCGACCGCGGAATGCGTCAGGCTCTGGCACAGCAAAATGCCTACTGGGGCGATCAGCCCGGAACCAGCGGGCCGGTTTATGCCGGTGCAGTGGTGATGTTTTTGTTTGTACTGGGCTTGTTTTTTGTGAAAGGGAAATACAAATGGATACTGTTGGCGGCTACTATACTTTCAATTTTGCTTGGCTGGGGCAAAAACTTTATGCCTTTCACCGACTTTTTCCTTGACTATATTCCGGGCTATAATAAATTCCGGGCGGTATCAATGACCTTGGTGATCGCTGAATTGAC
>JAQVLA010000021.1 GCA_028704385.1 Bacteroidales bacterium | reverse complement strand
CGATTTAAAGGGTGAATCGTTAAGAAAAAAAAGATAATATTGTACCCATTCTACGCTCTTTGACTCACTGACCTATTGTAGGGGGTCAGTATGCCGGAATGGGGGTCAGTATCACCGGAATGTGCATCCATCCAATTCCTGGCAACTTAAATTATATCAATGCATTAAGAGTTTTCTGCAGAACCTAACTGAGCTAATATAACCCTAATACTTCAGCTAATCACGACCACCCAATCCAAATACTAAGTTTACATAATGTATAAAAACTGAACAAAATATTATGCTTTTTAAAGCATAGCTAATCAGTCAATTATAAATTATTTTAATTTTTATTTAAAAAAAGTGATTAGATTTCACTTCTTATTGGAATATAATGAGTGAAAAGAGGCAGGCTAAGATTGAAACCAGAACCGGAAGGGGTACTTAAGTTGACATAATGTAAGCAGGAGAAGAAAAAATGCATTTATAAAGCAAAGATTATCAGGAGATTAAAAAATAATTTCAATAATTTTTCAAAAAAAATGGTTACCTTTTTGATTTTTCCGGATTAAGAGATGTATAGGCAGGATAATTTTTAAACCAAAACCTGCACTATAGGAAATAGGAACCAGGGTGATTTTTGAATTTGTTTTTTGTAAGCTTACATTTATGAGCGTATATACACACTATGAAAATGACACTAAGGCACTGAGACAAAAACTCAAATGCCTGTTAATATTAATATAAACCAGATAACTTTAGAATTTATGAAAACACATTTTTCAATTGTTTGCATTTGTAATGCTGGCAGGCCTGCTGATGCAGGGATGCCAAAAAGAACAACAATCCGTTGATTCGGCCGGACAAGCAGATGAAATGGTTTACACACCTAAACCTGCCAATCTGGTAGCCGATATCAACAGCTTTAAACAAAAAATGACTGCTGTGCACGAGAACCCCCACCTGAAAAGCGGCGAAGTGATGAGTAAGGAAGAAGCCCGTTGGAACATTGAAACATTATTTAATGTTACCTATGGTTTCCCTGATCTGAGTTATAGCAAAACCATTACCGACACTGCCCTGGTTTACCTGCCGGTGGATGCCTCGGGCAATGCCCTGCTGGAAGATGTGGTGGCGGTTTACGAAGAAGTACTGGCACTGGTAACCGACTTTTACCTGGCAGCCAATTTCGATGAAAAAGGTTTTTTATTTATGCAGCTTAAGAGTGGGGAAACCATCAACGGACAGCTCGAAATAAAACTGGAAGCCGTTACCGGTGCGCGTTTGGGCACACAGGATGACCCACCGGTGAATTGGGAGTACTTTTTTGAAGGCGAAGACTGGAAATATGGTTATGATATGGGGAAATGTGATGACAGCTTTGATGATTCTGATGCATCTGATCAGTTAGAGATTGCTATCAGAAGCTCCATGGTTGAATGGCCGGAGCCCCCAAATGGTTTCAGGTGGATAACAGCAAACCCCCCGCTGCCGCACGAGTCCTCTCGTGTGGTGCCCAAGTAAAAGAATTTCTATATTTGCTCCATGAGCAGAAATTACAAGTTTCATAATCCCGATGGTGTCTACTTCGTTAGCTTTGCTGTTGTGGAATGGATAGATGTATTTACACGCAATGATTATAAGGATATACTAATCGAGAGCCTTGAATATTGCCAACGTGAAAAAGGAATGGAGATTTTTGCATGGTGCATTATGACCAACCATATGCATTTAGTATTTAGAAGCATAAAAGGGCAAAAACCTGAGTTGCTTCTGGGCGACTTTAAACGGTTCACCAGCAAAGCCGTGGTAAATGCTATTAGGGAAAACCTAAGGGAGAGCAGGAAGGAGTGGCTGCTTGAGAGGTTTAAGAGTTCAGGCGCAGAGTCGTCAAATGTGATGGAATACCAGTTTTGGCAACACAATAACAAACCAATAGAACTCTGGAGTAATAAAGTGATTTTTGAAAAGATTAGCTATATTCATAATAACCCTGTAGAGGAAGGTTTGGTTTATTTTCCTCAGGATTATGTTTACAGCAGCGCAAGGGATTATGCTGGAGAACAGGGCTTATTGAAAGGGGTTATAGTGACCAGGTAGAGCTTTTGCTGTTGCAAAAAGCCACACGAGGGGACTCGTGCGGCAGCGGGGGGGTAAAATCTTTAAAAACTTTTATTATGAGTGCACATGAAAAAATTCGTAACCCTCATGCCACGGGTAACTTGTGAGATATATCATAGTTATCGGGGGAGGTTAATTGAGGTTACAACATTAACTATAAATGGATAAAGCATATGGTTTAAAAGCAAGAGGAATGGCCATGGCACGGATTACAAATCCGCGCCAGGGGGGGGGGTAGCAATTAATAAACATAGTAGTAAATTGAAAAAGTGGAGCGTCGAAATGCCAAACGGATCATATTCAGACTGTTGGCAGCAAACTTAACAAAATGACTTCCCAATGAGACAGACAACGAAAAATTCAAAAGTTATAAATGCAGCAGCTCAGACTATTTATGAAGCGTTTACTGACCCGACAGCCTTAGAAATTTGGCAAGCTCCAGGTGACATGACTGCAAAAGTCCACAATTTTGACCTAAGAGTTGGAGGTGGATATGAGATGTCTTTGTTTTACCCGGACTCTGAAAAAGTAATGGTAGGAAAAACACAAGGGAAAGAAGATCGATATACAGCAAAATTTATTGAGCTTATTCCAAATAAGAAAATCGTTCAGGCTGTAAACTTTCAATCATCCAATCCTGACTTTTCGGGAGAGATGATTGTTGAAATAACTTTTGAAACTTTAGAAAATGGAACAAACGTCACCTATTTTTTTAAAGACATACCCAAAGGAATCAGACCCGAAGATAATGAAGCAGGAACAATCTCAACACTTGAAAAATTAGCTAATTACGTTGAGTGACAACATAAATGAATAAAAATGGTATGCTGCTAACAGCACCTAAGAAAACATGGTACGGACAACTGTTTCCGCATGGTTCTTTCTCCGTAGCTACTTTTGGTTTCGGTGGACAGGTATTCGATCCGAAATGCACCACGTTTCATACCGCCAACGCTGGCACCAATAGTAAGAAACGATAATACTATCAATAAGTAATTATATAATAAAACAACTTTATTCATGATGAAAAGATTACTTCCCATAGCGCTGGTATTGCTTTTTCAAGCAGGCTTTCTATCCGCACAGGAAAAGTGGAAATTTCAATTGATTGTCGGCAACAATGATTTTGGCCCTATAAACACCATAATGCATGAAAAGCTTGACAAATCAGGTAAACTTATTGGCTTATATTCAAGTCCGGATGCCGATAAAAGAATATTTGGAAGTCTTGCATCACCAATAATTCGCTTGGCTAAAAAATTCCCTAAAAAAGGAATCCTTCTAAATATAAAAGATATAGCATTAACAGAAAAAAAGGATGGAACTGATAGCATTAATGCAACTTTTATTATGCCAATGCTTGGGGTTAATAGTTTTAAAGGAATTCATTTAAAAGATAGTATATCCGGACAATTTTTCAGTAAAGAATTTGGTGTACCAGTTTACTTATCAGGGCACAGGATTAATCAAAGCGAACAGCTTGATTATGGTGAACTTCCGAAAACGATATTCGACACCACCCAAAAGTATATTTTTGATCCTAATTATTTGAACTCTCGTGAATGGCGAAAATTCAGAAAGAAAATCGAGAAATTTTCTTCTAAAGCAAAAGATGATATAGAGTTGTTCTTTGCTTTCAATATGAATAGTCAAAAACTACCATTTAGTCATTATCAACTTATATTAAACCTTCCCCCATCTCATAAGATTGACACAGCAGATAATGAGCCTGTTAAAACCCGAGATAATGTATTTTTTGAAGAAATTGATGAGCAGACTGCTTTGCTTGAAGTAAAAAGCTTTTCGGGTAGTGCTTTTGAAATGGATAGCGTTATGTCGATTATTTATGAGAAAAACTTCGAAAACTTAATAATAGATCTCAGAAATAATGGAGGTGGTGGAATAAATTCTGCAGACGCTTTAGGTGGTTATCTTATAAATGAGCAAACTGAAACAGGGTATTTCATAACCAATAAGTGGTATGCACATCATGGGAAAAACAATCTAAACTTTGACATACTTCCTGTATCTACTGCAACATCAACTAACAAATTTTTAGAAGAATTAAAGAAAGCAGAAGGATTTAAGTTGGTTACAAAGCCAGGTGATAAACATTTTAACGGAAACACTTATGTGTTAATCAATGGGAGAACAGCAAGCACATGTGAACCGCTGGTTTATAGTCTTAAAACGAACAAAATCTCCACAATTGTAGGAGAGAATACTGCTGGAGCAATGCTAGCAGCCAGACCAATACATATCTGTAATAATCTATACCTGTTTATGGCCATTGCTGATTTTTATACTCCGGACACGAAGACCAGGTTAGATAAAATTGGAGTTTCACCAGATATTGAAGTTCCGGAAAAAGATGCGCTCGAATATGTTAAAAAGTTAATTTCGCAACAAGTAGGTGAGAAATAAAACCACAGGTGCCAACAAAAAATAGAGTGCATTTGGCAGATCGTGCCAAAATTGAAGATGGAAGCAATTGATAAACATGGTAGTAAATTGAAAACTTGGAGCATTGAAATGCCAAACGGATCATATTCAGACTGTTGGCAACAAGTGTAAAAAGACAGAAGACAAACAGATACGATCGTGATAAATTGAAAATAGAAAGGATTTGGCTCTTTAAAAAGTTAGTGCAAATTGGATGAATTTATTTTGTTTTTTCTTCCCTCGCTTAAAAAAGAAACCAGGAACCCCACCCACATTGCACACATTGGTAAGCCTCACAATCCAACGCTACAACCAAAGCTTGCCAAAGAGCTGTTTTCTTGCCATCGCACCTCGCCTTGAATTGCAGTCTTTATTTGTAATTTAGCGAATTAAAATTTTAGAATTAGAAAATGACACAAAAACAATTAGAAGATTACCTATGGGGAGCAGCCAACATTCTGCGTGGAATGATTGATGCGGCTGACTTTAAACAATATATTTTTCCCTTACTGTTTTTTAAAAGGGTAAGCGATTTGTGGGACGAAGAATTTGAACTCGCCAAAGAAGAAAGTGATGGCGATTTGGAATATGCCGAGTTTGCCGAGAACCACCGTTTTCAGATACCCGAAGGTTGCCATTGGGACGATGTACGAAAGAAAACCGTTGATGTGGGTGCTTACCTGCAAAAAGCATTGAACGGCATTGAGAAAGCCAACTTTGAAATGCTACATGATGTGTTTGGCGATGCCCAATGGACTAACAAACGCAGAATGAGCGACGAAAAAATGCTCGACCTGATTGAGCATTTTAGCAAAATGAAACTCACCGTTGCCGAAGTGCCCCACGACATTATGGGCGAAGGCTATGAATACCTCATTAAAAAATTTGCCGACGATAGCGGACACACCGCTGCCGAGTTTTACACCAACCGTACCGTTGTAAAACTAATGACCGAAATTACCGACCCACAACCGGGTGAAAGTATTTATGACCCTACCTGCGGAAGTGGTGGTATTTTACTAGGTAGTGCACTCCATGTAAAAGAACAGGGTAAAGAATATAGAGCCATGAAGTTATATGGTCAGGAACTCAACCTGATAACCTCTGCCATTGCTCGTATTAATATGTTTATGCACAATGTTGATGAATTTTTGATTGTGCAGGGCGACACCTTAGACAGCCCACAAATATTGGAAAACGACGAACTAAAACAGTTTGACGTAGTTATGGCAAACCCGCCTTACAGCGTGAAAAAGTGGAACCAGAAAAAATGGATGAACGACCCCTTTGGCCGTAACATTTGGGGAACTCCACCGCAAGGTTGTGCCGACTATGCTTTTCAACAGCACATTATGAAAAGCCTAAACCCCGAAACAGGCCGCAGCGTAGTATTGTGGCCGCATGGGGTATTGTTTAGAGACAGCGAAGCCGACATACGTAAACGCATGATAGAAGAAGATTATGTGGATGCCGTAATTGGTTTGGGCAAAAACCTTTTTTACAACAGCAGCATGGAAAGTTGTTTGCTGGTGTGCCGCATGGAAAAGCCCAAAGAACGGAAAGGGAAAATTATTTTTATTGATGCCAAGGAAGAACTGCGCATAGAACGCACCAATGCCTGGCTGGAGCCTCAGCACATAAAAAAGATTAGCGATGCTTATTGGAAATTTGCTGATGCGGAAGGATTTGCCAAAGTAATGAGCAACAAAGAAATGTTGGAAAACAATGGCAATCTGAGTTTACAATTGTATGTAAAGCCGATATCGAATGGCATTGAACACAACACAGAAGACTTAATTGCAGATGTAAAAGCCGGGCAACTGCAAATAAATGCTTCATTAGAAAATTTATTTACTCAACTTAAAAATATTGGAATAGAAGCATGAAATCCCGTAGGGATGAAAAATCGGTAACAAATGAATGTAAAAACAATAATAATCCCATAGTGATGAAACATTAGGGAAAATGGCAAACACATATACTCAAGTCCATCTTCATTTTGTATTTGCACCAAAATACAGAGCCTCGCTAATACATAGCAGTTGGGAGAATGATTTGTATAAATACATAACCGGAATAGTGCAAGCCAATAAGCACAAAATGATAGTTATAAATGGCATGCCTGACCATGTGCATTTGCTGGTAGGTTTCAGAGTTACCCAATCTATGGCTGATTTTATGCAGGATGTTAAAGCTGGCTCGTCTAAATGGATTAACGATAACAAATTCTGCAAAGGACGGTTTGAATGGCAAGCGGGCTATGGTGCTTTTTCGTATGCAAAATCTCAACTGCCTGATGTTATCAGATATATCGAAAGTCAAAAAGTGCATCACGCAAAGAAATCATTTTTAGAAGAGTATAAATTATTTCTTGAGAAATTTGAAGTGGAATATGAAGATAAATATATTTTTCATGAACCGGTGTAGGTATCATGCCTACGGCATTTTTAGTGGTGTGTATGGGTTGGGTTACCGATGTGGTATGCCTGACGGCATTTCAATAAAAAAGGTACAAAAGTATGAAGCTGAATAAAAATAATTGGAAAAGAAAACCCTTTTCATTTGTGGCTGATTGTATCGAAAAACATGACAAAAATGCCATTAATAATGGATTGACAAAATTTATTGGACTTGAAAATCTTGATGGTTCAAGTTTAAGTATTAATGGTGCAGGAGAAATTGAAAACGGTACTACATTTTCAAAGACATTTCAATCAGGCGACGTTTTATTTGGGAAGCGAAGACCATATTTAAGAAAGGTTGCTATTGCTGATTTTAATGGTATTTGTTCAGGAGATATTCTTGTGTTTAGAGCAAAAGAAAAATCAATTCATCCAGAGCTTTTGCCACTTTACGTTACTTCGGAAAATTTCATTCAATATGCGATTAGCACTTCAGCAGGATCTCTTTCTCCAAGAACAAAATGGCGTGATTTAGCCAATTATGAAATTCCACTCCCCTCACTCGAAGAGCAAAAACAAATAGCAGCTTTGTTTCAAAGCATAGAAACGGCTATGGAGCAGGTGGAGGCGCAGGTTCAGCATTTGAAAGCATTGCAAAAATCGTTGGTAAATGGATTATTGAGCAAGGAACCTGTCTTTGGTAATTTGTTAAACAGCAATAATTGTACTGCAACCGTATTTGGAGATATTGCAGAATGTGATAAGAAATATCCCGAACACGAAAAAGAAGTAGAACGCTTTGTTGGCCTGGAATGGATTGAAGCAGATAATTTTCAATTGCAAGGTTTTGGTTTGGTAGCCAATGGAACCACATTTACCAAACGCTTTATAAAAGGCGATGTATTGTTTGGCAAGCGCAGAGCCTATTTAAAGAAAGTTGCTGTTGCCGATTTTGATGGAATTTGTTCAGGCGATATTTTGGTAATAAGAGCCAAAGCCAAAAAGATGTTGCAAGGTTTATTGCCTTATTACATTTCAGCAGATGCTTTTATTCAACATGCAGTAAGCACTTCGGCAGGTTCACTTTCCCCAAGAACCAAGTGGAAAGATTTAGCTGAATTGGAAGTTTCTATTCCTGATATAAAAACACAGACAACCATTTTGGAAGTATTGCAGCAGTTGGATAATACAGTTAACCAACTCAAGCAACAAAGAACAACTTTGAAGCATTTGAAGCAGAAATTATTAAATGAAATATTAGGATAGATATGTTTTCTGAAACAAATAAATACAAGAACAATGGTCACTTCTTTTTCAAAAAAGAAGATAAACTTTCTGTGGTGAGCAAAGACGTCCCTAATCTTCCCGGGATTTATTACATCACAAAGTTGGCAAAGGGAAGAAAAAAATTGTTGTATATTGGTAAATCAGGTACGATGTGCCAAGACGGAAACTTCGGAGACCAAATGTTGAAAAAACGAATTAACAACAAACATGAAGGAATAAATCGACAGCAATATTTTGATCAAAAACTACAAAAAGAGCAGATTGATGCTTTAGACATTTATTGGTTTGTAACATATGATTCGCATTATCGAGATTTACCGGGCTACGTTGAAGGGCTAATAATACAACGATATTTTGAAGTGCATGACACACTTCCTCCTTGGAATAAAGAGTTTTAGTTCCTTCTTCATTAATAATAACTAAATTTGAAACACGAATTTTAAGCAAATGAGCAAACTAAGAATAAAGAATTTTGGACCCATCAAAGAAGGCTATCAGGAGCATGATGGTTGGCTTGATGTAAAAAAGGTTACGGTGTTTATCGGTAATCAGGGTTCAGGTAAAAGCACGGTAGCGAAGTTGATTTCTACCCTTAGCTGGATAGAAAAAGCGATGGTTATGGGCACAATCCGTCAAGACGAACTGAATACACATAACCGTTTTTTAAAGCAGTTGGCCTATCAGCGTATTGAAAAATATGCTAAACCGGATACCAGCATTGAGTATATCGGAAAAGCATTTACCCTCAGCTACATTGATGGGAAATTTGAAGCACAAAAATCAAAGGAGAATGGTTATTTGCTGCCGAAGATTATGTATGCCCCTGCCGAACGAAATTTTTTAAGTTCAGTTGACCGACCTGATAAGTTGAAAAATCTGCCAAGTACACTTTACACATTCAATGATGAATTTGATGCTGCAAAGAACTTGTTTGCAAGCGGAATTGAATTGCCGATAAACAAAGTAAAGTTTGAATATGATAAACTAAATAAATTAGCTCGTGTTGTTGGAGAAAACAGAAACTATGAGTTAAGGCTTTCCGAAGCATCAAGCGGTTTTCAATCAACCGTTCCGTTGTTTTTGGTTACAAAATATCTTTCTGACAGTTTATCGGCAGAAGAAGACCCGTCTATCAAAGAAAACTCTTTGGAAGAGCAAAAAAAATTGGACAAGGAAATAAAAACCATTTTAAACGACCCACAACTGACTCCTGAAATTCGTCAGGCATATTTGCGTCAGCTTAGTGCAAAAAGGAAAAGAGCTTGCTTAATCAATATTGTTGAAGAACCTGAACAAAACCTATTCCCATCGTCACAAAGGAGTTTGCTGTTTGAATTATTAAGCCATACAAAGAAAGATGGTAATAAACTGATAATGACAACTCATAGTCCTTACATTATTACGTTCCTTAGCATTTCAATTCAAGCTGCTTATTTGAAAAAACAAATAATTGAAAAAGGCAAACAAGATTTATTGAATAAACTTTACACAATCGTTCAGGAAAATTCGCAAGTAGAAGCAGATGATGTTCTGGTTTATGAATTGGATGAAATTAATGGAACGATTTCAAGCCTGCCTAATCCTTATGGTATTCCATCTGACAAAAACTATTTAAATCAGTTTATCAGAAAAGGCAACGAAATTTTTGACTCACTGCTTGAATTAGAAGAAGAACTATGAGTTTGAATTTCCTGAATAATACTTGCAAAGAGCAAGAACGCTTTGATTTGTCTTTTGGTTTGTGCGATAGTCAGGATGGCACCAAAGCATATAGCGATGCATATAATCCTGAAACATGGATTGCTAAAGTAAAAAATGACAGTGCTATTGGTTTAACTTTTACACCCGTTGATAAATGCCTGATTAAAGACAACGAGCACCCGGGTAGGGGAAGATGTGATGGCATTTTAACTTCTAATCAACACCTTTATTTTGTTCAACTTAAGAATCAGGCGAAAAACTGGATTTCTGACGCAATTAGTCAATTAGACTCTACAATTGAATTCTTTAAGACGGCACACGATATTAATCAGTTTAAACACAAAAAGGCATTTGCTTGCAACAAACAACACAGGCATTTTCAAGAAGTTGATAATGAACTGAATCTTGCGTTTTTTAGAAAACACAATGTGAGAATTGATGTTCAGGCAGAAATTCTAATTGTAGCATAAATGAACTTTAACGAACAAAATACCGTAGAGCATTTTATCATTCACCAACTCACAGGGGTGAACCTCAATGCTGTGCATGGCAATGTAGTAAATGAAGAAGCTGTTGAATATGATTCGGTAAAATGGACCTATGTGCAAGCCGATTTACTGCAACGGGATATTACTGAAGTGTTTGTAGAAAAGGAATTGAAAGAAGCCCTTTGTCGCCTTAACCCAGCCATAGCCGCTAATCCTGACCGAGCCGAAGAAGTTATTCATAAACTCAGAGCCATTCTCATTACTGTAAACAATGTGGGTTTGGTAAGAGCTAACCAAGAATTTTCAAAATGGCTTCGCAACGAAGTAACGCTTCCAATCGGTAAAAACAACGAGCATGTTGCTATTCGTCTCATAGATTATGACGAATTGAAGAACAACCGTTTTGTGCTTTGCAATCAGTTTAAACTACGAGCCAGAGAAACAAAAATTCCTGATATTGTACTATTCGTCAACGGAATTCCTTTGGTAGTAGGTGAAGCCAAAACACCGGTGCGACCTGCTGTAACCTGGTTTGATGGAGCGCATGATATTAATGTGGTGTATGAAAATTCGGTTCCGCAATTATTTGTTCCCAATGTGTTTTCATTTGCTACCGAAGGCAAAGAAATATTTATTGGTGGTGTAAGAACTCCTTTAGAGTTCTGGGCACCGTGGCGTTTAGAAGATGAGCAAGATGAACTAAGTCATTTTATTGGTTTGAATGATGTAGCCAAACAAATAACGCATTTGCTCAAGCCATCAACCCTGTTGGATATTTTACAATATTACACGGTTTATGCAACCAACAGCAAAAAGAAAAAAATAAAAATAGTTTGTCGCTATCAGCAATACGAAGGTGCTAATGCCCTTGTGCAACGTGTAAGAGAAGGACAAATTAAAAAAGGATTGATTTGGCATTTTCAAGGTTCTGGAAAATCATTGTTGATGTTGTTTGCTGCTCAAAAATTACGGAAGCAACAAGACCTAAATAATCCAACGGTAATGATTGTAGTGGATAGAGTTGATTTAGATACACAAATCACCGCCACATTTAACACAGCCGAAGTGCCCAACATGATTACCACCGATAGCATCAAAGAATTACATAAGCTATTGGAACAAGATACCCGTAAAATCATCATCACGATGGTGCACAAATTCAAAGATGCTTATCCCGACATGAACAAGCGGGAAAACATTATTGTGATGGTGGATGAAGCACACAGAACGCAGGAAGGCGATTTGGGCCGCAAAATGCGAAATGCTTTACCCAATGCTTTTCTATTTGGTTTAACAGGGACCCCCATCAACAAAGCTGATAAAAATACATTTTGGGCTTTTGGTGCAGAGCAAGACACCGAAGGTTACATGAGTCGTTATACTTTTCAAGACAGTATCAGAGATAACGCAACTTTGCCTTTGCACTTTGAACCACGTTTGCCAAATTATCACATTGACAAAGAGAGTTTGGATGTTGCCTTTAAAGAAATGGCAAACGACCTGACTGAAGAAGATAGAAACAAGCTAAGTCAGAAGGCCGCTAACATGGCAGTGTTTTTAAAATCGCCAGAACGGGTAAAAACCATTGTTGCAGACATTGTAGAACATTTCAAAGCACATGTTGAACCCGAAGGTTTAAAAGCCATGATTGTAACGCCTGACCGTGAGGCTTGTGTCCAATACAAAGAAGCATTAGACCTTTTAATAAATACCGAAGCAAGCGAAGTTGTAATCAGTTCATCGGCAAATGATGATTTTGATTTCAAACAGAAGTATGCAATGGACAAAGACAAGCAAGAAAAAGTCGTTGAGAAATTCAACGATGCAGATAGTCCTTTGAAATTCCTGATTGTAACCGCAAAATTGTTGACTGGTTTTGATGCACCGGTTTTGCAAACCATGTATTTGGACAAGTCGCTGAAAGACCATACGCTATTGCAAGCGATATGCAGAACTAACCGACTTTTCCCAAATAAAACATTCGGTAGGATTGTAGATTACTTTGGCGTATTTGACGACACCGCAAAAGCCCTGGCATTTGATGAAGAAAGCGTAAAAATGGTTATTACCAACTTACAGGAACTGAAAGACCAATTGCCTGAATGGATGGAAAAATGTTTGAATCACTTTCAAGGAGTTGACAGAACAATTTCAGGTTTTGAAGGATTATCAAGAGCACAAGATTGCATCAATACCAACGAAAAACGCGATGCCTTTGCAAAAGATTTCAGCAGCTTGACAAAATTGTGGGAAGCACTTTCACCTGACCCAGTTTTGAATCAATTCGAGAAAGATTATAAATGGCTGTCGCAGGTTTACACTTCGGTAAAACCATCATCGGACGACAACGGCAGACTCTTATGGCATGCTTTAGGCGCCCAGACAACAGCACTCATACATGAACACATACATGTTTCGGGCATAAATCGCGACATGGAAGAAATGATTTTGGATGCCGAAGTGATTGACGATTTGATGAATAAGAAAGACCCGAAACAAGCAGAAAAGGTTTTGAAAATTCTTATCAGTCGCTTAAACAAACATGGAAACAATCCAACATTCAAACGCTTAAGCGAAAGACTGGAAGCCATTCGTGACAAAGCAGAGAAAGGATTGATAAACTCAATTGAATTCATCAAAGAACTTTGTCAGTTAGCTAAAGAGACTCTCCAAGCCGAGAAAGGAGTTGAACCGGTTGAAGAGCAGAAGAATGCAAAAGCTGCTTTGACAGAATTGTTTTTAGAACTTAAAACCGACACAACACCAGCCATTGTAGAACGTATTGTTAACGACATAGATGAAATTGTAAGAGTTGTTCGATTTGACGGCTGGCAAAACTCAACAGTTGGTGAACGAGAAGTAAAACGTGAATTAAGAAAAGTGCTTTGGACTAAGTATCAAATCAAAGACGAGGACTTATTTAATAGAGCTTATGACTATATTAAAGAATACTATTAAGCCCATGCCTCGTAGTCAAGCACATTGGCTGGTCGCTCAAAAAGTCAACACACGACCAAAACCATCCCAAGAGCTTGCCTACCCCAACGCACGGCAGACAGAAACGAAGGAGCAAAAATGATAGACAGAATGACGAAAGACAAGAACGGCCAGCTTGTAACAGACGAAATATTTTATTGCCGGGACAGTGCGGGTTTCAGCGTTTCTGCATCTAATAAACTTTCGTGTATTTTGACAGGAAAGTACTTCGGAATCGGCAATAAAACATACCGCCGGGCCGTTAGCGGTCATTGTAGGGTGACCAACCCGTAACGAATAAACAATAGAAAATGAGCGACAAAATACAACATATCAATCCTGACGGACTTTATAAAAACCCTGCATTTTCGCAAGTTGTAACGACACAAGGAAATGGAAAGACAATTTATATTGGTGGACAAGACGCAGTAAACGCACAAGGCGAAGTGGTTGGTAAAGGAGACATCACCGGGCAGACAGAACAGGTGATGAAGAATCTGCAAACAGCGCTATCAGCCTGTGGGGCGACTTTTGAAAATATTGTAAAATTGTCGATTTATCTTGTTCAGGGACAGGATTTGTACCGTGGATTTCAGGTTTCACAAAAGTATTTTGGCAACTTGACAAACCCACCTGTTATTTCAGTCCTTATTGTCGCAGGCTTGGCAAATCCTGACTTCTTAGTTGAAATTGATGCAACTGCATTTATCCCCGAACAATAAAAAATACTAGTAAAATGGAACGGACAAATAAGCAAACAGGAAAGACCAAAGACGTTGGTTGGCAATTTGGACTTAGGAAGACCTTGCCGCTATCCCAGGAAAGCGTTTGGGATTTTATGTTTTCCGGGCAAGGACTAAAAGTATGGCTTGGCGAACCTGAACAAGAGCTTGAAGTAAAAAGACATTACAAAACGAAAAGCGGAATTGACGGACTAATACGGGTTTTCAAACCCTATTCCCACATCCGGATGAATTGGAAGAAACAAAATTGGGACAACCTATCCACCTTACAAGTTCGGGTAATGGGAGATAACAAAAAAGCAACCCTAAGTTTTCATCAAGAAAAGTTATTGGACAACAAGCAAAGGGAGGAAATGAAAGCCTATTGGAACGAGAAAATTACAGAAATTGAAAAAGTATTAATGGATGGAAAAACAACGACCCGCTAAGATTGTATAAGCGTAAGGCAGGCTGTACAACTAAAATTGAGCATTTTTGCTCCTAATCAACTTTGCGGTAAGCGGACAATAAATCACTCCGAAATCCCGCACTACGCTTATACTTGACCGATGTGTGCTATTTTAAAAAGAACACAAACATAACCAGTCAAAAAAAATTAATAAGGTATAAGTTGTATGAAAATAATATCTATACGAGAAAATCCTGAATATAAAGACCAAGCAATCAAATATTTTCAGAGTAAATGGCAAAACGTACTGCCAGTAATATATGAAGATTGCATAATTCATAGCATAGGTTCTATGAATTCCTTACCTCAATGGTACCTATTAGAAAAGGAAGGCGTTATAATTGGCTGTGCAGGACTTATAACCAATGATTTTATCAGCCGAATGGATTTATACCCCTGGATTTGTGCTATATATATTGAAGAGAAGCACAGAGGTAATAATTACGGCTCATTGTTAATCGATAGAGCAAAAATGGACGCAAAAGAAGCAAGATTTAAATATTTATATTTAAGCACCGATCATATTGGCTACTACGAAAAACTTGGATTCGAATATATAGGACAAGGCTATCATCCCTGGGGTGAGGAATCAAGAATTTATCAATGCAAATTGTGATTTGCATGAATATAGGTTAGAAAACCAGAAAACCGCACACAATAATCAGGCGTTCATGTGGTCGGCACGACCCGGCATGAACTCCCTGTTGAACGATGGTTCCCGAGCTGGCACGGATTGCAAATGCGGCAGCAGTAGGACAATTCCATGAGGTTCAGGTTTTTCCTTTTGTTTGTTGGTGAAAGGCTACAATAATAAGGAAAGCCACGTACCTTTGCATCAGAAAAAATGCTAATTGTTTTGAGACTTTAAACTGAATAGCAGAACAATCGGCTTAATTATTGATCTAAAATACAACGCAACAAATAATGAAGCAAAATCCCGGAAAATGGTATTCCTCTCAAATACAGCAATTAAATACTGCTATTCAAAATAAAAGTCATTTTTTAGCCAGGCTTTCATGGTTCAGGTTGATTAGTTTCCTCTTGTCATTACTGAGCTTTGGTTTTTATACCGGAAATGGAGAACTATATTTATTGTTGCTTTCGATTATCTTGTTTATATCATTTATTTATTTCACTATCAAGCATATAAACACAGCTAAGCAGTTGATGAGAATGCGATCAAAGTCGAAGGTGCTACAACATGAACTTGGCATCAACGAAAAACAGGAGGTCATTTACAGTAATGGCCTTCATTACAGGTCCGGCTTACCGTTTGCTGATGATCTGGATCTTTTTGGCGAGTATTCGCTTTTTCAGCAGCTTAACCGTTGCAGCACCCCGGTGGGAGAGGAGCTGCTGGCACATGGATTAATGAACAGTTTACGCGAACCTTCCAAAATCAGGATGATGCAGGAGGCAGTGCGTGAATTGTCTGCATTTCCTGAATTCCGGATCGAAATGCAGACAACACTTCAATTGACTGTTTCCGAAAAATTCCCTGACCTGAAGGGGATGAGAAATACAAGTTTGGTGCAGCTTTTCAAAGGAAAGAGCATTAAAATTCTGGCATATGGTTTGCCACTTCTTGTGTTTTTGAGCCTGATTGCCGGCTTATCAGGTTTTGGTTATTCAGCTTTTTCTTTTATTGCAGTAATCGCTTTGATGATCCTGTTTTCGCAAAGCAGCAAAATGGTTTTGTTGGGCAGCGAACTCGATGGCTTGCGAAAGAAATTCAGTTCATGGGCTGTCGTTTTACAGGATTTTTCAAAGCTGATATTGCAGTCAGAATTATTACATGAAATGCAATCAGAAGCCGGTATTGCCTCCGATAGATTTAAAGAACTTGCAATAATAAGTGCACAATTCGACCGTCGTTCAAACCTGCTGTTGTATGTGCTTTCCAACTTGTTTTTGGCACATGATTTTCATTTGGCTCTGCGCTACGAAAGGTGGCGCGCGGTCAACTATAGCCAGATACCACACTGGATTACTACTGTAGGAAGATACGAAATGTTGATGAGCCTTTCTGCTTTTACTTTTAATCATCCTGACTATTGCTGGCCGGAACTTACGGAGGAAAAGGAATTGAGGGCTGAAGCATTAGGACATCCACTACTTCCTACAAAAGAATGTGTTAAGAATGATACACATCTGAAGCTTGATCCAAGGATCGTATTAGTAACAGGAAGTAATATGTCGGGCAAAAGTACCTGGCTCAGAACGCTGGGTGTGAATGTGATCCTGGCTCAATTTGGTGCCCCTGTGATGGCAAAATCCTTCGTTTGGAAGCCCTTGTTGCTTTTGAGTTCATTGCGGCAATCGGATAGCCTGGCTGAACATACATCTTTGTTTATGAACGAGTTGAAGCAGTTGAAAAACATTTTGGATCGGGCGAGCCATCATTTTAGCCTTATTCTGCTGGATGAAATCCTGAGAGGAACCAATTCGGATGACAAGTACACGGGTTCGTATGAATTGCTTAAGCGACTTGCAAATCTGGATTCCTTAACTGTTATTGCTTCTCATGATTTGAAATTGAGTGAATTGGAAAATGAACTGGACGGAAAACTCGTCAATTATTGTTTCGAAAGCAAAATAATTGATGGCAAGCTTAGCTTTGATTATACCATGCGAAAAGGAGTTGCCATCAATCGTAATGCCACCTGGCTGATGAAGGATATGGGAATTATTTAGTTTTATTCGATGGAAGATTTCCTTATTCAGGCTTTGGGATATTTTGTTTTTTGTTGAATAAATATGCCGGTGATGATGAGAGCCAAACCAATTATGGTACTCGCTGCAATAGTTTCGCCAACCAGAAAGTGAATAAAAAACAAGGCTAAAAATGGAGAAAGGAAAATAAGGTTACTCACTTTTGCCGTATGCTCTGCATATTGCAGTGCTTTCATCCAGATGACAAAAGTGAAACCCATTTCAAAAAAGCCTATATAAGCAGCTCCAACAATTCCCTGGATATTAATGGTTTGCCAGCGATCAAACAGGACTATGTATAGCAGCATATAAAGCAATCCAAAGCCCATGTTTAAGGTTATCTTTGGAATAGCTTCACGTTTATCATGCAAATTAACGATCCAATAGAGTGCCCACAGGAATGCACTTCCAAGCGCAAGTATTACGCCGGGAGGCGAACTGAACGCAAGTGAAAAAACAGCACCTTTGGTACTGATTACCCACAAGCCCGAAAAACTTATCAGGATTGCAATAAGTGCTTTAACACCAAGCTTTTGTCCTAAAAAGGGAACCGAAAGTAAGGTTAAGATCACTGGCCAGCTGTAATTTAAAACGCCGGCTTCCTGCGCTTGTAAGAGCTCATAAGCTTTGAACAATATCAGGTAATAAGCAAAAGGGTTCAACAGGCCAAGAATGGCAGATTTTATCCAGTATTGTTTTTCTTTCGGAAAAACCTGTTTTATTTTTCCATTAAAAAATGACAGCGATATCAACCCTATCCAACCAAAGCCTGCTGCCCACAAGAGCAACCAGTCATAGGAAAACCAATCGAGGCTCAGTTTAAAGGCTGAACTCATGGTGGACCAAAAGAGCACTGTGATCAGAGCAAAAAGAGTGGCCTTGCGTTGGTTTTTCATATGCCGGTTATTCCTGATTTGGAGGGTGTGAAAGTATAAAAAAATCACCAGCTTGTTTTAAATAAAAACAGGCTGGTGATCATCAATTTATTTGTGTTGCCGGATTATACTGATGTTTCTATGTTCCAGACAAATGCCCGCACACCAACCTCTTTGTTGATGGCATCAAGCTTTTTGATGGCTTCCAAAACAGCTTCCACTTGTTGATCTTCAACCACAAGCAGCATGGCACTGTTTTGTTCAGGCCAGGTGTGTGTGCCCATTCTGGGTTCACCATCTACAGAGCCTCGTCCCATCACCTCGCCCCATTGCGTGAAGCCCCTTATCCCAAGCCTATCCAGGATGAACTCAACTTTTTCGGTATGTGCTTGATTGTAAGCTATAAATATTGCTTTCATGGTCTTTCCTTTTTTTTAATTGTGCTGGCTATTTAAAAATGAAAATTGGGCTTGCACCTGTTTTTGTTTATCACGTTCGCCGCGGGTGGCAAATAATTTATAGATGACAGGCACTATAACCATAGTAATCACTGTGGAAGCAGTAAGTCCGCCAATTACTGATATTCCCATTGGGCTCCAAATTTCTGAACCATCGCCGGTGCTCAGGGCAAGAGGAAGCATCCCCAGAATCGTAGTGAATGCCGTCATCAACACGGGTCGCAGCCTTGATTTGCCCGACATCGTGATGGCCTTATCCAGCTCATAACCACGGTCGCGCATGAGGTTGATATAGTCAACCAACACGATGGCATTTTTTACCACAATACCAATCAGCATCACCGCACCCAAACCAGCAATGATACTCAGGGTGGTGTTTGTGATGAACAGCGCAAAGATCACACCCGAAAAGGCAAACGGAATTGAAAACATGATAATAAATGGCATTTTAAGTGATTCGAACTGTGAGGCCATTACAAGGTACACCAAAACCAGTGACAATATCAGCAACAGTCCCAAATCCATAAAACCTTCCTGCTGATCTTCGTAAGCACCACCTACTTCGACCATCACCTCGCGTGGGAGTTCGATCTTATTTATTTTTTTCTGAATTTGTTCGGCCAGCACGCCAAGACTGATTTTATAAGGAGTTGCCGAAACTTTTACCAATCGTTCACGACCTTTGCGTTCAATATTGGGTGGTGAGTAATATTCAACTACTTCGCCAAGCTCGCCCAGCCTGATGAAATGTCCGGAAGAATTTTGCAAAGAAATATTTTCAATATCCTGAATTGAATTTCTGAATTCCTCCTTAAAACGGATCACGATATCATATTCCTCACCCGATTCACGGTATTTTGTAGCAGTAAGCCCTTCGATACGATTATAAAGTGCAGTGCTCACCATAGCAGTGTTTAAGCCGTTGGCAGCCAGTTTCTCGCGATCCAGCTCAACACGCAATTCGGGTTTTTCGTCTTCGCGGCTTATAGTTACCTCTCTGGCTCCTGCAATGGTTCTGATGCTGTCTGCCAATTGATTGGCCAGGCGAGTGGTCATGTCGATATCGTATCCATAGATTTCTACTTCAACATTATTGCCACCCATCATGCCAGAGCTACCGCTTTGTACAGTAAACTCAATGATCTCAGGAATATTTGAAAGCTCGGTACGTACGGCTTCCTCAATGTCCCAAACCGATCGTTTACGTTCTTTCTGGTCAATTAACCTGACATTATAGTTAATCACGTTTGAACCCGTTGCCATAAACATCGACATAAAACCACCCCGATCATCAGCACCGGCAGAAGTAGCAACAAGATCTATTTCAGGAAATTTTTCCCATAAAATCTCATCCACCTTACGAGCAATATCAATTGACTGATCCACACGGGTACCCGATTTCAATTCGACTGCGATCGTAAAACGCCCTTCGTCGGATTGTGGCATAAACTCCGATTGCAAACCTGAGACAAGTAAAATTGAAAGTACAAAAATCCCCACAGCACCCAGGATAATCACCTTTTTGTGATATAAACTCCAGCTAAGGGTCTTTTCATAAAAGTTGTCCAGCCTATCAAGCCAGGGCAGAATTAATCTGTCGTGGCTAAATCGGCCTGCTTTTTTCTTTGTGGTTTTTAACCTGAGTAATTTTGAGCTCAACATGGGGGTGAGGGTGATAGCCACTAAAGTAGAAGTAGTTACTGTAATGGTTACGATCCAACCCAGCTGACTGAACATAACACCGGTTAGTCCGGAAATCATAGTCATAGGGAAGAATACAG
This sequence comes from Bacteroidales bacterium, assembly GCA_028704385.1. Lineage (GTDB taxonomy): Bacteria > Bacteroidota > Bacteroidia > Bacteroidales > F082 > UBA5536. The sequence continues at coordinate 46,155 of JAQVLA010000021.1, read as the reverse complement.
CCACAACGGTAAGTGTGGTTACGATAACGGCAAGCCAAACTTCGTTGGTAGCGTAAATGGCAGCTTCGCGCGGACTGCTGCCCCTTTCGATGTGTTTTGTGATGTTTTCGAGTACAACGATGGCATCGTCCACCACCATACCAATAGCAATAGAAAGTGCCGAAAGGGAGATGATATTGATCGAGTTACCAGAGATTTGAAGGTAAATGAAGGCTACGATAAGCGAGATGGGGATCGTGAGCACGATGATGAAAGTAGCTCTCCACCTACCGAGGAAAAACAGTACCACCAAAACCACAAATATCAAGGCATACATCAAGGTAGTTGAAAGGTTGTTGATAGAACCGCTGATAAACTCGCTGGAATCGAAAATGACTGAGATTTCAACATCTGAAGGAAGGCTTGTTTTAAGTACCTCCATGCGTTTGTTCAGCTCATTTGATATGTTAACCGTGTTGGCACCAGATTGTTTCATCACCATCATACGTACCCCATTTTTGCCGTTGATTTTTTCATCCATGGTCATATCACGGATTGAATCACGAACGGTAGCCACATCTTTCAGGTATATTGCCTGACCATTAATGTTGCCGATGACGATATCCCTGATAAAATCGGAGGATTTAAATTCGCCTTCCACGCGTAAGGGATAATCAATCATACCCATTTCGATGTTGCCGGTTGGCAGGTTCATATTTTCTGCTGCCAGTATGCCGCCAATTTGTTCAACAGTCAGGTTGTAGGCTTCCAACCGATGTGGATCCAGTTCGATGGCCACCTCACGTGTTGGCGCTCCTATCACCTGGATTGATCCAATGCCATCCACGCGGTTGAGCGGGTTAATTAATTTTTCCTCCAGTATCTTTTCCAATCCTTCGTAGCTCTCCTCAGCGGTGATGGCAAACATCTGGATAGGGAACATACTGGTATTGAACTTGAAGATGATCGGGTCGTCCACCTCATCAGGAAGTGTGCGCGTAACCGTTGAAAGTGCATCCCGTATATTGTTTGCGGCTTCACTTAGGTCTGTCTCAAATTCAAATTCCAATGTAACAATAGAAAGGTTATCCCTTGATATGGACGTAATTTCTTTTAAGTCGTCAACTGTATTTAGCGCATCCTCAATCGGCTCTGATACATTGATTTCGATATCTTGCGCACTGGCACCCGGATAGGTTGTGAGCACGGTTATTGCGGGAAATTCAATCTCAGGATAGAGGTCAACCGGAAGTCGGGACACAGAATACAGGCCAAACACAATCACCGCAATGAAGATCATCAAAGTGGTGATAGGTTTTTTTACTGAACTGCCATAGATACTCATTGAATAGGTCTTTTAAGATTAGTAGTTTCGTTTATTCCACTAAGGTTACGGAGTCGCCGGCCATCAAACGTGCTTGTCCGGCAACGATCAGCAACATTCCTTCGCTGATTTCGGGTGAGATCACCTCTACCTTGTCGTTGATGCGCTTCCCGATTTCAACCTCAATCTGTTTAGCTTTTCCGTTGTCATACACATAGATAAACCGATTGTTGGTTCCTTCCTGTTTCACAATGGCAATAGCAGGCACTACAAGCGATTCAATCTCTTCCAGTTGTATCTCCACACGGGTGAACATTCCGGGACGAAGTTCCTCCTTGGGATTATCAATTTCAATTTCGGTTTTAAAAGTTCGGGTTGCTTCGTTGATGATCGGGTAAACCCGATAAACCCTTCCTTTATATACTTTATCCGGATAGATGTCCGTTGTAAAGGAAGCATCCATCCCTTTTTTTATTTCAGGAAAATAGTTTTCTGAAATATGCACAACGGCTTTCAGCTTCGAAATCTGCTGAAGATTGATAATTGCGGCTTTGCCGGATTCGGTATTTGGTGCCCCCGAATACACTTCACCATCTTCATAATATTTGGCTGTTATTATACCACTGAAAGGTGCGAGCAGCGTGGTGTTCTCTTTAAGGAAATTCACGTTTGAGCTGGCAAGATCAGCAGCCATTTTTGCCTGGTCGTACTGCTGTTGCGAGATGCTGTTTTGCTTAAGCAGGGTTTCCATGCGGGTATAATTTACTTTTGCATCTTCCAGTTGCAACATGGCCTGGGTGAGCTGGGTGCGATCCATTTCGACCAATACCTGGTCTTTCTTCACGTGATCGCCTGCTTCAACATAGATTTTTTCAATCCTTCCCGGCTGTGCTGGAGCAGTGTTGACCTCTTCGAATGGAATTAAGGTGCTGGTATATTGTGTAGTACGTTGCACTTTGCTTTTTTCAAGAAGTATTGTTTTTACCGGTCGTGCCGTTTTGGCTTCCGATTCTGGTTTTTGAGTTTCTGAATTACAGGCTGTAAATCCTGCTAACAGCCCTATCACTAAAGTTGTGATTTTTAATGTTTTCATAAGGTTTTGTGCTTAGACTTATAATTGATTATATAATTTTTTTAGTTTTAAATGCGCCTGCATCAGTTCGATCGCAGCATTCAGGTAATTGCTCTCGGCCTCCAAAAAACTCGTGTTGGTTTGGGTGAGGTCGAGACTTGAGATCAGTCCTTGCCGGTACTTGTGTTGCATACTTTCGAGCACCCTTTTGGCAACGGAAACGTTGTTGCGTTGGGTTTGGTAATTTTCGAAAGCATTTGTAAAATCAGATCGTAACTGATTGTTTTGCAGCAATAACTGCTCTTCAACCATGTCTTTCGACCGTTCCGCTTTATCAAGTTCTATTTTGGCTTTACTTACGTTGGCCTTGCGAATACCACTAGAAAAAATGGGAATATTCAGGTTTAATCCAGCCGCATTGTTCGGACTGATATCAAATCCCGAAGTTTTAATTTTTTTGGTATAGCTATAAAATCCTACCAGGGTAGGAGCATAAGCCCATTTTTCCATGTCAACCAATTTTTCCTGAAGATCGAGCTGGGTTTCAATCATTTGAAAACTTACGTTATTCTGAATATTAAATTCCTGCGTCAGTGAGTTTGTTGCTATCAGCTCGTCAAGTATTTGATCCATCGTATTTGTAAGTTCAATTTCCTGGTCAAAACTTACACCCATCTGATAACGTAACATATTATAACTCAGTCTGATGTTTCGATCCATTGATTTATGTTGATTTTCAAGTTGCGACACGCTGATACTGATTTGATCAACATCAGTTTGCTCGGCCAGACCGGCTTCATACATATTTTGAGTATGCTGTTGCATGGCTTTCAGGTTAGAGATATTATCCAGCAGCACCTCCATTATTTCTTCGGAAGCAAGAATGAGTTGATAGGTATTTGCAACGTTTTCTTTAACATCAAGTTCGGTCAGAACAACGTTTTTACTTGCCAGTTCCTGTGCTATTCTGGCTGTTTGCAAGCCCACCCAATACTGGCCGCCAAAGATCAGCTGGCTCAACTGAATTTGTGCATTCGACTGATCAGTAAGCTTGATAGAGGTAGAGGCAGGTTCACCGGATCCTTGTAGCAATTTTAATATTTCCATATCGCCTGCATCCAGCAGGGAATAGTCTATTTGAGGGCCTTCGCCGGCTCCGCCTCCAAAACTAAATGCGGCTTCGTAATTAAAGTTCGTCATATAATCAAGCGAGCCCTCTATTTGAGGCAAACCCTGACCGCGCGCCTGCTTATATTGTTCAGCAGCGATATTTACATCCTGCCTCACATTTTCAAGTGCTTTGTTATGTTGAAGCGCGATTTCCTGTGCTTCTTCAAGGCTTATTTTCAACTTACTTTCCTGCGCATTTATAGAAACAGCTACAAAAAAGCTTACAAAAGTGAAAACTAAATATTTAAAGTTCATAATATATTGTTAGGTTTTTAAATTTACGAACTAAAATTTGAAGAGTTATGTCTTTTAAGGTAAGATTCTTTCAGATGATCCAAACTATCGATGAAGAACTCCATCATCTGTTTTATTTCATTCAGAAAGTGGTTATTAGGTGCCTGTGGATTTGCTTTTAATGTCAGAATTTTACCAATATTTTCTATGTTGCGTTGCATTTTTTTTCTGGATTCTTCGAAGATGTGATAGGGCTCGATACGTTTGAGCCGGAAGTAGCGTTTACGATCACCTGGAAACGTTATGTATTCAACATTATTGCGAAGTTGCAACATTTTTAATGCCACACTGGCAGCACTTTTTGAGATACCTAATTCTTCTATAATTTCATCAAAAGTGAAGCATTCTTTGTCCATTACCATAAGTAGTGCCAGGATACGACTGGAAACGGGCTGCATGCCTTCCTTTTCATGTTCCAATCCGATGGTTTCTACCAAATGCTTTTGAAGTCGGATTCTTTCTTCAGTTGTCATAATCGAATTTTTTGCAAAAGTAAAAATATTATTGGTTCGTAACTGCACGAACTAAAACAAATCGAAAATTTAACAAAATTTATCAAAAAAAAGCTGATCCGAAGTCGAATCAGCTTTTCGTATTCTGTTTACAAAAGAATGGCTATTTACTTGTTGCTTCTTCGAATCGTTTTGCAACTTCATCCCAATTTACTACTTGCCAGAAATTTCCGATATAAGACTTACGCATATTTTGATAACGCAGGTAATAGGCATGTTCCCATACATCAAGTCCGAGAATTGGGGTTCCTTGTTGTTCGGCAAGATCCATCAAGGGGTTATCCTGATTGGGAGTGCTGCTGATAAAGAGTTTTCCTTGATTGTCGATAGCCAGCCATGCCCAGCCACTTCCAAAGCGCGTTGCGGCAGCATTCTCAAATTTTTCTTTAAATGCATCAAATGTGCCAAAAGTCTTGTCGATCGCTTTTGCTAATTCGCCTTTTGGTTGGCCTCCTCCATCGGGCGACATAATTTGCCAAAACAGATCGTGATTGTAATATCCACCAGCATTGTTACGCACAGCAGTGCTGTATTTACTTACGTTCCCAAATATTTCGATGAGTGTCATTGATTGCAATTCAGAATTTTCGATGGCTTTCAAAAAATTATCGTAATAACCTCTGAAATGCTTGTTGTAATGAATGTTCATCGTTTCACTATCGATTGCCTTTTCCAATGCATCGTAGCTGTATGGCAGCGGATTAAATGAATGCTCCACGATTTTGGAGGCTGAAAGTGTTTTTGCTTCTGATAATTTTTTAAGTTCTTGAGAATAAGATGATTCAACAGTAAATACTGCAATAAGAATTAATAAAAGAAGTGATTTTTTCATTTTGATACTGTTTTTAATGTAGGTAACCTAAACAAGCAGGCTTTAAGTATTGTTCATCATCCGATGGATGAGTTCTTCTGTTGTGATTGATGCTAAATTTTCTGAATTGAATTCAGGTATCGGGTGAATTACCTTGATATAAGCTTTCGTTAATTCTTATTTACATGTCCATTATTGAACGATGCTTACTTTTATTTCACTTATTTCAATGCGTTTCAGTCATTTTCTGTGAAAGTAATCAGTAGTTTAAGTTGTTTTTAATCAGATTGATAAAGGGCAAAATGCTTGTTTTGATCAGGGGTACGATTAGTGTTAAAAAAATCACATTACTACTTGATGCACTGGAATTATTTAGTATTTTTGTCCACTTTCACTAACAGAACGAATTATTATGAAGAAATTAGCTGTTGTAGCTTTTGGAGGGAACGCATTGCTTCGTGGCAACCAAAAGGGAACTATTGATGAGCAGGAGGCAAATGCTTATGCTGCTTGTGAAAATCTGACGAGATTGATGGAGAAAAACTACAATCTGGTTGTTACACATGGAAACGGGCCTCAGGTTGGGAATATTTTACTGGCCAATACTGCCGGTCATAAATTGTACGGATTACCTGATATGCCGTTAGATATCAGTGTTTCCTACTCACAGGGGTTTATAGGTTATGTAATTGAACAACAATTGCGTAATGTATTGATGGCCAAAGATATGGATCGTGATATTATTTCTATCATCACCCAGGTTTTGGTTAATAAAGACGATCCGGCATTCGAACAACCAACCAAGCCTATTGGTCCGTTTTATACAAAAGAAGAGGCTGAACAGATCAGCTCCGAAACAAAGGCTGTTTTTAAGGAAGATGCCCGTGGCCGTGGTTGGCGTAAAGTTGTGGCTTCACCAACGCCTCTTGTTATTTTTAACAGACAAACCATCGAAAAAATTGCCCGTGAAGGCCATATCGTGATCGCAGTTGGTGGTGGTGGAATCCCTTGTTTTTATGTTGAATCCAATAAACTACAAGGGATTGATGCGGTGATTGACAAAGATTTGGCCAGTTCGTTATTGGCCTCGCAAATCAGAGCCGACAAATTATTTATCCTTACTGATGTTCCCAAAGTTTGTATTAATTTTAATACTCCTCAGGAGAAATCGCTGGATAAGATGACAATTGCCGAAGCTAAACGCTATCTGGAAGAAGGCCAGTTTGGCGAGGGGAGTATGGCACCAAAAATCAGAGCAGCAATTAATTTTGTTGAAAGAAGCGGGAAAGATACGATCATTACTGAATCAACCTTATTGGGTGTTGATGGTGGTGGTACAAGAATAACGATCGTGTAACCTGAAAAATGAGCAAAAAAAAGAGCAGATTTAATTAACTGCTCTTTTTTTTGCTGTACTCAATCTGTCTCCTGAAGCTTCACATAAAATGCCACTTTTTCGAGCGTAGTAATCATGTCATACTCTTCGAGATAAACACCATCAGGTACATTTACAGGTTTTGGAGTATAGTTTAAGATACCTTTTATACCTGATTTAACGAGTAAATCTGCTGTATCAACTGCATAATCTGCAGGTACAGTCATTATTCCCACCTTTATTTTTTCGGCTGCGACAACTTCTCTTAGATGTTCAATGCTATAACAGGGAACTCCGGACATCGTATTACCAATTTTATCCGGATTAGTATCAAAACCTGCAACAATCTTAAGCTTGGAGCGTTTTCCGGCAAAATAGTTGATCAGTGCCCTTCCCAGGTTTCCCATTCCAATAATTGCCACATTGATACCTTCGTCAGAATCAATGATGTTTCCGATCAGGTCGATGAGTTCCTTTACGTTATAGCCTTTTCTGAGGGTTCCGGTATAGCCGATCAACATCAGGTCGCGACGCACCTGCACAGCTGTAATGTGTTGTATTTTAGCTATTTCGTGCGAATAAATATGTGTCTTTCCTTTATCAAGGCAAAGCAATAATGCCCTCCGGTACTGGCTAAGGCGCTCGATGGTTTTATGAGGCAGATGTTTCATTGGATGAATGGATAATAATTTGCTAAGCTGTGAATCAACGAACAGCAAAATTACAGTCTCAGAATACTTTATGCAAGTAAAAGTGTTAAAAACTTAACATTGTTAATCTTTATCAATGCAGAACTTGATTTTAACAAGGTGAAAAACTGCTTTAAATGGGTTTGAATCAACTGTTTTGTAAATCAGACAGCCATTGAATCCATTTGTCCATTCCTTCTTCTGTCTTAGCGCTCAGGCTGATAAACTGAAGATTTGGATTTACACGAATAGCAGTGTTTTTTAATCTTTCTTCACTAAAATCAACATAGGGAGCCAGATCAATTTTATTAATAATGCAGAGATCAGCCGTTTCGAACATGGTAGGATATTTGGCAGGTTTGTCATCACCTTCGGTAACGCTGATAATCACAACGCGTTTGGTTTCGCCCAGGTCGAAAAGACTGGGACAAACCAGGTTACCGACATTTTCGATGAACAACAAGCTGTTCTGCATCAGATTGAGTTGTTTCATGGCTTTGTTTACCATCAAAGCATCAAGATGACAGCCGTTGCCAGTATTGATTTGAATAACAGGTGTTCCGGTTCTTTCAATGCGATTGGCATCATTCAGGGTTTGCTGATCACCTTCGATAACAGCTATCTCAGTAGTATCTTTGATTTTGGTGATGGTTTTTTCGAGCAGACTTGTTTTTCCGGAGCCTGGTGAGCTCACAAGATTCAAGGCCACTATTTTCATCCCCTCGAAATAGCCTCTGTTTCGCTCGGCTAACAGCTCGTTTTTTGAGAGGATATTGCGCTCTAAATTAAGCGTATGCACATGATCATGCTCGTGAGTATGTTCATGTTCGTGACTGTGATCATGTGAATGGGGATGAGCATGTGGGTGCACATGAGTGAGATCGCCATGTTGGTGGCTATGCGTATGTATTATGTTATGATCTCCTGGTTTTCTGTAAGTAATGTGGTCGTCTTCGCCACAGCCGCAAGTTCCGCACATAGGAATTGTATTTTAATTTGTTATCAGATCAATGGCCGCAATTTTCAATTCTTTGCCACGTATAATACTGGTATTTAAGCTATTACAAAACGGACAGGTTTTAAAATAATCCTGCGATTCAAATTCATGGCAACATTCTTCGCACACCGAAACAGCCTGGATATAATTGTACTGTACCTCTGCCTTTTCGGCCATGCTGCCTCTGACGGCTTCTTCCATGGCAAACTCAAGCGCGTCTGGTTCAATACCTGACAGTTTACCAATATCAAGTTTGATGGCCGAAATCCCGACAGCTGCATGATTTTTGGCTTCCTCTTCTACAATTTCGATGATTTGCATGGCGATGGAAAGTTCGTGCATAAGCCAGGTGTTTCGTGGCAAAAATAAGGTAAATTTTTGGGTGATTCATATTCTGCAAGGCTTTTAGATACTTATCTGGAATTGTTTTAAATAGCATTAAACTATTGATTTTCAGTTCTGAAAATTGTATTTTTAATTGATATTTTTTTTCTAACCAAACTTTCCCTGTAATGAAAAAGGAAGTGTCTTTATCGCTTAAATGTCCAAATTGTAGTCAATCGCTTATGGATGAGCAACATACAATTTGCGACAAACCTTCTGTTAAGTTAAATGTTGAAACCGAGCATGAACGTGGCGTATTACGTTTGTGTTGTATTTATGGCAACTGTTCCAAAACGACAGATATTGATATTAAAGAACAAGAAATTGTTGATATGTATTGTCCGCATTGCAATCAGGAGTTGTCGATCAAAGAGAATTGTGAAATTTGTGGTGCACCGCTGGTAGCCTTTTTCATCAAGGCTGGTGGAACGGTAAGAATCTGTTCCAGAAATGGTTGTACTAATCATGCAATTGTTTTTAAGGATGTTACTGAAGAGATGTCGAAGTTTTATTATGAGTATGGATTTTAATAAGGATGACAGATTTTCAGTATAGATTGCCTGGTATTTTTTTTGCTGTAGGTCTGTAAATGATAAAACTTATGAAGGGAAATTTTAACAGCATAATCAACGGCGACTTACCCGTGTTAGTAGATTTTCATGCTGAATGGTGTCAGCCGTGTAAAGTACAGGCACCTATTATCAAAGAGGTGGCAGCTGGGTTAAAAGACAGAATTAGGGTGATCAAGATTGATGTGGATGCCAATCGGTTAGTTTCAGCCCGTTATCATATCAGTGCCGTTCCAACGTTGGCTTTATTTAAGAAAGGGGAGTTGGTATGGCGCGAATCAGGCTTGCTTTCAAAAGCACAGCTAACTAGTGCTGTAGAACGTTTTTTATGACTAACAAATGCGCGGAAGTTGTTCGCCTGCCAACATATCAACAATGCGATTCCCACCAATCTGTGTTTCCAGATAGCACTTTCCGGCATTAGCTAAAGTAACTTCCCCGATGATAGCAGCTGATTTTCCCAGTGTATGTTTTTTCATCTTATCGAGGATTTGTTCTGATATTTCATTTGAAACCACCATTACAACCTTTCCTTCGTTAGCCACATAAAGCGGATCAAAACCCAGTAGTTCACATATTCCTCTCACTCCCTTATCTACCGGAATTTTTTCTTCAAAAAGTTTGATGCCAAAATCCTGGTGTTTGCACAATTCTGCACTCACTGTTGCCAAACCACCACGGGTAGCGTCACGCATAAAACGTATCTGGCTTTTAAATTCATTTAATGAATCAATCAAACCGTTGAGGCATGCACAGTCTGAAGCAATTTTTGAGCTGATATTCAGCTGATTTCTGGCCGACATCACTGCCATGCCATGATCGCCAATGCTACCGTTGATCAGAATTTTATCACCCACCTTGATGTGTTCAATCCCTAATGCCGAGAAGTTTACATCGAAAAAACCTATACCGCTTGTATTGATAAATATTTTATCACATTTTCCGCGCTCAACCACTTTGGTATCGCCGGTTACAATTTGGATGCCTGCATTAACTGCTTCTTCGGCCATGGATTGTACTACTTTTTCAAGCGTTTCAACGGACAGGCCTTCTTCTAAAATGAATCCTGCACTTAAATAGGCGGGGCTGGCACCCTGAACAGCCAGATCGTTAACGGTGCCTGCGATGGCCAGCTTGCCAATATCGCCTCCGGGAAAGAAAAGCGGATCAACAACAAAAGAGTCTGTCGTATAAGCAATCTTTCCTTTTTCGGTATCGATAAGTGCGGCATCACTTAAAAGATTAAGTGTTGGATTGGAAAAGTGTTTCAGAAAAACAGATTCGATAAGATCGTGTGTAAGATGGCCCCCGCTGCCATGCCCCAAGAGGATGTTTTTTTGCTTCATTCGAAGTATATTTTCGATATCAGAAGGCAAAATTAAGGAAAAATCAGGCGTGGCAAAATTCAACAAAAGGTTTCAAAATGTCTTGTAAATGAGGTATTCATTGGGATTTAATATTTCATCTCCATGAAGTAGCACACTGTTATCGGGTAGCGTAAGGTTTTTTGATTCTCCGAAATTGATGACGATATGGACGATTTCATTTTTGAATACGCGGCCATATTTCAGCATTTGATCCTCCCTAATCAAATAGCTGTAATCGCCCATTTGTAAGGCAGGCTGTTCTTTTCTTATTGATAGCAGCTTTTTTATTTCGTTTAAAAAGCTTTCAGGCTTTTGCAATTGCGCATCAACATGAACAAGTTGATAATTTTCCTGTATTTTGATCCAGGGTTTTGCAGTTGTGAAACCTGCATTATTAGTGCTATCCCATTGCATAGGCGAACGAGACCTGTCGCGATTATGCAAATTGGCATATTCCAGGGCTTCGGTTTGGGTTTTCTCAGCGTTCAAGGCAAGTTGATAACGTGTTTTGGCTTGTATATCAACTATTTCATCCAAATTATGGGCTACTATGTTTTGCATTCCAATTTCATCACCATAGTAAATAAAAGGCACTCCTTTAGCGGTAAGAATTAAGCAATGCAAGGCCAATGCTTTTTGAAGATTCAAATCAGCCAGCCGATTCATTAACCTTGTATTATCATGGCTGCCAAAAAACAGGGTTGGAAGGCCAGGCATTTCTTTCTCCATTGCACTAATTTCCTGATAGATTCTATTCAGGTCAAAGTTTGGAATGCTTCCGAAGTTAAAATTAAAAACAACATCCATCATCTTTGGTGACTGGTATATTTTGAGTACTTCAATTTTATCGCTACCCACTTCGCCCACCAAAAATTTGTTGTCATATTCATCAACCGTACTTCGTATCAACTCAAGTGTATTTTTCAAGCCAGGCTGATTGATGTCATACTTATGAATCTGTGATCCTTCAGCGGCAGGGTTATCATCCAGTACACCATCTGTGTTCAAAAAATTGATCACATCGAGCCTGAATCCATCAATACCCAAATCAAGCCAAAACCGGAGAACCTCCAGCATTTCTTTAACAAGAGCCGGATTGTTCCAGTTTAGATCCGCCATTTTTTTATCAAACTTGTGATAATAATACTGCTGTGTCAGGCTGTCGTATTCCCATGCCGGGCCACCAAAAAATGATTCCCAGTTGTTGGGCTCATCACGCCAGATATAATAATCACGATAAGGATTATCTACTGACTTACGGGCTTCCTGAAACCAGTAACAATCTGTTGAGCTGTGATTCAGCACCATATCCATGATTACTTTCAAATTGCGCGCATGGGCTTCGGCCAGAAAAACTTTAAAGTCTGACATGGTGCCATAAACCGGATCAACCTGATAATAATCGGCAATATCATAGCCATTGTCAATCTTGGGAGATTTGAGAAAAGGAGTAAGCCAAATTGCATCAATGCCAAGCGATTGCAAATAATCAAGACGGGCAGTCATTCCCCTGAAGTCGCTATATCCATCATCATTTGAATCCTGATAAGAAGGCATATAAATTTGATAAAACACACTTTTCTCCCACCAGTGATCCTGCTCCTGTGCCAAAGAGGACAATGTTGTTGTGAGCATTACCAGGGTGAGCAGGAAAGTACTTTTGAACATACCGACTTATTTTTTGTTCGAACGTATGGATTAAAAAAGAGTCGACTCAGTGCTTCACTAACCTTATGAAGATGAACACTGAGCCGGAACTCTTTTGAATTTACAGAATCAAAATTTCAGGATTATGGTTTCTCGAGATTATAGATTGATTCGATTTGAGCAGAAGTTAGTGCGGTATTGAAGATACGTACTTCATCCAGAATTCCCTTGAAATAGCCACCCCATTCAACGTTATAATCACCATCAGGGCCGGTATAAATATTTGTTGGGAGATCCTGTCCAAAAATCAGGTTCATTGGTTCTGCAAGGGTAACAGCCGTTCCGGGGGTGTTGTCCCAGAGTTTAACCAGCGTACCATCAAGGTAGAAAGCCATTTCATTGTTTTTAAAAGATACAGCCACGTGATACCATTCGCCCATATCGATTGTTGGGGATTCGTTGTCACGGTCGTGCCATACTTCTTCTCCTGCGTTTAAGGCTTTTACGGTGAAGAACACTTTGGGAGCATCCTGTAGTTGGAGTTTGTAGCCATCCCAGCGTTTCATCGAAACCATATAGTTGTTAGCCCATGGCACCTCAAGTACGTCTGGTTTCATCCATAATGAAATGGTGATTTCCTGTGGGTTGAGCTGCGCATTATATGGAATTTCGACATTGGCACCCTGATTGAAATAAAGTGCTTTAGTTTCGTTACCATAACGGTCAGTAGCCCATTCGGGGAATCCGGCTCCAAAGAATTCATGGCCGGTTTTGAGTGTTCCATTGAAGTTTTTACCAGAATAATCATTCACGGTAGTTCCTGATCCTTCGTCAAATGTCCAATGACCCACAAGGGCTTCAGGAGCGATTGGTGTAACTTTTTTTGATTCAAACTCCGTTATCGCCTGATCAAGGGCTAAAACAGCTGCATCAACCTGTACTTGTGTTACTTCCTCATTTGCATTAACTGTTTTCGCGAGGTTGATCTTAGTTTCGAAAACGGCTTTTGAACCATACTGGTACTGGCCATCTGCTGTGCCTTCAACAGCATCGTTCAACATGGTTTCGGCTACAGTTATTTTAGCTTGCAGCGCGGTTTTGTCAACGGTGACTTTTTCGTCATCGTCATCTTTTTTACATCCTGCAATGGTAATCGCAACCAGCGAAATCATCAGGATCATCATCATTGAAAATGGTTTGAACTTTTTCATAGCATTAAATTTGATTAGTGAATTAAGGGTTAATATTAAGATTGATATCAATTTCGTTTTGAGGAATGGAGAAATATCTATGTTGGTCATAATTGAATGAGGTGTTGTCCGAAAGTTTTGATTCTGCGTATGTTTTTCCATAACGCATCAGGTCGAAAAACCGATGAAACTCAAAGCCCAGCTCAACGCGTCTTTCATTTCGGATTATTTCGCGCAACTCATTCTGATTTAAAGTAGTGATATCGGGAAGCAGCCCTTCGGGAACAGAACCAAAACCCTGCAGATTTTCATCGTACAGATAACTTTCACGGGCTCTTTTTCGCACCAGGTTCAACGGAGCCAGGGCATCAAGGGGAACTCCCAACTCATTGCTTGCTTCGGCTTTCATTAGTAAAACTTCGGCATAGCGCATAAAGATGTAATTCAGGTCTCCATCACCTTTTGTGCCCACCGGGATTTCATCAAGAGGTTGTTGATGTTTGCGAAGGCTGTATCCTGTGGGCGACCATGCAGGATCATAGTCTTCGCCGTTGATCCATTTGGAACCTTCGCGTGCCAGGGTGTAGTCGAGGCGCGGATCGTAGATTTCTGCCGGTGTCTTTTCAAAAGCATCTACAAAAGCCTGGACAGGAGCATTGAAGAAATAGCCGTTTTCGTGTTGCGGAGCAAACCATTGATTCATCACATTGCCGGCAAATGGTTCCTGTCCGCTAAGGTGCTGAACAGCGAAAACAACTTCCTGATTATCTTGGGTTAGCCAATTAAAATTGTTGCTGTAAATATCTTCGAGCGCAAAGGTTCCATTACTTTCAAGTGATTCGATGGCATTCAAACATGCATCATAATTCCCGCGGAATAGTTCAACCTTGGCTAACAGACCAAAGGCAGCAGCTTTGGTGGCACGTCCGGCCTGAAAACTATTGGATTCAGGCAATTGCGCTGCTGCATCTGTGAGATCATCAACAATCTGCTGGTAAATGACATCAACGGGTGATACGCCAACATGAAGATCTTCTGTGCTATAAGCAGGCTCAAGTTTCAAGGGAATTTCACCAAATATATTAACCAGATGGAAATAATAATAAGCCCGAAGAAATTTTGCTTCGGCCACAACTCTGGTTTTCATTTCTTCAGAAACACCTTCACCAAGCCTGTGAATCACATCATTGGAACGCGATATGCCTTCATAATATCTTTTCCAGATATTGAGTAAAAAGCCATTATCGCGTGTATAGGTAAATTGTTCAATGAATTCTATTTCGCTTTGATCGCCAGGATTTCCTCCCTTAATGGCATCATCCGAGGCAACATCACCAAAAACCCACAACGCATTGTTGATGCTGCTGAATGTCATAGGCTGGTATGCAGCAGTAAGTGCCAGTTCGGCATGATCATCGGTTTTATAAAAAGTCTGACTGGTATAGATTCCCTGCATTTCTTCATCAAGAAACTTGGAACAGCTTGCCAGACTTCCGATTATAGCTAGTAAAATCAATATTTTTTTCATGTTTCCTGATATTAAAAGTTAACTTGAATTCCAATATTATATGAACGGGCAACAGGATAGGTTCCCCAGTCGATTCCGGTAGCGGCATCACCTTCTGAAGCTGAATTGTCGCTTGTTGTCATCTCAGGATCCAACCCGGGATATTTGGTCAGGGTGAGCAGATTATAGGCAGAGGCATAAACTCTTATGCGCTCAATACCAATGCTTTTACTTATATGCCTTGGCAAGGTATAACCCACCTGAACATTTTTTAAGCGGATGAAGGAACCATCTTCCAAAAATCGCGTGGAAGGCCTTGTATTATTCGCTTTAGATGCCCACGAAGCTCTTGGCTGTGTGTTACTGGTGCCAGGTCCTGTCCAGTGTTCATCGAAATAGCGCATAGTTACGTTGAATGGCCTGTAAAAACCTTCGATGTCGGTAGCAATCTGGTAGTAGATTTTGTGGCCGGCAGCTCCATAAAAGAAAATGCTGGCATCAAATTGCTTGTAAACCGCATTGATATTCAGACCTGCAGTAACTTTTGGAATTGCACTACCTATATGAATACGATCGTTTTCGTCGATCAAACCATCGCCATTCTGATCCTTATATTTAACATCACCAGGTCTGATATTTACACCCTGATAGGCACTGGTGAATATCTCAACTTCATCCTGAAAGATTCCATCCATTTCGTAAAGAAAAAATGAACCAACAGAATGCCCTTCTTCAGTTTTTGTGGCGTAAATTCCATTGTCTATTCTTCCTCCCAGAATAGGAGCCGGCAAATCCAAAACTTCGTTGTGGAGATAACTTGCATTTCCCGAAAAAGTCAGGTCAACCTTACCAACATTTGCTCTGTAAATCATTTCCAGTTCAACTCCCTGGTTTAGGATTTTACCTTTGTTTACCCAGGCCGGTTCGGCGTAACCTGCAGAAGGCGGGAGAGGCTCCTTTACGAGCATATTTTGATTGATCTTTTGGAAGAGATCAACCGAAATATTTAATTTATCCTGCAACCAGGCCAGATCAAATCCTACGTTGAACTGCGTACTGGTTTCCCATTGCAGGTTTTGATTGCCTAATACTGTGATTGCATAACCATTGAAAAGTGTTCCATTGAACGGATAATTAAAATTATATCCAATTTGATCGGAATAGGCATAGTTGCCAACTTCCTGATTACCGATCGCACCATATCCAATTCGCAGTTTGAAGAGGTTAAGCTTGTCGAAACGACTCATAAAGGCTTCTTTGTCGATTCGCCAGCCGGCTGAAACAGAATAAAATGTTCCCCATTTGTTTTCATCGCTAAAGCGTGAAGAACCATCGCGACGTAAGGTTGCAGAAAACAAATATTTATTCTTAAATCCATAATTTACTTTTCCAAACAACGACATCAGGGAATATCCCCAACGGTTTTCGCTGACCATTGTATTGCCTAATCCATTACCCAGAAAGACCAAAATACTGGATTGATCCGGAAAATCCTGTTGGGTACCTGTATGTAAATAACCACTTCCTTTGATCGCTTCGGAACCTATGAGCGCCGAAAAATCGTGGTGGTTGTTCCAGTTTGTGTTATAGGATAATACGTTACTCCATGTCCAGGTTTTGTTTATTCCATCTTGAATTGAAAGTCGGTTCGGATTGTTTATCCTGTCGTTGGTACCCCAATTGCGATCGAAACGACGTTGTTGCAAGTTTAGAAAATCACCACCAAACGTTGAGGTGAAGTTGAGACTGGACAAAATTTTTGCCTGCAAATAAATATCCCCGAAAAATCTGTTTTGTTTGATGTTATTTTCGGCATAGGTTGCTAAACCTACAGGGTTGTAACCATCTCCAAGTAAGTCTTGTCGTTCGGGCAAATCCACAAATTCACCATTAGCATCCCGGATAGCAATTCCAGGGGTGCGGAAAAATGCATAACGTACCACGCTTCCGCCATTGCCTCCATAACCATCGCCACTACTTCCGATAATGTCGTTGTTGCTTTGCATCAGATTGATGTTGGTTCCAATTTTGATGGCATCTGAAATTTGACTAGTGAGATTTACTCTTCCGGATTTACGGTCGTAGTCACTTCCAATTACAATACCTTCCTGACTGAAATAATTGGCTGAAATTAAATAAGTTAATTTGTCGTCTCCGCCACTTATGGAGAGGTTCTGGTTTTGGATAAGGCCATTACGAAAAATCGCATCAAGATGGTCGATATCAGGAAGGCCGGCTGCAAAATCAGGCTCAATGTATTTCCGTTGCAATCGTGGATTGTCGATGAAAGCATTGTCATTCGTTGCAGCCTCATTATATATCGAGACATACTGGTCTTTATTGGCCATTTCCGTCAGTTTTCCGTGTTGTTGGATACCAAACATCGACTGAAACTCTATTCTTGGTTTTCCTTTCACGCCTTTGCGTGTTGTAATCAATACCACGCCATTGTTGGCACGGGAACCATAAATGGCAGTGGATGCTGCATCTTTTAGGAAGTTAATCGACTCAATGTCAGTTGGATTAAGGATATTAAGTGCATTAGCTGTTGGAATTCCATCAACGATGTATAAAGGATCGTTGCTGCTGTTGATTGAGCCAACACCTCTGATACGAATTCGAACGCCTTCACCCGGCATTCCCGTATTGGAAGTTATATTGATTCCGGCTGCTCTTCCCTGTAGTGCCTGGTCGACTCCACTCACAGGCAAAGAGCTTATCTCATCAAGTTTAATACTGGTAACAGCTCCTGTGAGGTCAGCTTTTTTGCGGATTTCGTAGCCGACAACAACTAACTCGTCCAACAATTGCACATCCGATTCCATCACAATGCTGATGTTGGTCTGGTTTTTTACTTCAACCTCCTGACTTAGAAAACCGATGTATTTGAATACAAGTATCGGATCAGCTATATCCTCAGGGATATCGATCAGATAGTTGCCGTCAAAGTCAGATGTTGTGCCAATGGTAGTGCCTTTGATGATGATGTTTACACCAGGCAGACTTTCTTCATTTGTGTCAGTGATTTTGCCGCTTATGGTGCGGGATTGCGCTTGAACTACCGAAGTAAAAGCTCCAATAAACAGGCTCACTGTAATAAGTAGTAAAATCTTAAATATCAATCGCATATCTTTAACATTTGGTTCATTAATAGGCTATTATAATATCGTTAGCTAAAACTTTTCCATCTTTCATCTTTAGCTTGATGTTTTTTGGAATTTCAACGACCAGTCGTGATGATCTGGCAGGAATCACTAATTCTATTGTATTTGTGTCTGTTTCGGCCATGATCTTTTGTGTGATCACATCAAACAATTGGGTGTGGGATGAAGCAATTGTATGATAGCTTACTGTTTTATCCTCAGTATAAGGATTATAGAGCAGGAAAGTAGGGTAGGCTTCTGCATTGTAGAAATCGGTAGCCAGACAATCCAGTTTTAGAATACCTTCCACGTTGGTAGGCTGGATGATAGCCCCAAAGATACCGGCATGAGCCGAGCCATAAATACCAAACATCGATACGTCAGGCTGGCCTTCTAACCATAATGGCCCGTCGCCCAGAGCAACAGGTGATGTACCTTCAAGACCTGGTTTGGGAATATGAGTGGTTTTCTTTAAGCCCTCATAGGCAATTACATTCCTGCTAATGGCTTTTTTCTCTGGCAGCCATTGATTTTCGTCCGGTATTTCGTGCGGATAAAAGAGACGTGCAGCATTAGCAGCATTTAACATCCACTTTCCGACCATATTGGAATACTGAGGTGCATAACGTACCATTGGAACCAGCGGCCAGGCCATGTCGAAGGTGTTCATGGCAAAGGCAAAACCTCCGTCATGATGCCAGCTTCCAACTAATCCCGACACATCGTATTCGCCCCATTTATCCTGAATTACGCCCCATCCCAGACGGCCTGTCTCAGACGTTGTTCCATCGAATGTCCAGTTGAAAATTTTTGTGAGATCAAAATCTTGATTGTGTTCGGCATTCAATCTCGCTGCAGTATAAACTCCAAAAGGAAGCAGCACTTCATAAAACCTGCTTTCTGTTTGCGAATCAAGTGCATGCATGGCACTGATGGCCCCTTTGATATAGGCTTCATCTCCAAACTTATTGTAGGCCGATAAAAGAATCCAGGCATGGCCAGCAGCTGCATCTTCCTGATAAGGAATGTGGTTTCTCATGCCTTTCATTGTGCTGTAATCAAAATAGGAATAATGATAGTTGCCATTTAAAACCTGATCAGCACTTAACACCTGATTAGCAATGATTTGCAATAAACTATCAGCGTGATCCACATCGGGAAACAGATAGGAAACGGCATAATAAAGCAGGTTTGGATATACATCATACCACCAATCACGTCCGTATCCTCCTCCAAGCATGGCCACTTCCGGATTGGTATTGTTCATGACGATATTCCAGCCGTTATCGCTATTGAAATAGTTTTGTGCCATTTTCACAAAGTTGTAGCCATGTTGATTGGTTTTGTCGATGCCAAGCAAACCAGCACTCATCAAAGCACCCAGTCCGCCAATGGATTCATGGAATTCGCCCTTGTTTTTGTCGGCTCCCTGCCTCACATCACCGATTGCAGTAAAAATGCCAAAAGTGGATTGATTAAAGTTTCTCTTATTGGTGTCAATCCAGATAAAGGGTTGGTAAGCGCCGGTTTGATTAAAATCGAAGATGTATTGATCAAAACTTGTACTGATTTCTTTCCAGTCAATCATTTTGTAGGGCTGTGGCATGTCAGGCATTGCCTCAACTCGCGGTATGCTCAGTTGGGCAGGAGGAGTGCTTTTAGCACAGCCAGCCAATATCACTAATATAACGAAAGCGGGCAAAGTTATTTTTATAAATAAGTGTAGTTTCATATAGATTTTATATCTTTTCTTTTACCGGAATCTCTTGTATATCAGTCATTTGTTGTATGTTTTTTAGCTCATCTATATCTTCTCCATAATCATCGATAGCTTTAGCAGTTGATTTAATGATGTTTTTTGCAACCGGAATAGATAGCATTTGTATGGCGGCAACAATTAACAACGAATACTTTAATGCAAAGGATTCCGAAACATAATACATCAGCACAATAAACAGTACTAAACCCAGAAAGCGGCCAATGTAGAGCCCGAACTCATGATTGAAAATATAGGCAAATTCACTTCTTTTCTCTTTAATGGAAAGCAGATCAATCACCCTTAGCTGGATTGGAAAATAGGCTATATCGTGTAAGGGTCTGAACATGATCAGACAGATGACAAATACTACAACGCCTGTGGCTGAGAACATTACAAGGTTAAAAAGCGATCCGATGAAAAACAGTAACAATCCGGCTGAAAAAACGTAAATCCTGTGTTGTGGCCTGGTAACTCTTCCAAGCACGTATAGCAACAGCGCCGTGATGATACCACCGATACTCTGGATTGTTCCTAAAGAGCCTTCATCACCTACCAGTCTTAAAATCAATATTGCAGGGGCGATAACGATATACCCCTGCACCAAACCTTTAAGCCCGGCC
The DNA here is from genome assembly GCA_028704385.1 of Bacteroidales bacterium. Lineage (GTDB taxonomy): Bacteria > Bacteroidota > Bacteroidia > Bacteroidales > F082 > UBA5536. The sequence continues at coordinate 25,746 of JAQVLA010000021.1, read as the reverse complement.
AGAACAAGCATTTTATTCCACAACTTGTCAAAGCGGAAATGGACAAATTTTTTCTCACGTGGATTTCTGAATTTTTCGAGATGAATCACATAACTTGAAATGATGGTGAGCAAAAACACAGCAAAAGTTATGATTTTGTAGGCACCAACAATATTACCTTCGAACCAGCCCATGGCAGTTGATCGCACCAGAAACCAGCCAACCGTTACAGGAACAATAATAGCAGTGAGTGTATAAAAGAACGTTTCGACACCATAATAATAGTTTCGGTTATTATCATTGGTGGTATCAAGTGCTAAAAAGTCGCGATTGGCCCAGAAAAACCCAAAAGATCCTCCCATGATAAGCCCGGCTATGGCAACACCGGCCGTATCGATCTGATTGAGCGACATCATAAAGATCATTGAAATTCCACTCAAAAGCATACCAAAGCTGTAAAGATGAGCAATTTTGATCCGATTCAACAGATAACCATTCAGTAAAAAAGTTAATGGAATTCCGGTGTAAACACTCAGCTGATAAATAGCTACAAGACTTGGATTATCGGAGCTGCGCATGATATAAGCACCTACAAAAATGTCGATGATTGGCAAAACAAAAGCATAGATCATGTTTGTGATCAGCAGCAAACGCATCGGGCGCGGCATCGAGAGGAAGAAGTTATATTCGTTCAGGAGTTTATTTTTCATTAGTATGCTGCTTTATTGATTTAAAGTGCTGAGTATTTCACTGATCGAGAGATGAGCTCCACAGATTACCTCATCGCTGGCACCATAATAAACTGTGATCGTATCTCCATTAACAAGGTGACCATTAGTAAAAATTACATTGCCAAAAAAGCCGGTTTTTTCATATTCAGCGATTGGCTCCATGATAGGTTCTTTGCTGCGCGCAATCACTTTGCCCGGATCGTTTAAATCGAGTAAAATAGCTCCGAGACAATAGCGGTTTTGTTCGTTGGCACCATGATAGATTTCCAGCCAGCCCTTTTCAGTCTTGATTGGTGCTGCACCGGCTCCAATTCTCACACTATCCCATTTTCCTGGACGGGTAAGCGCAATATTACGATGGTTACCCCAGTGTTTTAGGTCTTCAGATTCGGCAATCCAGATGTAATTACCTCCCAGTTCGGGACTGCTGGGGCGATGCAAAGCGTAATATTTGCCATTTATTTTTTCATCGAAAATCGCACAGTCCTTATTGTGTGGTGGAAAGATCATCCCGTTTCGTTGAAATGTTTTCCAGTCAGTAGTTTGCATATGACCAACTCCAACAGCAATGGATGAGACCTGTGTGTAGGTGAGGTGATAAGTTTTTCCGATTAGCGTCACCCTGCAGTCTTCAATGCCAAAACTTTCTAAGGAACCCTTCCCGGTGATGAGTGGAAAATCGTCGGACTCGTAAAAATGTATGCCATCTTTGCTACAAACAAGTCGAAGATGCGATAGTGAAGTCAGATAATTAACACCTTTATATTTAATGACTCTCGGATCTGAAGCATCCAAATCAGGATCATTGAGGTCAAACTCAAGGATTTGTACCTTGCCGTGTTCATCAAAAACAGGAACCTTAATGCTGTTGGTTGTTTGTGGAGTGCGCTCGGCAACCCGACAAAGCAACCATATTCTATCATCGTAAGTAAATACTCCCGGATTTAATAAACAGAGAATTTCCATATCCGGCATACTTGGCTTAATGTCATTTGGTCGTAGTAGTGGGTTCTCAGAAAATCTTTTGGCAATATCCATTATATCCTTATCCGTATTTAAAATTTACTTTCTGCAATCGGTTGCGTAAAAGTACATCAACCTCTCCCTTTAGGTGTTTACAGTATTTTCATTTAAGTGTAGTATATTCTCAAAATGGCCGAAAATGTTCTGAATTAAGAATTTGTAAGGCATTTTTTCACTTTGAGATCAGGGTATACAAATCAGCCTTGCCTGAAAAACTTTTTGAGAGGTGCTGATCACGATTGAATAGTATCCTGGTGTAACAGGGTCGGGAAGTGTTATTCCGATTTCGTCAGGCGACAATTGTGTATATGATTTTAGTGATAATTTTTGACCCAAATTATTAACCAGAAATGCTGAAAAATTTTCATCAAGTGGTTCATTTAAAGTTACGTTTACCTGTCTGTTATTTGTGGGATTAGGATAAACTTTTGCTATTCTGCGAGTTTGAATTTCCGGTAGTGAAACAAAACGACTTTCTTCAATTTGTTGCGGATTCAGTGGATAATTATAGATTGACACATTATCCAGATGTCCGTGAAGATTAAATCCTGGTGTATCGCTAAATTGTTGCCCCATTACAGGTTTGTAGCTGGTTTGATTGATTACACCTGAATGCGGTTTGAATGCATCAAGTTGGCCATCGAGCCATATTTCCATGTCATGGCCATCGTACACAACGGCCAGATGATACCATCTGCCTGTTTGAGGTTTTGTTTCGCTGTCGAGGTCTGCAATTCCGGATGAAGTGTTCACCGTGAACCGGATACGATCAGCTGAACGAGAAATTTTATAACGATTCTGCCAGCTGCCGTGCGAAAAGATAAACTGTTCGCCAGGTGACTCACCTTCCAATTTGAACTTCAAGGTAATACTGAAATGATCTTCAAAATTGAACAGACTTGAAGATGGCAGGGTGATTCTGGCAGTGTTCCCATCAAAAAAGGCTGCCCCAGCGGGTGCTCCTGCTTCACTTTCACTCCATCCGATTGCACCTGCGGTTTCACCATGCAGGTTGTTCGGAGATTGATCATCAGGGTTGCCATTGAGTAAATATGTTGCTATAGTTTGTCCTGACGGATATTCCTGTGGTGTTCTTACCATGATTTGTAAGCTATCGCTACTAAAAAGCTGATCAGGATCTGTTACTTTACAAATTAACCAATAATCACCTGGTGAGGCCGGAGTTTCATAGGAAATTGATTGTAGATTTCCGATCAGTATTCCATCAGAAGAATACCATTGGTAGGTCAGTGAATCTTCATTCTGGTCGGTGGCAGAGGCAGAAAGCTGTATTTCTGAAGATGGTGATGCTTTTCGTGGTGAAGCCCAAATTCCGATGATCTCGGGTGCATACGGAATTTTTTCAACCACCCTGATTGTTATTTCAGCACTGTCTGATTGGCCATAAACATCCGTTACCTTGCAGCGTATGGAATACATGCCTGTACTGCCAGCCTCCAAAACAAGTTCGGATGCTGCTTCAAATTGTTCGTTGTTAATCATCCATTCGTAAGAAAGTGATTCATTTTCAAAATCAATAGCAGTGCAATAAATTGTTGTAGGTTGATGCAATTCAATGCTGTCAGGTGCAGCCAGTACTCTTATGAGTGGTGGATAATTAGTGATTGGATTTCCATTATTGTAATCAATGACAATTTCATTTACGATATTAATGTTCCCGGATGAAACAATTTCAAAAGCAGAAGGAAATATTACCGGCATCAGGGTGGTTTTGGCCGGAATTGTTAATAAAGCAGTACCATTTTGTTGCATCGCCAAAATTTGATTCGTTACAGCGTCATACACTGTATAACTGCCTTCGCCAACTTCCAGGCTGATCTGATGGCTGTTTTCATGCGGGTTGTAGATCAGAAAACCCGGGTATGCCGGTTGATGCTGAAAATCTGTTTTAAGCAGATCAAGTTTTAGAATTCCCTCTACTTCGGTTTGTTCTATTAGAGCCGCCAGGTAGCCAACATGTGAGGATCCATATAACATCAGATTGGTTTGAGCCCAACCACCATCTATTGCATCACCTGTGGCATAGGGACTTAGATTATATTTTATTTCCTTCAGTGCTTCATAACCAATTGTTGCATCAGGATCATAAGTTGAAGACCATTCAAAATTGTCCTGTTGAGACGAGGGTAGGTAAGGTCGGTAAAACAATCTGGAGGCATTGGCAAGATTGAGTATCCATTTGGCAATTGCTCCTGCAAAGCGGTCATCGTATCTTACCAATGGCAGGAGGGCAGCAGCATGTTGATAACCATTCATCATAAAAGCATAGTCATTTCCGGAATCATTGGCTTCACCAATCAGGCCTGACACATCCATTTCGCCCCAATTACCAACAATAGTACCCCAACCGCGCAGTTCTCCGCGATTAAAAGTCCAGTTTAGCATCTTCTCCACATCGTAAATGGGATAATTATGCGCTGCATTGATACGTGCGGCAGTGTATATTCCATAAGGAAGCTGTAACTCATACGAAGGATTTTCTTCAAGGTCATTCAGGAAATCAAGAGCCAGTTCAGCTCCAATCCGGTATTTTTCCTTAGCTGTGTTCAGATAACTTTGATAAAGGATCCAGGCAATGGCACCAGCAGCTTCCGGTTCTTTTACACCTTGCTCAAGACCTTCCATATTTGCCATATTCCAGGCTCTGTAGTTCATTTCTGCTTTTGTCCACGGCATGGTTGATCCACCCATTTTTTCAACTGCAAGCAGCCATTGGTCAGCCATAGTTTCCTGTTGTTCATCAAAAACCAAAAGATCCGGATAAAGAGATTTGAGTTGTAAAAAGAAAACATTAGGCATAGTTTCGTACCACCAGTCATTTCCTGAAGAGGAAGCCGGATGATTGAGATAGATATTTTCTTCCGGCCGTTTGTTAAAAAAGTCAGCACACATCAAAACCCAGTTTTTATCGAACTGGTTGCTTTTGTCAATTCCAATCAGGCTGGCACCTACTACTGCCGGTATCACATTGATGGCTTCGCCCGAAGCAGGACTGTTAGTGCCCACAGCAGTGTGCAATCCAAACCCTTGCCATTCGGGATAGTTTATTCCCTGATTTCTAAAAAACACCAGTGGCAGATATTCACCTTCCAGGTTTTGATCAAAAACCAAGGAATCATATTGAAAAGCTACTTTTTTCCAATCGCGCATTTCGTAGGGTTGCGGAAAGTCGGGCATTTGATCCACCCGGGAAATGGATATTTGTTGTGCAACTCCTGTATTTATTGATATCAATAAGGTAATCAAAGAAAAAAACCTGATAAATGACATTTTCATAACAATGAATTTTGAGCTAAGTTACGGTGAATTGAAAAGTTTTCTGTGTGGTATGTTCTCCGATTGATGTACAAGATTCTCAAATGCGGAAGTAATAATTAAGGTCGATTGTTGTTTGGATTCAGCATTTTTTATAGTTTTACTCAAAATATGGATTGCGAAAACCTGATGAAATCCGGATCGAATTTTACAGCTTTATTGATGATGACGTTTATGTTGTTGGTTGCAACATGTATGCAGGCATCAGAAGCTGAATCAGATGTGAGTGGAAAATGGCAGCTGCATCAGATCACACATGCTGATGGATTGTCGAATAGTGCTATCAGTGCTATTTATCAGGATAGCAAAGGTTATTTGTGGCTTGGAAGCTGGGATGGCCTCAATCAGTTTGATGGCAAAGACATTATCCGTCATTATCCTGATCTGATGTCGAAAAATAAACTCAGCAACAACATTATTTGGGATATTTTTGAGCAGGCTCAGGGTTTGTGGATTGTTACTGAGCGTGGCATCAATCTTTATAATTATGATTTAGAATCATTTAGCAGCTGGTTTAGTGAAGATTCGCTGCGGCTGAACAGGGAGAATGGATTGCGTGCATTTGCTGATGAAGATGAGACGGTATGGTTGGTTCAATATGGTGTTGGGCTTTATAAATTTGACAGCCTGAGTTTTGGCTTCGAACCTTTCCCGTTGATGGGCATTCACAATGAAATCATCAATCAGCTTACCGGAGTTTATAAGTATGAAGATGAGCTATTTTTGATGCATCAGAGTAATGCGATTTATGTAGTTGATTTGCAAGGCAATTTAGCCAGGATTATCGAACCGGAAAATAAACCGCAACAGGCATTAAAAAATGATATAAATTGGTTTTTTGCACACGCAGGAAATCCCTATGCTGCCTTCCCGAATTCAGAGGGAGGACTATGGGTGGTGGACTTGAAATATGAGAAATATCAAATGGTTGGAAATGAGTTGACTGATTCACCCATCACCTCACTTTTTGCTGACAATACTAACAACAGATTAATTCTCGGAACAGATAAGGGAAATATCCTGACGCTTAGTTTGCCTGGTTTTGCGGAAAAATGTTTGCTACCCAACTTAACTGATATTGAAGAAAAGCGGGTGAAGATTTGGTCTGTTTTTACAACAGGAAAGCATCTTTGGATTGGAACAGACGGGGAAGGCGTGTTTCAGATCAATACTGTCCCCCTGGCTTTTCATGGCATTGAAAAGGGAGACCCCGAAGAACAAAAGCTAAATCATAAAATTGTAAGAACTATCTTTGAAGACAGCCGCGGTGATTTATGGATTGGTACACGGGGTAATGGTTTGAACAAAATATCTGCAACCGGTGGTCCGACTCAAATTTTCAATACTTCAAATGGCTTATCCAATGATGCCGTTTTGTCGCTTGCCGAAGACAATTTTGGTTTTTTATGGATAGGTACTGATGGATCGGGTTTGGACGTCCTGGATATTTCTTCGGGCAGGTTCAGGCATTTTCCGGATGATTTTGGCCTTGAAAATTTTCCTGAATTCGGTTCGGTTTACGACATTTGCATTGATGTTTTTAATACTATTTGGCTGGGAACCAGTGGGTATGGCTTGATAGGCATTACGCCGGAGTATAGCGCTGATTTTTTCAAAGTAAAGGAGTTTGTTCAGCTTGAAGGTAAGGGAGGGGCAAACGACCTGCTTGGTAATGTGGTTTTTGCCGTGGTTGAAGAGAAACCTAATGTGTTGTGGGTTGGAACCCGAATGTCAGGGTTGCATCGTTATAATACCCTGACCGGGGATTTACAATTCTTTAAACAGGCAGAATGCCATTCCGACGGACTAAATAATCCCGATGTATTAAGTTTGCTCATTGGCAAGGACAATTCATTATGGATTGGTACCAGTGGCGGACTTAATTTGCTGACATTTTATGGGCAAAATCCTGAATTTAGATATTTTACAACAAATGACGGACTGCCAAACCATACAATTCATTCGATGCTCGAAGATGATGCTGGAAATATCTGGTTAAGCACCAACAATGGCCTTAGCCGGTTTTTGAGAGCAGAAAACAGATTTGTGAATTATAACAGTGGCGATGGTTTGTTGAATAGCGAGTTTACGGATGGAGCTGCTTTTAGAAGTAAACGGGATAATAAATTGTATTTTGGCGGAACAAATGGTGTGGATTGGTTTTTCCCGGAGCAAATTCCATTATCTGAATTTGAGGCTGAAGTAATATTAACTGGTTTTAGTCTTTTTAATAAAGTAATACTCCCGGGAGACGAATCCAACATCTTGCATAAAAGCATCGATGTAACCAATCAGATTATACTAAACCACACGCAAAATTTTTTTAGTATCAGTTTTACCTCGTTGAATTTTGATAATCCGGCGAAAATTCTGTTTAGCTATCGGCTTAGTCATTTTAATGAAGAATGGATAGATATTGGCGCACAACGTTTTGCGAATTTCACCAATGTTCCTCCGGGAGATTATGAGTTGCAGATAAGGGCTACCAACGAAGATGGTATTTGGTCAGATCAGGTTCGTACACTCCGAATTTTTATTAAACCACCTTTTTGGAAAACAAAACTGGCTTATGTTACCTATTTTCTTTGTTTTATAAGTGTGGTATTACTGGTTTATCGTTATCAGACAAAACGTATCAAACGTAAGCATCTCAAGGTATTAGACGAATTAAACCGAAAAAAGGAACAAGAATTGAATCGGCATAAATTTGAATTTTTCACCAATCTGGCACATGAGTTTCGCACCCCTCTTACGCTGATATTTGCTTCCGCTGCCAATTTGATGGATAAAGCAAAAAGGCTTCCCACAGAGCAGGGCTTGTTCAGGAGCATTTATCAAAATGCCCTTCGTTTGCAGCGGATGATTGATGAACTGCTTGCTTTTCAAAAACTTGATACGGGAAGGGAGGTGCTCAAGTTGCAACAGCTGGATATTGTATCGTTTATCAGCGAAATAGTTGAAATTTTCAGAGTTTATACCAACGATAAAGAGATTGATTTGATTTTTGAACCCGCTTCGCAGGAGATAATGATTGCTTTTGATCCGGAGAAGTTCGAACGCATCATCCTGAACCTCTTGAGTAATGCTGTTAAGTTTACTCCTCCTGGAGGCTTAATTAGTATTGAAGTTAAAAGTTTTGCGGGAGAAGTTGTTATTTCGGTTAGAGACAATGGAACGGGGATACATTCCAAAGATTTGGCGTTTATATTTGACCGGTATTTTCATCAAAGCCCAATCCCTGAAAGAGATCAGTTGGAGCATAAAAGCACTGGCATTGGTCTGGCTTATACTAAAAGTCTCGTTGAGTTGCATAACGGGCGTATTGAAGTAGAAAGTGAGATGGGTAAAGGTTCTTTGTTCCGTGTTTATCTGCCGGATATTGTATCTCAGAAAATGGTAAAAGATGGAATTACTCCGCGTAGTAAGGACTTATTAAAACACTTAAGGGAGAGCATCAGCGAAGAGTTTTTAATTCAACAAGATCTTGAACTTGAGGCAGATAATACTGCAGAAGAAAATGAATCTGCGAAAACAGGTTATCGTATTTTGATTGTGGAAGACGACAAGCAATTACTAATTTTACTGCGCAGGCTGATGTCAGAATACTATTCCGTTGAAACTGCCAGCAATGGAAAACATGCGCTCGAAATACTAAAGAAAAAAAGAATTGATTTGGTAGTCAGCGATGTGATGATGCCTGAAATGAATGGTCTGGAACTGGCTCAAATTATTAAGAATGATCTGATTACAAGTCATATTCCGGTCATATTACTTACGGCTAAATCGTCTAATGAAGATGTTATTCGTGGACTGGAAACAGGGGCGGATGGGTACATCACAAAGCCTTTTCATCCCCGGCATCTGTATTTGCGTATTGCAAAGCTGCTCGAAACACGTGAAATCTTAATGGAAGGGATAAGAAATAATTTTGATAATCAAGCCAAAATTGAAGAACCTTACCTTTCTGAGAGGGATCGTAAATTGCTGGAAAAGGCTCATGACTATATTGAAAAACACTATCAGGACGAAGAACTGAACGCGGATGACCTGGCCGATGAACTTGCCTTAAGCAAAGCACAGCTTTACAGAAAAATTAAGGCACTTTCAGGGCTTACACCTCATGGCTTAATTAAAAATTTCAGGCTGATAAAAGCCAGAGAATTTATCAAAGATGGCAATTACAGCATCAGTGATATCGTGTTTATGACGGGTTTTAATAATCGTGCCTATTTTTATCGTTCTTATCGCGAACTTTTTAACGAAACTCCGGGCGAAATGCATAAGCAGAAATAGGGCTTTTCATTTTTAATACAATACCGTTCTCTACATTAAAAAAGGCTGCCCCAATTTGAGGCAGCCTTTTTATTAATAATAAGCTAAGTTATTAGCGGATGATTACTTTTACAGCTTTTGCAAATCCTTTGTTGTCGCTCAGGCGAATGATATAAACACCGGCGCTGAGTTGATGCGGGATCTGTTGATTACCCACTCCGTTGAGTTCGGCTTTGCGCATGGGTTGTCCGACCAAATTAAACACTTCGAAGCTAAGCCTGCTGTCTGTAAATTTTTCAATCACAAAATGATCGGAAGTTGCGTAAACAGTGACTTGTGGAGCATCTGTTTCTCCCAATCCAATCTCTATCAAATCGATCACCAGCACTTCTTCCAGACCACCTGCAGGATCAACAGTGTTGGTAGTTCCCCAAACACCATTTGTTGCTTCATAGGTCTTTAATACAATACCGTCAACCAAATCACGGATCTCAATTAATTGAATTCCATTGGCATTGGCATTTGGAATGATGGTGCCCCAGTGTCCGTCGTTACCAGCTACTTCATCTTTGTAGAAAGAAGGATATTGCGAAATGGAGGCAAAATCAACACCTGTGGTTTCGATGCTGGTGGCTGCAATGGGCTGGCCTTCGCGATTATTGTCGTAAAGCAGCGCAAAGCTTTTAGGCAAATCACCGGAAATAGCTCTGATGGCAGTACCCTGCAAAGGATCATTTTCGGTTCCAAAGTTGATAACGGTAGCGCTGTTAGTAGTAGTCAGATAAGTTGCGGCTACAGTTCCATCGTTGCCATCATTGATACGGATGCGCATGAATACTTCATTTCCGGGCGTAAACCTGTCGTTTCCGGTTGCTTCGGTAATAAACCATCCTTGATAGCTTCCCTGATCATCTGTAGTAAATAACCCATAACTTCCATCTGTTGAGAAGCTTGGACTTGTACTTCTGTAAAAGTCGCCGGAGGCATTTACAAAAATTACATTACCAGCTCCGTTTGCAGTGGGATCATCACCAGAAACAACTACCTGATTGATATAGCGGTAAGTGGCATCAGGCAAAAGATTCGAGAGAGTTACCCAGTAGGCGTAAGGCAAACGATTATTATTTGAACCATTCATACCCTGAATGAATTGAGGAACGATTTCGGCTGTGATAGCAGGAAGTTGATCTCCAATTACTTCACCATTCAGTGTTACGAATACTTCTGCAGCATTGCCTCCGGTATGAGAAATAGTTTCGCCATCATAGCTGCCTTCAGCCAGATCAGCTTTCAGACGTGCATAAACTGTAACAGGTTGTCCGGTGATAACGCCATCAGCAAATGTGAAGTCGAGCGAATTCACAAAACTATTGTCATCAATCGAAATCTCATAATGTTCGGGAGCAGTAACACTGATATTCCCTGTGCCTTCCAGATTTTGACCCGAAAGTTGGTAGGATTGTGAAGCTGAAGGGCCTTCACCAACCAAATAACTAAATCCATTTAGTGTAGCTGGATTTGCTGTGAGGTAAGGATCGGTAATATTGGCATCCTCAAAGTCTTCGAGGCTGCGGGCAACCAATTGCATATCATCATTGAACTGAAGAATTACACCAGTGATATTCTGCAATTCAACCGGAATATCCGTTCCAAGATAATCTACATCTCCATAATGCGTGCGGAAGATACCATCACCACTCGGATCGCTAATGTCGTAGTTAATGCCATCTTCAAACTGACCATCAGTGAGGAAGTCAACCAGATTAACCGTAACAAGCTGAGCCTGATAGCTGTTATCCAGGGTAGAAAGTATAACTATTTCAGGATTAAGTGTGTTGCCGGTACTAGTGGCAACACCCGGATCTGACTGAGGAACAAACTGCAGCATTTGAGAATAGGTCGTAAGTGTTCCGGTAAGACCTGTAATTCCATCATACAGATTGTAAGAAGTTGTTATATTACCGCTGTTGTCATCAATCAAAATGGCAGCTGTTGCATCCTGAATATATTTTTGATTACGTTCGCTGCTTTGGAAAGTTAAAATTGCTTCACCAGTCAATTGGTAAACAGTGCCATCAGTTGCACCCTGACGTAGTTCGGCGATTGTAGCTACCTGAACAACATCACTAAAGGTGTAAGTGGCACTGCTTACGGCACTGTTGGTATAACCATCAAGCTCGCCATAAGCCCATAATGTTGTTTCTTCCGATACGTTAACAGGAGCGGTATATTCAGTCCATGGACCAGTTGCTGATTCGGTACTATAGAAAATAGTAGCACCGGAAGTAGCTGAACTGATTGTTACATCAATCGGATCAAAATAATTACCTGCAGGCGGATTGAAAGTTGGAGCTAACACAACGGGTGTGCCACCATCATAGGCAGTCCATGAAATATTGTCTATCACAACTTGTCCGTCGCTGTTATTCACATTCATGAATTTTATAACTACTTGTCCAGGTACATTCACAACGATATCACCTGAGTTTTTAATAATATCTGGTTCACCGTCACTTGTAACATTGCCAACAACAACATCATTCACCAGCACATTCAGATTCACATTAGTACTAAAGGCTTGCATATAATCAAAATTCATCACGCCGATACCTCCGTTGATAAGACCAGAATAAACATTAGACTGAGGAGTTCGGTTACGGCCTAAAGTAATGGATTCGTCTGTGATCTGAAGGTCACCTCTTGCCTGAACATAAGTCCATGTTGAACCATCCTGACCAAGGAAGGTTCCATCAACATAAGCGTTGCCATCATAATCCAGATTGGCAAAAGTTTCGAAGCCACCGCCAGCAGAAGGATCATTAACATTGCCATTCAGTGTAACAGTTTTATCTGTGGCTCCGACTGAAGTTGCCAAAACCTGTTCACCATTGTAAGTTCCGGCATCAAGGCCAGCCTTGAGGCGAACATAAACAGTCGTTGCCTCAACAGTTCCAGATACGGGAGTTAGCAATACAGGATCAGTAGCTACAAAACTTCCACCTGTTCCCAGTGAGATTTCATAGCTGGCAGGAGCATCCAAACTCAAATCTGTCGTTAGGTTCATGGCGCTTACAACGAAACTTTGTTCTGCTGAAGGGCCATTGCCTACTTCATAAGTAAATCCGTTCAATGTAGCCGGACTTACAGCAATGAATGGATCGGTGATATTGGCTTCCTCGAAATCGTCCAGACTTCTTGGAATAAGTTGCATGGTGCTAGAGAACTGAAGAATTACTCCGGTGATATTTTGGGTTGTAGTTGGAATTGGCTCTCCAATATAATCCACATCACTGTATTGGGTGCGCATAACGCCGCTGCCACTGGGATCGGTAATGGTGTAGTTTTGTGAAGCAGCAAAATTTCCGGTAGCTTCAAAGTCCGCAAAGTTTACTGTTACAAGCTGAGCCTGATAGCTGTTGTCGAGAGCGTCCAGACTCACATCTGCAGGCATAACAGCATTTCCTGTGCTTGATGCGGCTCCCGGATCTGATTCTGGTACAAATTGCAGCATATTGCTGTAAGTAGTCAGCGTGCCAGTAATTCCTGTGATGCCATCATAAAGATTGTAGTTGGTAGTTATCACACCACTGTTGTCATCAATTAGGATCGCAGCGGTTGCATCCTGAATATATTTCTGGTTGCGGGTGCTGCTCTGGAAGGTAAGAACAGCCTCTCCGGTAAGTTGATAAACTGTTCCATCAGTTGCACCTGCTCTGAGTTCGGCAATAGTAGCCACCGAAACTACATCTGTAAAGATGTAAGTTGCACTCACCACAGGGCTGTCTTCGTGGTCATCAGCCGTGGCATAAGCCCATATTGTGGTAGCTTCATCCACAGCAATAGGGGCGGAGTAGGCTGTCCATGGGCCGTTTTCCGAACTTTGACTGAAGAAAATGTCTGCGTTGGCTGTTGCCGAACTTAAAGTAACATCAATAGGATCGGCATAGGCACCTGCCGGAGGATCAAAACTTGGAGCTGCTGCAACAGGTAAACCACCTTCGTAAGCTGTCCAGGTTACATTGTCAATTACTACCTGACCATCGCTATTGTTAACGTTGATAAATTTGATAACAACAGGTCCGTCCACATTTACTGTAAATGTTCCTGAATTTTTGATCACGCCTTGTTCCTCATGAGTAGTAACATTGCCTACAACAACCTCATTCACAAGCACATTCAGATTCACATCAGCACTAAATGCCTGCATATAATCGAAGTTGAGCGTGCCAATTCCACCATAGATAGTTCCTGAATACACATTGGCCTGTGGTGTGCGGTTGCGGCCGAGCATGATGGCTTTTTCAGTGATTTCATAATCACCGCGCGATTGGAAGTAAGTCCAGGTACTGCCGTCTTGTCCAAGGAAGCTTCCATCGGCATAACTGCTTCCTTCAAGATCGAGGTTGGCAAAAGTCTCTAATCCACCGCCCACAGCTGATCCGTCATAAACAGTTCCGTTAACTGTAATCACAGCATTTTCGGCTCCGGAAGCATTGGCAACAATTTCTTCTCCATTATAATTGCCAAGTTCCAATCCTGCTTTCAGGCGCACATAAATAGGAGTTTCTTCAACAACGCCATTAGTTTGATTCAGGATTATCGGGCTGGTAGGAACAAAATTACTCCCTCCCGTCGGGGATATTTCAAAATAGGCTGAACTCGTTGTAACACTTATTCCTGAAGTGAGGTTTATTCCACTGATAGTGAAAGATTGCGGGTTTGAAGGGCCTCCACCTACAGGATAGCTCAATCCATTGATTACCATCGGATCAGCAAAAATGGTAGGATCGGTGATTGGTGCATCTTCAAAGTCTTCCAGACTTCTGGGGATAAGTTGCATGGTGCTTCCAAACTGCAGGATTACGCCTGTCAGGTTTTGTGTTGTTTCAGGAATTGGGGTTCCGATGTAATCCAAATTGCTGTATTGGGTACGCATCACCCCATTAGCTGTTGGATCAGTAATAGTATAATTGGTTCCCTGCGTAAAATTGCCAGTGGTACTGAAATCAACAAAATTCACTTTTACAAGCAGTGCCTGATAAGTAGCATCCAGGGCATCGAGTGTTACTTCGGCTGGTACAATGGCATTTCCAGTACTTGTAGGAGCTCCGGGATCGGTCTGAGGAACAAACTGAACCATATTTTGGTAAACAGTTAATGTACCGGTGAGGCCGGTAATTCCATCCCCAATTTCGTAGGCTGTGGTGATATTTGCGGCCGCGTCATCAATGAGGATGCCTGCTGTGCCATCCTGAACAAATTTCTGGTTACGGCTCGAACCGGCAAACGAAAGCACAGCCTCTCCGGTAAGCTGGTAAACTGTTCCATCCGTAGCACCCTGACGCAGCGTTGCAATGTCAGAAACCTGCGTAATGCTGTTTACCTCACCGGAAACAGGAAGTTCAACCAAACCAATATTTACATCCTCATGAGAAACATTTTCTTCATATTCACCTTCATCAAGTCCGGCTTTCATTCGAACATAAATCGTACGTGGCTGAGTAATCAATTCGCCATCAGCATATTGTAACACAAGATTGTTGTCCCAATCGTTGTTGTCGATTGAGATTTCAAAGCTGGCCGGCGCCGTTACTTCAACCAGACCGGAACCTGCAAAATTGAATCCATTAACCGTATAGCTTTGTGAAATCGAAGGACCTTCGCCCAGTTCGTAGGTAAATCCGGTTAGCGATGTCGGTGTAAGTTCAAGTACAGGATCCAAAAGCACGACTGTATAAGATTGTTCGGCAGTGGTAGTTTCTGCAGCCAGATCGTCAGTGGCTGTGATAGCATAATAAACCGAAGTTCCGCCAGCCTGGGCAGGAATATCAGTGTCAGTTGTATAAGTATCTCCACTGCTCACGCTCATTGGGATGGAGTTGGTAAGGTTACCGCTTTCAGTTCCCCAGTTGAGCACAACATTGGCCACTGAGCCATCGCTGTCGGTAACATTGGCCGAAACACTCACAGTTTGATCATCCATGATGTCAGTATCCGGTGTTTGGGTGATGTTGGCAATAACTGGTGGATTGTTGACCGGGCCGTCAAAGGATGTCCATGTGATGTCATCAATAATTACCTGTTTTGCAGTTATATTGGTAACTTGAATAGTGAAATCTCCTCCAATATTGATGTCGTTGACTTCAAAAATATGTTCATCAAAATCATCAAATGGTGTTGATGTTCCTTTAGAAACGCCATTAATGAATAATTCGACCTGCCGGTCGCCGCCACCTGTAAAACCTTTATAGAGTTTCACGCTAAAGCTGCCTATGCCACCATTGATAGTTTCAGAAGTGATGGAACTATTACTGGAAGCCTGACGAAGCATGAGTGCCGGAAGATTTATGCCGGAATTATTAGCATCGCCATTGCCATCTCTGGATGCAATATAAGTCCAATCTATTCCGTAATTGCCCGTAAATGTATTGTCAGCATAAGAGCCTGTTGCATTGCTATTTGTGAAATCTTCTATAAATCCATCGAAGAAAACACTTACATTTCCATCCAGTGTCACAGTTTGATCTGCTGCATCTGTTGAACTGGCTGTTATTTGCTGTCCGTTATAGTCACCGGCTGTGAGACCTGCTTCTAATCGCGTGTAAAGCGTTGTGGTTTCAACTATTCCGCCTGTTTGTGTCAGTGTTATTGCTGTGGACTGGAAATTTACATCATCAGATGAAATTTCGTAATTTGTTGGAGGAGTTACTGTAATATCAGTAGTGAGGTTAACACCTTCAACAGTAAAGCTTTGTGAAGCTGAGGGGCCACTGCCTGCTTCGTAAGTGAATCCGCTTAGTGTAGTTGGATTTACTGCAACTATCGGACTAGCAAGTTCTTGAATTGAAATATCATCAATTTCCCAAGTCCGGTAGTTGCCTGCACTGTAATGATATTTGAAACCAAGCCAAATATTTCCTGACAATGCCGAAAGATCAACAATGCCAGAATTTGTCCAGGTGTAATTTCCAGTTGATGGTTGTGTGAAGCTTAATTCAGTCCAGTTTGCTGAGGATGGGTCACCGATTCCGGTATAATCGGTTGAATAATACAATTTAAGGTAATTTGTGGCATCGTCTGATCCAAAGTTATAGGCGCTCAAAAATTCCATCGTAACATTGCCATAAGCATTCATATCAATGCCGGGCAAAATCATCCAATCCTCTTCCAGTTCGCCTGAATTATAACCATTCATCATAGCAAAACCATTTGAACTGTAGTCATCCCATTGCCAGAATTTTGTATTTCCCGAAACACTTATTGTGTAAACATCACCCAAATCTGTATCAAAAGTTTCTGTATAAGGCAGACTGGTGGTAGCCGGATCAGTAACCGCATAACTTTGCTCGGCTGAAGTTGTTGTAGCAGGCTCATCATCCGTAGCTTCAATCACATAGTAAACTGTTGTGCCATCGGTTTGCGCGGGAATATTGCTAACTGTGGTGTAAGTATCTCCACTTCCACCATTCGACATGCTGATCGTACCTCCTGAATAATCTCCGCTTGTTGTGCCCCATTTCAAATTCACAGTATTCACAGTGCCATCGCTGTCGGTAACATCAGCAGAAACAGAAACCGTTGTGCTTGAAGTGATTCCTGCAGATGGGGTTTGTGCTATATTGGTGATTGAAGGAGGGATATTGCCACCTACGATTGGAGCAATTCCAAATCCGGTTAAATCATTAACAGGATCAATGCTCACTGTTTCAAATCGTTCGCTTGGATCAGTCCAGCCATCTGTATCACCACTGGTAATACCATTAAGTAATTGAATGTTTTGATTTGCAGTTGATACTCCATTACCACTCCAGGCCGCACCCGGGTCGCTTCCTGGTGTGCCCAGAACATCTGTAATTGTGCCACCATATTTTACAACCAAAGCATCATCGCCGTTAAACGAAAAGGCTTTTTCATAATATGTAGCACCATTTCCTTCAGTAATGGTTTGCATATCAGTGGTGCCAATTACAATCACTTCGCCATCTGCTAATGTTCCGGCATCAATTAAGAAATCTTGTCCCGGCGCTGCGCCATTGGTGCCCTTTTCGATTACTAGGTTATTAGTAGCAAAATCAAGTGTAGCTCCGGTATTATTCCATATTTCAATTCCCTTTGGAATTGTGCCTGAATTTGTTTCAACATACTGGCTGATAATCTGGCCTTGTGTTGAAACAAACAAAAGCATCATGACCATCACGGTCATCAATCGTAGTTTTTGTTTCATAAAATTTAGTTTGAATCTGTTAATTAATATCTTGATATTGTATGTTTTAAGTGATAAGAACTCGGCAAAAAAGGGATATGCAATGTACACATTTTTTATTTAAAAGATTGAGTTTGCAAAGCTAAGTTGTTCACTAGTTTTCAACTTTAAGTGTGTATTAATTCTCTGTTTGTTGAAAATTTAAACGTTATCTTTCCGGCTTTCTGAAGCTTTGAGCCTATTCAATTATTTTTTTATAATCAACACTTATGGTTTTTTGATTGATTTTCAGCTTGTCCTGCAGGACTATTAGTTAATAATTATCCTGATCTTGAGGCGAAGGTAGCCCTTCAATTTGGATTGAGAACGAGCAAGTGATTTGGCAAAAGAAAAATGATAGAACCAGCATAAATTCAATGACATATTAAGCGCGGGAAAAGTACAATTGCATAAGAAATTAATCGCGTAATTTGATTTTTTGTAAAAGCTGTTAAATTTGCGAAACAATATCTTAAAATGTGATGAAGCAGGTGATTTTAGGAGCCGGCGGAAGTATTGGCAAAGGGCTGGCAAAAGAGCTTAAGAAATACAAAACAGACATCAGGCTGGTAAGCCGCAAGCCTGTTAAAGTGAATGAGGATGACGAACTTGTTGCAGCTAATCTGCTTGGAAAAGCTGCTGTATCGGAGGCCGTAAAGGATTGTGAGGTGGCCTATCTGGTGGCAGGCCTTAAATACAATGCGGATACCTGGGAAAAACAATGGCCGGTGATCATGGACAATGTTATTGAAGCCTGTAAGTTGCACAATTGCAAATTGGTATTTTTCGATAATGTGTATATGTATGATCCGGCTATGATAGGCAATATGTCTGAGGAATGCCCCGTGAATCCTGCCAGCCGTAAAGGAAAAGTTCGTGCTGCCATAGCGCATAAGCTGATAGATGAAGTTAATACCGGAAAGCTCACTGCTTTGATTGCCCGTGCAGCTGATTTTTACGGACCCGGAGAAGTGAACAGCATCATATCAGAAACTGTCGTTAAGAATTTTGCCAAAGGGAAAAAGGCCAATTGGATGGGGGTTCCATCTGTGCCACATTCGTTCACTTATGTTCCTGATGCTGCAAAAGCTACTGCCATGCTAGGCAATTCAAAGGACGGATGGGGTCAGGTTTGGCATTTGCCAACAGCTGCTCCCGCTTTAACCGGATTGGAATGGATAGAAAATATTGCCTCCGAAATGGGAGTGAAACCAAAATTTAATGTTGTGGGCATGACCATGATCAAAATGCTGGGCTGGTTTATTCCTTTTCTTCGCGAAATGCGAGAGATGATGTATCAGTACGACCGGCCCTATGTGTTTGATAGCACAAAGTTTGAGAAAAAATTCAGCCTTAAGCCAACTCCTTATGTGGTTGGCATTCGCGAAATGGTTGCTGATTACAAAAAGCAGGTAAATATTTGATTTACACGCAATATTATTTTTTAGTACGCGTTTGGGTTTCATAAAAAAACCTACCCTCATGACCAGAACCAGATCATTAATGCTGTGGCTATTGCTTACAGTTGTTTTCACTTTGTTATTTTACAGGCAGCACATTGGTCTTAATCTATTGATTTATGAACTGCTGGTTTTGTTTAGCCTGCGGCAGAAGTTTGGATGTTTTGCCAGGCCTGTATATGCTAAAATATTGATAGTTTCATTACTTGCCACTCTGGTCGGGGTGGTGGTAGTAAATTCCATCCTGGTGATCCTTGTTAATTTGTTATTTTTGGCTCTGTTGGTGGCTTATCTTTCGCAGTTGCAGGAAGCCAACTTATTTGGAGCTACCCTGGCAATAGCCGGAAATTTAATAAGGTCGCCTTTCGCAGGTATTCGGGCGATAGGAGAGGAAATTGCCGGGAAAGAACAATCAAGATGCCGGCAAATAATCGCTATTGTGCTAATACTTATGGCCGGATTGTTTGCTGTGCTGGTTTTTGCACTGATTTATGCCACAGCAAGTCCCTGGTTCGAGAATCTTTCGAACGCTGCGACCGATTTTATTTACAAACTGTTCAATTTTTTTGATCCTGAATGGATTCCGCTGATGGTGGCAGGATTTATTATTGCAGCGTATGTTTTATATTCACAGCCTGATACGATGATTTCAAAGCTGAACGAGAAACCAGAAACACTTGTTTTGAGCGAACGACAACTTTCAGCTGCCGTACTGAACAGCCTTAAAGTTGTATTGGTTTTATTGAATGTTTTACTGGCAATAGTCAACTGGCTCGACCTGAAAAACGTATGGTTGTTTTTTGAGTGGAATGGCGGATTTCTGAAGCAATTTGTACATGAAGGAACATTTTTGTTGTTGTTCTCGGTTGCCCTTGCCTCACTGGTGCTACTGGCAATTTATAGTAATCGTACCAGAGCTTTACAACAGAGTAAAATCATCCAATTTCTGGCTACAGCCTGGATCGTACAAAATGCCTTCCTGGTTTTATCAGTCGGGATGCGCAACTATTGGTATATGAGTTATTTTGCGCTGGCTTACAAACGTATTGCTGTTGTTTTTGTGTTGATATTGCTGATAATCGGATTGGTTTTGCTGTATCGGAAAATTCATAAAGCACGATCTGTTTTCTGGCTGATCCGGCAAAGCAGTCTGGCTTTTTTTGTTGTGCTGGCAATTTCATCGCTTCCCGACTGGGATACGCTTATCGCGCGATACAACCTGAAAAATTATGAGCATTCCTTTGTGCATTTTGATTTTTTGATCGACCTTCCCGATCGCACATTGGATGAGATGGACCTAAGCCTGGAAGAACTTGAAAAAAATAGATGCAGCGCAGCAGCAGCTATTCTTTCTGGAAGTTGAGTATATGCACGGAGCCGAATTTTATGAAAAGCTTCAAAAACGAAAAGCGAAATTCCATCACCGACAGGAAAACAAATCCATCTTATCCTGGAATTTTGCCGATCATTTGGCGGCACGACAACTGCAGGCAGATAAACGGGAATAAGATTCAAAATGAAGGGATTTGACTAATTGCAAGCCCTTTAATAGTAAGCTTCAATAAGTGAGTCTGCTTTGAATAAGCTTCCGCTGCTTACGCAAAAAAATTGCTGACGTTCTATTTCTGCGATAATCTGGGTGATCTGCAGGAATAAACTTAAAATTTATGCATTCTCACTTACTATTTAGCCCATTGAAGCAACTGAAAGTCAAAAGAAAATCCCAGGCATTCTATTCCACGATCAGTTTCTGAATCCAGCATTGATTGGTAGTACCCAACTCAATCAGGTAGATTCCTGATGGAATTTTTTCTAAATTAAGCTGGTAAAAATTGTTCACGCCGGAGTTTATAGTTCTGGAGAGGATAAGACGTCCACTCAAATCATTAAGCTTGAGATTTAGTTTATCCTCCTGAATACCTTCGGGAATCTCAATCAAAGTAAATTCCTTTGCCGGATTGGGATAGAGTACTAAAGCACCGAACTTATAGATTTCCTGCTTTCCAACCGGGGCATTCAATCCACCTGAATAGCAAACGATTTTACCATTACGTCCTCCGGCAACCATTTCCCAGGAGTTATCTTCTGTAATATCCGGCAGCACGGTAAGTGCATCAATCGCCTGCCCGAAAGCTGTTGAAAACAACTCTGCTCCATCAACACCATCATAAAAGCCGGCGTAATTGCTCTGGTAAAGTGTTCCGGTTGCCAGGTCATCGCGCAGGTCGCCTGTAATATCAGGAATGCGTTCCACATTCCAGGCTTTATCAGGCAGGGATTTGGAATAGAGCTGGGCTCCTGTCTTTCCGTCATAAACGATTAATGAGGTTCCGCTGTAGGCCATTGCAAAATCAGTAAAGCTGTCGTCATTCATGTCACCCACAGGTATCAGCCGAAGGATGATGTTGTTGCCTGCAAAACCCTGAGCCAACAGATCACCATTGGTTGCATCGAGCAGATAAAGTTGTCCGTTGAAACTGCCAGCCACCACATCTTTTACACCATCTTCGTTAATGTCGTCAAGTTGAGCCAGTGCCCACACAGAAGTGCCCGAAGTGGGATAGGTCCACAAAATACTTCCGTTACTTCCGTTGATGGCTTTGGCAAAGCCTTGTGTTTCGTCTGCATCGCTGCAGCCTGCCAGCGCATCGGGAATATCGTCTCCATTGATATCCGCAATGGCTTTCACTGCAAAGCCAGCACCACCCAAAAAGGCTTCCCAGATGACTGGTCCATCCAGGCCATCGAGGCAATAAACCCTCCGTGGCCCATTGTTATCCTGATTGTTGCCTGATGCTGCAAGCACATCCGGAACCTCATCACCGTTATAGTCGGTAGTGGCATCCACCTGGTACACCCAGCCGCCGCCGCCATAGTTGGCTGTGCTGTGTTTCCAGATTTGCTGTCCGGTTTTACCGCTCAAAGCAACAACGGAACGATCACCCCAGGCGGTGCCGGCAACCACATCTTCGTAACCATCATTATTGATATCGGTAATAATAGCCAAAGCATCCTGCTGATAAACAGCTCCTGAATAAATTTCGCGTTCCCACAAAATCTGGGAAGTTCCGGACGCATTGCCATTGAGCGCGCGGATGATGTTGTCTTCGGTACCCACGATCAGATCACTGTAGCCATCGCCGCTGATGTCGGCAATAAATCGCATGGCTTTCGGACTCATATCATAATTCTCAGGCACCTGAAACGACCAAAGTGGTATGCCAATTTCGTAGGATTGTGTTTGCGCACTACCTTCAAGTAGAATGGGGTAGGGGTTGTCACTGCCGCTATTGGTAATGAGTATTGTGGCAGTATGATCGCCTGCTGTTTGCGGAAAATACCACACAATCATTTCTGCCATGCCCAGTGAGGAAATATTAATTGGTATTTGAAAAGTGGGCTCGAGATAAAAGTTTTCGTCAAAAAGGTCAATAGCATCAAGGGTGAGTGGTTCGTCTCCATAGTTTTGCAGGATAATGTGTTGCTTTTTGCTGGCTTTTGTCCGGATGCCTCCAAAATTAACCTGATCGAAATCCGCAATGAGAGCAGGCCCATCAAGAAGTCCGTGACCACTCAGTTCGGCTTCGACATTGGGGTTGATGGGATCGTTGGATGAAATGATGGCAACTCCTTCAAAAAATCCATATTCAGTCGGCGAGAATTCTAGTTCTATTTCAATATTTTCACCTGCCTCTATGAATACCGGAAAACTCACATTGGCTGTTACAGGCAGGCCATTGGTGAAAGTTATTTCATTGATTTCGAGAGGAGCAGTGCCATTATTAAAAACACTCATCTGCCAGCTGCTGCTTTCGCCAACCGTTGTATTGGGATACTGATATACACTTTGTGGCAGGGTGATGGCGGGTGTGCCGGCACCCGAAAGGTCAACCTTGTAGAGGGTGCTGTTACCTCCAAGCGGTCCGTCAACATACCACAGATAGGTGCCGTCAAATACAATACCGGCAGGTTTTTCATTTTCGCAAGGCTGCGACTCCAGCAAGGTGCCATCGGCAGTGGTTTTATAAAGTGTATTGGCGTTGTAATCGGCAAGCCAAAGGTCATCGTCTTGCAGACAAACATCCCACACCTGATTGTTAGGCGGAGTGAATTGCGACAAGATGTTACCGCTTTCGTCAATTTCATAAACTGTTCCGGGGTCAGGGTAGTAAGTTGAAACCCAAAAGCCGTCAGTTTTTGCTGCTATACCCGACATATACTGATCGGGCAGGTCAATTTGTGACAGTACCTCACCTGTCAGGCTTAGTTCCAAAGCGTAAGCCGTACTACTGTTTTCGCGATCCACTATCCAGATGCTTCCATCTTTGACAGTCATGCCATAGCTGTCGCCTATTTCCGGACTGGTAAATAAGAGCTCAGCCTGAGCTGAAACCGGATCAAATTGATAGACATAATTTCCGTTGGTACCATATATGCCAAAATAAAGCATGTTGCCATCGGTGGCCAAACCTGATGCTTTTCCGGGAATATCGTAACTGGCTACAATCGTCCAGTCGGCTTTCGATTGCAAACCAAAAGCCAACATTAGAATTAAAAACAGGTAAATCTTCTTCATAATTCGTTTGGTTTTGTTTAATTATCTAACAGGAACAAAGTTAGGTTAAAATGACTGAAAATTCAACATCGCTGATCCAATGATTGCTCAATCTGTTATAAACGAGATTGTTGCTCCAACTATGGATATTACCCGGAGAATTAGTTTTGATTGGGTATAATGCACAACATTGAGGATAAGCTATGTAGTTTTAGAAACCTTCAGGATTTTCATATTCCTGAAGGGTTACTGATTTTTGTCACCTTATAATTTCTTTTTATTTTTACGATCAGAACCGTAATCAAATTCCATTCTTTAGTTTTCAAATAGTAAAGAATTGGCTATTGCTTTTTGACATTACTTTTCCTTCCGGCATTGCAAATTTATATACCTATATATCCCTTTTTGAAGTAAATTTGTATCTAAATTATAAACCAACGCTTTATGGATATGAAAATATTTAAATTGCTTAGTCTGGCTTTGCTGATTGGTTTTTCTGCCTGTAACAAGGAAGACAATCCCAATTTTGTTCCCGATCAGGTGCAAACGAGTATTACTGAGATGCTTAACACTCACATGACAGCCTATCTTGAAAAGCATACGGGTTATCCCGGTGGTATTGCGATGCAAGTGCTTGTTCATGGCCAACCTTATTTTGCGGCAAGTAATTTTGATTACCCTGTGGATGCCGGTTTTCATTTCAGGGCAGCCAGTAATACAAAAACTTTTACCGCTGCAGCCGTTTTATTGTTGCATCAGCAGGGCAAACTGAATATTGATCATTTGCTAACGGATACAATTCCAGGGACTGATCAGCTTTATTTGCCCAATACCGCAGCCTATGCCATCCCTTATAAAGATGAGATAAAAATTGTTGACGTGCTTCGCCATCGCGCAGGTATTTTTGACGTTACCAATGATGTCATCCCGGATACTGTTTCAGCCGATGTGCCCTACAAAGGCCAATATTATTTGGAATATGTGATGGAACAAAGGCCTGATTATACCTTTACCCCAGAAGAACTGATCAGTGTGGCGGCTATAACATCCTTATCTTATTTTGAGCCCGGAACAGATTATCATTACAGCAATACCGGCTACTCGGTGTTAGCCAGAATTATCGAAAGAG
Organism: Bacteroidales bacterium; assembly: GCA_028704385.1. Lineage (GTDB taxonomy): Bacteria > Bacteroidota > Bacteroidia > Bacteroidales > F082 > UBA5536. The sequence goes on along the minus strand of JAQVLA010000021.1, from coordinate 1,019 downwards.
TGTCGGGTCTGAGTTATCAGGATTTTATCGTTCAACATATTGTATTACCTATGGGATTGACAAGTACTACAGTTCCTGTGCTGGGAAATGACCAACAAATGCCGGAGCCTTATTTCCCGGGTTATGTATTTGCTGCAAATGAGGTGGTGGATGTAACTGAATCAAATATCTCGGGTAATGTAGCTGAAGGAAATATTATAACCACCCCGCGAGATTTGTCTGTTTTTATTCGCAAGTTATTGCGTGGCGAAGGCCCTTTGAGTAGTTCTACAGTCAATTCAGTGATGATGAATGTGATACCCTCAAATACGACCACTAACAATGCCTACGGCTGCGGTTTGACGCTTACAAACGGATTGGGATACGGGCACAATGGGGCACATGAAGGTTATTTGTCACTGATGACCTACGATCCGGAAAATGACATCAGCATAGTGGTGGTTACCAATACCTGGAACCTGAGCAATGACATGGCCAGTCTTTTCGAACAGCTTGGCGGCCTGTTGGTTGATGTGGCCTACAAAGCCAGAAGCATCGTGAAGGAAGGAAGTTAACCTTTTGCAAGAGTGTCCGCAAGCGTATTGAAGACAGTATGTAATTAAAAATGAATAGGCTGCTTAAGCCAATACGAGCCAAAGCCAAAGCCAAAGCCAACGGCCATAAAATAAGCAAGAGTGTGAAGGGTATTGAGGATTGTGTGGATTAAAAAACGAATGTGCTAATTAAGCCAAAACGAGCCAAAGCCAAAGCCAACGGCCATAAGAAAAGCAAGAGTGTGAGCAAGGGTATTGAGGATTGTCTGGATTAAAAAACGAATGTGCTAATTAAGCCAAAACGAGCCCCCGCTAAGCGGGACCAAAGCCAAAGCCAACGGCCATAAGAAAAGCAAGAGTGTGAGCAAGGGTATTGAGGATTGTGTGGATTAAAAAACGAATGTGCTAATTAAGTCAAAATGAGCCCCCGCTAAGCGGGACCAAAGCCAAAGCCAACGGCCATAAGAAAAGCAAGAGTGTGAGCAA
>JAQVLA010000005.1 GCA_028704385.1 Bacteroidales bacterium | reverse complement strand
GTGAGTTGCCAAAAGAAGTCCGTCAAAGAACTGACAAACTTGATGCAGTTGGAAATACCACCGCTGCCATTGGTAAGGGTTTTGCAATTGCTTCTGCTACTTTAACAGCCCTGGCTCTGTTTTCGGCTTTTATGTCGCAGGCCAATATTATTACCATTGATATTTCGAAGCCGGTTATCATGGCGGGTCTGCTTATCGGAGGCATGCTTCCTTATTTATTCAGTTCGATGGCGATGGGTGCTGTGGGGCGAGCCGCAAAAAAAATGATCACTGAGGTAAGACGACAGTTCCGTGAAATTCCGGCACTTACCAAGGCACTGGCTGTGATGAAAAAGTATGACGGCAACCTGGAGCATATCACCAAAGAGGAAACAGTGATCATGCACGATGCCGAACAATCTGCCGAATATGAAAAATGTGTCGAGATTTCGACCGATGCCTCTCTCAGAGAGATGATACTACCTGGATTATTGGCCATTGTAGCTCCTGCATTCGTTGGATTTGCCGGAGGTGCCGAGATGCTGGGAGGTTTATTGGCAGGTGTAACGGCATCAGGGGTTTTATTGGCAATATATCAATCAAACGCAGGTGGTGCCTGGGATAATGCCAAAAAAATGGTTGAAGAAGGTGTAATCTACGAGGAGGTGTTGTATGGCAAAGGCAGCGATTCGCATAAGGCTACCGTAGTTGGTGATACTGTTGGTGATCCATTTAAAGATACCAGTGGGCCTTCGCTGAATATCCTGCTCAAGCTGATGTCTGTTGTCGCTTTGGTTATTGCCCCCTCAATAGCTGTTGATACTGCAAAAATAAGTGATAAACAGGAACTGAATCCAAAAGTACAAAATGTGGATCAAACACAAGATGAATATCAGTCGCCCATCGCCTCGTGGTTCGATTGGACTGATTAAGATTTTTTTCTTAAGCACAATGTGAAAATGGAGAGGCAATTGCTTCTCTTTTTTCTTTTAAATAATTGATTAACTGTTACCTGTATCTGGGTTTATTCGGCCAAATGGACGATATTCTTATTTGTTAATTAGTTAACAATATTTAGTCCGTATACATGGAATTTACTGAAACAATTTCTACCTTTGCCGCTCGAAACCTTGCTTTATACTAGATTTTACAAATTGATTTTTTTGAATCTGCTAATTGTACATTTATGATCACAAACAATTTTGTTCAGCGCCATTTAGGGCCTGCTAAAGATGATATTGAACAGATGCTTCAGACTGTTGGTGTTGCCTCTGTTGATCAACTTATAGATGAGGTAATTCCGGAAGATATCCGTAATAAGGAAAAGCTGGATATTGGTGAGGGGATGAATGAGTATGAGTATTTAAATCACCTGAAAGCACTCGCTTCCAAAAACAAGCTTTTCAAATCCTATATCGGGATGGGATATTATAGTACCATCACTCCGGCAGTGATTACCCGCAACGTGCTCGAAAATCCGGGCTGGTACACTGCCTACACACCGTATCAGGCCGAGATTTCACAAGGACGTTTGGAAGCCTTGCTAAATTATCAAACGATGATTTCTGACCTCAGTGGTTTGCCAATAGCCAATGCCTCACTGCTCGATGAAGCCACTTCGGCTGCCGAAGCCATGTTGATGTTTTTTGCCAGCAGAAGCAGGGCGCAGCAAAAAGCGGGTGTAAACAAGTTTTTTGTTGATAAAGGAGTATTTCCTCAAACACTTGAAGTCGTAAGAACACGTGCGCTGCCGATGGGGATCGAAGTGGTGGAAGGAAGCATTCATATTGATACCCTGGATGAGCAGTACTTTGGCATTTTGTTACAATATCCTGATCAATTTGGTGCAATAAAAGATTTAAGAGAATTAACAGAGAAATATAAATCAATTGGAATTCAGGTTGTTGTAGCTGCCGACCTGCTGAGTCTGGTCTTGCTTAGCCCTCCCGGAGAATGGGGAGCAGATGCTGTAGTGGGTTCCTCTCAACGCTTTGGTATCCCGATGGGATTTGGCGGTCCACATGCAGGTTATTTTGCCACAACCGAAAATTACAAAAGAAATATCCCGGGCAGAATAATCGGCATATCAAAAGATGCCAACGGAAATCGTGCCTTAAGAATGGCCTTGCAAACCAGAGAACAGCATATCAAACGCGAAAGAGCTACTTCCAACATCTGCACAGCTCAGGCTTTATTAGCTTCGATGTCAGCTTTTTATGCTATTTATCATGGCCCTAAAAGATTGAAGGAAATGGCCAGACATATGCATATATTAGCCAATGTGCTTGATAAAGAATTACGTAAGATTGGGCTGAAACAACGGAATGAGTTTTTCTTTGATACACTTTTACTTGAATTGCCCTCCAACAAGACTACTTCGGAATTAAAAGCTCATGCCGAAGCAAATAGAATGAATTTCAGATGGATAGATGAACATTTATTCAGTATTAGTCTGGACGAAACAACGAGCCTGGAGGATGTAAATGAAATTATAAAAGTCGTTTCTACGATTTTGGGCACACCATTTGAGAAATTTGTTTGTGACCCTAAGGTATGCAGTACTTTTTCGGCCTTACCTGAAAATTTAGTTCGTACCTCCGATTTTATGGCGCATGAAGTCTTTAACCGGTATCATTCGGAGACAGACATGATGCGTTATCTCAAAAAACTCGAAAACAGAGATTTAGGATTAAACCGCACCATGATTCCTTTGGGATCGTGTACCATGAAACTGAATGCCGCTGCAGAATTATTTTCATTAAGTTGGCCTGAGTTTGCCAATTTGCATCCTTTTGTGCCAAAACAACAGGCAGCAGGATATTATGAATTGATTGAAACGCTGGAGAAAGACCTCTGCAATATCACTGGGTTTAAAGCCATTTCTTTTCAGCCTAATTCTGGTGCAAGTGGCGAATATACTGGTTTGCTGGTCATTCGGGCTTATCTTGAATCCTTGGGACAAAGCCATCGCAATGTGTGTTTGATTCCTTCATCGGCACACGGCACAAATCCGGCCAGTGCGGTAATGGCAGGAATGAACGTAGTTGTTGTTAAATGCGACGACAAAGGAAATATCGACGTAGCCGATTTGCGCGAAAAAGCTGAAACCAACAAGGATGTACTGGCAGCTGCCATGATCACATATCCTTCTACACATGGTGTTTTTGAAAAAGCTATCCGCGAAATTGTTGATATCATCCACCAAAATGGCGGACAGGTGTATATGGATGGTGCCAATATGAATGCGCAGGTCGGACTGACCAGTCCTGGCTTCATTGGTGCTGATGTTTGTCACTTGAACCTCCATAAAACCTTCGCAATACCTCATGGTGGTGGTGGTCCGGGTGTAGGGCCTATCGGTGTTGCAAATCATTTAGCAGCATTTTTGCCCGGCCATTCGATTGTAAAAACAGGAGGCAGGAAAGCCATCACAGCGGTATCTGCAGCACCATTTGGCAGTGCTTTTATCTTACCTATTTCTTATGGCTACATCAAGATGCTTGGCGCAGAAGGATTGAAAAGGTCGACAGAAATTGCCATTTTAAATGCTAATTATATGAAGGTAAAACTTGAGGAGCATTTCCCGATTTTATATACAGGAAATAAAGGACGTGTAGCACACGAAATGATTCTCGACCTGAATAAATTCAGCAAAACTGCCGATATATCAGCTGTTGATGTGGCAAAACGTCTGATGGATTATGGTTTTCATGCACCAACCGTTGCTTTTCCGGTGCATGGCACTTTAATGGTAGAACCTACCGAAAGTGAGCCACTGGCCGAGCTGGATAGGTTTATTGATGCGATGGCTGCCATTCGCGAAGAGATAAGACAGGTGGAAGAAGGAAAAGCGGATAAGGTAAACAATCTGATAACCAATGCGCCACATACAGCCGAAATGCTGATCAATTCCGAATGGAACTTTCCTTACACACGCGAACAGGCTGCATTTCCGATGAAATCAGATTTGGTTGATAAATACTTCCCACCGGTCACACGTATTGATGATGCTTATGGCGACCGTAACCTGATTTGCACCTGTGCACCTATTGAAGATTACATAGAACAATAGTCATTTATTGGGTTTGACTATTAAAAAAATGACCAGCCTTTTCGGGCTGGTCATTTGTGTTTTTATGTAATGTCAACTTCTTCTTTTACAAGGATTCCAATGATTTTTTAATCTTTTGCCAGGTTCTTTCTATGTCGTGATCCAAACCTACACTAAAACGTACCAAACCTTCAGACAAGCCCATCTTTTTCTGTATATCTTCCGGTACTTCAGATGAAGTGCTTTTGCCACTATTGCTAAACAAGGTTTTAAAATAGCCCAGACTCACGGCAAGATAACCCACCTCCTCCATCTCCATGATTTCCATCAGTTTGTTGGCGCGATCTGCAGATTCCATATCTATGGCGATCATTCCTCCAAAGCCAAAATCAGGATGCATGATCTTTTTAAGAGTTTCATGACCAGGACTTTCAGGAATGCCCGGATAACGAAACTTAAGACCATATTCCTTGAATTTTTCGGCCAGATACATCGCGTTGTGGCTGTGTTGTTTCATCCTGATATGCAAGGTATGCAGATTTTTGAGAATGCTTGAGCTACGCAACGGATCCAAAACAGGGCCCAGCAGCATGGCCGTGCCATCATTTACATCAATCAGCGAATTGATAAAATCGTTGGAAGCACATATGGCTCCTGCGACACAATCGTTTTTTCCGTTAACAAATTTCGTAAGGCTGTAAACCACTACATCGGCACCCCATTTTGCGGGAGCAACCATCATAGGCGTAAAGGTGTTGTCAACGACAAGCTTGATATCATGTGATTTTGTAATTTTTGACAGTTCGGGCAAATCACTGATCTGAAGCAGGGGATTTGTCATTACTTCTGTATAGATCATTTTGGTATTTGGCCTGATCGCTTTTTTAACTGATTCCAAATCTGTGATGTCAACAAAAGTAACTTCAATATTGTAACGGGGCAGCCAATTGTTCATAAAAGCAAATGTTCCGCCATACGTGGTCATGCTTGAGATGATGTGATCACCTGCCTGACAAATGCCCAAAATTGATGTGGTGATAGCACCCATTCCGGAAGCGGTTACCCATCCTGCTTCGGTTCCTTCCATAGCAGCCAGTGCATCTGCCAGGTATTTATTACTCGGGTTCCAGTGGCGGGAATATAAAAAACAGCCTTCAGCTTCGCCATGAAAAGTATCTGTCATGGTTTTTGCCTGCATAAAAGTGTAAGTTGCAGAGTCGGTTATGGAGGGATTTACATCTCCAAATTCTCCAAATTGTTTTAAGTCCTGAATGTTTGTTGCCGGATCAAATTTCATTTTGCTTCAGTTTTGGTTTGTGATACAAAAATATCATAAAGAAAGCATTAATGCAATAACTGTAATAAACAGTTTTAAAATGATTGATAATATATGAAAATTGTAAGTAAAAATTATCGAAATTTGAAAAATTATAAAAATTTTAGCATTAAAAGTATGATGAAGTTTCAACTTGATATTTTGGATAAGCGAATCCTTAATTTGCTGACTAACAATGCACGTATTCCTTTTCTTGAAGTGGCTCGTAAATGCAAGGTTTCCGGTGCTGCTGTTCATCAGCGTATTGCCCGCATGACGGAAGCTGGGGTGATTTCGGGATCACAGTTTAATCTTTCTCCAAAGGCTTTAGGATTAAACACTTGTGCTTTTATTGGGATTCAGGTAAACCTGGTAGCCACCAGTACACATGATGAAGTTTTTGAGAAAATAAGGCAGATTCCTGAAATAGTAGAATGTCATCATATCAGTGGAAAATATTCTTTATTAGCCAAGGTTTATACTCAAAATAACGAACACCTCAAACGGATTATAGTTGAGAAGATTCAAACTGTTCCTGAGATAACGTTCACAGAAACCTTTATCTCGTTGGAATCGGGCTTTGAACGACAGCCGTCCTTGCTATAGCAGAATAAATGGAATAGCATTGAACGGGATTCCTTAATTTTGCAACCAGAAAATGCATTATGAGAACATTGCTGGTTTCCGGAATTCTGCTTATTTTTATCGTTGTTCAGCTTTGGCAGGGAGTTGATGCAAAAAAAACCATTGATGGCGATGGAAGCGGATATTACGCTTATCTCACCGCTGTTCTGCATTATAAAACTACTGATTTTAAGGCTGTTTTCGATTATGAAAAGTCGCAACGTGGCCTCGATTATATGGGGCACTATTTTCATGAGTACAAAGGGAAAACGGTAAATAAATATTATTTGGGAACAGCATTGCTCATCCTGCCTTTTTATTTACTTGCCATGTTGTATTCAAAAATGGCTTTTTTACCTCTTGATGGTTATAATATTATTTTTCAATATGCGGTTGGCCTGGCAGCAGCTTTTTATCTCGCCCTGGGCTTACTTCTTACCAATGCCCTTTTAAAGACATTTAATATCACCAAACCATTGCGACTGTTGGTTTTACTGTCGTTGATGCTGGGTACGAATCTTTTTTACTATGCTTTTCTACATCCGGCCCATTCACATGTTTATTCTTTCGCTGCCATTGCCGCATTGGCATATTTTGTAAGGCTATTTATGCTTGGAGGTCGTAAAAAACATTTGTTTGTAGCTGCTTTCCTTTTTGGAATTGTTGGATTGATCAGACCTACCAATCTGATCTTGTTGATACTCATTCCTTTTTTTGCAAGCGATTTCCCACAATTCAGACTTCGGCTTACTGCTTTGTTTGCAAAGCCTCTTACATTATTATGGGCTGTTTTGTGCTTCCTGTTGAGTTTTGGGTTGCAGCCATTGTTTAATTTTATTCAAACCGGTGATCTTATTTTATATACCTATAAAAACGAAGGATTTCATTTTTTTGATCCGGCAGCTTTTTTATTTTTGTTTAGTTACCAGAAGGGATTTTTCCTTTACACACCTCTGATGTTGCTTGTCTTTTCGGGTTTGATGGTCTTATACCGGCAATCAAAGTATCAGTTTTACGGTTTCCTTGGATTTTTTGTGTTGTTGGTTTATGTGCTTTCTTCGTGGTGGAACTGGTTTTTTGGAGATAGTTTTGGAATGCGCTCAATGATAGATTATTATGCAATCCTGGCTGTTTTATTGGGTCTGGGTTTCTCTTCACTATTAAGTATTAAGACGGGTAAGATTTTTTTGAGTTTGTTTTTAATTCTCGTTGTTCCTTTAAATCTTGTTCAGGCCTATCAATACGAACGGGGTATTTTACATCCTGATTCGATGACAAAAGAAAAATACTGGTATGTGTTTTTGAAGACTGCCAAATCGTATGAGCAAATCCTTGGAGGGCAGCCCGAGCCGATATTTAAATCGCTTAAAGAGTATAACCGCCTGGATTATTTCATGGATATGGAAACAGCTTCACCTGTTTGGACCAGCAATGGCATCAAATTGTCAGGTGAATCATTCTCAGGTATGTATCTTGCCGAACTGGACGAATCTAATCCTTTTAGTCCTACACTCGTGTTGAGTGGAAATCAAATTGTAAATAGCGAAGCAGTCGCAGGACAGAACTATCTTTCTGTTAACCTCATCTATCGGGAGCTTGAGCAAAATGCTGCTTCACGTGCAATGGTGGTTTATGCTGCAACAAATCGTAATAATCAATTGATTTTCTACAAGGTTCAGAAGTTGAAACAGCTGCCGGATGAAATTACAAATCGTTGGAGGTATGGCACTTATGGTTTCAAAATTCCTGCCTGGAATAACGAAGTGGCACAGGTGAAGGTTTATGTGTGGAATCCCGAAAGCAAGCTTTTCCAACTGGATGATCTGGCAGTAAGTATTTTTTATAGTTCAGAACTTGATAATTAAGTGTTTTCCAGATGATTTGATTTAGTTAAATGATTTTGTGTAAAGTATGAATAATGAAGATCGTTTTTATAGATTTAACAATCAATTGACTGAAGGGGAGGACTATTACCTTGAGAGAGGTTATAGGGTAATGACTACCAGCTTTTTAACGCGAAGAGGCTACTGCTGTGGCAATGGATGCCGGCATTGTCCATATCACCCCAAACATATGAAAGCCAATCGTAATTTGGCAGAATAATAATGCATGGTTTATGAATAAGGAAGATTGTTTCTATTTTGGAAAAGTAATTAAAACACATGGGCTTGAGGGTGAATTAAGTATCCGGATTGATGCTGATGATCCTATGGCGTACACAACAATAGAGTTTTTATTAGTCGAAAAAAACAAAAAACTGATTCCTTTTTATCTGAAAGCCTTTCGTCTGTTAAATAACAAGGCTTACGTGGCTTTTGAGGATATCAATCATATTGATGAAGCCCGCAATTTTACAGGTTCTTTGCTTTATTTACCATTGAAGTTTCTGCCAACCTTAAGCGGAAACAAATTTTATTTTCACGAAGTGGAAGGATTCACAGTTACTGATCAGGTATTCGGCGAAATTGGACAGATAAAAACCGTACTTGAGTATCCTAACCAGGCACTTTTACAGGTGTTTCATGGCGAAAAAGAAGTACTTATACCCATTCAGGATGAGATAATCCTTGAAGTAAACCGAAAAAAGAAACACCTTTTGATTGATGCACCGGAAGGGCTTATTGAGATGTATCTGAATAACTAGTCCCGGATGAAAGTTTTGCCATTTCATTTTAAAAGATTCAGCATGATGCATCACCAATCTACCATGAAGATAGGTACTGATGCCATCTTGCTGGCTGCCTGGGTTGATCTGAACAAGGTTGAAAGCGTGCTGGATGTTGGTACAGGATCAGGTATCATAGCGATGATCATGGCTCAACGAGATGTTCCCTTTGTTGAGGCAATCGAAATTGATGAGAAATCTGCTCAGGAGGCACAGCTTAATTTTAACACCTCACAATGGAAAGAAAGGTTCAGGCTGCATCACCAGGACGCACGTGAATTTGGAAGTCGGTGTAAATCACCATTTGACCTGATCATCTGTAATCCACCCTTTTTTTATCGGGCCTATCATGGTAATCACGAACGTCGCAATCTGGCACGACATGCCGGGAATTTTACTTTTAATGATCTGTTTTGCATTGCCCTTAATTGCCTCAAACCAGATGGAAGCCTGGCGGTTGTGATTCCGGCCAGTGAGTGGGACAGGTTGAAAAAAGCAGCTGATGATACCGGATTCTTTTTACATCAGAAAATGAATATTATTCCTGTTGAGGGCAGAAAGGTGAATCGGCTTAACCTGCTTTTCAAACAAACCATTCCTCCACAGATTGATGAGACGTTTTTTGTGATTCGCGGACAGGATGGGAGTTTTTCTGCAGCGTATTATTCGCTCCTGAAAGATTATTATTTAGGCTTTTGAGTCTGATTAATCTTGATCATCAGCCTTACTGAAAGTACGATCATGCTCGATTACCAGAGGAATTTGCTCGGCTTTGATTCGTTTAGCAATTATTTTACGTTCAGAATCCAAAACATAAATTACCGGAGTTCCATAAATGTCGTAAAGGTCATGAAAATCAGGCGTCATGCTTTTCATTCCATTAACATTTACCCAATTCAAGTTGTTGTTTTTGATATAGTTTTTCCAGCCCTCAAAGTCGGCATTGGCAGCAATTGCATACACTTCAAAATTTTTGTCCTGATTCTGATACAAGTCTTTAAGAACGTTGAGCTCCTTTTTGCAAACCCCGCATTCCTGATCCCAAAAAAATAGTACCAGATACTGACTTTCAATGGATTTGAAACTAACAAAGGCATCGGAAGTGTCAACCAGCCAAAGGTCAGGAGCCAGCGATCCGAGCGTAAGCCGGCGCAATTGATCCGCTCTCTCAAGAATTTTCTGCTTTATTGAAGGCGTTGTGTTGGCAATTTCGTATTTTGCAAAATAGTTATCGGCTATGTGGACAAAAACTTTATCCAATCCCATGATTTTAGGATTTTGATATTGATCAGTGAAATACCATATCAGATAGTCTCTAACCGACATATTATCAGCTGTCAGATTTATAATAAAATCAATTTCTTTGCTGATTGAATCAGCCTGCTGAGGTACTAATTGCTCAAAGTATTGTTTGATTTTGTTAATGATTAAGGGACTTCGCAAAAAACGATCATCACTCAGATCAAGATTGTTCCAGAAGTTTGATTTATAATAATAGTAAGCCTTGCGCTGATCTGAGCTTATGCTATCAGGGACTTCAATTTCCTGCATGGCAGCAATAATTTTTGCAACGAATGATTCAGGATGTTCATTGATAATTTGTTTTTGATAGTCTTTTAGTGACCGAAACAAGGAATCTTTTGTTTGTTTATCTTGCTCATTATCATCAAGTTGATTTATTTTTTGATATATATCGTTTGTAACATTCATCTGATCAATAAAAAGACAGCTGTTTTTGCTGCCTTCACATGTAATCATCTGACCAGTTTCGTTTGGAACATATAAAGAGAAAGTTTGGTCATCCGCAACTAAAAACTCAAGCAATCGATTTTTTGAAGCATCAACAAGCAGGTAGATACCTTCGGGATAGGCTTCCGTACTATTAAACCGGATTGAAGTATCTGCTGAAATTGTTGCTGTGTCAACCATCTGAAATTTATCTCCATAATATCGAGCCAGATAATAGTTTTCATGTTTAATTTCAGGCAATTGAATGTTGATGTTAACTTGAGCCTGCGCTGTTGGAATAAACCATGAATATAAAACAAGAACACCGGTTAACAATAGAATTGAGTTATATTTAAATTTTGATAGCATAGGGAAATTACTGATATTTTTAGATAAGCTGCAAAGATATATTTTGATTCCGAGCTATCGTATTCAAGGCAATCAGTTGTACTAAGTAATGTGATTTATTTAGAAATATTTAACAAAATCAAATTTTGATTATGTAAATTTAGCGACAAATTGCCTTGTAGCAGTTGAGCTTTTTTATCATATTGGAAAGCAAGTTTACATAATGTAGGAAATTTTAAAAAAATTATTTTATAATATTACTTTTTTAAAGCGCACTATATCAATAAATTATACCATCAAATAAAAATTTATTATTTTTTTTTAAAAAAAAGTGATGCGATTTGAATAAAATACGTAATATTATGGGTGGAAGGAAAGGTAGACATTTAGTAACAATGTAAATGCGAAAATCATGAAGAGAATATTATTAGGATTAGTTTTAAGCCTTACAGTGCTTTTACTGAACGGGCAGAATTATATTGATGGGACTTTGCTTTATCATAACAATCCCGAATATCCCATTCCTGAAGCTCAGGCTATCCTGCTTGATGAAGCAGGACAGCAGGTAGCTGTAACCACAACAAACGAAAACGGATATTTTGCGTTTGAGGATATTGCAGATGGCGTATACAACATTAGCTTTTCGACCGATATTGATGGCGGACAGGTAACGCTTGCAGATGCGCTAAGTATAGTGTTTTATATGGCCGGCTTAATTGATTACACCGAAATACAGGAATTGGCAATGGATGTAAATGGAAGTGGCAGTGTAAACATGAGCGACTTTACATTTATAATGATACAATATTTTGTGTTGGGAAGGCCTTTCCCTGCTGGTGAATGGGTTTTTGAGGATGTTGAGGTAAACACCCTAAACCGATCAAATGATGGTTCGATAGGAGGAAGTAGGACAGGAGATTCTCAAGGCGTTCTCGTACCTACTGGAAGGGATGATATGCTGCAATTTGAAGTTGCTTCTTCGGAGCAGCTTGTTGTTGATGGAGGTGAGGCTTGGATTCCAATTTCTGCGCAATTGTCGAATCAATCAATTATAGGATATATTTTGGCACTGGATTTTAATCCGGAGCAACTACAGATTCTGGAAATCCAAAGTGCCTACGAGAATGTTAATTATGCAATTTTTGACAATCAGGTCAGAATCAGCTGGATGAATAATGAACTGAAAGCTCTTCCTGCAGGAGATGAACCACTGGTTAACATTCGCATCAAAGTGAAAGAGTCTGTGTCAGGAACAGATTATTTCACAATTTCAAATGGTACACAGCTGCTTGGTGAGAATGGCGAAAGCATTGATTATTTAAAATTTGTCCTACCTGAACTTATCAGTTCAGGAGTAAGCAAAACGGCTATTTATCCCAATCCGGCAACAACCTCCGTGACAATTAATCTTGCTTTGGATGAAACAGCAAATCTGGAAGTGTCGCTAATCAATACTACGGGACAAATGGTTTCGAATGAAAGCTTTGCTGCGGTCAAAGGACAGCAAACAAAACAAGTGAATTTGTCTGACCTTAGTCCGGGGCTTTATCAGCTGATTGTTAGGGACTTAAACGGGAACATCATTATAATTAACGAAAAAATTGCTGTTAAATAGAAAAGTTTAACTAATATACAACCAGGGGAGCATCTTCGGATGCTCCTTTTTTTTTGCCAATCACTTACTGTGATGATGCCGGATGCTTATTTTTTTATATTTTCGTGAACGCTTATGATTGCTTGTTTTTTGGGGTTTTTGATAAATTGGAATGAAATAGAAATTATTCATTATAGTATTGAAAATGTTAGATTATCAGCCGTATAATTCCTGTATTGAATAATACAATTAGTATATACGAGCATAAATAAAAGAGGTTTTTAGGAATCATGCGATTGATAATAATTTGTTTAATTTCGTTGCTTTTATTTCCACCCCAGTTAGCCTGGGCAAATTCGCAATTAGCACAAATTTCTAAGCATGCAGAATTTACTCAGAATAAATTGAAGGGTATCTATTTTAGTGAATTAAATCAATCAGACAGTGCGATACATTATTTCAGGACAGCAATCCAAATAACACAAAATCCTGATAGTCTGGCACAAATTTATCTTTTTTTAAGTGAAGAGCATCGCTTGAATAATAACCCGCAACAAGCTTTTGAATATCTGGGTGTACTGAAGAAATTAGCGGGATCGGGCAAAATACTTGACAAGACAATCGTATATGAATCTTTGCATCTGGAGGCCAAGATTAAAATTTCGTTGGCAGATTATCTTGGTGCACTTAAGCTTTTCGACTCCACACTTGCAATGATTGAACAGATCGAAGGAAAATTAGTACCTGCCAGTATAAAAGTGATCAATTTTAAAGGAATTGCATTTTACTATTTAGGTGATCAGGAGCAAGCCTTTTATTATTACAGAGAAGCCCTGGAAAAATGTTTAAAACTACAAATCAGGAATATTGATTTGGCTGATATTTACCAGAATATGGCAATTTCATATTCTTATAAAGGAGAATTTGATAGCGCACTTGTATTTCTTGAAAAGTCGAGAATTGTTCGTGAGGAAATATTCAGTGATTCTCATCCCCGGATGGCAGGATTTTATGTAAATTATGGGAGAATATTGAGTTTGGTTGGAAGAACCGGCGATGCTTTTTTGCTTTATCAGAAAGCAGATAATATCATGCGGGAATATGCAAGCGAAAACTATTTGTGGTGGGGACACCTTAAAATGAATATTGGATCGTATCTTCAGTTAAGAAACGAATATGAAAAAGCACTAGTTTATTACCAAAGCGCTCTAAAGATTTACCAACACCATTTCAGAATAGAAAATCCTTTAATTATTGCTGCTTCCAGTAATGTTGCAAATATTTATAATCAACTTGGTGAGTTTGAAAAAGCTAGGGATAACTTAGTTATGTTTAGTTCCTTTTCAGGTAATGCGCTTAATAAAGTTCAGTTATCCAGGAATTTAGGTCATGCATACAATGGTTTGGGAGATTATGCGAGTGCATTGTTTCATTATAAGAATGCAGTTGATATTTCACTCAAAAATCTTGGTGAATACCACCTTGAAACTGCAAACTCTATGATTACTCTTGCGGATTATTTCAGAGAAACTGGTGATATTGATGCTGCCATTAGTTATTTTAGTGATGCTGCAGACATAGTTTACAAAATTTTCGGGAAAAACGATACTGAGTATGCTGATGTAATCAGAAAACTGGCAAGGGCCTATTCGTTTAAGCAGGATTTTGTTCGTGCCGACAGTTTATATGCTGTTGCAGAAAGTATATTAATGAATCCCAACAGGGCAAACTCTGAATCAGAGTCGTTTTCTGAGATTAATAGTTTGATTAATACACGTTTAGTGGATGTTTATTTTTGGTGGGCATCGCTTTATTACAATTGGTCAAAAGATGAGAATGATCTGAACAAACTGAAAAAAAGTATTGTTTTGTTTGATAAAGCAATTGATATCACTGATCAGATTGGACTTTTTCTTACTGATGAAAGCAGGATGCTTTTAAATCAAAATTTTAAAACTAAACTAGCCGAAGCAATCGATGCTGTTGCTGTGCTTTGGTATCATACCCACGATACAATTTATGCTGATAAAGCATTTTATTATGCCGAAAAGGGGAGAGCTTCAGTATTGCTTGCTTCAATACGCAAATCTGATGCTTTGTTTTTGTCAGGTGTACAGGATTCTGTAATTAAGTATGAGCAACAGTTACACGACGATCTGTCTGTTATTCAAAAATTGCTTTATGAGGAACAGCAAAAAAGTTTTCCTGATGAAAACAGAATTGCTTTGTTGGAGAAAAGGCAGCTTTATTTGATGGAATCGATTGATAAAATAATTTTAAAGATTAGAACCGAATATCCTGATTATGTGAATCTTATGTCCAGCTCTGGTGTTATTTCTTTATCAGAAGTGCAAAATCGATTAAAGGTAGAAGACTTTTTTGTCTCCTATGCTTCAGGAGAAAAGCAGTATTATTTAATCTACGCAGATAAAAAATCTCGTGGTTTGATAAAAATTGATGCAGAGAATGTGGAAGTTGAGAAATACATCGATCATATATTAAGTCAATTCCGAATGGATTTGTCAAGACAATCAAATAGTGACTTTCAAGATTTCCTTAAATCTTCAGGCTTTCTTTATTACAAGTTAATCAAACCGATAGCCGATATGGCTGAAGGTAAAAAATTGCTTATTTTACCTGAAGGAAAGCTTGGATATCTTCCTTTTGATGTTTTAGTTTCTGACGAAAATTTAGTTTTTAATCGCATTGATTACCGCAACTTACCCTACTTGATCCATCGGCACCCAATCTCATATTGTTATTCTGCTACGCTGCATTTTTCGCAAAATGAACGTAAACAAAAAGGAAATGGCAAGCTAATGGCATTTGCCCCTGATTACAGTGGGTTCAAAAGTGTATCAATAAATGAGGAGGATACCATCACCCTAAGTGAATTGCCTTTCGCCAGAATTGAATCTGAAAGGGTTCTCAGCGTTTTCGGAGGTGAGCTGGCGGTCGGAAAAGATGCTACAAAGTCAGGTTTCCTTGATCAGGCTGCTGACTACAGTTATCTGCATCTGGCTATGCACACGATTATTAATGATGATAAACCTTTGTATTCCAGGCTGATATTTCAGCAGCAGGAGGATAGTCTGGATGCTTATTCCATCGGCACTTATGAACTTTTCGGCTTAGATCTCAATGCTTCTCTTGTTGTTTTAAGTGCTTGTAATACAGGTACGGGGAAATTCAGGGAGGGTGAAGGAATTATAAGTCTTACAAGAGGTTTTATCCATGCTGGTGTGCCTTCAATTGTAATGACAAACTGGGAAGTTCATGATCAAACCGGCTCATGGATGATGGAGCGGTTTTATAATTATCTTGCCGATGGAATGAGCAAGGATATTGCTTTGCAACAGGCAAAAATTGATTTCCTGGAGCAGGCCAATCAGCTCAAGGCACATCCTTATTTTTGGGCCTCTTATGTTGTTATCGGAGATGCTACGCCCATAAGTAAGGGGCACTTACTCAATTGGTATGTTGGTGTAGGTGTCATTGTCTTGCTTTTGATTCTTTTGCCGGGTTATCGATTGATCAGAGGTAAAATTTCAGCCAAAAGTTTACAATAGGGTCTGCTGAAAAAGTCTGTCGTATGCCAGATTCGAGGCGACAAGACGAAGATGTATCGATATACTTCGAGTTGCAGGCAACACAGAATATGGCGTGCGACAGGCTAGCCAACACATTGTTGTTGACATTTTTAAATTCAGAATAGACTTTAACGAAGTAGATTGATTCAAATATTACACTGTAATGCAAGGATTTTAGATGATTTCTAATAAAAACCTTGGGAAACCACAATACAATAAATGGCAACTTAAATTATATCAATGTGTTAGGTGTTTTTCAGCAGACCCTACAATAAAGCCTTAAAAAAGATTGCATCCTCGTCAGGAAATTGGATTCCATCAGACGAGGATGCATATGATAAGCGCAAGTTTGTAAAAGCTTTCCCCCCGGATACTTGCGCTGCTGGAATTGTTGATTATGGGAATCAACGAGAAAAGGTTTAGTATTCGTTCAGTTCTTTCAGGATCTTGATCGCTTTAGTTTTATACACACCATTATCATCAGCTATTCTTTGTAAGCTTTCGATAGCGTTGCTTCTATTACCGATCCGCAGTTGGCAAAGACTTTGGTACCATTCTGCCTGATCAACAAACAGGTTGTCGTTGTGTTTGATGATGGCTTCAAATTTGATTGTGGCTTCCTCAAATTCACCAAGCTCCATCATCGAAAGCCCACTGTATAATTTACCCATCAGGTTGTTTGGAGCTTTTTCGAACATCTCAATGGCAGCATCGTAATTGTGTAATTCGTAAAACTGCATACCATCAAGTACGGGTTGTTCCAACGAATTGGTTGCTGAGCGTACATTAAATGAAGCAGATTCAGCAATAAAGAACTGATCGTAAAGTGCCTGATAACTTGTGTTGTGTTGCATTTTTATCAGGCCAATGCCGATACTTAAAAGGATAACAACTCCGGCAGCAATTGCCGAAATACGTTTCCAGCTGATACTGATCTGTCTTCCTCTGGAATGCCGTTGCCTGATGTCGTTCAGTTCATTCATTAGCTGATGTTTTTTATTAATATGTGAGCCTATCGTGGATTTAAACAGCTCAAATTCTGCTGCAAGAGAAGCGTCAACTTCCAGCGATTTCTTGAACTCCCATAAATCTCCCTCTTCCAGTTCGCCACTGATATACTTCTTAAATTTTTCAAGGTCTTTCATAGTCAGTTAAGTTTTGATATTCCGGATCTTGTTTGATCCAATTTAACAGTTTCCGCAGGCACTTTCTCCTCTGATTATATACAGCCTGGTTGGAAAGGTAGTTTAGCTTTTTTGCTATTAGGCTGGTATCCATATCCATATTAGAGAACTTTATCAATTTGAGGCAGTTCGGACTGAGCTTTTTCATGTATTTGAGCGAAAGCCTGGTCATTATCTGCTGGCGCATCAATTCCCTTAACATTTCATTGCTTTCATAGGGAATCAGATCCATAGTTTCATTGGTAAAGTTACTCACTTTTTGGGACTTGTGATAGTGTTTAAACCAAAGTTTTTGTGCCACAGTGAAAAAGAACGCCTGAAAAGGAACTTCCAGATTGAATTCCTTTTGATGGACATAATCATAAATTACACCCATGGTATCCTGAAAAATATCCCATGCATCGCTTTCTGTTCCCCGTCTCTTCGTTACAAAATCAGCAAGCTGATTAAAATAGGTCTCATAGACGAAATTCAGAATTTCACGGTCATGTTTTTTGATACCTTCCAGTATTTCAATTGAACTAAATATGTTTTCCTCTTCACCCATTATATTCCGGAAATTTCAAAATCTAATCACTTTTTTTAAAAAAAAATTAAAATTAATTTTTAAATGCTTGATAAAGAATATGTTAATAAGTAATTTTTTTAACCAAGTTTACATAATGTAAAACGAAAAATCAGCTACAAACTTAATGAAATGAGCTGGAAAAAGGTAATTTTACACAAAAATACAAAGCTATGTTGTTTAAACTTCGTTTTTGGCCGGCTTTTTTCAAATTTATTATAACTTTTCTGTTCCTGATACTTCTTCTTCAGGAAACTATTGCTCAAAATGCACTTTCATATAGAATAGCTTTTTATAATGTAGAAAACTTTTTCGACACAGAAATTGATTCAACACGCGAATATAATGCCTTTACGCCGGAGGGCGAGCAATCATGGAATTTTTTTCGTTATCGAAAAAAGCGTACGAATCTATTCAAAACCCTGCTGGCGGCAGGAGAGGGTGAGCCAATTGCTCTGATTGGGATGTGTGAGATCGAAAATGATAAAGTTCTCAGAGATTTGATTTTAAGTACACCTCTAAAAAATTTTGATTACCAATATGTTAATTATCCATCGCCTGATCGAAGAGGTATTGATGTCGGGCTTATCTATCAGCGTGGTAAAATGCGTTTGATCAACAGTGAGCCCATCGCACTGAAGGATCCACAGAATGAACAGTTTAGATCGCGTGATATACTTTATGCTTCTTTTTTAGTTCAAACAGACACGTTACATGTGTATGTAAATCACTGGCCTTCACGATGGGGAGGCGAACTGCCGACCAGCAGATTGAGGATGCTGGCGGCACAAACATTACGCAAGCATGTTGATTCTATTGGTCTGGTTTATCCCGGAGCCAAAGTGATCATTATGGGAGATTTTAATGATAAACCAACTGATGAAAGCATTTTAAAGGGACTACAGGCCTTTTCGGCAAAAGAGGCATCGAAGCCACAGCATTTGGTAAATCTCTTTACTAATCCCGCTAAATTAGGTTTTGAGGGCACATTAAAGCATCAGTATGACTGGCAAATCTTTGATATGATAATAGTTTCACAATCCTTATTTGAGAATAGAAAATTAAGTATAATAGAAGGCAGTCAGCGGATTTTTGCACCAGATTTTTTGTTTGCTGAGGATGAGCGATATTTGGGCAAGAAACCATACAGGACTTATGTTGGGCCGCGTTACGTGGGTGGTTTTGCCGATCACCTGCCTGTATTTGTGGATTTGGAATTTATTGAAGAGTAAATCAAGTATTGCTTAAGCTGTTCAGAAAGCCGGAAATCTCATTGATGTCCCATATTTTATCAATTTTTCCTGTTGCAATAGCCGCTTTGGGCATAATATCAGATTCGGCGGTTGCCGGATTTTGTGCAATGGTAAATCCCCCAAACGAACGGATGCTTTTTATCCCGTTTGCACCATCATGGTTTGCTCCGGTGAGAATGATGCCAATCAGGCGATCGCGAAAAACCCCGGCAGCTGTTTCGAAGAGTACATCAATTGAAGGGCGGGCATAGTTTACTTTTTCTTCAACAGTTAAGCTGAAAGTATGGTCATTCTCAATTAAAAGATGAAAATTGGGAGGGGCGATGTAGGCATGACCTGGTTTAATACTTTCGCGTTCGTCGGCTTCTTTAACTCTGAGGATTCCAAGCTGATCCAGAAAATGTGCCAGGTAATTATCGGAATGCGGACTCAGATGCTGAACGATGATCAGGGGGATACGAAACCCGGGTTTTAAACCCTGAATCAGGTTTTTCAGGGCATACATTCCACCTGCTGAAGAACCAATGACGATGGCATCATAAGCTTTCATTTCATGATTTTTTTCCGGAAAAGCTTTTCGTTGGGATTAAGGATCAAAAACTGATCCTGAACTGTCGAGAACATGATGTTTTCTTTGGAGCCAAGCCCTAAAAATCCTCCCATGATCAGGCTGTCGTTAAAAAGGTTTAACACTTTGTTTTGCAGGCTTCTGTCGAAATAGATCAACACATTTCTGCAGATGATCAGGTGAGTTTCAGCAAAAACGCTGTCCGTTACAAGGTTATGACTGGCAAACACTATATTTTTCCTGAGTTCGGGATCGAAGCGGGCTGCATCATAACGGGCGGTATAATAATCCGAAAAGGAGTTTTTTCCACCGGCAGCCTGATAATTGAAGGTGTATTCCTTGATTTTTGAGACTGGATATATACCTTTTTTTGCTGTATCCAGCACTTCGGTATTAAAATCTGTGGCGTAAATCTGCGAGCGATCATATAGCCCTTCTTCTTTGAGGAGGATTGCAAATGAATAAACTTCCTCGCCGGTGGCACATCCGGCGTGCCAAATTCTGAGGTACGGATAGGTTCGCAACAAAGGGATCACCTCTTTTCGAAGGCTTAAATAAAAGGAGGGATCACGATACATTTCCGTTACGTTGATCGAAAGATCTTTGAGTATCATGGCCAGAGTACTTGATTGGTGCAGGATATGATGCTGAAGTTCGGATAAGGATTTCAGACCCAATTGTTGCATCCTGTAGAGCAATCTGCGCTTCACATGGGCTTTGTTATAATTTCTGAAATCATAGCCATATTGTCTGACTAATGCTTCCAGCAAAAGTTCCAATTCGAGTTGCAGAATGCTATCGTCAATATCTTGATTTTCGGACGTGTTCATAGGTTTTAATTCGGCAACCCGGGATTAATTATTGTACAACCAAACTCGCAAGAGCGAAATCAATTTGGCTGTATCAACCGGTTTTGAGAGGTATTCATTTGCACCGGCAGCCAGACATTTTTCGCGGTCGTCCTTCATGGCTTTGGCTGTGAGGGCTATGATGGGAAGTTTTTTGTATTTATTTTCTTTTCTGATGATCTTCATGGCTTCATATCCATCCATCTCAGGCATCATAATATCCATCAGGATCAGGTTGATGCTTTTGCCGGCTTTAAGTTTTTCGATTCCTTCACGTCCGTTTTTGGCAAAGATCACCTGTATGTCGTAACTTTCCAATACACTGGTCAACGCAAAAACATTACGCATATCATCATCCACTATCAATATTGTTTTGCCTTTCAACACATCTTCTTGAGGTTGTATCTTCCTGAGCATCTCTTGTTTTTTATCTGAAAGTTTACTTTCGATCTGATGCAGGAAGAGTGTTGTTTCAGCTAATAAACGTTCAAAACTTCGGGCTCCTTTCAGGATGATACTACTCGCATATTGTTGTAGTTTTTGGTCTTCTTCGCGGCTTAATTCACGTGCTGTATAAACAACAACAGGCAGTTCAAGATTTGGGTGATTTTGTTTGAGGGTATCAAGCAATTCGAAGCCTGACATATTTTTTAAACCCAGATCCAGGATCATACAATCAAATGACGTGTTACTTATTTCGTTCAGGGCTTCCTCGCCAGAGTCAACGGCAATAATTTCAATGTTATCGCCCTGCATCAGGTTCGAGATGCTTTTGCGTGTACTTTCATCATCTTCAACAACAATGAGTTTTTTGAGTGGGTTTTTGACGAGGTATTCCAGGTTGTTAAATACTTCGTCAAGTTCTTCTTTTTTAACGGGTTTACTAAGATAACCCACCGCACCTTGTTTCAGGTGTTCAATGGATTTGTCGGCAGCCGATACGTAATGAACGGGGATATGTCGGGTGCGCGGATTTTTTTTCAGTCGTTGCATCACTTCAAATCCATCAATGCCGGGCAGTCCGATATCCAGTATGATGGCATGTGGGGTATAAAAATCGGCAAAATGCAAACCTGCTTCACCATCGTGCGCAATGATGCATTTGAACCTGTGTTCGTGAGCCAGATCGTGCAAAACGCGCGTAAAGTTTTTGTCGTCATCAATAATCAACAGCACTAAATCGCCTTCGAGTATGGCATTCCGGTCGTCATTGGTTTCTTCAAACTCCTGCAGATGCTGGTTTTTCTTCTCTGCTGCTTTTTTATTTTTGGGGTTGGGATCAGATTCGGAAACGAGTTGATTATTGTTTGTTTTTTCAGTTAGTGTTGCTTCAGATGTTTCCGGCCTTTCATAATTCTCCGGAATTATTACTGTAAAGCTTGTTCCCTTGCCTTCTGTGCTGCTAACATGTATCTCGCCTCCCAGAAGTTCTGAGAAACCTTTGGAAATGCTCAATCCCAGACCTGTGCCGCCATATTTTCGGCTTGTAGTTCCGTCAGCCTGCTTAAATGACTCAAAAATCACCTGAAACTTTTCTTCTGGGATACCAATACCTGTGTCTATTACCGAAAATGCAACGGCCTTATCGCAGTTGAGGTTTTTGTTTTGGAATTCGAATTTTTTATCGGGTCTAAACACATTTAGTGTGATGCTGCCTTCGTGTGTAAACTTGATGGCGTTGGAATAAAGGTTTTTAATGATTTGCTGAAAACGTTGAATATCAGTCCGTACAAAAGCAGGTAATCCCTGAGAAATGGAAACGAATAGCTCCAGGCCTTTTTTTGCTGCAACAGGTTCGAAGCTTTTTTTGATAAAATGGCTCAGGTCTTCCAGATACATCTGTTCGATATAAAGTTCGATTTTGCCTGATTCTACCTTGCTTAAATCCAGTATCTCATTGATGAGCTCAAGCAGGTCGCTCCCGGAGCCATTGATGGTGCGGGCATATTCAAGTTCTTTTTCATCAAGATGTTTTTTCTTGTTTTCAGCCAGTAGTTGCGAAAGAACCAGGATGCTGTTAAGTGGTGTACGCAGTTCGTGCGACATATTGGCTAAAAATTCTGATTTGTATTGTGAAGCCTGTGCCAGATCTTTGGCCTTTTGTTCAATTTCATTTCTGGCTTTTTCCAATTCCAGATTTTTTTGACGTATGGCATCGCGTTGCATCTCAAGAGCTTTGGTACGTTCTTCCAGTTCTTCGTTGGTCACCTTGAGTTCCTCTTGCTGGGCTTGCAAGTTTTCTTCAGAAACCCTGAGAGCATTGGTCTGTTCCTGCAGTTCTTCGTTAGCCTGCCTGAGTTCTTCCTGCTGAACGGCGAGTTCGTTGGCTTGTTCCTGAGTTTGAGTGAGCAGTTTTTGAACTGTTTCGGCTGCCATCACTGTTTTTATGGCAATAGCCATATTAGCGCGTGCCACTTGCAGAAAAGTCTCTTTTACAGCTGTAAATGGCTGCAACGAGGCATATTCGATCACACCAAAGGTTTTTCCTTCATGAACCAGCGGACATAAAACATATTGCACTGGTTTGAAACTACCCATTCCAAGCCTTATCTTTTTTTGATTTTCCTGATCTTCAATCACCAACAACTGTTTGTCATTGGCTACCTGTCCAATTAATCCTTCGTTAAGGCTGAATTGTTTTGTAAGATTAGGGTCATCCGGATCGATCGAAAAGCTTGCTTTCAGCTCGAATTGGTTTTCGTTTTCATTAAGCAGATAGATGAGTCCCAGGTTAGCTTCTAAATACCTGCAGGTGAAATTGATGATCGAGGCGGCCAGCTTTTGTGTGTTGGCTTGTCCGCTTAATCCTGCATCCAGTTCGTTGATACCACTCTTGAGCCAGTTTTGTTTTTTGTTTTCTTCGGCATTCTGAGCCAGGGTGCGGGTCATTTCATAAAGGGCTACGTTCAGTGTATCCTTTTCGCTGCGCGGAACCACTGTTACACTATAATCTCCTTTTGCAATACGATTAGCCTGATCAACAACTTGTTTCAGGCTTTCGACCAGATGATTCATGGAAGTACCCAAAAGGTCTTCATCGTTTTGAACTTCCACTTTCTCGGTATAATCCCCTTTGGCCATCAACCTGGCGACATTAGCATAGTTTTCGAGCTTGTCCACCAGTTTGTTATAGGTTGAAACCATTTCGCCAATCTCGTTTTTGGGTGCATTGATTTGTTTGCGTGAAACCTTACCAACAGCCACTTCTTTGGCCCAGGAAGATAGCTGTTTTATGGGGTTTACGAACCATCGCGTAACTAATAAAGAGGTAAAAAACACCAGGATGATCGTAATAAGAAAAGAGAGCTTTACAATGTCGGAAAGCTTGCGTGCATAGGCAAAAGCTTCGCTATGTTCTATTTCTTCAATAAGCACCCAATTCACGCCCATTGGTTCAATCACATCGAGGTTACGATAGATCCCCAGGACGTATTTGCCTGTTTCGTCGGAGTCATAGGTAGAAACCTTTTCGCGGTCGAGCTCACGATCTTCGAGGGCTTGCCTGTTGTTACGATTTCGAAGAAAAAACAGCCAATCTGTTACTTTTGTGTTGCTTACGCTGAGACGCATGATGGCATTTTCATTGCCAAAACGCATTGACGAACGTAACAATCTGTCGCTTCCAACGATGTAGGCCTGGCCTGTTTCGCCATATCCGGCATCCTGCTGAATGATTTGATTGATACGATCCATTGTAATTTGAAGGGCTATCAATCCAATCAAACTGTCAGCTGAATTTACAACCGGCTGCACAAAATGACCCGTGATGATGTTGAAGGATGGTTCGTAAAAATTCAGATCAGAGAATCGTAAAGTATTGGTTTCAAGGGTATGTCTTGTAGCATCAGCAAAGCCGCTGAACCGATAGGGGCCAGTAAATAGATTAGTCCCCAGATCGGCTTCTTCGCGCAAACTGAAAAGGATATTCCCTTTGTTATCCATAAAATAAATGTCGTAATAGCCATTTTTTAAGGCCAGATCTTTAAACTCATCACGATGCTCGGCTGTGATTTGGAGCCATTCAGCATCGTGGATAAATTCATTGAGCTCTTTTCCGCTTTGTTTCCAGGCAGCATCAAGTTTTTCAATAAATTCAATATCGTTGCGCTGTCTGCTGTTAAGTTCGAGAAAATCAACTATTTCGTTAAAGAAAGTGTTGATATAGGCTACCCTTAGTTGAGAGGTGGTGTTGAGTGATTTTTCGGCAACGATGGTAAGTCCGTGGTAGGCATTCAAAAAGTTGATGAAACTAATGGAAGCCAACGGGATGATTGAGATGGCCAGAAACCATATCAGCAGTGATTTCCCCACACCGATATAGCGCCATGATCTGATCGAATATTTGATCTTTTCCCAGGTGGTTGCGTTATTATAATCCAGGTTATCCATATTGGTTAATTAATGCGCTACCATTACATTTATTCAAGTGGCAGATTGGCAGCAAATTTCTCAATAGTATCGTAAAGTTCGCTTGGATTTACAGGTTTTGTAATATAGTAGTCCATCCCGGCGGCCAAACATTTTTCGCGATCTCCTTTCATGGCATGTGCTGTCATGGCAACTATTGGGGTGTGATAATCTTTGTCTATTTCGAACACACGAATTGCACGCGTTGCATCAAAGCCATCCATTTCGGGCATTTGTACATCCATCAGTATGAGGTCGTATTTTTTGTTTTTGGATTCATCCAACGCCATCAGACCATTTTCGACTGCTTTTACCTTCCAGCCTTTTTTCTCCAATAACTGCACTACAATCTTACGGTTGATAATCTGATCTTCTGCCACAAGTATTTCGAGTGGTTTTTCGGGTAATTCATTACTATCAGGAATCATACTTTTTTCAGCCTTGATCTGTTCTTTTGAACCAAACAAAGTGATTAAAAGATGTCGTAAATCGTTTTGAAGCACCGGTTTGGTGAGGAATTCATATTTCTGTGCTTTTTTGAGTTTCAGAATTTCAATATTGGCTTTTGAAGGTGAGAGCAAAATAATAGGTGTATCAGGTTTTACGCCGGATTGTTTTTTTAATTCTTCGGCTACTTCCACACCAGTCTTGTTTTTTAGGTAGAAGTCAATCAAAATAAGGTCGAAATTGTGCTCTTTAACAAGCTCGATGCATTTGCTGCAGTCTGAAGCATACACACTTTGAATCCCCCAATAGTCAAGCAGGCGCGTAATCACTTTTGCTGATTGCTCATGGTCGTCAATTACAAGCACCCTGAAGGAATTATTGGATTTTTTAAGTTGTAATTTCCAGGGCTCAGTTCTCTGGTTTCCGGTAATCATATTGAGCCTGAAGAAAAATTTACTACCCACACCAGGCTTACTTACCACATTGATTTTGCCTCCCATCAGATTCACCAGTTTCTGGCTGATGCTAAGTCCTAATCCGGTACCGCCATGTTTGCGGGTGGTGGAAGAGTCGGCCTGGGTGTAGCTGTCGAAAAGTAATTGTTGTTTTTCTTCGGGTATACCAATACCCGAATCTTCAACAGCAAACTCCAGGCTGATTTGTTCTTCGATATGTTCCTGCATTTTCACCTTAACCGATACCGTTCCTTCTTCGGTAAATTTGCTGGCATTGCTTAATAGATTTATCAGTATTTGCCTGATCCTCAACGGATCGCCAATGATAATATCCGGAATATCAGGATCTATTTCGCACACGAATTCCAGTTTTTCCTGAAAAATTTTTACTGATAGTAGGTTAACGACTTTTTCGACCAGCTCGCGGATACTGAATTCTATTTCTTCCAGCTCCAGCTTGTCGGCTTCTATCTTGGAAATGTCAAGTATTTCGTTTATGATTTCGAGTAGCGATTCGCCCGAAGTTTTAATATCCATCAATCTTTCCCTTAGCAGTGGTCCTATCTCTTCATCCATCAGTCCCAGATCAGCCATGCCAATAATGCCGTTAAGAGGAGTGCGGATTTCGTGGCTCATGGTAGCCAGAAATGCACTTTTGGCTGTTGTGGCATCTTCGGCTATACGTTTGGCTTCGTTGAGTTCGGCTACAGTGTTGCTCAACTTGCGTGTCGTTTCTTCAAGTGCATTTTTGTGTTGAAAAAACTCAATAAAAGCTTTGATTTTGCTCTGCAATATTTCCAGATCAAGAGGTTTGTACAGGTAATCCACAGCTCCAGATTCATAACCTTTGAAAATGTGCTGTCGTTGTTTGCTGATGGCAGTGATAAAAATGATGGGTATAAATTTAGTACGGTCGCTGCTACGCATGATCTCTGCCACTTCAAAACCATCCATGCCCGGCATTTGTACATCCATGAGCACCAGTGAGATATTATGTTCGAGCATGATTGCCAGGGCTTCATTGCCAGAAGATGCTTTGATTATGTTTAGGTTCTCATTATCAAGAATTCCTTCGAGTGTGAGAAGGTTTTCAGGTCTGTCGTCCACAATCAGGACATTGAACTTGGAGTTTTTACTCATGGTATTTAGTTTTATTGGGGGCAAGCACTGATTCTGCAAGCAAATTTAAATATTTACACGGATCACGCAAAAAAGATATAAATATCTTATCAACGGTTACATATATTAACATAATCGCAGTTTTTGCAATAGCTGTGATCTTCGGTTTGTTGTATTGGTATGGCCGGATCCAGAATTTCTTCGACAAGTTTGAACAATTGTTCTTCAATTTGTTGGATTGATGCGTCAGGTCCTGAGTTATCAGGTAGTTGCAGGCTAAACAGGCCTGAACCGGCTTTTTGAAGGCTGATGATGCCACAAACAAAGTTGCTGTGTGCATAACTTAGGTCAGACCGGCTGACTAAAAGCCAATATAAAGCCAGCTGCAGTGCCTTGGTCTTTTTACTGTTCAACAGTTCGTCCCAGCTTTTTAGTTTTAGGTCGGTATCTTTTACCTGGCCGGTTTTGTAGTCGATCAGGCGGTAGCCGCTGCCAAACTGATCAATTCTGTCAATGGTTCCTTTAATCTTAACACTTTGATTTAAAATAGTATAATTGGTTTCAGCCGGATATTCCAATTGAGTAATATGTAGTGGTATTTCAGGAATGAGTTTTTGCTTTTCGTGCCATAAAAAATTACTGACAAACTGATAGGCTACCTCCTTAGTAATTAAACTATTGCCCTGATCGGCCAGCCCGCCGGGAATAAGATTTTGAATACAACTTTCGAGTACTTCACGGCTTCTGTTAACAAGTTCTTCTAAAATTTCCTCATCCAAACGTCTGCCAATATAAGGTTTGAAGAGCAATTCGAGGGTTCGATGGACGATGGTTCCCAATTCATTCAATCGTATGGATTCATCGTATTGCACACCGGATTGCAGGTGTAGAATATCTGAAAAATAAAATTTTAGCGGGCATTCAAGATAATGTGCCAGACTTGAAGGAGAAAAGCCTCTTTTTGCTTTTTGAAGTAACTGGTGGAGCACCTCTTCCTTTTTATGTATAGTAATTTCGTCAGTAAAAGAAGTATGTTGAGAGTTGAAACTGAAATTACATTGCGTGATGCTGACTTTCGGATTGGCAACTGCCAGTTCGTGAACGACCTGCCGGATATAACGGCTGGGTTCGCCGCTGCCAAAGTCACCTGCATCTATGTTGTAATAGAGGTGAATGTTTTGGGCGTGTTGTATTAATCGATAAAAATGATAAGCCGTAACAGCTTGTTTATCAGCAAATGACGGCAGGTCGAAAGTTTTTCTGATATCAGATGGAATGAGGCTATGCACGTGTTGTTTGCGGGGCAGCACCCCTTCGTTCAAACTGAGTATATGAACATCTTTGAAACTCAGATTTCGTGTTTCGAGCAATCCCATGATTTGCAAACCCTGTAGTGGTTCTCCGGTGAAGCTTACTTTTTGTGCTCCTGTTATTGACAGAAATATGGACGTAACAGACTGTAAATCTTTGTTATTCAAATGATCCTGAAAAAGTTGTTCAAGTTTATTAAAAATCCGACTGGCCAAATTCAGTTGGTTGAACAGGAAATCAGATCCTTTCTTATTGTTTGCTTCAAGTTGTGATTCGATCAGCGATAAAAATCCGTTGATCACAACAAACGGACTTTCAGTATTGCCTTTTGCCGGAATGAGAATGGAGTGGATATAATTTTTAAGTAAAACATTTTCAGTTAATTCCAATAATTTGTTTTCAGTTGAAAATTTGATGCCTGCCTGGATTATCTTTGAACGCCAGTGATGCAAGGCCTGATTGGTGTTTTGATCCAGCAAACTTTGATTGAATTCATGCGAGAGTAAAGCAAGTATTGGCTTTAGATAGAGTTCTTTTGTGCCAGATTGTTGTTGTGCAAGCAGATGATCGAGATAAAGCCTGATAAACTGAAAACATGCGGTTTTATTGAAGGGAAATCCCAAGGTGGCATTGAAAGTTTCATAGTCCTCCGGAATGCTGTTCATCACCGGAATAAGCAGGTTTTCATCACCCAGTACAACACAGGCTGAAGGATCATGATTCCTATGCAATTCCTCACCTAAGGCTTTGGCCTGCAGTACATCTCCTGTTACAGCATGAAAGTAAAAATGATAATCACGGCTGAGTAAATCGTTCGAAATAAACTTAGTTTCCTGCTTTTTATTCAGCCCTTTCATGAAATTCCGGATAGCATTTCCAGCTTCGTGCAGGCCAAAGAATTGCTGTTCCAAATAATATTGATCCAAATCCCAAAATATCAATGCCTTATCCTCCAGGATCAACTGTTTCACGATTTTCGATTCGGCATGGGTGAAAGCGTTAAAGCCTGCAAAGATCACTTTATGCGCTTCTATCCTTTGATTTAATGTCTCTGCTTCCAGTTCTGCCAATTCTCTGGCGATTTTGCCGGCATAGGCCAAACTTTTTGAATTGAGATTTTCGTTGAGTTGACGGTAATCGTTTTTCAACTCCCGGAAGAAATGGATATACTTTTTCTCGCTCCCGGTAAGTGGTGATCCATCAGGATGCCATAGCTCAAGTGCTTTGGCTTCTTTCAAAAAACTGAACAAAGCCTCTGCATCAACCATTTGATGGTCGATCTCGTTGAAGTCGTCAGCCATTTGTGCAGCAAGTCCGGCAAATTCAGCCAGCTCTGAGGTGTCAGATTTTTGCTGGCCGGCTTTGATGCTCATCAACTCAAACTGAATCGTTAATGGATCGGCCTGTAAATGATTGCTCCATGCTTCGAATGCCTCTTCTATCGTAGCAATACGAGGGAGCAGCGTGCTTTTTTCGAGCTTTTCGATCAGTGTTTTTTTAAAGAAAATTCCTGCGCGTTTGTTAGGAAAAACAATCAATAGATCATTCAGTTGATCAGGGAAATTTTTGATGATGGATACCGTAAGTTGATCGAGAAAACCTTGCATGATTCAAATGGTTTCGATTTGTTTGAAGTAATTTTCAATAGTATGAAATTCAGCAAATTTACCCATATCAAACCAATAATCCGGCTTTATCAGCCTGCTTTTCACGGCATTTGTTTTTGCCAGCCGGAGGTATAATTCTATGATGCTGCCGTACCTGGTTTGTAATTTGTCGAGCATTACAGGTTTGAATAAGTGTATTCCGCTGAATGCCAGTTCGGTATAATTAGTAAATGCCTGATCAACCCATTTAAATTCAGACTTTTCGAGATGCTTCCAGCCAATAAGTTCCTGGGTTTTATTGAAGAGCAACTTTCTACCCGAATGTCTTTCCTGCGTGAGCAGCCAGGCCATATCACCCGACTTTTCAAACTGCGTGGTAATAGCCATAAGGTCAGGATTTGTGAGTATATCCACATTGTGTACCAATACGCTTTTGCTGTTAGTAAAAAAGTTTCTGGCTTTCAGTAAACCGCCTCCCGTCTCAAGCAAGGCGTCCCGTTCATCTGAAATATTAATGTTAAGTTGTTGATATTGTGGTTGCTGAAGGTGAGCAATAATTTGATCGGCAAAATGATGGACGTTGATCACAAAATGTCGGAATCCTTGTTTTTCCAGATTGATGATTACTCTTTCGAGCAGACTGACACCATTGATTTTGACCAGTGCTTTTGGCTGATCTTGCGTAAGTTCTGCAAGACGTGTGCCTTTACCGGCGGCCAGGATCATGGCTGTTCGTTTTGTACTCATGACGGATTTTTCAGGGCTTTACAAAGTCTTGTGGCTTTGTTTGACTGATGCCCGCACTTATGACACATAAAGGCTTTATTGTCTTTAAATTCAGCAGGCTTTTTATTGTTTTTACATTTTTTGTCACTCATTCTCAAAAGCTTGTTCGTGATGTATGCAGCTAACCACCAGATCGGGGTACTTTGTTCGAAGGCGTTGGGAGATTTCTTCAGCGCAAAAAACCGATCGGTGCTGTCCGCCTGTGCAGCCAAAACTTATCATCAGGTTGCTGAATCTCCGGCTTTGATAGTTTTGGATGGCCTTGGTAAGCAAGTGTTCTGTCGTCTCCAGAAAATCCTGAACTTCTTTTTTGGAGGCTAAAAAGGATTTTACAGCTTCATCGCGTCCGGTAAGCATTTTGTATTGTATTTCACGGCCGGGGTTGGGTAAAAAGCGACAGTCAAAAACAAAGCCGCCCCCGTTTCCGTCCGGATCATCCGGAATGCCGCCTTTTTTGTAAGAGAAACTGCTGACTTTAATATTTAACGAACTAAAAGCCTGTTTTTGAGGCAATGGATATTTTGCTGTCAGCAAATCCAGTTGCTTCCAAACCGACTTCAATTCATCAATTTCGAGATCAGTATTTAACTTATTGAGTTGTTTTGACAGGCTATTAAGTGCAAAAGGAATGCTTTCGAGAAAATGTGATTTTTTTTGTATCAGTCCTCTGAAACCATAAGCGCCCAGCACCTGACTTAGCCTGAGCAGCACAAAGCCCGGAAAATGCTGTTCGAAGGACGCTACCAGCTGTGGTTTGTATTTTTTTAGTTCGTTGAGGTATTGGTTTATCAACAATGCACGATACGATTCAGGTAGTTGGGCTTTTACCTGGTAAAGCAGCGAAACCAGGTCGTATGCCAAGGGTCCGCGACGGGCACCCTGGAAATCAATATAATAGTTTTTGCCCTCATGAATCATAATATTGCGCGACTGGAAATCGCGGTACATCAGAAAATTCGCTGGCTCACCGGCAAGATAAGAAGCAAAAGTTTCCATGTCGTGCTGTAACTTAAACTCATTGTAATGCAGTTGTGGGTGCAGCTTAACAAAATAATAATAGAAATAATGCAAATCGGCCAGGATCGCTTTTTGGTCGAAAGCTGTTGTTGAAAAAGTCTTCGAGAAATCAACTGCTTCAC
The DNA here is from genome assembly GCA_028704385.1 of Bacteroidales bacterium. Classification (GTDB taxonomy): domain Bacteria; phylum Bacteroidota; class Bacteroidia; order Bacteroidales; family F082; genus UBA5536. The sequence continues at coordinate 147,863 of JAQVLA010000005.1, read as the reverse complement.
TTCCTTTGAGTTGAAAGCGGATCAAATCATTCACTGCATCTTTGTAAAAATCAAGCAGCGAAGGATGAAATTCACCTTGTGCAAGCGATTGCTGAACAAGAGCGAAAAGACTGGTTGTCCCTAAATCCTCTTGTAAATAGGTTTGCTTATCCGTGCTTAAAGTAAAAACCTTGGGAACTGGAAATCCAATTTTAGTGAGCATTTCCGAAAGGTAAACAAAGGCCTGATTTTCATCTTTTTGTTCGTTCCACACCCCAATCAGACTTGTTTTTTTGTTTTGAAGTCTGTAATAAAGTCGTCCGGAACCAGACTCGGGCAGGGGATGGATTTCCTGAGGCAAAGTTCCGACATGCTCCCTGAAAAGGGTTTCGAGCTGTTTTTTAAGTGTGAGTAAGTCAACCATCGGATTTTTACTACTTGAGCAGATCAATTTTTTTAACAGGCTAAAGTACATTATTTGTACCAATTGAGTAGTGGGATGTGGGCAGAAGATAAATCTCCCGACTAAACACAGGAGTTAAAATTGTTTCAACTTTAATAAAAATATGCTTTCATTGAAAAGATCAAAATCATACCGAAAATTGGTGGCAGGAAACATTGTGGTGGGTATAGTACAGCACTGTTCTAAACAGCATTTTATCAGAAAAAAAAGTTCTTTTGTAATCAAATGAAAATCGTTGTATCCGGAAAATGATTTCGAAAATATTTCAAGTCCTAATTGATGGTTTGGATATTTAGAATATTTAATACCTTAATAGTGTGAAAAGTTTAAAAACAATGAAAACAGCTCCTACTCACAAAGTGGAACTGTACGAAATGTTGCATGTTTTTAATCGTTAACTGCTATAAAATAAGAGTTTACAACCTAGTATTTTGATTTTAAACTCTAAAATTTGAAAAATGAAAACTAAAAATTTGCTAATAACTATTGAAGTGATTTCACTTCTAGTTTCTTGTAATAAAAGAAAATGAATCAAGTCAAGTTAAAAATTCTCACAGAATTGAACAATTCATCTTAGAACATGATGGTAATATAATAACTTATGAATATGAGGAAGGTAATAGTAATTCAAAATACTTTTTGTATGATCCTGAGGAATTAGTTTATGGAGCACCAACTGTAAAAAGTGCAAATGTGACAAGAAGCAAAAAGTATTTATCATTTTCTAAAAGACAGAACAACAGGTAAATATACCGGATAATAAGCAGGAGCTCATGTGGTCGGCACAATCCGGCATGAACTCCTTGGTCAACTACAACCCCAGTCAATTGTCTGTTATTATGTAATTGCCAAAAGTTCTCTGACTCTGACCTTTAGCATTACTGCTGTCAGAGAGTATTGAAAACTTTGTTAAATCGATTGACTGTTAACATAGTTTGCTCAACCTTAGTAGGTGCATTTCTTTTTTCTCATTGTAAATGAGGTTAGAATGAGTCTCATTAAAATACAAAAAGGCTACCTTTACGTCAAAAAAATTATGAATGGCGATAGCGGGATTTGGTTTAGTAATTTGGTAAACAAACTAAAAAGAGAAAATAATGAATAAAAAGCAGTGGTACGAATCTTTATTTGAAGATTATGGTGAGAAATATGATAAAGAATCTTTTGCACAAGGGACGATTGGTGAATGTGATTTTATTGAGAAAGAAATTAATTTTAGTAAAACGCTAAAGATCATTGATATAGGTTGTGGAACTGGCCGCCATTCCATTGAATTGTCAAAGAGAGGTTATTCGGTGACTGGAATTGATTTGTCCGAATCACAACTGGAAAAAGCAAGAGAAAAGGCGAAGCAGAAAGGTTTAAAGATTGATTTTTTAAAATTCGATGCACGAAGTCTTCCGTTCGACAAACAATTTGACGTTGCCATAATGATGTGTGAGGGAGGTTTTCCTTTAATGGAAACTGATGAATTGAATTATGAAATTCTTAAAAGTGTTTCAAAAGCATTAAAGGAAAGTGCAAAATTTATTTTTACAACCCTCAATGGATTATTCCCAATATTCAATTCGATAGAAGAATTTTGCGCTTCAACAGTGGATAAAGGAAATGCCACATATCACAACAACACTTTTGATTTAATGACATTTAGAGATTATAATATTACAAAAGTTATTGATGATAATGGAGTAGAAAAAGTACTCGAATGCAATGAAAGATACTATATCCCGTCTGAGATTACGTGGTTATTGAAAACGCTTGGATTTACCAAAATTGAATTTTTCGGAGCAAGGCTCGGGGCTTTTTCCCGCGAGGATAAATTGACAAAGAATGATTTTGAAATGTTGGTAATTGCAGAAAGATAGCATTATGAAATCAATAGAAGAAAGCGTTGTTATTGCAATGGACGGGGCAGATAAAGAAATTTTTCCATTTTTACCTTTTATATTACAAGACAGTTGGGAAATAGGGGCTGATCCGGTTGCAATCATAAAACTGATAAAAAAACATTGCAATAATTTAACTGAATTAGAAGTTCTTGATCTGGGTTGCGGGAAAGGAGCTGTTTCTGTTAAAGTATCGCAAAAATTTGGATGTAGCTGCTATGGAATAGACGCAATTCCTGAATTTGTTGAATTTGCCCGACAAAAGGCAACGGAGCATAAAGTGAATCATTTGTGTAAATTTGAAATAGGAGATATCAGAGAAAAAGTGAAAGAATTATCGGGCTTCGATGTGGTAATTCTTGGAGCAATCGGGCCCGTGTTTGGCGATTATTTTTCTACTCTGTCAACCTTAGCAAAGTGTATCAAAGAAAAGGGAATTTTCATTATTGATGATGGTTTTATAGATGATAACAGTGATTTCAGTCACCCATTGATATTTAAAAAGTCAGACCTATTACAGCAGATTGAAAAAGCAGGAATGGAACTTGTTGAAATTGACATTTTTAATAGAGACGACATAATAGATTCTGACAATCATATTTTTGATACATTAAAAAAGAGATGCCTGGAGCTGATTGAAAAGTATCCTAAGAAAAAAAATCTGTTTCTCGATTATATAAGAAGGCAGGAAATTGAAAATGATGTTCTTGAAAATAAAGTGATCTGCACCAATTTGGTGATTAAAAAGAATAAATAGATAAATTGCACAAATAGACAACTATGTGCCATCAGGGTTTTAGTATGTATTTAAGCCTTGTTTACGCTGCTCATTACGGCTAAAAACAAAAACTACTTATATTGGTCAGTTAAAACCATCAACATAAGCGTAAAGAAAAGCCTGGCTGGATAAAGTCCAAAGGCTCAGTAAAATAATTAACAAAATACAACCATATGAAAAATATAAATTTTGAAAAAATCGGATATAGAATAGCGGTATGGGGTGTTGCCCTTGTTTTACTTTGGATTGGGGTTTTCAAGTTCACGCCAACCGAAGCAAAAGCAATAGAGCCGTTAGTAATTAGCAGTTTCCTGATGAACTGGCTGTACAAAATTTTATCTCTGCAGGCTGTTTCAAATCTCATAGGTGCATTAGAAATCATCACGGCTGTATGCCTACTATTACATTTTGTTTGGAAGAAAGCAGGCATTTTTGGAGGTGTGTTATCTTCATTGACATTTCTTGTTACGATCAGTTTTTTATTTACCACGCCAAATGTATTCAACACTGTTGACGGTGTGCCAATTACTGATTTTTTCATATTGAAAGATGTAATGGCATTAGGCATTTCAATAATGGTTTTAGGGAAAAGCATATCAAAATAGTAAACAAACAACCTTATAAGAAAATTGAATAATTTATAGATTTTTGCCGTTGCAACCAATAGCAATAAGCCTTATGAGCTGGTCTGTAAAAACCAGACAGAAGATTAATTTTATTAATTAACATCCTCTGAAACAGAATCCGGGAAAATTTTGTTCAGTCTTCAGGACTTGAATAGCTTCTGAAGTGATAAAACGATATCAGAGAATTTACAGCAATATCTGCCGGGCTATGGTTTACACAGCATTAACAGTCACAGCCTAAAAAAATCGCAGCTTTTATGGAACTTGGTTTCAAGAACGATAAATACATGCCAGAAACCAATTAATTTTTTTTAAACGAACGACGAAACCAGCTGGCAATCTACAGAAAGAAGCCGGCGAAATTTGATCCATATCCCAATGAAACTGTCATCCATTCTCCGGAAAGATAAATTTTGAAATGGAGATAAATCAAGCTAATAATCAATAACTTTGTTTCACGTTGGTAAGAATGTTAGTAAGCTGTCATAATTCAGGTTGATAAACATTAAAAATAGAATGTCATGAGCATGGCTATTCGAATCATTGACCTAACACCGGAAAATATTGCGGATTATGGTGTATGTGGATATAAAGACACCGGAAAACACAACGAACTGAGAAATAAAATAGCTTGGTTTAAGGAATATTATTCAAAAGGGCTACGAATAAAAGCACTTCTTTCGGAAAATGAAGCTTATCAGGGGATGCTCGAATATCTGCCAGGTAAAATAGCTCATCGTCCTGTAAATGCAGATGGTTATATGTTTATACACTGCATCTTTGTTGGTTTCAAGAATGAGTTTAAAGGTAAAGGTTACGCATCAACTCTGATTGACGAATGTATTAATGATGCCAGATCACAAAAAATGTTGGGAGTAGCTGTGGTTACAAGAAAAGGATCTTTTATGGCCGATAATAAAATATTCCTGAAAAAAGGATTTAAAATTGTAGACAATGCCAAACCAGACTTTGAATTGTTGGCTTTTAAGTTTGAGAAAGCATCATCGTCTCCAAGTTTCAAATCCGATGTACTTCAAAACCTGAATGATTATAAAGACGGATTGACAATCATTCGATCTGTCCAATGCCCTTATACTGAGAAAAATGTAAATGCCATAATAGAATCAGCGGAACAGAAATTTAAACTAAAACCCAAATTGATTGACTTAAAAGATGCGGCCGCTGCACAAAAAAACCCATGTGCTTTCGGAACATTTTGTATCATTTTTAATGGTGAAATTATTAGTTATCACCCAATTAGCAATACCCGATTTGAAAATATTATGAATATGAAGGTAGAAAATCAGCCAACAGAATATTATGAAACCATAAAGTAGCAACATCCTAGGAATTGAAATATGAGCGGACTGTAAATCCCGGCTATTATTCTACGTTGAACTATATCCCGGTGCTTCGATAAGCACAGTTAAGCGCAAGCTCGCTACAGGTATTTAGGCAAGCTCGATGCAGGAATCCCCAACCGAAACCAATTATTATGGAAATTGCATAGGATTATACAGCTCCGGAATAGCCCTCCTGAAGAATAGGGAATATTTGAGGAGGTTTTAATCATCTGCTCATACCGCATTTGACGGGATGACTCTAAATTTTAGTTTTGACTTCCATTGAAGATTATCTTTGAGAGAATGAAAATTTTGTAATTTCATGCCTTGTAACTGTCATATGTATTCGCATGGGCAGGTGATATACCCTATGTGATTTGAAATATTTAATTGTATGGACGACTTTAAACAACGGCAATTGGGCAAAAAACAAGGAAGTCGGTTAAACAATGTACTTCATCCATTTGCAGCATTGTCCACAATTCAATGAGGATATTATAACCTTAAAATCAAACTTATGAAAATGATTATTTCATTCCTGGTTTCGTCGATTTTATTGATTTCGTCGATCAGAGGACAAAGTTGCCTTCCGGAAGGGATTAAATTCACTACTCAGGAACAAGTCGATAGCTTCCAGACTGACTATCCGAATTGCTCTGTAATTGAAGGGTATATTGAACTCAATGGAACTAATATTTCAAGCTTAACAGGATTAAGTTCTGTTACAAAAATTATGGGTGATCTCATAATTAATGGTACGAGTATATCAGGTTTTGAAGGGCTTGATAACCTTTCAAAAATTGGAAGAAATCTGGTAATAGTTAGCAATGATATGTTATTGAATCTAACCGGACTCGGTAAACTGGATTCAATTTGCGGAAACCTTACGATTGGATGGAATGACTTACTTCCAAGTCTTTCAGGAATTGATAGCATCAACCCGTCATGCATTCAGAACTTATATATCCGTGCTAATAACTCCTTATCACAATGCAATGTCGAAAGCATCTGCCTTTACCTTAACTCGCCCAATGGGACAGTCTATATCTTCGAAAATGCTCCTGATTGTAATAGCATTGAAGAAGTTGAGGATATCTGTCTATCCGGGATTCAGGACAATATTATACCACAGTTCTCCATATATCCGAATCCGGCAACTGAGATTATTAACATAAACATCGAAAATAATGAAACAGTTGAGCAAATAAAGTTATACAACCAATTCGGACAGTTAGTTCGGCAATTTAAGCAAGACATAAAACAAATTAACATAGCTAACTTACAATCAGGCATATACTATATTGAACTTGAATTGGAAAGTGGAACCTATAAAGATGTACTTTTAATACAATAGTATGAAGCATTGTTTGCAAAAAAAAGGATAGAGAACAACCTGACGAAGGAGTACTTAAATCAATCGTAGATGAAAAAATCATTCAGAATTAACTTGCTGAATTATAATGTGGTATAGGATATTCCTATCATTTGCCATCACCTGCATTTTCATAAGCAAACCACATCAGGAAAAACAATAAATGAGATTGCTATTTTTGAATAAAACCAAAAATTTTTACATAGGTCAAAGATCAGTGCAAAATGGACGATATTATTAAAGAGATTCGAGAAGAATTAACGCAGCAGATTGACGGAAAAACTAAGGCGACAAGTCAAAATTTCTTCAAAGAAAAGATCAGGTTTTATGGAGTTCGGATTCCAATTGTTAATAAAATTAGTAAGGATTATTTTAAGCTGATTGAATACAGGCAAAAATCAGAAATATTCAGTTTCTGTGAAATTTTATGGCAATCAGGATTTCTTGAAGAATCGTTTATCGCCTGCAACTGGTCGTATTACCTACACGAAAAATACGAACCAGGCGATTTTAAGCTATTCGAAAAATGGATAAAAGCTTATGTAAATAACTGGGCTTCATGTGATACCTTATGCAATCATACGCTCGGAACATTTATTGAGAGGTATCCTGAGTATTTACCTCAGTTAAAAAACATGGCTAAATCAGCTGACAGATTGATGCGAAGAGCAGCATCAGTAAGTTTGATTATTCCGGCTCGTAAGGGAAAATTTCTGAAAGAGATTTTCGAAATTGCAGATATTTTATTGCTTGATAAAGATGATTTGGTCCGAAAAGGCTATGGATGGATGTTAAAAGCCGCCAGTGAATCACATCAACAGGAGGTTTTTGCATATGTTATGTCAAAAAAATCAGTAATGCCACGCACTTCTTTGCGCTATGCTATTGAGAAAATGCCAAAGGAATTGAGAGAACAGGCAATGGAAAAATAAATTGTATGAGACAAGCATTTAAGTACGCTGATCTGATAGCTCCGTGTGGAATGAATTGCGGTCTTTGCATTGGTCATCTTCGATATAAAAGGCCATGTGGAGGTTGCTTTAAAAAGGATGATCCAAATAAACCGGATGTATGCAGAAGTTGCTTGATTGTCAATTGTAACTTTTTATCAGAAACTGAATCGGGATTTTGTTTTGACTGTGAGAAATATCCATGTAAAAGATTACTGAATCTGGATAAAAGATACCGCACCAAATACGGAATGAGCATGATTGAAAACCTTACGTACATTAAAAAACACGGTCTGATCACTTTTCTGAATAAGGAGGAAGAAGTTTGGAGATGTAAGATATGCGGGAGTGGTTTAAGCGTACACAGAGATAATTGTTTAGCATGTGGTTTTAAATACAGATGAAAACCAACACTGTAAAGGAGGTGCATTTGTTAAAGGTATTCTTATTAAGCTACTGGATTTTTGACTGATCTTACTTACTGAAGTCAGGTAAATGTTTAATCCACATTGATTTATATTATAATGTTTTAAAAGGAATTATTTGGTTAATAAAAGTTCAGCTCCACAGTAACAATTGTATCAAAAGCACGTCTATCCAAATGCTATCAAATGATAAATAAACATTCCATGACAAAAAAAAGCTTAAGCCTGATTTTATTATTGCTCACAACCACATTTTCGTTTGCACAAAATTGTGATTGTAAATCCAACTTTGCATGGGTAAAGAATACCTTTGAGGAAAATGATGCCGGATTTCAATATGCGCTCCAGAATAAGGGAGACCAAGCCTATGCAGACCATAATTCCAGGATTTTGGAGAAAGTACAAAATGCCAAAACACTTGCTGAATGCACGCCGGTTTTGTACGAGTGGTTACAATTTTTTCGTTCCGGACATTTTGCTATTCAACTGAACGAGCAGGCATGGCCATCCAACGAAGAAGTTACGGCGAAACAATTCACTGAGTGGGAAACCTATGCTGCTGAAAACGAAGATTTTAAAAAATATCTGGATAATAAAGATACTTTGGATTTTGAAGGAATTTGGGAAACGACACCTTATAAAATCGGCATCAAAAAAGTGGGAGAGGAGTACATTGGTTTTATTATAGAATCGGGCGCTGAAACCTGGACAAAAGGACAGGTAAAATTAAAATTCAGCATTTCGGATCTAAATAATCAGGCTGTATTTTATATGCGCGACCATTCTGCGGTAGCATCTGATAGTATAATACTTATGGGGAAAAATCATTTGCAGATCGGAAATATTAATCTCTCGAGAATCTATCCCGAGGCAGATGACGAACCAAAATTTGAACAATATTTTAAATCACTAAAAGCAAGGGATCCCTATATCGAAAAGCTTAACGAAACGACCCTATACTTTAGAATACCTTCATTTCACCATTCCGAAAAAAGGAAAATTGACAGCATCATCCTGGCCAGCAGAGCAGAAATACTTTCTACAGAAAACCTGATTATTGACATCAGAAACGGAACAGGAGGTTCTGACGGAAGTTATCAGGAAATTTTGCCTTTTATCTATACCAATCCAATAAGAACTGTAGGAGTAGAATTTTTATCGACCAGCTTGAACAATAAAAGAATGCTTGATTTTATTAATAAACCCGAGTATGGATTTGATGAGGATGGAAAAAAATGGGCAAAATCTGCATACGATGAATTAGAAAAGGAGATAGGAAAATTTGTCGATCTAAGCGATGACCCGGTAAGCATTACAAAATACGATACAAGTTATCCTTTCCCTAAGCAGGTAGGCATAATCATCAACCAGCAAAATGGAAGCACCGACGAACAATTTTTATTGGCTGCCAAACAAAGTAAAAAGGTAAAACTCTTTGGAACAACAACTTATGGCGTTTTGGATGTCTCCAATATGTATTTTGTCACATCGCCTTGCAATGAGTTTCAATTAGGTTATGCGCTCTCAAAAAGCAAACGCATTCCCGATTTTACGATCGACCAGAAAGGCATACAACCAGATTTTTATCTCGACAAAAACATTCCACTTTTTGAATGGACGGAATTTGTGAATGAGATACTAAATGAATAAGAAAACTGAAGCATTAAATGCAAGATAAGATATTGCCGGTCAGTTAAACAATATTAATCAGAACTACAAAAAGGAGGACTTAATGCAGAAGCGATTTATATGGATTATACTTTTTCTTTGGATACACGTCCTACTTATAGGCCAGGACAACAACAAACTGTGTATCCACAATTTAACAGATAACTTTTATGTTTATACAACATACAAAGACATAAATGGAACTATGTTTCCTTCAAACAGCATGTATCTGGTTACTGACGCTGGTGTTGTGCTTTTCGACACGCCTTGGGACACCACACAATTTCAACCCTTGCTTGATAGTATTTGGTTCAGGCATCAGGCAAATGTTGTTTTGGCAATAGCAACACATTATCATGATGACCGAACAGCTGGACTTGAGTTTTTTAAGCAGAGAGGTGTAAAAACCTTCAGCTCAAAATTGACCTATGACCTTTGCGAGAAATTCAACGAAAAACAAGCAGCGTATTATTTTGAAAATGATACGGTGTTTGAAGTGGGGAATTATAAATTTGAAACTTATTATGCCGGCGAAGGTCACACCAAAGACAATATTGTAATTTGGTTTGGCAGTCACAAAATTCTGTATGGTGGCTGTTTAATAAAAAGCACCGAAAGTAAAAATTTGGGAAATATTGCAGATGCTAACCTTCAGGAATGGAAACCGACAATTAAAAAAGTGCTCAGGAAATATCCTCGGCCAAAGTATGTCATTCCCGGCCATTTTGGTTGGGAAAGCAACAAAGGATTACAACACACCTTGAAATTATTAGAAAGTGCCAGTCAATAAAAGAAAGCATAACAGCTAGTTTTTGTTATTTTACTATCTTGGCTTCAATTTAAGAATCATGCCGGGATTTACATTTCAACAATTATACAGCTCTGAGCAAAGTATTGCTAAAGTATTGCTTGATAGCCAATTTGATCAAAAAAGGCTGGCTGTGCTTGATGAGAAGCAATGCCGGCTTTTTGCTGATTTTTATGCAGCTTATCCGATCCAAAAATGGGAGACAGGCGATTGTATTGTGCTTCTGGAAGGTATGATTTACGATCAGCCTGAAGAAGTTGTAAAAACGAAAGTAAATAACTTTTGCACCGGACAATACACTGCCGGGCAATTGCAATCCTGGCTGCATCAGCGCGATGGTGAATTTGTGCTGTTGATCTATCGCAAAACTAATCAGCAGCTTTTTTTGTGGAATGACTGGCTGGGACGTTTGCCCGTTTATCTCTTTCAGGACAGGATTCAGTTTGTCATAGGGAGGGACATCCGTCAACTTCGTCACCTTGCCGGGATAACAAGCTTTGATCCTTATGCGCTGGCAACTACCTTGCTTTTTAGGTTTGCCTTAGGCGATAAATCACTCTGGCAAAACATCAGCTATTTACCGCCTGGCACACTTTTGAAAGCAGATTGCATCAAAAAGTCCATTGAAATTTCAGATAACCAATTCTTAGGTTTTCGCACTGGTGATCTAAAGCATTACGATGCTAAAATCGTGTTAAATGATTTGACGGAGGCTATGCAAAACCGCCTTGAAAAAGTTAAAAGTCCTGCCTTGTCGTTAAGCGGAGGCCTGGATTCGCGTTTGTTGGCAGGGATTTTCAAACAAATAGGCCTTAATATTCCGGCTTTTACCTATCAGGATGCAGCTGGTTCGGCTAATGCTGATCTTAAATCTGTAAACGATACTGTGACGCAATTGCAATGGCATCAAAACCACCAAATTATAAGCTTGCAAAATCCTACTGAGGAACAAATGAGACAATTAATCGAACTCAAACAGGGCATGAACTATGCCGGCATGGCGTTTATCATTCCTTTTCTGGAATATTTTAATAACCATCATTTCAGCATGTTTACAGGTGATGGGGGAGATAAGGTGCTGGCCGACCTAAGGCCTTCTATCAGGATAAAATCTTTTCCCGCCTTGCTGAATTTCCTCTTGCATAAATTTGGTCGTATAAGCCTATCACAGGCCGCCAAATGGTCAGGACTTGAGGCCAATGCGCTAAAAACCTGCCTGATCGAACAGCTCCAAAGTTATGACAGCAGTCCTGCCATGGCTTACACGGATTTTTTATTACGTGAGCGGGCTCGTAAGTGGCTTTTTGAGGGTGAAGATCGCAACCGTGCATTTTGTTGGTCAACAACGCCTTTTTACAGCCAACCTTTCACACCGGCAACCTTATCTGTTTCAATGAATCAAAAAGCGAATGGTAAAATGTTTTTGGAGCTTTTTAGGCTTTTACCCGGACAATTGGAGACCATCGTAAATCCAAATTGGAATCTTGCATTGGACAAGCAGCAAGCCATTGCCAGCTTATTTGCCAGGCAACGATTAAAAAGCAGGCTACCGTTTCTGAAAAAGGTAATTGCCCTGAGAAAAAACGCACAGTCTGCTTCTGAAGGAAAAGGTGTGAAGCTTGTTGCGAAAGACATACAGGCACTTGCCGGTTGGGGATTATCAATTACACCCGCTGAATATCAAATACTAAAAAATGTAGATTTACAACTTGAAATCTATGGATTATCACTCTTAGCTGATCCAAACATATAAATCAATTTAAAACCATCTTTTATGCTAATTAAAATGATCGAATTCCTGCGTATCGTTGGCGTGGGTTTGGCATATTATCTCGGATATCAGGCAGGCTTTGCCGATGTGTATGATCCCGTTGCCCAGCTTCATATTATGATTCCACTCGTGGTGTTTTTTGTTGCCGGAACCAGTGGTTTCGAAGGTTTGTTTCTCGGGAAAATGGCCGCAGAGGCCAAAGGTTTTGAAACGGAAAGCAACTACCAGAAACAATCGGCTTTTGCCTTACTTGCCATGACTTTCACTGCTTTGTTTGTTTGGGTTTTAAATTGGGGGATACACGCTGAGCTGACAATTCTAATCATGTTTTTATTGTTTTTTATCCTGTCGGCAGCCAATCATACCAAAGAAGCTATACAAAAGCATAATTTCAAATTTCAGAATATCAACCGTCCCTTTCTGGTTATGTTGCTTTTAGCCGGATTTTTTTACCCACTGATCAAATTATGGCCATTGCTGTAAAATATCGTTATTGCTTGTTGGGAAACACGATTTTTTAACTATTTCGGTGATGAATTCAGGCCGAATTCCTAAATTTGCAGCTTTATTCACTTAAACAGTACTTTATGGCTTCAACAGCTGATTTTAGAAACGGTTTGATCATTGAATTTAATAACGATTTATATTCCATCGTTGAGTTTCAACATGTGAAACCCGGCAAAGGAGCGGCATTTGTCCGTACAAGATTGAGAAATCTTAAAACAGGGAAAATATTACCCAACACATTTCCCGCCGGAAGCAAGATTAACATCCAGCGCGTAGAACGCAGGCCAATGCAGTATTTGTACAATGATGGCCAGGATTTTCATTTTATGAACAATGAAACTTTTGAGCAGATTCCTATAGCAAAGGAATTGATTAATGCTCCGGATTTTTTAAGAGAAGGCGACCCCGTTGAAGTGATGTATCATACCGATACGGATTCTGTACTTACCTGCGAATTGCCTACTTCGGTTGTCCTTGGAGTGACTTATACCGAGCCGGGCGAAAAAGGTAACACTGCCACCAATGCCATGAAAGATGCCACCCTGGAAACAGGTGCCGTGATTAAAGTGCCGCTGTTTATCAATATCGGCGATAAGATCAAAGTGGATACACGCGATGGCAGCTATTCTGAGCGTGTGAAAGAATAATTGACCTTATGAAATTTAACCCACCCCTTTCGCTCAAACAGTTTGCTGCCATGCTTCAGGCTGATTTTGAGGGTGATCCTGATTTTTTGATCAGCGGTCTGAATGAAATTCACATGGTAGAGCCGGGCGATATTACTTTTGTTGATCACCCCAAATATTACGACAAAGCACTTAATTCAAAGGCAACTACAATTTTAATCAATAAAAAAGTGGCTTGCCCTTCGGGAAAGGCTCTGATATTTCACGAGAAGCCATTTGATGCTTTCATTCAGCTGATCCAGCAATACAGGCCATTCGAAGCTGCCAATGGCTTCATTAGTCCGACTGCCGAAATAGGTGAAGGAACCATTATTCAGCCGGGTGCTTTTGTTGGTAATCATGTAAAAATTGGAAAGAATTGCCTGATCCATGCCAATGTAAGCATTTATGACCATACCCAGATCGGGGATGAGGTTATCCTACATTCAAACACTGTATTGGGTGCTGATGCCTATTATTTTCAACGCAGGCCCGAAGGCTACAAGAAATTTGAGAGCTGTGGCCGTGTGATCATTGGCGATCGTGTTGAGATTGGGGCACTGTGTAGCATCGACAAAGGTGTGACGGGTGATACCATCATCGATGAAGGAACTAAATTGGATAACCATTGTCAGGTTGGGCATGATACTTATATTGGTAAAAATTGTCTAATCGGATCCCATGCAGCCATTGCCGGAGTTACCCGTATCGAAGATGATGTAATCATATGGGGAAGAGTGGCAATCAACAAAGATCTTGTGATTGGTAAAGGAGCCGTGATATTGGCAACTTCGGCAGTAGATAAGTCGCTGCCAGGCGGAAAGACCTATTTTGGAGTACCGGCCGATGATGTGCGTAAAAAATGGCGCGAACTGGCTGCTTTAAGACAATTGCCTGATTTTATGGCTGGGAAGAAATTAGATAAATAAGTCAATGTTAGAAAGGCCGGAGAATTACTTTCCGGTTTTTTCGTTTTCGAGCGGCACGTCAATCTTGTCGCGTTCGGCAAAATAAATATCCATTACGACAATAATGGCCATCAAACCCCATATGGGGATCGACAGCTTATCCGTATCCAGAAAGTTATTCAAAAAGCCATGGACAAAATAGCTGATCAGTGCCAGGGTTGCAGCAAGTGTAAGAATTCGCGATTCTTTGTTACGGGCTTTTTTATAGGTTTTTAAACCCCTGTAAACCATCACACCCACCAGTAAAAAAACCAGCAACATCCCTATTACTCCCATTTCCGAAAGCGGACCGATGTATTCGCTGTGGGCATTACCTGCATCACCGGCATTGGTGCTGATAATGGTTTTTTCTTTCGACCGTTGAAAAGGTGCATAAACAAACTGATAGGTGCCGGGTCCCCAGCCAAAGAATGGCCTTTCGTGGAATAATCTTATTGCAGCCTGCCAGCGGTTTATACGCTCAAGATTGGAAGCATCGGATGAAATATTTGAGATTGACCGCACATGCTCTACCAGGTTGTTAGACGAATCCTGCTTGTTCTTTTCGAGCATGTCGATAATCTGATGCTGAAAGGAAAAGAATACCACAACAACAGTAATAAAGGCAGCTAAAATCCACCTGAATTTAATATGCAATAAAACCGCAATTAAAACCATCACTGCAGCTGCTATACTAATCCATGCAGCCCTGCTAAGCGAAAGCACGGTACCAAGTGCTAATATCATAGCCACTGTGATCACCCAAAATCTGGTCCATTTGCTCAAACCAGGATAAAACACATAGGCTGTGATAAAAATAAAATAAATCGCCAGCGCAGCACCATAAGCCGTGTGGTCGTTGTAAAATGGCGACATCACCCAATGGGCCGAATTATCGCTAAAGCCATAGCTGGCATGATTAAAAATGGTATAAACTATTACAATGAGCAAACTGAAGCTGTACAGCCAAATAAACCAATGAATATTTTTTATCTTTTTGAATATCAGGGCTGCCACAAAAAAGGAAGGAACGATAAACCAAAGCCTTGAAACTATATATTTTACTGAGACCAGAGGGATTTCACTAGTGAAGGTGGTGACAATCATCCAGCCAAACATCAGATAGATCACCAGGGCAATTGGATGCCGTGCGATTCGCATATCATAATTACGTTCGTACAAAAATTTGGCTGTAAAAAGTACTAAAACACCAAAAAGCATCGGCTCCACCGGCAAGGAAATTGCAAGTCCGGCTTCCATGTCTTCAATATTGATGGATAATGGAGTTAGCAAGGTGATAAGCAGCAATACCTTGTCGAGTGAAAAAATATATAACATCAATACTCCCAGAACGATGGGCAGGCTAAATCCAAGAAACAGATCTTTCTGAACTACCAGATAAAGATTGATTGCAACAAAAGCTGCTGCAATAAGGTATAACCATGCTATTTTAATTCGTTCTGTCACAGCTGGCAGAAATTAGGCAGCTGATGAATAATCAGTCAGCTTTTTTTTGTTTTCAATGGCAAAAATTACCAGTATAGCAATTAGCAAGGATCCTATCCCTGCCATTGCAACAATAATCCAGCGCACCGGATAGGCTTTTTTGTCTGAAGGGTAGGGTTTCGAAATGACGTTTGAATAGGTGAGGTTTGAGTTGTAAAAACGCATCTCTTGTTCATAATCCACTTTGATATCCACGTAAGTGCGGGATTCATGCTGCAACATCTCAACTGTTGTAAGCAATTCTCCACCAAGCTTTTCGATGTTCTCTTTCAATTCTTTAACTGCAGCATTATTTACAGCTCTGGCATCGCTGCCATCAAAAGTTTTTAGGTATCCACGCATAATTTCCTGTGATTGAATGCTGTAGTCAATCAATCCGTAAGTAGTGCCAAGTTCTTCAAGATATATTTTTAAAGAATCTATCAATGCTCTTTTAGCAATAAGTTGTCTTTCGTACATCTGAATTACTTCATGGCGTTTGCTTCTATGTAAGTCACCAATTTTCATATTGTAATAGTAAAGGATGGCCTCTGCCATATCAGCAGCTATCTGCGGGTCTTTGTCATAAACAATTATCGAAATAGCCTCATACATGGTTTTCCCGATTTTCACATTTTCGTGATAGGCATGCATGAGTGCGGTTCGCCAATACGGATATTCGGAATCTATTTCATAATGCTGCATCAGGTTAAATTTGTTGATTACTGAATCAACAATATCCTGCGATTGTATGATCTGCAGCATTTGCTCTGTTTCACTTTCGTCTGAATAGGCATTGATATTGGCCGGATAGGCAATGGCTTCGGATTTATACAGAGGAGTGATAAAGGCCGGCCCGCTGAAGATCGCTCCAAGAATAACAGCTGCCACAAAAATCACGGACAAGTGGTATTTCCATTTTAACAGGAGCCGAACCAATGAGGTATTATTAAAGTAATTGTCCATCTTGATGATATATTGCTTGTTCTTAGTTCTTAAACCTTTTCTAAATGTCCTGATGTTTTCACTGAAGCGGCTTGTTTCGTTCTGTTTAGGCTTTTTTTTTCAGTGAGATGTACCGGATTGCGTTGTAATATAGCCAAAACAACAAGCAATAGCATAAAAGTGCTTGTAACAGTAATCAGCACAATGAGCCAACGGATGGGATAGGACTTTCGTTCAGCTTCATAGGCAGAAGTTACGACAAACTTATGCGGAAGATTTTGTGTGGCATCTACCTTGGCTTCCTCATACTTGGCTTTAATTTGCGATAATTGCTTGCGCTCGAATTCCAGCATATCCCTAATCGAAACATAATAGCCACCATAATTAGCCAGAATATCAAGTTTTTCTTCCAGTGCTTGGATGCCGGCGCGATTGTTACGGGCAAGCTCAATGGCAAGCTGCTGATTGATCATCTCGGCCTGGCTTTCGTAGTCGTGAATGCCAAGTCGGCGTAAGCTGTTAAGCGAATCTTCCATCTGCTGTACTTCATTCCTGAGCTGGAAATATTCTGCCTCAACGATTTTAAACGCTTTGCTCGAGACTTCTTTGCGCATGGCATTCATTGTGGAATCAAACAAGGCGGCAATATCATTGGCCATATTAGCTGCGATAGCAGGGCTTTCGTCCAGAACAGTAATTTTTACGGCGGTGTATTCCGTCCGACGAAATTTTATCCTGCTTTCATAGGTCTCGTAAAGTTTGGTATTACGGTATCTTTCGTTCGTTTTGATACCATAATGATGCATCAAATCATATTTTTCGATGATCTTATCGCGTATTTTATTCGAATTTAACACCTGAAGCATCTGTTCGGTCTGTTCATCTTCACCAAATTCCAGAAGATCCTTGTTGGTCTGAAAGTTGGTACTCAACAATACTTTTGAAATGGAATTGGTGGATGTGGGATAAAGTATGGTGACAGATTTATAAAGAGGTGTGATAAATGTTGGAGAGGTGAAAATAAAACTAAGCAGTGCTGCTACAGCCAGTATAATACCAATTGTTTTTCGGTTTTGGATTACCAAATTTAACAGGCTAAAGGAATTAAGGTCACCTTTTATCGGTTCGTGCATGAGTTTTCACTATTTTGAAAAGGTCGTCAAAAATAGAAATTTTAATGCTTACGACAATGTTTTATTTATCTTTTAAATGTTGGTAGTTTTTGTTTTTAGCCGGAATGAGCAATGTATACAATGCTTTCAGCTGGAGTAATCCGCTTAAAAAAGCCACACTTACGCAAAAAGCAGCAACGAGAATTAAATCGATCATCCAATGAAATGGAAGGTGGTCGCTTAGATAACCGGCACCAATTGCCAGAACAAAAAAAGTGCATAATCTGAGCCAGAATCCGTTTCCAAAGTTTAGCTTAAAGATTTTTACAGCCAGAATAAGTTGTAGCACTGCTGTGAATGCCTGCACGCTTAAACTCGCCCATGCTGCGCCATAAGCCTGCCATTGCGGAATTAAAATCATATTGATGCTCACATTAACAAGCACACCGCTGGCAGCAACAATGTTGAGTAGTTTAAGGTTGCCGTTGGCCGTGAGTAAAGTGCCAAAGATATAGGTGATCGAAACGGCTACAAAACTGCCCATCAGCAACTGAAACACCCTGGCCGACTGTGTGATGCGCCATTGAAATTCTGCTGCTGTCTCACCAATTTGTCTGCCATAAAGCAGTTGCATGATTTCTTCGCTGTAGAAAAAAGACAGGATGGCGGCAATGCCCGACATGCTGATGATGATGCTGAATGAGAGTTTTACCAGTGAGAAAACTGATTCTTTCTTCTTGATAAGGGTCGCAAACATGGGTAGTAGAAGAACAGAGAAAAGCAATGAAATATTGTTGCCGGCATCCAGCAGTCGAAAGGCACGACTGTAGATTCCGGTTTGCATTTTTCCTTCAATCCCGTCAAGTAAACGCTCAAGCAAAACAGGCTCCAGCCGGTTATAAAAACTCATCAGCAAAACGAGCAGGGCATATGGAATGCTTTTTTTGAGGATCATCAACGAAAACGGCAGGTTGAAACTTAGCTTTATTTTTCCTGAGTACCTCAAAACTATGATGGCTGCCAACAACACCGTTACAGCATAAGCAGCGGTTTGGGCGTACACATACCATTCTATTTTGAACTGTCCGGCAAATAAACCTGACCATAGCAAAAAACTGCAGATCACAATCATTAGCAAACGATCGAAAACAGACAACAGGCTATCTGTTTTAAATAGGAGCAGGCCCGAAATATTTGACCGGAGATAAAGCACAAACGAAAGCAAAACCTGATTTAATCCTACCCAGGCCAGCAGCTTGAGCTGTGTGCCGTCATAGCCAATCAGATAACCAATCAGGAATATGAGCAAACCGTAGGCAAAAGCCAACAAAATCTTAAGTGCAGATATGCCAGCCAAATGTTTGTTCAGGAGCTGATTATTCTGGGCGATGTTTCGGTTGTTGAAATTGGTGATTCCCAGATCGAGTAAAATATAAAAAAGCGATGAGAAGTTGAAAAGCGAAAAATAGAATCCATACATGGTATCACCTACCATGTTCGCGACTGCTCTGTCCACACCCAATATCCAGAAAGGCTTGATAAGCAGATTCAGGAAAAGCAGTAAGGCTAGATTTTTAACGAATCGGTTTTGCATCAAATCACTTCCGCATTGAACGGGCTAAGGTACAAAAAAGAAGTTCCGGGTTTTGTACAGCCAGGATAAAAATCAGTGAGATCTTATTTTGGAGTACTTTTACTTCATAATCAGGTTCCTTCATCAGTTTAAAACATATTTTAAAGTTATTGTTTTCCCATAGCTCAGTGTAAGTAACGTTTTTGTAGTTGTTAATGGTATGCGGGGTTCTCCCCAAAACAAAATATTCGAAGTTTTCCGCATTTAGTTTGAAGCTTCTACTTTGGCACCGTCATTTATAATGTTTCACAATCTTCAAGCCGGGTAATGTGTTTTATAGATATGTCCCTATATAAAATGAGGG
The DNA here is from genome assembly GCA_028704385.1 of Bacteroidales bacterium. Taxonomy (GTDB): domain Bacteria; phylum Bacteroidota; class Bacteroidia; order Bacteroidales; family F082; genus UBA5536. Next base: position 128,196 of record JAQVLA010000005.1, on the reverse strand, counting down.
AAGGGTTCATGAACTAGACGACTAGTCCGCTGCATTTCATCTCATCCAGCACCGGCATCACCATTTCTACTTCTCTATTTCGATTGCCATTTGCTTTTTCGATCAACTGTACATTTTTCGCCTTATTGTGTACAGGCACATTTTTTAATGCCATGATATTATGTGGGATAGTCTCAAATACAAAAAATTCTGCTTCAGGATTTCTGCGTCCAAGACGTATCGACATGATACCAATATTGGCATCAATATCCAGGATACGTCTTCTTGGGGGGGCATCCTATAAAAATGAATGAAATCACCAACCTTTGTATTCCACTTGAGGGTGTTGGTGATAAAAAATGAAAACCAAAATAAATAACGGCCAAAGCCCTTCAGTTGCTACAATATCTTTTTTTACCCACACCTTCATTTAAAATTCTGATATTTGCGGCTAAGTTCGCAGATAATTAATACCTCCTTACAGGAAAAAATGCAGTTATGGGGCTTCGTATTGCGGTAAATACGCGTTTACTGATAAAAAATAAACTGGAAGGTATCGGTTGGTTTACCTACGAAAACCTGATCCGTATTGTGAAAGATCAGCCTGAGACTACTTTCTATTTTATTTTCGACAGACATCCTGACCCTTCATTTTTGTTTGCCAAAAACGTTATACCTGTTGTATTACATCCACCGGCCAGGCATCCTTTTTTATTTATCATTTGGTTTGATTGGTCAGTGAGACGTTATCTTAAAAAACTGAAACCCGATCTGTTTCTCTCGCCGGATGGCTATCTGAGTCTTGGAAGCAAGATTCCTGATCTAGCCGTGATGCACGATCTTAATTTTGAGCATTATCCGGAAGATTTGCCCTTTTTGATGAGAAGTTATTATCGTTATTTTTTTCCAAGGTTTGCACGAAAAGCAAGCCGTGTTGCCACCGTTTCTGAATTTTCCAAACAGGATATTGTGGAACAGTATGGTGTAGCACCGGAGAAAATTGATGTGGTTTACAATGGTGCAAATGAGCACTTCAACCCGCTTAATGAAGCACAACAAGCTGTTGTGAGGGCAAAATACACCAATGGGCATGCCTATTTTTTGTTTGTTGGATCGCTGCATCCCCGAAAAAACCTGGCACGACTTTTTAAGGCCTTTGATATTTTTTGCAATCAGTCCGATTCATCTGTCCGACTTTTAATTGCTGGTGAAAAAAAATGGTGGACCGAACCCATCCAAAATGCCTTTGATGGTATGGAGCATCAAGGGCGTGTGATTTTTTGCGGCAGGTTAAATTCTGATGAACTGCATCAAGTCACAGCTTCTGCCCTGGCTATTACCTATGTATCTTATTTTGAGGGTTTTGGTATTCCAATTGTGGAGGCTTTTCGCTGTGGTGTTCCGGTTATTACATCAAACGTTACTTCCATGCCCGAAGTGGCTGGTGATGCAGCTTTGCTGGTTGATCCATTTGATGAAAATGCCATTGCCAATGCCATGCAACAGATGGTTGAAAAACCTGACTTTAGAGATGTATTAATCTCCAGAGGTTTTGAACGTGCAAAGCTCTTTAGTTGGGATCAGGCGGCGCAAAATCTCTGGCAAAGTATGCTTGCAACGATTAAGGAATCAAAAATTAATAAAAGTATATGAACGTCTTGATTATTGGAGCTGGTGGCCGTGAACATGCACTAGGATGGAAAATAGGTCAAAGCAAACAGTGTGAACACTTGTTTTTTGCCCCCGGAAATGCTGGCACAAGGGCCGTGGGAACCAATATCCCTTTAGATACCAATGATTTTGAAGGTTTACGCAAACTTTGTATTGAGGAACAAATTAAATTGGTTGTTGTTGGGCCTGAGCAACCATTGGTGGAAGGGATAGTGGATTTTTTTAAAGCAGATGACAAATTAAACGATATTGCTATCATTGGCCCCTGCAAAACAGCTGCGCAACTCGAAGGTAGCAAAGCTTTTGCCAAGCAATTCATGCTCGAAAATGCCATCCCGACAGCCGGTGCATTTGAGGTAAATCAAAATAATATAGCCGAGGGCATTGATTATCTGCGCAGTGTGGCTGCACCCTATGTTTTAAAAGCCGACGGATTGGCTGCCGGCAAAGGTGTTCTGATACTTCACAGCCTGGAAGAAGCAGAAAAAGAATTAAAAGCCATGCTCAAAGGCAAATTTGGTGAAGCGTCTGAAAAAGTGGTGATCGAACAATTTTTAAGTGGGATTGAGCTTTCGGTTTTTGTGCTGACTGATGGAACGAATTATAAGATTTTACCTTCGGCAAAGGATTACAAAAGAATCGGTGAGGGAGATACAGGGCCAAACACAGGAGGAATGGGTGCTGTTTCACCTGTTATTTTTGCCGATAAACATTTCATGGAAAAAGTGGAACAACGCATTGTGGTTCCAACTATGGAAGGTTTGAAAAAACGTGGCATTGTATACAAAGGCTTTTTATTTATTGGTTTAATGAATGTTCAGGGTGATCCTTTTGTGATCGAATATAATGTACGCCTGGGCGATCCGGAGGCAGAATGTATATTGCCGCGCATCCAGTCGGATATGTTAAGCTTGTTAAAAGCCGTATGGGATGGAAATCTGAATGAACAGGAACTTGAAACAGACGACAGACATGCGGTTACTGTTGTGATGGTTTCGGGCGGCTATCCCGGAAATTATAAAAAAGGCTTCAAGGTTTCCGGCCTTGATGCCACCAAGGAGTGTGTTGTTTTTCATGCAGGTACCAGCATTGATGTAGAAACAGCGGGTGTCAAAACCAGCGGGGGGAGGGTGTTTGCTTTCACTGCATTGGATTATTCTATTGAAAGCGCACGAAAAACAGTGTATAAAAATGTAAAAAAGGTGGAGTTCAAGGCATCTGCATATCGCAAGGATATTGGCGAAGATCTGATGTCGTATAAAAAATAATATGTTAATCCGTTTTTTTAGGTCGAGCTTTGCTGTGCAATACCTTGTAGTTTTGCTGTTAGCATTAGCCATGTGGCTTCCTTCCTTTCTGATGCCCCCAACCTTTGATGTCATGCCGCATGGATCGGGACTATTGTTTATACTGATGTCTGATTGGCTGTACGGATATGGGTTTGTGGCTGTATTGATTTCCTTTCTGATGATGTTGATGCTCTCTTTTTACTTTAATGAGGTACTGGCTTCAAACCTACTTATCGCACGCAATGGATTTACCGGTGCACTCAGTTGGGTGCTGCTTTTTAACTTTGTCCCCCAAATGACTGGATTTAGCCCCATGGTTCCAGCTGCTTTGTTTGTTTTGGCTGCGCTGCATATGTTGTTTTTAATATATGATCATCGGGATGCTGTGTTTTATGTTTTCAACGGCGGCTTGTTCATTGCACTAGCTGGTTTGTTTTATCCTGCTGCTTTTGTGTTGATAATATGGTATTTAATGGGATTGGTGATTGCGCTGCAATTCGACTGGCGTAACCTTGGTGCTGCGTTTTTAGGATTTATAACTCCTTTATATTTTGCCTGGAGCTGGTTTTTTTTAACAGATGAGCTGGCTGTTTTTTATCAGGTGTTTGAATTTTCTATTGGAATTCCGGAATTCGTCTTTTTTAAGCAGTTTCGTCTGACAGACTGGCTGGTTTTTACGTTTTTAGTCCTGATGATTTTTGTTTCAGTTAACTTCGTCTGGACAGGTGAAAGCGAACGTAATCTTGGTTTACGTAAGAAGATCAGTATGACGAATGTATTGTTTTTAACCACATTGTTACTTTTTTTCTGGAAACCGGCACAGCTTCATGCATTGGTGTTGATTCCATTAACTGTTTATTTGGCTTACGATCTGGGTTTCAGTAGTAAACTTCGGTTCCGAACTATTTTACTTTATTGTTTACTGATTGCGATGGGGATCAATCATTATTTTCAATTTTTACCGGATGGCATTAAAAGCTTTTTTTAATCAGCAGCTACTCGAAGCGGGTTGCGATGAGGCAGGCCGGGGATGTTTGGCCGGTCCGGTTGTGGCGGCTGCAGTAGTTTTAGATTCACGTAAGGATTATCCCGAACTGAATGATTCCAAAAAGCTGACTGCCAGGCTCAGAAGTAGCCTGAGCATAATGATAAAGAAGGAGGCGTTGAGCTGGGGCATCGGCCTGGCAACGGCTGAAGAGATTGACGAAATCAATATCCTTCAGGCCAGTTTTTTGGCAATGCACCGGGCCATAAGTAAATTGAACCAACAACCACAACTGTTGTTGATAGATGGCAATCGTTTTAAACCATATGCTGAGATTCCTTTTGAGTGTATCATTGGTGGTGATGCTTTGTACCAGTCCATTGCAGCAGCTTCGATTTTGGCCAAAACTTTTCGCGATGAGCTGATGACAAAGGCGCATTTAGAGTTTCCGGTGTATGCCTGGGATCGCAACAAAGGCTACCCCACTTCCCGGCATAAACAGGCAATTGCCGTACATGGCCTTAGCTCTTTGCATCGCAAAAGCTTCAATCATGGCCGGCAAATCAAACTGGATTTGTAATTATTCCCGCTATCAACATTATATTGTTAATGACTGTTTATGTTGGCAGTTGTATGCGCGATATTCTGAATTATCTTTGAGGTTTTAATAAAGTTTTTGTTCATGCAATTAGCCAGGTTCACCTATATCATTGCCGGAATTGGTTTGACTGCCGGTATTTTATTTCTGATCTTTTTTTTAGGACAAAGCAGCAAAGAACAAACGGATGGCTGGCGGGCTGTTCCGCAGGATGCCATCCTGGTGATGGAATGGCCTGAGCCGGGAGCCCTGTGGCAAAAGTTAACTGCAAATACTTCATTTTGGCCTGTAATAGAAAATGTAGATGCTCTTGTTACATTACAACAGCATTTGAATTGGGTTGACACTTTATTTACTGATAACAAGGAAATTATTGACTTATTCAGTCGGAAGAAAATATTACTTTCGTTGCACAGGCAGAATGAATCATTTGGTTTTCTTATGGTAGCTGAGATAGGAAATGAGCTAAAATTGAATCAGATACGCCAGGCAATACAACAAAAATTCCCGGGAAAGATTGAATTGGTCGAACGTGGTCAGCAAAGCATTTCAAGTGTGTTGATTGTTGATAAGGAATCAGATAAGCAATATGCCTTTGCTATTGCAGATGGCTTGTTGATTGGAAGCTTTGATAAGGAATTGCTCAACAAGTCTTTACTGGCACTTAATAGTGAAACTCCTGTTAACCAAAGCAATACCATGCAACGACTTGAGCTTACCAAAGGGAAAGCCGCTGAGGCATACTTGTATCTGCAATATGAGTATTTGGCCGGGCTGATAAGTACTTTTTCAGCTACTTCCCATTCTTCTGAGATTGAAGGTTTTCTTGGCGATCTGGCAGCATGGTCAGCGTTGGATATCTTGGTAAAAGAACAGGATATTTTATTAAATGGTTATGCATTAGCCGACAGCAGCGATTTTCTTTATCATTTACGTGGCTTATCATCAGGAATAAACACCTTATATAATATTTTGCCATATAACACACGCATTTTATTAATGCTGAATGTGGAAGATATTTTTACTTATTGGGAGAGGGTGTCGGATAAAGATGTCACTGCTGATTTTGAGAGAAGCTTTGGTTTGAGTATTCGTGATGAATTGTTGCCTGCCCTGAGTGGTGAACTGGGATTGGTATATATCGGTAGCATAGATAAACCCGTGTTTGTAGCGCGATTGGATCAGGAGCAAATGGCCGAACGATTCATGGAACGCCTGTGTCAGGTGGCAGGTGGCCGAAGTGAGCGAAGTGTTGAAAATGCAGTGATTTACCAGTCAAAAGCTACTGGTTTTGTTGGAAAAATTTTTGGAGGAGTCTTTAACAAACCTGGCGGACAGTTTTATATGATCTCTGATCAGTATCTGCTCGTAGCGGACGATGCAGCCCTGCTCGAAGAAATTTTACACCTCTATCGCTCAGGACGTACGCTGGATATGAATGACAACTTCAAGCGTTTCAGACAGCATCTGTCCGATCAGGCAAATCTTTCGTTATACCTTAATCTGAGAGACGGCCTGCCTCTGCTCGAATCCTTTGGTTCAAACCAACTCAAGTATCAGCTAAAGCGCAACCAGCAGGCCTTTGGCGAATTTGAGGCATTGGCATTGCAGTTTACCAGTTTTAAGGAATTGATTTATCAAAGCATAATTCTCAAACATAATCCAAGTTATAAGGAGGAAAGCCTGGTAGCGTGGAAAACGGAGCTGGACAATCCTATCGTTGGACAGCCTCATATTGTTGAAGATCACCTCATATCCGGAAATAATCTGATGGTTTTTGATTCAGAAAATCAGCTTTATCTTATCAATCCGGAAGGAGAGGTTCTGTGGAAGAAACAGTTGTCCGAAACACCCATCAGTGAAGTTTTTGTTGTGGATTATTATAAAAACGGGAAGTTTCAGTATTTATTCAACACAGCAAATTACCTGCACCTGATTGATCGCAATGGCAACAATGTAGCCGGTTATCCGGTGAAGCTGCGTTCGCAGGCTACCAATGGCATTGTTGTATTTGATTATAACAATCGCAAGGACTACCGCATTTTGGTTTCCTGCGCAGATAAGCTCACCTACAATTACGAACTAAAAGGTAGTCAGGTGGATGGATGGCAAAAACCACGTTCGCTCGAAATCGTTACCAAACAGGTTGAGCGACTGATTGCTGCCGGAAAAGATTACATCATTATCACAGATATCAAAGGTAATGTGAGAATTGTGGATCGGCGGGGTAATGTGCGAATCAGTCCGAGGGGTAAGCTGGAGAAGTCAGTTCATGCCGATTTTTATCTGAATAAAACAAACAGCAAAGGTATCCTGCTCACCAGCGATAAGCAGGGCAAGCTGCTTTATGTTTCATCAGCCGGACAGATTTCAACTACAGATTTTGGGCAGTTCAATGCGGAGCATTTCTTTTTGTATGAAGACTTTAATCAGGATGGCAACACTGATTTTATCTACCTCGATGGTGATGAGCTACATATTTTTGATCGTTTTAAAAAGGATTTGTTTCGCTTCTCTTTTAAAAATACGATCGTAACCAAGCCTCGGTTTTTTAATATCACAAAACGTAAACGTTTACTTGGTGTGGTTTCGGAAGCAAGCCGCGAGATTTATCTGATCGACAAAAATGGCAGGATGATCATTTCCTCCGGACTTACGGGTGAAACACCTTTTGCTGTTGGTAGCCTGCACGATAACGATGAAATCAACCTGGTTACCGGAGTTGGAAATACACTGTATAATTATGTGATCTATTGATTACAATTTGGCTCTGATCCAATTTCCTTTTTTCAAATATATCCATGATAAAATACTGAGTATCATGCCATAAATTATCTCGGCAGTCCATACCATCGTTACATTGGCATTCAGCGTATTAATTAGAAAATAAACATAGATCAGGTAAAAACCCAGCACAATGATCTCGATCATGAACGAAATATTGGTTTTTCCGGTACCCAGCACCCCATTGAAAAGTACAAAACCAATAGCCAGAAAAAATGCGCTTGAATTGACTACTTGAAGCACAGGAATACTATTGGCAATCAATTCGGGACTATTGGTATAGATGCTGATGATAGCCTGTGGAAACAGTATGCTTACACTTATGAGCAATAACACCCCGCTAAGGCAAAGCACGAGAATTTTTTTGAGTAATCTAAAAATCAAGTCTGAATGTTTCATACCAATCAGGTAGCTTACCAGGGAGTTAGATGCTGAGGCAAAACCCCATATCGGGATCATTAATACCACATAAACACTACGGATAATATTGGAAATAGCAAGTGCCTGTTCGCCAAGTTTTTCTACAAGCAAAAAGAAAGCAAACCATACACTCAGCGACAGAAAATTCTGTAACATAATGGGTCCCGACAGTTTGAATGACCTCTCAAATAAGGCTTTATCCCAAACACCAAACTGATACAAATTATATCTTTCAGGATGTTTACGATATTGGGTATTGATAATCAAAAAAGCCAGTGCTATCCCTTCAGCGATCACCGAAGCCAATGCAGCACCCTCAATACCCATCTCCGGAAATCCCCAATTACCAAATATCAGCGCATAATCAAGGGCGATATTTACAACAGCCATTACCAGGGTGCTCCAGGTGATAATTTGAGTTCGGGCTATCCCAATATAAAAGGACCTGAAAAGTATTTGTCCAAAAGCGAAAAGCAAGCCATAAATCCTGTAATCCAGAAATCTTACGCTTGCCTCATAAATGGCATCTGAGTTGATTAACAACCTCAGTATCTGGCTTCCAAAGAACAGAAGGATAAAAAATGCCAGTAATGCCAAAGGCATCATAAAATAAAATGCATGAACAAATGTTTTACCGATCAGGTGATTTTTCCCTTCACCAAAACGGCGTGCGATGATGATTTGCGCTCCAGTTCCAAATCCCATTCCAAGCATATTCAATACCAGATAAAACATTCCTCCCAATGCAGAAGCACCTAATGCCACTTCGCCCACATGACCAAGAAATGCTGTATCCGTAACATTGATCAGGTTTTGAGCCACACTGCCCAGGATGATTGGGTAAGCGATTTTCCAAATGCGGTTGTAAGAAATATTGGGTTTCACCTGAAAAAAATTGATGCGCAAAGGTAAGTCAAAAGTCGCTCTTACTGTTTCCCTTTTCAGGTGGATGCAATCTTCTTTTTCGGGACAATGTAGTTTTCAGTGGGTAAAACGCTATATGTTTTTCCTTACGTAGATTATTTGATTGGGGAGTAGATAAATACAATCCATTCGTTCTTGACTTTTGCTTGAGCTTCTCAATCTGGATTTACTGCAGATCCATTGTCACTTTGAACTATCAAATCTAATCTTATTGATTATCAAGATATTTTGTTCGTATCTCAAACAAAAATATCTGTCAACTGTTTTATATAAAATACAACTAAGGTGAAAATAATTGTTGCAGGAGGTACCGGATTGATAGGCAGCGCATTACTCAAGCGACTGGCAGGTAAAAATGATGTTGTAATATTGACGCGTCGTGCTGAGGAAGCTCACAGGCAATTTGAAGGTGCAGGCTTTCATATTTTAGACTGGAATCAACCCAAGGAGCAGCTTGTGGCTGCGCTTGATAAAAGTGATGCTCTGATTAATCTTTCGGGAGCCGGCATAGCCGACTTTCGCTGGACCGACAAGCGCAAGGCGGCTTTGCTCAAAAGCCGCATTGAACCAATCAGGAAGCTCACTCATCTGATGAGGGAGGCAAATTTAAGAATCGGAATGATTATACAGGCTTCAGCTATCGGTTTTTATGGCCATCACCATGAAAAGCTGTTTACTGAAACTGATGATCAGGGAAATGGATATCTGGCCGGGCTCACAGCGGAATGGGAAGCAGCAGCTCAGTCGCTTAAGGCTTTTACAAACCGTTTGGTTTTAATCAGGACAGGTGTGGTACTGTCGTCAGACGGAGGCGCACTAAAACCAATGATGTTGCCTTTCAGGTTTTTTTTGGGAGGAAAAATTGGAAGCGGACGCCAATGGGTGTCATGGATAGATATTGAAGACCAGATAGAGGCAATGTTGTTTCTATTGAAAAATAATTCAACTGAAGGTGTTTATAATCTCACAGCACCACAGGCTGTTAGGCAGAGTGAGCTGGCTTTTGCTATCGGAAAGGCAATGAAACGACTGTCGTGGATTCCGGTTCCTGCATTTGCACTCAAACTCATGTTAGGACAAATGGCTGATGAAATGCTTTTGAAGGGAGCTGCTGTGAAACCAGACCGACTGTTGCAGGCAGGTTTTCAATTTCAATCGCCTGATATTCATACAGCCTTGAATCATGTGATTGGTTACCCGAAAAAATAATCTGAAAAAATGAAATCACATATTAATCCTGGTGATAAATTACCGGCATTCAGTTTGTTAAATCAAAAAGGCGAATGGATCTCACCTGCTAATTATGTCGGGTCAAAAGCGATGGTGATCTATTTCTATCCGATGGATAATACACCCGGATGTACTACTGAAGCCTGCGCTTTCAGGGATCATTTTCAGCAGTTTATCGATCAGGACATCATGGTATTTGGCATCAGTGCTGATAGCGTGGAAAAGCACCGTGATTTTGCCTTCCGGTATCAGCTTTCGTTTGATCTGCTCAGCGATCCCGATAACAAAGTAAGAAAACTCTTTGGTGTGTCAAAAAGCATGTTTGGCCTTTTACCCGGCCGTGTTACCTACGTCTTTAACAAAGCCGGTGAGTGTGTGCATGTATTTAGCTCGCAGTTGTATGTGAAACAACATGTGGTGGAAGCACTGGCAGCCTTAAAGTAGGAGAGAGGTTTTAGCGATCTGAATGAATTGTTTTTGCGCTTTTTTGAGTTTTCATTGCCTGAAATTAAATTCCAATAGGCATTATAAAGTTAAATATTTGCTAAATCTTTTATTTTTATGGAGGTAGTTGGTGGTTTGTCTATCCAAGCTTCTATATTTGCTCCTGATTTCCGGCTGATCGAGTTATGAATCAATACTGTAGCTGAATTTCTTAACAGATAATATACATCATCAATCATGTATTTAAAGCTTCAGGCTGATGGCCGTTTCACGATTTTGCCGATAAACAATGTAATAAACAACTATTTAATTTAATATTTGAAAATGAAAAAGTTATTTAAATATTTAGCTTATGTTTTAGCTATTATTTTACTTCTTATTGTTGCAACAATAGCCTATCTGAAATTTTTCCTGCCTGATATAGGTGATCCACAGGATTTGAAGGTAAATATCACAGCTCAAAAAGTGGAACGCGGACAATACCTTGCCTATCATGTGATGATGTGTGCTGACTGTCATTCGATGAGGGATTTCACCTATTTTTCAGGCCCTCCAAAACCTGGCACCGAATTTACCGGAGGTGATATCTTTGACCAAAGCATGGGATTTCCAGGGCGTTTTGTTTCGAGTAATATCACACCTTTTGGTATTGGCGACTGGACTGATGGCGAGCTGTTCAGGCTGATCACAACCGGTGTGAAGCGTGATGGCAGCCCCATTTTTCCGGTTATGCCTTATCATAGATTTGGCCGTTTGGATCGCACAGATATTGAATCAGTAATAGCATTCCTGAGAACACTCGATCCTGTAGAAACCAACCATCCTGTGTCGAAAGCAGATTTTCCGATGAACCTGATTATGCGTACCATGCCGCAGGAAGCACAGCTCACTCGCATTCCACCTAAAACAGATGTACTTGCCTATGGCAGCTATATGACGATGGCTGCTGCCTGTATGGATTGTCACACCAACTTCAGCAAAGGGAAATTTGTGGGCCCCGAAGGCGGTGGCGGTCGGGAGTTTCATATGCCCGACGGAAGTATTGTGCGAACAGCTAATCTTACTCCACATGAAACTGGTTTGGGGAATATGAGTTTGGAAAGGTTTATCAGACTCTTTAAACGCTATTCAGATTCAGGTGAACTACTGCCCAAAGTTGCTACAGGCGATATGCAATCCATTATGCCCTGGTATATGTACGGCGGAATGACAAAAGATGATCTGTCAGCGATCTATGCCTATCTTCAAAGTTTGGAACCTTTTGAAAATGAAGTAGAAAAGTTTGTCCCTGCAAAGTGAGGCAAGTTTTACTCCCGAATAAATTAATAACCTTTTTGAAGACGATAAATGGCAGAAAAAAATTGATGGCATATTTCCTGAATGTCATTTCCAGAGCAACATTTATACTAATTTAAGATGAAGAAAGTGATAGACCAAAAATCCAAACCAAGCTTATTTTATATCATCAGTGTAAGCCTACTGACTTTTGTGGTACCAATAATTGGTTTTGTTGCAGAACATTTTGTGAGCGACAAAGCATTGACATTTGCCCTCTTTGGCAAGTGGTTCATCTTTTCAGCAGTCGGACTTCGATTATTCTTAGCTGGTCTCAAGCAGGTGAAGCAACCATCCTTTACACTAAAACAAATTTTTCACATCGACAGCCCCGAAAGTTTTCCAATTCTTCGTGAATTAGGCTTTGCTAACCTCTGCTTTGGGCTTGTTGGCATCATCTCTTTGTTTCTGCCGGAATGGCGGATCGTAAGTGCATTTGCAAGCGGACTTTATTATGGTTTGGCTGGATTACAACACGGATTAAAAAAACCTGCAGGCGTCAACGAAAGCTTTGCCCTGTGGACTGATATGGGGATATTTGTATTGCTTTTGATTTATTTCATATCAATGGTTTGACGAGATTGGGTAACGAAACCCAACCAGTAAGTTAAAGTCGTTACACCATAATTCAATAATCAGGTTGATATAAAAAATTTCCATCAATATCCGAAAATGGATAGACTAATCGATTATGGATAGCTGACCTTTTGATTTGCCTACATGATAGTGTGGTAAATCAAAGATAATTAACTTGTTAAACATCATGGCACAACTATTGAAACTTATGATTAGGTTTATCAGATACTATCACCGAGGAATGATTGGTATTTGGTTTTGGTTGATTATCAGGATCCGGTTTGTTTCCCCTCCAAAACCGGATCTTTTTTTATTTTGTATCCAGAAATAGATCCGGATTGGGGAATCTGAACTTTTTTTGGGCAACCACTTCAGGATAAATAAAATAAGTGATCATTCCTTCAGCGCAAATAGTATCTGAGCTGTCTTTCAGGCTTGTTTTTACTTTTGCAAGTCTTCCTTCAACATGGGCAATATGGGCAGAAGCCCAAACAGCACCTTTGCTTAGGCGCACAGGTTTTAGATATTTCACATTTAATTCGCTTGTAACACCTGCAGTATGAAGCAATACCTGAACAGCCCATGCAGCAATTTCATCCATTATGGTGCTGATGATGCCGCCATGCAACAAATCTTCGAAACCCTGATAATCTCTGGTAGGATTCCATTTTGCAGTCACCTGATTCCCTTCCAGTTTGAATTCGAGCTTAAGTCCGATGGGATTTTTTGCGGAACATCCAAAACAATGATGTTCCTTCAACTTATTATAAGGGTTGTTGATCTTCATCGAAGCAGTATTTTTTTTTAGTTGGCAGGATGATACTTTTCCCATTCGCTAACGAGAATATCCATTTTGTAAACAGCCTCTGCTTTCACCGATCCATCAGGATAATAATCTTTGGCTTCACCATTTAGTTTGTTCCTATGATAGCTGCGTTTTGATTTTACTGTCCCGTCAGAATAATAGGTTTGCTGCACGCCTTCAAAAAGACCGTTTTCGTACTGATAAGTGGCTATCAGATTGCCTGTTTCATCGTACCAGGCCGTTTTGCCTTGTCGTTCGCCATTTTTGAAGAAAGATTCCTCCTGCAATTGTCCACGTTCATAAAAGGATTGTCGTCTGCCATCCAGCAGGCCGCCTTTGTAGTTTTCTTCCAGGCTGAGCCTGCCACCGGGCTTCCAGGTTTTAAGTGTTCCATGCAGTATGTCCTCCTTATAATTTACCTCTTGCAAAAGATAACCACTCCTGTCAAATTCAAGATAAAGTCCATCTTTTTGGTTGTTTATGTAGTGTGCCACTTCATAAAGCATTCCGCTGGGCATCCTGGAAATCCAAAGACCGGTTTTCTTTCCTGAAGTCACCAGACCTTCCGCACTAAATTGTTGAAATTTGATCGAAGCCTGGCCGTCTTCTTGATTTGTAACATCTATCTGATCAAGAATTTGTGCCTGAATCTGAAGTGAAATTAGACCTAATAAGAGAACTAGAAGTTTTTTCATCTGTTAATTTGATTTTAACTTTTTACCAACCTGAGATTTTGCTGTAAAGGTAGCATAATCCGATGGGATTTATCACCTGATTAGTTGATTTGCTACAATGAGCAAGTATTGATAATACAGATAATCAACAATATAGGTTCGATTTTAAAGTAAATGGCGCAAGTTCGAATGAAGTAGTAATTTTGCACCTTATTCCTAATCGACTTATGCCCTAATTATCCAGATTAATGAAAAACAGACGTAAACCACAGTATTTTAAACAAGTTGAAATAATTGATGCAGGATCGGAGGGCAAGGCTGTGGCCAAACCCGAAAATCAGGTTGTATTTGTGCCGTTTGCTGCCCCGGGTGATATTGTTGATCTGGAAGTTTACCGGAAGAAGAAAAATTACTTCGAAGGCAGGGTACAACATTATCATCAATATTCTGATCTTAGGACTGAGCCTGAATGTCAGCATTTTGGAACCTGTGGTGGATGCAAATGGCAGCATCTGGCTTATCAACATCAGCTGCATTTCAAGGAAAAGCAGGTGAAGGACAATCTCGACAGAATAGCCAAAGTTGAATATCCTGCTATGAATCCCATCCTGGCAGCACCACAGCCTTATTACTACCGAAATAAACTGGAATATACATTTTCGAACCGTAAATGGTTTACCGATGGAGCCCCGTCTGAGGCTAAATCTGAAACTGAAATGAACGGACTGGGATTCCATTTGCCGGGCATGTTCGACCGGATTTTGGATATCACACATTGTCATCTGCAATCCAATCCTTCCAATGAAATCAGGCTGTTTGTACGACAGTTTGCATTGGATCATAAGCTGAGTTTTTATGATGTGCGCAAACATGAGGGACTATTGCGAAATCTGATCATACGGAATACTAAAGCAGGTAATTTCATGGTTCTTTTGGTTATTCACCATGAGGATGAAATTGTGGTGAACAGCTTGCTACCAGCCCTGGCAAATGCGTTTGCTGCGATCACATCCCTGCAATATGTAGTGAATGACAAAAAAAATGACGTAATTAACGATTTGGAGATTAGGCCTTTTGCCGGTGAGGCATTTCTTGTGGAGAGCATGTCTTGTCCCCGAAACGGATTCCCCGATCTGCAGTTTGAGGTTGGCCCGGTATCCTTTTATCAAACCAATGCACATCAGGCAGAGAGTTTGTATCGTGCTGCTTTTGATTTGGTAAATCCAACGGGCAGCGAAAAGGTTTACGATTTATATACCGGAGCCGGGACAATCGCCTTATATTTTGCCAGGTTTGTAAAGGAAGTTATTGGCATTGAATACGTTGAACAGGCTGTGCTTGATGCCGAAAGCAATGCCAAAAGAAATCAGATTAACAATGTCCATTTTTTTGCGGGGGATATGGCTGAAGTGCTGAATGATAACTTCATCGGCGAACATGGCTCACCGGACTTGATCATTACTGATCCACCGCGGGCAGGAATGCATCCTAAAGTGGTGTCGCAGTTGCTGTCAGTAGCAGCTGATCGTATGCTTTATATCAGTTGTAACCCGGCAACACAGGCACGTGATTTGAACCTGCTGAACGAAAAATACAAGGTGGAAGCAGTTCAACCAGTGGATATGTTTCCACAAACACAGCATGTAGAAAACATTGTTTTGTTGAAGCTCAGGTCTTAATGGGGCTTATTAATGGTTTGACCAGTTCGGCCAGCTCTTGAATATCGGGGGATTCAGCTTCGAAATGGAGTTTTGCCTGGGTATAATAGATGGCACGTTTCTGCAGGTGTTGTTTGATAAAAGCATGTAGCTGCTCTCTGGATTGTCCGCTGATCAAAGGTCGCTTTTTCTTGGCATTGAGCAAACGATTTGATAAGCAGCCAGCACTCATCTTCAGAAAAACTGTCAACCCATTTTGATTCATCCAGTCCATATTGTCATAAAAACAAGCAGTTCCTCCTCCGGTTGAGATAATGGTATGCGAATGTGCAACCGATTCCTGCAACAGACTGCGTTCCAGCTTTCTGAAGAGCTTTTCATCGTAGCGGTTAAAAAAATCAGGAACACTGATTTTGTAGCGGGTTTCAAATACCTGATCCAAATCCATCACCTCCCAGTTAAGCAGGTTTGCTAATTTTCGGGCGATGGTACTTTTCCCAACGCCCATATAACCAACCAGGTATATTCTTTGGCTCATGTCAGTACCTCATTATCCCGGAATTATTTACGTGAAACAAGTTTTGTGGCTGCCTTAACGATGGCATCGGCATCAAGTTGATAAAGTTTCATGAGTTCCTGTGGTGTACCACTCTGCCCGAATTGATCTTTAACAGCAACCATTTCCATAGGGTAAGGTGTGTTCTGTGCCAACAAAGTTGCAACCGCTTCGCCCAGCCCGCCAAATAGCTGATGTTCTTCAGCTGTCACTACACACTTTGTTTTTTCAACAGCTTCAAGAATAGTGTTTTTATCCAATGGTTTTATCGTTGCCACATTGATCACTCCTGCTGATATCCCTTTATTTTCAAGTTGTTCAGCGGCCTGCAGTGCTTCATAAACCAGATGTCCTGTTGCCAGTAAAGTAACATCGGAACCTTCCCGATAAACAAGTGCTTTGCCAATTTCGAAAGTCTGATCTTCTGGTGTGAAGTTTGGAACCTTTGGGCGGCCAAAACGCAGATAAACAGGGCCATCAAGCTCTGCTATAGCTTTTACTGCGGCTTTGGTTTGGTTATAATCGCACGGAACAACAACCGTCATGCCGGGGAGCATGCGCATCAGGCCGATATCTTCCAGAATTTGATGGGTGGCTCCGTCCTCGCCCAGCGTAAGGCCGGCATGGGATGCGCAAATTTTTACGTTCTTATTTGAGTAAGCGATGGACTGTCTGATCTGGTCATAAACCCTTCCGGTAGAGAAATTAGCAAATGTACCTGTGAAAGGTATCATCCCACCAATGGTCATGCCGGCTGCAATGCCCATCATATTGGCTTCTGCAATGCCTGTCTGGAAAAATCTCTCCGGAAAAGCTTTGGCAAAGGCATCCATTTTCATTGATCCGGTCAAGTCGGCACAGAGCGCCACCACTTTTTCGTTTTTTTGACCCAGCTCAAAGAGGCCGTCGCCAAATCCTGAGCGTGTATCTTTGTAGTTTTGTATCGTAAACTTCATCGTTTTACTGTTTTCAATAATCACCAAGGGTTTCTTCCAACTGCGAAAGGGCATTTTCGAGCTGCTCATCATTGGGCGCAATGCCATGCCATTTGTGCGTGCCCATCATAAAATCGACCCCCTGTCCCATTTCTGTTTTCATTAAAATCAGCTGCGGAAAACCTTTAAAGGCTTCATTGCGACAGTTTTCGAGCTGTTCTGAAAGTTTTTCCATCTGATTGCCATTAGTTTCGTAAACTTTCCAGCCAAAGGCTTCGTATTTTGCCTTGAGGTCACCCAAAGGCATCACCTCATCAACCGGCCCATCAATTTGTTTGTGGTTGTAATCAATCAACGCAATCAGGTTGTCTGTATTACGGCTTCCGGCAAACATGGCAGCTTCCCAAACCTGCCCTTCCTGTTGCTCTCCATCACCCATCAACACATAGACCAAATGCTTGTCACCATTGAGTTTTTTCGCATTAGCCGCACCAATAGCAACCGACAAACCCTGACCCAGCGATCCGCTCGACATCCTTACTCCGGGAAGCCCTTCGTGGGTGGTAGGATGTCCTTGTAAGCGCGATTCGATGGCTCTGAAGCTGGATAATTCACTTACCGGAAAATACCCCTGTCGTGCTAAAACACTATAAAACACAGGACTAATATGACCATTGGAGAGGAAGAATACATCTTCACCTATTCCGTTCATATCAAATTCTGGTGCTTTGATTCGCAAATGATCAAAATATAATAAGGTCATCAGATCTGCGCAACCAAGCGAACCGCCCGGATGGCCTGATTGACGTGCGTGAACCATACGTACGATATCTCTGCGTACCTGTGTGGCAACACGTTTTAAATGCTCAAAATCTGTCATGCTGGATTGTTTGATTCAAATTAATACTCCGCAACAAGCTTTGGTAAGAAAAGTGCAAAAGTAAACATTCTGCTAAAGAAAATGGTAAAAGTGATCGGAAAATACAGGGGTATATAAAAGAGGAATGCCCTTGCGGCATTAGAGTGAATCGTAAAAACAACTAAAACAATTCACACCGCAAGGGCATTAAGTTCGAACTTATAAAAACAACCAACCAATTAGACCGCAAATATACATCACAAAATTATACCGTGCAAGTATTTTTAAAGAAAAAAGCAGAAAAAAATAAGAAAATGGTAATTTAAATTTAATCCAAATTTTGCGAAGAGCTGTATCAGGCTGTAAATGATTTTGATAGAGAATTGAAATTTTTGAGGAGATTTTGCAGAATATATTAGGGAATGATTTTTTTTAACAAAGAACAGATGTATATTTTCTTTCTGTTAACCTCACCTGAAATAATTAATGAATAGGCTCTCGGATCAATTATAATTGAGGGAGAACCAAATGACTACGGTTAGGCCGATTACCAAAGGAGAAAGCTTTGCTCGCAAACCCAGCGAAACGGAGCCGTTTACCAGCCAGTTGGCTCCCAATATCAAGACAACAAAACCAACAACAAATAAGATATAGGTTAACAGCATGAGCTATTCTGTTGCTGAATAGTTTCGTTCGCCAAAGATCAAACTGCCCACCCTAACGATAGTGGCTCCTTCTTCGATGGCAATGGGATAATCGCCCGACATGCCCATTGAAATTTCCTTAAACGCTTCATCCTGAATAAAATAGCTTGTTTTTAGCCAGTTGAAGATTTCACGCAGGTGAATAAACTCTCTTCTCACCTGCTGTAAATCATCAGTAAATGTGGCCATGCCCATCACTCCGGCCAGTTTGATGTTTTTCATCTTTTTGTAGTCCTCAGATTCAAGCAGTGCGCTGGCTTCTTCGCGGTTGAGCCCAAATTTAGATTCTTCTTCGGCAATATGAAACTGCAGCAAACAAGGTATTATTCTGCTATGTCTGCTTGCCTGTTTGTTGATTTCTTTCAGAAGTTTCAGGCTGTCAACGGCTTCAATGAGCGAAACAAAAGCTGTTATGTATTTAACCTTATTGGTTTGCAGGTGTCCGATAAAATGCCATTCGATATTTGCCGGTAACAGCGCTTGTTTTGCCTCCATTTCCTGGGCTTTATTCTCGCCAAAGCAAATTTGTCCGGCCTGATAAGCCTCCATGATATCTTCGACAGGTTTGGTTTTGGATACGGCTACCAGTTTTACCTGTTCTGGAATGGTTTGTTTGATTCTTTTAAGCTTTTCTGAAACCGAATGTGACATTGAAAATAAGTTTTATTCGTGCAAATATAAGGATTTAGCTAGCCTGAATAGTTATGTCTTAAATTTGTCGCCGATTTTCGGAGCTTCTGCGATAGTCGTTTTGTAAGGCATTTATTTTACTTTTGGAGCTATTATGCAGCATCTTAAATTTCATTTTCAATTGGTTCGGCTGGCAATTTTTTTGTTGCTGGTTTTCAACCTGTTTCGAATCATATTTTTACTTTTTCATCATCAGATCATTCAGGCTGAAGAGATACCTTTTACAGAGATTATCAAGTTGTTTCCGGCTGCATTTTGGCTTGACATCGCCACCATGGGCTATATTTTGATCCCTGCACTTTTAATTACAGCTGTTTCGTTGTTAAGGTCCGGAAGATTATGGCTCTTGATTTTTAACGTTTATATGTTTGTCATCATTCTGTTTTACAGCTTAATAGCTTTGGGAGAAACCGGACTGTATGGCGAATGGAAAACAAAGCTTTCATACAAGGCCATCGTTTATTTAAAAAATCCAACAGAAGTTTTTAACTCGGTGAGCAGCAGTGTTTTTATCCTTTTAATCCTGAGTTGGTTATTCTTGTCGATTGTTTTGTATTGGGTATATAAAAAATGGTTCAGACTGAATTTTGATCACCGAAAGCTTAAGCCTGTTAGTCTTTTTTGGATCTTGCCACTTTGGATGACCGTTTTGTTTTTGTCCATACGCGGAGGTTTCAAGGAGATTCCGATCACCACCAGCGCGGCTTATTACAGCAGTTATAACCTGCTTAACCTCACAGCCGTAAACCCTGCTTACAATGTAATGGTGAGCACTTTGGATGCACAGCAGTTTAACAAGGAAAACCTTTTCAAAAGCATGCCTGACGAATTGGCTGAAGCGCTTGTGCAAAAATTGCATCAAACGGATTGCGACAGTACGATTTCTATGCTAAGTCTTGAGCGGCCTAATATTGTGGTGTTGTTGCTCGAAAGCTGGTCGGCTGATCTGATCGAGTCATTGGGTGGAGAGCCGGGCATCACACCCAACTTCAGGGAATTAGAAAGCGAGGGTTTGCTTTTCACAAATTTTTATGCCAGTGCAAACCGCTCCCAACAAGCGATAGGCTCTTTGTTTGCAGGAATGCCCGGACTACCGATCACTACCATCACCAACCATCCCGAAAAATATGGCTCCTTGCCCAGTTTGATCAAATTATTGAACGAAGACGGGTTTCATACGAGTTTTTATTTTGGCGGACAGCTGATCTATGGCAACATACTTTCTTATTTGATTTACAACGAGTTTGACCTGATTGTGGAAGGCAAAGACATTCGAGATGATTTTCCGCGTGGCAAACTCGGGGTGCACGACTCTTTTATGTTGCCCTGGTATGCCAGGCAATTGGGCAGTTTGCCTCAGCCCTTTTTCAGCACAGTATTCACGCTCAGTTCGCATTCACCCTACGATTTTCCGATGGAGCATGTGATCCAATGGCCAAAGCTGGAGAAAGATTTCATCAACTCAGCGCATTATACGGACAAGGCACTGGGTAATTTTTTTGAGGTGGCGAAACAACAACCCTGGTACGAAAACACACTTTTTCTTATCCTGGCCGACCACAGTCATAATACGTATCGCAACCATCCGGTTGATAGTTTTAAATACCGCAAGATTCCGTTGCTCATCACCGGTCCGGCTTTGAAAGATTCGCTCAGAGGTAAGCATTTCGACCTGATCTGTGGCAACACCGATATCCCTACTACCTTATTGGCACAACTGAAGTTGAACCATGAAGCGTTTTTCTGGAGCAAAAACCTGTTGAACAAATGTTATCAACCGTTTGCTTATTTCGAAACCAACGAAGGGCTTGGTTTTAAAACGCCCGAAGGCCAATTTGTCTGGAATAAGAAACTCGATCACTATTATCAAAAAGACCTTAGACCTAAAAATGAAGCGCTGATAATTAGCCAGGGAAAAGCCTATTTGCAGGTTTGGTTTGAGGAGTTTTTGGGGTATTAAGCTATATAATTACACAGAAATAATTGACTGGAAACCTTTCAATTACTGATCGTTTTTTTAGACTAAATTTATCCACCAATATTTTTGTATGCTTCATTTATCAAAAGCTTTGTTTCTTCGAAGTCTTTTAAATCTTTAATTGTCAATTCAAAATCACCAGTGCCGAAATGACCAATGTTTTTAACATCTCGACCTTGCTTGGGCATTGTTTCGATTTCGTCAGCATTGAGTTTTAAATAAAGCGTAATTTTCTTTCTATAAGTCTGAATACACACAAAATTTTGACTTGTTTTATAGGCAATATAGTTTTTCTTTGGTGTTTCTTCAATAGAGCTGTCCAATGAAATAATATGATCTCTGATTGCATTAAACAATTCCAGAATGCTGGTATTTAGATTTTCAATGTGCTGATCCAGAGAATAAGTTGCTGTTTTTCTCGTTTGTGCAGCCTTTTTCCCAGCTTTTACCATTACAGGATTTTTCTCGGAGTATTCTTCCTTTTCATGATGGTTGGAATTACTTGTTCTTTTATAAACTTCGTCAATGCTCAAAATCCCATTTTCGTATATTTTATATTGCCATAATTCGATATTTGCACCCATAACCTGAACGGCATGCAAGTCGTACTTTCTATATTCAGGAGCAAGGCAAATTACTCGAATGTCTGACCAGTCAACCTCTATTTCTTTGCCCAATTTTCTATTGACAGCAACTTGAAAGTCACCTTTATGATCTCTTATCCAGTGCAAGTAGTAAAGGCTTTGATTAATTAAATCAGAGGATGCAACTTTCTTATACTCAATAATTACAGGATTGTTGTCTTCTGAAATTGCTAAAGAGTCGATTCGTCCGGAATGAATATTTCCTGTAGAAAATTCTGTTGCAACAAAGCGGCAGCTAAAAATTGTTTCAACATTCTCTTCAACAAGTCTTTGAAGGTCTTTTTCAAGTTTAAATTCACTTAATCGAACTCGTTTTGCTTTTCCTTTATCTATCTCAAATATTGCCATTTTTTGAATCTTTCTTTTTTGGTTCTATTAGGTAAGGTGATTTTTTAAGTTTGTTGCAAGACTGTTATGTACATATAACCATAGTATTTTGAAACATTTTCCTGCTTGGATTACAACTACTTTTGATTAGAGCTGAAACCGTTGATAAACCAATTACTGTCAATTAATTTTTATAAGACCTTTTTATCCTTGTAAATGCTTCAGAACTATTATGTTATTTAATCGACTCATCACTTTTATGTTCATACATCAATAATTCATACTTACCACATCAATTTTGTTAGAATCCCCTCACACAATACCCAACTGATCGTAAGCAATCCCTTCCAGCATTTCCGCTAAAAATTTGAAGTTTTTCCTAGAAATTCTTGCTGCTGAATTGTTGGTTTTGGGTTCCATTTTTCTGCTTTGTTTTTTAGTCCTGCTAAATTAGCTAAAAAATCATTTAGTAAAACCTTTTAACCCTAAGTTTTTGCCTTCGCTTATGTGAATATTCGGTATGGGTGCAGAGAAAATTAACGAACACGAAACCAACCACCCAAACCGCACAAACAAAAAAAACAACAAAAACAACAAGAGGAACTACGACAACCATGACAACCACATCAAGCCATCCTTCCTCTCAAACAAGATTTCATTCTCTAACAA
Source organism: Bacteroidales bacterium (assembly GCA_028704385.1). Classification (GTDB taxonomy): domain Bacteria; phylum Bacteroidota; class Bacteroidia; order Bacteroidales; family F082; genus UBA5536. The sequence continues at coordinate 105,462 of JAQVLA010000005.1, read as the reverse complement.
AAAAATGATTTACTTTGTGTGAAATTTTCTTATTAGTATGCACCTCGCCTATGATCCCGGAGCCCATTCCGGTTTGTTTAGTTTATCTGAGGAAGAATCGCGGCATTGTATTAAAGTGCTGAGGATGAGATCGGGTGATGCTTTTCACATTACGAATGGTAAAGGCTTAATCTATGATGCAACAATAATTGATGCTAACCCAAAGCACTTACAGGCTGAATTAACTGAGGGCGTGAAAGGTTATGATCACTGGCCTTTTAAACTTAGCATCGGCATTGCACCAACAAAAAACAGCGACCGGCTGGAATGGTTCCTCGAAAAGGCTACTGAGATAGGGGTGGATGAGATTTTTCTGTTTGAGTCCTTCCATTCAGAGCGCAGAAAAACAAAACCGGAACGACTCGAAAAAGTTATTATCGCAGCCATGAAACAGTCTGTAAAATCCAGATTGCCTAAGCTTTATGATGTCCAAAAGCTATCTGCGCTTTTTCAGCTTCCTTTTGAGGGTGATCGTTTTATTGCCTGGATTGACCAGGGAGTAACACAAACACTTGCCGAAGCAGCCAGGACAGGACATAATACCTTTGTGCTGATTGGGCCTGAAGGTGATTTCAGCCGCGATGAAATCGAGGAATCGAAGCTTTCAGGTTTTATTCCGGTAAGTCTGGGAGCAGCACGCTTACGAACAGAAACGGCTGGTGTGGTAGCGGTTCATACAATTCAACTTATAAATCAGTTGCAATGAGATTACTAGTTTTTTTGTTTTTTGTTTTCAGTTCTTTTGTGTTACAAGCACAGGACATGCAGCTGGCTTTGCTGAAGTATCGCGGAGGAGGCGACTGGTATGCCAATCCGACTTCTTTGCCAAATTTGGCCCGATTTTGTAACGAACAAATTGGAACAAGCTTTTCAGATCAAATTGCTACTGTTGAACCAGGTGATCAGGTCCTGTTTAACTACCCTTTCATCCATATGACCGGTCACGGAAATGTGATTTTTGATGCCGAGGAAGCACAAAACCTGCGAAACTATCTGATTGCCGGAGGTTTTTTGCATATCGATGATAACTATGGGATGGATCCCTACATCAGGCCACAAATGAAAAAAGTGTTTCCTGAGCTGGATTTCACAGAATTACCCAAATGGCATCCCATTTTTTCTCAAGCCTTTAGTTTTCCTAATGGTATTCCCAAGATTCATGTGCACGACAACAAAGCAGCACAGGCTTTCGGCTTAATTTATGATGGCCGGCTGGTTTGTCTCTACACCTACGAAACAGATCTGGGCGATGGCTGGGAAGACCAAAGGGTACATAATAATTCGGAGGAAACACGATTGAAAGCATTGCGAATGGGGGCGAACATAATAAGTTATATTTTTGCTCCTCAGCGGGATGACGAGCTTTAAGAATTTCAATTTACACTTATGACTAAACCTCAAATTCTATGAAATATTATTTTGTTCTGGCACTCTTGATGTTGTTGGCATTAGTGGGTTTCACACAAGAAGCTTTACCTCAGCTGCAACCACTTTCTGAATACGACAAAACGATGCTCTCGCAGCTTCCTGAGTTTGAACTTTCTGATCAGGCCTTAAGACGAAGCCTGCCTGCAATGGTGGACAACTCAGAAACTTTTTATTTCGCGCCTTTGGTGGCACAGGTAGGCCTCGAATGTGGTCAGTCCTCAAGTATAGGTGTTATGTTCACTTATGAGATGAATCGTATCCGTAATGTGAATGGAAGCCTTCCGGAGAACCAATACCCGACGCATTTCGCTTATAATTTTTTAAATGGCGGAAGTAATGCCGGTGTAAATTATTATGAGACCTTTGAGATATTACGACAGGCCGGAACCCCTAATGTAGCGGATTATGGAGGCATGGCAGAAGGAGGGCCATCGCGCTGGATAAGCGGGTATGATGCCTATTATAATGGAATGCACAACCGAATCCACCAGGTCTATTCAATAAAGACCAATACGGTGGAAGGACTACAAACTCTTAAAAACTGGATTTTTGATCATGGCAATGGTGAGATGCCCGGTGGGATGGCATCCTTTTATGCAGAATTCAGCTATCCGCCGCTGATACTTCCGGAAGGCACAACGGAAGCCGGCAAGCATGTAATTATCCAATGGGGAAATTCTGCCAATCACGCCATGACGATAGTGGGATATAATGATTCTATCCGCTGGGATTATAATAACGACGGGCAATTCACCAATCATATTGACATCAATTCGGATGGTGTTATAGATATGCGCGACTGGGAAATAGGTGGTTTTAAGATGGCCAATACGTTTGGATCCATTTCAGGTTGGGGTGATAATGGTTTTTCGTATATGATGTATAAATCCGTTGCTGATCGTTTTCAGCAGGGGGGTATTTGGGACAATCGAGTAGCTATAGTAGATGTGAAAGAAAACCATGTACCAAAAATCGCTGCCAAGGTTCATCTGAATCATAGCTGCCGCAACAAGATTAAAGTAAGTGTTGGGGTGTCAACAAATATGCAGGCAACAGAGCCCGACTTTGTGTTGGACTATCCCATTTTTGATTTTCAGGGGGGATGTATGCCCATGCAGGGAAGTAGTGGTGTGGAAGGTTTGGAGTTTGGCCTGGATATGAATGCACTGCTGATGCATCTTGAACCAGGACAGCCGGCAAGATATTTTCTTCTTGTGTATGAGAAAGACCTTTTAGGCCAATATGATGGGGCTGTCAACTCCTTTTCACTCATGGATTATACCTATATTCCAACTGAAATTCAGTGTTTGGAGTCAAACGTACCGTTCACGAATAACGGGGTAACGATGCTTACCATTGACGCTGAAATAAATTTTGATGCAGTCGCGATAGAGGAAGAATCACTTCCGGTACTGGTACTTTACGAACCCTACGAAACCCAGCTCAGTGCAAGTGGGGGTGAAGCACCATATTATTGGTCTCTGACACATGAATATCAGCAATCTTCCGACCTTATTACTTATCCGGTTCTATTGGACGAAGTGCAGCTTATACCCTCAAATAACAACAACGGGACTGTTGGTGTCGATTTGCCTTTTAGCTTCCCGTTTTATGGTGAATCCTTCGATAAAGTGTATATGAGCGTGGATGGATTTTTGCGTTTTGAGGCCGGATTATCTCCCTGGCCTTATTATATTGACGGACGTACCTACCTTAAACAGAACAAGTTAATAGCACCAGTTTTTTCAAATCCGTTCTATGTGGCACCTGCTAATGGCGATGGACTTTGGGTAGATTCGAAACCGGACAGTATAAGCTTTAGATGGAGGGTTTCGGTGAGTGGACAATCAGGTTTGACTACCGTAGAGATGATGGCGACATTATTTACTGACGGGGAGATAAAATTCAATTACGGCGATCATCTGGCAGCTTCCTATATTAATCGCTATGGCGGAATCTCTGCCGGCAATGGTGAAAACTTTATTGATCTTAATCCGGTGGGAACGTTTATACCTTTGCCAGACAGGCGTTATACATTAATAAATACACAAAATAATATTGGTGTTGAGTTGTCAGAACAAGGATTGCTTAGCTTGTATATGGAAGAATATCAACCTGAACTAAATATTAAGGTTCAGGCGATGGATCAGAATAATGTGCGATCGCAGGAACTTCTTGCCTTTGCATTGGAAGGGGTAAGGATGGATGTCATTCCAATTTCAGGAGGAGACCAGCAGATTGATTTTGGTGAAATTTTTGCGCTGGATATTACCGTGCAAAATTTGAATCCGTATGATTTATCAGCCGGTACCCTGACACTTACTACTGAGGATGAGTTGTTTACAATAACAGCTCCCGAAGTAAATATAGAACCTTTGGCAGCAGGTGAAATACTTCAATTGTCTGATATTTTTGCGGTGGAGGTGAGTCACGAAATCCCAAACGGACATCAGGGGATGTTTATGCTTAGTCTTTCAACCACTGAAAGAAATTGGTCGCGTACACTAAACTTTGAAGCCTATAATGCCGAACTAAATACCATTTCGTTAGTTGTGAATGATGGCAACAATGGAATACTTGATCCGGGTGACGAAGCCGAACTGATCATCAGACTGAAAAATTCAGGCGGAGCTTCATTACATGAATTGCAGGCTGTTCTGTCATGCAGCGATACCGATTTGTTGATTACCCAAACAAATGCAACAACAACTTTTCTGGGTGGAAACGAAAGCTGGGAAGCAGTGTTTACTGTTGAGCTGAGTGAAAACGCCATCCCCATGGAATTACTTGAGCTGATTCTCAACATCACAAGTCTGGAAGGTTACAGCACAAGCATTAGTATTCCTTTGATGACTTCGCTGATTCTTGAGAATTTCGAAACAGCCAATTTTCAGTCGTTTGAATGGAATTTCGAAGGAAATGAAGACTGGTTTATCACGGATGAAGTGGTTTACGAAGGTGCTTATGCTGCCCGATCGGGCATGATCGGTGATAATTATTTTTCTGGTTTAACGCTTGATTACAGCGTTCCTTACGCTGATACTATAAGCTTTTATTATAAGGTTTCATCGGAATCAAATTATGATTTTTTCAAGTTTATAATTAACGATCAAACCTTACTCAACCTTTCCGGTGAACATAATTGGACCAGGGCAGAATTTCCTGTTCCTGAAGGCGATCACATACTGAAATGGGTGTATGAGAAGGATTATAGCGTGTCGAATGGCTCTGATTGTGCATGGCTTGATTACATTATTTTCCCTGCCAGGAAAGTAATTACGGGCTTATCAGATCCGGCTTTATCGGCTGAACATCAACTCCGGATAAGCCCGAATCCGGCCACTGACAGAATATCGGTGGCTATCGACTGGCCAACCGAGGAGGTTTTGCAATTGATTGTAATTGACAAAAACGGACGTCAACTATATGGTGAAACTATTAGCACCACACAAAAAACCTGTGTGATTGATGTTGGTAATTGGACATCAGGTATATACACGATTATTCTATCTGGAAAATCTCAGCAATTAGTAAAACAGATGATTCGTTTTTAAGTAAATGAAGCAACTATTGCTAAAACATTTGTTTTTTGGTCTGACCATGCTATTGTTGGTTTTTCCGGCATTACAGTGTGAATTTTCCTTCTTTGAGGAAAAACCACTCACTGGTGCCTTTATCAAACCAATCCCGCCTAAGCTAAGCGAGCTAACCCTTGCCAGTTGGTTTGATGGAAGTTATCAGGATGATTTCACCACCAGACTTGAACCCCATATCGGGTTTCATAATACCTTGACTCGGTTGTTTAATCAATTGGAATACAGCTTATTCAGGCAGGCACATGCCGAAGGAGTGATTGTTGGAAAAAATGGTGAACTGTTTGAGGAAGATTACATTCGGGCCTATATGGGTGAGTTTTATGTGGGTGAAGCGGTTTGGAACGACAAGGCTACAAAGCTCAAAGCAGTTCAGGATACCTTGCGAAAACTTGGAAAGAGCTTTTTCGTCATACTGGAACCAGGCAAAGGCAGCACCTATTCTGACTGTTTTCCGACACAATATAATGCAGCGGATGCAGGTATTTCAAACTATAAGGTGTTTAGCAGTCAATTGAAAAACCATGAGGTAGATTATCTTGATTTAAGTGCTGTATTTCAATCCTGGAAACACACCAAACCTTACCGGCTTTTTCCAAGAGCTGGCACACACTGGTCGTATTATGGTGCCGCCCTGGCAGCTGATACCATGTTGCAGTACCTGAATCAACTGCATGGCGGAGGAATTCCACAGCTCGAAATCATCAGACTGGACGAAAACCGGGAGATACGTCATCCGGATGATGATATGTGGTTGGCCATGAATGTGCTCGCAGAAGCACCTGCTGAAAATCTGGCCTATCCTGAAATTCGGTTTGAATCGGTAACAGCCGCAAAACCAAAGGCGTTGTTTGTTGGCGACAGCTTCTATTTTAACTGGCAGAGCGATTTGGTGATGTATAATTCTTTCTCTGATGTGGAATTTTGGTATTACAACAAAATTGTTTGGAATCGTCAGGGCGTTGAAGCCGGAAGTGTAGATGACAAGGATTTTGCTGAAGCCATTGCGCATGCCGATATCATCGCAATTATGATAACAGAACGCTTTCACCATAATTTTGCCTGGAATTTAGATGAACAATTGTACGATCATTTTTTTACTGAAGAAGTAGATCCTATACAGTACTTTGCCAATCAGGTTCGCATCAACAACTTACATTTTATGCGGATGGTAGATGATGCTAAGGCAAAAGACATGGAACTTACGGAAAGAATCCGGAAGGAAGCTGAGTTTTTACTTTATGAGGATTATCAATTGCATCCCGAAAAATACAAACCCCATCGCGAAGCCATGATTACAATTTTGATGATGGGTATCCGACAAACACCGCATTGGCTCGAACAAGTGAAACAAAAGGCTGAAGCGCAGCATATTTCATTGGAAGAAATGATAAAACGTGATGCCGTGTGGATTTATGAAAATCAGATTGCCGGTAAAGATTGAGTTAATCACGAATCCAATGATTTATTTGCTTCGCAATTCCATCCGCATCCAGTTGGTATTTAGCCATTAACTCTTCTGCTGTACCCGATTCACCAAAGCGATCCTGCATTCCAATCCTGAGCATTTGTACAGGGTAATTTTCTGAAAGTACTTCTGCCACGGCGCTTCCAAGTCCTCCCGTAACCTGATGTTCTTCGGCAGTGACGATTTTCCCGAACTTTTTAGCCGCCTCAATTATCGCATCTTTGTCTATCGGTTTTAGCGTATGCATATTCAAAACTGCTATTTCAATGCCTTTCCGGGCAAGTATTTCAGCTGCCTGAATGGCCTCCCAAACGAGATGGCCGGTTGCGATGATGCAAAGCTCATCACCATCGCGCATCAACTGTGCTTTACCAATATCAAAATGCTGATTCTCATCTGTAAAATCAGCAACAGCTTCGCGGCCAAAGCGGATATAAACCGGATTATTTAATTCCTCCACGGCTTTTTGAACGGCTATAAATGCCTGAGTAGCATCGCAGGGTGAAAGGATAGTCATATTTGGCATGGCTCTCAGACTGGCAACGTCTTCCAATGCCTGATGGGTGGCTCCGTCAGGGCCAACAGAAATACCAGCATGAGCACCCCCGATAATTACATGTAGATTATTGTAGCATAAGGAGATACGTAACTGATCTGCAGCACGGTGAGCAGCAAAAACACCATAAGTGCTGAAAACCGGGATTTTCTCACTAAGGGCAAGTCCGGCAGCCACCCCGATGGCATTTTGTTCAGCAATTCCGAGTGAAAAAAAACGTTCGGGATAGGCTTCCGCAAAAAAGTGCAAACCAACAGACATGGTAATATCCGCACCTAATCCGATGATTTTATCATTTTTATCGGCTGCATATTTTACACCTTCTCCAAAACCCGTTCGTGTCGGTTTTGATCCTTTGTTAATCCAATTAGTCATATCGATTGCTGCTATTGAGTTCCTCCAAAAAAACTGCCAACTGCTCTTTTGAGGGAGCTTTACCGTGCCAGCGGTAATCATTTTCAATGGATTTCACCCCTTTTCCCATAATCGTTTTTGCTATTATCACAGTAGGTTTCCTTTTCTTCTTTTGTGCCATCTCAAAAGCATCTATCAAGGCAATATGATCGTGGCCATCTACCGGAATGACATGCCATCCAAAAGCTTTCCACCGACTTTCGAGCGATTCCAGCTTCATCACCTGTTCGGTGGGGCCGTCAATCTGTAGTCCGTTCCGGTCAACGATTGCACACAAATTATCTGTTTGATGATGAGATGCAGCCATAATGGCTTCCCATACACTGCCTTCCTGTAGCTCTCCATCACCCAATATGCAATAGGTTCTTCTGCTTTTGTGGTCTACCTTATCTGCCAGTGCCATTCCCAACGCCACGGATAAGCCTTGTCCGAGCGAACCTGCCGAAAGTTCAAGGCCCGGAAGACCAAAATCTCTTCCCGGATGACCCTGCAACCTGCTGTCCAGCTTGCGCAAGGTTTTGAGCTCCTCAACCGGAAAATATCCGGTAAATGCTAAGGTGGCATACAATACCGGTGCAACGTGACCGATGGAGAGCACCAGCCGATCACGAGCTTCCCAATCAGGATTTAATGGATTGTGCCTGAGAATTTTGAAATAAATCACGGCAAACACATCGGCCAGACCTAAGGAGCCACCTGTGTGTCCAGAGCCGGCTTCGGCCAGGCTTTCCAGAACGAGCTTCCTGATTTCAAAGGCTTGTTTGTAGAACGTTTGCATTTTATTAAATAGTTTCACCCGAAATTAAATCCCTGATCACAAAATAAACAATGACAATGGCATAGACAATTTTTATAAATGTACCGGCCAAAAAACCCAGAAAGGAACCCCATGCTGATTTCCAGGCATGATCATCAGCTTTACCTGCCCATTTTTCACCAATATAAGCACCGAAAAAAGGGCCAAGGATTATTCCGAGCAGGCCAAAAGGCCCAAGTATTATGCCAGAAAAAGGTAAAATAAAAACCCCTGCGATCAGGCCGATGGTGCTGCCCCATACTCCAGCTTTGCTACCACCCAGTTTCTTTGTTCCATAAATGGGGACATAGTAATCCAGCAAAATGATAATCAGTGCAATGATAGCGGTAATACCAAGAAAATCAGTCGTATAGCTAATTCTGTCTGTCAAATTCACAACAACCAATGCAAGCCAGGCAACCGGTGGACCGGGCAAACCCGGGATAATAGCACCCAGTAATCCAATCATGATGAGCAAAAAAGCAAGAATAATCCAGATGATATCCATCGAAGTGAGTTTTATTGGACGAAATTAGCCAATTAAATGATATTTTGGGTAGTGGTTCTCGTATTTTTAGCAGTCAAAACTTCTTTTCTACAAGTTTTCAACAGGCCGGATTTGTCTGAATTTTTGGGGTATTTTTGTAAAATCTGACCTGAAAATGGAAATCATTTTAATCACTTGATAATCACAAAAATTAAGCATGTTTTTAATCTTTGACACCGAAACTACCGGATTGCCACGAAATTACAACGCTCCTGTAGCTGATTCAGACAACTGGCCCCGAATGGTACAACTTGCCTGGCAGCTTCACGATGAGAAGGGCAAACTGCTTGAGCAGGCAAACTATATCATTAAGCCCGAAGGATATACAATTCCATTTAACGCAACCAAAGTGCATGGCATCACAACAGAACATGCCTTGAAAAACGGATTGCCCCTCGAAACAGTATTGGCAAAGTTTGAGCAAAGCTTTAGTCAATCCAGGTTTTTGGTTGGACATAATATTGACTTTGACCTTAAAATTGCCGGAGCGGAATTTTATCGTATTTATCAGGAAGACAGGCTTATAAATTTCCAAAAACTGGATACCTGCACAGAAACTACCGCAACATTGTGTCAGCTACCGGGTGGTAGAGGAGGCAAGTTTAAGCTTCCAAATCTGGGCGAATTGCATAAACATCTCTTCCACGAAGGCTTTGATGAAGCCCACAATGCTTCAGCCGACGTGGCGGCTACTGCCAGATGTTTTCTGGAATTGCTTAGAAAAGACCTTTTTCCTCCTGAAGAACTTAATCTTGATCAGGATTTTATTGAGGCTTTTAAAGCATCTAATCCCAACGTAATTCCTGCTGTTAAAATCGAAATTACTTCAAATGTTGAATCAGCTGAGAAAGCTGACGATTCATCTAAAATTACCGCATCTGATGCTATAGAGTCGCATCATCCCATATCCAACACTAAGCATTTTGCACATTTACGAAATCATTCTACCTATTCTATTCTAAATTCAACAACAGATATAAACGAGCTGGTTAGGTTGGCCTATGACATGCAAATGCCTGCCGTTGGTATCACCGATACAGGTAACCTGATGTCTGCCTTTCATTTTGTGAGCGCTGTTGGAAACCATAACAGTAAATTGAAGAAGGAAGCCGAAGCTGCCGACAAGGATTTTGTGCCCTTAAAGGCAGTGGTGGGAAGTGAAATTTATGTCTGCCGCGATCACACCGATAAAACAAATAAAGACAACGGCTTTTTGATTCCATTTTTTGCGAAAAACAAACATGGATATAAAAATTTGTCCATGTTAAGCAGCATTTCGCATACCGATGGATTTTATTATGTGCCGCGCATCGACAAAAATGTGTTGCTGGCCCATAAGGAAGACCTTATTGTGACGAGCGGTGCGCTCTCGGGCGAGATACCTTCCTTGCTGCTCAATGTGGGCGAAACACAGGCCGAAGAAGCTGTTGTATGGTGGAAATCAAATTTTGGAGCTGATTTCTATCTTGAGATTAACCGTCATGGACTGCCTGAGGAGGATCACCTGAATACCTTTTTGCTCGAAATGGCTAAAAAATACGACATCAGATATTTTGCCTCAAACAATACCTATTACCTAAATAAGGATGAAGCCGAAGCACATGATTTTTTACTTTGTATCAAGGATAATGCAAAAAAAGATGAGCCGATAGGTCGCGGACATGGATTCCGTTTTGGCTTCCCTAATGATGAGTTTTACTTTAAATCACCGGAAGAAATGCAGGCCTTGTTTGCTGATATTCCGGAAGCTGTTGAGACTATCTCAGAGATCATCGAAAAAATTGAACCATTCGAATTGAAAAGAGATATCCTGTTGCCTGAGTTTGAGATTCCGGAAGCATACAGAGATGAACAGGATGAGTCCGATCATGGCAAGCGGGGCGAGAATAATTACCTGCGACATCTGGCTTATGAAGGTGCAAAAAAACGATATGGTGAGATCAATGAAGAAATAAGTGGCAGACTTGATTTCGAGCTCGAAACTATTAAAAACACAGGCTATCCGGGCTACTTTTTAATTGTTCAGGATTTGATTGCAGCTGCGCGCAAAATGGGTGTTTGGGTTGGCCCGGGCAGGGGATCGGCAGCAGGATCGCTAGTAGCTTTTGCCATTGGTATCACCAATATCGACCCGCTAAAATATGGCCTGCTGTTCGAACGTTTCCTCAATCCCGAACGCATCTCCATGCCTGATATCGATATCGACTTTGATGATGAAGGGCGTGCAAAAGTGATAGAATATGTGACAAACAAATATGGACAAAATAAAGTAGCTCAGATAATTACGTATGGAACATTAGGAACAAAATCAGCGATAAGAGATATTGGCCGTGTGCTGGATGTTGATCTGCCTTCGGTAAATAAACTTGCAGCTTCGACACAAAATGTAAAATTGGGTCATTTTTTCTCACTTAATGAGGAGAAACTTAAAAAAAAGTATCGCCCCGACCAGATTGAAGCGGGTTTGCAACTGAAGAAAAAAATGGATGAAGAAGGTGCTGAAAGTAAGATACTTAAAAATACGCTGCGGATAGAAGGACTGGTGAGGAATACCGGAATTCATGCCTGTGGATTTGTGATCACACCCACTGATTTACGTGAGTTGGTACCCGTTACAACGAGTAAAGATGCTAATCTGTGGGTTACACAATTTGATAATTCAGTTGCGGAATCGGCCGGATTGCTCAAAATTGATTTTCTCGGTTTGAAAACACTTTCGCTTATCCGCGATACGATTGAGACCATCCGGCAACGAAACAACAAATCCATCGTAGCCGATGACATTCCACTTGACGACGCAAAAACCTATGAACTGTTTCAGCAAGGTGAAACCATCGGGGTGTTCCAATACGAAAGTGTCGGTATGCAGAAACACCTGCGTGAGCTAAAACCCACAGCCTTTGCCGATCTCATTGCTATGAATGCGCTCTACAGGCCGGGGCCAATGGCTTATATACCCAATTATATCAAGCGAAAACACGGGCAGGAAGAGGTTTCTTATGACCTGGAGGAGATGCGCGAGATTCTTGAAGAAACTTATGGCATTACAGTATATCAGGAACAGGTGATGCTGCTGTCGCAAAAACTTGCAGGTTTTAGCCGCGGACAAGCCGATACCTTGCGCAAAGCCATGGGAAAGAAAATCAGGGAATTGCTGGTTAAACTATATACCCAGTTTATTGAGGGAGGCAAAGCCAATGGCCACGATCCCAATATTTTAGAGAAGATATGGTCCGACTGGAATGCCTTCGCCGATTATGCCTTTAATAAATCACATTCAACCTGTTACGCCTTTATTGCCTTCCAGACAGCCTACCTCAAAGCTAACTACCCGGCTGAGTTTATGGTCTCAGTATTAAGCAATAACATTGGCGATATCAAACAGGTTACCTTCTTTATTGAGGAATGCCGAAGGATGAAAATCAAGGTATTAGGCCCGGACGTTAATGAATCGGAGTATAAATTTACGGTTAACGATAATGGTGAAATACGTTTTGGCCTGGGTGCAGTAAAAAACCTTGGCGAAGCAGCGGTTGCCTCCATTCTGGCCGAGCGCAAAGAGAACGGACAGTTTAAATCTGTATTAGATTTTCTTTCGCGTATCAATCTGAGACAGGTAAACAAGCGAAGTTTGGAAGCTTTGGCTACTTCGGGTGCGTTCGACTCGTTTGAGGGAGTTCACAGGGCAGTGTTCTTTTATCGGGAAGAGAATGATAACCAAACATTTTTGGAACGTGCCATCAAGTTGGCCAATCAGGCACAAGAAGCTAAAAACTCTCCACAGTTTGATCTTTTCGGTGGGGCAGTTGCTGTCGAAACAGTAGAACTTACCATCCCACAATGCGAACCCTGGTCGAAGATGCGTGAGCTGCAGATGGAATTGGAAAGTATTGGATTTTATATCAGTGCTCATCCCCTGGATATGTACAAAATCCCGATTCGATTTTTTTCCAATACACATATCCAACAGTTTAAGCCGCAACTCGAGCAATTAAAGGGAAGTAAGATCAGCTTTGCAGGTCAGGTGATGAATGCCGAACACCTTACCTCGCAGCAGGGTAAACCTTATGCTCGTTTCAGGATTGAAGACCATAGTGATGCAATAGATTTGGTGGTGTTTGGCGAGACTTATCTCAAGATCAAACACCTCATCGATCCTGGTGCTTTCGTTTTGGTACATGGTGTTTCCCAGCCTGATTTCAGGAACAAAGAGCAGTTCGAACTAAAAGTGACCGATATGCAATTGCTTGATAATCTGCTTGAACAAACTTCTAAAGAAATTCTAATTAAAGTAAAAGTGGACGATATGACTGAAACAGATATGCATGAATTGATCGCTGTTTTGAAGGAGAATCCCGGAAAACAAACTTTTAGAATGAAACTAATCGATCAGAAAAATAAGCTGGCGTGCAGTTTAAAACCTATGCAGGGAAAGATCAATGCCCAGCAGGTGCTCACTTTGCTAGAGCCAATGGATTTTGTTGATTTTGAATTAAAATAAAAATGAATATCAACAGTAAAATTCCGGATCGTTTGGCTTTATTTGAAGCCCGGTTTTAACAAACTTAAATTATATTTGCATCTTAAATCATAACCTATAAATAAATCAAAATATGGCATTAGAAGTAACTGACAGCACTTTTGAAGAGGTGGTTTTAAAATCTGAAGTTCCTGTAATTGTTGACTTTTGGGCAGTTTGGTGTGGACCCTGCAGGGTGATTGGCCCGGTAGTTGAAGAAATTGGTGAAGAGTATGGTGAAAAAGCCAAAGTAGTTAAAGTGGATGTTGACAACAACAACCAGGTTGCCATGAAGTATGGCATCCGCAATATCCCGACTCTTTTATTTTTCAAGAATGGTGAAGTGGCAGACAAACAAGTTGGTGTTGTTCCAAAACAGGTTTTGATAAAAAAACTTGATGCTTTGCTTTAAAGGTAGTTGAATGATCTTATTCGGCCCGTTGTAATTGCACAACGGGCTTTGTTTTGTTTGTAAACTATGGCTTATCAAATCAATCAGGAAAAAGTTAGCAGGTATAGCAGCCTTGAATTCTTGGCACGTCAGGTGGTCGAAGGCTTTATCACGGGTATGCACAAAAGTCCATTTCATGGTTTTTCGGTCGAGTTTGCCGAACACCGACTCTACAATCCCGGAGAATCGCTCAAGGATATCGACTGGAAGCTATACGGGCGCACTGAAAAAATGTTTGTGAAGCGCTATGAGGAAGAAACCAATCTCCGCTGCCAGTTGGTGATTGATCAGTCATCGAGTATGTATTTCCCGATGAAAAACAAACCGGATATTAACGATCCTGATAAGCTGATTTTTTCGGTGTATGCTGCGGCTTCACTTATCGAGATGATGAAACGCCAGCGCGATGCCATTGGGCTGAGTTTATTTGCCGATGAGCTTCGCCTGCACACAAAAGCCAAATCAACGGTCTCACATCAAAAGATGATTTACAAACATCTTGAGGATTTATTATTACCTGAGAAGGGCAAGCTCAATCAAAAAACTACAACTGCCGAAGCCCTGCATCAGATTGCAGAACTCAGTCACAAGAGAAGTCTGGTGGTGATTTTTAGTGATATGCTGGACAAACAGACACAGCAAGAGGAACTGTTCACGGCCTTGCGGCATTTACGCTATAATAAACATGAAGTAGTGCTTTTTCATGTGCATGATGCCCAAACAGAGATTGATCTGAATTTTGAAAATCGACCGCATCGCTTTGTGGATATGGAAACCGGTAAAGCCATCAAAATAAATCCGGTACAAATTAAAGAGGCCTATCATAAAAGCCGTGAAGAAAGTAAAAAAGAACTGATGCTACGCTGCGGCCAGTATCAGATTGATTATGTGGATGCCGATATCAACCAGGGCTATCATCCGGTTTTGCTGGCTTACTTACTGAAAAGGAGTAAGATGTATTGATCACAGCTATACCCCACGATGGTGTGGATTATACAGTTGATTTAAAACAAATATAATCAAGTAGTTAATATTCCAGTTTAAAAGAATTTGCAATCACTAATTTTCCAAAAATTGAATTTTAAAAGGAATTTTTAGGCTTATTTATAATTGCCATTTTCGTCAGTTTTAGTTATATATGTTTGGCCGTTTTTGAATGATGAAAATATAACTCCATTATTACAATTCATTTTTGTAGCATTGCCAAGACCGGACGCATTAATTGTCCAAACAAGTTCACCATTTCGATTAAAGTAATCAATAGAGAAGGCATTCGTTGTGACATAATTGTCGCGTTGAGCATCTGCCAAGTACGAAAATTGTTCTTTTTTCCAAATGATCTCGTGATCCAAATTCCTAAGTTCAGTATAAGAGATGCTCTGTTGTGTTCCATCATAAACACTATATGAACCACTCAACAAATAGTAAGCTTCTTCAAAACCTGCCAGGTAATATATCTGGTCGTGGCATAGATCTGGTAACACATCAAGCCGGCTAATTTCCTCCCCCTGATTATTTACAGTTATGATTTCATTATGGCATTTTATTAAGATACTTTCGTCAACTTTAGCTATATTAATACCTGGGTAAAATCTGTCGTGTTCACTCGAATTGTAGATGTCAGTAAGTTTTCTTTCCCAGTTTATATGTCCCTCATAGGAAATATTATAAAGTGTTAAATGATTCCGGTCAAGCGGATAAATAATGGTATCAGCAAACTCTCCCTGGTCATTATATACATATTCTGGTTGCAAGCCATAAAAATGACCAGTCAGGAGATAAAAATCGGAGTTATTATTTGCTGCTAATGAAGAACCATCAATAAAATGGTCTGGAATG
The DNA here is from genome assembly GCA_028704385.1 of Bacteroidales bacterium. Lineage (GTDB taxonomy): Bacteria > Bacteroidota > Bacteroidia > Bacteroidales > F082 > UBA5536. The sequence continues at coordinate 89,812 of JAQVLA010000005.1, read as the reverse complement.
GTTTTTGACCATAATTGGTTTCCATCCTCAGCAAATTTTAACAACATTACTTCACTTTCATATGAGTAGCATACACTTCTGCCTAATTCGTAAATTGGAATACAATTCATACCATAATAGCCGTGTTGAATCCAACTCATTTGTTCTTCATACAGTGCATCACAATACGTTTTCACCGATTCGCCTTTCAATAAAATTATTACAGAGTTGTCAGATAACGCAATTATTTCTCTCGGTGTCATGCTATTATCGATAGAATTAGACCACAGTATTTTGCCCTCATCATTTAGTTTAAGTAGTCTGGTTTGACCTTCCTTTTGGCCCAGAATAAAAATATTCCCCAAATTATCTTCACAAAGATCAATTACTCCTAAATCTTTTTCTAAGGAAATCTCGAATGTTGAAGTTGAACAAGTAGTGTTTGTATTATTTATTGCATCATTTTTGCTGCATCCAACAACTAAAATGAGTAGTAAAATATAAAGTAAGCTGTAGTTTAAAAATTTTGCTTTCATAAAAATATTTCCCCGGCTGGTGCGGATTTGCAATCCGTGCCTTTACACATTGCACTATCCATTTAAAGTTAATAATGTTACTGCTATAAAACCCTTATCAACAGCATAATCCTCAGGATTAAACAAAAATAAGTATTTCTTGTATGCTTGAGTAGTCAAATTGCTTGGTTTTTTATTGTTTGTTAGTAGGCACGGATTGCAAATCCGCGCCAGCGGCGAATAGGGAAGCCTATCATAAAAGAAGTGAAGAAAGTGAAAAAGAACTGATGCTGCGCTATGGCCAGTATCAGATTGATTATGTGGATGCCGATATCAACCAGGGCTATCATCCGGTTTTGCTGGCTTACTTACTGAAAAGGAGTCGGATGTATTGATCACAGCTTTACCCTTAGCTGGATTTTCAGATCTGTTCGCTTATTCCCTTCAATAAGCTCGAGTCCTGTTCCAATTTCGTTACGCGTGGAGTACCAGGTTTGGCCAATTCTGGCCCACAGATCCATGCTTTTGTTTAGGCTATATTTTACCAGAAAATAAACCCGGCTTCCTTTTTCATAGAATGCAGGAATAGAGAAAGCATACAACACATCATTTTCGTAAGCGTATATTCTGCTGTCGTAAGTGTCGGCATCAAAAATGGCATAGCGAAACGTGAGCTGCAAACGATCTGATGGTGGGCGATAAAGTATATCCTGATAGATCAGGAAGCCAGTACTTTGAGGCTTTTCTTCATGTTTGTAAACAATCCATTCGGCTCTGTTTTTGAGTGTGAATGAGGAGCTGATGCTGTAATTGATATGAAAACGATAACTGTCTTTATGATAGGGTACTACAAAGTCGATGTGGTTCCAGGCGTCGTCGCTGTTGATGAGTTTTTTCTTGGTTCTGAAACGGAAATAGAAATCTGCTCTTCTGCTGATTTCATGATCAAGCTGGGCGAAATAATCATGGCCATAACTGGGTGCATCGGTTCTGTAGCGCAGCCACGGAAACTGAAAATGATCTGCATAGGCTTTCAGTTGCCAACGTGGAGCAATGGAAGCATTGATGCCAAAATAAATACCTGTTTCATTATTGGTGCTGCTGCTTTCGGCAAAGGCATTACTAAAATAGTTTTGATACGATTTCTGATAGTTTCGATAGGCAACTGTTGTTGTCAGGAAACCTGCTGGCTGTGCGGTGAAGCCTGTAATTCCGGCCATTCCACCATTGTTTGATCGGGCAACTTCCCCAAAAAATACGATTTGCGGGAGGGTAAGCCTGAAATCAAAACCATAATTCATCAAATCGCCTTCGATCAGTTGAAATTTGTTGTATGGATAAATCCGGGGCAGCAGGTCAGCTTCGAGGCTGGTTTGATGAACTGTTGCTCCAACATCAAAAAATCGTCCTTTATAACTCAACCGGCCTCCAATTAATTGTTGTTGAATCGCGTTTTTATCCATTAATTCGTTCACTGTTCGGTGCAGACCGGATTCCTGAAGACTGGTTACCAAAGCAATTTCGCCTGAAATAGAGTCGAACTGATCGATATTGGCATCAATATTTTTTTTGGAGTAGAAACCAGTAAGTTCAATGCCTTTATAGCCAAAAGTAGCAGCTGCTCCGCGAAGGGAAAAGTTTTCATTAACAGAAGTGTTGGGTTTTAATCCGGCTCCATAGCGCATTACTGAGCTGGCTTCGGTAGATTTTCCAAAAGAAAGCCCTGACCACATCGTCAATCCCTGACCAAAAGACAGGTGATAATCGCCAAGGGCAACAGCTCTCAACACTCCAAGATCGGAGGCATAGGCATGAACAGAATAAAAATCAAAACCCGATTTGAGTTTATCACCTAATATTCGTTGCAGGCTATCATTTACATTTTCTTTAAAAAAAACTTCGCCGGCATCCTTTTCCATGGTGATTCCTGCCCTGAACTGATTGCGATAGTTGAAGCTGTAGCGGGCATAATATTTCTCCGGACTTCCCAGATAACGGCTGTTAGGCTTGGCCCACAAAGCGGAATCTGAAATGGGTTTATAGCCTTCGCGTTGTTCCAGAACCATTTCGCTTCGCAACAACAACTGATGACGTGCATATTTGAAAATATTCTTAGCCTTGAGTTTGTATTGTGGTTTATCTGAGCTCTCTATCACAATGATTGGTTCAAGAAGTGCAATTGTCGCTTCATCAAAACCATCAACTGCAGCCAATTCGAATTTACTTAACATTGGACCAAAATTTTCAAGATAAGTTTTAAGCTGTTCAAGTTGAAAAGTGTTGATCAGATAAATTTCCAGAAGTTGTTCAATTTCTGCCGTATTGTTAATGTTTACAGGATTCTCGTAAAGGAAAAAGTAGGTTTCGGTAAGGTCGGTAAAATCGAATGTTTCATCAGAATTTTCAGCGATAATCTCAAGTTGTTGCGTAAGTCTTTCGGTTAAGGCGTTGCGCAAACTATCGGCATTCATCTGAGCCATTAAAGGGTTAAAGTACAGCAATGAGCCAAGTAAAATTGAAAAAATCAGTAATCGTTTCATCATGCTACTCGCTATTTCTGTTGCCAAACTGGATAATCAGGCTCGATTGAATACTGGTGCCAAGTACCTGATGCAGATTTCCGGCAAGGTCTATTCTTACCGGTCCCAAATCAAATCCGGTTCCAAAGGTGAATATGCCGGGCTGGGTATTGATCCCGGCTCTAACGAAAAATTTCTTAAGTACATAATATTCTAAACCTGCACGGATACTGGCTTCCCGGTCAAAATCTTTCTCTATTTCTGCTGTCCCGACTAATTGATCTGTAAACTGATAAGCCAAACCAAATCTTAATATCACCGGAAGCCTTTCATCCGTATATTCCGATAAACGTACTTTGCCCGGATTGAATAGGTATGCTCCAGCCGTAAGTTTTTCGTTTACGTCATATTGTACTCCGAGTTCAAAACTTATGGCCTGAAATTTCTCATAGGCATCCGAAAATGAAGTGCTAAAATAGTCGAGCTGCAAGCCAATCCTTAATACTTTACCAAAATCACGAGCATAGGCTAATCCTAATTTTTGCTCTTTATATAAGGAATAACCAAACTGATTAAAGCTTAATCCCAGCACCCCAATTTTTGTTGGAGCAACAATACCGGCACTCTGCAACGACAAAGCCTGCATCATGAATCGGTTCTGATAGGCAATGCCAACAGCGATATTTTTTTGTGAAGCAATTCCGGCAGGATTGTTATGAATTGACCAAAAATCACTTAGCGCAACAGATGCATTACCCATACCTGCTGTCCGGCCTCCAACAGGTCCGGTTCCTTCTACTGCTGCCAAATCACCTGAAATCAAAAGAGATAGCAGAAGTAAGCTGTATATTTTTATTCTAAATGCCATATTTGAGTAGATTTTTGATTGGCTTTTTATTTCGTCACGAATTTAGGCTATTTTTGAAAAAACTTAATGACTATGCTTAAAATTATTCCTTTTTTAATCGAATTGGCCGAAAATAACAACAAAAGCTGGTTCGACGACCATCGTGATCACTACCAGGAAGCACGGGTTGAGGTGCTTGATCTGGTTGAAAATATTTTAGAGCAATTGAGTAGTGTAGTACCCTGGTCATCAACTATTAAACCGGCAAGTTGTCTGTTTAGGATTAACCGCGACATTCGTTTCTCAAAGAATAAGGAGCCCTATAAAACTCACACTGGAATTTTTATTGCTCCTGGTGGAAGGAGCAGCGGAAATCCGGGGTTTTATTTGCACATTGAACCTTCAAACAGTTTTATTGGAGGCGGAGTTTATGCTCCTGATCCAAATGTTTTGAAAGCTATCCGACAAGAGATTTACTTTCATGCTGCTGAGTTTAAGCAGATAATTTTGAATGATACTTTTTATCAAACTTTTGGGGATATGATGGATGAGCGTTTGAAGCGACCTCCCAAAGGTTTTCCGGTAGATTTTCCAGATATTGAATGGCTCAAATACAAGCATTATGTTGTTTCACATACGCTCGATGATTACGTTTTAGAATTTGATAAAATATTGGAAACGAGTGTGGTAACCTTTGAAAAAATGTTTCCCTTTATCAGGTTTTTAAGCCAGGCCATTCAGAATTCAAAGGAGATATTGCCATAAACTGAAAAGAACTGACCTTAGACTGATTTATTTGTGAAATGATTCACAGATATAAGTAATCTTGCAGTCTCATAATTGGTTGGTTGTTTTATTAGTTCGAACTTAATGTCTTTGAGGATTGATTTTTGGTCGCCCAAAACCGAAGCACTCCTCAAGGACATTTTTTTTGAACAGATTTGTGGGAATTTGGTTAACGAAATTGCTGTGTGTTTATGACTTAAAATCAACGTATTAGCCATGATATGTAAAATTGATTTGAATAACAGCTCCATTTTCTAGCTGAATGATACCGAAAACTTAATTCACTTGTGAATTAAATAACATAAAGATGTAATTTTGAATTCTAATTGGTTGGTTGTTTTATTAGTTCGAACAAGATGCCCTTGAGGTTTGAATTGTTTTTGTTGTTTTTTACAATTCATTTTTTCCTCAAGGGCATTCCTTTTTTAGTTTGACAGCAGAAAAATCTTTTTCAAAATACCTTATTCTTTTTGTTTCCTTCCGTTCGCTTATTAGGTGAATTCGGATGGAATAATTCAAGCTTACTTTGTCATCAAATTGGTTGGTTGTTTTATTAGTTCGAACTACATGCCCTTGAGGTGCAAGTTGATTTAGTTGTTTATCAGCTTCCTACTCCTCAAGGGCATTCCCTTTTTTAAGGTAAGAAGTCTTGCACGATTACGGCTGCTTTCCCGAAACCTTTTTGATCGTCACCGAAAACTTTTCGATATAATCACGGTATTGAGCAGCCTGATATCTTTGTCATCAAATTGGTTGGTTGTTTTATTAGTTCGAACTACATGCCCTTGAGGTGCAAGTTGATTTAGTTGTTTATCAGCTTCCTACTCCTCAAGGGCATTCCCTTTTAAGGTTCATAAGTTTTTATACATCAAGTTGAAGTTTCATCTGGATAGCCTGCACCTGACGTTGCAGTTGCTTCACAGTTTCGGCCAGCGGTTCGCGTTCGCGATTAGTGTCGGGCATTTCGGAGCTGATATAATGTACAAATTTCCATACCTCTCTTATTTCATTTGCCTGAAGTTCGTAAGGCTCATACAAGGGATTGAGCGAGCTAAGCATGAGTTTTCCTTCTTCCTTCAGTCTGTTTTCAACGATTTTAAATACCACGCCTTCTTCTCTGGTTAGGATGATGTACGGTTGGTGGCTGCGGATGAAGTGCCAGTCGATTACATATTCGCCCGTGACGTAAGATTTATCCGGGATGGGAAGCATCGAATCGCCGCTGATTTGAAAGGTGCGGTATTTTTTACTTTTGGACAGAAATGGCAGATGAAAGGCAGGCAGCACTTTAATAAATTCCGGATCAGCAAAACCTGTCCCATAGCCGGCTTTGGCTTTTTCGTTTACCAGCTCAATGTTTTCGTTGTTGTTTTGATCAACAGAAGTGCTTAGCACCCTGAGCTCAGTGCCTTTGATATAAATATCATAGCCGCGTTCTAACTGTTGTAGTTCGTATTGACTCAGCGTGGTGAGGTCGATTTTAATTAAGGTGTCAACCGCAATTTTAAAATATTCCGAAAAAGCCATCAAGGCTTCCATACCAGGTTGCGCTACTTTGTTTTCGTAGCCACTTAAAGTAGATCGCTTCATATTGAGTGCCATGGCCACATCATCCTGTGTGCGGCCGCGTCTTTTGCGTAAAAACTTAATGTTGGAATGAAAATACATGTCAGTATATTTTTAAGGTAAATTGTTTTGAAACCTCTGTTTGAATTGTGGTGTTTTTCTTCACCAATTCACAAAATATCTTCTGGAAAATTTGCTTTTGCATGAACGGAATGCTTAAATTGTCGTCGTAAAAATGATTAAAAACACGTCAAATATACGATGATATTTTATTTTGTCAAGCATTTAAACACAAAATTTTCAAAATGTATCTGAATAACCACAGTTTTTACAGTTTACGATACGGCACCTTATCGGTTGAAGCCCTGGTTGGACAGGCTAAAAGTTTTGGTATTCAGGCGCTGGCACTTACTGACATCAATAATACGATGGGCATGGTTGATTTTGTGCGTGAGTGCCGCCGACAGGGTATCAAGCCAATTGCCGGCGTAGAGTTTCGTAATCAGGATCAATTGCTTTATGTGGGAATTGCCAGAAGTAATACAGGCTTCAGAGAGCTGAATGAGATGCTTACAAAACATAACCTGGATGACAGCCCATATCCCGAAGAAGCACCTGAAATGAAGGATGTTTTTATGATTTATCCTGCCGGGAGTCGCAAATATGGCCAGCTGAAGGAAAATGAGTTTTTAGGTGTAAGGCTTTCGCAGGTTTCAAAGCTGTTGAGCTCGGATTTGCGCTTTAAGCAGGAGAAGCTGGTGCTGATGCAGCCGGTAACTTTTCGTGACGAAGAAGATCGTTACATCCATCAAAACCTGTGTGCTGTTGCCCACAACGAATTGCTCAGCCGGATGGATCCTTCTGCTTTTGCTGCTGTGGATGAGTTTATGCTTCCTCCCGATCGCTTGCGGGCGGCCTTTGTGCTTTATCCGGGTTTGCTCAAAACAACGGAATGGCTGGTAGCGGAATGTGAGCTGGATTTTGATTTTTCGACCATTAAAAACAAGAAGACTTTCACAGGCAATGCTGCTGATGATCGTGATTTGCTGCACAAGCTGGCTTATGATGGTTTGCAATATCGCTATGGTTCTGATGATATGCGTGCGCGTCGCAGGGTGGAGGAGGAGCTGGCTATTATCGATAAGTTGGGTTTTTCGGCTTATTTCCTGATCACCTGGGATGTGATCCGATATTCAATGTCGCGTGGCTTTTATCATGTGGGGCGTGGCAGCGGAGCCAACAGTGTGGTGGCCTATTGCCTGCGTATCACTGATGTGGATCCGATTGAGCTGGACTTGTATTTCGAACGCTTCCTGAATCCTAAACGCAGCAGCCCGCCCGATTTTGATATCGATTATTCCTGGAAAGAACGTGATGAGGTGATCGACTACATCTTTAAGCGTTATGGCAACCGGCATACTGCACTTTTGGGAACGATCTCAACTTTCAGGGGAAAGTCAATTTACCGCGAGTTGGGCAAGGTACACGGCTTGCCCAAAGCAGAGATAGACGAACTGGTGAGCAATCCGGGAAAATTTTACAACCTGAACAAAATAACGCGTCATATTCACGAGCTGGCACAACATATCGTTGATTTTCCCAATCAGCGCAGCATTCACGCAGGTGGCATACTCATTTCAGAAGAGCCGATTACCAATTATGTAGCGCTTGATATGCCTCCCAAGGGATTTTTAACCACGCAGTGGGATATGTATGTGTCTGAGGATCTGGTTTATGAAAAACTGGATATTTTAAGCCAGCGCGGGATAGGACATATAAAGGAAGCAGCCGACATCATCAAGGCTAACCGGAGAATCACAGTTGATATCCATCAGGTACAGCAGTTCAAGGAGGATCCAAAAGTAAAGGATCAGTTGCGTCGGGCCGAAACGAACGGGTGTTTTTATATTGAAAGTCCGGCCATGCGGGGCTTGTTGCGTAAGCTTCGGTGCGACAACTATCTTACATTGGTCGCTGCCAGTTCGATCATCAGGCCGGGTGTAGCCAAATCGGGGATGATGCGCGAGTACATCCATCGGTTTCATCATCCTGAAAGCTTTCAGTACCTTCATCCGGTGATGCAGGAACAGCTAAGTGAGACTTATGGTGTGATGGTGTATCAGGAGGATGTGCTTAAGGTGTGTCATCATTTTGCCGGGCTCGATCTGGCTGATGCCGATGTGCTGCGTCGGATCATGAGCGGAAAAAAACGTAAACAAAATGAGTTTGAGGAGATCGTAGGGCGTTTTTTTGAGAACTGTAAAGCACGTGCTTATCCCGATTCCGTCACCAAGGAGGTTTGGCGTCAGATAGAATCCTTTGCCGGTTATTCGTTTTCGAAGGCGCATTCGGCCTCATATGCAGTTGAAAGCTTTCAGAGTCTTTACCTCAAAGCGCATTACCCGCTGGAATTTCAGGTGGCAGTGATCAACAATTTTGGTGGTTTTTACCATACCTGGGTTTATTTTAATGAAGCGCGCCGGCAGGGTGGTTATATTCATTTACCCTGCGTAAACAACAGCCAATACTTGACTTCGTTGCAGGATACAACGATTTATATTGGCTTTGTGCATATTGCCGGATTGGAAGAGCGGCTGGCACGTCATGTGGTGGAAGAGCGCAAGAAACATGGTAACTATCAGGGGCTTCATGATTTTATTGATCGGGTGAAACCCTGCATTGAGCAAATTGTGATTTTGATCCGTTCGGGAGCTTTTGCTTTTACGGGGCAGCCCAAATCAGGCTTGTTGTGGGAGGCGCATCTGTATCGGAAGAAGAGCAAGACCGTCGAAAAGCCTTCGCTGCTTTTTAAAGAACAGGCCCGGCGATATCAGTTGCCGCAACTGGATAGCGAGCCTGTTGAGGATGCCTATGATGAAATAGAGTTACTTGGTTTTCCGGTGAGTATGACGGATTTTGATTTGCTGATCACCAAATTCAGGGGCGAGGTGCAGGCCGAAACCATGCTGGATCATGTGGGGCAACGCAAGCGAATGCTGGGTAAGCTGGTGACTATTAAATACGTGAAAACCGTGCGGGGCGAACTGATGCATTTTGGTACCTTTGTAGATCATCGGGGTGAATTGTTTGATACGGTTCATTTTCCGCCTTCGCTAAAACAGTATCCGTTTCAGGGAGCGGGCATGTACCTGCTGCTCGGAAAAATTGTAGAAGAATTCGGCTACCCGATGCTCGAAGTGGAAAAGATGGCACGGATGCCCATGCGAAAGGATCCCCGCGAGAGCTGAAATGCCGGGATCAAACAGGCATCTGTTGCTATTATTTGCATCTTTGAATGGTTATTTGGTTGTGTAAAAACTTTGAAAGAATGAAGAGAATCGTTAGAAGTTTGTTGCCAATGAACAATCAATTTGTTCAAAAAGAGCCAATTATCATGCGTGACTACCTGGCACTAGAACGTACACGTTTGGCTAACGAACGCACCTTGATGGCTTATGTGCGTACGGCTTTGTACTTGCTGATCGGTGGAATTGCATTCCTGCAAATGCGTGATTTTGAACATATCCGCTGGTTTGGGCTGGTCATAATTATTTTAAGCTTTTTGATGGCGCTCTTTGGAGTGATCCGCTTTTTTGCGATAAAAAAACGCTTGCATCAATATTATAATAAGCCTGAGAATAATTGAAATTGCAGTTTCCGGGAAATTGTATTTTTGGCCTGAAACAAGAACTGTTTTATGAAAATAAACGCGTCAACACCAAAAGAATATATCAATCAACTGCCGGATGACCGCAAAGAAGTCATTTCAAAAATAAGATCCGTTATTCAACAGCATCTGCCTGCAGGTTTTGAAGAAACCTTCAGCAATGGCATGATTAATTATGTAGTACCTCACAGTATCTATCCGGCTGGTTATCATTGTAATCCAAAGGATCCACTGCCATTTTTGAGCATTGCCTCACAAAAGAATAATATCGCACTGTATCATTTTGGAATGTATGCGGTTCCTGAAATGTATATTTGGTTTAAGGAAAATTATACTTTTCATGCAAAAGGTAAACCTGATATGGCCAAAAGCTGTATTCGTTTCAAAAAAATGGATGACGTTCCGTATGAGTTGATTGCACAATTGGTGCAAAAACTCACCGTGACAGATTGGATCAAGGTATATGAAACTAATTTAAAAAAGTGACATCGTGAGTGATTATACAATACAATGGACTGATGAACTGGCTGTTCTGAAGGGAATAATCGAAAAATCAGGTTTGGAGTGTGAGACCAAATGGGGAGCTGACGTATTCACTTTTCAGGGAAAGAATGTGATCAGTTATGGTGGTTTTAAGCATTATTTTGCGCTTTGGTTTTATAATGGTGTTTTTTTGAAAGACGAAAGCAAAAAGCTGATCAATGCGCAGGAAGGTAAGACCAGGGCCTTGCGGCAATGGCGGTTTACTACTGCAAATGAAATAGATGAAAAGCTTATTCTTGCTTATATTGGAGAAGCCATTCAAATTGAAAAAGATGGACTTGTCCTTGAAAAGGAAAGTTCTTCAAGCATATTAATCCCTGAAATATTGGCAGAGCAATTACAAAGTAAAGCAGCACTGAATGCAGCTTTTAATGCGCTAACAGCTTATAAACAAAAGGAATACATCGAATTTATTAATGCTGCCAAACGCACGGAAACCCGGCTGAACAGATTGAAGAAAATAATACCGATGATTGAATCAGGTAAAGGATTAAACGATCGGTACAGGTAGTTTTTGCTGAAAGTATTTCGAAGGTTAGAACTTTAGGGTCAAATTATTGTTTCACATGTATAATCTTGATTTAATATTATCCGTGAATTCAATTTTTATAAGTTTTGTAAGGTTTTCAACCTTACTGACTATTGCTTTATTTTTTTCGTGCCAGAAAACCAATGAGAAAGAAATTCCGGGACATGGTTATATTTACGACCCAAAACCTTTTGAGTTGAATATTCCAACGGCTTTTCCGGTTATGATAATTCCTGTTGATAATCCATTAACTGAGGAAGGTATTGCATTAGGTCGCAAATTGTTTCACGACCCCATACTTTCTGCTGATAATTCGCAATCATGTGCCAGCTGCCATTTGCAGGATTTTTCTTTTTCCGATCCCAACAGACTAAGCACTGGAATTGACGGAATTGAGGGAAAACGAAACGCGATGGCCTTGATCAATGTGGGTTGGCTTAGTCATCTGAACTGGGACGGCATTGCTAAATCGCTTGAAGAACAAGCGTTCGAACCGGTTACTAATCCAGTCGAAATGCACAATACCTGGACAGAGGCTGTAGCAAGCCTTAAAAATGATTCTACCTATAAAAGAATGTTTTTCGAAGCTTTTGGCACGCTTGATTTCGACTCAACACAGGTGGTAAAAGCCATTGCACAGTTTGAAAGAACCTTAATCTCATCCAATTCAAAATGGGATCGTTATCTGAGAGGGGAAGTAAGCCTGACACAATCCGAAAGTCGTGGGTTTGAAATTTTCTTTACCGAAAAAGGAGATTGTTTTCATTGCCACACAACAATTTTATTTACGGATAACGATTTTCACAATAACGGTCTCGATGCCGCCTTTGCCGATTCGGGGCTTTATAAAGTGACAGGCGATCCAAATGACCTTGGCCGGTTTCGTACACCAACTTTACGCAATGCCATTTTTTCAGCTCCTTATATGCATGATGGCAGGTTCCAAACTTTGGAAGAAGTGATAAACTTTTACAGCGAAGGATTGCAATACAGCGAAACCATCGACCCTTTGATGAAGAATGTTGATGCGGGTGGGGTGCAACTTACAGAGGAAGAAAAATTCTATCTGATCGCTTTCCTGAAAACCCTGACTGACTCTTCTTATATTCAAAATTCTTTTTATGCACCATTCAATTAAAATCAGACTATTTGCCTTTCTTTTTTTTCTGATCAATACGCCAATAGGGTCTTTGGCACAATTGCAAATTATTCCTGACCTTGAAACAGCAGTTTGGTTTAATAGTGAAAAGTTAACTAATCCCTGGGCTGGAGGGTTCAATACTCCGCAATTTTCGGAGATGGACCTCAACAAAGATGGCGTGATGGATTTAGTTGCTTTTGAGCGGGGATTTTATGGTTCCGTAAAATGTTTTTTGAATACCGATTCGGGCTGGAAATATGCACCCGAATACCATCATGCTTTTCCTGAGATGCGTAATTGGATGTTGCTCAGGGATTATAATTGCGATGGGTTGATGGATATTTTTACTTCGGTACCAGGTGGAGTTTCAGTTTGGCAGCAGCAAACTAAAAATGATGGCAGTTTTCAGTTTGTGAAAAAGGAGAATTTTCTGCAGAGCACTGATTCAGATGGTGTAGATGCGCCTATATATATTGCTGTTACAGATATTCCAGCCATTATTGATATGGATGATGATGGCGATCTGGATATTTTAAGCTTTAACTTGGTTGGAAGCCGGTTGGAGTTTCATCGCAATCTTTCGCAGGAATTGGTTGCTGACTGTGGTGAGTTGATTTTTGAGAAAGCAAGCAACTGCTGGGGATATTTTTCGGAGGATGGAAACAACAATACCGTTACGCTTTTTGATACATGTGACAATACGGCTATGCGTGAAATGGCAAATGGTAAACATGCAGGCTCAACAATTCTGGCCTTGGATCTGACAGGTAATGGATTGAAAGACTTGCTTTTAGGAGACATTACCTACAAAAATTTAGTCAGTCTGATTAACGGTGGAAATTTACAGGAAGCTTCGATGATTAGTCAACAAACAGACTATCCTTCTAATTCGTTACCGGTTGATTTAGCAGTTTTTCCGGCAGCTTATCACCTTGATGCTGATAAAGATGGGATAAATGATTTACTGATTACGCCTAATAATCCCAATAATTCGCGGAATACTAACCAAATCTGGTGGTATAAAAATGTAAGTGCAACAGCAGTTCCCGAATTTGTTTTTCAACAGGATAATTATTTGATTGAAAGTATGATAGATTTAGGTGAGCGATCTTATCCGGTTTTCTTTGATGCAGATGCGGATGGGTTGATGGATATCGTTGCAGGTAGTTTTGGTATTTATCAAAGTACCGGAAATTATATCAGTCAGTTGCTTTATCTAAGAAATATTGGTTCTTCGTCAGCTCCTGAATATGAGTGGATTACTGATGATTATGCGGGTCTTTCGGTTTTTGGATTTGATGGAGTTTATCCTGCCTTTGGCGATTTGGATGGCGATGGAGATGCTGAAATGCTTATTGGTGATGAAACGGGTCACTTTCATCTTTTTGAGAACACGGCTGCACACGGAGCTCCTGCCGAATTTGTGCTGACCCATCCCAATTATTTTCAGATTGATGTGGGACAATCAGCTAAACCACAATTGATTGATGTGAATAAAGATGGCTTAACGGACATTATTTCAGGCGAGCGGGGTGGAAGTATTTTGTATTTCGAGAATAAGGGTACAGGTCAGCAGGCTCAGTTTTCGACTGAACCCACCATTTCCAATTGGGGAAAGCTGAATGTTCTTCCTGATGAATTTACGGGTTTCAGCGCACCATTTCTAACAGTTGACAGTCTGGGCAACAGCTTGTTGTATGTGGGTTCAGAACAGGGTTGGGTGTATGCTTTTGACCAGATTGATGATAATCTTCAAGGTGAGTTTCGGTTGATTGATTCATCGAATTTTTATGGGATGCATACTGCTTTAAATGGATATGAATTGCCGGGAAAGGGAAACAGTATTTTCGTAAGTGGATCATTTACTGGAGGTATTGGTTTTTATCGCAGCGGAACTCCAACTTTTTATGGTGTTGATGAATTTACCTATTCAACCTTGAAAATTCAGCCAAATCCAGTAACAAATTTCCTCCGTTTTGAATTGCCTGCTGAACTAACAGAGCCTTTACAGCTTGCAATTTATAATACTTTTGGTCAATTAGTTATGAAACAAAGCTTTTTGCCTGAGCAGCTTAATTCGATTGAATTGAAGGATTTAGCTTCGGGGCTTTATCTGTTAAGTTTGAAGAGCAGTCAGATAAGGTCTTCGGGAAAGTTTTTGGTAAAATAAAAGGGAAAAAAAACGCAAACTTTTCCAGCTTGCGTTCTTTCAGATAATTTTCAGGTTATTGTTTTATCACAATTTCTTTGGCAACTATTTGACTTCCATCATAAATGCTGATCAAATAACTTCCTGGCTGAAGCTTGTGATCAAGCCTCAGGCTGAAACTTTCCGAATTTACATTGCCTTTAAAGATTACTTGTCCCAGTTTGTTTGTGAGGGTCATACTTAACTGATTTTCATTTTCCTGAGGAATTTCAATAGTAATCAAATCAGTGAATGGGTTTGGAAAAACCTGCATATTTTTAAATTGCTGTTGATCCGCAAGGCCCACATAAAAGTCATCCAGTTCTACGCTTAATTCTGTGATTTCGCCATTGATCAGCTCCACATTGTGAATAGTATCCGAGCTGTAACCATTTGCCGCTACAAGCACATCAAAAGTGCCATTGAGTAACGTTCCAAATTCAAATCCACCAGCGAAATTTGTCTGTGCTTCCAAATCAGTTCCCAATACTTTTACTTCCGCATTGAAGATCGGACTGTTTGTCGAGATATCTTTAACTGTACCAGTGAGATAGGCAGCTCTTTGATAGTCAATATCAAGCACAAAAAGCCCTTCTTCTATATCGCTGGCCAAAATCAATCCGCTTGGTAAAAACGGATATGCCCCCCAACTACCATTAAAACCATCACCCGATAATGGTGAGGTGTCAAAATTAGCTACTTCATAAAGTTTGTCGGGAAATTTGGCATCGTGCACGACAATGCCGTCCCTGTAATAGGAAGTAATCAGAAAATCATTGAGAACATGAACGTTATGTGGAATTACATCATTTCCTTTACTTGTTTTGATGCGGTCAGTTTCGAACATATTCGTCGGGTCAGATACATTAAAAGCCCCAATAAAACCGCCTGAAACTTCGTCGGTTGTAAACACATGTGTTCCATCGTCAGAAACCCAGGCATTATGCGTAAACTGTGAAGGTGTGCTAACGGAGCCCATCAATGTGGGATTTGCCGGATCTGAAACATCAATTGGTGTGAGCATGCCCTGGTACAAGGCACAACCCCAAAGCGTATCTCCACGCGCCATTCCATCGTGAAAATAATAGGTGTTGTATCGCCCTAACTCAACCGGATTCATGGGATCCTGGGTGAGATCGCAAATGATAGCACCTCCATTTCCATTGTCGGACCCAAAAATATATAGCCTGCCAAATTCGTCAATATACAGATTATGAATGGTTTGAAATGGATAAGTGTCTCCTGTGAAATTTGTTGTGGAGGTAATAGGCCCTTCCGGAAGCGGACTTAGGTCAACGATATATACACCGCCACCGCTTTCGTTCGAAACATAGGCGTAATCGCCCCAGGTTTTAATATCGCGCCAGATTGAATTTGGGCCCGGGCCAAAAAAAACTTCTTCAGGATTGGAAGGATCTTCCAGGGATACTACCGACAAACCATTGTAAACACCAACCAGGGCGTATTCAGTCCCGGTTTCGTCAATATAGCCCCAAATATCGCTAAGGTCATGATTATAGGATTTTTGTCCTACCAAAGACATATTCAACTGACCAAATGTAGCAAGTGTTAAAAGGAAAGCTGTCAGGAAGAGTAAGTGTTTTTTCATATTTAAAGTTGCGTTTATTGATAAAGGTTAAAAACAGAAAATAAAACCTAATTGTTCAGCTTAACGCCTAAATAAAGGTTGTTGCAGGAGATTATTGACTTTTTTGATAAAGGTTAATTTTTGAATTCTACAATAAAAACCTGCAACATACTGATTTTAATGGTGCAGGTTTTATTTGTCATAAAGTGTTGTTATTCAACCCAATCAGCAAGAAAAATATTGGTGTCGCGGGTTCCCTTGTTGTTTCGGTTACTGGAAAAAACCAGTTTTTTACCATCAAATGAAAACATCGGGAAAGCATCGAAAGTCTTATCATGTGTGATTTGTGTCAGGCCACTTCCATCCAGGTTGATCATGAAAATATTGAACTGGTAACCTCTGTCGGAATGGTGATTTGAGCTGAACACAATTTTTTCACCTGATGGATGAAAGTAAGGAGCCCAGTTGGCTTTACCAAGATCTGTTACCTGAATCAGGTTTGAACCGTCCACATCACACACATAAATTTCCATATTAGTCGGCATTACAAGTCCTTCGGCCAGAAGGTTGCGGTATTCTTCAATTTCTTCGGTTGTTTTTGGTCGTGATGATCTGAAAACCAGTTTACTGCCATCAGGGGAGAAGAAAGCTCCCCCATCATAACCCAATCCAAAAGTGACTTGTTTAACATTGCTGCCGTCAATGTCCATGGTATATAATTCCAGATCACCGCTCCGGTCAGAAGTGAATACAATTTTATCGCCTTTTGGTGAAACCGTAGCTTCGGCATCATAGCCCTCACGATTTGTGAGTGTGTCAATAATATTTCCTTCAAGATCTGCAACAAAAATATTGTAATCATTATAGATTGGCCACACATATTTGCCATCGGCACGTGGTGCAGGAACATGTGGGCAGCTGCCATCGCCCATGTGAGTGGAGGCAAAAAGAATGCTTGTGTCGCCCGGCATAAAATAGCTGCAGGTTGTTCTTCCCAATCCTGTGCTGATCATTGTGGGGATTTCTTTATCCATATTGGCTTCGTCCAGTCGGGAATAAAAGATTTGATCACATTCCAGCGACCAGGCTGGGTTATTTGATTGGAAAACAATCATTTCGTTATTGAAGCTAAAATATGCTTCGGCATTATCACCTCCAAAAGTGAGCTGTTTTACGTTTGTAATATTTTTTTCTTCGGGGTAGTGTGTGATATTACTAACCTCTGTAACTGCATGACTGTGGCCGTTTTCATGGTCATGGTCGTGATCATGTCCATCATGACTATGACCCGAATGAGAGTTGCAGGCACTCAATAAAAAGATCAGGTAAACAGGTATCAGAAATTGCTTCATATTATTTAGAATGATTTTAATTTGGGACAAAAATACAAGATAAATCAAGATGTTCAGCCTGATAATTTTCTAAAAAACATTAAAACTGCTTACAATTTTGATTCAATCGCACGGGCTGTATGTGTTTTATACTGTGTGGCCATGGTTTCTGGTGTTCCTTCAAAGATTAATTCACCTCCCAGGATACCTCCTTCAGGGCCCAGCTCGATAAGCCAGTCGGCTGATTTGATGATATCGGGATGATGTTCGATAACCAAAACGCTGTGACCATTTTCTATCAATGCCTGAAATGCAATTAAAAGTTTATTGATGTCATGAAAATGAAGGCCGGTAGTTGGCTCGTCAAAAATGAAAAGCGTAGGTTGATCAGTCGCACCTTTTGATAGAAAAAATGCCAGTTTGATGCGTTGTGCTTCACCGCCGCTAAGTGTGCTGGAAGATTGTCCAAGTTTCAGGTAACCCAATCCTACTTCCTGAAGTGGTTTAAGTTTGTTTACAATTTTGACGCATTGTGTTTTGGCTTTTGTTTGCTGAATAAAGAATTCAATTGACTCATTAACAGTCATATCCAGTACGTCGGCAATGTTTTTACCTTCAAATCTGATGTCCAGCACTTCTTCTTTAAATCGCTTGCCGCCACATGATTCACATACCAAATAAACATCAGCCATAAACTGCATTTCCACTTTCACAGTTCCTTCGCCCTCGCATTGGTCACATCGTCCACCCGGCACATTAAAGCTAAAAAATCCAGGTTTGTAAAATCGTGCTTTGGCCAATTTCTGATCGGCAAAAAGCTGCCTGATATCGTCGTAAGCTTTAATATAGGTAGCCGGATTAGATCGTGATGAACGTCCTATTGGATTTTGATCCACCAGCTCAATGCTGCCAATTTTATTCAGGTCGCCCTCAATTGTTCCAAAACTTCCTGTTTTTTCTGCATATCCTCCCAGATGTTTGCGCAAGGCGGGATACAAAATACTCCTTACCAAAGACGACTTACCCGAGCCACTCACTCCGGAAACCACAGTCAACACATTGAGTGGGAATTTCACATCTATGTGCTTCAGATTATGCTGCGAAGCTCCTTTGATCTCAATATAATCATGCCAATTTCTCCGGTGCGAAGGAACTGGAATTTTCAGGAAGCCCGAAAGATATTTTCCCGTGAGGCTGATGGGATGTGTAAGAATTTGATCGCTCTCACCCTGAAAAATTAATTCGCCACCAAGCCTTCCTGCTTCGGGCCCGATGTCGATAATTTGATCGGCTGCCTGCATAATTTCTTCGTCATGCTCCACCACGATGACAGTGTTACCAATATCTCGCAGCTTTTTCAGCACCTTGATAAGTCTGGCTGTATCGCGGCTGTGCAGGCCAATACTTGGTTCATCGAGTATATAAGTGGAACCTACCAAACTGCTTCCAAGTGAGGTTGCCAGATTGATACGCTGCGACTCACCCCCCGAAAGGCTGTTGGATAAGCGGTTGAGCGTGAGATAACTAAGCCCTACATCAAGCAAAAATTGAATGCGGTTGGATATCTCGCTCAATAAACGTTTCGAGATTTGATGATCAGTGTCTTCCAACTCAATTTCTTGAAAAAACTTGTAAAGTTGATCCAGTGGCATTAACACTAATTCGGAAATGCTTTTCCCGGCAACTTTCACATAGGAGGCATCTTTTCGAAGCCTTGTTCCCTGGCATTCAGGACAAATTGTTTTCCCGCGATAACGCGAAAGCATCACGCGATATTGAATCTTATAGGTTTGTTCTTCCAATTCCTGGAAGAAATCATTTAATCCCTGAAAATACTCATTGCCCGTCCAAAGTAATTGTTTTTGTTCAGCAGATAAAGCGTAATAAGATTTGTGAACCGGAAAATCGAATTTGGGTGCTGTACGGATAAGCTGATCTTTCCATTCGCCCATTTTTTCGCCTTTCCAGCAGGCAATAGCACCTTCGAAAACAGAAAGGCCTTTGTTTGGAATCACCAGATCTTCATCAATTCCGATGATGCTTCCAAAGCCTTCGCAACGTTTACAGGCACCATAAGGATTGTTAAAGGTGAACATATTCACGCTGGGTTCTTCAAACTGAATGCCATCCGCTTCAAAGCTGGCCGAAAACAATTCTCGTCCTTGTTTGTCAGGTGTTTTGTAATCGATCAGGCACTGCTCTTTTCCTTCATAAAAAGCTGTTTGCACAGAGTCGGCAATTCGCGCAGAAAGTTCAGAATCATAAGAATTTATTAATAGTCGATCAATGACGATAAAGACCTTGTCTGAATTGTTTAGCTTTTCGGAGTTTATTGTATCTTCAATGCTTTTCACTTCTCCATTTACCATGCACCGGCTAAATCCCTGCTGCATTAAAATACCCAGTTGCTGTTTAATTGTCCGTTTGGGAGCCAGGTTCAAAGGAGCTAAAACCAATGCCTGACTTTCGTTTGGCAGCGAGAGAATAAAATTGACTATATCCGAAACCCGATGACGCCTGACCAATTTACCTGATAGAGGTGAATAGGTCTTGCCAATACGTGCAAATAACAACTTGAGGTATTCGTAAATTTCAGTCGTTGTGCCAACTGTTGAGCGGGGGTTGCGGCTGTGAACTTTTTGTTCGATGGCAATTGCGGGCGATATGCCTTTGATGTTATCCACATCAGGTTTGTTCATACGACCCAAAAACTGTCGCGCATACGAACTCAAACTTTCCACATAGCGACGCTGTCCTTCGGCATATAAAGTGTCGAAAGCCAGCGATGACTTACCCGAACCTGAAACGCCCGTGATCACAATGAGTTTGTTTTTTGGAATATACAGGCTAATATTTTTGAGATTATTAACTCTTGCTCCTTGAATATGAATGCTTTGTTGTTGAGTAAGCGTATTTGACATGCTGCAGAAAAAATTTTTGCGAAATTACCAATTAATTATAGATAAGATCTTAAGACCGGATTTAGAACAGATAAAATGAATACAGATTTCGTTGGCTAAATTTTTCCAATAATTTGAAAAAAAAATTTGGCTTTAGTTGCATTTTTTAAATCTATCCGTATATTTGCCCTAACAAATTCAACTTTTTGTTGGTAAAAAACGAGTAACAATAAAATCTTAGGAGGATCAATATAGCGATAACTTTTACCCTTTAAACTTAAAACTGCAAATAAGGGAGGCTCTATGAATGCATTAGAATGCACTGATAAAGAGCTGGTTGAAAGTTATCGTAAAGGTAATCATACCAGTTTCGAGTTATTGATCGATCGTCACCAGGTCAGGATTTTTTCGTATATCATGATGCTTGTCAAGGATAAGCAGCTTGCTGATGATATTTTTCAAGACACCTTCATCAAGATTATCCGAACCATAAAAAATGGAACTTACAAAGAAGAAGGAAAATTTATTCAGTGGGCGATGCGCATTGCCCACAACCTTGTAATTGACCATTTTCGCAAGTCAAAAAGAATTCCGTATTCTGATGTTCAGAATGACAGTTATGATTTTCTCGAGAACATCAGCCTGGCTGATCCATCAATTGAGCAACAAATTATCACAGATCAGATTCATGAGGACTTACGTCAGCTCATCACTTTTCTGCCCGAAGAGCAAAGAGAAGTATTATACCTGCGCCTTTATTCCGAGATGAGTTTTAAGGATATAGCAGAACTCACCAATGTTAGTATCAACACCGCTTTGGGAAGGATGCGTTATGCCCTGATCAATATCCGAAAAATGATTAACGAGAAAAACCTGGTGCTTACCCAATAAAAATTCGAAAGGAATGTAATAATTGAGTCTGTTGATACGTTTATAGCTTAACTTAATAATTTTAGTTACTGCCTATGAACAAATCTTTTACCCTCAATGCTTATTCCAATCCTGCAAACTATCACGACAAAAACCTTGAAAAACAATTAAAAGAAGCAATGACCGAAGATTCGCATTTCAGGCCATCAGCAATAAATGTTAGGTTTTTGTCAGCTTATGCCGCTGCCTTAAGTTGTTGCAAAAGTTATTTTACAGGTGAGATGGAACTCTTAATGAACTAGTTAATTTTTCATTGTTTAGTTTTGGGTCTTTGCTTCTAAAAGAGGTAAAGACTCTTTTTTTTGTTTTACTGAAAGCTTTATATTTGTCTCAAACAATTTCCTGTGACCAAAAAAGAAAAGTTTTCTGCACTGATAGCTCATTTTGAGGAGCATATGCCTGTAGCCGAAACAGAATTGTATTTTGATTCACCGTACCAGTTACTGGTTGCAGTGATTTTATCAGCTCAATGTACGGATAAGCGTGTAAACCTCATCACACCTATATTTTTTGATCGTTTTCCTGTGCCGGAGATCCTTGCAGAAGCCAGCCAGGATGCAGTTTATGAGGTAATCAAATCTTGTTCATATCCAAACAATAAAGCTAAAAATCTGATCGGAATGGCCACAACACTGATCAATGAGTTTAAAGGAGTTGTGCCCGATACGGTGGAAGCTTTGCAACGGATGCCGGGCGTTGGACGCAAAACTGCCAACGTGATTGCTTCTGTTGTGTATAACAAGCCTGCCATGGCAGTTGATACACACGTGTTTAGGGTTTCAGCCAGGATAGGTCTTACCAAAGCAGCCAAGAATCCTCTAGATGCTGAAAAACAGCTGGTTAAATACCTTCCAGAAGAAATCATTCCCAAAGCCCATCATTGGCTGATTTTGCATGGCAGATACGTTTGTAAAGCCCGGAAACCCGATTGTGAAAACTGTGGAATATCACATTTATGCAAGTATTATAGTAATCAAAATAAAAGAAAAACGGCAACAAAAGACAAGCTTTAGATGTTGGTATAGTCGTGAGTTAAACTAAATTTGTAACCTAAAAAATATTTATATGCTTCAAAATGGCGATCAAGCCCCAAATTTCACAGGAAAAGATCAATATGGTAAAGTAGTTTCGCTTGCTGACTTCAAAGGAAAGAAACTGGTGCTTTACTTTTACCCAAAAGACGATACGCCCGGATGTACCAAAGAAGCCTGCAACCTCCGCGACAATTATAATGAAATGATGGAGAAAGGTTTTGCGATATTGGGTGTTAGTCCGGATGATGAACAATCGCACCAGAGATTTGCGAATAAGTATGCTTTGCCCTTCCCGTTACTCTCCGACCCTGAACTCAAAATTATTAAAGCTTACGGCGCCTGGGGCGAGAAGAATATGTATGGCAAAAAATACGAGGGCTTGTTGCGTACGACATTCATTATCAACGAAGAAGGTATTATTAACAAAGTGATCAGAAAGGTAAAAACAGACGATCACACCAATCAGATTCTTAAATTGTATAACTAAAAATTAATAATAATGACAACAGAAAAAGCCAAAGAAAACGCTGACAAAGTCAAGCTGGAAAAACTTAAAGCCCTTGAAGCAACACTGGGAACTATCGAGAAAAACTATGGAAAAGGTAGTATAATGAAACTCGGTGATAATGCAATAGAAAGTATTGAAAGTATTTCAACAGGTTCTATTGCGCTTGATGCTGCACTTGGAATAGGTGGCCTGCCCAAAGGACGCGTTGTTGAGATTTACGGGCCAGAAAGCTCGGGCAAAACTACCCTGGCTTTGCATGTGATTGCCGAAGCACAAAAGGCTGGTGGTATCGCTGCCTTTATTGATGCAGAACATGCTTTCGATCGTTTTTATGCATCCAAGCTGGGTGTTGACACGCAGGAATTGCTGATTTCTCAGCCTGATCATGGGGAGCAAGCGCTTGAAATTGCTGAGAATCTGATTCGTTCAGGTGCCATCGATGTCATTGTGATCGACTCTGTAGCAGCATTAACCCCAAAAAGTGAGATTGAAGGAGAGATGGGCGATAGTAAAATGGGGCTCCAGGCACGTTTGATGTCGCAGGCTTTGCGAAAACTTACAGCAACTATTAGCAAAACCGGTGCTATCTGTATCTTTATCAATCAACTGAGAGATAAGATTGGTGTAATGTTTGGCAATCCCGAAACAACTACCGGTGGTAATGCACTTAAGTTTTATAGCTCAGTGCGTCTTGATATTCGGAAGATCAGCCAGATAAAAGATGGTGAAAACGCCACAGGAAACCGTGTAAGGGTGAAGGTGGTAAAAAATAAAGTGGCACCACCTTTTCGTAAGGCAGAGTTTGATATAGTTTTTGGGACCGGCATTTCACGAATTGGCGAGATCATTGATCTGGGGGTGGAACATAATATCATCAAGAAAAGTGGTTCCTGGTTCAGTTATGGAGAAACAAGGCTGGGTCAAGGACGGGATGCTGTTAAAAACCTCATTGAAGAAAATCCTGAACTTTCTGCCGAACTGGAAGAAAAAATCAGGCTTGTACTAAGTACGGTTTCTGAATAGTTTACTTTTAAGCTTTTATTTTGTTGTTAATCATCAGGCAACTTGCCGGCTGTCTGAAATATATTTACACCCATGCTGTATCGATTTGTTATCCTGTTAGTTAGTTTGTGTTTTTTATTAGTTTCGTGTGAAAACAAAACTGATGCTAAAGATCAAGCTAAACAAAATAATGCATTAAATCAACAAGATCCCGATCCGCTTGCCGTCCTTAATAGTCAAATCACGAATGACAGTACCAATGCGGATTTGCTGGTTGAAAGGGCAAAGCTCTATTTTAAACAGGATCGCATCGATCGCGCATTACGTGATATCAACCAGGCACTTAGCTATGACAGTAAACAGTTGGAAGCTTATCTCCTTTTGTCTGAAATTTATTATGGAATGGGACAGGCAGAAAATGTGAGAAAGACCTTATTAAAAGCGGCAGAGGTTGCTCCCAATGATCCCAGACCACAGGTAAAGCTTGCCGAACTTAATTTGTTACAGCGTAAACTTGACCTGGCACTTGGATATACGGATAAAGCACTGGCTATGAAAAGTTATAATCCTGATACTTACTATGTTCGTGGAATGATTTTTCTGGCCCGAAAGGATACTTTGTCGGCAATTAAAAATTTTATGATTGCCCGTGATCAGGATGAGAATTTCTTTGAAGCACTTTATCAGATAGGAGTGGTTTATTCGGCACAACACAATCCACTGGCTGTTGATTTCCTGAAGGATGCTATCAAAAGATTTCCTGATTCCTTTGTTGCACGCTATCAATTAGCACTCTATCTGCAGGATCATAATGCTGTGGATGAGGCAATTGCACATTATGATACCTTACTAATGATGCAACCAGATAACAGCCATATATTTCATAATTTAGGTTATGTTCACCTGGTGTATCTGCTGGATTACGAAAAGGCGATAAGCTATTTTGACACCGCCTTAAGTATTGACCCTGACTATATTGATGCACTTTATAACAAGGGAAGGACTTTGGAAGAAATGGGGCAGTATCTCACTGCCAGAGATATATATGAGCAGGTGCTCAACAAACAAACAAACTATCCTTTAGCTGTAGAAGGTATGAACAGACTGGACAGGCGTAAATAATTATTCCTCAAATTCTTGACGTAAGGATTTTAAATCATCGACCAAATCACAAGTAGCTGATTTTAATTCACTAAACAGCAAATCAAGTTCTGAATTATCTTTCTCTGTCCCTTTCATTTCCATGGTTTTAGCCAATTGAAGTGGTTTTTCAGCAACAAAGTTGGCTATAACCCCTTTCAGACTATGCGAATCAAATTTGAGAGCATCAAAATCCAGATTTGTAATGGCTATGGAAATCCTTTCCAGTCGCTCCGGTTGTTCCTGAATAAATATGTCGATGATTTCGAGTACGATAGGTTTATCAAAATACTGAAAAGTATCCAGAAATGCTTCTTTGTCTATTACTTTCATTGCTGCCATTTGTGTGGATTTGTTCCGTACAAAGATAATTTATTTCAATTTAATGCTTGTTTACAAAGCAATTAATGGTATCAATATTATCTGGCAGATGAAAATCCGGATACTTAATTGATTGTATCTGTCCGATAATTCACAGCAAGGGGATACAATTTTAATAACAGCCTGAATATCAATTTATTTAAATGAGCATCATCATTTAGCTGAATAAATTGATATACAGGCTATTGGTAAATACAAAACTGTCTGCTTTAGGATTTTGATTATTTGTTTTTTAAGATGTCTCTTATTTCTGTTAGCAATACTTCTTCTTTCGATGGTGCAGGAGGTGCAGCAGGTTTAGCTTCTTCTTTCTTTTTGGCAGCATTCATCGCTTTAATAGCCATAAAAATAGCAAAGGCTATGATCAGAAAATCAACAACTACCTGAATAAAATTACCATAATTGATTGTAACGGCCGGAACGATTTCTGCGATTACATTACCCGTCGCATCTAATTGGGCCGGAATGCCTTCTTTAATAGTTAGTTGAAGATTGCTGAAATCAATACCACCAATCAAAAGTCCAATGGGTGGCATGATTACATCTGCAACAAAGGAAGACACGATTTTTCCAAAGGCACCACCGATAATGATACCAACTGCCATGTCGATAACATTTCCACGCATGGCAAATGTTTTAAATTCATTGATAAGTTTCATAGCTTTTTACTTGTTTAGTGTTGTTAATGAATAAATTAAGAAAGTAACAAAATACGGTATTGATATTTTTGCTGAACGATAAACTTCTTATTACCGGAAAAATATGTTGTAATCATGGAGGTTCGGTGTTGTGATTTTAATTCTAATCAGATCGGTTTTGCCGGCTCGTTTAGTATTAAGAACTGTGTACATGTAAATAACATTTGATCAACACGATATGATCATTCTGTAAAGGGTAAACTGTATTTACCTTTAAGTAAAAGCTTTCACCCACACAAATTTAAGCAATAATCTGAATGAATTGAAGGTCAGGGAAAAAAATAATCAAAGTCCAATAAAAAAGATTGTGCGACTTTCACGAGGCACATCTTGTCAAAAGCCTAATAATGATCCAATTTGGTACACGGCAAAAGCAGCCAACCAGGCGAGGCTTGTGGTATAAAATGAGGTGAAAAGAGGCCATTTCCAGGCACCAGATTCTTTTTTAATTGCCGCAAACACTGCCACACATGGAAAATAGATCAACACAAAAACCAAAAACGAAAGGGCAACCAATGGGCGCATTACTTTTTGATCTGATTTTTGGCCGCTTCTGTAGGTATCTTCCTGAAGCTTTGTTATCAGGCTTTCGGATGGTTCATCTTCGGGACCGGTTTGATACAGCACTCCCATGGTTGAAATCACAATTTCTTTGGCAGCCATTCCGGCCAACAGGCTCACACCCATTTTCCAGTCGAAGCCAAGTGGCTGGATAGCAGGTTCAATAAGTTTTCCAATGCGTCCAATTACCGAATTTTCCTGCTTTTTACTTTGTTGTTCAAATTCCAATTGAAGAATTTGTGCATGTTTTACTTCTTCCAGTTTATTTCTGGCCTCGATATTAGCGCTTTCAATATCAGTGATCTGATTCTCATAATCAGCACTTACAAGGGCAATTTTTTCCTGATAATCCTGATCTATCTGGCGACCCAGTGGAAAATATCCCAGTGCCCAGATGATGATTGAGGCTATTAGAATTATGGTTCCCATTTTGTGTATGTATTGCCGTCCTTTGAACCATGTTTGCTTAAAAATTGCTTTGCTTGTCGGCATACGATAGGGGGGTAGCTCCATCACAAATGGCATTTCATTGGCCTGAAACAATACCTTTTTGAAAATCCAGGCCAGTAATCCTGCAAAAAGAATTCCCAGTAAATAGATTCCAAAAAGAATGGTTCCTCTGAAAGAATCGAAAAATGCGCTGATGATGAGTATGTAAACAGGATAACGTGCGCTGCACGACATAAAAGGGATGATCATCATTGTGACCATACGGTCGCTTCGGTTCTCAATTGTGCGGGTGGCCATTATAGCAGGAACATTACAACCAAAACCCATCAGGAGTGGGATAAACGAACGTCCGTGAAGCCCTACTTTGTGCATCAGTTTGTCAACTATAAATGCTACTCGTGCCATATATCCGGTAGTTTCGAGTAGCGAAAGGAAGAAAAACAGAATTAAAATATTAGGCAAAAAAACAATAACGCCTCCCACACCACCAATAATGCCATCTACAACAAGGTCGCGGAAAAAATTATCCGGCATAATTTTGTACATCAATCCACCAAGCCATTCTATCAACAATTCTATCCATTGCATTGGATAATCACCTAAAATAAAAGTAGCCTGAAAGATGCCCCACATTATCCCAATAAAAATAGGATAACTAAGAAGTTTATGTGTCAAAATGCCGTCAATTCTTCGGCTTTTGGTTACCGTCTGCTTCACAGGTTTAAAGGTCTCTTTCAGTGCGCCTTCAATAAAACCGTATTTGGCATCTGTAATAATTGTCTCCGGATCGTCCGAGAATGTTGTAGATATCTTTAAGGCTTCTTTGTTGAGTATTGATGTGATTTCACTGTGATTCACGCACGACTTAATGCGGGTAAGCTCTTCCTGATCGCCCTCAAGTAGTTTGATCGAAAGATAGCGGGGTGAAATAATATTGGTGATGTGCTGATTGCCATTAACTTTTATTAGTTCCTGAAGTTTACGGATAGAAGATTCGATTTCTTCACCATAATTTACATGAATATGCCGGATGTCAGGATCACGGTCTTCGTACACTGTAATGATACGTTCGAACAGCTCAATGATACCTGTTCCTTTCGATGCAACCGTTGGTACAATTGGAATCCCCAGCATTTTGCCAAGGTTATTATAATCAAACTGATCTCCTTTTTGCAGGAACTCGTCATACATATTCAGGGCCAGTACTACCTTGATGTCCATGTCAATCAGCTGGGTAGTAAGATAGAGGTTACGTTCGAGATTGGAAGCATCAACCACATTAAGTACCACATCAGGCAGATCTTCAAAAATATGATTACGAACATAAAGTTCTTCAGGTGTATAGCTTGTGATGCTGTATGTGCCTGGTAAGTCAACAAGTTTAAATGTATATTCATGTAACTTAAAAGTCGCATATTTAGCATCTATTGTCACACCGGAATAGTTGGCGACTCTTTCTTTTGAGTTGGAGGCAAAGTTGAACAGGGTTGTCTTTCCTGAATTAGGATTTCCGACCAAGGCAACTGTAATAAGTTTTGTATTTGAGAGTGGCCTCAGTTTCATTGATTGTTCGAGTGCATGCACGCCATGATAGGCAGCTGAGATATCCATTTTCATGGATTCGCCGTTTAACACCTCAATCAATGCAGCTTCGCTTCTTCTTAATGAGACTTCATAACCCATGATATTATATTCGATTGGATCGCGAAGCGGAGCATTTTTTACCACAATAACGGGCTGGCCAACCACAAATCCCATCTCAATGATTCTTTTGCGGAACGCACCCCGGCCTTTCACCTTGGTGATGATACCTTTTTCTCCTTCTTTAAGCTGCTCCAGGGTTTTCATATCATGCTATTTTGCCATAGCAAAAAAAGAAAATATACCAAAGGAGCAACATACCAAATAGTAGGTATATATCAACTTAAAAATAAATCATCACTATAGAAAAAAATCCTCTTCCTGATCAGTAGGTTTTTCTTCTGCAACAAGTTCGTGTAAGGCAGGGAGTAAATTGGCCAGTCTTTTACCCCAGTGGGGAGCAAAGTTGGCTTTGCAGCTTGCAATGGCATTTTCGCGGGCTGCAATTTGTGGTCTTTTATAAAGCATTACAAAATCCTTCAGATCCTGATAGATATCAGCCAGGTGTTCAGCAAAACTACCTTTTAGTGTTTCGGTGATTTGTGTTCCACTGTGGTCAATATACCAAAACTCATCCAAGTCGCTGCTTATTTCGCGAAGTGCATTGAAAAGCCCTTCATACTGTTCTTGTGTGACATATCTTTCGTCGGCTTCCGGAAATTCAGGCTCGATTTCGGGCAGGAGCGTGCCCCGCAGATAAAGTAGTGGTACCAAACCTTGAAGCAAATTAAAAAATGACTGTTGTCTGAGGTTAGCAGTATCTTCTGCAAAATTACAAAACTCACTTGCTACGGCCACCATTTCCAATATGTTACGCGATAGGGTAGGATCAGATGTGTTCATGTTTTATTTGGTTAATTTCTGAGCAAAGCTTAAATTTGCTCGACTGAATGCAAATTTAGGTATTCTGATGAGAACACCGGAGTATAAAACTGAACTTATCCAACATTTGATCCATATGCAGGAAGCTGCTATTGATCATGCCCGAAAGGCTATGGATGAGGCTCAGGAAGAGGCCAACAACTATGGCACACCCAAAGACCGGTATGATGGTTTCAGAAACCAACAGCTCAGAAAAAAAGATATGTTTGCCAAACAAATGTTTAAAGCAATGCAGTATTTGGATTTGCTTAAAAAACCAGAAATTAATAAACCTCAGAAAGAAGTTGGATTTGGAGCTTTGGTGCAAACAGATTCTGAGTTGTTTTTTGTTGGTGTTGGGCTTGGAATCATCCAGTTTCAGGAAGAAGAAGTCATCGTTATTTCGATGCTCGTTCCGGTATATCATGCCATGAAATCAAAGAAAAAAGGTGAAAGCTTCAGTTTTAATAACAAACCTTACAAAATTTTACAAATCATCTGAATTTGAAGGGAAACTAATGAAGTATTGATTTTGTATGTCTTTTTCCAAACAAAGTGCTTGATTATAACTTTCATTGCTGTCTGGCTACTGTAAAGGATTACAGAAACTATTACCTGAAAATTAATTCATCCGGTTGTTTTGGATCAAAATTAAAGAGCTCCCATCCAAGATCATCAGAGAGATCGAATGACCAGGAGGCCGCACCCGCAGGAGTATAGGGGTAATACATAAGCCTCAGCTGTATTGATGAAAAAACAAGAAATTTGTTCCTGAGTCTGAGACCAATACCCAGTCCGGTCACCAGTCGGTTTTTGAATAGTTCTTCATTCTCTTCGGCAATAAAGCCGGCCTCACAAAGCAGATAAGGTGTAAAGCTAAACCCAAGCCATTTCCAGGGGGTATAGAGCATAAACTGTAGTTCTGTGTTAATGCGTTGCATTCCGCTCAGTGCATCGGTGCGTAAACCTGTAATCCCACGTCCGTTGTTCAGGTGCAAACTGTCGTAGCTAAGGCGGTTTATTCCTCTAACGTAATTGACTCCACTTAAAACCCTTAAGGTGTATTCGCCTAATGGCACTAAATTACTCAAATAATACAAAGTGCCCTTCACAGCGCCCTGTCTGAGTTTTTGATTTTGAATATAGCTGCCGAATCCGGCTGAAACAACCCAGTAATCAGTTTTTTTCCCCAACGAACTCCATCTGAATTCTGTACCAATGTAGGGCATTTTATTGAATTCATTCCAGTTGTACCCAAATGTAAGGCCCAATCTAAAACCAACCGGAAGTGCTTCAGGATGGTTTTGTGCAAAGAGTTTGTCGCTTTCAACAAAGTTTTGATTTACCCAGTTTACAGATGCCATTATTCGCGTAAAATTATTTAACACGTAATTGGAATCTGCACTGACAAAGGGTCTTTTCTGAAAATAAGTGTTGTAAATTCCGATCGCAGGAACCAGGTACTGAGGCCGCTTATCAGGTTGATGTTTATTCAGTTTGAACTGATAACCCAGCCATCCGTTAGCCTGAAAATATCTTGTTTCGAGGACGGTTTCGGGTTGGGTAGTATAATAGTCAGGAAGATTTTCCTGTTTTCGTGCCAGCTCAAGTCCGCCGGCTAACTTGTAAGCTCCTGGCAGATAAGGCCTTTCAAGTGTTAATGTATAATATTCCTGCTTTAGTGAACGCTGATACCTTATGCTGTTTTGAATAAATCTTTTATCCAGGTTGTTAAGTTTAAAATACAGATCTGACATATAAAAATCGGGCTTTTCGTTAGTCAGACTAAACCCGACCTCATTGCCAAAGCCCAAAAAATTAGAGTTCCATATTTTTAAACTTTGCTTAGAAGCTGAATAGATCACAGGAAAAACACCATAGGGAATATTATCCTGAACAACCAGAATTAAGGTGATAGAATCGTTCCTGACTGATTCGGGGTAAAATCGCGCATTTTCGATGTAAGGCAGATCACGAATAAGTTTTTCGTTGTCAGCGATTAACCAAGGTATCAGACTGTCTCCTGAATTGACATACAGATTCTTTTGAATTACGGAGCTTCTTGTATAAACATGAAGTTTTTGAATAAACTTTTTGATCCGGCTGCTGTCGTTTTCTGAAATATAAGGTAAAAATGAGCTGCCCGGAGGCGGTTGTTTAACTATAATATGGCTGATAACCAAACCTTTGAAAGGCAACCATCTTGATGTATTGTCTGTCAGTTCTTTTTGTTCGGGTTGCTCCTGATCTTTGAAAGTGATATCGATGAGTTCCTTTAAAAACTTACTATTGTTACCTTTTTGTTCTAATCTCTTGAAAAGGACAGAGTCAGATTCCTTTATATCATTTTTTTGATTCGTGTCGGAAGTTGTTTTTGGCTGTTTTCGGGTTTGTTGCGCTGTTAAACTCACCGGTTGAATAAAAAACAAAACAATCAGAACAGAGAAATATAGCAGAACACGAATCAAATATGAGTTGTTTATCATTTTTTGATGTGCTTATTGAACATGCCAATCCGATTTTTCCAACTCGAAAATGTTTTCGATCGGTTGATCAAAAATACTTGCAATCTTTAGGGCAAGAATCGTGGATAAGTTGTATTTGCCTAATTCGATTGCATTGATTGTTTGTCTGCTTACTTGCACCATTTCAGCAAGTTGAGCCTGAGTGAGATTTTTTTTTGCCCGTTCTGCTTTTATACTATTCTTCATCACCAATCATCAATTGGGTTTATCACAGTGGTTGGTTAAACGAAAAAACATACCTTTTTTAGTGCATGGATTTACTTCACAAAAGTAATGGATAGATACTTAAAAGACAAGTAAACTTTACAATGAATAAATATAACAATTACATTTCAGCTTCATCAACTCATATGGAATCCTGCAGCCTGCAATTCAATTGCTTTGTACATATCATAGGATTGTTGAAGTAAGGGATAATCCCAGCATCCTAAACTATGAAAAAGCTTGCCACCAAAACCACTTTTAAATTTGTAAAGTCCGTACATGGGATGTGTCGGGTCAGGTGTAGGGGAAGTTCCAAACATATCATATTCAGTGCAGCCCTTTGCTTTTGCCAGTTGAATGGCTTCCCATTGCAGAGCGTAAGTTGCCATCACATTGCGATGTTTTGCTGTTGAAGCACCATATAAGTAGGAGCTTCTTTTTTCGGAAACAATCAAAAACATGGCAGCGAGTGGTTCACTATTCCATTCGGCCACAAGTAAATAAACTTCTGCAGACGAGTAAGTGTTGTTCGCTTTGGTGCTAAGTACGGTTTTGAAATAATTTAAATCATTAACATAGAAGCGATTGCGCTCGGCAGTTTCCTGATAGAGTTTATACCAGATATCAAGTTGGTTTATATCCAGCGTTCTGACAGAAACACCCTTTCGTTGAGCCAGCTTGATATTGTACCGTGTTTTGGGTTTCATTTTTTGGAGCAGTATCTCATCTGATAGCTTTAAGTCAATAAAAAAGGTGTGAGAAGGAAGGATATTGGTGAGTGATTTCTCGAAATTCCAGTTTTGTGTGTTATAATTAAACCTGAATTCCTGTGTTCGGGAGGAGGGCTCACCAAGCCAGTTTCCTTCTGCATCAAAAAAAGCAGCGTCTTTTGCCCAGTAGGATTCCCATTGCAAGTCGTATCTGATCGCAATACAATTGGCAGGCAGGTGAGGCCTCAGATTTTCAGAAAGTGACTCCAGAAACATGCCCTGGTTCTCTTCTTTCGGCTCCAACTCAGGACCATAGGGTGCATAAGCGATGCAAAAGTTTCTATTTATCGGCTGCATGATAACAAGCACGTCAGACTGTATCGTTTGCTGCGAATCAGGTTGATCACATATACTGCCGGTCTGCGACTTGAAATCTATCGCCAGGGTTTTAAGACCAGCTTTTTGTTTCAACTTTGACCAAAAGGCGGTCTGCTGAACAATAGGTGAAGAATATAATTCTTCAACGTCTTTTTGAACGATGTCTGTAATCATGAGGATAGAAAATTTTTTAACTTGTTTGTCCGGAACGATTTTGCAAAGTTAAAAATAAAGTACTGAAAAACAAAAAGTTAAATCGCTCATTATGAAAAAAACATGCCACATCAACCGGATGGGGCATGTTCTTAAACATTTGCTTACAAAATGTTATGTAATATTCAATGAAACTTTGAAAGCTTCAATTTTTTGGTCCAGAAGTGTATTGGTTTTTTCGTAATCGGCAACTGATTTCAGTTTAGTTTTAGCACCAAAATAAAACTTGATTTTAGGTTCTGTTCCGGATGGCCTCACACTAATTTTGGATCCGCCCGAAGTGATAAACTGCAATACATCCGACTTGGGTAATTCAATTTTACTGATTTTTCCGTTTTCAAGATTTCGGATTTCACTTAGTTTATAATCCCTTATTTCGACAAGCTTTTCATCACCAATCATAGTTGGAGGATTATTTCTATACTTGTCCATCAATGCTTTAATTGCCTTGGCACCTTCTTTTCCTTTTTTGGTGACAGAGAGTAGATTTTCTTTGTAAAATCCAAATTCTACATAAAGCTCTTTTAGCATCTGAAGCAAGGTTTTTCCCTGATCAGCTGCCCATGCGGCTGTTTCGGCCAACATCACACACGAACTAACGGCATCTTTATCACGTACAAAATCACCAACCAGATAGCCATAACTCTCTTCCCCACCACCGATAAACTGTTTTTTCCCTTCAAGTGATTTGATTATATCTGCAATATATTTGAATCCGGTAAGTACTTCAAAGTGTTCAACATTAAATTTATCTGCAATATCGAAAAGCAGTTCTGAGGTAACAATTGTCTTCACAATATATTCATTACCAGTAAGTTTACCGTTTTCGTGCCATTTGTTAAGCAAATAATAAATTAACAAACTGGCTGCCTGATTTCCATTTAAAAGGATAAATTCGTTGTTTTCGTTTCTGATGGCTAATCCCACCCGGTCGGCATCCGGATCGGAAGCCATTACCAGGTCGGCATTTATTTCTTTGGCTTTGGCAATGGCCATTTCAAGCGCTGCAGGCTCCTCCGGATTTGGTGAGTGAACTGTCGGGAAGTTGCCGTCCACAACATCCTGCTCCGGCACGTTAAACACCGCCTTAAAGCCAAAAGCTTTTAGTGCTTCCGGAACAAGTTTAACGCCGGTGCCATGAATGGGTGTATATACGATTTTCATATTGCTCTGACGTTGAATAACATCAGGCGAAAGGCTTAACGATTTAATTCTGTCGATATATTTTTTGTCAAAATCCTCATCCAGATAAGTTATCAGCGATTCGATGGCATCAAATTTTATTTCGGAAAGGTCTTTAATCTGTTCAACTTCGGCTATTACATTTTTATCATGCGGAGCAATGAGCTGCCCCCCGTCATCCCAGTAGGCCTTGTATCCATTGTATTCTTTGGGATTGTGCGAAGCCGTGATCACTACGCCGCTTTGGCATTTTAGTTCACGAATGGCAAAGGAAAGTTCCGGAGTAGGTCTTAGACCTTTGAAGAGGTAAACCTGAATTCCGTTTGCCGACATAATCTCTGCAGTGATGCGTGCAAAATAATCACTGTTGTTGCGACAGTCGTGAGCTACTGCCATCGAAAGCTTCTGACCAGGGAACATTTTTTTCATATAATTCGCCAAGCCCTGTGTAGCTTTCGCAACCGTGTATTTATTCATGCGATTTGTTCCAGCACCCATGATGCCTCTTAATCCGCCGGTTCCAAATTCAAGTTTTTTGTAAAAACTTTCGGTCAACTCTTTTGGATCATTGTCGATCATTTGTTGAACGGCTTTGATAGTTTCTAAGTCGTAGGGTGGCTGCAGCCATTTTTTGGCCTCTGCCATAACTTGGGGATCAATGGTATTCATACCTATTATTGTTTGAATTTTGAATTTTTTTAAAACCATCAATGAATCGGTTTTTGTCAATTTCAATCGCTAAACCAACAGGTATCTGTGAAAGGCTAAGTAAATTAGCCATTTCGTCTATGGCCTGCTCGTTGTTTTTGAAGAGAATCGGAGCTAAGGTTTCTTCTATTAAAATATCGGTTTTGAGTGTATGATCGAGTTTGATATCATTATAGACTACATGAAAATCCGGAGATGCCTGAAATCTCAATCCTCTGATTCTCAATTCGTGAGCCAAACAGGATTTAAGCAAATCCACAGGAATGCCAATTCCATATTGCTCATGAACTTCCCGGGCTGCTTCATAAACCTGCATAACAAGCCGATTAATCCTACTTATGTTCATTCAATTCCTCCAGACATTTTTTCAGACTATCGCGCCAATAAGGAACGGTAATATTGAAGGTTGATTTGATTCTGGCTTTGTTCATCACACTGTAAAAAGGACGAACAGTCTTTACCGGATAATCTTTTGACTCGATTGGAATCACTTTACAATCAAGTTTTTCTAAGTCCATAATGGCTTTCGCAAAATCGTACCAACTGATTGCCCCTTCATTGCTGTAATGATAGATCTGATTAATAGAGTTTTCATTATAATTTTCGACCATCAGCAAAATGGTTGCAGCGAGGTCAAATGCATAAGTTGGCGTTCCGACCTGATCGGCCACCACATTGATTGATTCTTTTTCTTTACCTAGCCGTATCATGGTTTTAAGGAAGTTGTTTCCTGTTTTGCTGTAAAGCCATGATGTTCTGATAATCATAAAGTTAGCTCCGCTAAGCATGATGTTTCTTTCTCCGTCAGCCTTGCTTTGGGCATATGAGGAAGCCGGTTCTACAGGATCATCTTCGAGATATGGTTTAAAGTGTCGCCCGCTAAAAACGTAATCGGTAGAGAAATGTACAAGCAGCGAATCTGCACTTTTGCATGCTTCGGCCAGAAAGGCGGGAGCCCGGGCATTTAGAAGCTGTGCTTTTTCGGGCTCATCTTCGGCTTTGTCCACTGCGGTATAGGCAGCACAATTGATACACACCTCTATATTTTCGGCATTGATATAATGTTTTAGCTGAGTTGGATTAGTAATATCAAGGTCTTCAACATCAGTAAAATACCATACATGCTTACGATCTGTTTGGGCAATCTTTTGAAATTCATTCCCAAGTTGGCCATTGCTGCCAGTTACCAGAATGTTCATTTCACGATGGTTTTAAAAAATGCTATCGTTTTATCAAGACCTTCATTCAGAGATACTTTTGGTTCCCAGTCGAGCACCTTTTTTGCCAGACTGATATCCGGGCGTCGTTGCATAGGGTCGTCAGCTGGCAAAGGGAAATGAACTATTTTGGATTTGCTGTTGGTTTTTTGGATGATCATCTGTGCCAGCTCAAGCATAGTGAACTCTCCCGGATTGCCAATGTTTACAGGGCCAGTAAAGTTATCTGGTGTAGCCATCAAACGGATCATGCCTTCAACCAAATCATCTACATACTGAAAACTTCGGGTCTGCATTCCATCGCCATAAATGGTGATGTCTTTACCCTGCAATGCCTGCACAATAAAGTTCGAAACCACACGCCCGTCGTTGGGATGCATACGCGGGCCATATGTATTAAAAATGCGTACAATTTTAATACGGACGTCATTTTGTTGGTGATAATTCACAAAAAGTGTTTCCGCACATCGTTTACCTTCATCGTAGCAGGCTCGTGGCCCGATTGGATTTACATGTCCCCAATAAGTTTCTTTTTGAGGGTGCTGCTCGGGGTCACCATAAACTTCAGAAGTAGATGCCTGCAACACTTTTGCCTTGATACGTTTGGCCAGGCCAAGCATATTAATGGCACCCATCACCGAGGTTTTTACCGTTTTGATTGGATTATACTGGTAGTGTACAGGTGAAGCCGGACAAGCCAGGTTGTAAATTTCGTCCACTTCAACAAAAAAAGGTGTTGTTACATCGTGTCTTACCAACTCAAAATAAGGATGATCCATCAGATGAACCACATTACTTTTTTGTCCGGTAAAATAATTGTCAAGACAGATCACCTCATTGCCTTCGTTGAGCAATCTTTCGCAAAGATGTGAACCAAGAAAACCTGCTCCACCAGTTACCAATATACTTTTCATGGGGGGATTATTTATTGGATATAATTCTGATTTTATTCCAGTTCAAATTAATTGTAGCTTTTTATCCCTATTCCAAAATAATCAAAGCCTTCGGATTGCATTTCCTTGGCATCGTAAATGTTACGTCCATCGAAAATAGCGGCTTTCTTAAGGAGTTTTTTCATCACCCTGAAGTTAGGGAATTTAAATTCGGACCATTCCGTCACGATTATCAGGGCATCGGCATCAATCAAAGCATCGTACTGATCTTTGGCAAATTCAATTTTGTCGTTAAAGATGCGTTCGCCTTCTTCCATCGCAACCGGATCGTAAGCTTTCACTTTTGCATCTGCTTCAAGCAACCTTGCAATGATTACGCGCGATGGTGCTTCACGCATATCATCTGTATTCGGCTTGAACGAAAGGCCCCAAACAGCAATAGTTTTTCCTTTTAAATCATGCTCATAATACTTGCTGAGTTTATTGAACATAATGGATTTCTGATCGTCGTTTACATCCTCAACAGCCTGAAGAACACGCAGGTTATAGTTATAGGATTTGGCTGTTTTGATAAGTGCCTTCACGTCTTTTGGAAAACAGGATCCACCATAACCGGTTCCGGGATAAATAAAATACTTGCCGATACGTCTGTCAGATCCAATGCCTTTGCGCACCATGTTTACATCGGCACCAACAATTTCGCAGAGGTTGGCGATATCGTTCATAAAGCTGATTTTTGTTGCCAGCATGGCATTAGCGGCATATTTGGTCATTTCGGCAGAAACGATGTCCATGAAAATCACCGGATGGCCGTTCATGGTAAAAGGTTTGTACAGTTTTTTCATGAGTTCTTCTGCACGTTCTGAATCCACACCCACAACGATACGATCGGGTTTCAGAAAGTCGTCAACAGCAGCACCTTCTTTCAGAAATTCGGGGTTTGAGGCTACATCAAAAGGAATATTTACTCCTCTTTTGTTGAGTTCGTCCTGAACTGCATTTCTTACTTTTTCGGCAGTGCCTACCGGAACGGTACTTTTGGTAACGATCAGCACATAATCCTGCATATTTCGGCCCACTTCGCGAGCTACTTCGATTACGTATTTCAGATCGGCACTGCCATCTTCATCAGGCGGTGTACCAACAGCACTGAAAATTACCTGACAACCGGACAGGGTAGAAGCCAGATCTGTGGTGAAGAAAAGTCGCTTCTTTTCAACATTTCGGGTTACCATTTCTTCGAGGCCGGGCTCGTATATTGGGATAATGCCATTGTTGAGATTTTCTACTTTTTTCTTGTCGATATCAACGCAATGTACATCAATGCCCACTTCGGCAAAGCATGTTCCGGTAACCAATCCTACATAACCGGTTCCAACGATGGAAATTTTCATGTGATAAGCTGTTTGTTAGAAATTATATTTTAGAGCAAAGTAAAGCGAATTTAAGCTGCGATGCAAGGAATATATTGACAAATCAAACGCGTATTTTTGGGTTAACCAAGATTATACGTTATTCCAATTCCCAGAGATTCTTTAAATTGAAGTTTGGGAGCTTCACCAATCTGAACTTTTTCGCCATCGACCACTTCAAAAACTGGTAGTTTTACATTGTGATCGTATTTTAATTGCATAAACAAAACTGTTTGAACCCTTTTGTTGATCGTGAAATTTATTGTTGTTTCCCAATCCACATCAATGTTCCAGCGGTTGCTGAAGTTGTCGTCAAGGTAGTTGTTATAGAGGTTTAAAGTTGACGATAATTCAATGTTTTTTGATACTTCTTTTGCAAAATTGGCCAGCAAATTAAATCCAAATTCACCAAAGAGATTGCTTCCCGGAACAAGCACCATTCCATTTGTATCCTTTACTGCCGGCTTAACTCCAAAAGCGCCCTTATTGGCCAATTCCTGATTGAGCACAAAAGTGAACTTACCGGATGCCGGACTAAGGAAAAGCTCGAAAACATCTGATTTTTTATACCGATATCCGATGGAAGCATTTACAACTCCGGGCGCGAAAAATGTGGAAATGAGCGTTGAATCGTTGGGATATTTGTATCCGTTTGCAAATTGTGTTTTCAGGGAAAGTACAGAGGAAAAAGCCCAGTTTTTATCTGAATTTATCGTCGCGGAAGTAGCTAAATCAATGCGATCTTCTGTTTTTTCTATACGTTTTCCGCCATAGCCAACGATACCATAAGCGAGCTTGGATATTGACTCGAATTGAAACCTGTTTTTGTTATAAACTAATTTGGTGTTTGCATTAACTTTTCCTGAAGCAGAGCTTTCGCCTCCTGAAGCCCAGTTGGTTAGTGATAACTGGTTGAAGGTAAGTCCTGTGTTTCCGCTGAATTTCCAATAGCGTACCGAGTCAGGTTTTGCAGTGTGATTTGTATCGGGCATGGCAAAAAGTGTAAGTGGGAAAAGTACCCATAACACTGCCAAAAAGCGGATATTGATTTTCAGATAATTATTATTCACTGTATATTGCTTTCTGAAGTTGACAAAAATAAAAAATGGGATTTACAAAATCGGCCATCTTGTGAGCCTCGATTAAAGAACGAAGCAAAGTCAATTCTTTGTATAAATGGCTTGAAAAAAATCAGATGTTACTCATCTGCTTGTGAAAATTGTCAACTGTAACTTAATTTTTTACTTCTATCTCATAAAAAGTTGATTTTTCACGAAGTATAGATTGAAATAATATCCAATTAAGGTGAAATGCTGTTTGATTAAAGTAAATACTTGGTTTTGAATTGATTTAGCCGGATTTTAACGGCCGAAATAAACTAAAAAATGGATGACAGATGGTCTGCTTCATTTAATTATGTGGATTAGCTGACTACCAAAATTATGCGTTTTTAAGAGATACAGGCTTTTTGGTAATGTGCTTACATCAAGGCAGTCAACCGGTTCGCTGGTATGGATAAGTTTTCCGTTCAGGTCGTAAAGTTCGAAGTTGTCTTGTATTTTAAAATAGACTTTTCCTTCTGTAACAGGATTAGGATAAACCAGATTGTCTTTTTTCAATTCAAAATCAGTTAAATTACTATGGTTATTAGATTCGCCTGGTGTAGCCTGAATAAAAAAGATCCAGTTCGGGTCACCGTCTGTTTCACGTCCAGAGCTCACATCTGTGGTTTGAGCGGTAAAGGTAATTTCATCAACCACTTCTTTAAGGCCATTAAATATGCCAATAGCTTCTCCGTCTTTACTCAATTTGAAGTTTGTGTGTCTCTCGCCCAGGTTTTCCTCGTCATCGGCCCAGAAAAGTATAAAGGCTCCCGGCTCCAGATAAATCTCCGGCATTTGCCATTTGTCGGGATTATCCAGCTTGTCAGTAAGATAATAATCGGCCAGGAAGATGGCTTCAGTGTCTCCGTTATAAAGCTCTACCCAGTCGCTATAGTTGCCATATTCATCTGCGATATAGTTGTCGTTATCGGCCATAAACTCATTGATATACAGCAATGGCAGTTCGCCCGAAAGTGGTCTTACATAAATATAGTCGCAGGGTTTAACAGTGAGTTGGTCGGTTGTGTCAACGGCTACAATTTGATAAAGAATACTGGTTTCCGGAAAGATGTTTTCCAGAATTGTACCATAATACTTGTCTCCGGCTTCACCATCGCCATGTAATCCATCATCAAACATCGTAGCATTATCGCTGATATCTTCATCGATAACTAACTGTGCATCAAGATTAAACGGAAACTCTGCTTCAGCCCAGGCACCAATAAAAAGACGATTATCATCTAACCGATTGTAGCTGATATGATTGATCAATGGAGTTGCCTGAGTGTTTTCCAACTGGTTCTGCATATTGTTGAATCGATTTGTAAGGAACCCGAATATGCTTGTTTTTACGTGAGCACCAATCACTTCCGTTAATGACCTTTCAAAATCATTGAAGGTATAACCGTAATCAAGTGGATAATAGGAATCATTTACAACATAAGGAGCGATCAGAGCCTGCCTGGCCTGCATGGATTGAAATAATGAATCCAGATCAATTTGATTTATAAGTTGTTGACTTATCCATGTATATTGCCTTCGCAAAATATCATCTTCCATAATTCGTGTATAAAGCGGACGTTTTTCGTTGCCGTCCATTTCCCAATGATAAGGGTTGCGGCTGGTCCAGTCGATGTTGAACCAATCTATCCCAAAAGTATTATCTACATCATAAATCAAGTATTCGAAGCGATCGGAAAACTCATTATGATACAGATAGAAGTTGTTTTTGTTGTAGATATAGCCGTCCCAGTTTCCGCAAAGCACATCTGCAGCAATCACTTTTAGATAGTCAGTTGTATTGAAAACCTGATCAATTGCGCAGTTAAAAGTGGCATCATTACTATTGTTTAATTTGGAAATAAAATTTGCCAGATCGCTGTAATCATCCGCTTCCTCGTTACGTTTGAGTTCATAAACCCGGCGACCGTTTTCTTCTAACTTATATAAATCGGGATCACTGCCCAGGTAATCCAGATCGGCCGGATAAAGGCACTTATACAGATTACCATCTTTGTTCCCAAAACGTAAATCCACAAATTCTTCGTCAATATGTTCCACATTGATATAGAGCCCGTAATAATTTCCGTTGATATAAACTTGCACATGATTTGCTCTTGGTGCCGGAATGCCCCATTTTCGCAACAAATCCCACATCAGTTTTGCACGCATTATTGATGGGTCGTTATGTTCTCCATTCAGGTTAAGCTTTTCAATCCCATAGTAATTGCCACCATCTGTCCAGGTATTGAATGATACTTTAAAGGATTTTTTTTGACTAAAACGCGAGGTGTTTCCCCTCAATCTGAATCCTATGGGATTAATACTATCGCGCACATTTCCGTCATTGAATACAAATGCAGCACGAAACTCAATTTCACTCTGTACATTCTCATAAATCCAGTTTAAAGTATCCGGATGAATGCTGATGTCGATCCTTGGCACAAGTGTATCACAATAAACAACGCCTTTTTCAGGATTAACTGATTGAGAAATTGAGATATAAGGGGTAAATAGAAATATCAGAAAAGGAAATAGAATTTTCATGGTTTAACTTTTTGTAAAAATAAGCAATAAAAGAAAACCTGTCTCATTGGCTTACAAAAAGTTCATTTACAAGGGGTATAGTTCTTTGTTAAGCTGCTGAGTTTTTCAACTTAATAAAACCTTAACATTTATGTAAAGCCTCCTTAATTAGCCGGATGATCTGAATAGATCACTTTTGCAGCAAAATTTATCACTTAAACCTTTAAAAAATGAAAAAACTCCTGATGTATGTATTGATTGCTTCGATGGCAATCGTTTCATCCTGTAAAAAAGATGATGATTCTGATGTAAAACAGGCTCCAAAAGTAAATGCTCCCAGTGCAACTGAAGCATTGGTTGGAACCACTGTTGACTTATCATTTACTTATAATGCTGAAGATGGCTTTGCCTCTTCCACTGTTGCAGCCACCAATGGCAGTGCAGTAATAAAAACTGACGGTACTGAAGGTGCTACTTCAGGAACAATAGTTGTTAGCTTCACAGCCGGAAACAACGCTGGTGCAGGTTCGGTTACCTTAAGCATTGCCGATAAAAGCAATCGTTCGGATGATGCTACTGCAGTTGTAAATGTTGTTGCCGAGCAATCAGTTTTCCGCATCAACAGCAATATTACCGAAAACACAACTTGGGAATCAGGAAAAATTTATATCCTCGAAACCCGTATTGCTGTTGAAGCTGGTGCTACACTTACAATTCAGCCAGGTGTAATTGTTAAGGGCGAAGCTGGAACCGGTGCTAATGCCACTGCACTTTTGGTAGCTCGTGGTGCCAAACTGATGGCAGAAGGTACTGCCGATGCACCCATCATTTTTACTACTGTGGCTGATGAAATTATTCCCGGACAGATCGCCAGCCCTAATCTCGATCCTGATTTGAATGGCTTGTGGGGTGGTGTGATTATTCTTGGGAATGCCCGCATTTCTGCCTCTAACGAAAGTGGTGATGTAAGTCAGGTTCAGATTGAAGGTATTCCAACTTCAGATCCCAATGGCCTTTATGGTGGTAATAATGATGCAGACAATTCTGGTGTGATCAAATATATCTCTATTCGTCATGGCGGTACAAACATAGGTGCTGGAAACGAAATCAATGGTTTAACGCTTGGCGGTGTCGGTTCGGGTACTGTAATTGAAAACGTTGAAATTGTGTCCAACCAGGACGATGGGATCGAGTGGTTTGGTGGAACGGTAAGCGTATCAAATGTTGTGGTTTGGAACACAGGCGATGATGCCATCGATACCGACCAGTCGTGGGCTGGTACTCTTAATAATTTTGTGATCATCGCTCCTGGCGATCATAATTTTGAGTTGGATGGCCCTGAAGGTTCCTATGAAGCCGGACATACCATTCAAAACGGAATCGTAATTGCCAATGATCCTGAATTAGACCGCTATTCGGCTGATTTGATTAATGTGGATGCAAACTCGATTGTTACGCTCCGGAATATTTACTTCACGGCCATAGTTGAAGGACAAAAAATAAACCGCGTTAATGCTGCCGGTGTTGATTTCGATAATATCATGCTTAATGTTCCTGCTGCCAATTTGGTTGACTATGTGGCCGGTGATGTTGTTCCCAATGGCGTTGTTGCTGGCGGTTCTTCAACTGTTAACACCTCAGTTTTAGGTTGGACATGGGCTTCAAATGCAGGTGCTTTGTCTGGCTTATAATTAATTGATCCGATTGAAAGTATTCTTAAAAACTTGTGTCTGAGTATCGAACAGATCCATTGCTAATCACAGTGGATCTGTTCTTTGATTTTCAATAATTACAAAAAGATTCATTGCCATGAAGCGTATTTTTCTGATAATCAGTTTAATAATTTCAGTTGTGAGTTTGCTGGCTCAAAACGGAAAAATCAGGGGAACCATTTATGAAGACCTGAGTGGTGAAACACTGGTTGGAGTTACCGTGCTGCTTGTAGGCACAACTACCGGCACAATGTCTGATCTTGATGGTCAGTTTACTCTTGAAGTAGCTCCAGGGAAATATACGCTGCAATTGTCCTATATTTCATATCAGACCATAGTGTTGGAAAATGTTGTTGTAGAAGCAGATAAGGTCACTATACTTGATAATCTGATCATGAAAGAAAGCAGCCAGGAGCTGGCCGAGGTTGTTGTTTCTGCCGAAGCCATTCGCACAACAGAAACTGCCTTGCTTACTGTAAAGAAAAAATCGGCTTCCATGCTTGATGGTATCTCATCAGCCAAAATACGACTTACCGGAGATGGGAATGCTGTGGAAGCGGCCAAGCGTGTTACCGGTGTATCTATCGAGGATGGTAAATACGTATATGTGAGAGGTTTAGGTGATCGCTATTCAAAAACCACACTCAACAATGTTGATATCCCGGGTCTTGATCCTGACCGAAACTCTTTGCAAATGGATATTTTTCCAACCAACCTGATCAATAATATTATGGTTGTGAAGAATTTCACTGCCGAGCTTCCTGCAGATTTCACAGGAGGACTTGTCAATATTGAAACCAAGGATTTTCCGGAGACGAAAACGATAACAGTATCGGCAGATATAGGTTTTAATCCTGATATGCATTTCAATCCTGATTACCTATCCTACAAAGGTGGCAAAACTGAC
Organism: Bacteroidales bacterium; assembly: GCA_028704385.1. Lineage (GTDB taxonomy): Bacteria > Bacteroidota > Bacteroidia > Bacteroidales > F082 > UBA5536. The sequence goes on along the minus strand of JAQVLA010000005.1, from coordinate 44,817 downwards.
TTTTTAGGTTTTGATGACGGCACACGAGCTTTGCCTGACGGAGCCAGGGGAAAAACCATACCCACTCCTTACAACGGTGCAGCCGAACAGGAAGTGGTCGATTTTGTCAGAAGTTTTAATCCAAGGCTTGGTGCAGCGAAACAAAGAAGTTTTGCTGACTACGGCCTTAGCTTATCAATTGGTAATCAAATTGATATGCTGTCGAAGCGCGGAAAAATACATAAGCTGGGTTATATTTTTTCCCTGACTTATAAATCAGAGCAGAAATACTATGATGGTAAGGTTTACGGTGAATATCAGCGATTTATTGATCCTGAAAAATATGAGATGCGCTATGCCACCATTCAAAAAGGTGCATTGGCCGAGCACAGTGTTCTGATCGGCGGACTGGCAGGAATCGCCTATAAATCTCAGTATTCAAAGTTTAAGTTGACTGCAATGCACCTGCAAAATGGGGTAAGTAGAGCCGGACATTTTCTTATTGACAACGATGGTGAGGCAGTGGGTCAGTCAGGTTATATTGCCGGATCTGATAATCTGGTGTATAATCAGCGGGAACTGACAAATATGCTGTTAAACGGAACTCACCTCCTGGGAAGTTCGGGCTGGGAAATCGACTGGCGGATATCACCCACAAAGTCCGGCTCGGATGATCCGGATATCAGAAAAACAGCATTTACTTACCGGGAGCGTGATACCTTATTTATGGCAGGTGCCGGGGGCAATCCTTCGCGCATCTGGCGTTATCTGGATGAGGTGAACAATACCGCTAAAATTGATGTATCAAAAAATCTTGTGATTCGAAAAAACCCTGCAAAACTTAAATTTGGAGGTAGCCATAATTATAAGCTCAGGGATTATGAAATCCTGTTTTATGATATTCAGTTTTCGTCCGGACAAAGCTGGGAAAGCTCTGATGTTAACGAGGTGCTGAACGATCAAAATTTGTACCCAAACCGGCCTAATGGAATATACTATCAAACCGGTAACAACGATCCAAATTCCAATGAATATAGCTCAAATGTGAATATGCTGTCTGCATATGTATCGATTGAATTTCAGCCAATTAACAGATTAAAATCCATATTGGGAGTCAGGTTGGAAAATTTTGTTCAGCGGCATACAGGTCGCGACCAGGAGTATTCGGGAAGTGGAGGACTAGCAGGCAATAATCTGGATAATGATATAGTGCTTGATGCCATGGATTTTTTTCCTTCCATCAATTTTATCTATAGTTTAACACCTGATCAAAACCTCCGATTAGCTTATGCAAAAACAATTGCCCGCCCATCATTTAAAGAGCTTTCTTTTGCACAGATTATCGATCCTATAACCAATCGAATTTTTAATGGAAGTCTGCACATTTACCCCGATTGGGATGGAAAACTGGTTGAGACAAGAATTGATAACCTGGATATCAGGTGGGAATGGTTCCTGGAAAGAGGCCAAATGATAAGCCTGAGTGGATTCTTCAAAAAATTTGATAAACCAATCGAACTGGTGCGCATTCCAACGCAACAAACAAGTACTGAATATCAGGCTCGTAATGTGGGTGACGGGCAATTATTTGGATTTGAATTCGAATTGCGAAAAGACATGAGTTTCCTGTCACCTTCTTTGCAGGCATTGAGCTTTAGTGGAAACCTGACCCTGGTTTATTCAGAAATTGATATGACGGATGCTGAGTTTAATTCGCGCAAAACCTACGAAAAAACTGGCGAAACAATTAAAAAGTCTCGTGTGATGGCAGGCCAGTCGCCTTATGTTATTAATGCCGGATTAACATACAAGATAGATAAGTTTGGAATGGAAACAGGGATGTTTTACAATGTGAAGGGTTCCACTCTAACCATCATTGGAGGTGGGCTTTTCCCGGATATTTATGTTGAGCCTTTTCATAGTTTGAATTTTAGTATCAATAAAAAACTTGGTGAGTCTGGCAAAACGATGATCGATCTCAAGGTATCCAATCTGCTTGGAGAGACATTTAACGAAGTTTATAAATCTTATAAAGCAGAAAATCAGCCTTATGAGGTTTATCAGCCCGGCAGGGCAATTAGTATCGGCATTAACTATAACTTCTAATTTTACGGTCAAGTCACTAAAAAATAAAGAGGCTGAATCAGTTGATGAATCAGCCTCTTTATTTGTTGCCTAATGATGAAGTTAAACTTTACAGTTACTTTATTATCATTGTTTTAAGTTAAAAATACAAGTTGTTATTTTCAGAGGTTTAAAACTTTTTTAGCATAACTTTTGCCTTGGTGATCCTGAAAAACTAGAACGCTAATGCCTTGTCTTTGCTGGTTTGTGATGGTGCCAGAAAAATCATCAAAGCTAATTTTTTGCAGCTCTCTACCCGACAAATCATACTGTAATACTTGCTTTATTAGAATTGAACTCTTGAATTGAATCTGATTGTCAGAATTATAATAAAGAATTATGGGATTTTTTTTGTCATCAATTTGATCTAAAGATGTAAAAACTTCACCTTTTATTTCTATGTCATCAATTTTGGTTTTGCCGCTTTCAACCAGCTCAACGCCATTGATATCCAGATTTGAGGTGAGCACCCATCTGATTAATAGCACTTCCTGATTTTCACAAGGTTCAGGAAGTTGAAAATTAACTAAAGCGCTTGTAGTCCAGTCGTTTACTACAGAAATCTCAGCATTTTCAATGTCTATCCAATCGCGTATATCTTCAGTTTTAAACTGCAGTTTGAAATCTTTTGGTCCGGGATCGTTATTGCCGGATTGCTGCTTGGAACTCACAGTAATATTCTTGTGGCTCATTGTGCTTATTTGAATGTACCAGGCTTTGGTACCAGCACCGTTATCCCATCCATTACATTGAGCAGCTTTAGTGGTTTCGCCATTTTTCATTTCAATGGCACCGGTTCCGCCCATGGTTGACAGGAAAGCATTTTGATTAAATTCATTAGCTTCTTCAGCCAGCGTATCGGCAACATCACCTGATGGGAAAGTCCATTTTGCAAGAGTTTCAGTCTGTGCAAAAGTACTTGCAGTGATCATCAACGTGATCAGAAAAAGATAAATGTGTTTCATAGTTTAGTTTTTTTAAAATTTAAAATTAATACCTCCTATAATAAATCTGCCTGGCGAAAGCTGACCTTTACGATCAACATAGGGATTGTCAAGCAAATCCTGAATATCTATATAGATTTCGTATTGTTTGGCAAAAATACGTGATATCCTGGCATTAATCAAAAACCAGCTGTCAACTTTTATGGTGTTTTCTACGTCAAACCATTGTTCATCAATGAAGCTGCAATTTATATTCAGGTTGAAATATTTATTTTGCCAGAAAACACCTGCATAAAAAAGTTGCGGGGGCACTTCTGTCATTTTTTTGCCTGAAAGGTTGTAATCCGGCATGTTAATATTTGGAATATAAGAAGTTATAACTGAATTGTTATAAGAATAACTCGCCTGAAAAAGCACTTGCGGATGCACAAAATAATGCATGGACAATTCTCCACCTGTAACAGAAATTTCAGCTACATTATCAGTAAGAATAACAGGCTTTAGGCTGTTACCTCCGGTGTCAACTGAATCACCGGTTCCAATCGAATATTGAAAATCACGGCCAATACTGTGATAAATTGCTCCGGAAAGCCTGAATTTGTTGTTCGGATCAAAATGAAAACCCCATTCAAAATTTGTAAGGTATTCCGGTTTTACCTTGGGATTTGCCAGCCTGAAACCTTTGTTGATTTTCCCCGACTGGCTTAAGTCTTTAAGTTTAGCCGGTTTAAAACCAGTTCCTACAGAAACATAGGTTTCAAGCTCAGGAATAAGCTGGTATTGCAATGCGATCTTCGGGCTTAAAGCCGACCAGCTTGTTTCCGGAAAATCTTCATAAAAACTTTGTTCAAAGCCAGTTGATTTTGTTGGGTTCGTCACCCTTTGCCATCCCTGGAAAAAGTTGGAGAAATCAGCCCGAAGACCTGCGATAAGCTGCCATTTTTCGGGTGAAAGTTTGATTTCATCCTGTAAATAAATTCCATAAATGATCATCTTGCTTGCGGCTTCAATTTCATCGGGTGAAGTACGATAGATTTCATGTGACTTCATTGTACCTGCTTTCACTTCTATTCCGGCTGTTAGCAGGTGCTTTGCAGAAAGGCGTTTCGACCAGTTCGACATCAAACCAAGATCTTCCCTGTCAGTGTAGGCATCCAGCAATTTGAATTCTTTTGATTCATTAAAGCTTTCCTTTTGTCCGTAATAGTTTTCAGCGGAATAATAAATGGTGCTTTGCAAAAGTCCACCAGCTAATAAATTATTAGTAGTGATGCGAAATGTATTTGTCAGGTATTCATCAAAGCTGCCATCGGGGGCATAAACCTGACGACCAGCTCCGCGTTTCTCCTGATAATGATCCATAGCGAATTCTATGTTATTATGCTTGTTAAATTGGTAACCCAGTTTGAGGCTTCCGCCGCCTTCATCAAGTTTTGTTTTGGCGTCTGTTTCGTCCAGAAACTCTGGCAATTCAAAGATGTAACCATCACCCCGCCTATAATTACCGGTTACTTGCCAGTAGAAGCCTCTGTCGTTTTCAAATTTATTGCCTGCAGCACTTACTGATCCGCCCAATGTATTGTGGCTGCCATAGAAAACACGTGCATTTCCACTTAAATCGGTTTGTGGTTTTTTTGTAATGATGTTGATCACGCCGCCCATGGCATTATTGCCATACAATGCTGAAGCTGGTCCTTTGATGATCTCAATTTTTTCGATCTGATCCGGATTGATATTATGCCAGTTGACCGATCCACCTGCTAATCTGTTTTTCGGAAGTCCGTCAATCAGAATTAGCGTCCTGTCGCTGCTTTCGAGTCCACGCATGGTGACGGCAGCATTTTTTGAGAAAATTCCCCAGCTTCGGTTTACAAAAACATTGGCAGTGGTTTTTAAAACATCATCGATATTCAAAACCGGAAAGTTTTGAATCATCTTAGCTGAAATGGAATTGGTTTGTACGGGTAAATCGTTGGCCTGACGGTAAGTACGTGTTGCTGTAACAACTATTTCACCAAGTTCGATTTCACGTTTCAAACTGTCTTGAGTTTGCCCGAAAAGACTAAAAAAAATAAAGCCAAAAAATGTCAGTAAAAGTATCTTTTTCATTGCTCCTGCATTTTTATTGAAATCTCAACATATCCATTTGCTTCACCTTCAAGCCTTTGAACTGTGAATATTCCTCTTTCGTTGGTTTCGCTAACAAAAGCATAAATCTGACCCGGAGACAAATTTTTTGCTTTTCTTTTGCCTGATCCAAAAACAAAAGTGTTGGAAAGAATCAGGCTGTCATTTGTGCATGATTCAAAATCTTCAGCAGTGAGATCGGGTAAATATTCAAATCTTAAGGTGGTGCGTGTTGTCCAATTTGCAGGAGCCAGGTCGCTGTTGTATATGGCCTGATCAATATTGGCTCCCGGAGAGGCAATGGTGTGCGCGTCAGATTCCACGATATCGTAATAATATAATAAGTCAATGATTTGTTGGTTATCGTAAGCTTCTGAAATAGTGTAAGTTCGGTTTGTTTCATAGGAATAAAAACTTCCCGGATCGGAATTGAATTGTGCTCCCAGAACAATGTTTCCAAAGGATTGAATTGGACCAAATCCTGAACTTTCATCTTTAAAAAGTTTCAAACCAATGGTATCTGAACAATTACCATCCCGATCCTTCACATAAAACCGCCAATGTTCTGTTTCGGCCAAACCTTTCGTAATTTCTATGTTGTATTGAAATTCGGAGCTGTATAATCCCGAGTCGATTGAAGTAGTGTTTTCATCAAAGCTTGAAATTACAGTTAATTGGGTGATTGGAGCACCCGATTTGGAGCTGGCTTCAATTCCGATTTTAACTTTTTGATTGATGGCCAGAATGGTGTCCGAAGAAATTAATTCTGCTGCCTTAAGAAATTTAATTTCAGGTTTTAATCCTGGATGTTGTTTGTCTTTAGTGCAGCCAACAAAGCAGAAGACGGCTAAGAATGTTACAATCGTTATGAAATTTATTACAATTCGCATGATTCTAAATCTTATTAATATCAAATTATAAAAATTAATCATTTGGTGATTTTAAGTTGTGCTTTGATCAGCAGACCAGCTAACAATCCGCCGGCAGCACCAAATATAAAATGAGAAAAAACAGGATATAAATAACCGGTTTTAACAAATGAGCCGTAAGGATAATCAACTGAGAAGTGAATTAAAAGGCGGGAAAGCGGGATGATGCTGTACGCAATACTGCCAATGATCACCAGTGATAACAACATTCTTTTTTCAGAAAAGGTAAACCGATAAAGCAGATCAATTATGATTCCCATCAAAATATATATGAACGGAAGAAACGGATCCTTAATGCCAGCCCAGGGCAACAATAAAAACAGGGCAGATGACAAACTGCTGATGGAAGAAGCCAGCGGCAGCTTTGCCCAATGACGTCCGATCAACAGAATTGCCATCACTTCCAGCCCATGATGGCCGGGCATATTGAGTGGAATTCGCAGTTTGGTCCTGATCACAACGGCTGCTATTCCTATCAGTGATAACACAACAATTTCGAGGGCTGTACGGCTAATCGGTAAGTGCTTTGAGACGGGATTTGGGTTTAGCATGCCATTTGTATTTGGGGTGATTCGACTTTTCAATATAAAGGGTGATCTTGTGATTTTTTATTGCCGGCCTCATCCAGTCACCGGTTTGGATAAGATCGTCTGCTTCTGCTGCGATACCTTCTTCGGTGATGATGAGGTCAATCGGGCAAATTGATTTCAATGATTCCTGAGAAAAAATTCCGGAAATTTCACGGATTTCCTTTCCTTTCAGCCAGATGCATCTGCCATCGTTTCCCCATTTTCTGAGTCCGATTGCAGCCAAAGCACCTATCACACCGTCATTATTCCCAGTAAAACCTTCCAGAAAAATATCATTTTCCTTGGCCAGTTGCCATGCATCTGCTTGTTTTAAAACAATTTTTTTTGACATTTTACCCCAGTGAATCACTTTCTCTGCGATGTTGTCAAGGCTGGCAATTGCCAGGCCACCATCGGATCCCGGAACACAGCTTTGTTGCATAAATTGTTGACAAACAGGAATAAGTTGGTCAATATTTCCGTTTTGAAGATACAAACAGGCTGAGCTGTTTTGGGATGTGAAAGGAATATCCGGATGCACAAAATGCTGATGGCGACTGATGGAATGGACTTCTCCAAGTTTTTTACGCTCCAGCAAATGTCCCAACTGACGGGCATTATAGCCGGTGCCACGACTTTCTTTGTTGTCGGTATCATCAATGCCTATCAGAATGGTTTGTTTCAATTTTTCTGTAAAATTAGTTTTAGTATTGCAAAGCTATGCAACCCCATGAAATTTGGGTTGATTAAGCGTGATGATTTAGGTTGATTTTTGGAATTTATACTGATTATAAATAGTCTTTCAATCTGATTTTTTTGTTATTCTGATGGTTTCATCCCGCCAGCTCTGCCAACAGCGGTTTTGCCATAACGACGCCGGATATGATCCATGGTTTGATAGAGCCTGCTGATCTCGGGTTTGTCATCAAAAAGATCGAGCTGTTGCGAGCCTCCCACAAGATGGCTAAACCTCACACCAATCAAGCGGATGAGCATGCGCCGGTTGTAAAGTTGAACAAAAAGATCCATCACGGTATTGAGCAGAATATGATCAAAAGCGGTGTAGGCAATGTGTTTTTGGCGGCTGTGTGTATCAAAATTAGCATAGCGGATTTTCACGGTGACGCATCCTGTAAGCTTTTGTTTGCTACGCATTTCGAAAGTTATTTTTTCCACGATATGTGTCAGGGTTTGTTTTAGCAAAGCCATATCTGTGGTATCCTGATCGAAGGTGTGTTCGCTGCTGATGGATTTTTGTTCGCTGTAAGGCTTAACCGGACTAGGATCGATGCCGTTGGCTTTTTTCCATACTATCAGACCGTTTTTGCCCAGCACCTGTTGTACCATATCGGGAGGCATCAGGCGCAAGGTGCCAATTTTTGCCACACCCATAGCCCGAAGCAAGCGATAACCCACTTCGCCCACCATAGGGATTTTTCGTATCGAGAGCGGATCCAGGAAAGGATGCACCTGATTGGGAAGCACTTGCAGCTCGCCATTGGGTTTGGCTTGTCCGGTGGCAATTTTCGAAATGGTTTTGTTTTGCGAAAGCCCGAAAGAAATGGGCAGGCCGGTTTCGCGAATAATCCGTTGCCGAAGCTCGTGTGTCCATTTGTAAGTGCCAAAAAAACGATCCATCCCGGTTAGGTCAAGGTAATGCTCGTCCACAGAAGTTTTCTCATAAAGCGGAGCACTGTCGGCGATCACATCGGTTACCAGACGCGAATAACGGCTGTAAAGTTCCATATCGCCCCGGATATACACAGCCTGGCCGCATAGCTGTCGCGCCATCCGCATGGGCATGGCCGAATGTACACCAAAGCGCCTTGCCTCATAGCTGCAGCTGGCCACCACGCCCCGGTCCGAAACTCCTCCGATAATGACAGGTTTGCCTGTTAACGATGGGTTGACCAAACGTTCCACCGACACGAAAAAAGTGTCGAGATCAAGATGTGCTATGGTGCGTTCGGGCATATTGTAAACTTGTTTTTGGGTTCTAAAAAGGAATCAACAAAACTTTGGGATGCTTGCGCAGATAGGCTTGTATGATTTGTCGTACATCGCGATTGTCAGCGTAAGGCCTGATAAAGTCGTCAGCTTCGGCTATGCCATTATTTAAAAGCGATGCCGGCACATAACCAAATCCCCTGTAAACGCCTTGTTCAATTTTGACGATGGCTTTTTGCTCCGGATCAATGCCTTTTTCGATGATTATAAAATTTTCGTAATCAAAATGGTAACGTTCCAGGGCTTGTTCAACACGCTCGTTGTAGCTTATTGAATCTTCTTCTCCGCAACAGGCTCCCAGGCATTGCCCGATTTGGTGATGAAAACAGGCTCCCTTGCCCGGATAAAGCCCGTTGAGCCCCTGGCAAAGCCGAAACTTCTCGGTGAGCTGAAAAAGATGATTCTTGGCTTCCGTCAGGGAGGCATAAGTGTGATACGGATGCAAAGTATCAATGGTTTTAGCGTATTTGAGGCATTGGTAGCCGGCTTCGTTTTCGTAGCTGTAAAGTCCGTAGTTGAAAAATGACCTGCGCTGGGAACGATTATAAACAGGTTTATGTTTTTTTATCTCATCTGATTCGAGTAGCAGGGCTATCAGTTCATTACCAGTGAGTTCGTAACTTACATCAGCAATATTATTTTTCATTTCAATGGATTTGCGGCTGCTGTTGTTACTCAGATGCTGCATCACCCGGTTTTTGATGTTAATAGATTTGCCTACATAAATCAGCTTTCCGCTGTGATCGTAAAAATAATAAACGCCGTGGGCTTCAGGCAGTTTTTCGATCAGTTGGTGATTCAGGTTGGAGTGCGTGCCTTTCAGGCTTAACTTTTCGGGTTCGTTTTCGATAGAGCAAAGCAGCTCAAAAAGTCGGGTAGTGGCCAGCGCATCTCCCAACGCACGATGGCGGTTTTCGATTTGGATATTCAAGTTGCGGCAAAGCTTGCCCAGGCTATAGGACGGCTGTCCCGGAATGAGTTTGCGGCTCAGCTTAACGGTGTCCATCGTTTGTCGGCGAAAATCGTATCCCAGACTCTTATATTCCGCCTGGATGAAGCGATAATCAAAACTAACGTTGTGTCCTATCAAAATGGCGTCTTCCGTAAATTCGATGAATTGGCGGGCCAGCTCATAAAACTTGGGTGCTCCGGCAACCATCTGGTCGTTGATGCCTGTGAGCTGCGTGATGCGGTAAGGAATTTTCTTCTCGGGATTGACCAGCGAACTGAAACTGTCAATTACCCGATGCCCGTCGTGGAGCACGGCAGCAATCTCGGTGATCTTCTCCGGACCGGCTTTTAGCCCGGTGGTTTCCACATCAATGATCACATATTTTTTTTCGGACGAATTCATTTTTAATCTAAAATCATGCTACAAAATTAAGGTATTTTTATTCAAAATGATTAAAAAACAGACATTTTAATTGATTAATAATTAATCAGTAAAACTATTTTAGCTGAATAGCAGCAAAATAAAAAGCTGTAATTTTGCCGGCCATTATGTCACAGTCTTTGATTACATATTTTATGCAGGTTTTTGGAATCCATCCGGTGGAAGGGAATTCAGAATATCAGCTAATACTGGACAAACTTATGCAACTGGACGATTCGCTTGCTAAGGTTTTCGTGCAGTTGCAACAGAATTTTGAGGCCTTGTTATTTGTGCAGCGCGACATGGAAATGAGAACAAAAATAAAGGACGTCTGGGAAATTCAGTGCCGCACAATGAAAAGCAAAGTCCGGCAAAACTTTCAGCAGTTTGCTGAGCTTTGTCGGCTTCACGGATGGGAAATAGATGCTGAAATGGAACTTTTTGATAAAAATTAAGGTTTTTTTCGGCATAAAATTTGTAAATCAGAAAAAAATGACGATTTTTGCAGCCCGAAAATAAAAAGTTTAATACTCTAATTATCAATTAAAATTAAAGCTCATGCCAGCAAGAATAAGATTACAACGTCATGGTAAAAAGGGCAGACCTTTTTATCACATTGTAATTGCGGATGGTCGTGCACCACGAGACGGAAGATTTATTGAGAAGATTGGCACCTACAATCCCATTACAAACCCAGCCGAAATCATACTGGATTTCGACAAGGCACTCACCTGGTTGCAGAATGGCGCACAGCCTTCTGACACTGCCCGTGCAATCCTTTCCTATAAAGGTGTTATTTACAAAAGTCACCTGTTGAAAGGCGTTAAAAAAGGTGCATTAACCGAAGAACAAGCTGAGGTTAAGTTCCAGAATTGGCTCAAAGAAAAAGAAGCAAAAATTGAAGCTAAACGCCGTGGCCTTACCGATGCCGAACGCACAGAGCGCAAAAAAGCACTCGAAGAGGAAGCTAAAGTAAATGAAGCCCGCGCTGCCGAACTGGCCAAGAAAAGAGCTGCTGAGTTGAAAGCTGAAAAACAGGCCGCCGCAGAAGAAAACACTGAAGCTGTGGCAGAGGAAAGCGCTGAGCCAGCTGCTGAAGAAACTACAGAAGCAAAAGCTGAGGATACAACAGAAGTAAAAGCTGAAGATACCGATAAAAAAGAATCTGAAGCCTAATAATATTTTAACTTATTTTCATTCAAAGCAGCATCTTACACAGGTGCTGCTTTGTTGTTTTTGTGTCATCCCTGATCAACTAACATTGTGCCTATTGTGTTGATGATGAATTAAATGTTTACCTTTACAGCGTGTAATCGATTAACCAGTTATCTAATTTTTTAGCAGCCATGCAGAACTCAAAAAAACTCAATATCTTTTGTAGTAAGGTGAGGCAACAGATATCAGTTCATCCGCTTCAAAATATTGAAAATATCATTTTTGCCCTGCATCAAACGCTGGACCTGAGTGCTGTGTTTTTAGGAATACTGGATTTGACCCAATACAAATTAACTTACAGATCAAGTTTTTTGCATGGACGTTTCGTCCAAATGGAACCCAAAAATCATGCAGATTTCTGTATGGATATTTTCAAGGATACAAAAGAGAATCTGATCGTAAAAACAGGACCTGAGCTAAAAAAATACCTTACTAACAATCTCTTGTTCGAAAGCAAACTGCTACGTTATTTTGTCGGATCCAGGCATTTGATAGGGCAGGATAAATGGTTGGTATTATGCGGCCTTGATTTTAAAAACAGAACCGATTCAGATGAAGTTTCCCTGTTGGTGGGTGAGGCTTCAAAATTGCTGGTGCGCGAGGAGATGCAGTATCAAAAGGAACGAGTTATAACCGAAGAGCTGGAACGCTATAAAGCTGTTTTTTCAAATGCAACGGATGGTATCATTTTGCTGGATAAATCCAATACCATCACCGAAATTAATCAAAAGATTTGCGAGATGTTTCTCTGTGATCGTGCAGAGATCATAGGTAAACACCCGGCTGATATATCCCCTAAAACACAACCCGATGGAAGCCTGTCTGATGAAAAAGGCAGAGAACTAATCAATAGAGTGCTTTCCGGCGTGCCCCAACGTTTTTATTGGCAGCATAAACGCATGGATGGAAGCATTTTTGAAGCTGAAGTTAGTCTTGGTTTTTCAAGTTTGAACACCGGAAAACTTGTTCATGCCTTGCTGAGAGATGTTACAAGTACTAAGAAAACCGAGCAGTCACTTATTGATGCCAGGTTGAAAGCCGAAGAGGCAGATAAACTGAAATCTGCTTTCTTGGCTAATATGTCGCACGAAATCAGAACGCCGCTCAATTCAATCATTGGTTTTTCTGAAATAATGCTTGATGAAGAAACAAGTGTTGAAGAAAAACATCAGTTTTTACAGCTCATTAGTTCAGCCGGAAAAACCCTGCTGCAGCTGATTGACGACATTATTGACATTTCAAAAATTGAAGCAGGCCAGATCAGGATTTCCATTTCCGAGTTTGAACTGCATCAGCTATTGGACGAAATCTTGATCAACGTCCGAAATGAACAGAAAAAGCGAGAGAAAAAACATATTGAGATCAGGTTGCGAAAAGGACTCGAAATTGAGAATTTCTTTATAGAGTCAGACCCGTTCAGATTGCGTCAGATCATGATGAATTTGCTTGTGAATGCCCTTAAATTCGTTGATACAGGTTTTATCGAGTTTGGTTACACACAGCCCAAGGGCGGACTAATACAGTTTTATGTGAAAGATACCGGAGTAGGCATAGAACGCGACAAAAGTCATTTAATATTTCAGCGTTTTGGGCAGGTCGATAGCACTTATAAACGCAACTTGGATGGGACAGGCCTGGGCCTGGCAATTTGTCACAGTCTTACCGAACTTCTGGGTGGGAAAATATGGTTCGATTCGGAGGAAGGCAAAGGCACAACTTTTTATTTTACGCTTCCTGCTCCAAAGGATTTTGCGAAACTTGAAAATGAAGAGTCTGTTCGTTATGGAAAGTTCAATAAAAACTGGTCGGGATTTAAGTTTTTAGTTGCCGATGATGTAAAGGCCAATTACCTGTTTTTAAAAGCCGTTATGAAAGATACTGCTGCACAGATTCTCTGGGCAAAAAATGGGACTGAAGCCATAGAAATTGTAGGCAGGCACAACGACCTTTCCTTGGTTTTGATGGATATACGCATGCCCGAAAAAGATGGTTATGAGGCAAGCAGACAGATCAAACAAATGAATCCCAAATTACCGATTATTGCCCAGACTGCCTTTGCAGAAACAGAAAATCAAAAAGCCGCACTCGAAGCCGGATGCGATGAATACATTACCAAACCAATCAGCCTAACCGAATTATTGTCTGTGATCAACAAATTGCTTTAAGATACCGGAGGATTTCAATGAGCAAGGAAAGCAGAGCAGCCTTATTAAAATACTGGGGATACAGCAGTTTCAGGCCAATGCAGGAAGAAATTGTTGACCATGTTATTGCAGGAAACGATACCCTGGCACTGCTTCCTACAGGTGGCGGAAAATCAATTTGTTTTCAGGTGCCGGCCATGGTGATGCCCGGCATGTGTCTGGTAATCACTCCTTTGATTGCATTGATGAAAGATCAGGTGCAACACCTGAAAAAAAATGGGATAGCAGCTGCTGCCGTTTATTCGGGGATGCATTATCAGGAAATGGAACTGGCTTATAATCAGGCAGCTTTTAACAAATTGAAATTTCTTTACCTCTCTCCCGAACGATTAGTAACTGACCGTTTTATCGATATAGTGAAACGAATGCAAGTGAATCTGTTGGCCGTGGACGAATCGCATTGTATTTCGCAATGGGGCTATGATTTCAGGCCACCTTATCTGCGGATTGCCGAAATACGACCCTATATACCTGAAGTTCCGGTTTTGGCCCTTACAGCCACAGCAACACCAGATGTTGTAAGTGATATTCAACAGAAGTTGCATTTTAAAAATGCACAGGTTTTTCAAACCAGTTATGAGCGGAAAAATATCACCTATAGCGTTCTTTACGAGGCCGATAAGTTTGGTGTTTTGTTTCGGTTGTTCAGAAAACTGGATCAGGGGAGTGGTATCGTATATGTTAGAAACCGAAAACGAACCAGAGAGATAGCGGATTGGCTGAGCAGCCGCGGGATAAGTGCGACCTATTATCATGCCGGACTGGATGCCCGAACAAGAGACCAGCGGCAACAAAGCTGGATGTTTGGCAAATTTAAAGTGATGGTAGCAACCAACGCTTTCGGAATGGGAATTGATAAACCCGATGTGCGACTTGTGGCTCATATGGATCTGCCGGATAGCCTCGAAGCCTATTTTCAGGAAGCCGGAAGGGCTGGTAGAGATGGCAAACAAGCACAAACCTTTTTGATAGTTTCAGAAACAGATATCAAGAATCTTAAAGATGGTTTTGAGGCCTCTTTTCCTCCTCTCAAACAGATAAGAGTTGTGTATGAAGCACTTGGTAATTTTTTGCAAATTCCGGTAGGTGCCGGAAAAGATCAACATTTCGATTTTGAATTAACAAGTTTTACAAAGAATTACAACTTCAATGTTTTAGAAACCTTCAATAGTCTGCATCTGCTCGAAAAGGAAGGGTTGTTAAGTTTGACAGAAAATGAAGATCAAACTTCAAAAGTTTTTATCCGGGCCAGCAGGGAGGATTTGTATCGGTTTCAGGTAGAGCAACCGGCCTATGATGGTTTTATCAAGTTTTTGTTGCGTAATTTTCCGGGAATTTTATCGGATTTTGTGAAAATAGATGAGCCTCAGATAGCTTCAAAGTTAAATATCTCTGCGCAGCAAACCACGTCAATGCTGCAAAAACTGCATGATTTTCAGTTTCTGTCGTACGCAGCACGAAAAGAAAAGCCGCAGTTGATAATGATAAGCGAGCGGTTGGCTTCAAAAGATTTGCAGTTGAGTAATGAGATTTATGCCGACCGAAAAAAAAGCGCTGCTAAACGGATTCAGGCGGTTATTGATTTTGTAAGAAATGATGATGTTTGCAGAAGTATTCAATTACTGGCCTATTTTGGAGAGACACATCGCAAACGCTGCGGTAAGTGTGATGTTTGTCTCAAACGAAACAGCATATCGGTGTCAGATGTGGTCTTTCAGAAAGTTCGCGACAAGCTTATGGAAATGCTGCAGAAAAGACCAGTACCGGTTTTTGAAGCAGCCAGTGCTGTTGAGGGTATTTCTGAGGAAAAGGTTTTGGAAGTGATCAGATGGCTTACTGATAATGGCTTAATTGTGAAGGATGGTAACGGATATTTAAGAAGTAAAAAGCAGTTGGATATCAATGACTGAGCCTGTTTTAGTAGATCAATCCTTTTTTCTGCGTGATGATGTGGTAGCTATCGCCCGCGAATTGATTGGGAAGATCATCCTTGTTGATGATCAAAAAACCTTTAAAGCAGGTATTATCGCCGAAACCGAAGCTTATGCTGGCGAAACCGACAGGGCTTCTCATGCTTATGGTGGCCGGAGAACAAACAGAACAGAGACCTTATATTTATCAGGAGGTCATGTTTATGTTTATTTATGTTATGGCATTCATCATCTGTTAAATATTGTCACAAATCAGGCAGGGATACCACACGCAGTCCTGATCAGAGGGATTGTTCCGGTGGGTAAGGAGCATCTTCCCTCATACTTTGCCACAAGATTTGCGAAATGGGAAGGTTTGGCAAATGGCCCCGGAAAACTTTCCAGTAAATTGGGTATTACCCTAAAACATAATGGTATGATGCTGAATGAAAATATGATACAGATTTACAATTCAATATTAAAAACATCTCAGGAGGTGGTCTCCTCAACCCGTGTGGGAGTTGACTATGCTGGTGAAGATGCGAAGCTGCCATACAGATTTTATCTAAAGCATTACAAACCAACGAAATGGTGATTTTTCTCCGATATTATTTTTATAACTGATAACTAGTCAACGGCAAAGTATGTCTTCGGAGAAAAAAATCCTGTTATTTTTGAAGTGCAGACTTTCAAGAACTGAATAATCTCGCACACTGATTTCATGGAATTTCCACTTTTAATAAATTTTGTTTTATTCTCAGACTGGATATGGAGATAGTACTTTTGTTTAAAAGGCTGAAAATGCTATCAATACCTGACTTTGAAGAAGCTGATAGAAAAATCCGGGGAGTTTTTAATTTGGACTAAATTTGTTGCTATTTATGGCTAAACCAATACTTTTTTTTGATGGCGAATGTTCGCTGTGTAACAGAGCCGTGCGTTTTGTTTTGAAGCACGAAAAAAATCAGGATTTACATTTTGCAGCACTTGATTCTGATTTTGCCGAAAAAGAACTCGCCGGACTTGATCTTCCTGAAAGTTTAGTTTTAAAGATTGGCAATCGGATTTATATCAAATCTGCTGCAGTTTTCAAGGTATTGGACTATTTGAAGGGCTGGCCCCGTTTTTTCAGGATTTTCAGGTTCTTGCCCGATAGCTTACTCAATTGGAAATACGATGTTGTTGCCAGTTTTCGAAAAAGAATATTTGGAATGACAACGCATTGCGGTTTGAATTCAAAAGTGGATAAATCCAGATTTTTAGACCTGAAACAATAATTTTTTTGAATTATGTTGAAACATATTGTCATGATGCGATTCAAAAGTACAGAACCGCATGAGAAACTACAACAAATGCAAAAGCTGAAACAGTTACTCAAAAACCTGAAATCCGCTATTGAAGAATTAGATTTTCTGGAAGTTGGTTTAAATCTCAGCAAAAGACCAAATGCCTTTGATTTAGTGTTGGTTACGCATTTCAAAAGTGAGAAAGAACTTGAACTTTATCGCGTGCATCCAGAGCATGTAAAAATCTTGAATTATCTCCATGAGGTGATTTCGGAGACCGTGGTGGTGGATTATTTGGTAGATTTTATAGATCAGCCTTTCATGCGGACATTTCAATCACCATAATTTCAATTGGTGAGTGTTTTTAAGCAAGTGTTTTGCTTTAAATCTTTGGATTTGAAATGTTCTGCATCCGTCACCTGACAATGGTTTGAATTCAATTTTGATTTTTTTTTGGATCAGGTGAAATAATTTTTAAGTCGCTGAACTAATAGTTTTTATGATTCCTGTGATTGCAAAAAAATTCCTTTAATTTTGTCCAAAATTCAACTGGTTATGAAAGCTGTAAATTTTCTGATTCTTTTCATTTTATTTTTAGATTTTCAGGGATTAGCCCAAAAAAGTTCGTTTAAAAGCTCTGATCCTCATCCCCGGGTGAAATCCATGACTGAGAAGCATTTCCTGATTAATGCCGATCAGGAACCGGGCGAACAATTAATCTTATCCCACTATTATGAGAACAGCTTTGATAGTTTTGGTAATCGTATTCAGGACATGGTGTATGATTCAGCCGGAAATCTTATCAAAGTTTACAAGTATTACAACACTGGTAATCTGCGCAATAAGCTTGAGCTTACGGATGAAAGTGGGAAATTAATGCGTACCATTGAATACGTTTATAATGAAGACGGCCTGCTTGAATATGATCAGAGTTATGATGGGGATGGCAAGCCTGATAAACGCTTTGTATATAGCTATGACGATAAAGGTAAGGTGCGCGAAGATTATAGCTATCACAATGGGAATGAGTTCCATATGAAGTTTACCTATACCTATAATTTCAAGAATGAAGTCGACCGGAATTTTAGGTTCGACAATCAGGGTAATTTATTGGAAATCAGAAACTATACTTACGATCAGCAAGGTAATATTATTTCAGAAAGAGTTAGCGATAAAGATGGGAATCTTATCCAGACAACTACATTTCAGTATGTTTACGACAGGAAAAATAATTGGACAGAAAAGACAATACATAAAACAGGCAAACCTGTGATCCTGGTCAAAAGAGAGTTGGTTTATTAGAGTTGGTAAATATTTGAATATCAGTGTTATATTAACTTTCGGCTTTATCGTAAAGTGCTATCAGTAATGTTTTGATGAGATCTTCTTTTTTGATTTTACTCAACGAACCACTATCAGCTATACTTATGCTTCCGTTTTCTTCCGAAACAATGATTGCAATCGCATCGCTTTGCTCAGTCATACCCAACCCTGCCCGATGACGTAATCCCGGCCTTCCCGGAAGATCAAGTTTTTTTGTTACAGGAAGTATGCATCCGGCAGCTTTTATTTTATTGCCAGTTATAATCACAGCACCATCATGTAGGGGAGTGTTTTTATAAAAAAGTTGCTCTATCAGTGCCTGACTGATGATAGCATCGATTTGAACTCCACTTTGAATGGTTTGAAAAAGCTCATTTTGGCGCGTTATCACGATCAAAGCACCGGTTTTTTTCCCGGCCATTGAAATACAAGCATTGACAATACTTTCTAAATCAATGTGTTGCTCGCTTCTATATTTTAAAAAACCCCATGTGAATCTTGGGTTAAATCGCTTTATAAAACCTGGAGTTCCCAAGGCAAGCAAAAACTGTCTTATTTCTGGTTGGAAAATGATAATCAGCGCAATAAATCCAACACTGACAAAGGCTCCCAAAATATCCCCCAGTAATTCCATTTGTAATGCCGAAACAACTTTCCAGATCAGAAATACGGCCACTATCCCCAGAAAAATATTGATGGCTACAGTACCTCTCAACAAATAGTAAAGCCCGTATAATAGTCCTGCTACAAAGATTATATCAATGACATCAATAAAGCGCAGATCAATAAATAAGGGATAAAATATGTTCAACATTTTTTATTGTTTTGCAAAACAACAATTAAATTTTAACAAGCAAAGTTAATCATTCTGCCCGATCAAAACCTGTCTCATAAATTGTGAGAGCTTGATACATTCGGCTGCTTCGTTTACATCGTGCACTCGCAGGATTGTGGTTCCCTGCTGTAAGGCCCAGCTATGCAGAACTGATGTGCCATTCAGGGCTTTTTCTGGATCATTTTCCAGAATTTTCCAAATCATTGATTTTCGCGATACACCTGTCAGAACGGGAAAATTCCACGGATTAATTTGTTCAAATCCGCTAATCAATTTATAATTGGCAGCCAGTGACTTACCAAAACCAAATCCAGGATCGAGCACCAACTGTGTTGCCCCCAACCGTAAGAGTTTGTTTACTTGGTTTTCAAAAAACTCCTTCACTTCACCAATAATTTCATCTGCATTAAGTGTATGTTGATGCATTGTTTCGATTGTGCCGGCAATATGCATCAATACATATGGAATATTATTTTTGGCAATAAATGCAAGCATATTTTCGTCAAACGTGCCTCCTGATATATCATTGATCATGCTGGCACCGTTTTCTATCGCTTGACGGGCAACAGATTCGCGAAAAGTATCCACTGAAAGCCATATCTCAGGAAAGGATTTTTGGAGTAGTTGCAAAGACTCAAGTAAACGATCGGCTTCTTCTTCAGCCGAAATAAAATCAGCTCCCGGCCTGGTAGAAAAGGCACCCAGATCAAGACATTTAGCACCAGCTTCGAGCATTTTGCCTGCTATCCCAATTAATTGTTCAATGTTCTGAATACGACTACCTTTGTAAAAGGAATCTGGAGTAAGGTTAAGAATTCCCATGACCAATGGTTCACTTAAATCAAGTGTTTTTCCATTATAAATGAGTTTTTGGTCTGGCAAAAATTCGCTATTTTTACCGGCGATTTGCCGGAAAGTAAAGGCCGATTGCATTCCCTTTTTTAGGCAAATTTAAACTTTTGTATTCAACACATAATTAATATTTATGGCCGATACTGCCAAACAATACCAACAGGTTATTATACAATGTGCTGCCATATTTCAGAAGAAACTAGAGGATTATGGTGCTGCCTGGCGTGCTTTGCGACCTTCGTCAGTAACCGATCAGCTTTATATCAAAGCAAAGCGGATAAGAAGTATTCAGGAGAAGAAGGTTCAGAAAATTGAGGACAATATTACTGATGAATTTATCGGAATCGTTAATTATGCTGCAATGGCAATCATTCAGCTTGAATATGGTGCTGTAGTCGAGATTGATCTGTCGAAAGAACAAGCCATTGATGCACATCAAAAAGTTTTAAATGAGGCTTTTGAGCTGATGAATAATAAAAATCATGACTATGATGAGGCCTGGCGAAATATGCGCATCAGTTCTTTAACGGATATTATTTTAGTTAAGTTACTTAGAATAAAGCAGATAGAGAATAATGAGGGAGTAACTATTGCCTCTGAAGGTGTTGCTTCAAATTATTTTGATATTATCAATTATGCTGTTTTTGCCTTGATTTTGTTAAACTTATAAATTAGGAAAGTGTAAGTATGAACCGTCTGTTAAGGAATATCAGCCGTTGGATTGTAGGGATAGTTTTCATGTTTTCAGGTTTTGTTAAAGGAGTTGATCCTTTAGGAACAGCCTATCGCATCGAAGATTACTTTATTGCTTATGGCACAGAATGGGCTTCATTTTTGTCTGTTGGATTATCTGTTTTATTATCTACTTCGGAGTTTGTTCTTGGACTTGCACTGATAAGTGGTTTTCGTATGATTTTGATTTCGAAAGTGTTATTGTGGATGATGGTCTTTTTTACAGGGCTCACTTTTTACGATGCACTATACGAACCTGTGCCTGATTGTGGTTGTTTTGGCGATGCCATCAAGTTAACAAATTGGGAAACTTTTTATAAGAATATTGTTCTGATAGTTCTTGTACTTATCATTTTTGTTAGTCGTAGGAAGTTTAAAATCAATATGCCCACACCAATTCAAACCCTTTTGATTTTCTTGTATCTGGCCGGTTTTGCGTATTTTTCTCTGTACAACTACAACCATCTTCCAATAATGGATTTCAGAGCCTGGAAGGAGGGCAAACAAATGAATCCTGAAGGTGTGCAAGAAACACTTGTTTACCTTACCTATCGAAATAAAAATACCGGAGAAGATAAAGAATATCTCTCACCCGAATATCCCTGGAATGATAGTATCTGGTTGAACAACTGGGAATTTGTTGATCAACGGACCGAAATTGTAGGTGAGCTTGCAGGTCATGGCCTATTTGCCGAGGACGAAAATGGCAATGATATGACCGCAATCGTCCTGGAATCTCCGAATATTTTTGTAATAGTTGCTTATGATCTGTACAAAATTCCGGCAAATGTCTTTGATAAGATTGCTACACTTGATGCCATTGCATCAGCTGAAGGAAACGGAATTATCTGGCTTACATCAACTTTGCCTGATGAAGTAAATGCATTGAGCGAGCAACATCCCGAACTTTATGAAGTTTATTATGCTGACGACATAGTTCTGAAAACAATGGTGAGGTCCAATCCCGGATTAATTCTTATGAATCAGGGAGTTGTGAAAAAGAAATGGCATCATAACGATTTTCCGGAAGGTGAGGAGTTGAAGCAAATTATTAAACAATTTTCGGAATAAAACCTAAGCACAAATGGGCTCCTATATCCTGCGCAAAATATGGTATGGTCTGGTTGTCCTGTTTGGAGTTATAAGTTTGGTTTTTGTTTTATTCACAATTTTACCCGGTGATCCTGCCCGAATGATGCTTGGCCAACGTGCTGATCAGGATGCTGTGGATGCCATTCGCGATGAGCTGGGGTTAAATCAGCCCCTTATCATGCAGTATTTGAATTACCTGAATGATCTGTCCCCTGTTTCTTTTCATACAACAGTAGCGGAAAATTCGTCCTGGTATTATGATCAACGAAAATATAGTAATTCAGTTGTGTTAATCTCCATGCAATCAACAGTGATTGTGTTGAAGACACCCTGGCTAAGAGAATCTTTTCAAACCAGAAAAAAAGTGACAGCCATGCTTGCCGAAGCATTCCCCAAAACCTTACTACTGGCAGGAATAGCAGTAGGTCTGGCATTTAGTCTGGGTTTGTTACTGGGTTTTATCACAGTGGTTGTTAACAAGAACTGGTTCAATCAGTTTATTCTTGTTTTTACAAGTCTGGGCATGGCGTTGCCTTCTTTTTTTGCAGCAATTTTAATGGCCTGGATTTTTGGCTATCTGTTGTCAGATTATACAGGGCTGGATATGTTTGGCAGCCTTTACGAGGTGGATGATTATGGAACCGGTGCCAATTTGCAACTTAAAAATTTAATTCTGCCTGCCATCACATTAGGCATCAGGCCGCTGGCAATTGTAACGGAACTTACCCGAACTTCACTCAATGAAGTTATGGGTATGGATTTTATTCGAACCGCAAAGGCCAAAGGTTTGTCAGCTTCGCGGGTAATGGGATTTCATGCTTTGCGAAATGCCTTAAATCCTGTTGTCACAGCTGTTTCGGGTTGGTTTGCCTCGCTACTGGCAGGGGCAGTTTTTGTGGAATATGTTTTCGACTGGAAGGGAATCGGGATGTTGATCGTTGAGGCACTCGAAAAATATGATCTTCCATTAATTATGGGAGCAGTGCTGTTGATTGCTGCTATCTTGATTTTTATTAATATTTTTGTAGATATTATTTATGGGATACTGGATCCCCGAATTCGTTTAGCTTAAATACTCTAACAACTTAAAAAATTGGTTATGCGTAAGAAAATTGTAGCCGGTAACTGGAAGATGAATCTTTCGTTTCATGAGGCCGAAGACCTCATTCATAATCTGATGGACGAGCTTGAAGAAGCCAAGCCAACAGCAGAAGTTATCATTTGTCCTTCGCATCCGTTCATCGAAATGGCAACGGATTATATGGAAGAACATCTGTTTAAAGTAGGTGCTCAAAACATCAGCCCCTTCGATTCAGGTGCTTATACTGGTGAAGTTTCTGCTGCTATGTTGGCTTCGATGGATGTAACACATTGTATCCTTGGCCATAGCGAGCGCAGAAAGTATTTCAATGAAGATGATAAGATGTTGACTATTAAAGTTAATCAGGCACTGGCAAATAAGTTGATTCCTATTTTTTGTGTTGGAGAATCACTTCCTGAAAGAGAAACAGGTAAGCACCTTGAAGTGGTCAGAAGACAGGTTCGTCATGGTCTATTTCATCTTGACACGGATGAATTTGCCAAGGTTATCATCGCGTACGAACCGGTTTGGGCGATTGGAACAGGGATGACCGCAACGCCTGAGCAAGCCAAAGATATGCATGCCTACATCCGAACACTGATTTCCGAACGTTATGGTGATGAAGTAGCAAAAGCTACCATGATTTTGTATGGCGGGAGTTGTAATTCAGAAAATGCACTTGAAATATTTTCGCAGGAAGGTGTTGATGGTGGCCTGATTGGTGGTGCATCGCTTAAGGCTGATGAGTTTATTTCCATCTGCAAACAGGCCTCATTGTAAAATGTCTGAATACCTTGAAATCAGGTTTTCACTGCCAAAATCGGAAGCTCAAAAAGAAATTCTAACAGCCTGGCTTGCCGAGTCTGGCTGCGATAGTTTTATGGAAGATGAAATGTTCTTCAAGGCGTATTGTCCTGAAGAACATTTTGTTAAATCTGAAATTGAGAAGATTCTTTTGCAGGGGGAACTTAGCTCAATCCAACTGGTAGCCGTAAAAAAACTTACTAACGAAAACTGGAATGCCAACTGGGAAGCTGCTTATGAAGATGTAGTAATTGAGGAAAAATGCAGAATCAGAGCTCCATTTCATGAGGCTTCGGATACGTATGATTATGAATTGATTATTGCGCCAAAGATGTCGTTTGGTACGGCTCATCACGAAACCACAGCACAGATGATTGCACTGATGCTCGACTTGGATTTTAATGGACTCACTGTACTGGATATGGGTTCGGGCACGGCAGTTTTGGCAGTTTTGGCCGAAAAAATGGGAAGCCCCAAGATTGTTGCTATTGATAATGATGAGTGGGCTTATAATAATGCACAGGAAAATACGTCACTTAATAATTGCGCTAATATTTCGGTGGAACTTGGTGATGCATCTGCCATTGGCAAACGAAAATTCGACATCATCCTCGCTAACATCAACAGAAACATCCTACTCGAAGACATGCCGCATTATGTGAACGCACTTTACCCGAATGGAATAATCTTATTTAGTGGATTTTATTTAACTGATTTAGAAATAATTCAACAAACGGCTGAGGGATTGGGATTAATCTTTCGAAAAAAAATCGTACAAAATAACTGGGTGGCCGTTGAATTTAAATATTAACATTAACAATATGCTGAAGTGCTTCAAGCGAAGCATAATACTGGTTTTATTTGTGTTACTGACTCAACATTTAGCAGGTCAGGAAGAAAAATTTTTTATTCAGGACTCTGAAGTTTTTATTCAGCAGATCACAACTCTTTTGGGTGAAACCTCAAATAAGTCGTATCTGAAACAGGGCGGAGAATTGATGCAGGCTTTTCTGCCACGTTGGCAGGCCGGACGTTTTTCGAAAAGTGAGAAAGAACTGATAAAGGAGATATGTGAAGTTCTGTATGCGAAAAAATACCGGAATTATCCTTATTTCTTCGACTTTTATAAAGCCCTGAATGCATTTGCAGGAAGTAGTCACAACGAACGGAGCATAGTCAATTGGTTATTATTTACCAAACTTAAACTTGAAAATGAATCACAGAGAACCTTTGGGGATCATCTGGAATATTCAAATAAACTGTTGATTAGCCAGATAATTTCTGAACGCGGTTCCTATTCCTGGTTTTTGCGAAATGCCAGTTACCATTTTGCCTCCGATACTGCACTTATTTTGCAGGTTGTAAAAGCTGATCTTATTTGTGCAAGTCGTCGCGATAGTGCACTCATTTTAAATACATCCGGAATTTTTTATGCCTCTGAAAATCTTTGGAAGGGCCAGGGTGGAAATACCGTTTGGTGGCGTTTCGAAATAGACGAAAATGACTTAAAGTTACATTTTAGCGATTATACTGTTGATCTGTCGCAATCGGAATATAGTGCTGACTCAGTTACTTTTTCGTATGGAAAATATTTTAATTTCTCCATGCTTGGTCGATTTGAAGATAAGGTGTTTAGCAGCCCGCCTGGTAATAGAACATCCTATCCAAGATTTTATGCCTATTTTAATGATTATGAATTGAAACAGATATTCAAAAGTATTACCTACAGGGGTGGTTTTATGATCGAAGGTGCTACCATAAAAGGCACCGGAAATGGAAGGCGAAAGGCCCAATTGGAGTTTTTTCAGGATGATAAACTGAGAATGGTCTTAAGATCGTCCGAGTTTGTGCTTACACAGAAAAAAATTGTTTCAAATACTACTGCTGTATTAATTCCGTTAGGGCAGGACTCGCTATATCATCCTGCAGTTCATTTTCAGTACGACGACCAGACCAGAAGGTTGATTTTATACCGTACTGAAGCGGGATTGGCTGATAGTCCGTTTTTCGATTCTTTTCATAAGCTGGATATACATTTTGAGTCACTCTACTGGATGATAGATAGTTCCGAATTGCATTTCCGTCAATTGGAAGGCACACGGGCTGAAAGTGTTGGGTTTCTTCAATCCATGAATTATTTTTCTTTTTCTGACTTTGATCGTCTTAGATTAATTGATAATCAGCACCCCATGTTTTCGATTGAGAATTATCTGAAAACTCATGGCGGAGTGAATGATATTCAGTTGAACTGGTATGCAAATTTCATTAAAAAGCCACAGGAACAAGCACTTACTCAATTGCTTAGATTAGCTGCCGATGGTTATTTAGTGTATGATCCCGATACCCAGGTGGCTCTTTTAAACGAAAGGTTTTCGAACACACTAAAGGCCAGAAGTGGAGATGTTGATTATGATGTTATCCGTATAAATAGTGCAACTTCTGCTTTAAATCCTAATATTAAAATGGATCTCGACAGCCTGGTATTAAATGTTGCCGGCGTGAAGGAAGTTGTGCTGAGTAATGTACAGCGTGTCAGAATTTTTCCGGAGAATGAATTTGTTGCAATTGGTGCTAACCGCGATTTTACTTTTTCTGGTTTTGTGGGAGCCGGCTTATTTGAATTTTATACAAAGGAATCAAGTTTTGAATATGAGGATTTCAAATTAAACCTTACAAAAGTTGATTCACTTTCGTTTTTTGTACCCCGTTTTGATCAGCCGGAACGTGCGGATGGAAGTCGCGATTATGTGCGGGTCGAGAATGTGATTTCCGATATTTCTGGAACGCTGTACATTGATCAGAGCGATAACAAGTCAGGCAATAAATTATCTCCTCAATATCCGATCTTCGATAGTAAAAATGAATCGTATGTTTATTTTCAGCGGCCTTCAATCAATGAAAATCGGCTGCTCAAAGAGGAATTTTATTACGTAGTTGATCCATTTGTAATCGACAGCCTTGATGATTTCAAAACAGACTATTTACGCTTTGAAGGTTATTTGAATTCGGCTGGAATATTTCCTGCCATTAATGAACCCTTGGTTGTGCTAAAGGATTATTCCTTAGGCTTTTCACATGACACAAAAGACGCCTTGCCAATGTACTCCGAGAAAGCATTCTACAACGACAGCATTTTTTTGAGTAATGAGGGTTTTTGGGGTAATGGGGCGCTGAGATATGGTACAAGTGAAACACTTGCTGATAGCTTTGTGTTTTTTCCAGATAAAGTAAGGGCGCTAGCGCATCGATTTGCACTGGCTGAGCAGGAAGAATCGCCATCATTACCACAGGCACAATCCGATACCATACAGTTTACCTGGTTAACTGATACAAATCTGGTTATACTGCAAACCGTTCGGAAGCCGTTGGTTTTATATAATAATGGAATTTTTGAAGGTACGGCAAGTTTAAGTCCAACTGAATTGAGGGCAGTTGGTGAACTGAATTTTGGACATGCCTATATTGCTTCTGAGTATTTTAATTTTAATCAATCGGCCTTCAATGCAGATACTTCTGATTTCAGGCTACATACAGCCCTTGAAGGTGAACCGGCTTTTGTAGCCATGCATTATAACACTTATGTTGATTTTAAAAGCCGTGAAGCCTATTTTGAAAACACCGGAGATCCAAGTGCACTTTCGTTCCCGTACAATAGTTATATCTGTACTTTGGATGAGGCAGCCTGGCTAATGGATGAAGACAGGGTGGAGTTGAAAAATATAACATTCCAACAACAGTTTGATATTGATACACTGACATTTGATCAATTAATTGAGCTCGATTTGGTTGGTTCCGAATTTATTTCTGTTCATCCCGATCAGGATTCCCTTTCATTTTTCAGTTTAAAGGCGAACTATGATCTAAAAACCTATGCTATTCAGGCACAGGATGTTAAGATTATTAAAACAGCTGATGCTGCTGTATTTCCTGAAGATGGCATGGTCCGAATACTTGAAGGTGCTCGCATGGAAACACTTAAGAAAGCTTATATAATTGCTGACACAACAAACCGACAACATCATTTTTCGAATGCAAATGTCACAATTTTCAGTAAAAAGCTTTATGAGGCGTCAGGAGAGTATAATTATGTGGATTATAAAGGTAATTCTTTCCCCATCTATTTTTCAGCTGTTTTTCCTGATGAAAAGGGTGTTACCAAAGCAAGTGGCACGATTGAAAAATCAGGACAGTTTAAGTTAAGTCCTCAATTTGATTATGCCGGAAAAGTGCTTTTAAAAGCCAACGAACCCTTACTAAGTTTTGATGGTCTTTTTAAACCCCGATATGCCTGTAACCAGGTTGAAACCCCATGGGTTCGCTTCAACTCTGCGATTGATCCCAGAGATATCCGTATTCCAATAGATACCAACAGCGTGGATGAATATGGCGAGAAAATTCTTGCAGGAATGTTCTTTGATACACCCGGCCAAAGTTACTATGGGACATTTTTAACACCGGCGAGAACCTCAAATAATTTTAGTGTAAACACAGCATCCGGCATTTTATGGTACGACCGGACAAACAATACTTTTAAGTTGGAGGCCGAAAACAAAAATAGTAATCCCTCAACATTAGAACTTGCTGTAAATCGCTGTTTGATAAAGGGAAAAGGCATTCTGAATTCAGGACTTAACCTGCCACTGACAGATCTAAAACTTTTAGGTGCATACGAGCACTTTCTTATTCCGGACAGCACGGTAATTTCGACAACAGTGGTTTTCGACTTTATGTTTGATGAGAAACTACTTCAAATGATGGCTGACAGTATTAATAAATCTGCGCAAAAAGGTGCGCAATTGAGTCAGAGCAATTATTTATATACCCTCGGCCTGCTCGCAGGAACTGATGAAATGAACCGGGTACAATCAGAGTTGAGCTTGTACGGATCTGCCCGCCGGATTCCTGATATTTACCAAAAAAGTTTGGTATTCAACAACTTAGATATGAGTTGGGACGCTGACAGAAATGCATTTATATCTCAGGGTGATCTGCGCCTTGCAAATGTGCTTCGAAATCAGGTGAATAAGAGCCTCAGCGGAATAGTTGTGTTTGTAAAAGGAAGGGCAGGAGATGCCGTTACTTTTTATTTGCAACCCAGTCAATCAGAATGGTATTATTTTCATTATGAAAATGGCGTTATGCAGGCTATTTCTTCTTCACAGGATTTTAATGAAAGATTGCTTGAACTTAAACCGGAAAAGAGAATTCTAGAAGACAAAGACTCTGATTTTATTTATGAATATGTGATTGCCTCAAAACGGAGTGTTGTTGATTTTATCAGACGTTACCAATTGAACTGATTATGAATTTTAACTTATTCTTAAGCAATATATTACCAATTCTGACGGGCTATTTGATTGGTTCAATACCAACAGCTGTTTGGGTAGGAAAACTATTTTATGGAAAGGATGTCAGGTGCGAAGGTTCTGGCAATGCAGGCGCAACAAACACCATTAGGGTGTTAGGACTTGCGGCCGGTATTCCGGTTTTACTCATTGATGTATTTAAAGGACTTGCATCTATATTGCTTATTGAACCGCTTGTTGAAGCAGTTGGCGGATCTGAAATATCTCCCATACTTCAATTATTGGTTGCTACTGCTGCAGTTATGGGACATACCTTTCCTGTTTTTGCAGGTTTCAGAGGTGGCAAGGGAGTTGCAACCTTACTTGGAATAGGTTTTGGTTTATATCCCTATGCCACAATCCTTGCCCTCATTACTTTTATCATAGTGCTGTTGATCAGTAAATATGTGTCATTGTCAAGTATCTCGGCCGGCTTATCATTTCCTTTTTTTGTAGTGTTTCTCTTTCCGCCCGACCATTTTGTTTTTATCCTGCTAGCCGTTGCTGTTGCTGTATTTTTACCCCTGACACATCGCAAAAATATTCGTCGTTTATTAAATGGAACCGAATCGAAATTCACGGGAAACAAGGCAAAACAAAAGGAATGATAAAATGTTTGTAAAACTTTTTGGATAAGGGTATCCAACGCTGTCAAAATTCTTATTTTTACACTTTAAAACATTCGACATTATGAAATTTATAATTTCCAGCTTAAAGTTATTGAAAAGCATCCAGGCTTTGGGAGGAGTAATAGGTTCAAACAACACACTTCCAATACTCGATGATTTTCTTTTCAGCCTTTCTGATGGCGAGTTACGTATCACAGCCTCCGATCTTGAAACGACCATGATGATCAGCTTAAAGCCTGACATGCAGGAGGGAACTGGTGAAGTAACTATTCCGGCACGCCTGCTATTAGACATCATGAAAACTTTTCCTGACATACCGGTTACCATCCAGGTGAAGCCGGAAAACCTGATGGTTGAACTAACAGCAGGAGAGGGGCATTATAAATTATCAGGCCATAAAAGTGATGAGTTTCCACAAACTCCGGTTCTGGAAGACCCTACAACAATAAATCTTTCTGCCGAAATTTTAGCAAATGGTTTCGAAAAAACAATTTTTGCTACCGGAAATGACGAATTGCGTCCAGTGATGTCTGGTGTTTTGATTGAGCTTTCGGAGGATTATCTCACCTTTGTTGCCACCGATGCACATAAACTCGTCAGGTATCGGAGAATTGATGTGAAAACCGATCAAAATGCAGCCTTTATCCTGCCTAAAAAGCCCATCAACCAGCTGAAAAATCTGCTTTCTGCAAAAAATGATGGTGATGTTACCCTGTCGTTTAACCAGAAAAATGCTTCTTTCAGTTTTGATAATGTTAAACTGGTTTGCCGATTGATCGAAGGGAAATACCCAAATTATGAAGCAGTGATCCCAACAACAAATCCTAATAAATTAAGTATAGACCGTCTTTCATTGCTTAATTCAATCAGAAGGGTAGCTATTTTTTCGAATAAGGCCACACATCAGGTTCGATTTAAAATTACAGGCCAGGAACTTATGCTCTCGGCCGAAGACCTTGATTATTACAATGAAGCACGAGAACGATTGAGCTGTAGTTACGAAGGCGATGATATGGAGATAGGTTTTAATTCAAGATTTTTCCAGGAAATGCTTAGTAATTTGGAAACCGACAACATTCAACTTGAAATGTCGGCTCCCAATCGGGCAGGTATTCTGGTGCCTGTTGATAATGAAAATAAAGAAGAGGATATATTAATGTTGATCATGCCTGTCATGCTCAACCAATGATTTTCGGTTCTAGTTGTGATGCCCCCGAAATTTTCGGGGGTTTTTTTGTTTTAGGGCAAAATAATTCACTGTCTCTCCGAACCAGATAATTAATTAATTGTTCTTTGCTTTAGGTTTATTAAACAAAATGAAGTCACAAACCAAATTAACACTAAGCCTGTTAGGAGTGATAATGCCTATGTCATCCTTTACCACTTTTTCGCAAAGTGTTTCAGACAAGGAAAGCAAAATACTAATATAAAAATCAATTGGGAATGGCATCACTTATGCTGTTGATCTTGGTAAACTTCAAAATGTTTATTAGCTGAATCACTTAGGATACAGTCATTTTTCGGGAGCTGATAATAAGCTCTATTCTAATCTAAAATCTATCACAACAGCTTTGGAAATATTTGAATCAATCACATTGAAAATCAATAAGTAATGAATAAGATATTGATCAGTATTTTTGGGTTAACAGCCCTGGTATTTCAATTGAACGCCCAAAATGCAGTAGTGAGCGGACGTGTGATCGATCAAACAAGTAACGAGCCTTTACCATTTGCCAATGTGGTTGTAAAAGGCACTAAAACAGGAGCCACTACCGATTTTGACGGTGAATTTACCATTGCCGGATTAAATCCTGGATTTGTAACGCTCGAAGCAACCTACGTTGGCTACAAGAATGCAGTTTCGGCCGAAATTCAACTTACAAACGCCAAAAGGGAGTACGTGATCATAAGTATGGAAAATGCTGGAATAGCACTTCAGGAAGTGGAGGTGAAAGCAAATCCGTTTGTCAGAACAGAGGAAAGTCCGCTTTCGTTACAAAAAATTGGAGTTAGTGAGATAGAGACCAGTCCGGGGAGTAATCGTGATATTTCGCGGGTAATTCAGTCGCTGCCTGGTGTTGGTTCTGGTGTTTCATTTCGTAACGATATCATTATCAGAGGAGGTGGCCCCAGTGAGGCAGTTTTTTACCTGGATGGAGTTCAAATTCCGACAATCAATCACTTCGCCACACAAGGTTCTTCCGGTGGAGCAATTGGAATTTTAAATGCTGATTTTATCAGTTCTGTAGATTTTTATTCCGGAGCCTTTCCGGCTAATCGTTCCAATGCCTTGAGTGGTGTTTTTGAATTTACACAAAAAGAAGGCAACAAAGAAAAAACACGCTTTCGTGGTACGGTGGGTGCATCAGAATTAAGTTTAACGCTCGATGGGCATGCAGGCCAGAAGTCAAACTACATTTTTTCTATCCGTCGTTCGTATCTTCAGTTTCTGTTTGATGTTATCGGATTACCTTTTTTACCAACATTCAACGATTATCAGTTTAAATGGAAGACACGATTTGATAAACATAATGAGCTCACTATTGTGAGTATTGGCGCATTGGATCAGTTTAAGCTAAACACAGGCATTAAAAATCCTACTGAAGAACAAGAATATATATTAACCTATCTTCCTGTAAATGAGCAGTGGTCGTATGCGATTGGAGCAGTTTACAAGCATTACAAGCAAAAGAGTTTCCAAACATTGGTTCTCAGCCGGAACATGTTAAACAATATCAGTTATAAACATCCCGAAAACGATGAAAGCAGAGCCCGTATTCTGGATTACAAATCGCAGGAAACAGAAAACAAGCTACGATACGAAAATAATATCCGATGGGGTGATTATAAATTTATTTATTCAGTTGGTGGCACTTATGCTAAATATTTTAATAGAACAAATCAACAGATTTTTATTGGAAACGAGCTTATTACATTAGACTATGAAACAGACTTGAGCCTGTTGATGGCTGGAGGATCGGCTCAGGTTAGCAGAAATTTCTTAAGTGATCGTTTAACGCTCTCGGCAGGTTTAAGGACTGATTTTAACAATTATAGTGCCTCTATGAGTAACCCTATTGATCAGTTATCACCTCGTTTTTCGGCATCTTATGTTTTATCTGATCGGTGGGCAGTAACAGCTAATCTGGGTCGGTATTATCAACTTCCAGCTTATACTACATTGGGTTTCAGAAATAATACCGGCGATCTGGTGAATAAGGATAATGATCTGAAATATATTGGTGCGAATCATTATATAGCAGGTCTTCAGTTTATTCCACGCGAAGATGTATTTTTCTCATTAGAAGGATTTTATAAGCTATATAACCAATATCCTTTTTCTGTAAACGATTCGATTAGTCTGGCAAACAAAGGAGCAGATTATGGGGTGTTGGGCAATGAGGAAGTGCGATCAACGAGTATAGGGAGGGCTTATGGTTTTGAGTTTTTGAACCGGTCAAAATTGCCCATCGGACTTAATTTGATTTTTTCGTACACTTTTGTGCGCAGCGAGTTTGAAGATTATAAGCAAAAACTGATTCCTTCAAGCTGGGATTTCCGACATATTATTGCCCTGACGGCATCACAAAATTTCAGTAAAAACTGGATTGCAGGGATAAAGTGGCGATTTGATGGCGGCTTGCCATTTACACCTTACGACATGGAAAAATCGGCACTCATCTCAGCCTGGGATGCACAAGGCCGGCCCTATTTCGATTTCACGAACCTGAATCAGTTACGCCTGGAACCGTATCATCAGCTGGATTTGCGGGTTGACAAACGCTATTTTTTCGATCAATGGTCTTTAATGGTTTATCTTGATATCCAGAATGTTTACAATTTTAAAGCCAAACTTCAGGATGATGTGGTGAGAGAAAAAGATGTCAATGGTAATTTTATCACCGTGGACGATGACACCAAATATGTGTTGAGAGGTATTAATAACACTTCCGGCACCGTTTTGCCTTCGATAGGAATCATGGTTGAATTTTAGACTAGCTGATAATTTGATTCACAACACTTAGTTTTCTGAGATTTACAGCCAACTTGCCCGGTTCAAGTTCGATCAGGTTAAAAAATACCTGATCATGTATTCTATAAGGATCAGTTAATTCAGCAGTATTAAACCGAAAAATCGTGCCACTCATCAATTCTTTCACAAATCCATAGCCTTTGTTTAGATGTATTTCGATTATAAGACCTTTGTGCATGAAACAGGAAATTAATTTATTTGAACCACGAAGGTAAATGGGTTATTTCAACAAATTTTTAAGTTGAGTTTAGCGCTTTATTAAGATTTGACTGAGGCAACAAAAAAGCCTGCCCTTTCGTTAGGCAAGCTTTTTTAGTTAGAATGATTTTGAAAATTACGATACTTATTTTTCAATCAGGTTTAATCGAAATTTAAAGCTGAGGACCGGCAGCCACTAGTCTTTTGCCTTCCTTCCTATCCGTATATTTATCGAAGTTGTCAATAAACATTTTTGCCAGGTTTCTGGCTTTTTCTTCCCAATCGCCGACATTTTGATAAGTATCGCGTGGATCCAGTATGCCATCATCAACGCGTTCGAGTGTTGTCGGAACTTCAAGGTTGAAGAGTGGAATGGTTTTAGTCGGAGCCTTATCAATGCTGCCATCTAAAATGGCATCTATGATAGCCCTGGTATCCTTGATAGAGATTCGTTTTCCGGTTCCATTCCAGCCGGTGTTAACCAGATAGGCTTTAGCACCGCTTGCTTTCATCCTTTTTACCAGTTCAATGGCATATTTTGTTGGATGCAATGCCAGAAAAGCATTACCAAAACAGGCTGAGAATGTTGGTTGTGGTTTGGTTACACCAAGTTCGGTTCCAGCTAGTTTGGCAGTAAATCCCGAGAGGAAGTGATATTCAGTTTGGTCACTGCTCAGTTTTGAAACAGGAGGCAACACTCCAAAAGCATCGGCTGTGAGAAAGATCACTTTTGTTGCGTGGCCCGCTTTTGAAACGGGTTTTACAATATTTTCGATATGGTAAATTGGATAGGAAACACGGGTGTTTTCTGTTTTGGAGCTGTCAGCAAAGTCTATCGAGCCATCGTTACGAACAACCAGATTTTCCAAAAGTGCATCTCTTCTGATCGCATTAAAGATATCGGGTTCGTTTTCTTTACTCAGGTTGATACATTTGGCATAGCATCCTCCTTCGAAATTAAACACGCCGTCATCGTCCCAGCCATGTTCGTCGTCGCCAATCAGAGCCCTTTTCGGATCGGCAGAGAGGGTTGTTTTGCCTGTCCCGGAAAGTCCAAAAAATATGGCAACATCGCCTTTCTGGCCTACATTGGCCGAGCAGTGCATGGCTGCAATACCTTTAAGGGGAAGGTAGTAATTCATCATGGTGAAAATGCCTTTTTTCATTTCGCCACCATACCATGTTCCACCTATCAAAGCCATACGCTCAGTAAGGTTGAATACAACGAAATTTTCGGAATGCATCCCCATATCTTTCCAGTTGGGGTTAACAGTTTTCGATGCGGTTAGTACTACAAAATCAGGGGTAAATGTCTTCATTTCTTCGTCTGACGGACGAATGAACATATTTTTAACGAAGTGAGCCTGCCAGGCAACTTCCATCACAAAACGCACTTTTAAACGAGTGTCGGGGTTTGCGCCGGCATAGGCATCCATTACATAAAGTTTTTTTCCGGAGAGCTCATCTGATGCAATGGTTTTTAGTTTCTCCCATTTTGAAGGCTCAAGTGGCTTGTTGTCGTTTTTGCCTTCGGTTGCCCACCAAACAGTGTCTTTTGAAACATCATCCATAACGATGTATTTATCCTTTGGTGAACGGCCTGTAAAAATACCTGTATCAACTGATACGGCACCGGTTTCTGTTACTACTCCCTTGGCGAAGCCATCGAGGTTTGGATCTGTTTCGTGCTCGAAAAGTTTTTCGTAGCTGATGTTGTAGAATACTTCATTGACATCGGTAATACCGTATGAAGCCAAATCCGCTTTGATTTTAGCATCATCTTTAACCATCATGTTTTTGTATTTGAATTATTTTATGATAAAAAATAAAGAGGCAAAGGTAAAAAAGAATTGTCGAATCTCAATCGTTTGCGATTGGAATATAAGCGCAAGTAAAAAGGCAACCCGATTTTTGGTTGCCTTTATATGTAATTGCTTGCTCAAGTGCCTATTTTTTAGACTTTTTCTTATCTTTTTTAGACTTGGCTGCTTTTTTGGCTTTTTTTGCCATTTTTTCAGCCACTGCAGCTTGAGCGGCAGCCAAACGTGCGATTGGTACACGGTAAGGTGAACAGCTCACATAATTCAATCCTGCCTCATGACAGAACATGACTGAGCTTGGCTCGCCACCATGCTCTCCACAAATTCCTAATTTGATATCAGGACGTGTTTTGCGACCCCTTTTAACTGCCATTTTTACCAATTGTCCAACACCGGTTTGATCCAAAATCTGGAAAGGATCATGTTTCAGGATGCCTTTTTTAAGATACACATCGAGAAAACGTCCGGCATCATCACGGCTGTAGCCAAAGGTCATCTGTGTAAGGTCGTTTGTTCCGAAAGAGAAAAACTCTGCTGATTTTGCAATTTCATCGGCAGTAAGGGCAGCACGCGGAACTTCGATCATAGTCCCGACCAGATATTTGATGGAGTCGTTTCGTTCTTCAAATACCTTATTAATAGTGTCGCGAACGATTTGTTCCTGCATTTTCATCTCTGCATGCGTACCGGTGAGTGGGATCATAATTTCAGGTAAGGTAACAACACCACGGGTTTTCAGGTTGAGTGCAGCTTCGATGATGGCTCTGGCCTGCATTTCAGTAATTTCGGGATAAGTATTTCCTAAGCGGCAGCCGCGATGACCCAACATGGGGTTGAACTCAGCCAGATCATGAACCTTATTTTTAATGGTTTCGACTGGCACACCCATCACTTTGGCCATTTCCTGCTGACCCTTATCATCATGTGGTACAAACTCATGCAAAGGTGGGTCGAGCAAACGTACCGTGACGGGAAGGCCATTCATTGCTTCAAAAATGCCTTCAAAGTCTTCGCGTTGGATGGGTAACAGTTTGTCCAATGCTTTACGCCGTCCAGCTTCATCAGCTGCGAGGATCATTTCGCGCATAGCGATGATCTTGTCTCCGCCAAAGAACATATGTTCTGTGCGGCAAAGGCCGATACCCTGAGCGCCAAAATTACGAGCAACTTCAGAATCGTGCGGTGTATCAGCATTAGTTCTTACAGTGAGTTTCGATTTCTTGTCGGCCAATTTCATCAGTTCGCCAAAATAGCCACTCAATTCAGGGTCTTTGGTTTGAACACGACCATCATAAACTTCACCGGTACTACCATTCAGAGAGATGAAATCACCCTCATTAAAGGTTTTTCCATTCATGGTTATGGTGCGAGCTTTGTAGTCTATCTTAATTCCACCAGCACCCGAAACGCAACATTTGCCCATTCCGCGGGCAACAACAGCAGCGTGTGATGTCATTCCACCACGAGCGGTTAGGATTCCTTCAGCTACATTCATACCTTTGAGATCCTCGGGTGATGTTTCCACACGTACCAGTATCACTTTTTTACCGTCAGCTGCCCAGGTTTCGGCTTCATCAGCATGAAAAACGATTTGTCCGCTGGCAGCACCAGGTGATGCGGGTAAACC
Organism: Bacteroidales bacterium; assembly: GCA_028704385.1. Classification (GTDB taxonomy): domain Bacteria; phylum Bacteroidota; class Bacteroidia; order Bacteroidales; family F082; genus UBA5536. The sequence continues at coordinate 7,780 of JAQVLA010000005.1, read as the reverse complement.
TTTGGCCATTACTTTGGCTTTGGTAAGTGCATTACCATCAAAAACAGGATGAAGTAATTCGTCCAGTTTGTTAGGTTCAACACGCATAATAGCTTCATTTTTGCTGATGGTGCCTTGTTTCATCATTTCTACAGCAATACGAACCATAGCGGCACCCGTACGTTTTCCGTTTCGTGTTTGTAGAATCCAAAGTTTGCCTTCCTGAATAGTAAATTCAAGATCCTGCATATCACGATAATGGTCTTCAAGTTTTTGCTGAAGCCTGTTCAACTCCTGATAAATTTCAGGCATTGCTTCTTCCAGCGAAGGGAACTTACTAGCACGTTCCTCTTCTGGAACATTTTGCAGTGCTGCCCAGCGATGCGAACCTTCAAGTGTGATTTCCTGTGGTGTACGAATTCCGGCAACAACATCTTCTCCCTGAGCATTGAGCAAATATTCTCCGTTGAAAATATCTTCGCCTGTGGCTGCATCGCGTGTGAAGGCAACACCTGTACCTGAGGTATTTCCCATATTTCCGAATACCATGGCCTGTACATTTACGGCTGTTCCCCACTCGGCAGGAATATTGTTGAGTTTGCGGTAAACAATGGCGCGTTCGTTCATCCAACTGTTGAATACGGCCATGATAGATCCCCAAAGCTGTTCCCATGGATCATCCGGAAAGTCTTTGCCGGTTGATTTTTTCACGGCCTCTTTAAATCGGCGTACCATTTCTTTCAGGTCATCTGTCTTGAGTTCAGTGTCGAGTGCAACACCTTTTTCTTCTTTAATCTGGTCAATGATCACTTCAAAGGGATCATGATCTTCTTTGGATTCGGGTTTCATGCCCATAACCACATCACCATACATTTGTACAAAACGACGGTAGGAATCCCAGGCAAAACGATCGTTTCCTGTTTTGCGTGCAATGCCTTCCACAGCAGCATCATTCAGTCCGAGGTTTAAAACTGTGTCCATCATGCCGGGCATTGAAGCACGTGCCCCTGAACGGACTGACAACAAACACGGATTTTCGCGATCACCGAATTTGGTGCCCATTATTTTTTCAACTTTATCAACAGCAGCTTCAACTTCGTTGCGGATTAATTTTACAGTTGCGTCATGTCCTTTTTCGTAATAAAGTGTACAAACCTCTGTTGTAATTGTAAAACCAGGAGGAACCGGAACACCGATCAAATTCATTTCGGCAAGATTGGCACCTTTACCACCCAGCAGGGCTTTCATTGAGGAATTACCATCGGCTTTGCGATCACCGAAGGAATAAACATACTTGGCTTTTGACATGTTGAATAGATTTTGTTGATGAAACTATTATATATTTCTGTATTACTGATAATTACGTTGATTTCGTTTCGAAAAGCAGCACAAAAGTACGGTTTTTATAGCTCGATGCCGGCAACTAAATAAGTTAATAAATTCTTTTTTTATTGCAATCGGTTGAATTTCAGCTTTACAATAATTTAAAAGCTTTCTAAATTGAACTTTGTCCAATTAAATGTCGATCTTGGCTTGAAGAATCGGAAAAAAAGGGTGAATTTCGTGCTTTTATTTTTATGATCATGTCTATGAAATATATCATTGGAATTCGTCATGAGGACAAGTACGTCATGGAACGAAGGGTAGCACTTGTGCCCTTTCATATCAGGCAGTTAACTAAGCAGGGTATCCGTTTCGAAGTTCAAAAATCAGCTAAACGAATTTTTAAGGAAAGTGAATTTGAGCAAGCTGGTGCTGAGATAAAAGATAAGATTCAACATGCCGATGTGATTTTTGGGGTGAAAGAAATGCCCATTGATTTTTTTGAATCAGGAAAAACCTATATTTTCTTCTCGCATGTGATCAAAGGGCAGTCGTATAATATGCCAATGCTAAAAGCCATGATGGCAAAAAAATGCCAATTAATTGATTATGAGAAGATCACCAATGATGAAGGCAGACGTTTAATCTTTTTTGGCCGCTTTGCGGGTTTAGCAGGCATGATCAATTCACTGTGGTCCTATGGACAACGGCTTAAGATTCAGGGGATTGATACACCTTTTGTTAAAATAAAACAATCGCATCTTTATAATTCACTTGATGAAGCTTTGAAGGCAGTTTCTGAATGTGGATTGGATATCGCCAAAAATGGACTTCCTGATGGTGTTGGACCTGTTGTGATTGGTTTTACAGGTTATGGTAATGTTTCGAAAGGTGCACAGGAAATTGCCAACCTCTTGCCATCTATCGAGATTTCGCCCGAACAATTGCTATCTATGGACCTGGAAAAACTGTCTAAATCAATTGTTTATAAAGTTGTTTTCAAGGAAAAACATATCTCTGAACCAGTTGAAGAAAATCAGGATTTCGAACTTTCACATTATTATAAACATCCAGAAGCATACAGGAATAGCTTTGAGAAGTACGTTCCCAGGCTTAGCATCCTGATGAATTGCATGTATTGGGACACAAAATATCCACGTATTGTTACGAAAGATTTTCTGGAAGAATTATACGCCAACGGAGAGCCAAAATTAAAAGTGATAGGTGATGTAACCTGCGATCCTGATGGTTCAATTGAATGTACGCATAAAGGGACAGAAATTGAAGATCCTGTTTTTGTATATAATCCGAAAACACGTGCTTATAAAATGGGTTTCGAAGGAGATGGAGTTTTGGTGATGGCTGTTGATATTTTGCCAAGTGAATTACCACGTGAATCATCCGAAGCATTCAGCGATGCACTTTTTCCATTTGTCAAGGCGGTTGCTGAAACAGATTTTGGGGTTGATTTTGATCAACTTAAATTACTGGCACCTTTGAAGCGGGCATTGATTTTACATCAAGGTGAGCTTACGCCTGACTATGTTTATTTAAAAAAGTTTGTGGAATAGTTTTAGAAGAAGTTTCTTTCCGAAAAAATAAGTTAAAACAAGTTTATGAAACAAATTCTGGTTTTGGGAGCCGGCTTGTCGGCTACTTGTCTGATTAATTATCTTTTGAAACAGGCAGAAATTTATGATTGGCATTTGGTGCTGGCTGATATTAATGAAGAGCTGGCACAAAAAAAAATAAATGGTCATCCAAGGGCGAAAGCCGTAGGATTTGATGTTTCGGATTCAGGCGACATAGATGGTTTGATTGATAAAAAAGATGTGGTAGTTTCTTTGTTACCAGCCCGCTTTCACGATGTTATTGCTGTGGCCTGCATTAAGAAAGGAATACAAATGGCCACTGCCTCATATGTTTCACCATTGCTGAAATCAATGGAACCTGAGATCAAAGCAAAAAACCTGAGCTTTTTGAATGAATTAGGTGTTGATCCCGGGATAGATCATATGTCGGCTATGCGAGTGATTGACAGAATTCGTGAAAAAGGTGGTCAACTTAAATCGTTTTATTCTTTTACCGGAGGTTTGATTGCTCCGGAATCTGACAATAATCCATGGAATTATAAATTTACGTGGAACCCAAGAAATGTCGTGTTAGCAGGCCAGGGAGTTTCGCAATATATCAAAAACGGACGCTATAAATATATTCCCTATCATCAGTTGTTTAACCGTATCCTCGAAAGAGAAGTTTTGGATTACGGGAAGTTTGAGATTTATCCAAACAGAGATTCTCTGAAATACAGAAAGATATATCAACTGGATAATATACCTACGATTTTCAGGGGCACAATGCGTCGTCCGGGCTATTCAGCTGCATGGAACGTATTTGTTCAGCTTGGAATCACTGATGACACTTATATTATTGAGGAGTCCGAAAACATGACTTATCGCGAATTTATCAATACATTTTTGAAATATGATCCCGAAAAACCTGTTGAGGAAAAGCTGATAGAATATTTACATCTTGAGCCAGATGGCGATATCATTCACAAGCTAAAATGGCTAGGGATTTTTGAAAACAAAAAAATAGGACTTAAAAATGCAAGCCCGGCTCAGATTTTACAAAAACTCCTGACGGAAAAATGGGTGCTTGGACCTGATGACAAGGACATGATTCTTATGCAACACGAATTTGAGTATGAACTGAAAGATATTCGTTATCAGGTAGTTTCATCAATGGCCTATATCGGTAAAAGTACAACCGAAACTGCTATGGCCATCACGGTAGGTACACCTTTGGCAATTGCGGTAAAATTGTTACTTACGGATCAGATTAAACAAAAAGGTGTTATCATCCCAACAATGCCCGAATTATACAATCCGGTTCTGGATGAGCTTGAAGAGTATGGTGTAAGATTTGTTGAAAAGGAAAGGACTATATGAGTTACCGGGCATAAATCACAAATCATAAACAGCTGATAAAAGAAATTATTTAAGTCTGAATTTATTTTGCTCTGGCATGAAAGTGCAGTTTATTTCGGGTGCTTTTATTATAATATGATCTATAAGCGTATGATTCAATGTGCCCTCGTTGAAGTCGGATAGGCTAATTAAATCACCTGTTTTCTTTAAGAGTTCATTAAGTTTTATACTGTAATTAATTCCTGATTTACAAATAATTACAACTTCTAATTGCCTTAGTGTTCTGCTTGTGAGATTATAAACGACCAGGCAATTGGAATCAGGTTTATGATATTGATATGCAATGTCAATGGGAATTTTACCTGATTTGCCAAAAGGTTTCCAATTCATTGATTTTTAATTTTGAAGTGAGGTTCAACAATTGAAGGAGGCACAAATTTATATTAATTTGTTTAATTCAATTTTAAATTACGATTACTTTTTACATGAAATGAAATACCTGAATAGGGGTAAAAAATCTATTTTTGCTAAAAATTGAATTCATGGGCTGGTTTTTTACGATTATTATTATTCTGATTTTAGTTGGATATTTTTATAGCAGGAATGATTCAAGTGCAAAAATGAAAAAGAGAAGAAGAGGTGGTTATGCCAAATGGGTAGGAGGGGGCCTGGGCTGGGCTTTTGGTGGTCCTATTGGTGGGATATTGGGATTTGCTTTCGGCAAAATGTTCGAAGATATGCAGACCGGAACCTATACTTACCCGGAAAGAACCCTGGAGGGAGATTTTAAGATCAGTCTGTTGGTGCTTTCAGCTGCTGTTATGAAAGCTGATGGAAACGTTAGAAAATCGGAATTGGATTATGTGAAGCGATTTTTTATTTCCAATTTTGGTCAATCTTCTGCCGAAGAATCCATATTAATGCTACGTGAGATTCTAAAGCAAGATATTAATATCCAAGAGGTAAGCCGTCAGATTGAACAGTTTATGGACTATTCTTCGCGATTGCAATTATTACATTATTTGTTTGGAATAGCCCAGGCAGATGGCCAATTACCTCCTAAAGAAGTTAATACAATTAGCACAATTGCGGCCTATTTAGGAATAGGGCTATCCGATTTTGATGCCATCAAAGCGATGTTTGTAAAGGATTCCAACAGTGCATATAAAATTCTGGAAATACAGCCAGAAGCTTCTGATACTGAGGTGAAGAAAGCATATCACGAGATGGCACGAAAATTTCATCCCGACAAAGTGAATCATTTAGGCGAAGATGTAAGAAAAGCTGCTGAAGCCAAATTCAAAGAAGTGACTGCTGCCTACGAGCATATAAAAAAGGAACGTAAGCTGGTTTAATTATTGGAAAAATCGCCAGTTTACTCCGAAATAAAACCGGGCATCGCGCATGGGATACCCTGGTGTGGTAAAATAGTTGAAATCCCCTGTTAACCCAAATAAATTGGCATATTGGATATAAATATTAGCCCGTTTTACCTTCAATGCCAATATCACATCCAGATAGGGATAATTACCGATTTTTTTGTCGTATTGTACATGAAACCTTCTTAAGGCAGGCATATAGGCATCAGCATAATAGGCACTAAACCATCTGATATTGAAACCAGGTTGCACTACCGCTGCCTTATTAAAGAGTGTTTGTGAGAAGGCAAATTTGAGATTGGCAGCAAATTCCGGAAGATGCATAACACTATCAATATCAGCTTTTTGATATGAGATAAACCCTCTTATTTCAAATTTTCCTTTACCTATATCAAAAGTTGACTTGATCGTTCTGATGTTTAGTGTCCCTCCAATTTGTTCAGGGGTGGCATTAGAATTGAGAAAGAGGTATTTATCAACGCTGGCCTGTTTAACAGCAACTTTTACAAATTTATATTTATAAGCTCCTTCAAGTTCAAATGTATTTTGTTTTTCAAAATTATTATCCCACCTGAAATGATTGGATAACAAGCCATTATAGAACCAGGAAGGTGATTGGGACAGAAGTTTTAGTGAAATCTCGATTTCACCAAAGTCCTTTGTTTTAGTTCTGAAACCTTGGCTGGCTTTACTTTCAAATGTAAAATCTCCAGCCTGATATCCACCGATCAGCATATCCAGATGAGCCAAAATTTGAGTTTTGTTTTTTATATTGAGATTAAATCCGCCAAGGACACCTAGTTGATTATTATTGTATCGTCTCACATAGAGCAGACTGTCGTTAGTAGCCTGAAATAACTTATATGCAGCATGATGGCCTCCAAAATAAAAAAAGAACAGTGGGGTTTTGTTGGGCTTTCTATAACTTAAACTATTCCAAATCAAAGTGTTTTTAATCATTTGTGTTGATATGGAATCATGTGTCAAAATTTCATCCAGAACAGGATCATATGGCTCATAAAATTCATTTAACGGATTATTATCTGAATAACTTAATTGATTTCTTTTGTAAAGAAAGCTGTGCTTAATACGTCCTGCCTGCAGTCTGTTTCTTGTTTTTGCTGATGAATCAATTAATTGTGTATTTGGAGGCGAGATAACAAAATATTGCTCAAACCCAAACCCTGATGATTTGATGACACTGTTGGCTTGTTCAAGCCAGACATCAATCACACGTCGGTCAGTTTCTATATTATTGATGAAGATACTATCGTCAACAATTCCACCATTTTCCTGTTGTTCGAGTTTGTTTCGAAAATAGAATGCGCCTAAGCCATATCTCTCGTCATTAGTGCGATAGCTACCAGAAAAAATCACACTACTATTATTGGTTTTATTATTGAGATATGGACCAGGTGAGTTAATCAGGTTATAATCCATTCCTAATATAAATCGTGGTGCAAATTCGCGCGAAAAATATACGCCTAACTGCTGTTCTTTTTTACCTCCCATGGTATAACGAATTTCGGAATAGGGGAGTAGAGGAAGAAACAACCGTACATCCTTTTCGTTTTTTATCAAATTCTCATTAGAGGGGATCTGCATGTCAAATCCTATATTATTCTTAACAAACGGGCTCAAAACAGAGTGATGAGCTAAACCGGCATTGCTCAGTGTGGCAAAAGTATTGAAAGACTCACTTAGTGGGTCAAAATAAGAAGCATTAAATAGGCTGGTATCAGCATAATGTGTTTCATTAAGTGCCAGGCTGTCAAAACTATAGTTAAAGAACAATATCTTTGTTGAGTCAATTTTAGGAATTTGAGTGGTATCGGATTGTGAATAAACTGAATAATTAAAAAGCAATAAGACAAAAGCAAGAATATAAGAGGAATACAGAGATTTAGCCCACATAGAAAGACGAATAATTTTGTGTAAAATTAAACAAATACATCAGACTTTAGATACAAGTCAGTCAGATACCACAATAAGATAAAATCAAAAAACCCCGCCACAAAGAAGTAGCGGGGTTAATGATAAGAGGCGGCGACGACCTACTTTCCCACCTGTTACGGCAGTATCATCGGCGCTGGCAGGCTTAACTTCTCTGTTCGGAATGGGAAGAGGTGGGCCCTGCCGCAATAGTCACCATAGTATTTTTTGATTGCG
>JAQVLA010000055.1 GCA_028704385.1 Bacteroidales bacterium | reverse complement strand
CTAAGTCCTGAGGCTTGTTGAAGGTCTATGAGCTCATAATATCTTGCTGCTTTATCCATGCTTTTTTTGGTGCGCAAGTTAGATGGATCAAACTTTTGCTGCAATACGTGCTAGGCCGAAGGTTTACGATGTAAGAAGCGTTGAATGCCTCAGGGGTTTCTGTACCATCACTTTTGATGGTCAGCCGGAACGAACCGAACTCTCCCAAACTTACCAGCTTACCTTCTGCCAGCAAAGCCGGCACGGCTGCAAGCAAGGCTTCGATCACCGCGTTGGTTTCAACGAGGCCGAGCATTGTCTCGCGACTGATTCGTCGGGCCAGATCGCGTACGCTAACTGTTCCCTGATTTTGCTTTACGGCGTAAAACTTACGCGTGGCCTCCAAATCCCTTGGATTCACACACTCACAAACTGTGTATTTTACCACTGTGCAAAAACATTTTGAGTTAAACAATACGATCCGGGCTGCTTAGGGTGAGCCACTTCAACATAAAGCTGATGACCAGTTAAACCTCTGTTTGGCATTTTATAAGGGCCAGCCACGGCCACAGCATTTGCCTTCATAGGCGTTTATTGATTTAAAAAATGCCCCGTTGTCAATTGGCCGGACACATCGCCAGATCTTCGAATGTTTCGTTTAAGTTTTTTTAATGGCACGCGTAACAACAAGTGATTGGAAACGAACATTCCGGGCAACAGCACCCTTAAAAATCCGGTATCCGACAGCAAATTCCCGTATTGTTAATAATACTGATCTGCATCCGGTCAAACAGACATTTTTTTGAGGTTTAACTATTCTTCAACAACTCATCTGAACAGCACTTGATAATTCCATGATTTCAAAGAAACACTTGTGAAACAAATGGGATATAGTATCAGATTGAATCACAGCACAAAGATAAGAAAGAGATTGCTTGTTTAAGCTGGGATTTTTTCAACTGGTAGTTGTTGATAAGTCAGCTATACCAACAGCATCAAGCAATTATACAAATTATGCACATATTGTTAATTATTTTTTTTGAAAGATATTTTAATTTGGCTTATTAATTGTTATACTTAAGGCGATATACCTTAACAACTTTTATTTCAGTATATTAACTCTTAAAGTCGTCTGAAATTTTAAAATTAGCCACTCATCAGGTATCACAAAAACATTACCCGCTTAAAAAACGTAATAAGATTTCAGGGCTCTGCCCCTTCATTCATGCCCCAAAATCAACCACTTGACCCGAAAAACCACAACCCATTCTGCCTGTCCCGACTGAAATGTCGGGAGGTTGAAAATCAATTTACGAACCATTTGCTACAATAGCAGCAACCCATTCTGGCTTGCATTATTTAAACGAATCAGATCTTCACTTCAAATCATCACCAGGCTGGAGCCCCCAAGAATTGGGCTTGCCTACTGCCAGGTAGGGGTTGGGGGCAAAAACGGCATCTAACAAACTCAAAATAATGAAGTCAGGGCGCTCCCGCCCCGTCAGCCATGCGGGGCTGCCCCTCAATCCAAATTTTCAATAAATATTCTAATAAGATTACAGGGCTAAGCCTGCTCCGTCAGAAATGCGGGGCCCCTATAAAAATCCTAAAATTTTTACGCACATACTGTCCTCAATACGCTTGCCCTCACTCACACTCTTTCAATCGCTCACACTTGTTTTTTGGGAACTTGGAACATGTCCCGAAGCAGCAGCTATCGGTGACAAGGAAAAGTTCCAGAACAATCAAAGATATACCGCAACCCTTTCAACCTGTCCCGACTGAAATGTCGGGAGGTTGAAATCTCTTTTTAAAATCACGTTTACTACAATAGCAGCAACCTTGTCGGCCTGTCCCGACAGCATCGTCGGGAGGTTGCGCTAAAAACCAAACCACCCCTTCAAACCGCCACCTGGCTGGAACCCCTAAGAATTGGAGGGTGGGGGCAAAAACGGCATCTAACAACCACTCCAAAAAAAAATGTCAGGGCTCCAACCCTTTAAAAAACTTTTACCTTTCTACTTGGCTCTTCTTACTTGGCTTTTGGCTTTTGTCCTTTAGCTTTTGGCTACTTGTCCCGCTAAGCGGGAGCTCTTAGCTCGTTTTAACTTATAAATCATTATTTTCGTTTTTTATTCCTGTTACGAAGCAACAACAACTCTTTACTTTTGCCTTTTTACTTTTTACTTTTTACTTGGCTCTTTTTTTAATCTTTTAGCTATTGGATTTTAGCTTTTGGATGAGTGAGGCGTTGGCCCCGCCAAGCGGGGGCGTTGGCTTTGGCTCGTATCAGCAAAAAAAAAACATCTCCTAATAAACAACTTCCCAATACAACTGAATTCTCCTTGGCTCTTTTTACTTGGTTCTTCTTACTTTTAACTTGGCTCTTCCTACTTACTCCTTGCCCTCTTAATAATAATATTATACAGAGCTTTCCAGAAATAACGCCAGTCAGTCAATAAAGGATGCTTTTCATATGCCTCCAGATAACGCATCTCCGAAGCCATAATCTCCTCCAGCGTCTTAGGCATGTCAACATAATAAGGTGGGATCAATCCGGGTTTGAATTTTAATCGCTTTTCTTTAACTTCATCTGAATATAATCCAAAATATTGCCGGCTAAGGGGCCTCACCCCAACAAGCTTCATCTCTCCCTTAAAAACATTGATAAACATAGGCAATTCATCCAGCCAAACCTTACGCATTAATTTGCCAATCGTAGTAACCCGAAAGTCATCTTTAAACTTACCACCCTCATCCAGCTTATTGTTCTGATAAATGTAATCCTGTAGATATTCTGAATAAGGATGCATGGTTCGTGCCTTATAAACACCAAAAAGCTTTCCTCCTTTACCATAGCGTTTCAACCGAATTAAGGGACCATAAGTTGGTGAATAATCAAAATAAGGTTCTCTTACCTTCCTTGCCAGAAAATACAACTCATTGCCGATCTGTTGCTCACTAACAATTTCAAATCCGCAGGAATATAGCCTGCCAAAAGTCTCAGCTTTGCTTAACACACGGTTATTACCCTGTGTCATATAAAAATAAACCTTTTTTGTTAAGGGAAGTTTCGGGAAAACACGTCGGAATAAAACATCAAAAAAATACAGTACCCAGTTGATCCCTATCGGGAAGCGTTTTAAAATTCTTTCCTTACGTATCCGGTAGGTCTCCACACTGTTCACATACAAGCCCCCCTCAGGTAAAAGGTTGTTGATTGATTCAAAAAACTTGTTAAGATACCTCACGTCATTAATCCGCTTCAGATTGATAAGATTCTGATGTTTTAACGCCTTTTGATTCAACACATTAAATCGGGTGCTGGTGGCCATTAACAGCGTACTGCTGCTATTTTTATCAAGCAAAGGCGAAACGAACTTCCACACTTCTGGTCCGGCTTGTTCGATAATAATCTCTTGAAGATCATTGGATTTCTTTCCTTCCTGACCGGTATTGGTGGTTGGTGACAATGTGGGTTCTAGTTCTGAAGTGAATTGCAAATTAATCGTAGTTGAAGCCATAAGATTTCATGCTGGTTGATAAATGGCTTAATCAGATTCGTCATCTTGTACACACTCATACAATATGAATATCTGGTTGATTATGCAGCAAAAATAAGATAAATATCTTGATTGGCAACTTATGTCTTACAAACATTTCATTTTAAACCTTACTTCTAATCGTACGCCAAACATTATATCCAAGTTCAGCAATGGCATACAGTACCTTCTGATTGCGACGGGCATACCTTCCCAGATTCATTTGGTTGCCTCCAAATCTGAGCTTAAAATCTCTCACACCATAAGGTACCTCCGGCCTTCCAAGTCCCATAAAATCAAAAAACTGCAAACCGTGCCCTTGGCCATAATCCATGGCTGCCCAGGTTGCTAATACACTAGGATAAATGCTTGGATAATCCCTGTCAAGTCCGCAAACGTACAACTCCGAAATACTAACACCTTTTGTAATGGGAGAAACAATCCCGCCAATAAGTTTGTCCTTGTACCAAACCAAAAGGATTACTCCTGCTCCTTTCGGAACAACCTGCTCAAAAAACAAGCGGAAAAATAGATGATCAGGTAATGGTTTTTTAACTTTTTGATGATAAAGATCTTCAAGCAGGGTATATAACTGATCAACTTCTTTTTGTGAATTGGCTTCCCTTACAATTGCCCCTGACTGCAGAGCTTTTTTAAGCTGTCTTCGCCTGCTAGTGCTAAATTGCATCTCAACCGGAAATTTCTCCTGCAACAACACAAATGAATTGAGCCGGTCGCGCAGAACAAAACCATTCGCTTTAAAAATATTGTGCACCTGATCGGGCCATTCCCTGAAATTTCTGAACTGGGTAAACAGTGCATTACGACTTACAGTTTTGTTAAGCTTAGCTAATAAGGCATTTATTATTCTGGGTTCATCCCCTTCTGCCATCGGCCCGCCATAAACAACACAACGCTGGCTCATCAGTGATAGCAAACCGTCTCCTTCCCGAATCAGCAACGCCAACAGCAAGCCAGTCACCCGATCTGATTCAATGGCAACAAACAAAAGTGGTTTATAAAACCTAACCTCCTGAAAAAAAAGAAAATAATCAATCGATTGAAATACTGTCCTGAACGACTGAGATTCATAAAACTCACGGATTTTCTTCTCCAAACCTGCTTCCGGAACATCCCTGATCACCAACACCTTCATAACTTACATTTTAATTCCCAACATTTTTAAACATGCAAGTTATCACTTCCGAATAAACTTACAATACAAATTGATCTGCTAATTATGAATTCCTTTTCAATGTAAGTCCACCCTTTCCACACAACTAACTGATTTAAACTTTTAACTTGGCCTTTATCCGAAACTTTTCAACCCACCACACCCACAACATAAACAATACCACATAGAAAAAAGGCCTCAAAAT
>JAQVLA010000037.1 GCA_028704385.1 Bacteroidales bacterium | reverse complement strand
CAGTTGCGATACGAATGGAAATCAAAGTATCCAATTGCTTATTATCTTATTTCCTTTGCCGTTTCTGACTATCAGGAGTATAACATTTACGCAAAACCGGAAGCCCTCGAAAACGATAGTATATTGGTGCAAAATTTCGTTTACAATCACCCAAATTACCTGCCAAGCCAGCAATCCAATATTGATGCAGTTGTTCCGATGATCGAACTATTTTCTAATTTGTATATCCTCTATCCTTTCCATGAAGAAAAATACGGCCATTGTATCACCCAACTGGGTGGTGGCATGGAACATCAAACCATGACGACTATTGGTGGCTTTTCGTTCGATCTGATAGCGCACGAGCTAGGGCATATGTGGTTTGGTGATAATGTAACTTGTGCCACCTGGAGCGACGTTTGGATCAATGAAGGATTCGCTACCTATAGCAATTATCTGGCACAGGAGATGCTCAACGGATGGACAGCCGGGCAAAACTTTATGATTGGAACCCAAAACAATGTGATGTCATCGCCCGGTGGAAGCGTGTATATTCCTCCTTCAGAAATTACACCTGACAACATTTGGCGCATTTTCAACGGGCGACTGTCATACGACAAAGGAGCGGCTATCATTCATGTGCTGCGACACGAAATCAATGATGATGAAAAGTTTTTCGAAATCATGCAGGCCTTTCAAATTGCCTTTAAAGACAGCACTGCAACCGGCGAAGATTTTCGTGTGATTGCCGAAGAAGTAACCAATATGGATCTGGAACAGTTTTTTGCTCAATGGTACTATGGCGAAGGCTATCCCAAATATGATATTGAATGGTATATGTTTAACGATATGTTCAATATCTACGTTACGCAATCCGGTTCGTCTTCTACTCCACTTTTTCAGATGACTATGGACTATAAACTCACTTTTTCGGATGGCAGCGATACAACCGTAAGGCTATTTCAGGAAAACAATCTGGAGCAATACGCCATCGATTTTGGTAAACAGGTTGTTAGCATACAGTTAGATCCTGACCACTGGACTTTTGAGCGTGTGAATAGTCTCGTTGTTGGAAGTCGGGAAAAAATGGACCCCGATTACTTCAGTTTTTATCCCAATCCGGCTTCAGATCAAATCAATCTGGCCTTTAGCGAGAACCAAATGCGCGAAATCAATATTTCCGATGCATCAGGTAAGTTACTTATTACAGAACAAACGACCGGTTTAATGCATCAGGTGGATATTTCCAGACTTCCGGCAGGTATATATTTCATTACCATCAACAGTAATTCGGGGCGTATGGTTAAAAAACTGATCAAATAAAAACTGTTGTCAATCGTTTCCTAAGCAGATAAACATCCGTCTTGCAAAATCATTGCCTTTACAGTTGCTTATCTGTATAAGACCATACAAAATCAAACACTTGATTTTTGGTATCTTTGCTGCCAAAATTCAAATAATCTATGTCAGAAAATATTAGGGTACGCTTTGCACCCAGTCCAACAGGTCCGCTTCATATGGGCGGCGTCCGCACAGCATTATACAATTATCTTTTTGCCAGAAAAAATGACGGTAAAATGATACTCCGCATCGAAGATACCGATCAGACCCGTTTTGTTCCGGGTGCAGAACAATATATCATGGAATCGCTGGCCTGGTGTGGCATTCAGTTCGACGAAGGTATCATCGAAGGTGGCTCATACGGCCCCTATCGCCAAAGCGAACGAAAAAGCATTTATGCTGCCTATTCCGATCAGTTGATTCAATCCGGTAATGCTTACTATGCTTTTGATACGGCAGAAGAGCTTGATGAACTCAGAAAACAAGCCGAAGCTGAAAGGAAAACTTTTATCTATAATTCAGAATCGCGTAAATCTTTACGCAACAGCCTCAACATGAATGATGTTGAGGTAAAAAAACATCTGGATGAAGGTGTTCCCTATGTAGTTCGTTTTCTGATACCGGAAAATACCAGCATCACCATGAACGACCTGATCCGTGGCACAGTGACGGTGAAATCAGAAACCCTCGATGATAAGGTTCTTTTCAAATCAGATGGGATGCCTACTTATCACCTGGCCAATATAGTAGATGACCATCTGATGGAGATCAGCCATGTGATCAGAGGAGAAGAATGGCTGCCTTCGCTTCCACTACATGTGCTATTGTACGAAGCTTTTGAATGGAAAAAACCGCAATTTGCACATCTGCCACTCCTGCTAAAACCAGACGGCAATGGCAAACTGAGCAAGCGCGATGGCGATCGACTTGGATTTCCTGTGTTTCCAATGCAATGGAAAGATCCAACAACAGGAGAAATCTCATCCGGCTATCGCGAAAACGGCTATTATCCCGAAGCTTTTGTGAATATGCTTGCCCTGCTGGGCTGGAACCCCGGAAGTGATCAGGAAATATTTGGCATGAATGAGCTGATTGAAGCCTTTTCGCTGGATCGTGTGGGTAAATCGGGTTCAAAGTTTGATCCCGAAAAAACCAAATGGTTCAACCATCAATACCTTATACGTCAAACAGATGAAGCCCTGGCACAGGAATGGTTGAAATGGCTTAAGGCAGAGAAAAATCTGGAACCAGAGAAAAAGAAAGTAGTAAAAATTGTTTCGCTGATCAAAGAACGGGTCAACTTTGTTCAGGAACTATGGGAAGAAGCAAATTTCTTTTTCGAGACACCAG
Organism: Bacteroidales bacterium; assembly: GCA_028704385.1. Lineage (GTDB taxonomy): Bacteria > Bacteroidota > Bacteroidia > Bacteroidales > F082 > UBA5536. The sequence continues at coordinate 17,067 of JAQVLA010000037.1, read as the reverse complement.
AAAGCTACGACGAAAAAGTGGTTAAAAAACGCTGGAAGACTGATAGTTCCGAACAAATGAAAACACTTGCCATACTTTTGGACGATATTCAGGATTTTAGCGCAGAAATGATTGACGAGAAAATAAAAATCTGGATCACCGAAAACGAACTTTCGATGGGTGGAATTATGAATGCGCTGCGTTTGCTGCTTGTCGGAGCTGCCAAAGGTCCTCACCTGGGCGACATCATGGAAGTACTCGGAAAAACAGAAAGCATCAAACGCATTAGTAGTGGAATAAAAGCTTTATCAAACTAAAAACCTTACAAATGGCGGTGATTTCAATAGAAGGAATGGAGTTTTTTGCCTATCATGGCTGCTTCACCGAAGAACAATTAATAGGTACCTGGTTTGTGGTTGATCTTTTCCTCGAAGTGGATACTACTTCGGCAGAAGCTTCTGATAAGCTGGAAGATACAGTAAATTACCTTTCTGTTTATCAGGTAGTGAAACGCGAGATGATGATCAATTCTAATTTGCTCGAACATGTGGGGCGCAGGATTTTAAAGGCAGTACGGAATGAATTTTCAACTATAGAAAAAGCCAGTGTTAAAGTACGCAAGATGAACCCGCCACTTGGAGGCAAGATGGATTTTGTAAGCCTTACACTGGAAGGATGAAACCTAAAATACAACTTATTGAACCGGAGATTTGTCCGCGCTGCGGCCTAAGTTTTGAATGCGGCAAATCGGGCAAATGCTGGTGTTATGAAATTGATACAAAGCCCTTTGTGCTGGAGCTTATCAACAATAAGTACGACAATTGCCTTTGCCCTGCCTGTCTGCGCGAAATCAACCGTCAGGGAAAAGTTTAAACTTGTCAAAAAAAGAATTAATCGTATCTTTGCAAACCCAAAAATACTGGTCTCGTGGCCGAGTGGCTAGGCAGCGGTCTGCAAAACCGTGTACAGCGGTTCGAATCCGCTCGAGACCTCTAAGAGTAAGTAAATTTTACCAATCAATTCTTAAAACATTGAAAAAGAAGACCTGTTTCGGGTCTTCTTTTTATGTTTTATAACCAAATTTTGTATTATTTTTGGAAAAACTTTACCAAAACTTTACCAAAAAGCATACCTGTGAGCCGCATAAATTACACAATCCTTATCAGACAGGACAGACAAAAAAAGAACCGAACATTTCCGGTTGTGCTTCGTGTTTATTTAAACCAAAAATTGAAATACATTCCACTTGGTTTTGATGTGATGGAAAAGGACTGGAAACAAGAAGCCGATCAAAAAGTAAAAAGATCGGATCCAGCACACTATAGGAAAAACCAAATTATTTCAAATTACCTGGAAAGGGCATCACAAATCCAAAACGACCATTTTGACAAGGAGCTATCAATGGACGAATTTATTAAGCTGATGAAGCTGGAAAGGTATAACAGTCAATCATTTTATGACTATGTAGAACAAAGGATTCCAAAGCTGAAAAATGAATTATCAGAAGCAACAATTCAATCTTATTACAAGCACCTAAGCAAGATGAAAAGGTTTAGGCCAGAACTCAACCTATCGGATATTACAGAAAACTTTATAGAGGACTATAAAAGCTACATGATTAATGAATTAAAAAACGAACCAATAACCTGGAACAAAAGCCTTGAATTTATTCGTAAAAACTTAAACGCTGCTGAAAAAGACGGCAAATACATAAAAAACCCATTTAAAAACATACAGATAAAAAACCCTGTTGGAAAATTTGATCCGCTTAGTTTTGATGAAGTAAAGAAGCTGCAAGAACTTTTAAAAAGTGGAAACCTTGATAAAAGCCAAACTAAAGCATTAATTCCTTTTTTGTTTAGTTGCTATACTGCTGTGAGAATAGGGGATATGGTAGAAACAATAAAATTTAAAAACTTAGTCAGAAAAGACGGTATTTTGTTTCTGGATTATATCCAAAAGAAAAATAAAAAACCAGCTATTGTGCCATTGATAAAACAGGCCGAAGATCTGTTACCAGAAAAAGGACTACCTGAACAGCTTATTTTTAGAATGTTTGAACCGCAATACACAAACAGGCTACTAAAAAAAATTTTAAAAAAAGCTATTGAAACCAAAGGCCGGAAAATAAGTTTTCACTCTGGTCGAAAAACGTGTTCTAATTTACTTCATAGCATGGGCGTACCTGATGAAATAAGAATGAAAATTGTTGGAGATACAAAGAAAGTATTAAACGACCACTACACTCAATTAGATCTTCCACTACTTAGCCAGGCTATGAATAAAATACAGGAAAATCTATAAAAAAACCGGCTCGGTTTGGGCTTCCGGCCGGTTCTGTATTGCCTGTATGCTGGACAAATACACTTAAGAGTTAACCAAATAAACGCATACAGGCTATTTCTTACCTTTCGAGGTTTTTAGAATAATAACTAATATCCAGAGTAATGCTAAGGCTCCTATCCCATACAAGACAATAGGATTCTTTAGTGTTTCAACTACTTTCTTTTTCAAAGCGGCGTTTTGCGGGGCTGGCTGGTCGAAAGGAAAACCGAAACTTGCTGCTGCTTCGTCAAATACAGCTTGATACTGCTTATTTTTAGAAAACCAACCATCGAAAGTTTTAGAATCTGGCCGGTGAATATAAGGTAATAATATTGTCCAAAATATCTGTTTTGGGCTATATCCTTTATATCCCTTCTCTGTGGCAGAAAGAAATGCAAAATTTACTGTTTGTTTTACAAAATCATTCTTTACTTCTGAACTCCAACCATGCCAACCCTCTTTGGTAAATTTGTCTCCATTAAAAAGCTGATCCCAATCCATGCCTATCAAAGTAGGTGCAATGCCAATGAGTGCCGATATTGTCAGTGGATCCATTTTAACTCCTTTCTTGCATTAACCAGATTGGATCTGTAGGGTTTTGTCGTACATACTGCCTGGAGTGTGCAATTACAGTATTTACATAGCTTTGTTTGTTTGTTTCGGCTTTGGCTTCCAATTCTTTTCTGATTTCTTGGGCTGCTTCTGTTTCTGATTGGTCAATCCATAAGGCTGTCTGATATACAACCATATTTCTCTCGGTAGCCTTTTTAAGTCGATGCATCAAAAAAAGCATTAATACTCCTGTTAGAAAAATTGTTTTACTTTCATCTGTCATTTTATCATGCTTTTATGAGTTTCTTTTTTAAGATAGTGTTTTGATAGATTGTTACTACTATCATTCCCAACAATAATAGGTTATTTATCCAGGTCATTAACTGGGGGCTGGTGCGCCGGTTCTTGGTAAGGCCAAAAATAAAGTGCTCACAATTCCAAAAAATCAGATTGAATTTTTTGTCTTTATGCTTTTCTATGTGTGCCGCAATTTTTTGGGCGTTTATTCTGGTCTTTTTTGCTTCAATTATTCTCCGGCTTTCCGTCCAGGTGTCCAGATCATCAATTAGCACGTTTCCACCATACTCATTTTGTTCGTTGGGCGTGTTGTGTGCTATGTAAGTGCCGTTCCCTTCATTAATCACTATACCATAATGATAAACAAAAGGCAACCGGTTTATTGAAGCCTTTAATACTGTACCGGTGGGGTAATCGTTTTGGCGCATAATGATAAAAGCTTTACCAGGCCGGTTTTTATCCGGCCTGATTATCTTTCAGATATTGCTTTACATATTCCCTTGTTACTGGGGAGCTCAAAACTTCGCTGTTTGTAAGAATATTACCCATAAACAGATTAAGTAAGGAATTGGCCATATTTTCACTCATTACTTCGGGGCTTATATCGTCCTTTAGCCTTCTGAAAACTCCGGCATATGCACCTGAATAAAAGTCGTTACCAAAAATATTTCCGAAAAAACTTTCATCTTTTCCGGTATCAATTCGGTAAATTTCTTCGTTGGTTTCTTCCACAAAACCGGCTCTTAAGATTGTTTCGCGCAAGGCCATAACATGAACAGGGTCAAGTTTTACAACTATTTCCTGTTGCTGGTCGTTGGTTTCTTCAATAAAAAGCGGTTCAGATTCCGTTTCCGGTTCTGGTTGTTGGGTAGTAGGGTTGGAGCTTTCGCCTGGTATTGCAGATTTTAATTTTTCAATCTGCTTTTCGCGTTGTTTGCTTTCATAGGTTTCTAACATATCAGTAAATATTTCTGATTTGTTTTGACCTTCTGAAAGTGCTTCAAACTTCTGTTTTTGATCTGGTTTCAGTCGTAAACTAAAAACTGATGATTCAGAATTTTTCATTTGTTGTACTGTTTTCGTTTAACTTGTTGTAGCTTAATGATGTAAACTTGTTTTTATCAATTAAAACAGTCTTGTTTACTCTTGTTTACAAGTGAAAACAGGTCAGAACTTTAAACAAAATTTATTTTTCCCTAAAACGTTGTATTTCAAATGGTATACAAATTACATTGCAATTTTGTTTCCTATGCTACAAGTAGTTAGACAAAGACGGTTTACATGATCTTCAAAGAACATTATTTTAGCTACTGACAACAAAATTAAGACGGGTAAATCTGACGTTGGGCGCAGATGAGCACAGATGAGCACAGATGAAGAAATATTGTTTAATTTGGTGGGATTTGATGAGTTTTAAACAGGGTTTTCATTGTTTTGTATTTCCTCGAATGCAATACCGTAATGTTCACAGATTACAGCTTGAACTTTTGGAACTAACAAGCTGCTGTTTTTGTTGTATTCAGGATATACTTCTTTGATTTTCGGCTCGATCTCTTTTAAATACCTGGTGAAAGTACTTTGAGTCCAACCTAATTTTTGCCTAAGCTCCTTTTTTGATATGACTTTATTGAATCTCATGGCTTATTCTGAATATAGGTCGTTTTTAATTACTTGTGGATTTCCTTTTGTATGGAACAATTTTTTTTCCGCTTCTGTGAGTCCAAAATTTTCAATTTCCTGATTGATTGAATCAATTTTTTCTAGCAAGGTGCTACTACCAATGTAAGGGTGTTCTTTGCTTAACTGATTAGATATGGTTAACAGTTTTTCGTTTATTTCCTTAAGTATTTGAGTAAATCTCCACCATTTCAAAAAACTACTGCACGTCTTTAACTGTAAAAAATCTATTTCAGCAAATGCACTCGATATTATTTGCATGGTTGATAGATTGTGAAAGGTGTTTGACTTGTACCAGGAATAAAGATTGATGAGCATAAAATTAATGTCCTGAATTATCTTATTGGCGTTTTTATTGATTAATGCCTGGTAATGAAGGGCTTGTTTATAGCTTTTGAATAGTAACCAACTATCCTGAAGGAATACATGATAATATTTTGCTTTCCAAGTGTATATACTTGTTTTATCAGGCCTACGGATATCGTCCTGAATCCTGACTTTAATAGCTCGATTCATATTGCTGTACTAATTTGAGGTGTTCGGGTTTGTGCCAAATAAACATATTCAAGTCATCATCTTCGGGATAGATGACTTTTGACCAGTCAACCGCTTGGGGGTGTTCTTTCATTATTTGAGCTGCGGCCTTGTTTCCGGCTTCATCATTGTCAAGGAACAAATGTATTTTCTCGTATTGTGCCAATGTAGGGCTAACCTTGTGCAGATTAGTTAGGCTATTCAGTACAATAGTTTTTGAATGAGGCTTACGGCCATAATGCGCAATAAAACTAAGGTAGTCAATAAAGCCTTCAAATAGGATTAGTTTGTTGTTTTCCTGGCCTTGTATGGTGGTAATGGCTTTCTGACCAATAGTTCCCTTAAATTCTCTGTTTCTTAACTCAAAGCCTCCTAAATCGTTCTGAAAGGCAATATTTGAATAGCTTACTTTGTACCTGGCTCCCATTGGACAGTAAATGATTTGTGAAAGTTCTGGGACGTCCTGCCATACTTTGGCGGGTATTGCTCTATCTATGGCAAGATAAACCATAAGTTTTGGGTCGTTTATGGTTGTTTGGTGGTAAGTTGGCGCCGGTGGTTTGCTCATGGCCTTGTTAATTTTATGCTCATGGACAAAAAACATTGGTTTTGGCGGTTGGTTCTGCTGGCTGAATGCTTCCAGAATTTTGAGGGCTCCGGCTGTGTCGGTGTTGTGTAGTCTGCTTACCAGGTTTATAATGTCTCCGGCTTTTTCATCTCGGCCAAAGTCTTTATAATAATCTCCTGTAACTTTTACCTCAAATGAGGGGTTTCTTTCTTTCCGGAAAGGGCTGTAATACTTCAACCACTTGCTGTTACTTTCGGCCTCTATTGGGTGGTGGCCTAAGCTGGCTAAATATTCGAAAATTTTGATCTGTTTTGCGGTTTCAATGTTCATGTCTGTTTTTTTCTATGAGCAATTTTTATTTTTTTTCCTGAAAGTTCAAAAACACGTGGTGCATCTGGTGATCTGGTGCAGCAAAGTACTATAAATTTGATATTCAATATTATAACTTCTCAAATTTGCACCAGATAAACCGATTTTTGAATTTTCTATCTGGTGCAGAATGGCGTTTTTGCACCAGATAACACCAGATAACACCAGATGTTTTTTTTTTATCTGGTGCAATATATTTAACTGATATACTGTTAATTATAAAGCTTTGCACCAGATCACCAGATAAATTAGAGTATTTCATGGTTTTTAAGATTAGAGTAAATAAATGGATCAGTTTTAGCATACTTCAAATAATATCCCCACTTGCGATTTATTTGCTGTCTGTGGAATCCTAATTGTCTTAAAGATTGTCCAAGTATCTTCTCAATTAATCGTGTTTTTTGGGAGTTACTAAGTAAAAACTCCATTATTTGGACTGTACCAGAAAATGAATCAAAATCTTTACTTGTTCCAGGCATAAAATACTCCTGTATCATTTCATATTCTGCTGGCAGGTTTAAAAACTGTTCGTTTGCCTGCTCATTGGCTCTAATTTCATCTTTTGTAAGCTTTGCAGAATAACCTTCTTTGAATAAATGATAGGCTTGTGACCAGATTTGATCAGGGTGCATCTTCTTTGAATATTCCCAATTAATTGGGTTTGTTGGGCTAAGTTTAAAAGCTATCCAGCGAACATTTCCGGTTAAATCGTTCAAAAAAGTAGCTTCGTTTGTGCTTCCAAAAAATGAAGCCCTTCGGGGCAGTATTGATGATCGTTTATCATAGGGCAATCTTACATTTATCTTATCCTTACTCATTATAGCCTTTAGTTCTGCAAGTTCTTTTTTCCCGAAGTTGGCCAGTTCGTCCAGGTTAATAATAAAGCTACTGGAAAGCGTTGTTAGTGTGTCCTTGTCTCCAATCAGATCTTCTGCATAATAATCTTCTAAAGCTGGGGGGCACAACCAGCGAACAAGTGTCGTTTTTCCGCTGTTCTGGTTGTTTTCTCCTTCACTTCCAACAAAAATAAAAGCTTGCTTATTAAACTCCTTTTCTAAAGCTCCGGCAACAGTTCTCACCAGGTGTTTTTTTAACTGAACAACAAATCGTCCTTGATCTGTAGTGTTTATAAAGCTGCAAAGCTTACTGATATAGTCTGTATTATCCCATTTATCAAGGCTTTCAAAATAGTCCTGGAAAGGGTTGAATCTGGGAGTAAAAGGGCTTTTGATAATCTCGACAATAGTATTAATACTGGCCTTGATATTATTTTTACGCATCTTTCTCAAGATCGCGTATTCATCGACGTCGTCCTGGCCGGTCTCTAAATCTTCAAAATAAAATCGGTTTGAAATTACGTTGTAGTGGATTTTGAAGTTTTCAGAAATAAAAAGTTCCAGTTTATCAATTTCATTAAGACCAAATGTATTATTAATCTGTTCAGATTTAATTGCTTTAATAACCTCTTTTATTTCAGATTTAGTCGTTTTTGTTGTCTTGCTGATCTGATCAATTGCAATTACCTGTTCAGTAGCTGTTAAATTCATTATTGATAATGCTACTTTTTGAAGCTCTCCAGGATATTGTTTTGGTTCTGTATTTAGCTGTGAAGATAATCGTTCAGCCAGATCATATACATTAATATTTTCTCTTGGCTTATTGGTGTTTATACTTCTCATTTGTTCGGTTTTTAAAGAAAAACCTGTAAACCAGCGAAAATATTTGTATATTTGCACTGGGTTTCAGGCTTATTTCTATGGGTTTAAGACTGAAAATATTCATTTTTTTGTTTATGGCTAAATAAAAAATGTAAGCGATCTGCAGGCGGTGCAGATCGCTTTTTTAATTTCTTAAGCCTGTTGTTTTTTTACTTCAATTAGTAGGGCGGCCAGCTGCTGAATGTTACTAATTGCCTGGTCAGTGACGTTTAGCCTTATTTCCTTATAGGTAAGGGCATACAGCATAAAATCTGCAAGGTCTAAGGCTGCGTTGTTATCTGCTAACCTTTTTAATTCTTCTAAAATTTCGTTTTTATTCATGGCGTTTAAGGTTAAGGGGTTAATTACTGTGTGGATTACTTTTGCAAATACTCACTAATTGAGCTTTCCAGGATTAAGCCGTCAGCCGTTGTCTTTAAATATCCGGCTTTTACAAGCTTCTTTACTGTGGCGTGGGCTTTGCCTATCATTTTTGATACAGCATTGATAGAGTAAACCTTTTCGGGTTGTTTCATTACTCTTTCTTCATCAATTTCGAGTATTGCCTCTTTTAGTACTCTCTTTAAATCTGATGGATTTGTTACTACAATTTCTGACATAATTAAAAAGTTTAATTTAGCACTGTGAATAATAAATATCGTGCAAATATACCACATATGTTCCAATATTACACACGCATTTATATTTTTTGCACGTTTTATTTATCAACAATTAATTGTTAATAACATTGCCAGTTATGAACTATGACCTTTTGAAAGACTTGATTCATAAGAATATATCTATAACAGATTTATCTAATTCACTTGATATTGATAGAACTAATTTATCCAAAAGGATAAAAAACAATAATCTAACAATCGAAATGATTGAAAAGATTGCTGTTATACTTGAGGTTCCATTTATGAATTTTTTTGAAGGTGTGGATGGCCTAAAGATTTACCCAGAAAACATAGACGAAGAAATTACGACACTTAAAAAAGAAATTGCAGACAAAAGCAATAGAATAACCGAACTTGAGAAACACCTTGAAAACTACAAGCTTTTGATTGACCTATTAAAGAAAACTAACGCTATATCAGGTGCTGATTTGTATTACAAAACATTACCAGAAAAAGACAGACCAAAATTCGATGATGAACCTAATTGGGAAGAAGTTGGTAAACAACCTTTTCCTATTGATGATCCAGATGAAAAAATCAAATTTGCAGAAAAGTTGGCTAAAGAGAAAAAAAAGAAAAATGATAATTAGAAAAACTTTACCAATACTTTACCAAAAGACCTGTAATTATCTGATATTCAGTTATTGGTTTTTATCCGCTCGAGACCTCAAATTGCATCTTATTTAATTGATTTACAAGGCTCTATATGAGCCTTTTTTTGTGGACTTATTACTAAAAAAAAACTATTTTTGTAGATGCAAATGTCAAAGGTGTCTCATCAGGACAAACTAGCTAATTTATTGCTCAATTGGATCATATGGATATAGCTCTTAATAAATTAATCCTTGGTGATTGTCTCGAAGAGATGAGAAAACTTCCTTCCGGTAGTTTTGATTTGGTCGTCACTTCTCCGCCATATAATCTCAAAAATTCAACCGGGAATGGGATGAAAGACGGGCGAGGAGGTAAATGGAAAAATGCAGAACTGGTAAATGGGTATTCTAATCATCACGATTGTATGCCACATGATGAATATTCTAAATGGCAAAGAAGCTGTTTACTGGAAATGTTAAGAGTTCTGTCAGAAAATGGAGCAATTTTTTACAATCACAAATGGCGAGTACAAAATGGACTACTTCAAGATAGACAAGACATTGTTAAAGGCCTTCCTATTAGGCAGATAATAATCTGGAAAAGAAAGGGTGGCATAAATTTTAATCAAGGTTATTTTTTACCTACTTATGAAGTAATTTATTTAATTGCCAAAAAAAACTTTAAATTAGCTCCAAAAGCAAATGCCTTTGGTGATGTATGGGAGTTCAAACAAGAGATGAATAATCCGCACCCGGCACCTTATCCGGTGGCATTAATCAATCGCATAATTTCTTCAACCAACGCTCAAAGAATACTAGACCCCTTTATTGGCTCCGGAACGACTGCAATTGCATCAATTATGAATGGCAGAGAATATTTAGGCATTGATATTTCACCAGAATATATCGAAATGGCTGAAAACAGAATTAATGAGTTTAAAAAACAAGGAGTTATAAGTTTCTAAATAAACATCATCAAAAGTGAAAGCAAACGTATTTCTAAATAATATTCAAAATAAATGGCATAAGGTTTATTGGTTTTCAAGAATGCTAATAAGCAATGATAAATACGTTGCAATTGGTAAAGAACCAAAGTTACTTTCTTTGCTGGCTAGTAGTTTAAAGGTAATTTCCAATGAAAAACTCACAACAGACATTTTAAAACTGCAAAAACAAACTTTAAAAAATATCATTCAAGAACGCTATAAAAAAACAAGCACAAGAAAGATCAGAGTGGAACGGTTATTGACTGACTTGGATGAAATGATCAAGACTGCAGAAGATGTTGAAGTTTTTATCATGACATGCGAAAATATTTTACTCCCTCTGCAGCAAGCAATATCAAATATCCCCAATGATGATAAAGAATTCACTTTAAATATTGCTAAATCCTATCTTGAAATTCAAGGTGAAAAAGGTCTGGCTACAGTTATAACTCTATGGGATGATTTAGGAGTAAAAGGATGTCTTACAGCAGAACGAACCGAAATTGTGCGGGCCTTTGCCACTTTGAGAATATTACTTTCAAAAACTAATCAAATCACGGAGGATGATAAAGATATAGTTTTAACAGCCTTTACTCAGGAATTTGAAAGAAGGGCTGGCCAAAAACGCAAGAAAAGAGCTGGTGGCAGCCTTGAGGATGTAACAGATTTTATTTTAAACTTTTATAGGATCAAACGTGCTAGTTCACCAGAACATTTTCAAGCTGATATTGAAATAGATAATTGGGTAAAAACTAAAGACGGCTGGTTAATTGGAATTTCATGTAAACGAACACTTCGCGAAAGGTGGAAACAAGTTTCGTCCGCTGAATCTACTATTTTAAGCAAATACAAGATTAAATACATCTATCACATTTTAACTTATGACGAAGACTTATCTGATGAAAAACTGACTTCTTTAGGAGGCCATCGTCATATTTTTTACTTACCAGATGAAAGCAGGAGGTTGAAGTATGCTGAATCACATGTAGGTCTAAAAGATTATGTAAGACCAATTTCTGAGCTTATAAATGACTTACAAAAACAATTATAAAACTATAAGAGCCTTCCACGGGACTCGAACCCGCGACCTGCTCATTACGAGTGAGCTGCTCTACCAGCTGAGCTAAGAAGGCTGATAAGTTTGCAAAATTACGTTTTTCTTTAGCCGATGCAGCTCTGTTGCACAATTTTGTTGTTGTTTTGGTTCAACTTTCTATTTTTGTAAACTCTTACCAGAAAACTATGAAAATCCTCTTTGTCTGTTTAGGCAATATTTGCCGTTCTCCCGCCGCCGAAGGCATTTTTAGTAAGAAAGCACATGAAGCCGGATTAACCGTTACTGCCGATTCGGCAGGCACTTCTGCCTGGCATGCCGGTGAAAAAGCCGACAGGCGTATGCGCCAAACGGCTAAAAACAGAGGATATGAGCTAACGAGTATCTCTCGACCTGTTGTCTCATCCGACTTTGATGTGTTCGATTATCTGATCGCAATGGACGACAAAAACTATGATGATCTACGACAAAAAGCAGAAACCACAGCACAAATGAACAAGGTTTTGCGTATGCGTGATTTCTTTTCTGATAAACGTTACGATCATGTTCCGGATCCCTATTATGGCGGCACACAAGGCTTCGAAATGGTGATCGACCTGCTTGAAGATGCTTCTGACAACCTTATCAAATTCATTCAAAAACAATAAGTTGGAATTAATTCTCCAATATCTTTCCATAGCCTTGCTTGCTAGTGTGCGATTGCTCATGACTCCTCCTGTAGCTTTTCTGGCCGGATTCAGCCTCATCGAAACGCTGATCACCGTGAACACAGGAGGCACACTCGGTTTTTTGGCTTTTTATTTCTTTTCAGATTGGATCACCTGGAAAAACCCAAATTTGCGTGCTCGTAGACCCGGGAAAAGATTCAAACGGTCACGAAAAATCTTAGCCTACAGGAATCGGGTAGGACCATGGCCTTTCATTCTTACCTCTCCCTTTTTGTCGGTTCCGGTGAGTGCCTTTGTTATCAGAAAACTCTATCGCAGATCATTTAAGGTTTTCCTTTTTTCCATCCTCACGATTCTCTTTTGGGGAACACTTTCCTGCCTGCTTTTTTCGCCTGTGAGCCTGCTCTGAATTCCTGAATCCTTCAAGTATCTGACGCGATCGCACCCAAACACCTCCTTCAGCATGTTGATGAATCATTTCGAATAGTGGCAACAACTCTTGTTTAAGCGCTGGTTCAATACTCGCTGTTTTGGCCAGATATTCCATAGCATTACAACGTACTGAAATTGCATATCTCTCTGAATCAGCCCATTCCAGGCACTTAAAATAAACTTGTCCTACCAGCTCTGATTGCGCAACAAAGGTATTGGACAGATAAGCGGTTAAAAGTGGCAGCAGGTTTCTGCGTACACTATCGGCTTCCGTTTCAAGCACCCATTCAAAAAGCTCTTCTCTGAAATGCAGGAGCAAGTGCAAATCCTCATCGAAAAGTTTGCGCATTACCCACGAAGCATGATTAGCTGCCCGTCCGTGATGTTTGCGTCCCAGTGTAATTGTTGTTGCAATCAGTTGCTCATCACTGCCAATGCGGGCTGCAATATTTTTAATGTGCTGCTGAGAAGGGTGTTGCATCAAAAGATTCAATAGTTCATTATGCAACAAGTCGCCCGATTTCATAAAAAAGGTATTAATAGTTCATCCAACGAAGCTACATATTTCAATCCTGATTGAATGTTGTTTCCATCTAAAAAAGCTTATTTTTGATGGCTAAACGACTTCTGATGAATACACAAAATTTTTCTATTACACTAAAAGTACGCGATTACGAATGTGATATGCAAGGTGTTGTAAATAATGCCAACTACCAACATTACCTGGAACACGCCCGGCATGAATATTTGAAAACCATCGGACTTGATTTCGCAAAACTTACCGAAGAAGGCATATTACTGGTAGTGAAACGCATCGAAATGGATTATCATTTCCCTCTCAGAAGTGGAGACGAATGTGAAGTGAGCTGCCAACTGGAACGAATTTCGCAATTACGTTTTGGCTTTGTACAACAAATCATCCGGACGAGCGATCAAAAGCCAATTATTTCGGCACGCATTATCGGAACTTCTATCAACCGCCAGGGAAGACCTTTCCTGCCTGAAGTATTGGACAAACATTTTTAAATAGCAAATATCTGTGGACCATGAAGTTATTTAAACAGCTGTATGTATTTGTGTTACTGTTGTTTATGGTCTTTTCTTCATTTTATTCCTACACACAAACTTCAATTAATTGGCTTCCAAAATCCACTTTATTTCCTGAAAAACCACTCGATTACCGTGAAGCACAATTCAGTGGTTCGCTTTATGTGCTGCATATTCCAAAAGGCTGGCCTAATCGCATGTTTGCTAATTACTCGGCAGGCATTAACCGCAGCATCTTAAGGTGGGAAAAACATTCAAAACCCAAAGAAATTGGTATTGAAATAGCCACTTTTACACAATTCATTTTCGAAAATCCGCTGGAGGTGTTTCAGGTGAATCACTTCAATACCGAATATAAAGTTGGAATACACTACAACTGGAAAACTTCTGAAAAATGGTCGCACAAGCTAAGGCTTTATCATATCTCAGCTCATCTGGGTGATGATTTTATTTATCGATTTTACATCAATTCCTATCTTGATAATTTACGCATCTATGAAGTACTGGATTTTAGCACCGCTTATACAAGTAAAAACTGGTGCGTGTATGGAACCATTGGATTTATCCCTCACAGCGCTTACGAAAGAAAACGAATTCTTGGTGATGCCGGTTTCAGATGGAATAAACCGATCGCCTCTAAAGATTGGTTACGCTGGATGGCAGCAATGCACATCCAAATTGAACAAGAAACCAATTTTTATCCCGGAACCCGCATAGCTGCCGGTATCGAGCTGGGTAAGCAGGGAAGTGCCCCCTTCACAATAATGCTCGACTTTTTTCATGGCTACATTCCATACAGTATTTACGATAAAGCCCGTATCAGCTGGATTGGTGGCAGCATGAGTTTTCAACCCTTCAACTGATCAGTTCTGGACTTCAAATTTTCCAACAAACTTCATATAAACATTCAGGGTATCTACCTGAGCATCTAGCTCTAAACTTCCTGAAAAGTAATTCTCCGTAACAGAATCCACCTCAATAAATCCTGCATAACCCAAATACCTCACCATGCTATCCTGTTTGATTTCTGCACTGAAAAAAGCAGTCTGAAACTGATCAAACCTAAAAAGCCCCGGCCCGTTTAAAATTGGCCGCTGCGCACTCCCGACCTGCATCATAAAAGTTGTGGGGGGATCCGCCTCCATATTACGCCAAATGGCAATCGCATAACCGTCAAATAGTTGATATTGTATTAGTTGAGCACCGTGATCTTCAATCCATTCCTTATTCACGCGGTAAGTACTCACACAAAAGGATTCGCCACAATCGGGTGCAGTTAAAACAGGCTCACTTTCTTGTTTGCACGAACTTATTAAAATGAACAAGAATAAAAGCAAAAACACCTGAAACTTCATAACCGTATACTTTAAAATTGAAATTATTTAAAACTCCTTGCCTGATCGGTATCCATCAGTTGAAAATCCATCTGTTTCTTTAACAGATCCACTTTTTTAACTTTGATCTTTACGGGATCACCCAGGCGGAAAATTTTCCCAAATTCCTGACCGATCACCCGGAAGTTTTCCTCATCCAGATAATAAAAGTCGCCCGGCATTTCGCTGTACCTCACCAAACCTTCACATTTACTGGTCTTCAGCTCAACAAAAAGACCCCATTTGCTCACGCCGGAAATTTGACCATCAAACACTTTTCCAATCTTATCCGAGAGGTATTCGGCCTGTTTGTATTTTACTGAATCGCGCTCCATCTCAGCCGCCCTGCGTTCCATCTCGCTGGCATGTTGACAGATTGGCTCGTAAGTTTCGGGGCTTACTGAAGGCTTGTTTTCAATTAAATAACGCTCTAACAATCTATGAACCAATAAATCAGGATAGCGCCGGATAGGGGAGGTGAAGTGGGTATAAAACGGAAAAGCCAAACCATAATGGCCAATATTTTCGGTGCTGTATTCGGCTTTGGCCATGGTTCGGATGGCAACCGTTTCGATCAGGGTTTTTTCACCTTTGCCTTCAACTGCTTCGAAGAGGCTGTTGTAGGATTTCACCAGTTTTTGCCGGCTGCTGATATCCATTTTATAACCTAATCGTGAAACCATTTGAGTGAAAGTGTTCAGCTTTTCCGGGTTAGGCTCATCATGGATGCGATACACAAAGGTTTTGGCTTTGGACCTACCTTTTACCTTGCCAATCTTTTCGGCCACACGCAGGTTGGCCAGCAACATAAAGTCTTCGATCAGCATATGGCTTTCCTGCTGTACTTTTACATAGGTATCAATCGGCTTGGAATTTTCGTCGAGAATAAACTTCACCTCTTCGGAATGAAAATTAATCGAACCGTTGGCCATTCTTTTTGCCCGAAGTTTTTCGGCCAATTGATGCAGCAACATGATTTCGTCCTTGTAATCTCCTTCGCCCCCCTCAATCATAGCCTGTACCTCTTCGTAGGCATAGCGACGGTTAGAGTTGATCAAAGTTTTCCCAATCCATTCATCCAGGATTTCGGCCTGTTCGTTCATCTCAAAAACAGCCGAAAAACAGCGCTTGTCTTCATTGGGACGCAACGAACACACCCCATTGGAAAGTTTTTCGGGCAGCATAGGAATCACCCGATCAACCAGATAAACAGAGGTTCCTCTTTCTTTGGCCTCCTCATCAAGGGCTGTTCCGGGCTTCACATAATGCGACACATCTGCTATGTGCACACCTACTTCCCAGTTGCCTGTCTCCAGTTTACGCAATGACAGTGCATCATCAAAATCCTTGGCATCAGCCGGATCGATGGTGATGGTAAATATCTTGCGGAAATCTTTTCGGCTGGACATCTCGGCTGATGACACTTTCTCAGAGATAGCAGCGGCTTCCTTTTCAACAGCAGCAGGAAACTGCAACGGATAATGATACTCGGCCAGAATCGACTGCATTTCCACATTGTTTTCGCCGGGTCTGCCCAGCACATGGATCACCTCACCAAAAGGATTCTTCGACTGCTCTGGCCATTCTCCAATACGCACCACCACTTTGTCGCCATTTTTGGCCTTGTTCAGTGCTGATTTCGGCACAAAAATATCCATCGGCATATGCTGGCTGTCGGGCACCACAAAACCAAAATCGCGGCTGATCGTAAGCACACCAACAAAATCTGTCTTGGTACGCTGCAGTATTTCAACAATCTGCCCTTCAGTTTTTTTGTTTTTACGCTTCGGGAAAAGGGCTACCTTCACGAGATCCTCATGCAAAGCCTGTCCGGTATTGTTGGCAGCAATAAAAATATCTTCGCCACCGTCTTCGGGAATCACATAAGCTTTGCCAGTACTTTTCATGTCCACCTTACCGATGGTAAGCTTACTTTTTCCTCCAATTTGCGTAAGCATTTCCTTGCTCAACACATAGCGATAAGGCCTTTCTTCGCGCAGTTTCCCTTCCTGAAGCAGCTCGCGTAAAATTTTATCAATCAAATCTTTTCCGGCTTTATCTTTGATCCCCAACAGCTTGGAAATCTGTTTATAGTTGAAGGGTTTAAACGGTTGCTCACCGAAAATACTCAGTATTGTATTCGTAAAAGTGCTCTTGGTTCCCAGAGTAGATTTCTTTTTGGCCATGCGGTATGTGTTAATGTTTGTAACGCTTTCAGGCGATTAACCCAAAAACA
>JAQVLA010000036.1 GCA_028704385.1 Bacteroidales bacterium | reverse complement strand
ATACAAAATCTGGTTTAATGAAAGTAGGAACTAAAAAAGTTGTTTCACTCACTTACGAATTGCGTCATCAGGACGCTCAGGGCGAATTAATTCAAAAAGTAGAAAAAGACAGACCTTTTGTTTACCTCTTTGGTGTTGGTGGTTTGTTGCCAAAATTTGAGGAAAGTCTGGATGGCTTGGCAGCCGGCGACAAATTTAGTTTTAATCTCTCGGCCAACGAAGGTTATGGTCAGCCTAATGATGAGGCTGTGATTGATCTGGACAAGAAAATTTTTGAAGTAGATGGCAAGATTGATGAAGAATTGCTTCAAGTCGGGAATCAGATTACCATGCAGGATCAAAATGGCAATCCATTGGATGGTGTGGTAATGGAAATCTCGGATGATACGGTTAAAATGGATTTTAATCATCCGCTTGCCGGAATGGATTTGCACTTTTCGGGCGATATTCTTGAAGTGCGTGATGCTACAACTGAAGAACTGAATCATGGTCATGTGCACGGACCTCATGGTCATCACCACTGATCTTTAAAATAAAAAAATCTACCCCGTTTTTTTAAGGCGTGTTTTGAAATCAGCGTTTGTATTTTTTACGCTTTTTTTGAAACACGTTTTTATTTGCACTCCAAAGCAGGAACACAGCCGGAATTTTGTGAAAATTGACCTTTCTTAACTGCCATGCCGCAAGTGGCAATGAGATGATTGTTTCGTTTGAAGTACTAATCCCGGCTGCAACACACAAAAAAGTGTCAGGCCTGCAATGTTTGATGATGCGTTCAATCATGGCATTATTTCTGAAAGGTGTTTCAATAAAGATCTGGGTTTCACCTGTAGAAACAGCTTGCTGTTCGAGAACTTTAATGACCTGTATAGCTTCATTTTCCTGAATTGGTAAATAACCATGGAAGCGAAATGCCTGCCCGTTGAAACCTGAAGCCATTAAGGCAAGTATAATGGCATTTGGGCCACTGAGGGGCACTACATTTATTCCCCATTCATGTGCTTGTGCCACAACTACTCCACCCGGATCGGCAATGCAGGGTGTTCCGGCTTCCGACAAAAGGCCTCCGTCTTTTCCTTCAAGGAGTGGCTGAAGCAAGGAGCCGGTTTCGCACGAATCAAAGTGTTTGTCGTGAATAACAAATTCAATCTCATCTATTGGTTTGGAAGAGCCGGCCTTACTTATAAAACGTCTTGCAGTTCGCAGGTTTTCAACGATAAAGTAGTCCAGTTTTTGTACAATTTCGATTGTTTGAGCAGGGATTGTTTGCTCAGGAATTGTATCTCCAATGGGTGTTGGAATCAGATAAAGTGTTCCTTTATTTTTCATAGCCAGGGAAGGGCGTTTAAATCTACATTTCCACCCGAAAAGATAATGCCGGCACTTTTTCCTTTCAGGTCAATTTTTCCGGATAGGGCCACAGCCAAAGGTACGGCAGCACTTGGTTCAATGATTATTTTCATACGTTCCCATACCAGACGCATGGCTGTAATTATTTCTTTTTCACCAATAGTCATAATTTCGTTCACATATTTGAGAATGATGGGGAAGGTCAGGCTTCCTAAGGACGTTAAAAGTCCGTCGGCAATTGTTTCCGGGTTGATGCTTGGGACAAAGTTTCTGGTAGCGAACGACCTGTAAGCGTCATCAGCTCCTTTGGGTTCGCAACCAATAACTTTGGTGGTGGGCGACCAATAGTTGGCTGACAAAGCAGTTCCACTGAGCAGCCCTCCGCCTCCAACCGGACAAAAGATGTAATCGAGTTTTTCGGTCTGATGCAACAATTCCATCGCACAGCTGGCTTGTCCGGCAATGATGCGGTAATCATTGTAGGGATGAACTAAGCTTGCGCCGGTTTTGCCTATCACTTCCTCCAGAGCTGATTCGCGTGCTTCAAGTGTGGGTTCACAAAAAGTAATGATGCCACCATAAGCTTTTACTGCATCAACTTTTACTTTGGGAGCTGTTTGTGGCATAACGATATAAGCCTTGGTGTTGAGCATCGATGCTGCACGTGCCAGCGCCTGTGCATGATTTCCGCTCGAATGGGTGGCAACGCCGGCTTTTAGTTCATCTTTGCCGAGCGATAATAAAGTGTTGAATGCTCCGCGTGACTTAAAAGCTCCTGCTTTTTGAAAATTTTCGCATTTAAAGTAAAGACTTCCCTGAATCAGCTTATCAAAATAGGCTGAGGTAAGTACAGGAGTTTGATGTATGTATGGGGCTATGCTGACGGCTACCTGCGAGATGGTTCGCTTGTCAGGAATAGTATCAGTTGTTTGCTGCATACAATAAGGCTTTTTCAGCAATTTTATGACAGGCTTTTTCCATCAGCTCAAACACTTTTGCGCAGTCCTCAATTCCGCTGAGAAATGGATCAGGGATTATTTTGTTGGAGCCGGGCTCTATCACATTCATCAAATAGTCAATTTTTTGCAGGTCAACTTCATTACGTGCCAGGTCTTTCACATCGTTCATATTTTGCGTGTCCATCACGTAGATGTGGTCAAAATGATCGAAATCGACTTTTCTGAAGAGGCGGGCTTGTTTTTTGGAGATGTCGATACCATGGTTTGCCGCCACTTGTACTGCTCTCGGATCAGGTGGTTCGTTGATATGGAAAGATTCAAATCCGGCCGATTCAACCTTTCCTTTTAAAGCTTTTTCACGAAAAATCTTTTTTAAAATACCTTCTGCCATGGGTGAGCGGCAGATGTTTCCTAAACAAACAAAAAGTATATTCATAGTCTTGAAAATTTGGTTTAAACCGGAATTTTCTGCTGTAAAATTTCAATTTTCACAGCATCTGATTTTGATTTCATCAGTACGAATATACTACATTTTTGAGGCTAATGTTGAATTTTTTTATCAATCTCGTTAACGTATCCTTCAAATTGTTTGTCAGTTTCAATTAGGTTACTCACTGTTTTACAGGCATGTAGAACGGTTGCATGATCTTTGTTTCCACAATGCAATCCAATGGTAGCCAAAGAGGATTTGGTATGCTTTTTCGAGAAGTACATGGCCAGCTGGCGTGCCTGAACAATTTCGCGTTTACGGGTTTTGGTATTGATTTGCTCAACAGGCAGGCCGAAGAAATCGCACACCACTTTTTGGATATAATCAATTGAAATTTCGCGGGTGGTATTTTTCACAAATTTATCAATCATCTGCCGGGCAAGATCAATAGTGATTGCTTTTTTGTTGAGTGAGGATTGTGCTACCAGAGATATCAGAGCACCTTCCATTTCGCGGACGTTGGTTGTGATGTTATACGCCAGATACTCAATTACTTCCTGAGGAATTTCGATGCCATCATTGTATAGTTTCCTCTTCAGAATAGCGATTCTGGTTTCCAGATCGGGAACCTGCAGATCAGCCGAAAGTCCCCATTTGAATCGTGAAAGCAAGCGTGGCTCAAGCCCTTTTAGCTCAACCGGAGGTTTATCACTTGTGATGATCAACTGTTTATTGTTTTGATGAAGATGGTTGAAGATATGGAAAAAAACATCCTGTGTTTTGTCTTTGCTGGCCAAAAACTGGATATCATCAATGATCAACACGTCTATCATCTGATAAAAATGCACGAAATCGTTTTGATTATTGTTGCGGGCCGATTGTATAAATTGACTTATAAATTGTTCTGTTTGAATGTATAAAACAGTTTTGTCAGGATAATTGTTTTTCACCTGCAAACCGATGGCATGAGCTAAATGGGTTTTGCCCAAACCTGTCCCGCTGAATATGAGCAAGGGGTTAAAGGCAGTTTTTCCCGGATTTTCGGCAACGGCATAGCCTGCAGATCGTGCCAAACGATTACAATCGCCTTCAACAAAATTATCAAAGGAATAGCTTTCGACGAGCTGCGACTCTACTTTAATTTTTTTGAGGCCCGGGATAATAAAAGGATTGGGAATGTCTTTTGAAGTGCCTTTATTCAAGTCGAGCGGCATCGAAACGAGTGGATTTTTTGTGTCTTTTTTGTTGCTTGTAGGAAATTTTATGGCATAAGGTGTCCGGGCATCATAATTATCCATGATGATGCTGTATTCCAAACGGCCTTCAACACCCAATTCTTTTTTAACCGTTTTTTTGAGTAAACTGATGTAATGCTCTTCGAGCCATTCATAAAAAAACTGACTGGGAACCTGAATGGTTAATACATTGTTCTCAAGCTTAATTGGTTTAATTGGTTCAAACCAGGTTTTGTAGCTTTGGCTGTGAACATTGTCTTTGATCACACATAAACAATTGTCCCAAACTTCGATGTGTCTTTTCTTCATCTAATTGATAATCAAACAGTTAATACAAAATTAACAACCGCACATTTCCGTCAAATCAGTAAACTACTGATTGTTATTGCTTTACAATTCGTTTGAGGAGCTGCTGATTTTTCAACAAATATGAGAGTAAAAAAGTGAAAAAAAAAATTAATTTGCTCTTGAAAAATTAATTTTTTTGATGTACATCAGCAAACCGATATCCGAAAACGGAGAATTAATTTTTAACAGTCAGTCATCTAATTAGTTTCGAGAATATTTATTCTTAAACCAAACAAATTTTTAAATTTTTCTTCAATACGGTCTGCTTCACTTTTTCTGACACGGATTTCAAAATAACAATCTAATTCAAATTTTGGATTGTATTGTTCCAGGTTTTCCTCTTTCATAATTCGCATTACTTCATTCATCAAAGGATATTCAAATTGAAGTCCATAACGGAGGTCAATTGTTTTTTCTACAATTTTACATTCATCGAGCGCTTCGCGGGCAGCTGATTTATAGGCATTTATCAATCCACTAACACCAAGTTTTGTGCCTCCAAAATAGCGTATAACCACGATACAAACATTGGTCACTTCTTTTGAAAGTATCTGGTTTAGAATCGGCTTACCAGCTGTGCCTGAAGGTTCTCCATCATCATTTGCCCTGAAATGTGATCGATCAGCTCCGATCATATAGGCATAACAATGGTGACGGGCATCGTGATAACGCTTTTTTAAATTCTCAAGTTCCTGTTTTACATCGTCCTCGCTGTACACCTTAAAGGCATGTGCAATAAACTTACTTCCTTTCTCTTTGTAGCGTCCTTCTCCATTTTCGGATATTTCTTTGTAGGTATCGTCCATTGTCAATTATTTGCTATCATAATTATGGCTACTATGGCTGTTCCGATGCCTGCCCAGTTTGTCCGGCTCAACTTCTCATTAAAAAAGATCCATGCAATCAGGGCAGTAAGTGCAACAACTCCAGCATTTCGAACAGGAAACAAAAAAGAAGCATCAAAGCAGGCCATACTTTTGAACAAAAAATAGGTTGAACCAAAATTGATAAGTCCCAGAAAAATACCGGCTACAATATTTTTGGATTTCAAACTTTGATGTGATTTTTTTAGGTCGAATAACAATGCCAAACTTCCAATTAGTAAAGCCACCAAAAAGATGCTTGCCAGCAAAAGCAGCAAGTCGTCAGTAACAAAGTAATAATCAGCTATTTTCATCATCAGGTCGTTGATACCGGTCCCCAGAAACAGAAATACCGGCAGCAAAACCACTTTCAGCGAAAGCTTGGATTTTTCTTTTTCATCCTTTCTCAAGGCCAGATACAGGGCAAGTAATGCCAAAAATATTCCTAAAACTTTTAATAGGGTTCCCTTTTCAAAAAAAAGTATAAATCCGGCAAAGGTTGGGATTGCGACCGACATTTTGCTGGATACCGCAGTGACGGCAATTCCTGCTTTTTGACTTGATAGCGCAAAGAGAAAAAAAACGCCGATAAATGCACCGCCAATCACAATCGAAAACCAATCAGCACCTACAAAGCGGGTATAATTAATTTCACCAGAGTAAATCAACAAGGCGGTAAGGCTGGCAACCAGATAATTAGTTGTGATGGCCTGCAAATTATTAATTTCAAACTTTTTGAAAAGTTTAAACACCACGAAAATCGCAGCAGAGAGCAGGGTAGTGGCTAATAAATACAGCATTTGAATTGATGAAATGCAAATTTAGTTTATTCTTTCAGAAGCTGAAACAATAAACACAATCGGTTGGAATACAAGGTTCAAAATGTGGTGAAGATCTTATTCAATTACGATTTCATCAGCAAAAATCCAGGCAGGTTCGCCTGCTCCAACATGTCCTGCCGGACAAATCGCTCTGTTTTTTGCATAAACTTTTACATAACGTGCAGTTTGATCTTTAATTTTTAATTCAAATTCTTTTATCAAACTGCCTGAATGATAAACAGAAACAGTATTGTTGATTCTATCGGTCTTTTCAAAATTTTTGCCATCCATCGAAAATTCAAACGCAATCCATTCAGGCATAAATATCCACGAGCGTTCATCTTGCAGGAAACCAATTGATACTTTGTTTAGCTTTTGATTTTTACCCAGGTCAACAGTTGCTGACAAATCAACGCCATGATAACCCTGCCACGATCCTGTCCTGAAATCAGCCTGTCCTCTTTGTCGGTCAATCAATGCGATTTCTCCTCCTGCATGGTATTGCGGACTGTATTGGGTGTGCAGTTCAATACTTCTTCCGGATGGGATACGGTAGAAATCAGCAGTAACTACTGTACTTAGCACTCCGTCCACCATAGCATAGGCATTAATTGTAGTGGTTTTGTCCAGCGTTATAACTTCTGTAAAAACACGGCTGTCAGAGTTTGGTTGGGTGTTATCTGTGGTAAAAAATATTTTAGCATCAGGATGTTGATGGATCATTTTTACTTCAATCTGATTGGTAAAGGTTTTTGAATCAGCCTGAATCAATGGAACGGCTGTGAGCTGTTGACCATCGATTTTTTGCTTGGGTCGGGATTCGGGTGCGATGCCAAAGTCATTTCCCGGTTCATCCCCCATAAAAAACTCCAAAACACCTCCGGCGGCAATATCTTCGAAGGTGATGAAGCTCTTTGAGTAGTTTTTCCCATTGAGTGTGACCTGCCTGATGTATGGGTTTTCTTTTGAAAGTCCTGTTGCTTTGATTTGAAATTCATTACCGTTTTCGAGGTGCATTATGGCTTTTTCGAAACGTGGTACACCTATAATATAGTTTCCTGATCCGGGTGTCACCGGATAAAAACCCATCGCACTAAATACGTACCAGGCCGACATCTGGCCACAGTCTTCGTTGCCACTCAAACCATCAGGGGCATCACGATAAAGTTCATCTATAATCTGACGAACCAAATCTTGGGTTTTATGTGGTTGACCTACAAAATTATAAAGGTAGGCCATGTGATGACTGGGCTCATTGCCATGCGCATATTGGCCGACAAGTCCCGTGATATCAGCTTGCTGGCGACCGGTCAATTCTGTTTTTCCCCGGAAGAGGGAGTCCAGCATTTCGGCATAGGCATTTTCTCCGCCCATAAGAGCTATATGTCCTTCTACATCTTGAGGAACTAAGAAATTATACTGCCACGAATTGGCTTCAGTAAGCATAAAGTTGACTTGTGCCGGATCGAAAGGATCGATAAAACCACCATTTTGCCTTCCTCTGAAAAATTGCGTCTGAGGGTCATACAGATTTTTATAGTGCTGTGCCCGCAAGTAAAAAGTATCGGCTAAATCATTATATCCCAGCGCCCTGGCAAGTTCAGCAATGCACCAATCATCATAAGCATATTCAAGTGTTTTCGAAACCGATTCGCTTTCATGATCTGCCGGAATAAACCCCAAATGCTGGTAAGCATCCAGCCCATGAAGTTTTTGGCGGGCACTCTTAACCATGGCCTTCAATGCCTTATGCTGATCAAAATCACTAATTCCGGCTCTCCAGGCATCTGCAATAACTGGCACTGCATGATACCCAATCATACATTGTGTTTCGTTGGCGGCCAGCTCCCAAACCGGCAATAAACCACCTTTGTCGTAAATATCGAGCATGTGACGGATCATCTCTGAGCTTCGTGTGGGTTCGATCAGGTTAAGCAGTGGATGCAGTGCCCTGAAGGTGTCCCAAAGCGAAAACACCGTATAAGCATTATTTTGCGATAGATGTATCTGCCTGTCATGGCCTCGATAACGGCCATCAACATCGGAGTATAGGTTTGGAGCCAGCAGGGTATGATACAAAGCTGTATAAAAGATTGTTTTGTCGCGTTCAGATTTGCCGTCAACAGAAATTTTGTTAAGTTCTGAGTTCCAGGATTCACGTGCTAAGTTGCGTTGTTTATCAAAATCCCAGTGTGGAACCTCGGCAGACAGATTGTTTTTGGCGCCCGCTACATCCACCGCAGAAATGCCTACTTTCACCAGAATACTTTCGTTTGTGTTTGTACTATAATCAAGCCAAGCGACAATACTGCCTCCCTGGGCAAAGGTTTGCATGGGCTGATGCTTATCATTATGCGCAATTCCAAATCGGGTAAAAGGTTTAGAGAAAACAGCATAAAAATAGATGTGTTGGTCATTGGCCCATCCTTTTGTGCGGCGGTATCCGCTGATGGTGCTATCGTTTTCAATTTTTAGCCAGGCATCCAAAATCTTATCGGTAGTTACTCCTTCATAAAGATCAAGGATGAAGTGTGAGCTATCGCTTTTTGGAAAGGTATAGCGATGCATCCCGACCCTTTGGCTGGATGTAAGCTCGGCCTTGATCTGATAATCATCAAGCCAAACCTGATAATAACCGGCTTCTGCCTTTTCCTTTTCGTGCGAAAAAAACGAGCGATAACCCGAAGCAGGATTTTCCTCAAAACCGGGCTCAAGCATTAGTTCGCCGGTAGTGGGCATCAAACGGATGTCGCCATAATCACCAATCCCCGTTCCGCTTAAATGCGTATGACTAAATCCCATAATGGTTTTATCGCTGTAGTGATAGCCCGAACAGCCATCCCACGAATCTTTTCTGGTATCCGGGCTCAGCTGAACCATACCAAAAGGCATACTTGCACCCGGATAAGTGTGTCCGTGCCCACCTGTTCCAATAAAAGGGTCAACATAATCAACTGCCTGCTTTTTGTCTTTACACGAAGGCAATACTATTACCAGCAAGACGAATGATAAAAACGTAGAAAGTTTCATAAAAGTCAATGACAATTACTAAAAAAGAAATTTGTCCTTCTGTCTATTTCAGGTGATCAGACAGAATACCCCTTATAAATATAGCTAATTCGGGCTGACAATTATCAGACAAACATAATGTAAATAAGGTTGTAAGCAGCGCAGTTTTTTCATCATTAATCTTGACATTTTGAAATTTTGTTATATCTTTGTGATATTAAATTAATATCAATTTAAATTTTAAATCATGGAAAAGTTAAAAACCGCTGCATCCGGTTATTTGATGTTATTGGTTGTATTACTGATGCTAGCTGTTAGCATAGCAGGTTTAATCATGTTCAAATCACCCTTGTTTATTGTAATATTACTGCTGGCGATATTTTTTGCCATTGGTTTTACGGTAATCAACCCCAACAAAGCGGTAGTATTGACTTTGTTTGGCAAGTATTCCGGAACTATAAAAGACAATGGTTTTTTCTGGGTTAATCCATTTTTCGTTCGCAGGTCGATTTCATTAAGAGCCCGCAATTTCGACAGTGAACCAATCAAGGTAAATGATAAAATCGGTAATCCGATTATGATTGGTGTGGTACTGGTTTGGCGGGTATCCGATACTTTTAAAGCTTCCTTTGCGGTAGACGAATTTCAGCATTTTGTGGTGGTACAGAGTGAGGCTGCCCTAAGAAAGCTGGCTGGAATTTATCCTTACGATAATTTTGAGGACCATGATGCCGAAATCACTTTACGTTCTGGTGGCGAGGAGGTAAATTCCGAATTGGAAAGAGAAATCATCGAAAGGCTTGATATCGCAGGGATAGAAGTGATTGAGGCGCGTATTAATTACATTGCCTATGCACAGGAAATCGCCCAGGCAATGCTCAAACGCCAGCAGGCAACAGCCATTGTAGCAGCACGTTTTAAAATCGTAGAAGGTGCCGTGAGCATGGTTGAGATGGCTCTTGAACAGTTATCCGAAAAACAAATTGTTGAGCTGGACGATGACAAGAAAGCTGCGATGGTGAGCAATCTGATGGTAGTGCTTTGCGGCGACAGAGAAGCTTCACCAGTGGTAAACACAGGAACTTTGTATCAATAAAATTATGTCTAAGAAGAAAGCTTTTGCTTTAAGGATTGATGAAGATTTGCTCAATCTGGTTGAAAAATGGGCTGCTGATGAATTCAGGAGTACCAATGGACAGCTGGAGTGGATCATCCACAAAGCCTTAAGAGGTGCAGGGCGAATAAAACAGAATGATAAAAAAGAATCTTCAGGATGAGACACTTAAAATATACATGCCCAAAATGTGGCAACAGGCAATATGAAATAGGCGAGATACGGGTAACCGGAAGTTTACTGGCCAAAATATTTTATGTGCAGAACAAAAAGTTTTCTTCCGTTACCTGCAGCAGATGTACTTATACCGAATTTTACAAGGCAAACAGCAGCACCCTGGCCAATGTTTTTGATCTATTCGTTGGCTGATCTTTTGAAAGCGCGTTGCTGAGTTTCACCAATTTTTTGCCCCTTGCGATACAGCTGCATTTTAAGTAGTTCAATCGCTGCTTTTTCAATGGGTTGTTCAAAAAGGTTTGACGATGTATCCGGCTCAGAACCATCCGTAGTGAAATAGATTTGGCCTGAAGGGACTTCTGTTTTTAAGTCGAGCATAATTTCACCATTCGGATCAGAGATTTCTTTAACAGCAATTTGATTTACTGCCTTGCTATAGTTGAGACCTAAAGCTTCATAACGTTGAAAGTGTGAAGGCAACTTGTCATAAAAGTTCTCCCAATCACGCGATTTGGATGGACTCCAGAGCACTTCAGATAATGCAGCCATGCGCGGAAGAGCCATATAAGTCACGTTTTCAGGTTTTTTTAGATATTCTGACCACAGATTGGCCTGAGCACCCAGAATATGTTTGGCCTGTTTTTCATTAAGTTCTTCGGGAACAGGTTCGTAGGTATATACTTTCGATACGGGTGTATAACCACCAAAAGCCAAAGGTTCAGCTGCCGGATCGCCCTGGTAATAATCAAAATAACAATGACTTACCGGTGTCATTATCACATCGTGTCCTTGCCGGGCGGCCTCAATACCACCCGCTGTTCCGCGCCACGACATCACAGTAGCATCAGGAGCCAACCCACCCTCAAGAATCTCGTCCCAGCCAATGATTTTTCGTCCATGCTGATTGAGGTACTTTTCGATTCGGTGGACAAACCAGCTTTGTAATTCGTGTTCATCAGCAAGGTTTTCTGTCTTAATTTTTTGCTGGCATGTTTTGCATGTTTTCCAACGGGTTTTGGGTGCTTCATCGCCGCCAATATGTATGTATTTTGAAGGAAACAATTCCATAACCTCATCCAGAACCTGTTGCAAAAAAGAAAATGTTTCTTCTTTTGTGCAAAAGATATCTTCAAAAACTCCCCAACTGGTTTCAACTTTGTAAGGACCACCTGTACATCCCAAGTCAGGATAGGCTGCGAGAGCTGCCGATGCATGTCCGGGCATTTCAATTTCCGGAATTATGGTGATATAACGCAGGGCAGCGTAATCCACAATTTCTCTGATCTCATCCTGTGTATAAAAACCACCATAAGGTTTTTCGTCGTACACTTTCGAACTTGCTCCACCATGTCCGGTCAAGGTTTCGTTGCGCCAGGCACCAACTTCGGTGAGTCCGGGAAAGGCTTTAATTTCGATGCGCCAGCCCTGATCATCAGTCAGATGCCAATGCAGATGATTGTATTTGTACATGGCCAGCAGATCAATGTATTGCTTGATAAATTCCACCGGAAAGATATGTCGGCAAACATCCAGATGCATTCCTCTGTAAGCAAAACGGCTTCGGTCTTTTATAGTTACGGCAGGTAATTTCCACACTTCAGGACGTATTTCGTTGTCGTAAAAATCGTCCGGAAAAAGCTGATAAAGACTTTGAACGCCATAAAAGACACCGCGAGCTGTATTGGCCTGTATGCTGATAAACTGACCGTTATTGGTTTTCATTTGATATCCATCATCACCAAGAAGACTGTCGTTCAGGCTTACAGATAAATAGATGTCATTTTCGATGGATTTAACCAGGCTGTAAGGCATAATCTCTGGTTGAAAACTACTTCCTGATGAAATAAACTGTGCCAGTTCTTCGGCAATTAATCTTAACGCAGGATTTGGATCTTCAAAAATGATCCTGCTGTTTTGGTTGAGTTTAAACGTCCGATCCGAAACAAACATCCTTTCCGGTTGAGGAATGATATTTAGTCTGGGATTTTCTGATTTTTCACAACTGGTGGATACCAATATAACGCCAACTAACAGTGACCAAAACAGTTTTTTCATTTCAATTCTTTTTCTCTGATTTAACATCAACTAACCTGGTTTCATTTCGATTGGAAAAGGCATACTGAAAACCCGGAGCATAGGCATATGCACCAACTTCGCCAGATTTATTCAAAGCAATATATCCAATTTGGAAATGGGGATGTACTTTTATTTTGGCAACAATACGTCTGACAGCCAATTCGCAAGCTTGCTGAGGTGAATATCCCTGTCTCATCAATTCAACAATTAAAAAGCTGCCCAGCGTTTTCATCACGGCTTCTCCTTCGCCTGTTGCAGTGGCTGCACCCACCTCATTATCCACAAAAAGGCCGGCACCAATGATCGGTGAATCACCCACGCGTCCGGGATGCTTAAAAGCCATACCACTCGTGGTGCAGGCTCCGGCCAGATCGCCGTTTATATCAATAGCAATCAGTCCGATGGTGTCGTGGTTTTCCCAGTTGGCATGAGGTGCGTAAGATGCTCCGGAAGCCTTCCAGGCTGCGTAATTGTCATTCATTTCGGGGGTAAGCAAATTAGTTTTTTCAAAACCCTGATCTAGCGCAAATTTCTGAGCACCATCGCCTACAAGCATCACATGAGGTGTTTTTTCCATCACCTTACGGGCTACCGAAATCGGATGCATGATTTCCTTTAAGCAGGCCACAGAGCCAGCTCTGCCATCAGGACCCATGATGCAGGCATCCAGTGTTACTTCTCCTGAAGCATCGGGAAATCCTCCAAAACCAACACTTTGCACTTTCGGGTCAGCCTCTGACACCCTAACTCCCTGCTCAACAGCATCAAGCACTGATCCGCCTTTTATCATTACGCCCATCGCTTTTTTGTTGGCTGCCAAACCATGATTCCAGGTAGATAGAATGATCGGAAAACTTTCATGATCAGGAGGCAACACAGCCGGTTTCATTATCGTACTGGCAAGTCCGTACCGGTAGCCTAATCCGGTTGCGATACCCCCAATTAAAGTCTGGACCAGGAATTTTCTTCTGTTACTCATGAATTGAGTGTTTAAGGTTTTGGTTAATCAGACAACCAAAGTAGCCGGAATGTCTGATTAATGAACGAAAATAATAAAACTTTGTATTCATCACTTTGTCTCTCAAGATTTATATCCCAGCTAAAATTCAACAGCAGATGAGAAATCAAATATTTTTCTAATTTTGTTAGCGTTCGCAACGTGACGGACAGGATTAAATACCCTTCATCAAAAATCAAAACTATGACAAACGGCAACAATTCAAATCAGGCCTTTTTGGGCATTTCAGTTTTTGGTGCTATCTTTTTCATCTTTGGCTTTGCCACGACTTTCATTGTGACACTGAGTGCACCAGTCAAAGAGATTTTCAGTCTTTCGGAATTTGAAGCACAATTGCTTTCTTCAGCATTTTTTATTGCCTACCCACTGATGTCGATTCCTACCGGAAAACTTATCGACCGGATTGGCTATAAATGGACTGTAATTGCGGGCTTGGTACTGATGTCGTTGGGCAGTTTTATTTATGTGCCTGCTGCCAATCTTCCTTCGTTTCCTGTTTTTCTGGCTGCCACATTTGTTTTGGCTACAGGTGTAGTATTTTTGCAAGTTGCAGCTAATCCATACGTTACAGCAATTGGTTCGCCTGAAACTGCTTCGAGTCGTTTAAATTTTACACAGGCACTCAACTCTATCGCCACCATGATTGCACCCTGGCTGATTTCTGTTGCGATTTTCAGAGGACTTCAATTTCCGGGCGACATTGAAATTGCTGCCGGCAGAGTTCCCATGCCTTTTATCGCGATGGGGATCATCGTTTTGGTGGTTGCCCTTATCATTTTTACCATTAAGCTGCCGACTTTAAAATCTGAGCAAAAAGAGAAAAAAAGTATTTTCAAGTACCCCCACGTAGTGCTGGGCGGAGTGGCTATTTTTCTTTATGTTGGAGCCGAAGTAGGCAATGCCGGGCTTATTGTGAACTATCTGAAACAAAGCCTCGGTATGCCGGCAGAGATGGCCTCCACCTATGCCGCTATTTACTGGGGAGGTGCAATGGTAGGTAGGTTTTTTGGCTCGTTCATGTTTTCTGACATGAAAGCCATCAGAAAATATATGTATGCCCTGCCCGTTTTGGCCCTTGCGCTTGTTTCGGGTGCTTTTGTGACAGATTGGAGCTGGAATATCGGTATGGTTTTTACGGGAATAGCAGCCATCAATTTTATCATCATGCAGCTGGGTCGTGGCAATGCGGCCCGCACACTTGCCACCTTTGCGTTGGTAGCGGCCCTGCTTGATATTACAACTACTTTTACTACCGGATCCGTCGCGCTTTGGACCATTATCTCCATCGGGTTGTTTAACTCCATCATGTTCCCAAATATCTTTTCACTGGCGGTAAAAGATCTCGACAATGCCGAACTTAGTGGGGCATCAGGGTTGATCAATGCATTGATATTGGGTGGTGCAATCCTCCCTCCGCTGATGGGCGGAATAGCAGATACTTCAGGCTACACCTATGCTTTTCTGGTTCCGGCGGTGAGTTATATTTTCATTTTTTATTATGCCATCTCAGGCAGCAAAATCAGACGTAAAATTGAATCGACACTGAAATAAAATTTATATATGAAAAAAGTCGCAATTGGAATTGACGTTGGTGGCACCAATACAGCAATCGGAGTGGTTGACAGTGATGGCAAAGTGCTTGTAAAAGACAATATCCCCACCCCAAATCACGGAAACATCACCTTATTCATTGATGATATTACAAATTCAGTCCGGGAACTTGTAAATGCCGTTGGATCATTGAATCCGAAAGCTGAAATCCTGGGATTAGGAATTGGTGCACCCAATGCCAATTATTATACCGGAAATATCGAACATGCACCCAATCTTTCGTTCAAAGGGGTGATACCCATGGTGAAATTACTGGAAGAAAATTTTCCGGAGATGAAAGCTGTTGCTATCACCAACGATGCCAATGCCGCTGCAATTGGTGAAATGATTTACGGGGGTGCAAGAGGCATGAAAAATTTTGTGGTTTACACACTCGGAACCGGCGTTGGAAGCGGGGTAGTGGTGAATGGCGATCTGGTTTACGGACATGATGGTTTTGCCGGCGAATGCGGCCATACTACTATTGTTGACAATGGCAGACTTTGCGGTTGTGGTGGCAAAGGTCATCTGGAAGCCTATTGCTCGGCATCGGGCATGAAACGAACCGCTTTTGAGTTACTTGCCAAATACAATGCTTCTAAAAGTGTTTTAGCCTCCAAATGTTTCAATGAGATGGATTCAAAAATGATTTTCGAAGCCGCTGAAGCAGGTGACGCCATTGCTAAAGAGGTATTTGAACTTACCGGCGAATGGCTTGGAATAGGCCTGGCAAATACCGTTGCCCACACCAGTCCCGAAGCGATTTTTTTGTTCGGGGGCCCAACAGCCGCTGGCAGCTATATTTTCAGACCTACCATCGAAAGCATGGAGAAACACCTTATCCCGATCTTTAAAAACAAGGTCAAAATTCTACCTTCACAGCTTAAGCCCGGTGATGCAGCTATTGTTGGAGCCAGTGCGCTGGTTTACAAAGAACTTGAAAAACAGTTGGGATAGATTTCCCAAACACCTGCTGAACAGTCTGGACAATTTGGTTGTTTTATTCGATCTTCATTCGCTAATTTAAACTTCGTACGATGAAATCACTTTTTGTCATGATATTTGCCATGTTAGCTATTATTCCGGCCTGCACGGCGTCGAACAAACCAAATTATACTGAGTCGCCATCGGATCAGACCCATCAAATTGAAGCTGAAGTACTTGTCGAAGGCCTCGAAAACCCCTGGAGTATTGCCTTTTTGCCGGATGGAAGTTTGTTGATAGCCGAAAGACCCGGAAAATTACGCTTTTTCAGAGACGGACAATTGTCTGAACCCATCAGCGGACTCCCGCCAATCTGGCAGAATGGTCAGGGAGGATTATTGGAGGTGGCACTGCACCCTGATTACGAAAACAACGGCTGGATTTACTTCGCTTACGCTTCTTCGGATGATGGGCAGAAAGGCAATACAGCCATTGGTCGTGGCCAGCTGGAAGGCAATAGTCTTGTGAATTTTGAAACCTTGTTCAGAGGCAGCCCGCTCACTGATTTGTCTTATCACTTTGGTTGCAGAATTGTTTTTGACGAGTTGAACCGGCTTTATTTTCCTATTGGTGATCGTGGAGAAATGACCAATGCCCAAAAGCTTGACAATCATAATGGCAAACTGATGCGCATCAACGATGATGGCAGCATTCCGCATGACAATCCTTTTGTTGAGGAAGCAGAGGTGATGCCGGAAATCTATAATTATGGCCATCGCAACATCCAGGGTATGGCGATTCATCCGCTATCAGGTGAAATCTGGACACACGAACATGGCCCACGTGGAGGTGATGAGATCAATATTGAAAAAGCTGGTGCAAACTATGGCTGGCCGCTCGTAACCTATGGTATCAATTATGATGGAACAACAATCAGCAACGACACTACACTTCCCGGTATAACTGATCCAATCCATTATTGGGTGCCATCCATTGCGCCATGCGGGATGTGCTTTGTAACCAGCGATACATATCCCAATTGGAAAAATAACCTGATGGTTACCGCACTGGCAGGCCAGCAGATTCAGCGATTAACGCTTAGTGGCACACAGGTGGTTGACACAGAAATATTGCTGCAAGGTTATGCACGCTTCAGAGATATCCGTCAAAGTCCGGACGGTTTTCTTTATGTGCTTACAGAAGGCCCTGGCCAACTAATCAGACTAAAACCAATTGATTAATCAGTTTTGTCTGATTTTAACTTGATAGGTTTAAAAACCAGGGCAGTACGATTGGTGTTATAAATCTTCATAAAAGCCTGATCTTCTTTTAAATAGCTAGGATAATGAAGATTTTTGTCCATTCTGTCGAAGCCGCCAAAGCGCGATTCGTCTGTTGAGAGGATCAACTCATAATCGCCGGTTTGTTTGAGCGGTATCTCATAGTCCGGAATAGAATCGGAGGGGTGCCAGTTGAAAACAAAGATCAGGTGGTTACGCTCAAAAACCAGTGTTTTACCGGCCTCATCCGCTTTTAACAACCAGGGTGGCATGGCAAGCATGATTTGATAGTCCTTCATCAGCCTGATCATGGCCTGATCAAAATCAGAAAGCCAGTGATATTTTAAATAGTCTTTTTCAATCAAGGACCATTGCCGGCGGGCATGTTTGTAGCTCCAGTTGTTGCCTTCACGCGGGAAATCAATCCATTCCGGATGGCCAAACTCATTTCCCATAAAGTTTAGCCAGGCTTCACCACCCAGAGAAATTGTAAACAAGCGAATCATCTTATGCAGCGCAATGCCACGATCAATGATGAGATTTTCGGATGACTTGGCCATATGAAAATACATCTCCTTGTCCATCAGTCTAAAAGCAATAGTTTTATCACCCACAAGTGCCTGATCGTGCGATTCGGCATAGGCCACTGTCTTGATGTCGAAATGCCTGTTCGTCATGGTGTGATACATTTCGTGGATATTCCATTGTTCGTCTTGCTGATCTTTTAGCAGTTTGATCCAAAAATCAGGCAAGCCCATTCCCAGGCGGTAATCAAACCCAATTCCACCGTCTTCGATGGGTTTACACAATCCCGGCATTCCGCTAACTTCTTCTGCAATAGAAAGATAATTCGGGTTGAGCTGGTGGATCAGCGTATTTGCCAGCTGCAAATAGGTGACGGCATCAAATTCAACTCCATCAGTAAAAAATTTCTCTGGCTGATCAAAACTCACACCCATGCCATGATGGAAATACAACATCGAAGTTACACCATCAAAACGGTAGCCATCAAAGCCATACTCCTCAAGCCAGTAACGCACGTTTGAGAGCAGCATTTGCAGCACTTCCTCTTTCCCATAATTAAATAGCTTGGAATCCCATTGCGGATGATCGCCCCGGCTTCCATGATGGGTGTATTGATAATCAGTGCCATCAAAAAGATTAAGTCCTTCTCGGGTATTTTTTACGGTATGCGAGTGCACAATATCCATAATCACAACAAGGCCAAGCTCATGCGCTCTGTCTACCAAAGATTTCAACTCTTCGGGGGTGCCAAAACGACTGCTTGGTGCAAAAAAGTTTGCAACATGATAGCCAAACGAGCCATAATAAGGATGCTCGGCAATTGCCATCAACTGAATAGCATTGTATCCGGCCTTTACAATGCGCGGCAAAATTTTATCCCTGAATTCGATGTAAGTGCCAACACCTTCCGATTCCTGTGCCATACCCACATGCGATTCGTAAATCAGCAAAGGAGTTTTAGCGTTCAAAACAGGAGCTTTATGCCGAAATTTAAAAGACTTTTCAGGATTCCAGAATTGAGCCGTAAAATCTTTGGTGTTTTCATCCTGAACGACACGATTGGCATAAACCGGAATTCGTTCATTTTCACCAATCTGAGATTGAATGATAAGTTTGTATAAGCTTTGATGGACTAATTTTTTCGTATACGTTTTATCGTCAAAAAAAAACTCCCAGATACCTCTGCCATTATTTTCCAGGGGATGACTGTATTTGTTCCAGGCATTAAAATCACCCATTACAAAAAGCTGTGTGGCAGCTGGTGCCCATTCTCTGAACCACCAGCCTTTGCGAACAGCATCATAGTTAAACCCAAAAAGTTTATCTGCCTGAGCAAATGCTTTGAGGCTTCCGTAATTGAGTTCCAGATCCTGAAGCCTGTTTTTGAATCTTAAATATCGTTCTGTAACTGCCTGACTAACAGGTACGAGCCATTCGTCTTGTTCAACAAGTTTCATCAATGGGGTTGTCATAACTTTTAGGTATGGGTTGTAGTTTATAAATAAGTGTTTGCGAAGGCTCCAGATGAATCCATATCCCCTGGCCGGCAAGCTGTTCAGGATCAAAAGGAATTTTATCTGAATCTTCTGTAATACTTTCTGCAATCCAGCATTTACGGTTAGTTCCAGGATAAATTTTGGCCAATTCGCGGGCATCATCCGGAATATTTACACACATTCTCCGGCTTTCGTAGCGATTAAAATTCACTATGATCAAATAAATTTCTTCTTTGTGATAGCGTAAAAAGGAATAAACATATCTGGGATCGAAATTGGTGTACCAGGGATTGGCCCACATCAGGTCATAAAACCGGCCTTCGCTAAAAGCTTTGCTGCTCAGTCGAAGGCGCAAAATCATTTGGTAAAACTTCCTCAGCTTTTGCTGGGATTCAGTTAAATCGCTGCCATCGCACCTGCCTGCACAGTACCACTGCTGATGCTGTGGCATATGTGTATAATCGAAGATACTGGTACGGCCATCCTCACCGCTGTAGCCCATCTTTCCTTCTGCCTTTTCACCTGATTCCTGGCCATTATAGATCATAAAGGGGCCACAGTGCATCAGGGCACTCACTGCCACGGCCGGAAGAGCGGCAAAGGCATCAGCCATAAAATGGGAAGATGCCAGCCGAATCTCGTCGTGGTTTTCCATAAATCGTAACATATGATCATCCAATCCCTGAAGCATTTTCCAGCAAATACTGAGTGATTCGGCAGCTTGGGAATGACGTAAAATGGCTTCGAGACGATTATATAAGCCTACTTTATCATATAAAAAATCAAATCCAGCCTCCGAAAAATCATGATAAAGTTCTGGTTCATAAAGTTCTGCAATTAAAATCAAAGATGTAAATTTGCTTTTCAGCTTTGGGATTACCCATTGCCAAAATGCCATCGGAACCATACCAGCCATGTCTATCCTGAATCCATCCACCCCTTTGGCTGCCCAAAAGTTTAATATCTCGTACATCCTAAGCCAGGTATCGGGAGTTGGATCTGTAATTTGGGCACCGGTCCTAAAGT
>JAQVLA010000020.1 GCA_028704385.1 Bacteroidales bacterium | reverse complement strand
GGTCTCCCCCGGGGGTCAACATTCCGGAATAATAAATATCACAGCAAGGCACAACGTTGTTGCATGCCAGAACTCATTAACAAACCCAAATTTTGGAGGGGGTCAGTATGCCGGAATGGGGGGTCAGTATCGTCCGGAATTTGCAGATGGAGCCTTCTGCAGGATTTTCATATGAAATCACCGTAAATCCTTGAAGTATATTGAAATATTTGATTCTTACTCGGTGTAGTCTGCGACTACGTCGAACCAATACACCCTTAACTTCAACTCGCTCGCAGGTGCCAATTTGCCTGGGCTGCGATGCTCTGAGCAAGCCGAAAAGAGCCTGTCTGTTGCCAGGTAAACCTGCCGAAGTGCAATCCGTGCCATTGCCATTCCTCTTGCTTTTAAACCACATGCATTATCCATTTATTGTTAATGTTGAAACCTCAATTAACTTCCCCTGATAACTATGATATATCTCACAAGTTACCCGTGGCATGAGGGTTACGAATTTTTTCATGTGCACTCATAATAAAAGTTTTTAAAGATTTTACAAAGATAGCACCGCCCTGCTCCATTTCGCTCTGGCTACGCCCGCGCTTCATTTCGCAGGGCGGTGCTATTATATTACTTCTATGAGTGTTTACACAATCTTTTTTATGCTACCGAAAAATGTAACTGCTCTATAAAGCAAAAAGCCCGAACTTGCCGGGCTTTTATGCTATTTCTTAAACAATCTATTTACAAATCGTTTAAATGGATTTTTGATTGTTTGGTCATCTGGATATAGCCAAGGCCTATTTCCAACTTCTTCGTATGTTTTAATCCATTTATCTTTATTGCTCAATTTCCAAAGTAAAATAAGAAACAATAAAAAAAACGTAGATATAAAAATACCTGTTTTTTGCTTTCTGATTTTTAACGGAACACCATCAATAAAACTAACCATAGGAAAGTATTTATTGTATTTAACTACAATGGTATCAATGCCACATTGTTCAAAATACTCTACAAACATTTTATAATTGTCTTGATACACCTTCCCCTCGACTTGGTATGTGTATAATATACTAATATCTGTTGAGTCCCTGATTATTTCTGTTTTTGCATTTCGAGCCTCATTCATCTCATAAATGTCCCCTAAACCATTTAATGCGATAAGTTTTGAAAAACTATACAATAAACCCAAGCCCCAAAAAGCAATGCCTAAAATGAAAAATAATTTTATGATTAATTTCACCTTTTCTCCTCCTTCTGCATTTGACCTACTTTTATAGCAGATTCGGTTGCCATGCCAGTCCCAGCGGCAACCTTGTTAGTTGTATTTACTGTATTCCTTCCTGCTTCACCCATGCCTGTTGTAATCTTATTAACTGCGGTTCCCACTGTCTTCTCATCAGCCCCCATTTTCGTTAATGTTTTGGCTGTTTCTGTAATATTTTTAGACATTGTACCTTGTACCGCTTTTGTAGAATTACTGGCCGCTTGAAGACCTTTACCCACGGCACCACCTGCAGCTCCCCCAATTGCACCAGTTACAGCACCTGTTTTAGCCTTGTCGGCCATATTAGTTGTATTTATGTTGCTTACAGCATTTGAAATACTACTTCCCTTATTTACACTTGTTACTACCTGTCCGGTTGCATCACCTGCAACAGCACCAGCAGCACCTCCAATCGCTCCTGCTGCCGCTCCTGCGCCAATGACAACTAAAGCACCGCCTCCTGTGGCAACTGTAGCCGCAACTGCTAAATCAACTGTTGCTCCAGCTATTGCTCCAGAAACAGCACCTTCTGCAGCACCTGCCCATACATCACCGCCTTTCTTGTAAGAGTCATAAGCCCCAGCTACTCCACCAACAACAGTTCCAATAATGGTTCCAATAAATTCACCGTTAACATCTATATATTTGATTGGATTCCCTGCGCAGTAGCCATAAGGAGATAAATTATCGTAATCAGCAGCCAGCGGATCTAACACATGCCAACGCCCTAATTGCGGGTCATAAAACCTCGCCCCATAATCATACCAATCCAAGCTCACGCCGGCCAGTTCGTCGTCTTGCAGTTCTTTGCCGTTGTAGAGCAGTTTGTTGGGTTGGTTTAGTGAGCCGCCAAAGTTTTGCTGTTGCAGGGTCATACCAAATGGAAAGTAGCTGGTTTGCTGCATCACTTCGGGCTGGCCGTGCGGGTGGGCGGCAAAAACGATGCGGGTGTTGCCTAAATGATCTTTTAGGTTGTATTCGTGTTTCCAGAAGGTTTCATTGTTGTATTGCATGGGCACAATTCTTCCAACAGGCGTAAAAATACAGCTTAATTCATTATCCTGGTACAAAAACTGCCCGGCATAATCTATAGTGCCGCCGGTGGTGGTTTTCCAAGAGCTTACGGTTTTGCGGAGCTTGGTGCCGGTGGCGGTGTAGGTGTATTCAATAAAATCGTTGTTATCAAACTCCACCAGGCTGGGCAGATTGAGGGGGTTGTAGGATACGGTGATCTTTTTGGAAGGGTCGTAGGTCATGTTACCTTTGGCATCGTAAAGGTATTGGCCGCTGTTGGGTGCATAGCCTGCTGTGTTGCCGGTAGCATCGTTAACGCTTTTCAGGCGGTTGCCATTGCTGTAGTAGAAATACGACAGGTTGTCAATTAGCGTATTGTTCATATTGCGTTGCAAATCGGTTATATTTCCATTGACATCGTATTCAAAGGCCGTGCTGTAAAAATTTGGGTTGTTGCTGCCGGTAGAACCATCGCCATAGCTGGCATTGGTCAGTCGGTTTAGCTTATCGTATTTGAAGCCGTAGGCCCTTTGGATGTCATTTTTGCTGTTCCAATGCATTTGGCTGATGTTGCCGTTGAAGCTGCTACTGGCAGC
Organism: Bacteroidales bacterium; assembly: GCA_028704385.1. Classification (GTDB taxonomy): domain Bacteria; phylum Bacteroidota; class Bacteroidia; order Bacteroidales; family F082; genus UBA5536. The sequence goes on along the minus strand of JAQVLA010000020.1, from coordinate 74,388 downwards.
AATGGCGCCGCTTGTTGTGGGGTTTTCGTAACGTAAGTCAAGTGCAAACAAATTGTGTCCTATCTCGGCAGGGTTGTTCATCATGCGCAGCCAGCCTTTGATGTTGTAGGTACTTTCAATTTTCTGGTTAAAAGCCTGCACATTGTCTCCGCCATGCAGGTAGGTGTTAATTACATCGCCAATCTCGTTGTATTCCAGGGCACTGATTGTAATAAACTCCTCGTTGTTAAACTTGAGCTTTTCTTCGAGCAGCCTGCCCTGGTGGTCGTAGGTGTAGCGGGTAATTAAAACAATTTGATTGGTTAGCTGCCCATTAACATAATGGGTTTCAATTTTTTCGCTTATCTCATCATTAAAGGTGTAGCCGATAAACACATTGTTGCGGCCGCCAAGATGATTGTCGCTAACCGTGCAAAGCAGGCGACGGCGCGGATCATCGTAGTAGTTTACAGTAATCAGGTGGAGGCCGGACAAATCTTCAACCATTTCCAAACTACCTGTAATTGCTCCTTTGTTTTTGGTTAATGCGGCCAGAGTAATGTTGCCGCCTTCGGGTACCGGTGGCAAATCATAGGCAGTGCCAACCACTGCCAGCTGTTTAAAGTCGTAGGTATCGTACCAGTTTACACTTCTGATCCCTTGCATATCGGGTCGGTATAGTTCTGGGAAACTTTGGTTTGCATAGCCATAGAGCGGGCCGCCTGATGACCAGGTTTCGTAAGCTGGGCCGGTATATACACTAAAACTGTTTCTTAGTATTTCAGGGGTTTGATTGGTTGTGATTACACCATTGACAACAGGCCGGTTGAGGGCATCGTACAAATGGAAGTGCCATTCTCTGTTGAGCCGTTGCGCCCCATCCTGCCACAAGGCGATCCTGTCGCGCTTGTCGTAAACATAAAATATCCAATCTGCTCCGGGCAGGCGTTTCTCGATAAGGCGTTTTCGGTGGTCATAGTTATAATAATAACAAAGCTCTGCATCAGCAGGGCTGTTTGCTTTGGGTGGCACAACGCAGCGCAGGAGGCCAAAATCATCATAAATGTAGGCAGTGCGCAATATGGTATTGATTCCGACTAGTTGTTCCACACGCACAGTTTGGCCAAGTTTGTCGGTATAGATACGTTCTGTGTTTTCATCCTCGTCGATATTTTCGGTGAGGTATAGGCTATTGGTTTCAAAATTAGATGCAGTAAATACGCCCGGTGAAGCTCCCGTAACGTCCCAATGCGGTATTGCTTCATTATTGGTTTTATAATGGATGGCTGTGGGGTTGTTTTCCCAGGCACTGCCTATACCTGTTTCACCTGTAAGCCTGTTGAGGGGCGAGTTGTCGTAGTGCAAAGTGGAATAGGGCTTGGTATCTTGTTCGCGCCCAAGCAGGTTGCCACTCTGGTAAAAGGAAATAGCCTGTGTAATGGCATTGCTGTTAAAAGCTCCACTGTTGTTATCCGATACATAGGGGAGAAACTTTCTGTCAACACGTCCTGCATCATCGTATGACACAGGTGTAACGATATCCTTTTTCTGCGGAGAGCCTTTAGGAATCACTGTTTGTAAGGGCCTCCCAAGGCCGTCATAATATTCAACCAACTGCACATGGGGTGTTTGATTGATTTGTGTGGCGTTGGTTGTTGGGGCACGTAGTGTGGTAGTCAGGATATAATTCTGGCTATTACCAGGCGTTGAACCAACAATGGTATTGCCCGGATCGGGGTCATACTGGTTATCAGGCAGGTTTAGGGTTGGATCGGTAAAAACCCGCACCTTGCATCCGCGCAGTGCTTTGAAGCCTTTTGTAAGTGTTACACGTTGCCGTGCTCCTATCTCGGCTTGTCCGGTATAAATACCGTTGCTTGTAACATAATCAGGCTGTGCCAACAGACTACCTGCAAAGAACATCATAACAATGATAATCCCCATGGATATCGCCTGACAAAAGCTTTTGTTTTGAATACTTACTCTCATTGTTTCACAATTAAACGGTTCAAAATACCATCAGAAGCATGAAGCCTAAGTGTGTATGCACCTGGCTTAAAGTTTTCAAGATTAATGTGAGCATTAAAGGATGCGGCATGCAATCCAATATTCTCCTCGTAAATTACAGCTCCTTGCACGTTGATTAATACAATGCTGTGAAGTGTTTGTTCTTTTCCTGTCCATGACCAGTAGAGGATATTTTTTGCAGGTACGGGATAAACATGAAAAGAAGACAGGGTTTGATCTGCAGAAAATTTAAGGACAAGGGTATCAGAAACAGGGCAATGATCTTTTGTTTGAACTGTGAGGCCTATCAGGATTGATTCTGTGTTTGGTTGATAGCTGAGCATGCGATGCCTTCCCTGATAGTTGTCGCTCCAGTGGTAGTAGTCAAAGGTGCTATCCACCAGCAGTTCAAAGGACTCTCCCGGGCCAAGCACAACTTCACTGCCAAAATCAAATTGGGTTTCTGGTGAAGCGCCAATCTGTATTGTATCCGAGGCTTTGCATCCGTTATCGTCCTCAACAAGCAGACTATAACTGCCGGGTTCGGTAACCATCAAGGTGTTGCCGCTTGCATTACTATTTGCCCAGTGATAAGTGGCATAGCCCGGTGTGGCAGCAAGGGTTATTGTATCATCCGGGCATATTATCAGAGGAGCATCAAGCTTTAATGGTAAAGGTTTGCAATTTTTATACCTGTTCACAAACAATCCGTTTTGTTGGGTGTGTCTATTCACAATTCCTTTGGCATTTGCAGCCTGAACCTGAAAACCGCCGCCAATAAATACATCAGTATCGGAGCCAAGGCTTACTGCCCTGCCGGTGTGGTCGTTGCCAAGTTGAATCATATCCTTCCAAATCAGTTCGCCGGCATTATCAAGCTGGGCTAAAAAAGCATGGCGGTTACCAGGATCCGAAAGGCTGTCGCCAAACAGGGTTGATCCGCTAAAATAACCTGTAAGCATCAGGTTGTTGTCCGGCATCAGGGCAATGTCTTTCAGCCTTAAATATTCATCGTTGGATATCAGCCGGCTGTTTGAAAGCCTGCCATTTTCATCAAACATCAGCAATGCTATTGCAAGTTGCGTTGTTGTTTGAATTTGTTGTTGGTTACAATTTATTAAACCATTAAAGTTAATTGCAGCAATTGCATTGCTATTGTGGTCTGCAAGCAGTTTTACACCCTCTGTGAAGTCCTCTGAGTAGATGGTTGCTACCCATTGCTGTTCAAATGATGGAGAAAGGCTAAGGACCAGCAAGCCGTCCGACTCCATGGGGTATGATAGTTCAAGCTTAGGTCCATTGAGCAGAAAAAGGCCCTGGGTTGCAGCAAACATAAACACCATATTGCCATTAACCAGGCGGTTAGCTGCTATTGCACGGTGTTGTCCGTTTCCTGAGCTGATGGCGTATTTCAGCAAGTTGCCCTGTGCAGAGAGCTGTGCAATAAATGCACTGTTCTCCATTGCTGTTTGTTTTTCTTCGGCCAGGGATATGCTGCCTTTAAACATGCCACCCACAAGAAGTGTACTGTCGGCTCCGGATCCAGGCATATCCATTGAGGCCATACCTGTAAATGGAAAGTCTTTTTGCCACAGCTCAATGCCGTTGGTATCCCATGCCGCCACAAAAAGAGTTTTTAACAGTGTATCCGCATGCTTTTGCATGGAGGAGCCAGAAGTAGTGCTGCCCCCCAACAGAATTTGATTGTCTGCAGCAAGGATGGCAGATGCCTGCACCGAAACCTGATCCTGATCTTTGCTACCTTTGCTTGTGGCCCATTGCAAGTTGCTGTTGTTACTATACTTAACAAGAAATACATCCTCGCTGTCATCACTTTTCAAAGATGCCTTCCCAAGCAACAGCGAATCAGTAAAACAGCCTGCAACATAAATACTCGTATTGTGGGTAGTGAGGGCGCTAACGCTCAGTTTCCCGGGATGGTTCAGCTGCTTGCTCCAATCCATATAGCGTTGGGCTTTTGCAGAATAAGTAAATACTATGCAAAGCCAACAAGTAAAAGTGATTATCCTATGTTTCATTTTGATTCGATTGAGTTTGTTTGTTCATCTTCACCATAATGGTACTTATACTCCTTGATATAATGTCCTTCGTGGTTTTTGATGTATTGCAATCTGCCGAAGTTATCGTATTCGTAAAAGGTTGTCATACCACTGGGGTCTGTTTCGGATGTCATCCCCACAAGAAGTTTGTGGGTGTAGGAGGTGATCATGGCATCCTTCATGGCGGGGCGGCCTCTCAGCAAATTAAAAATTGACCTTAACTCAGGGTCTGATTTACTTTGCAAACTTTCAATGCTATGCCCCATTGCTGTTAATTCAGCCTCAACTATATCGTAGGATGCGTTTTCTATTTTGGCAATGGGGAGGGTGTGGTTGTAGCCCCAAATTATAGATGTTGTCACTTCTCCGCGTTTTACAAATTGCACAGTTCTTCCTGAATTATTATATTTTTGAAATGCAATTTCGGTATTTACTGAACCCCCGTTTATCCAATTCTTAACAACCTTCGGATGAATTAATCCATTGGCAGTATCATATGTAACCCAATTCTTTACCATCTCTGCATCCCACGGGCCTCTCATTTCAATCTCTCCTACTTTCTCTGCTAATCTGTTCAATCCTACTAAATTATTCATTCTATATCGTTCATACTCAGAATAAAGTGTACTAATCTGAGCTTCATTAGGGTATAAATACTTGATTTTCCTTATTTTGTCCGATAAATTTTCCCTTACTGAAAGAAGTTGATCAATATTATCATATTTATAACGTTTCCAACGAGTTAATGGTTGCGAATTCTCAAAATATTCAATAGATATAGTGGAGTCAAGCAAAGTAGTAGTTTGAATTATGGGATAATAAGCTACCATGTCCCTCCGTTCATTATTTGTAAATTCATCATTACCTCCGCAAGCATATTGACCTTGAAGATCAAATCTAGCTCCATAGAACAATTCATCTGGTATTACATAGGAATAGAAATTACTTATAGATGATAATTGAACATTCTTATTACTATAAACGTCTTCTTTAAGCACTAAACCATTTTCAATTTGATACTTGATTGTAGGCATTGCTAATACTTTATAGCTATCAATAAATTTTTGATAATAGTCCTCATGATTCGTAAAATACTTTATAACTCTTCCATAAAAATTATCGTTAATACTATCTTTTGCTATTGAAACCGCATCATATCCAACAAAAGAACCAGAGCCCAACACACCGATAGCATACAGATTTGATGACTGTATATATAAATTATTCCAACCCCTGTGATAAAATAAACAGCCATTTTCACATATTCCGTAGTACCCATCATCAAATTCTCGTTTAAAATGGAGTGGCACAATTGTTTTTCCTCCCTGATATTGATAAGTAATTTTACTCATGAGTTGTTGATCGGAGGTATAGTGAGTAATATTTCTTACCCGTAGGCCTTGACCGATAGTTGAATCAAGATTAGGGAAATAATTAAGCGCTGGAATATACCCTTTTGGTTGAATCTTCTGATTTTTAAAAGTATTCAGGTCATATTCAAATAATGTAAATCCACCAGTGGGATAAACTAATTTTTTGATTGTAGCTGCTTCGGCATATTCCAGTGAGGAAGTATTGATATTATTATTATCATCTAACTTATCAAAATATTCTTGGTTAGTACAAACTTGCATAAAAAGAAAATTAGGAATGTTTGATGTGTTAGTGAATTCTCCATTAAAATAACCCCAATAGTCAACAGCAAACGAATTTTTCCTTGGTAGTAATCCACTATTATATACGAACTTATACGGGGGAGTGCCTGATTCCCTTAATGAGTCTAACCTTAACCTAGTAATATCTTCATTATCTGTCTTAGGTGTAGGGAAATATCCTCCATTTAAGTTTGACTGGAAGTAACTATAATAAAATTCAAATCTTTTAATTAATGTCCAGGAATGATTATAGAGATTAATTTTATTTAGAGAAAATGCACCAATATAATCGGAGCGAGGTTCTGTTACAAATTGCAAATACCCCTTATTAAAATCTATGCGATTAATTCGCCTCTTTTTGGTTCTAATTGTAGTTTTCGAGACACGAACAAAGTCATAAATACCAGCACCTTTCGAGATAGGTGTAATACGTCTCTTTTCAATTGGCTGGCAATTACTACCTGTCCACCCGCCAGAATTCACCATTTCACCACCTTTATATATGTTCCAATCAAATGAGTAATTATAATCATAACGGGTAACTATTTCTGAGTTGTATCTAAAAAAGACCGTATCATGATTGACCGTTACTATTTTTGTAATCTGCCAGTCTCTGGAAAGTGTATTCATTGCTCCTGTCCAAGGAAGGTTATCATTAGGTATTCCATTTTTAAATAAGATGTTGTAAGGAAACTCTTCATTGCCTGCAGGAGTGTAAGTAGAAGTATAAATTTCTCCCATGTCTTCGAAGAAATATTTAGTGCCATCAGGCGAGGTAATAATCCATCCAAATTCATTATTTAGCAACTCTATTCTTTGAATTATATATCCTTTTTTATTTATCGATAAATATGAATCTAACCCAGGTCTCTTAATAAATAATAGGGATTGACCAAAGAAATTAGCTTTCATTATATCAGGTTCACTATCTTTTTGAAAAACGTAGTAATAATCGTCAATGGGTACCTGAAAGCCGTTTTGTGGCATCCAATTATTTCTGAAGATTATTGCTGAATAATAAATTGGGTCATATGGTTTAGAAATATCGTTATCTGTATGAACTGAGGGGTCATACCACTCTAAATTTCCCGGATAATCTACTTTCGAATATATATAATCAGGTAAATACATTGGGTAAATGGTGCTAAAATCATCAAGTCCATTGACAATTTGTGTTATATTGCCTAAACTCAAGTCCCAACCCAATCCTACCCAACTCGCTTCTTCACTTACTTTTATTCCACCGGCATGATAAGTTAAATTAATTGGTAATTTAATCTTATCAAGCTCAATTGTGTATAGTGGGATTGTAATATTAGGTATTCCTGTGTATTCATTCACTGGTATATCTCCGAATTTGTTTAAACTATAAATTTCCGGACTCGCTACTTTCATTTGGGGAAACCAATTGCTCATGGTTTGTGCTGTTAAATCTGAAGATAGGCTAAATATCTGCCAAACTATCAAAACAGAGAGAATTCGTTTAGGTTTCATTTTTTTATTTGCAATTATAAATATTTACACTTAATCAATATCAATTAATAATAGAGTCAGGATACGTGAATAAATTTCTCATAATTATATGATAAACAGGCAAATATAAGTATATCAAAAAGCAAATCGCCCATATATCGTCTGTTCACTTTGTAGCAAAACTCATCCAAATAGTCCTGGTAGTACTTTTTCGAGATCATATGATGTATCCCCAAAAGATTCCGTTTAGCATTGCTGATCATTGTATGTACCCAAGGCAGAACTTTTGCTGCCTCTTTTGGTTTGACTGTTTTAGGTCGATGGCTCCATAACAGCTCTTTTATGTTGGTGTATCCCTTGTAGTTATCGGATTTTACCAATGAGTCCTTTTGTATGTTTTGTTCAACTTTTTCTTGAATAGTGGCCGATTTCAAATTGTCAACAACAAGCATTTTAACATAGCGAAACTTTTTCTGCTTTTTGTGTTTTTCAGGTACTCTTAGCGTGTGAACTGTTGAGGCCATTACAATAACTTTAGATTGTTTCTGACTTCCTCTGCCAGGTTTAAATTTGATTGGCTTTTCCTCTTTTGACAATTCAGTATCAACACTCTCAAAGAATCCTTCGTCCGACTCAACAATCTTGTCCAGTTGATAAGCTCTGTCACGAATACCCATCGTTTTTCGAAGCTTCTGCATCATATACCAGATAGGCTCGTAGAATTTATGCCCAAGTTGTCGTTGCAATTCGAGTGAGGGAAATGGCTTTTTTGTGCTGGTTAACAGATGCATAGCAATAAACCAATAGCGAAACGGAAGTTTGCTGGCTTGTATCACTGTACCGCTGCGAAGAGTGGTTCGGGTTTTGCATTTCTTACATTCGTACATCCAAATTGTCTTCTGCCAGTAATGATCTTTACCTCCACAGTGCCTGCAAGTAACCCCTGCTTCATCCCGCATAGCTTTGAATTTCAGTTTATTAGATTCTTCACCTGGCAACTTATCTATACAATGGATTAGGTTCTTGTCTAAAATGTTTCCCTTATGATACATCTTTTTAAATTATCGTAACCGACACTATTATTAAGCAATTATTCAAATTGCCTTTCTAAACTATTTATCCTCTCCTCCTGCTCCAGCATATACAAAGTCAGCTCTTCAATCTTCTTGAGCAGCAGGGCGTTCATTTCGGCGAGTTTAATTTGTTGCAACTCACCGTTTTCATCAGCTTTAGGCATATCGGGCAAGTGTTTATTGGCGGTAATAAACGATTTTAAATCGCTCAAGCTCATCAGCTTGTAGTCTGCCTCAAACACATAATCCGGCCAGTTGGTAGCTTCTTCTACGATTACTTCTTCTACATAGAGGTTACCCCTAAATTTTGAGTTGCCTTGCACATCAAGTGCTGCCTGTGGATCGCTTGTTCCTATCCCCACATTCCCGGTGCTGCGATAGATGCTCTCTCCATTTACGGTCCAATTGCTGGATGTAAACAACTGACCGTTGCTGTATAAGTCACCCGAAAATTCAATATCCCCTGCCACCTCCAATTTCTTCGATGGATTGCTTACCCCTATTCCCACATTCCCATTTTCAAACACGAAATGCCTGCTTGACGGGGTTTTAAACACCATATTTTCGGTGTTTCCGGCCCGTATGCGGTGCGTGCCCAGGCCTATCTCGGCATATCGTTTGGTGCCAGTGGTGCGGTGTTCCAGCTTTAAGGTGGCAGCCTCATCCTCATCTGATAGCATATGTAGCTTGGCCTGTGGGTCGGTCATATTTCCAATGCCTATACTTCCGGTGGTGCCGATGCCATCTGAAGGGCCAATATATATCGTTGGAAAATTGCTATTCATACCCATCATTAAACTCCTGTGCTTATTGTTTACCAGTGGACTTTGACCTGCACCAAAACCTATTGTAATATTGCTACTGATCGTGGATTTCAACCATTGTCCAAACAAGTAGGAAAAAGCAGTATTTGATTGATTATAAAAGCCAAGTGAAAAGGATTTGTCAGATGTTGCTTCTGACCAGAATCCAATTGAAACAGCATCTGTACCAGAGGCATTAGAGTTTTCTCCAAAAGCAAAAGCATTTGTGCCACTGGCAGTTGAACCATCCCCCCCGGCAAAAGCATTTGTGCCTACCTCACCAATATTGCAGCCCATTTTCATATTGCCTTGCACATGCAAATTGGCTCCCGGTGCTGTTGTGCCTATACCCACCCTCCCCAAGGTGTAATAAATTCCGTCGTTTATACCAACAGGCTGCCAGAAGTTTTCACCACCCCCACCACTGGAAATAGTTTCCCATTGTCCAAGTCCGTTCAGAAACTGATCAGCGTTCCCACGCTTTTCGGGCAGTGCATATTCTCCTATTATTTCCAGGGATCGCACACCTACTGAGCCATTTACATGTAACTGGTATCGTGGCATGTCTTCACCTATATTTATCCCAACAAGACCATCATTATAAAAAATACCCTTATTACCTGTTAATCCTTGCCAAAAGCCAGTGCCACCGCCAATAGACATGGGAGTCCATTCACCAAGACCATTTAAATAATGTCCGGCTGTAGCTCTCGTGGTTGGAAGATTGTATTGACCGTTTATATTTAAAGAGCTGACATAGGCACTCCCAAGAACGTGCAATTCGTGGGCTGGTGTCGTTGTATTGATCCCTACCAAACCTTTGTAGAATATCCCATTCTCAACTGTGGAGGGCTTCCAGTAGGTTTCTCTTATACTACTATTATCAGGAGATAATATCAGTTCCTGATTCTCTTCACTTTGTCTGATTGTTGTAGGTGCTTCCTGTGCCCTGAGCGGTTGCCAGATTGCCAGAAGCAGCATCAGAGAGAGTACTTTTAATGTATTCATGGTTTTCATTAGGCTTTTCTTTTGTTGTTATTTTTTTTAATTTTTTATAAATTTCCCGGATAGTAGCTGCTGATTGTCAACCTCTATTTTATATACATAAGTGCCAACAGGAAGCACGTCAATCCTACATTGCACGGTATTTCCACTAACCGTGAGTGCCTTATCTAAGTACTTCTGGCCGGCGGTATTGTACATGCGCAGACGAAAATCCTGTCCGGCTTCAAGACCTTCTAAGCTAATATGGAGCAAATCGTCAGCAGGATTGGGCCAGGCTTTTGCAACTGTTTTGTTAAGAGGATAATCTTCCACGCTTGTGATGATCTCGAAGTCTTCGCGAAGGTATTTTCTGATATAGACATCCCTTTCCAAATATCCTTGGTCACTGGTACGCATTTTACTAATCGTCATCAGGCATCCGTTATCAGGCATAGCCAAGGTCCCCCATACCTGGTATTGGTCATCTCCTATGTAAAAGCTTTTTCTGCCAAGCAGATTCATTTGGCTGTCAATTAAAAAGAGGTAAACCGCATTTGGGGTAAAAATGTCAGCAAACGCTTGAAATCCTGCAACATATATCGTTGAATCGTTGACCTCTGTTATGCTCCTGTTCCATGCTCTGTAAATGCTTGTGTCGGGTACAGTAAGCATCAACTCTTCAAATAGCTCGGCAGATGTATTCATCCTGAATACGGCAATGTAATTGTCTATATATCTTTCATCTGGAAGCTGTCTGGTGCCTGCCATCAGAAAGTCCGTTTCGTTAAGCCATTTTGCTGCACTTAACCTTTGTGATAAAGGAGAAGGGTATATTTGAAAGGAATAACTATTAAGTATCTCCATTTCAGAGTCAAGTATTAAAACACTTGGAATTGCATTTGTTGTGATGCGATCGCCAAGTAATAACAGATGATCACTTTCAGGAATTTTCATCAGTTCATCAGCAGCTTGTGTGTAAGGGAAATTGTAATAGCGGCTTAACAGCGTATCACCTTGTTGGGTTAGCTTATACAAAACATAATCACCAAAGTATTGATACTCATTTACTCTCTCTAAAACATGTCCAGCGATTACAATATTACCTTCATTGTCCAAAATAGCTTTCATGGTAGGTCCAACACCAGTATAAGAATCATCAATCTCATAAGCTTTATCACTTAGCACTTCGAGCTCCTGATCAAGTGTCAAAACCCAGAAATACTTACGGTAATAAATATGGTTAGTATCTCCCTTTGATCCTAAAATCATATAATTCCCATTGTCCAACACAACCACTGAATGAAAAGAGTTGTTGTAGTCAGATAATTCAAATTGCTTTGTCATATAACTTCCATCCGGATATAACTTCATTACAAAACCATCAAGTGATCCATTAAAAGCTGCTTCGCCAATTTGACCCACAAGTATTGCATTGCCGTCTTGGTCAACAACACTATTCAAAATAATATTATCAGCTGTGGTTGCGTATAGAAAATCGAAAGATTGTTGTCCCGTTACATTACCTTGTAGCAAATACAGCAAAACAATTAAAAACTGAAGATGCTTATATATTCTATATGTGGTTCTCAAACTACTAGGGGTATTTAGCTATTTAAAACTCAGTTGGTAAAGGAATATCTTCTATTGGCACCAAATAGCGGTATGCATAGGTAAGTTCGTTTTTATGGTGCAAACAAGGGTGCATTGTAATTCGACCATTAGCTTGCTTTCCGGTTAGTACACAAGACATAAACTTCCAATTTTCAGGTTTGTTTTCTTCCTCAGGTATGATGTTATATATCACCTCCTTTTGCCCAAAATAATGAAAGTTTAATTCTTCCCAATTAAGACATTTTTCATCAATAGTAAAATCACCGGCTTCTCGTTCAATATAATAAATTAGATAATTGCCATCATCATCGAGATATTCATCACCAAATCTTTCAATAAACTCATGGTCAACATATATATATCTAAAACCGGTAGGTGGTGGAGGTGGTACATGCTTGTTAGTGTTCAGATAATGTTCTAATTCCTTTGCGGCATCTGTACCAAGATACAATGGATCAAAATCACATTTTCCATATAGCTCGCCATACCACCATTCTTCGCCTGCTTCAAAAGGTTTCCATTCTTGCGGTGGGTCGGGTGGAGTAGAGCGCTGTTCGCCGGTTATTGAGCTTACAAATATCTCCATTTGACCATTTATTATTTCCCCACTCTTAAGCTGCATAAATAAAAAGCCTTTCTCATCGAAATTAGCAGCCAGGTAAAAGTCGGTTACCAGTGCCAGCACTTCTTCGTACACAGCCACCACATCCTCCAGCCGTGCATTGCCCGAGGCATCCACCGGCAGGTAAACGAGGGCAGTATCGGTAATGGTTTTGCTATAACTCAGATCAGGGAAACCGTAGGTAACATTAAATAATGTTTCAATGTTCCAACGGGCTTCTTCCTTGCTTATCACTTCGCCGCTTTTCAGGTGGGGATTCTCGCGCACAGCAGTCATTTTTTGCTTAAAGCTGTTGATATCGGCTACCAATTTGGCCGCTTTGGGAGTGTAAACCATCTCATCTGCTTGTCGGGCTGAATCAACGGATTGTGGTTCTTTTTGGCATCCCAGCATCAGCAGGCCTGCCAGTAGCATAATTGTAAAAAATTGAAAAAAACGTGTTTTCATAAATTCTAAAGTTATCTGGTTTATATTAATATTAACAGACATCTGAATCTTTGTCTCAGTGCCTTGGTGTCATTTTCATAGTGTGTATATACGCTCATAAATGTAAACTTACAAAAAACAAATTCAAAAATCACCCTGGTTCCTATCTCCTATAGTGCAGGTTTTGGTTTAAAAATTATCCTGCCCCTACCTCTCTTAATCCGGGAAAATCAAAAAGGTAACCATTTTTTTTGAAAAAAAATTAAAAATATTTCTTAGTTTACTGATTACCTTTGCTTTATTAAGGCATTTTTTCTTTTCCGGTTTACATTATGTCAACTTAAGTACCCCTTGCCCGGCTCTGGTTTCAATCTTACCCTGCCTCTTTTCACCCACTATATTCCAATAAGAAGTGAAATCTAATCACTTTTTTTGAATAAAAATTAAAATAATTTATAATTGACTGATTAGCTATGCTTTAAAAAGCATAATATTTTGTTCAGTTTTTATACATTATGTAAACTTAGTATTTGGATTGGGTGGTCGTGATTAGCTGAAGTATTAGGGTTATATTAGCTCAGTTAGGTTCTGCAGAAAACTCTTAATGCATTGATATAATTTAAGTTGCCAGGAATTGGATGGAGCCTTCTGCAGGATTTTCATATGAAATCACCTCAAATCCTTAAAGTATATTGAAATATTTGATTCTTACTCGGTGTAGTCTGCGACTACGTCGAACCAATACACCCTTAACTTCAACTCGCGCGCTGGCGCGGATTTGCCTGGGCTGCGATGCTCTGAGCAAGCCGAAGAGAGCCTGCCGAAGTGTAATCCGTGCCATTGCCATTCCTCTTGCTTTTAAACCACATGCATTATCCATTTATAGTTAATGTTGTAACCTCTATTAAACCCTTTCCACCAGCCTAATTAGCAGCACTGCTGTAAACGTAATCCTCAGGTTTGAAAACCAAACCTTCTTCACTCCACCAAAACCTTCACGCTGTCTTTTAGCTGTTCATCCTGCACGAGCATAAGTATATAAGCTCCGGCAGGCAGGTTCTGGACATTGAGCTGCGTTTGGGAAAGATGTGATTGCTGCTCAAGCATCAGGTTTCCTGTTGCTGCTATAAGCCTCAGGGTATAGGGCCCTGAAATGCCTACGGTGACAACTTCCATTCGATTTGATGCCGGGTTAGGAAATACCTTTAACAAATGTTTTGTTTCACCAACTTCCTGTAGTGCTGTTCCTGTTGTTGGACACTCAGTTTGTTCAAAGGCCAGCATACCCTGATCGTTCACCCTGCCACGCCAGCATTGTCCGTTGGGTGAGCGCATAATGATGCCGCTCTGGATATCTTCGATAAAAATATCACCCTGATGAAACACAAAGGCTTTATTCTGAGCCGTGCTAAAATGCAGGTTTTCATCGGTTTCATAGGACATTTTGTGCGATTCGGAAAGGATTACCATTGATCGCCCGCCTGCTGAAGCTTCCAGCTTAAGGCTGGCATCTTCCTCCTCATCCGCCCGGATGTGAAGCTTGGCCTGAGGTTCGGTCACATTGCCTATACCGATACGGCCGGTGGTGCCGATACCATCTGAAGGGCCTACGAAGAAGGTGGGTACAGTGGAGTTGAAACCTATCATTAGACTACTATTAACATTGTTTTGAAGGCTATTTTCACTTGATACACCTCGTCCAATAACAAAAGCACCGCTAGAACCAGCACTTAAACGCTCCCCAAACAGGTAAGTTGATTCTGCTCTCGCTTTATTTATATATCCTATTGATACTGCCATTTCGCTTGTTGCTTCAGCCTTAAATCCTATTGCAACGGCGTTCATATGTGTAGCTTTTGATTCCCGCCCAAAGGCAAAAGAGTAATTGCCGGAGGCAATACTGTTTTGCCCACCCACAAAAGCATTTTCACCTATCAGAATACCTGTATGTGGGTTGTTGCCCACATTCATATTGCCTTGCACATGCAAATTAGCTTCGGGACTTGAAGTGCCAATACCGACTTTCCCATTCTCAAAAGCGAAATGTTTGGTTGAGTCTGGCGTTTCAAACACCATATTGTCGAAATTTCCGGCATATATGCGGTGCGTACCTAGTCCGATTTCGGCATAGCGGTTGGTACCGGTAAGTTGGTGCTCCAGCTTTAAAGTGGCTGCCTCATCCACATCTGAATAAATATGCAGCTTGGCCTGTGGATCGGTCATATTGCCTATACCGATACGGCCGGTGGTGCCTGCGCCATCTGAAGGGCCTACGAAGAAGGTGGGAACAGTGCTTTCAAAACCAATTATGAGTGAATGATCTACTTCGTTTACTAACATACTTGAGCTTAACCCTACACCGCTTCCAATAATGTAAGCATTACTTACAGATGCACGGGCATGTTTTCCAATTACAATTGCATTAGTTGCTGATGCTTCTGTAGCATAACCCAAAGCAATTGCGTTATCATGATTAGCCATGCTTGCACGTCCTATAGCAGTAGAATAACGACCATTTGCCTCAGCCCTTAACCCAACTGCAAAAGCTCCGGTGTTTGCGGCTTTTGCTCTATCGCCATAGGCAAATGAATTTAAGCCACTAGCCTCACTTTCTTCCCCTCCAACAAAGGCATTCTCACCAATAATGCTACCTGTATGTGGGTTGTTGCCCACATTCATATTGCCTTGCACATGCAAATTGGCTTCGGGACTTGAAGTACCAATTCCTACAAATCCGCTTTGGTAATAAATCGAACTATCCGACCCTCCAATCCAGAAATCCTCTCTTTGATTATTGGTTTGACTTAAATTATACCCGGTTGTATAAACAATTGAAGAAGCACTCGTCTGCTTCTGTGCATTGGTAGGTTTGATAGTTATGAAAGCAAAAGCAATCAAAAACAAAATGTAAAAATCATTGAATTTCATAATACTGAATTTAAGGTTAAAGGGTTATTGTTTTATAAATGCACCGCTATCAACTTGTCCGGTGGCGGTTCGCAGTTGATACACATAGGTGCCGGCCGGCAATACTCCAATCTGGCACTGCACACTTTTTGTCGTGGCGGTGAGGGCCTTATCGAAATACTTCTGGCCGGCAGTGTTGTATATCTGCAGCCTGAAATCGCTGCCTGTGGGCAGGCCATCCAGACTAATATGCAGTACATCACCAGCCGGATTGGGCCAGGCCTTGCTGTTCAATGCCATCGTGGGCTGATCCGTCAGCTGAGTAATGATCTCGAAGTCTTCGCGAAGAAACTTCCACATCACTACATCGCGTTCATAATACCATCTATCGTGCATATTCGTCTGCAATGCATAGGCAAAACAACCGCCATCAGAGGTTGCTTCTATTCCCATCAAAGTATAATTAGCATCCCCGCCGAAATTTTTCCGACCAATTAAATTTAATTCCTTGTCAATCAAATATATAATACAATTGCTAGGGGTGGATGAAACATTATTATACGACTGAAAGCCTCCAACATAAATCAATGAATCCGGAGCAACAACCAGATTTGTAAAATACGCCGCATACTCTAAGGTGTCAGGCCTGTCAAGATGTAGCTCCTGCAAATATTGGCCACTTGTATTGACGCGAAATACAGAAAACAAATACTCCCGGCCTTTGTCATCATCCAAAATCCAGTTGGATAACATTAAAAACTCATCAGAGTTAAGCCAATTCCCATTGGTGTACCTTTTATGTCCATCCAGATCCGAAATATTGACGCTTGAGGTAATATTCATTTCCATATCCAAAAAGTTAAGACTTTCCTGCCCGGTGTTGAGTACGCCCCTTCCTATCATCATCAAGCTGTCGGTTCCGGGAATGCTGTCGAAAGAATTTGGTTGAGCGCTTGGCCAGGATTCATATTGCACACTGGACAGGCTGTCCCCCTGTTGACTGAACCTAAACATAATAAAATCGTCCCTTAGGTAGTTATTGACCATTCTTTTGTTGGTTGCAACTACTGCTACTTCTCTTTCTTTATTTACTATTGAACGGTGCAAATCCCCATACTTCACATAAGGTTCATTTATCCCATAGCTATGTTCTGCTAAAATTTCCAAATTCTCATCAAATATTACCACCCAAAAATGATCCATGGCATAAAAGTCGTTACCCACATTATAGGATCCGCTAACAAAATAATTGCCGTTATCAAGCATAGTTACTTCACTAAACGTGCCAACAGTATCCTGTCGTTCTATAAGTTTCGATTGCAAAGTGCCATCAGGCGCTATCTTCAGGATCAGGGCATTTTTCGAGTCTAATGTAAATCCGCTATTTCCCACCAACAATATATTGCCTTCATTATCTATCAGGCTATTTTGAATGAATTCATCTTTTTCAGTTTCATAACTGATTTGAAACGTATGCTGTGCATTAACAACCTCAACAAAACCGATCCAGAACCAAAGAAATATTATAAGCCGTTTCATAAAGATTGTGTTAGTTCTCAGCAGTGATTTCGATTGGTAGCGGTAGTTCAGAAACCGGTACCAGCAAACGCTCTGCATATTTTAGTTTGTTTTTATGATGAATATATTTTGGATATGTTTGATCATAAAGCCTACCCTCTATTTCTGCTTTCAATAAAACCCAATCTGATATAGTACTAAACTGAGGATAAACCGGATCATTGGGAACTAATTGATAGATTACTGTATGCTCACCATTGAAGTGAAAATTCATCTCGTCCCGATAAAGGCAAATTTCATCTTCAGTGAAATTATCACCCAGTGGCTTTTCAATATAAAAAATTAAAAATTCACTACCTGAATTATATTCATGGCCTGTAAGCTCAATATTAAAAGTGTTTGATGTTATCCACCTGAAACCATTTGGGGGCTCCGGCCATTCAACCATGGAGCTTCTGATAGCAATCTCTAACTGATCAGATGCATCAGAATCATCAAAGCTGTCATCACATTTCCCCATATCATAACCATATTTCCAGTCTTCGCCTTCAAAAAAGTACTCCCAATTCACCGGTGGGTCATCCTGTGTGCCCAAACGCGCACCGGTAACGGCTTCCAGTTTTATTTCGAGCTGTCCGTTGATGGTTTCCCCACTCTTAAGCTGCATAAATAAAAAACCTTTTTCATCGAAATTGGCTGCCAGGTAAAAGTTGGTCACCAGTGCCAGTACTTCTTCGTACACAGCCACCACATCTTCCAGCCGTGCATTGCCCGAGGCATCCACCGGCAGGTAAACCAGGGCAGTATCGGTAATGGTTTTGCTATAACTCAGATCAGGGAAACCATAGGTAACATTAAATAATGTTTCAATGTTCCAACGGGCTTCTTCCTTGCTCATCACTTCGCCGCTCTTGAGGTGGGGATTCTCGCGCACAGCAGTCATTTTTTGCTTAAAGCTGTTGATATCGGCTACCAGATTGGCAGGTTTAGGTGTGTAAACCATTTCATCTGATTGTCCGGCCGAATCAACGGATTGTGGTTCTTTTTGGCATCCCTGCATCAGCAAGCCTGCCAGCATTACAAATGCAAACAATTGAAAAATGTGTTTTCATAAATTCTAAAGTTATCTGGTTTATATTGATATTAACAGGCATTTGAGTTTTTGTCTCAGTGCCTTTGTGTCATTTTCATAGTGTGTATATACGCTCATAAATGTAAGCTTTCAAGAAACAAATTCAAAAATCACCCTGGTTCCTATCTCCTAAAGTGCAGGTTTTGGTTTTAAAATTATCCTGCCCCTACATCTCTTAATCCGGGAAAATCAAAAAGGTAACCATTTTTTTGAAAAATTATTGAAATTATTTTTTAATCTTCTGATAATCTTTGCTTTATTAAGGCATTTTTTCTTTTCCGGTTTATATTATGTCAACTTAAGTAACCCTTGCCCGGCTCTGGTTTCAATCTTACCCTGCCTCTTTTCATCCATTATATTCCAATAAAAAGTGAAATCTAATCACTTTTTTTTAATAAAATTAAAAAAAAATTCTAATTATCTGATTAGTTGCGTTTTAAACAATTATAATTTTTTTCATTCAGGATTACATTATGTAAACTTAGTATTTAGATTGGGTGGTAGTGATTAGCTGGAGTATTGGGGTTATAATAGCTCAGTTAGGTTCTGCAGAAAACTCTTAATGCATTGATATAATTTAAGTTGCCAGAAATTGGATGGAGCCTTCTACAAGATTTTCATATGAAATCACCACAAATCCTTAAAGTATATTGAAATATTTGAATCTT
Organism: Bacteroidales bacterium; assembly: GCA_028704385.1. Taxonomy (GTDB): domain Bacteria; phylum Bacteroidota; class Bacteroidia; order Bacteroidales; family F082; genus UBA5536. The sequence continues at coordinate 55,470 of JAQVLA010000020.1, read as the reverse complement.
ACTCGGCGTAGTCTGCGACTACGTCGAACCAATACCCCCTTAACTTCAACTCGCGCTCTGGCGCCGATTTGCCTGGGCTGCGATGCTTTGAGCAAGCCGAAGAGAGCCTGTCTGTTGCCAGGTAAACCTGCCGAAGTGCAATCGGTATCCGCAAAATTCGTTATTGATTTAGTTAATGTTTTCGCACAACTAGTTCAAGTCCCTCCCAAAGACATTCGAGTCCAAATCGTTACCCTTAGAGTTCAAATCGAAGGCGTTCAAATCCACATCGTTGTTGTTCGAGTCTACATCGAAGAGGTTCGAGTCCATATCGAAGACGTTCGAGTCCACATCGAAGACGTTCGTGTCCACATCGAAGACATTCGAGTCCTTTCCAAAGCATTTGGCAATTGGCGGTTAGCGATTGGCAGTATATTCATTGTTTAAGTCCATTCCATAGATATTATGCTATTGGCATTTCGGCTTTTGATCAGCACATTGATTTTTCAAGAATTACTATTGGGCAAGATATAGCGCAACCCTGTCGGGGTTGAAATCCCTTTTCAAAACCACATTAACTACAATAGCAGCAACCCTGTCGGGGTTGCGCCAAATCAGACAAATACTTCAAATCATCACCGGGCTGGAGCCCCCATTTTTGGGGGTTGGGGGCAAAATGAAATAGTACCATAAAATCCAAAAACCACTTCTCATCAAACCTAAAACCATGACAACCACAACACCCCCATCCCCCTCTCCTACGACAGCCACAGCCTTCGCAACAGTGCTTCCCATTCAGAAGGGTGAAGGCTTTGTTTCAACTTGTGACTGCTCTGCGGAAGATGCAGTTCGGTGTGCCTTTTCCTTTCGGCAAATTGCTTTTGGAGCATGAGGTCTGCTGAATGTTCAGCCAATTGATTTTGGTTTGCAGTGGGTGCGATTGTACAGGGTTTTGTTGATTGCCATTCTTTTGACTGGCTTGTCTCAGCATTGGTTACTGATGTGATGGTCTGTTTTGCCGGCGGCAAGTGTTCTTGTCTGACTGGTTCATTTTGTTGGGTTTGTGCTTTAATTAGATTTCGTCTCCTGCGTTTGGGCTTGCGGATTTGCTCATACGACTGGTATAATAAAGGTTGCAATTCGCGTTGATGATAGATCAGTTTGTCGAGCTCATCACGCAACAGTGCATTGCAGCTTTTTATCAGCGCTCTGATCTCGCTGTTGAGTGCCCGGCGATTAGCTGCTTGCTTTTCGGCTGTGCTGATGGACTGCTGATAGGCTTGCATCAGCTGTGCAAGTCGGTCGAGGTCTGCCTGGCCGGAGCCGAGTTGCTCCAGTTGCCCGCACAAGGGGCTTAACAGTTGGTGCGTTTTGCTTCCGATGGCCAATGCCCTGTAGGCTGAGGTTTCCATCAAACGGTGATGGAAGCTTTTGAAAATTGTTTGCTGCTGCATATCTGCATTACGGCTGGCCAGCAACTGTCCAAGGCCTACGAGCTGTTGTAAATGATTCATATAGTCTTTGCGCATTTGGATGCGATCCACATAGGTATGGCTAAAGGGTTGCACCAGCTTGTTGATTTGCTTTTGAAGGCGCTGGGTCTTTTCCAGGTAGTCTTCAACGACTTGTTGTGCCAGGGGCATAGCAGTAAAGGCCTGGCGATGGTGTTGTAACAGCTGCCGCACTTCGATGATGCGTGCTGATCGTTCGGATACTGTTTTCATTTTTTTTTGATTTTTATTGAACTTACTTTTATCATTTGGGCTTGTTTTTTGTGGGCTGTTTCTTCAGGCTTAGCTCACAACTGTTGCCCTCCTGTTAAGAGGAATTATAGGACACTTTTTGGCGGGTTTTGACTTGGTTTTATTAACAATTTAGCGGGATGCTTTTGTTTTATAGCTTTCATTTTCAATTTACTGCATGATGTTAATAAGTTTTTTCGAAAGGGGTTTAAAGAACGACAAAAACTATTGAGTTAAGGTTTCGTTTTCAGGGCTTTTGTTGGTTGTTTTGGCTTGTTTTTTTTCTGGGGGATGGTGTTTTGTTTTCACGAAAGGCAGCTCAGAGGCAGTGAATAGGTTTTACTGCTTTACGAAAGGGGCTTGCTCGCTTGTGAGGGAGGCATATAGCGTTACGAAGGCTTTTTCAGCTTTTACGAATCGCAAAAACGGCTTACGGTTTGCTGATCATGAGCTGCGATGTATGCAAAATGTTTTACCTTGTATTGATGCTTTGCAAAGGGAAGCGCTCGCTGGTTTGCGAAGGGCTTTTCGGGTGTGCCTTTTGGGGTTTTCTGTTAGCGATTGAACTTAGCATAATCAGCTCATGCAAATTTGCACATGAGCAGGAAGGTTAACGCCAAAGGTACAAGGCTTTCCTTACTTTTGTAGCAAAGAAACCAAATACGTCACAAAAGCCGGCACAAATGGAATACGATCGCGAAAAATGGAATGCCAAACATGCTGCTAAAAAAGGTTTACATCAGGCGGACAGCTTCCTGTTGAAGTATTTTGAATTGCTAAAGCCAAATAAAGCACTAGATATTGCCTGTGGTCGCGGCCGCAACAGCCTTCTGTTGGCGCAAAATGGGTTTGAAACCTATGCCGTTGATTATTCTGATGTTGGCTTGGCTTCACTCGCCAAACAAGCCAACTCAAAACAGCTAGATATTCAACTAATTGAACTTGATCTGGATAAACCAGCCCTGCTTGAAACGTATAAACCATTCGACAGCATCATCTGTATTAATTTTAAGCCACTTCCTGATTTATTAAAACTTATCCCGAATCTATTAAATAAGAATGGAATATTTCTGTGGTCGTCGTTTAATGAGATTCAGGCAGAAAAAACCCCTTTCCCCATTGATAAAGCACTCACCTATAAAACATTCATTGGTTATAACAATCATTTAGAAACTCTTGTTTACGAGCGATTTACTGATATCACAGGCGAACGTGACGGCTATGTTTACCGAAAGAAATATTAGTTTATTTTCAGAACAGGGCTAATAATTGCGAAAATAAGATCATCAGCACCAGTGCCAGGGGATATACCGCTGCATAAGCAACTGATGGGGCGTCTGTTTCCGTTTTGGAATCAATAGCTGCCAGGCCGGGTGTGCTTGTCATGGCACCGGTTAAAGCCCCCAACAGACTGAGCATATTCATTTTAAAAAACCAATGTGCAAATAATGCCGTCAATATTAAAGGCAAGATGGTGATAGCTGCTCCAATAGCGATCAAACTTAGACCATTCTGCTTCAGCACTTCTGCCATTTCGGCACCTGCAGAGGTACCAACCGCTGACATAAACATCAGCAATCCAAGGCGTCGCAACAACTGGTTGCCACTTCCCGACATCGACCACAACACCGGACCGGTTTTACCAATATTACTCAATACCAAAGCTACGGCCAACACCCCACCGGTAAGTCCCAGACTAAAATCAAAAAGTCCAAAAACAGGTATGCTCACAACGCCAACAGCTATCCCAATCACGATTCCCAAAGCGATCGGCAGGAAGTTGGTTTCAGACAGTCGGCGATCATCATTTCCAAGAAGTTTTTGCACCTGTATCATTTCCTGACTAGAACCCGAAAGCAACAATTTATCCCCAAAGCGCAGCCTGCTGTGTGGATGCGGCGTTAAATCAATGCCCGATCGCCGGATTCGTGTGATTGTTGCATTCATTGCACTAAGATTCAGCTCGCGTATGCTCTTATTCACAACGGCTTTGTTTGTAACCAGCATCCAGTTTACCTCATACCTGTCATCAAAGCTCATATCCTCATCCACAGGCTCACCAACCAACAACTCCATCCGCGAAATTGCCTCTTCATTACCAACCACCTTTACTATGTCGCCCAACTGAAGCACAGTTTTTGCATTGGGTGCAAACGTAATACCGGCCTGCTTCACACGTGATACCACAGCCCCCGTCATGCTTCGCAGATTCAATTCTTTAATGTTTTTTCCGGCTATGTTTTGATTATTGACAATGAGTATTTTGTTAATAATTCCAGGATGATCCTCAAGTAATTGATCGCGATAGAGCTTTTCTTCCTGACTTATTTTAACCCCCATTAGTCCTGGGAAAAGATTTACAAACAATATTACACCTATCACCCCAACAGGATAAGCAACACCATATCCCACAGCCGTAACAGCAGATCCGGTAGCCTCAAAAGCGGCTGCCAGTCCGGGTGTTGAAGTGAGGGCACCATTAAAAACTCCAATGGCCAAATCAACAGGTAAATCAAAAAATACCATGGCCCCAAAAGTTAATAATGCTGCTGAGGTTATCAGGCCAAATACAAGAACCAACAGCTTGTGACCGTACTGTCTGAAAACCTCAAAAAATCCCGGCCCGGCCTGAATGCCGATCGTAAAAATAAAGAGTAACAAGCCGAGCTTCTGAAAAACCTCAGGAATCACAAATCCCCAGTGTCCCATTAGAAGTGCCACAAAAATCACTGCACTCGAGTCGAGTGAAAAACCTTTGTATTTGACATTGCCAAGCATCAGGCCCAGTGCAATTATTAAAAACAAAGTAAAATATCCCTCATTCAAAAATGCCGGCATCGCTGTTAATTTGGATGGCAAAGTTAGTGGTTCATCTTTAAACAGGAAATTAAACAAACAAATAGATCAAAAAATCAAATAATAAAAGCTGTTATAACTGAATAATATTACTTTTGAAATCACTATCGATCAAAAAATACTATAAATATGCACCCATACAGAACCTTGACATTTGTGGACACAATACAAAAGAATGCTTGTAAAAAGTGTGTTGAGATAATTCACTGGCATGATCCAAAATAAACTATTAACCACAAAATAAATTATCTAAAAAATCAACGATTATGAGAAAATTTCTTTACGTATTCGTTTTAGTATTAATTACAGTAACAAGCCATGCACAATGGCCCGACAATCCAACTGAAAATCTGAGAATTACTGATTATTCAGGGGAAGATGTCCTACCGAAAACAGCCCTTTGTCCCAATGGTGATGTTTATATCGGATATTTCTCATTGCAAAGCGGAAGTTACGATGTTCGACTTCAACGTCTTGATCATCAGGGAAATATACTTTGGGAGAACAATGGCATTTTGGTAAGCGATCACCCGTCGATGAGCTGGCTTACCGATTGGGATGTTACTGCTGATTTGGATAATAATGCCATACTTTCGTGGCAGGATATCCGCAATGGCGGCAACAATAATATTGTGATCTATAAAATCTCTCCCGACGGGGAATTCCTTTGGGGTGAAGACGGTATCAGTCTGACTAACAGCACCACTATGGATGTTACTCCTGTGCTGACAGTTACAGCTCAGAATAATGTTATTGTAGCCTGGCAGGTTGATCTGGAACTTATCATGATCCAGAAAATTGCACCCGACGGCTCATTTCCGTGGGGAACAGCCGGATTAAGCATCACAGGACTTAATCGCTATACCTGGCCACAATTGCTTCCGGTAGGAGATGATGATTTTATTGTGAAGTACTTCGAAGACAGCGGCCCGGTGAATGCACCAACCCGTCATGTATATGCACAACGCTACACCTCTGACGGCAGTGGTGTTTGGGATGCACCAGCTGTAGTTTCCAATGCAGGAGGAATCAGTGCCTGGACACAGATTTTCCCTTTTATCAATGATGGGAACGACGGCTTTTACATTGCCTGGCACGACGATCGCGACTTCAATAACAGCGCCTCAGCCTTTGTGCAACATATTGATATTGATGGTAATCCAACGCTTCAGGAAAACGGCGTGGAAGTATCGGGCAATGCCGGAATGAACCACTTCTACCCTGCCTTGTCAAAACCAGAAAACGATCCACATATCTATGTTTTGTGGAATGAAGTAAACGGAGATCAAAACCAATGGGGAATCTATGGACAAAAAGTTTCTGCCGGCGGCGATCTGAAATGGGGAGCCAATGGTAAAGCAATCATTCCGGTAACTACACATGCTGTACTGCCACAAATAGGGCTGCAGCATGGTGATGATATTATTTTGGTGTATGAAGACTATTTCAATGGTGTTGAAACATCATTAAAAGCTTTCAGACTTGATGCTCAGGGAGATTTTGTGTGGGAAAACGAAAGTGTCTTCATTTGCAGCGTGCAATCCTCAAAGGTACATCTGGATGTCTCTGACTGGCATCAGGATCAATGGGTGATGAGTTGGGAAGATGACAGGGGCAGCAATGTGGAAATTTATGCACAAAATCTGCTTCCAACCGGAGAATTAGGGCCGGCAGCAGCGACTGGTACGCTGAGTGGAACAATTACCCTGATCAACGGAACAGCTGACTTAAGCCTTACTGAAATTTCTGCCGGCGATTATAATGTCTTTGCCGATGCTGAGGGCAATTACAGCCTTGTTGTCCCGGCAGGGATTTACGAAGTATCCGTCACTAACCCATACGCAGAAACAGACATAGCAAGCGATGTGGAAATTCTGGAAAATGAAACTACAATACTTGATTTTGAATTGAATGTCAACCATACGGATATGATCATCAGAGCAGTGGATCAGTTTGGCGCACCGGTATTTTACCCAGGCTCAAATCTTGAAGTTAATTTCACAGGTCCCGAAGGTAACTATTATGCCTTATTTGATGAAGAAACGTTGGTTTACGAACAAATGTTATATGGTGAATATTCCGGAACCGCCACTTTTGAATCTTTTGAACCAGTTGAGGCAGAGGCTACCATAGATGCAGACAACAATGAATTGGTGTTCGTATTTATTCTTGGTGGTTTAAATGAATCAGCTAATGTTATAAAGTTCAGCCTTGCACCCAATCCTGTAACAATGCAAAGCAGGATCAGCATCTTTTCGGATCGTAATGAAAGTGTATCACTGGGCATTACTGATTTCAAAGGGCAACAACTTGGACAGATGCAACAAATTGAAATTCAAAAAGGAACTAATCATTTTTTATTACAGGATTACCTCTCAACACATCAGCTAAAAAATGGAGTTTATATACTCAATTTGAATGGACAAACAATATCAAAGCAAGTTAAAGTACTCATCAAGCACTAAAAAAAATACAGTTATTATAAAAAACAGGGCGCATTTCGCCCTGTTTTTTGCTTTTATTAATCCTGATTTCCCTGGCAAAAACCACTGCTTAAATTGAATTAATGTATCTTTGAGCAATAAACTGCAATGCGATGCAAAGCTTTAAAAAGTCTTTGTTTCTTTTTCTCATTTTGCTTCTTTTCAACGGATCTATTTCAAACAAATTAGTGGCAGCACATGATCCGGAAAGCTTGCTTCAACTATTTGAAACGCTGACAGATGATTCTGCAAAGGTTTATTTAAATGTTGATATTTCAAGAGCTTACAGCGATAACGACCTGAAATTATCAATCAAATATGCAGACGAAGCCCTTAAAATCGCTAAAAAAACCAGGAATCCTGATATCATTGCCTTTGCCGTTTTTAATGCCGGAAACGCTTATTTCTTTCAAGGAATCTATGATAAAGCCATTCAGTTTTATTATGATTACCTGAATATTATGCGCGAAAAAGACAGCAAAAGAGGCATCGCTTTTGCCCGTTCAAATCTGGCTGCCGTTAAACTCAGCATGAAATCCTATCAGGAAGCTAAAATTGATCTCATAGAAACATTAAAACTTCTTGACGAAGCCGATCCCAACAAAACAGATACCCTGGTTCAGCAACAGATGCCTCATCTACTTAACAATATGGGAATTATACACCAAAACTTAGGAAATGCAGATTCTGCGCTGCATTACTATCAACTAGGGATTGAACTGGCGAAAAAAGCGAAAAGTGATGACTATGTTTTTGGAAACCTTTACAATAATATTGGAAGTTTACAATTGAGCGAAAAGAATTATGACCTTGCCCGTGAACCAATTCAGCAGGCTTTGCGTATCCGGCAAAAAGACAATAACCTCGCCGGACAGGCCTCCTCTCACGATTTTTTGGCTAAATATTACCAGGAAACAGGTCAAAATGATAGCGCAATGTTTCATTTTCTAAAAGCTTACAATTTGGCCAAAGTGGTAGCCAGTACCGAGCTGAAAACCAGAATCTCCGAGAATCTTTACATCTACTTCAAGAAGCAAAACAATTTAGATTCTGCCTTAAAATACCACGAGCTGTACAAATCTCATGACGATTCGTTAAACCGGGAAAATACCGTAAAAGAAATTACCCGAATGGAACTTACAACAAGCTTTCAGGAAAAAGAGAACCTGCAACGGCTTGAACAGAAAAAAAGAGAACTCCGCTACATCATTATGGGTGTTGTGCTCGTTTTATCGCTTGTGATTTTTATCCTGCTTTTTATGTTATCGCAAAACCGCCTCCGCCGAATGCGACTTGCCAAAGCAAATGAAGAATTGTTTAGCAGAAACTATGAACTTGAAAAACAAAACCTTGAAAAAGAATTAGAAATAAAAAACAAGGAACTGACTACCAATGTGATGTATTTGATCAGGAAAAACGAACTGATCAAGCAAATTGCCGAAGAGTTAACCGCTAACAGTCAGGCTTTTAAAAAGGAAAACCAGGAATTAATCCGCAGAATCGTGCGGGACCTCGACAAAGCGCAGCAATCAGATATTTGGGACGAATTTGAAATCAGATTCCAGCAAGTGCATAATGCCTTTTATGAAAAACTAATGCAAATCAATCCTGAACTCTCGCTCAACGAACGCCGCTTATGTGCTTTTCTGCGCCTTAATATGACCACCAAAGAAATTGCTTCAATTACCGGACAAAGCGTCAGAAGCATAGAAGTAGCCCGAACACGCCTCCGCAAAAAACTAAATCTGACCAATTCCGATACCAGTCTGTCAGATTTCCTTTCACGCATCGACTAATCTATCACGCTATTATTCAATGCTTTTCATCCTGCTGTAGCACTTTTGTAGTGCTCATATTTCCCTGTGTTGCGTTAAAGTGCAGCCACAATAATTGCCCATATAACCCGCCTGCCTTAATCTTGCAAAAAAAAACTGATGCCTGCTAAAAAATCCAAAACTAAATCAGCTAAAAAAGATGAGCTGCAAAGCCTTATCGAAAACAAAAAAAATGAGGCTACGGCATTAAAGAAAATTTTGGATTTCATTGAGAATTCCTCAAACACAAATAAACCTACTTAAATCAACATGTCATGAAGAAAAAAATTACTTTCAATTTCCTGGTAACTACAATGTTTTTAATGACTGCACTGCTTGTTCAAAACAGTTTGCAGGCACAGTTCAACAATCCGCAAACAGACCTCAGGCTTTTGCAAGAGACTGCTGTTCAGCCCACAAAGACAAACGATCTGCTGCCAAATCAGAAAATCGTTGCAGGTTCGGCAACCTTGACAGTATTGGTTAATGACTACCTTTTCCCTTACGACATTTCAACCAATGGTGATTATGTTGCTATTGCCGGCTTTGGCGAAGGCGGTTTTTACTGGTCACAGGAAGAAGGTTTAATACCGGTTTCGGGTACCACCTATGGTATCAGTGACGACGGCCTCATTACAGGAACTTTTCAAAATCCTGATTACCAATATCAGGGGACAAATGTCAATACGGCTGGCACTTGGTCAACAGTTTCCAATGACTGGACTTTTCTTGGTATCAACCCTAATCATCCTGAAATCCTTCAGCCGGATTACAACTCTGCCTGGGGTATTGATGCATCCGGCGAAACTGTTGTTGGAATGCAATATTATGATGGTTTTAGCTACACTACATTTAAGTGGACAAGCACAGGCGGTTACGAAATGATTGGCGATCCGGCATCTGCAGGTTCGCGCCCAAATGGAATCAGTCGTGTGGGTGAGGTTATATATGGCTGGGCAGATATTAACAATACCAGCCGCTCACCAATTATTTGGGCCAATGGCACTTTCAATTATGTGGATCCCAACAATTATGGTGAAGCCTTTGCTGCATCCTATGATGGAACCTTTGTTACCGGAACTATTGGTGATAACGTCTTTATTTGGGAGAACGGTGGAGAAACAATAACTTTCTCAAATGAGTTAAACACAGGAGTAATCTCCCCCACCTGTATCATGGAAGATGCCACCGTATTGGGCTACACCAACGAAAGCTGGCCTCCCTTTCCTGATTCACGCCGTGCGTTTGTACGTAATCCTGATGGCACCATGGAAACCTTTAACGATTACGCCGAAGCCAGAGGAATGGCCGATGCACAAAGCTGGATTTTTTACAGCATCAATGATGTAACACCTGATGGCAATAAGTTTATTGGTGCTGGCCAGGATACAAACGGCAATTGGGCTACTTTTATACTTGATTTTGGCGGTTCGACGGTTACCTATGCACTTGATCTGGAAGCAAATCCTGAAGAAGGCGGAACAGTTTTGGGTGCTGGCATTTATGAAGCAGGTTCATTAGTTTCTATTAATGCAGTGGCCGAAACCGGATATTCTTTCATTAACTGGACTGATGAAGCCCAGACTGTCATTTCAGAAGAAGCAGCGTTCGATTTCGAAATGCCTGAAAATGATATCCTGCTCACTGCAAATTTCGAAGAAATAACCTATGCCCTCGCATTAATTACAAATCCTGAAAACGCTGGTGAAGTTACAGGTGCAGGCGATTATGCAGCCGGAGAAACCGTAAATATTGAAGCCGTTCCGGCAATCGATTTTGCCTTTGTGAACTGGACAGACGAAAATGAAACAATAGTGTCGGAAGAAGCAAGCTTTAGTTTCACAATGCCTGACAATGACTATGTGCTCACAGCAAACTTCACCACAACAGTTGGCCTGGCTGAGCAACAAATGCTCCTGAAATTGCTGTATCCTAACCCAACCTCAGATTATCTGAACCTGGAATTAACTCAAATAGCTGAATCCATCAAAATCATCAATACCCTCGGACAAGTTGTTTATGAAAATAATTCTTCGGAATTTAAACAAAAAATTGATGTAAGCAAATACAAATCAGGGATGTATCAACTGATTATTATCAGTACTAATAATACCCAAACGAAAAGCATCTACATCTACTAAGCCTTTCCTGATAATCAATTTTGTACCCGGCACGAATTAGTATTTGCCGGGTTTTTTATTTTTTACCTGCTACAATTTTTCCGAAAGTTGTACTTTCGTATCTTACAACTCAGAAGCAGCTTTATGTATGAGAATCAGAAGTTGCGTGACTCGAACTGTGGAGAAAAAAATCTGAATGTGGGTGCTAATGATTGCCGTAATTGTGGTTTCCGCTCAGAACTTATGATTAGTTTCTAAACCCTCAATCGAGCTAAAAAAGGTATTTTTGCAAAAAATAAAAATATGTCTGAAAACTACACGGATGACAGCGTAAGAACACTTGATTGGAAAGAACACATCCGCCTGAGGCCAGGAATGTATATCGGCAAACTGGGAGATGGCACTTCCCATGATGATGGCATTTATGTGCTTTTAAAAGAAATCATCGACAACAGCATTGATGAATATGTGATGGGAAACGGAAAAACCATCGAAATTTCAATTCAGGACGACCTCGTTACTGTTCGGGATTATGGAAGAGGAATGCCACTGGGAAAAGTTATTGATTGCGTCAGCAAAATAAATACCGGAGCCAAATACGACAGCAAGGTTTTTAAAAAAGCTGTTGGACTTAACGGGGTGGGTTCCAAAGCCGTTAATGCCATGTCGTCCTACTTTAAAGCACAATCCATTCGCGAAGGCAAAACAAAAATTGTTGAATACCAGCAGGGTGAGCTCATTACTGATCATCCCCTTCAGGATAACGATGGCAGGCAAGGTACAATGATCAGCTTTATTCCGGATAGGGAAATTTTCGGGCAATACCGCTACCTGCAGGAATACATTGAAGAGATGCTCTGGAATTACGTCTTCCTCAATAACGGCCTTACCATATTGTTTAATGGCCAGAAATTTCAGGCTAAAAACGGTTTGCTCGATTTGCTCGAACGCAACATAGCCGGAGCCGAACGTTTGGTATATCCCATCATTCATATCAAAGAAGAAGATTTTGAATGTGCTTTTACACATGCCAATAATGTGTACAGCGAAGAATATTATTCCTTTGTCAACGGCCAGCATACCACACAGGGCGGCACTCATCAAAATGCTTTCAGAGAAGCACTCGTAAAGACGATCCGGGAGTTCTACGGCAAGGATTACGACACTTCTGATATCCGAACTTCACTGGTTGCCGCCATCAGTATCAAGGTGCAGGAACCTGTTTTTGAATCGCAGACCAAAACCAAGTTGGGTTCAACGCATATTGAGCCGGGCGGACAAACCGTACGTAATTTCATTAGCGAAATCATTAAGCGTCACCTCGACAACTACCTGCATATGAATGCCGAAACAGCGGAAGCACTGCAACGCAAGATCATGCAGAGCGAGCGCGAACGCAAGGATATGGCCAATATCAAAAAACTGGCACGTGAAAGTGTAAAAAAGGCCAGTCTGCACAACAAAAAACTGCGTGATTGCCGGATTCACTTCAACACCAACCACGAAAAACGCCTCGAAACGACGCTTTTTATTACCGAGGGCGACTCCGCTTCGGGCAGTATCACCAAAAGCCGTGATGTTCAGACGCAGGCTGTTTTTTCGTTAAAAGGGAAACCACTCAATTCTTACGGACTAAGCAAAAAGATTGTTTACGAGAACGAAGAATTTAACCTGTTACAAGCCGCACTCAATATTGATGAATCCCTGGAGGACCTTCGTTATAACAATATCGTAATCGCTACTGATGCCGATGTTGATGGCATGCACATCAGGCTGTTGCTGCTAACTTTTTTTCTTCAGTTTTATCCTGACCTGATCAAAACCGGTCATCTCTATATCCTGCAAACACCGCTTTTCAGGGTGCGCAACAAAAAGGAGACCATCTATTGTTATTCAGAAGAGGAAAGGGTGAATGCTATCAAAAAACTTGGAACCAATCCCGAAATCACCCGTTTCAAAGGCTTGGGAGAAATATCACCTGATGAGTTCAGGTTTTTCATTGGCCCAAGCATAAGGCTGGAACCTGTAATCCTGAAAAGAGATCTTTCCATTCCGGAAATATTGAGTTTTTATATGGGTAAGAATACTCCTGAACGTCAACAGTTTATCATTAATAACCTGCGCCTCGAAGACGAACTGACAGAAGATAAAATCAGTGCCTGATCACTCCCTGATCCTTGCAATTGCTTTGGGGAGATGGCTGATGATATCGGAAGCCAGCATACTCTCCATGCCCAATTGTTCAGCGGCCAGATCACCAGCCAGTCCGTGAAGGTAAACACCTAACAAAGAGGCTTTTGCCGGACTGTAACCTTGTGCTAAAAGTCCGGAAATGATACCCGTTAAAACATCACCGCTACCAGCTGTTGCCATACCGGGATTGCCTGTAGGATTGAAAAAACATTTGCCATCCGGCAAACTCACACAGGTGAAAGCACCTTTAAGAATAAGTATCAAACCAAACCTCACGGATAATTCCCTCTGAAGCTCCAGGCGTTCAAAACTATTTTGCCATTTTCCGGCGAGACGTTCAAACTCTTTTGGATGAGGCGTTAAAATCGTATTTCGGGGAAGAAAAGACAACCAGGTTTTATTCTCAGCTAAAATATTGAGTGCATCTGCATCCAACACCAAGGGGAGTCTATTATTCTGTATCAAAAGCTTAAGCGCTTTTGATGTTTCAATTGCAGTACCAATTCCAGGGCCGGCTGCCACCACATTATAGGGAGCCAGGTCAGGAACCATACTAAAAAAAGAATCATTCTGATCAATACTGATCATGGCTTCCGGAAAGGCCGACTGCAACGGATTACATGCCTTTGATGGAAGATGAACATGCAATAAGCCCGCACCACTTCGCATACATGCTTTCGCTGCCAGTATCGCAGCACCCGTTTTGTCAGCAGATCCGGCAATCAACAATACATGGCCATAATTTCCTTTGTGAGTAAATCTTGCACGTGCTTTCCACCAGGGCTTTAGAATAGAAACTTCCAGGAAGTGATGCTGAGTTTTTACCTCATTGATAAAAACCGGATGTAATCCGATGGGCAATACTTCCCAACGTCCGACAAAAAGGTCATTTTCAGGAAGGAAAAAGGCAAGTTTGGGAAACTGAAAACTTAAGGTATAATCCGCTTTTACAATCGCATCTGATTTGAGATCAACCGGCTGATCTGCATATAATCCCGAGGGGATATCAATAGCTACAACAACGTTCTCAACTTCATTCATTAAGTTGATGCAGGCTTCTGCAAGCCCTTTTGCCGGTCTGTTTAGTCCCGAGCCAAAAAGCGCATCCACAAGGATGGCATCCTGTTTTAAGGAAGGCAATTCCGAAACGTCAGAAATTTCAACAAGCAAGGCCTCATCCAGCATTCGTAACCGATCGGCATTGACTTGGCAGTCGTTACTTAGCTTGTCATTAAATCTGATAAGGTATGCAACAACATTATAGCTCTCCTGAGCCAGTAAACGGGCCAATACCAATCCATCCCCTCCATTATTCCCGACACCGGCAAAAATCACAACCGGTGTATGTGGCTGAAGCCGTTTTCTGATCCATTCAAAAAGCCGGTTTGCTGCTCTTTCCATTAAAACATCCGAAGCAACGGGTTCATTTTCTATGGTAAAGGCATCAGCTTGTCTGATCTGTTCCGCATTGAGTATTTTCATATACAACGATTTACCACAAAATTAATCCATTTACACTACCATGCAATCACAACAAGCTTGATTATCAAATATTGTTGTACAAATTCGCTCGTTCTTTCCGGGAAGATAAAGGAAACAGATAGATAAACAAATACAAAAAAGGGACATAACCCTGACATCTTAATAGAGAAAAAGACAATTATTATGCATCCAAAATAGAGGGGCGTAGCCCTGACATCTTAGTAGTAGAGAAAATGACAATTCTACGCATCAATAAAAGGGGCATAGCCCTGACATCTTAGAGAAAAGGATAATTCTACGCATCCAAAAAAGAGGGGCATAGCCCTGACATCTTAGTAGTAGAGAAAATGACAATTCTACGCATCAATAAAAGGGGCATAGCCCTGACATCTTAGAGAAAAGGATAATTCTACGCATCCAAAAAAGAGGAGCATAGCCCTGACATCTTAGAGAAAAAGACAATTTTTACGTATCCAAAAAAGGGGCATAGCCCTGACATCTTAGAGAAAAAGACAATTTTTACGTATCCAAAAAAGGGGCATAGCCCTGACATCTTAGAGAAAAGGATAATTCTACGCATCCAAAAAAGAGGGGCATAGCCCTGACATCTTAGAGAAAATGACAATTCTACGCATCAATAAAAGGGGCATAGCCCTGACATCTCCAAAAAGCTAATTCTCATCTGTTTATAATGCCGGTCTCCGTCTTGTTATAAAAATTTCCGGAATGTGGCAGAGCTCAGGAATTATGTTAATTTTTTCCTAATTTTGTTGTTAAATCAAACCTAAATTACAATGAAAAATACAATTCTTATTGCACTCTTCTTTCTGTTGGCAATATTCATCAGCAATTGCAATAACCAGTCATCCGAAAAAGACACGATATCTGAGGCAGACAAGGCATTAATCGAAACTGCCAATCGTTATTTTGCAACACTTCCAGAGCCTGGTGATCCCAACACACCCGTAGCCCTTCTGGGGAAAAAACTCTATTACGACACCCGTCTTTCGGCCAATGGTGAAATGAGTTGCAATAGCTGTCATCCCATCGCATCTTATGGTGTTGACAATCTGCCAACCTCGCCGGGACATGATGGAACCCTTGGAACCCGGAATAGTCCTACTACTTTCAATGCATGGTTTCATACTACCCAATTTTGGGATGGCAGATCACCCGACCTGGCCGATCAGGCCAAAGGCCCAGTGTTGAATCCAATTGAGATGGGAATGAAAAGTGCTGAGGATGTGATCACTATCATGAAAGCTGATGAGGAATATCAGCAGCTTTTTGCCGAGGCTTTCCCGGAAGATGAGGAGCCCATTAGCTTTGACCGCTTTGCCGATGCTGTTGCTGCTTTTGAAAGCACACTGGCAACACCGGCTGCCTTTGATGGCTTCCTCAACGGTGTGACCGATGTGATGACAGACGACCAAAAAGAAGGCCTTACTTTATTTATCGAAACAGGCTGTATTGCCTGTCATATCGGTCCTGGTCTGGGTGGTACCATGATGCAGCGTTTCGGACTCATGCATGGCCCATACTATGACTACACCAATTCAGAAATACAGGATAAAGGAGTAGCCGAAATAACAGGAAAAGAAGGTGATGAATTTGTTTTTAAAACACCATCTTTGCGGAATATCGAAAAAACCGCCCCCTATTTTCACGATGGCAGCACCGAAAGCCTGCATGAAGCCGTTAAAATTATGGCTTACACCCAGTTAGGCCGCGAGTTATCGGATGAGCAAACCAATAAACTGGTAGAATTCTTTAAAAGCCTGACAGGCAAAATTCCGGAACATGCTTTGTAAACATATATGGTCAAACACTATGGTCCGGTAAAATTATAATATCGTACCGTACGTACGGTACGGCATTTTTACAGCGGTTGAGCGTTGTTATTTGAGTTATACCGGACAACAATGATGGCCAAAAAAAAACGCCCTGGTAATCAAGGCGTTTTTTTTGTACGGTAAAAAAGGCTATTGAACAGTGTCAGCCAATTCACTACCTGGTTTGAACTTAACCACTTTTTTAGCAGCTATACTTATTTCCTTACCAGTTTGTGGGTTACGACCTTTTCTGGCTGCTCTTTTCGAGATTGAAAAAGAACCAAAACCAACGAGGGCAACACGATCACCCTCTTTTAAGGCTTTAGAAGTAGCATCAATGAAAGCATCTAGTGCTTTTTTTGCATCTGCTTTTGTCAATTCGGCACCTACGGCCATTGCATCAATTAATTCAGCTTTGTTCATCTTCTTGGATTTTAGTTAAAAAATTGGTTGAATACCGCACAAATATAGCGTTTTAAACTATCAGCGCAAGTTTTCTGGCAGAAAATTACAAAAAATGTTGATAAAACAAGCCTTTTGTTAATAAAATTCACTAAAATCAGTAAGATTTTTCTATATCGATGCCCCAATATCCTGATGTTGCTGCAAAATAACTGGTCAAACTTCGACTTTCCAACTTCCTGACATATCAAAACCATTCAAAAAATCTCGCGCCGGCATGGGGCGTTTGCCGGGTATTTGTACCTCTTTTAAAACTAAATCGCCTTCAGGATGGATAATTATAAGGTTACTTTTCTGGTCAGCCTTTAAAGTATAAAACCCGGTTGTATTTTGACCCAAATGAAGCTCCGACTGAAAAATTTTTAAAACCAGCTCCTGACCCGACACCTTATTAATAAGGACGGTAAATGCTCCCGGATATGGTGACAAGCCTCTAATCTGATTATAAATCGTCTTCAAATCATTTTTCCAGTTGATCCGGCAATCCTCCTTAAAAATTTTTGGGGCTTTGAGAAGCTTTTCACTCATCTGCTGGGGCTGAGGTGATAAACGCTTGCTTGCTAGGCCATAAATTGTTTCAACCACGAGGGTTTTTCCAGCGTGCATCATCCTGTCGTGCAGGCTTCCGGCTGTTTCGTCAGCAGCAATTGACATCTGTTTTTGCTTTAAAATACTGCCTTCGTCGATCTTGTCATTAAGCAAAAAGGTAGTTAGGCCGGATTTCGTTTCACCATTCATAACAGCACGATTTATGGGTGCTGCACCGCGGTATTGCGGCAACAGGGAAGCATGCAGATTAAAAGTGCCCATAGGTGGTATCTTCCAAACCTCTGCCGGCAGCATTCTGAAAGCCACAACAACAAAAATATCTGCATTCATCGCCTGAAGCGATGAAATAAAATCGGGGTGCTTCAGATTTGGTGGTTGCAGCAAAGTAAGTCCTTCCTTTATTGCCAATGTTTTAACGGCTGACTGCTGTAATTTTTTACCTCTGCCTGCCGGTTTGTCAGGTGCCGTAATCACAGCTTTTACCTCGATTTCTGCATCCAGGATTGCGATCAGTTGGGAGGCAGCAAATTCGGGTGTGCCAAAAAAAATTATGGAAGGTTTCGGCTTTGCATTTTTCATCATAACAAAGTTAAGCATTTCTGCTTCGAGAGATAAAAAAACCTGACTTCAATCGAAATCAGGTCTTCAATATTTTGCGTTAATCTGTGCTATGATCTCCCTTGGGCACGGGCAATATAACGTTCGGCGTTGCGTCCTTCTGTTGTATTAGGGAAATTCATTTTCAATTCGTTGTAAACTTCAACAGCCTTTTTATTGTCTCCAATTAATTCATAAGTCTGTCCGGCTTTGAGCAAAAACATCGGGCTGGTAAGTTCATTGGATTTATGACGTGCTGCTTTAAGGTATTGTGCAGCTGCCTCACTTTTTTTGTCAAGTTCCAGGTATGCATCACCGATAGCACCGGCTGCCATTGCTGTTACAATTTTGTCTTTGCCTTTAAATTTCTTTAAATGGCTAAGTGCTTCCTCATATTCCCCTTGTTTAAGGAACGAAACGCCGGCATAATACTTTGCCAGGTTACCGGCTTTGGTTGATCCAAATTCATCAATTACATCTAAAAAACCAAGATTGTTACCATCGCCATAAAGTGCCTTGTTCAATGAATCCTGCTCAAAGTATGCCTCAGCCATAAAAAGCTGGGTTTGAGCTTCTTTTTCAAGCGGATCAAAGTAATAACGATTGATACCAAAATATCCTAAGACTACCACTACAATAATGGCAACCACAACTACCAACGACTTTTGGTTGTTCTCAATAAATTGTTCCGTCTTACTCAGGGTGCTCTCTACCACTTCAAGTCTTTCGTCGCCTTTATCCAATCCTTTTTTATTCGTCATAGCTAATGAAATTTAGAAGTGCAAAAGTAGTTTTTTTCCTGAAATAAAAGACACTCAGCCAGTTTTTTTTACATTTGATGCCACATTGTATCTTATGAATATCAGACTTTTTTCGGTTGTTTTACTGTTATCAGGCATTAGCACCATTTTGAATGCCCAACAATCGGGCTGGTTCGTGGTTGAACAACAGGAAGATCGGTTTGGAAATTATTCAAGTCAGTCCGTTTTCATTCAGGATCAGCGGCTGAGGATCGAAAACGAAGCATCTGTGTTTATCATCGAACTGGATAGTGTGCAACTTACGCTGATATTTCCGGTGCAGCAAATTTACTGGAAAGGCAGTCCGCTGCAATTGCGTGAGGCCTTACTTGCCAGACTTAAACAACAAATTGAAGAAATAATAGCACGATTACCAGAACACAGTCGCACCGAAGCCGACAGCAGCTTTAGTAATGAGCTCAGACTGCTTGAGGCTGGCTATTCTGACAGCACTTCAACAGCTAACTTTACAATTGAAAAGACCAATGATTTTGATACGATAGTTGGTTATGCTGCCCAAAAACATAATATCTACCTCGATAGTATCTTGCTCGAAACCATTTGGACGAGCACCGAAATTAATCCGTATTCGGGAATCAACAGAGAGCTTCTCAGCGAAATGACCGGTATTTTCAGTCCACCTTCGCGTGTGGCCGCGCATCGCGAAACAAAACTATATCAGCAATTCACAAAAGAAATCCTGGTGATGCGTTCGCTTATTCCGACACCTCTTGGTGAAAGCACAACAGAAATAAAACAAATCAAAGCTATTCCTGTCCCTGATGATTTTTTTCGACCTCCTCCAGGATATAAAAATGCTCGTATCGAAGAAATTATTGCCATAACTATGGATCAGGAAGGTCCAATTGTTACGAACGGATTAAAACCTGAAAAACCCATTCCGAGAAATCCTTTTGAGGATCAAAAAATAAATCCGCCACTTCACTAAGTTATATCATTGTCACAAAGATCATCCTGACAACGAAGTTTTGGTATAATTCCCTTATTTTTGAGGGTCATAAAAAATTGTACCTAACTAAAACTTCTGCTTCATGAAACATTTTCAGATAAACTTTCTAAACAGTTATCTATCATATCTTATACTTTTGATTTTCGCGCTTACCATGAGTATAGAAGTCGCAAGTCAGGAAAGCAATGATGATCTTTATGCCGACCAATGGCTCATCCTGCCAACACAAACATACGAGCCTCCCCTGTTTTACCAACAGGAAGACACTTACGGCGATACTTTAAGTCTGAAAAAGATGTTTGATCAGCTCACTTTTTCTGGTGATATCAAAGCTGTTGAAGGAAAGTTTTTGATCTCTGATCAAAATGCTTCACCGATTTGGACAAAGCAGCAGGCATCCAAATCGGGTGAGTTAGTACTTAAACCTTTAAAGAACAGCACTTACAGCTGGACCTTGGCAACAGGATACTTTGAAACAGACCGTTTTGTAAAAGTTTCCTTCACACTAAAATCCACAGCAATGGCTTGCCTGATAATAAATGATCAGACAATAATTGAAGCTGTCAATAAAGAAGGAACAGACAAAACCGTAACCCACAATTTTGAACCAGGTAAACATCGCGTCGTCATAAAAAGCCTATATGCCTCATCCTCTAAGGACGACTGGAAGCTAAACCTTAACTACAAAATTCTTGGAGAAGGCAAAACAAGCTGGACGATCAATCCCGAAGAACGCATGAACCTGGCCTTATTGCTCGATGGTATCCGTTTGACCGGCAGCAGTATTCATAACAATGGCAAATACATACTGTTGAACTACAGCTGCACACATGCACCTGAAGGCAATACCGAAAACTGGACAGAAATTGAACGAATTGACGATGAACAGCTTATATTTAGCAGCCGGCACAGCAACAAAAAACACGTTCTTTTTCATCCCAAAACCGATGCGGTATTATATACAGTAAATAACAATGGCAAAAGCAGCTTTTGGCAGAAAGATCTGCTTTCAGGCAAGTCAGACTTGCTGATCGGGGAGCTTAAAGATGCGGGCAACATCCAGCTTTCTCCTGATGGCAACATGTTGATTTACAGCAAACAATTCAAAGAAAAGGAAAACAAAACCGGGGTAAAAAAACACGAAGGTTTAACAGATCGCTGGCCTTGGTGGCGCAACAGAAGTCAGCTTTTCTTGTTTGATCTGAAAACCAAAACACATCATCAGCTGACTGCCGGAAACCTCAGCAGCCAGTTTCAGGATTTCAGTCCGGAGGGTAATAAGATTCTGTTCAGCCAGTCGAAACCCAGCTATGAAGAGCGTCCATACAGCAAGTCCTGGATGATCTTATATGATCTCAAAAGCCGGAATGCCGACACACTCTGGATTTCCAATTTTGGCAGCAGTGCCAGCTTTTCTCCAGATGGCAGACAATTGCTTGTTACAGGCGGCCCCTTGCTTTTTGGCGAAACAGGAAGTGTTGTGGATGAAGGCATCATTCCAAACGATTACGACACGCAAGCCTATTTATTCGACCTCGCGACCGAAGTCGTAACACCACTCACCCGCAACTTTCGTCCGAGTATAGCAGATGCCAAATGGAATAATACAAACGGAAATCCAATTTTTCTGGTGCAGGAAGGTTCGTACCAGCGTATTTATGCACTTGACTTAAAGACAAATCGTTTCTCTCCCTTACCTCAGCAGGCAGAGGTAGTGAAACACTTCGATCTGGATAAAGGCGGCCAATGGCTGATTGCAGATGGGTCATCAGTAAGCAGTCCGGAAATAGCCTGGCTGACAGATCTCAACAGCCGGCAAACCAAAATTATCAGCAATCCGGAAGCCGCTCGTTTCGAAGATGTTAAGTTCGGAGAAGTGAAAGACTGGGATTTCATTACAACAAATGGCGACACCCTGGATGGGCATATTTATTACCCGCCCGATTTTAATCCTTCAAAAAAATATCCGGTAATTGTATATTATTATGGTGGCACCAATCCTATCGACAGAAGCTTTAGAGGACGTTATCCCAAGAATTTTTTTGCTGCACACGGTTACCTTGTATATGTGATCAATCCTTCGGGTGCAACAGGTTACGGACAGGAATTTTCGGCACGCCATGTGAACAACTGGGGCAAAACCGTTGCCGATGAAATCATCAATGGCACAAAACATTTCTATCGCAGCCATCCCTATGCCGACAGCAACGCAATAGGTTGTATAGGAGCCTCTTATGGCGGATTTATGACAATGCTACTCACAACGCGTACCAACATTTTCGCAACAGCCATTTCCCACGCCGGCATCAGTTCCATCTCCTCCTACTGGGGCGAAGGCTATTGGGGCTATCTTTACAGTTCGACGGCTACAGCCAATCAATTCCCCTGGAACAGCACTGAAATTTACATCAATCAAAGCCCGCTGTTTGCTGCCGACAAAATCAACACTCCCCTGCTGTTGCTGCATGGCGGAAGCGACACCAATGTTCCTCCCGGAGAGAGTTTACAGCTTTATACAGCCCTGAAACTTCTAGGCAAAACAGTCGAATTTGTTGAGATTGAAGGACAGGATCACCATATTCTGGATTACAAAAAACGTCAGCTCTGGCAAAAAAGTATCATGGCCTGGTTTGACAGGTTTCTGAAAGAACAGCCGGATTGGTGGGAATCACTTTATCCTGAACGTAATTTGTAAAAGTGCTATGAATGAGAAAGGGCTGTTGAACTTCCTGCTGGAATACATCACTCCGGAGCGAAAAGCCAAATTTGAAGCAGTTTTGAGCAAGCGAACCCGTCACCTTACCATAGTGCTCGAAGATATCTTTCAACCGCAAAATGCCAGTGCGGTATTGCGCAGCTGCGATTTAACCGGTGTGCAGGATGTTCATATCATTGAAAATAATTATAATTACGATATCAATCCCGATGTGGTGGTGGGCAGCACCAAATGGCTCAGTTTATACAAATACAATGAGCAGAAATTCAACACCAGACAAGCCTTTGAAGCCTTACGCAGCAAAGGATACAGAATCATTGCCGCCAGTCCGCACCAGGAGGGGTACACCCCCGAAACGCTGCCTTTGGATAAACCTATCGCCCTGGTTTTTGGAACCGAAAAAACCGGCCTGTCCGAGTACGCTTTGCAACAAGCGGATGGTTTTGTACGTATCCCGATGGTGGGCTTTACTGAAAGTTTCAACATCAGCGTGTCGGCTGCCCTGTTACTTTATACCCTCAGCAAAAGACTGCATAACAGTAAGTTACACTGGCAACTAAGTGCAACCGAAAAAGATGAACTGCTTTTGCAATGGTGCCGCAATACCATTAAAAGAGTGGAAGTGTTGGAGGAAACGTTTCGGAAAAGGTTTGGGTAAGGCTTTGGGCTGTTAGCTTCTGGCTGTTGGTTGTTAATTGATGGAAGTTGGCTGTTGACATAATTTGCACTTATAAACATGAATTTATTGATGAGCATTCATTTTGTTTCGAAACCTGAACCGATAGCATCAGACCAGAAAAAAATGTGGGGACACCGATTGCAAATCGGCTCCAGCTGGGGGAATTAAACCAAAAGTTCATCGCTTAATGAATCGTAAAACATTTATCAAAACAATGGTTCCATTAATCGCTGCGGGACCAATAACCTCATTTGCAATGAAATTGAATACATTAACCAAACTGGCAAATCAAGCAGGTAAGTCCGTGAAAATGCCTGTACTTTTTCTGGGTCACGGCAGTCCCATGAATGCCATTGAAGAGAATGAGTTTGTGACCGGATTTAGAGCTATTGCTACAACTATTCCTAAACCAACTGCAATTCTATGTATATCAGCACATTGGGAGACCAGAGGCACCTTTGTTACTGCCATGGAAAACCCTAAGACCATTCATGACTTTGGCGGTTTCCCAAAAGCACTTTTTGAAGTACAATATCCTGCACCTGGCAGTCCCGAACTTGCAAACGTAACCAGATCGCTGATTTCAAAAACTGAAGTGGGCTTAGATGATAAATGGGGTCTTGATCACGGAGCATGGAGTGTTATTAAACATTTGTATCCTAAAGCTGATATACCAATAATTCAAATGAGTCTGGACTACACCCAATCACCTCAAAATCATTATGAAATAGCACAGCAAATAAAATCACTTCGCGAAAAAGGTGTGCTGATAATCGGCAGCGGCAATATTGTCCATAATTTGAGAATGGTTTCATGGCAAAGGCTGAACGATACCTTTGGATATGACTGGGCTGTTGAAGCCAATGATCAAATGAAAAAGTTTATTCTTAACGGAGACCATAAGCAACTTATCAACTTCAGGTCGCAAGGCAAAGCTTTCGATTTGGCGATACCAACTCCCGAACATTACCTGCCATTGCTCTATTCATTGGGCTTGCAGGATAAAAATGATGAAATAAGCATCTTTAACGACAAAGCAGTAGGAGGCTCCTTGACCATGACATCGGTTAGAATAGGGTAAATCTTCAAAAAACCGAAAAACCTTCCAATTTCTTTATCACTTGTTTGCCTTTTTACTTTCCGCTTTCCTATATTGACCCTATACAATTTCCATAATTAAAGGCTTCGGCTGGGGATTCGTTCAACCAGGAGTTCATGCCGTGCACTTTGCACCACATGAACTCCTGATTATTATGGGCAGGTTTTAATTTGATTTAAAGTATTTGTAAACCAGTCCTGCTAATGCAGCACCAACAATTGGAATTAAAATAAATAACCAGAGTTGTGATATTGCCCAGTCACCTACAAAAATTGCCTGACTGATACTTCTTGCAGGATTTACAGAAGTATTGGTGACAGGTATACTTATCAAATGAATTAGCGTTAAAGCAAGACCAATAGATAGCCCGGCAAAGCTTTTTGGTGCTTTTTCATCTGTCGCTCCCAAAATTATTAGCAAAAACATAAATGTCATTACCAATTCTGATACAATTGCAGCTGTCAAACTATAACCACCTGGTGAATGTATGCCATAACCATTTGCTGCAAACGAACCTATCTCGCTTCCGTTTCCGGTAACAATAATATATAGAACAGCTGCAGCAGCAATACCTCCCAGTACCTGAGAAACGACATAGGGCAAGATTTCTTTAGCGCTTATTCTGCCACCCATCCATAGTCCAATAGTTACGGCTGGATTTAAGTGAGCACCCGAAATGTGACCTATTGAATAGGCCATCGTTAAAACAGTAAGTCCAAATGCGAGAGATACTCCCACAAGACCAATACCAATTTCTGGAAATCCGGCAGCTAAAACTGCACTTCCACAACCACCCAGAACCAACCAAAAGGTTCCAATGAATTCAGCTACATTTTTCTTCATGATATTATCGTTTTTGTTTCCTACTCGTTTGGCTTTTCGGTTTCGCCCCGTTTTTTTGAGTGGATTCAGGTCTCCACTTTTTTTCTTTTTAATAATTTTTTAAAATTATTCTTTGATTGTTCTCCAATCTGTCAACAGAGAATCCATCCTAAAATCTCACAATGTATTGGCAGTATGGCCAGCAAGGGAGTGCAGACTAAGTTCCTGTCTGCCGTTACAAAAATTATTGCGGGACAGAAAAGTATGCAAACTTCTAAATCCCTGGTGGGTTATACCGCTTCATGAACTAGATCCTCTATTCATAGGCCATCTATTTTTGACGTAAAGGTAGCATTTTTGGACTTTTATGAGATACATACTAACATAATTTACCATGAAAAAAAACTAAATGTTGTTACCAGGGTTGATAAAAGCCACTTCGGGAAGAATATTTCCTGCCGGAATGATACCCTTGCCATCATATCGCGTCCGGTATCATAAACACTTTGCAATTTCCAAAATAAAAGGATTCGGATGGGGATTAGTTCAACCGGGAGTTCTTCCGTTAGCTATCGGAAGGGCACTTCGTGCCACATGAACTCCTGATTATTGTATGCCGTAATTTTTATAGTCTTTTCTTGTAATCTTTCTGTACTAATAATCTAAAGTTTTCAGTCCCATGAGAAGGAATAAATATCAAGCAATTTGTAGCTAACAATTTACCCCAACTTTTTATCATTATTTTTTCATCCTCCGCATATGGCGGAAATACAGACCATTTGAATACTCCAAACATTGTATCTCCAACCATTGCTATTTCATCATCTACTATCAAACTCATTGAACCTATTGTATGCCCTGGAGTATGAATTAAATACGCATGAAAACCTATGTCTTTTAAATCATAATAGGAATCAACAACCAAATCAGGTTCACATGGATCATATTTAAATAATGATGATGAAAACAATTTGCTAAAGACCTTGACCATCGGTCTCGTAATGAAAGTAGTTCCTTTGGGAAGTATATTGTCTCCTTTTAATAAATATCCTACCTCATTCTTATGAATAATCACTGAAGCATTAAATTTTGATTTAATCCTATTTGCGTTTGCTGCATGATCAAAATGTGCATGTGTTAAAAACAAATAATCAATATTGTTTATGCCCAATTTTTTAAGTCGCTGTTGTAATCTATTCCACAATCGGGAAACAGATGTATCAATTAAAACATTTTTATCTCCATTAGTCAATAAGAAAACATTACTTCGCCCAGATAATATCTGGATTATCTCATAACCACTTTTAGTTTTCCACCTTTTCATATTGTATCTGTATGCTCGAATGTCTTTGTATTATGGCGTACAACGGTTTGGCGGTATGAAACGTAGCGGAGTGGGTGGCTGCGAAACTATCCCCCATTGCTGACCTTGCAAATTGCACTAAAACCGCAATGTTTTATGACCGCGTGTTAATTGCAGTTTAATTTCTTCATCAATATTGTTTCTGTATCTTTATACTCACTGATAATTACATATTTGTCTATAGCTAATATTTTTTCTTTTTCTTCATTTGTACAATAGATATAATCAGCATTTTAATCAATAGTGCGTCTATTTGGAACATTGATATAATCCATTGAAAATAAATCACGGTAATAGTAAATTGATGGTTCGAATAGCCATGTATTTGATATAGTTATTTTCTCTGCTTTGTGGACACAATTTTTATGATTCTCATCAATTATTTTCATAATATCTTTATCATGTGCGTCATATTTCCAATCTTTAAAGTATTTTAAATTCAAATTATTTATCAAATGCCATCCTATAGGTAGACACAATACCAATAAAATAAATAGATTAAATGATATTTTTACAATTTTATTTTTAACTAATTTTGAATAAACATCTAAAAACAAATAATATATAAAAAAGCCAAATAATGGGATAAAAACCAAAGATGTCCTTTCTACGAGATATAAGGTATCAAATATATAATGTTGTAAAATTGAACCAAAAATCATTAACGACAACAATAAAGTTATTCTGGTTAGTGGTGAACAAACTTTACAACAAAGTTGGTATATAATTGCAATAAAATAAACTGCAATAATTATTTGCCGAATACCTATCCAAAAATATTCTCCATAATAGCTAAAATATATAGAACGGTGTATTAAAATAGTTAAAGTGCTATCTATAAAACCTTTATTATCCCCAAAATATAGCTGATTATTATTCTTTAAAAATAATAATTGTCCTATAATTATAGAAATAAATATAAAATTCAAACCAAGAATTAGTAAAATTGCTCCAATTTTTTTCTTTGTTAACTGGATTGTTTTATTCTCAACCAAAAAATACAACTCAATTAAATACACAATAATTAAGGCGATGTTTAAATTAATAAAAACAAAATTTGAATATGACGAAAAAAGACTGAAAAGTAATGATAATGAAAATGCTTTGATGTAATCCTTATAGATATTTAAACTATTTTGCCTGAGTAAAAAGAATAATGAAGCCAATCCAAACCCAAGAGAAAGTCCATAACCTCGAGCTAAACTAAAATAATCTAGAAGATATGGATTCAATAATAAAAATGATGCTCCCAATAACATCAAAAACATATTGTTTATTTTTATTAGTAATTTATATGTAAAGATTGAATATAATA
This sequence comes from Bacteroidales bacterium, assembly GCA_028704385.1. Classification (GTDB taxonomy): domain Bacteria; phylum Bacteroidota; class Bacteroidia; order Bacteroidales; family F082; genus UBA5536. The sequence continues at coordinate 27,597 of JAQVLA010000020.1, read as the reverse complement.
TAAACGCCAAGACATTAGGTAATCTTAAAAAAATCTCTTTTGCACCAAATAGATGATACGATAAATACATTAACCAAGTATTCATAAAATGGTTATTGGCAGTTTGGGCAAATTTTTTATCCCCTGTAATAATTTTATAAGAAATACTTTCGTCATGAGAAAATGGTAAGTTGTATGCTCTTAAAAAAACATAAATTACAAGCAAGATAATTACTGAAAGCAGTATTATACTATTTAATTTTTTATATCTATCCTGTGTCATACTTTAATTGAAATTAACGGGTCTGCGATATGAAACGTTGCGCATTTCGAAGTACAAACCAGTCAAACCGCTAGGCCGCCCGTTAAATGTTATGTTGTTCAAATCTGCCACTATCTGTGCAATGTTTTATGACCGCGTGTTGTGCTTTTGTGCTTTATTTATCAATCTTCTTTTGGTTTTCGATATAAACATCGTCCGCAAGTTTTTTCAATGCCTTTAATGAATCCTTGTTGTCTAATATTTCCAGTTGATAAACAGCCATTTCCCGCAATTGCATGAATCTTTCCGGTTTTCCAATTCCCTTTTTAATCAATTCTGCGTTAAGGCTTTCAATATTGGATAGTACTGCTAATTCATTTATGCTTGCAAGGTCTCTAATATTTAAATCCTTTTTTGCTTGTTCTGGGTTCAAGTCTCGCCAGTCTTTTGCTGTACAATTAAACAATGCAACATTCAATAAATCTGCTTCTTCGGCATAAATTAACCATTCTTTGTCCTTCGTGTAATTTTTCTCTGGCACAATGTGTTTCTGAACTGCGTCAGTTTGTATATGAAAATTTGCTTTACTTAAAATTCGTTTTACATTCCATTCAAGATTATATTGGTTGCTTTCTTTTTCCTTATAACGCTGGTATTCTTTTATTAGGTAAAGTTTAAAAGTCGGGCTAATTGCTGCACCAAATTCAAAAGCAATGTCTCTATGCGCATAAGTTCCACCATACCGACCAGATTTTGAAATTATTCCAACCGCTCCTGTTTTTTCCGCCCATTGTTTTGGACTTAATACAAAGGTTGGTAAACCAGCTTCCATTTTAAAGTGGTCAAATTCGGCCACTTTAAAGTTTGGATTATACATTATCTCCCATGTTCCAAGGAATTCAATAGTTGTTCGCGTTCTAATCCAGTTTTTGATTACATCAGCAGCTCTGTTATCACCTTCTTTTGCTTTAGCCATATCAGTCAGACAGATGTAATCCTCTTCCTCAATTTTTGTAATTGAGATTATTGCATTTCTTATGTCTATTGTGTTTATTTTACTCATATTCAAACATTTCCAAAGTGGTCAAATTCGACCACATTAACTCTCAAATTTATTCAAATGTACATTTTTTGGTTCTGATTATAAAATTTTGTTCAACTGATTGCAGGAATACTCTTAGCATGAAGCACAACGGTAAGTATAAGAATAGTAGCCGATTGCGAGGCGCTTTCCTGTCAAATTACAAGAAAGTTGAAGCGGGCTACAACCCTTGAATAACCTACTATCCCGGCAATTTTTTATACCGCGTGTTGGGCAGTCGTGCTTTATTTTATTCTGTCAATATTCATTTTCATAAGTTGAATTGCATTTTCTAAGTCATTTTTATCTTTAATCGGATACCCAGTCCATTTTTTCTCATTGTCATATGTGTAAATCACATAGAATTGCCGTCTTGGGGAAAGGTAAGCAAATACTCTCCCGGAACTCTTTAATGAAATATCATATTTTGTAGGTTCAATCAATATATTTGATTTATCCCAGTCTTGAATTTCATTTAGCAATTTCTTTGCCTTACTTCTCAAATCATTGTCAGTGATATATTTTAGTCTATCATCAAGATTATACGATTCTAATATTTCAGGCGTAGATGGAATTGTTGTTTCAGCAAAAACAGGTATTATCTCATTGCTGCCTTCAAGTTTAATAGCTTTGTATGTAAATAGGGAGATGGGAATATCAATCCACTTACACCTATTAATCAGCGAAATAGAAAAGCTAGGTGCAATCAAGACTAATCTAATAGACTGTTTAGGGTCTATATAATAATCCTTATAAATTCTTGCAAATCCTTCTAGGTTTCTGGATATGTAATCGTAATAATCAATCCCTTGAACCAGCATTGAATCTTCCTCTACAACTTTTAATTCTGCAACAACAAGCGCATTACCACTATCAACCATTAATAAGTCAAGTGGTCCTCTATTCGTAAATCTTTGATGGTCGATATATCTTAATCCAGGCTCAATGTTATCAGGAGTTTGACGTATCAAATCCTCTAATTGTTTTTCAGGAATCTCAATAGTCAGATATTTGCTCATAATTTATCAAGTTTGAAGTGTGTGTGTTTTGCATGCCGTCTAACTTACTTTTAATTCAACAAACTGTCGGTTTATTATACCTAAAGCAACTTAATAAACCGAAATCATGGCTTTTACTCATTTTCTCAAAATTAGTCCTATTTCTATATTGTCCAGTAAGTAGGGCATCATGTTTAATGTTTTCCTTGCTTACTCTGGTGTAAATTATTTTGGTCTTACCTAAGATTCCAGTATATATCAGACAATTGTTTTACTTGCTCTCTCAGCCTGAAATCAGGAATAAATTGCAGCTGAATCACAACTAAACCTTCATGCGTGTATGCTTGCAGTTGTATTGTTGGCTTTGGCTTCAAAATTCAAGTCGTTTTTGACTAGCTAAACTAGCAAAAATGTTTTAAAACCTAAAACTTTTCACGAACTTTTATTTCTGCTGATCCGGAAAGCAATTTTAACCGCTTTATCCACCACCAAAAGTGCCAATTAATACAATCAAAAAAATCAAGCGTATCTTTTAGTCAGTTCATGCGCACAAGTTGATCAATTCATAAGCATCTTTTGATCAATTCATGCGCATCTTTTTTACGCTGCAATAATACAGGTGTAATAATTTAAATCTAACGAAGTGATTTCGAAAAGGCCCTTGCCAGTTCCACAAACCGATCACCACGCTGCTCAAAGTTGCGGTACCGGTCATAACTTGCAGCAGCAGGCGAAAGCAAACAGACCTGCCCGGCTTTAGCGTGTATTTTCAAATGATCAAACACCTCCTCCAAGTCTCTAAACGGATGCAGGGGTATGCTGTTGCCTTGTTTTTGCAGGCCTTCAACAATTCGATCACCTGCTTTTCCCGTATAAAAAATCATTCCTGGCGAATTATCCAGAAGATAACCAACAAGTGTTTCGTACCTGATTCCCCTGTCGTAGCCTCCCAGGATCAGATAATCGGGTTGGGGCCAGGCTTGCAACGCAGCAATGGTGGCTTCAGGCACGGTGGCAATGCTGTCGTTCACGAAACGAAGCCCGTTATAAGGGCCAATAAGCTGCAAACGATGCGGAAGTCCTTCAAAACCCCTAAGTGTATTTATGGCTGCCTCCCTGTTTGCACCCAGTAACTCCACAGCACTTATTGCCATGGCAGCATTATATTGGTTATGCTTCCCAGGCAGGTTTATTGGTAATGGCTGTGCTTCAAAACCTTGATCGGGATCCAAAAAGTGTAGTTGAGTATTGCTGTCAGGCATAAAAGCCCTCAAGCGGATATCAGTCAGGGCATGATCACCTGGTTCAGCATAGCGCAGGATGTTCATCTTAGCCTGCCGATAAGTTTCCAACGTCACAAAATAATCCAGATGCTCTTCAAAAACATTAAGCAGCAGGGCAATATGCGGACTATGCCGTACGTATTGCAACTGATGAGCCGAAAGCTCAAAAACGATATGGGTTTCCTGTTGCAATTCGCGGATGCTGTCGAAACAAGGCCTGCCCATATTCCCTACCAGAACAGCCTTTTTGCCGGTTTTGCACAGTAAATGATAGATCAGATGTGCGGTTGTGCTCTTGCCTTTGGTACCTGTTATCCCAATGATCTTTCTGTGAAAGGCAGCTAAAAAAAGATCGGTCTGCGAACTGATTTGGACTGATTTAGAAATACCTTCAGGCAGTTTCATGCCGGGAGATTTCAGGATCAGATCAAAGTCGTACAGCTGATCCAGACACGAAGGCCCGCCCAGAAAACGTACTTCAGGGTGGTGCACGTATATCTCCTCACGCAATGTGGCATCATGATCTGCAATGGTCACAGGGGATTGTGGCAGATACTCCTGCATAAACTTCAGGCTCGAACGGCCTTCCTTACCAAAACCGGCGATCATCACCTTTTTGCCCTGGAGGTTTTCAATAATGCTTTTTAACATACCTAATCCTCCAGCAATTTCAACCATTGTTGTGGCACATAATGCATCTGATTGTACGCTTTTAACAAAAGTTTTAGATAATGCTCCCCTTTGAATTGAACAGGATTCTTTTCAAAATAAAGCCTCAGCAAAGGCGATCCGGCAAATGCAGTTTTTCCGGTTTGATGCCATGCCATCACAGCCTGCACCTCATCCACTGTTCCTACACATTCAAAGGGTTTTATGTCTGTTTGTCCGGCCAATGATTCCAGCAAAGCCACAAGATCATCATCGTCTTCCATGCGCTTCCCGAATATTTTATGCAATTCATTTGAATCCAAAAAGGGTGAAAGCACAATCCAGGTAAACAGGCATTTGGGGCATTTCCCGCACCAGCTGTCGGTTTTGCTGCCTGCATTACAACTTCTGAAAACGGAATGATAGGCGGTATGACGGCTGAAGCGTTCGGCAATCTGCAATTCGTTAATAGGTCGCAGCAAACTGAAATAGTTCAGCTGTGGATGGATATTCTGCTTAACATAATTCCTGAAATCCCGCTCAAAATCAATGGATTTGCTGTACTGGTGGTTGATCCGGGTATCAGGAACAGTAGCTTCACTGGCACTGGATTCGTTTGAAAGGGCAATATTCGGGTAGCCGGTTCCGGCCGCGATCAGCAGCGAAACGAAACCCAGCATGGCCGAGAAAGGAGTATGCCCGTTCAGGAAACCCTGCCCGTTAAGTGCCAGCATCAGCGGATCGAGGCGGCGCTTAACAATCGCAGACTGTTCATCACTAAATCCTGCCACCGCTGCACAACGCAGGCTTGCCTTGCCGGGATTGATCATCAAAGGGATCAGCAGTCTTTCACCTTTGAGCAGTTCCAGACTAACCGCCGAATCCTTGCCGCCACCAACAGGCAGGAGGATACCCTCCGAAAAGGTTGATTCCACAGGTTTTAAAATTGAACCCCCGCTTTCGATCTGCATGAAATCAACTTTTGAAACCGTGATTCCGTTCACATAAAAAAACTCTCCCAATCCCTGATAATACAGCTCTTTCCAAAAATCGATCTGTGATCCGGTAAGCTGATGCGGACGAATAATCACTCGTGGTGCACAACTAAGCTTCCAGTAACTGATCAATTCGATCATGCCGATATGAAATGCCAGATTTTGCAGACTTTCTTCCGGAAGGTTCCAGTTGTAAAAACTCCGGAAGGGTATTTCAATCTCAGGTCTAAAATGATAAGTATCTGCTAAATTAAAGTCAAAAACCAGCCTCAAACTACCGTTTGTTCGCTTAATTTGGTAGCTTTGAAAAATAAAATACGGATACTTTTGCCGTAATTGTAAAAACTTAATTTGTTGATCAGCACTTTTCAAGCTATGGTATGTTTTTTGATTCAGCGTGTAAAAATAGCGAATTGCAGAGATCTATTCGCAAAACTATACAATGCCAACTATGAATATTGATAAGTTACTGCATATCCAATCAAACAAACTAGAGCCTCAAAAGGGAAAAATCCTGATTTCGGAGCCCTTGATGAGCGATTTCTATTTTGGCCGTTCGGTGGTGCTTTTGGTTGAACATACCCATGATGAAGGCAGTTTCGGCATAATCATGAACAAGGTAATCGGTCGCACCCTAAACGAAGTGGCAGAGGGCTTTCCTGAATTTGATGCACCGGTTTATCTGGGAGGGCCGGTTCAACAGAACAACTTGTTTTATATTCATCAGCTGGGCGATTTGATCCCACAGAGCGAACGCATCATGGAAGGCCTTTATTGGGGCGGGGATGTCGAAACGCTCCGTTCGATGATGGAAACAGGACATCTGAAACCAAATCAAATCAGGTTTTATCTGGGCTATTCGGGATGGGATGCCGGCCAGCTGAACAGCGAGCTGGAGCGGAACTCGTGGCTCGTTTCAAATGCCTCTGTACTTAGTTTAATGCAAACCAGTTCGCATCTGATGTGGCGTCATTTTGTCAGACGCATGGGAAGTCCCTACGAAAAATGGCTTAAATTACCGGAAGATCCTTCACTGAATTAGGATGAAAACATTTTTTCGGTCTCCCGCAGATAGCGCAGATCAGCACAGATTGTATTCACTAAAGAATCCGCGTTGATCAGCGAAATCCGCGGGAAAATTTTCAGACCATTTCATTTAATCAATGTCAGATACAAGGATAAGCCCAACGAATAATGGCTTAAATTACCGGAAGATCCTTCGCTGAATTAGGATGGAAACATTTTTTCGGTCTCCCGCAGATAGCGCAGATCTGCGCAGATTGTATTCACTAAAGAATCCGCGTTGATCAGCGAAATCCGCGGGAAAATTTTCAGACCATTTCATTTAATCAATGTCAGATACAAGGATAAGCCCTACGAAAAATTGCTTAAATTACCGGAAGATCCTTCACTGAATTAGGATGAAAACATTTTTTCGGTCTCCCGCAGATAGCGCAGATCAGCGCAGATTTAGATTTCTCATTGGATTCTGCGCAAATCAGCATGAACTGCGGGGAAACATCATCCAAAGAGTTGCGCGATAAAGCCCAAAGCAAAATCAGGATTGATAAGTATGGTAAACACCAGGCCAAAAATGGCTCCAAAAAAATGCGCGTTATGGCCGATATTGTCCGAGCCTTTTTTTCCCATATAGGCCGAATAGATCAGGTATAAAATCCCAAAGAGCCAGGCCGGAACCGTAAATGGGATAGGAAAGATAAACAAGCTGTTGGTTGGTGACAGCAAAATACTTGCAAACAGCACAGCTGCAACTGCACCCGATGCCCCTACTGCATCATAATGAGGATTCGATTTCTGTTTGCGAAAATCGTAAAGTGTCGAAAACAAAACACCCCCCACATAAAGTAACACAAAATACAAAATGCCTTGTCCCGTTCCAAACTTCAACTGAAACACCTGTTCCACAAATCGCCCGAAGGAATAAAACACAAACATATTCACCAGCAGATGCAACCATCCGGCATGAAGAAGTGCATAGGTAAAAAAGCGCCAGTTTTGTTTCTTTTCCTTGATCAGCCAGGCATTGAATCGCAGCCTTAAAAACAAATCAGGATTACGAAAAGCCAAAAAAGAAATGATTACCGTAAATGCTATGATAATCCAGGTCATGGAGCAATTTCTGTTTGAGGTTTTTCTTCCAGCTTCGTATAATCAATTTCTGATCCCAGCACGCTATGCGGAATCAGGTAAACGGCCAGCATCACTACGGTAGCAACGGCAGGCCATAACCTGTTTTCACGGTTTTTGCGCAACACAAGCCAGGCAATCAGCCAAAAGATAAAAGCAGCCAGTGTTTTGTTGTCCGTGAGGTCGTGCCCAAATGGCCATCCTGTCCAGTAAGCATCAAAAGCATATTTCTGAACGATGGGCCCCATAATCAGTCCGCCCACCAAAAATAGCAGCAGCGTAATGCCTGTCATCCAATAGGTTTGCCTGCCTTTCACAAGCACTTCGAGGCCTGTCCGCAGACTAAAGACCATAGCGAAAAACATGAAAAACACATGAGGAACCAACACAAATGACGGCACAGATCCTTTAAAGCGAATAATTACGGGTTCCTCGGTGAGTGGAATATAATTTTCACCATCCGCCACAGCCAGCTGATATTCGACTTTTCCGGCTGGTGGTTGCATGGGAATAGCGGTGCTGATGAAGCCGTCTTTTTCCTCCAGCTCAACCGCTGTCCAATCATCATGACTTTTGAAGCGCTTATAACGAAAAATGGCTTTTGTCCCTTTTGGAACTTCCAGTTCAACAGGTGCATCCTTGTCTGAATCCTGACTGCGCAAGAGCCTGAATTTGTACTCATTCCCCTGCAAAACCACACTTCCCTTTTGAGGATAGGTTGGTCCGGTTGCCCGCTGATATACAGCAAGCGTTCCCATTAAAATAAAGGCCAAAAACCAAAGCAAAACAGATCTCAACATCATTTATTATTTAGTTAATTCATTCTTTTTTACGGCAGAAACATCCCTACAATATCCAATTTCAGGTTGCAAAGTTACGTGATGTATCCCAAACTCATCCTCCAGTTCATGTGCAATCTGATGATACAATTGCTGACTTTCAGAAATTTTCATATCCTCACACAGCTCCAGATGTGCTTCAAAATGAATCTGCTGATCGGTCAGACTCCAGATGTGGATATGGTGTACATCCTTGATTTCCTTTATGTTCATTAAAAAATTCCTTACCTTATCAACTTCTATACCGGGAGGAACTGACTGCATCAAAATATGATAGGTCTCCACAAGTACATGATAAGTCTCTTTGATGATATAAATACTGATCAATACCGTTATCAGCGGATCGACCCAATGCCAGCCCTTCCACATCATCAACAGTGCTCCGGCAATTACTGCCACACTTGATAAGGTGTCGCCAATCAAATGCAGATAAGCTGCTTTGATATTGATATTGGAAGCCGAAAACCGTTTGAGCAGCAGCACCCCAACCAGATTAGCAATCAATCCGATTACGGCAACGATCAACATCGGTGTTGTCTTTACATCTTCCGGATTCAGGAAGCGGTCGTAAGCCTCAAAAATCAAAAACAGACAAATTCCGATCAGGGTGACTGCATTAAATAAGGCCGCCAATATTTGAATGCGCTTATAACCAAAAGTGTGTTTTTCGTTTGCAGCTTTCTTGCTTATTTTAAGCGCAATATAAGTGATAAGCATGGCGGTGGCATCACTCAGATTGTGCAAAGCATCCGAAATCAGTGCCAAGCTATTCGAAAAGAATCCGCCCAGCAGCTCGGCAAAAGCAATGACGAAATTTAACCAAACAGTTATCAGCAGGTTTCTGCTTTCCTTTTTTGATGAATATTTTGTGCTGATCTTATGCATCGGGAATTTAACTCTCAGTGTTAACAAGCGAAATCGCTTTATAAAATAATTCGTGAATATTTGTTCTGATATTCATCCGCATCAACAAAGGATTGGAAGCATCCGGATGAACTCGATTCGACAAAAATACCACAACCAGTTCATTCACCGGATCGGCCCATACAAAAGTTCCTGTGAAGCCGGTATGTCCGAAGCTTTCGGGAGATGCAGGCTCTGCCGGATTTCTGAAACGGGGGTTTACTTCGATGGGTGGCTTGTCGAATCCTAATCCTCTTCGGTTTTCGTTTTCTCTGAAATGCACCGTATTAAACAAGGCAATTGTTTCAGGTTTTAGTAATTGTAATCCGTTCAAACGACCTCCGTTAAGCAGCATCTGCATGATAAGGGCTGATTCCTGTGCATTTGAAAACAAGCCGGCATGTCCGGCAATACCGCCCAGCATGGCTGCTCCCTGATCGTGTACATCGCCCCTCAGGGTCTGCTGCCTGAACATAAGATCATTCTCTGTGGGGGCGATGCTGTCTGCCGGAAACCTTCTTAATGGCCTGAACAAGGTATGTGTTAAGCCCATCGGCTCGTAAAAGTTTTGTTCCAGATACAGGTCAAATGGTATATTGGTAAGCATTTCGACCAGCTGCGGGATAAAATAAAATCCCAAATCACTGTAACGGTATTTTTTCTCTTTGAGTGGGCTATCAGCGATCTGCTGAAAAATCTTATACTTATAAATTCTCTCGATATACATTTTTTCAGCTACCCTGTTTGGGAAGTCTTCATTCCCTTCGGTAGCATAAAATTCGGGCAAAGGGCCATTCGCCGAAATGGTTTCCTTATAATAAGGTATCCAGCCATCCAAACCTGATTGATGTGCCAGTATTTCTTTCAGACTTATTCCGGATTTGTCGGTATGGCGCAAATATGGAAAATACATTCCCAGCGTATCATCGAGGCTTAGTAAGCTGTCTTCATACAATTTCATTACCGCCAGCGTAGAAGCAAACAGCTTGGTTAGTGAAGCCAGATCATACAGATTATGGGCTTCTACCTTTTGAACTCCATTGCTTGCCAGCGAACCAAAGTTCTTATCATAAAACACCTGCCCCTTGTGCAAGGCAACGATCTGACAACCCGGATAAGCCTTCTTTTTGACGCCTTCCTGTGCAATAGAATCAATTTTTAGGGTATAATAGTTTTCTGTCATCCCGGCCGGCCTTTCGAAGGACGCCCTAAAAACGTCCATTATAATACCCTCGCCTAAGCTGTATTTTCTGCTGGCCGTCACCGGAAGTTTGCCATGGGCAGCAATTTTTCCCATGATAATCCCTGCCATCGAAATCATAGCTTCCGGTTTGTCCTGATAACCAACCATTACTGCCTTTACATTCTCATTAAAATCAAAATAATCCAGGGCATACGGACTTGCAAAAAGACTAAAACTAACAGCAGTATTTTTGATGAGTTTATCAAAAAATGTGATAGACTCATCCGCAATACCAAATTTTTTTGATGCCAGGATGTTTGTGTTTTGAACTGCAACTAATACAAGGTCGTAAGTCGTCAATTTTTCGAGCAGCTGATTCCGGAATTTCTGGTCTGCATTATTAGGTAACTGAAAATGATCAGCTTTCAAACCGTTGTTCGACAAAGCCCGCTGAAAAACTGACTGCTCGGATTCTCCAATCACCAGGCTGGCATATTTTTTTGCCTGCATTTTCTCTGCTGTCAGTGGCAAAATATCCTCCTGGTTTTCAAGCAGGGTTATGGCTTCATCATACAGTTTTTGCACCAGCTGCCTATATTCTTCTTTATGCAGATCCTGGTTAAGGCCTTCAACGAAAACGGGCCGATACTCATTAAGCCCAGACATATACTTGTATAACAGCACCTTGCGACAACTTTCCTCAACCCTTTTCAACACTATCGAATCTGTTTGAGCGGCTTCACGTATTGCCGCAATGGCAGCCGGAACATTCTCGGGAAGTAATAATATATCATTACCGGCTTTTAGTGCTTGCAATGAAGGATTCTCATCTCCGGCATATTGTGTGGCACCTTTCATATCGAGAGCATCGGTCACCACAAGACCATTAAAACCCATCTCATTTTTTAATAAGTCTGTGACAATACGATAAGACAGCGAAGAAGACAGGTTCTCTTTTTCAGCAAGTTCGGGCAGATAGAGATGTGCCACCATCATGCCATGCAGACCGGAATCAATCAATTGCTGGAAAGGTATCAATGGGAGCTTTCTCAACTCGGGCAGTGATTCTTCAACAAGTGGTAAGGCATAATGCGAATCCGTTTGGGTGTTGCCATGTCCCGGAAAATGCTTGGCGGTTGTTAGGATCCCGGCTTTTTGCATGGCCATTCCGTAAGCCAGGGCTTTGCGACTAACGGCTTCGGCATCCTCACCAAAGGAACGCATTCCGATAACGGGATTTTTAGGGTTATTGTTTACATCCACCACCGGTGCAAAATTCATATGAATGCCCATGCGTTTGCATTGCTCTGCAATCTGCCTGCCCATCTCGCGGATAAGTTGCTCATCCTGAACAGCTCCCAATGTCATCTGCAAAGGGTACGAAATGGTATTGGACAAACGCATTCCCAATCCCCATTCGCCATCAATGGAGATCAGCATAGGGGTCTGAGCCAGTTGTTGCCAGCGATTGGTTTGTATCAGTTGTGTTTCAGGATCCCCTTTAAAGAAGGTGACGCCACCCAGGTTGTACTGTCGAATATAAGACTCAATTTCAGGATAATAGCCTTGTTCAGGATGATTAGCCCGAGGCATGATTAATTGTCCTATCCTTTGTTCGAGGCTCAGGCTGCGAAAAACCGAATCAACCCATCGATCAGCATTTACAGAAGTTTGCGCTTGCAGGGAAAAGGCAGACATCAGCCATCCAAAAATCAATAAAGTGACAATTCTTTTGCGCATTGAGTTTAATAATCTATTCCAAATCAAAAACATAGGTTTAGTTCTTTTTCATTGAAACAATTTCAATCAGTTCGGCAATCCCTGAGGGTTTTGAAGCAATTTTCTTTTCTTCATCCAACACAAATATACTTGGTGTTCCAAAAATGTTATACTCTTTCACCATCGGACTCTCCCACCCCAACCCGTCGCTCAGATGAATCCAGTTCAGGTTTTCCTGTTCCAGAAAATCACGTAAAACATTATTATCCGGACTTAAAACAACAGAAATAACTTCAAATTCAGGATGTTGATCAGCAAAAGCTTTCAGCTCGGGCATCAGCTCAATACAATGCGGACAATTGATTGACCAAAAAACAATCAGGGTATTAGGTTTCGAGATACGTTCCCAGCCAAAGGGGTTCCCGTCAATATCTTGCGGCAAAAGATCAGGAGCCGGCTCACCCAGCAATGTAGAACGATAAGGCCCAACAATCTGCTCAATTTCCATATAAGTTTCGGTTTCCATACACACCTGATCAAAATGCGGCAGGCTGCTGATATAATCGGTAACAGCCGGCAAGCCAAGCTGCGCGAATCCTTCGATCAGATAATCGAGTACAAAAACATACATTTTAGGTTCAACGGCAGCCTTCTCGAACAGCATATCCAGGCCTTTGATAAATTCAAACTGGATTGCTTGCATAGACTCTTCCTCAGCCTGAAAAAGTGACAAAAAATCGATCATCTTGCGCGTCAGGATATTACTTCTGATCAATAAGGTGTCACTAAAATCGGTATGATCAAAAAAATGTTGTTTGAGGTTTTCGCGTTGCGATTTAAAACTGCCTGAGAGGTCAATTGCAGGACGCATATCGGTACGGACAAACCGTGTGGCAAGATTTTCCGGATACTGATGTATCCATTTACCAACTTTGTTTTCCAATTGTTGTTGCAAGCTGTCGAATTCCTTTACGGCAAGCCGGTAAAATGGTGTCTCTTTTTTATAATCCCTGATCACCGGTTTGAGTAAATCCTGAAGAAAGAAGGTTTCATCACGCAAAAGCAGATAATCATTCCAGATTTGATTTCCGGGTGAGTTAATAAATTGTATTTGTCTGTTTTGCTGATAATTATTCCATACAAATTGAACAGCACTTTTTTCAACAACCAGTTGCAACGAAGGGCCAGCCGAAAGCGAGAGCCGATACAGACCACTTTCGAGCGGGGCATCAAAACTGAAAGTGCCCTGCTCATTGGTTTTTACGGTATCAACCGGAATAAGCAACTCACCCTTGTAGGCTTCCAGAAATATATCCCGGTTCGCATAATCGGTAATGGTTCCCGTGATCTGATGCTGGCCAAGCAGTTGAATTTGCGGGAAAACAAGTAATGTAGTAAGAAATAAAAATGAAAATCCTGATACGCACCAATGCCTCATAACACACATAAATTGCTTTGATTAGCCAACAAAGATAAGTTTTCAGCCAGAATTGGTACGAAGCATTGTACAGGATATTTTTATTTCTTGTTGCTCATAATGTTAAGAAATGTTTAATTTTATCCTGAAATTAAAGCAAGGTCTCCCCGGGTTCAATGCTTTGCTCATAACATAACTAAGTATGAAATTGAATTTCAACGTTTTATGGTTCATTATTATGTTGACTTTAATTCCTTGCAGACAACAGCTCACGGCACAGGAAAAGTCAGCCTCGGTTGAAATTGATCTGCACGAATATGCTTCTTTTGGGTACAGGTTTGGTTTAGTAAAGACTTTTCTGGAAGATTCAGACCTTATCGTGATGCCTCATCCGGAGGGAAATGGCATAATACAGCTTAAATCCAGAAAGGATTTAACAAACGAAGAGCTACAGTCTTTGATTGATGACAAGCAAAGGCAGGTTTTAGAAATTGTTGAGGCAATGGACAAACAAAGCCTGGCAGAGGCAGAGCAGCTGTGGAAGCAAGCAATTGGCAATGATTGGATTGATTTCGTGCTTGCAGATCAAAAAAACCTTCGCGGTGATTTTTGTGCCGAATCGGATCCTTTTTGTACAGGAGAAATATACAGTTTTCCGGCAGGAGTAAATAATGGGAGTGCTGAGCCCGGGCCGGATTATGGATGTCTGAGTTCACAGCCTAATCCAGTTTGGTACCATATGCGCATTTTACAAGCAGGTGATATCACAATTGAAATGGTCGGAACACGCACCAATGGTGATAATTTAGATATTGATTTTGCCATTTGGGGTCCTTATTCTGATCCTGTAACTCCATGTCCAAACGGATTGACAGCTAATTGCACCACTTGCCCAAGTAACACATCCAACCCTAATTTTTACCCTTCAGGGAACCTGCACGACTGTAGTTATTCAGCCAGTAACGTTGAACATGCTCATATTGTCGATGGTGAAGTGGGGCAATACTTCATTTTACTAATTACCAACTATGCCAATGCGGCAGGTAATATAACCTTTCAGAAGACCGCAGGTGATGGTGAGACAGACTGTTCCATTTTGCCCCCTCCCATCGGAAGTAACAGCCCCGTTTGCGTCGGAGAAACCCTGCAATTGTATGCTGATAATGTTGCCGGAGCAAGCTACAGCTGGACAGGTCCTAATGGTTTCACCTCAAACCAGCAAAATCCGGTTATCAACAATGTTACGATGGCTGCTGCCGGTACTTATTCTTTAGTAATCACGGTTGGAGCCAGCCAAAGTGATCCAATTGAGCTGGAGGTTGTGGTAAATCCCATGCCAATTCCCGATTTCAGCTTCACGGAAGCCTGTCGGGGTGAAGAAACTATTTTCACAGACCTGTCAACTGTAAACCCAATTTCCGGACAAATCACTTCATGGCATTGGGCATTTGGCGATGGCAGCGAATCGAGCCTGCAAAATCCAACACATCTTTATGCCAGTGCAGGAACCTATCAGGTAACATTAACCACATACACAGGTGAAAGCCAGTGTGCCCAGGACATCACCAAACAGGTGCTTGTAAAAATGAGTACGGATGTAGATGCCGGTGAAGATCAGACGATTTTTAACGGATGGACAACACAATTGGCAGGATCAGCAACAGCAGGATCTGGCAATTATACAATTCTGTGGCAACCTTCCGGATTGGTAGAAAATCCTGATGAACTTCAAACCGGCACACTGCCCTTAACAACAACTACTATTTTCACTTTAAGTGTAACAGACAACTCGGGTGGTTGTATGAGCGAGGATCAGGTAGTGATAACAGTTACCGGTAACCCATTTGTACTTAATGTAACAGCTGACGATTACAACCTTTGTCCCGAAGAAAGCACCCAATTGCATGCGCTGCCTGCCGGAGGTTCGGGCAGTTACACCTATTCCTGGACAAGCGATCCTGTTGGTTTCAGCAGTAATATTGCTTCACCAATTGTATCTCCAACCCAAACAACCACTTATTTCGTTGCTGTTTTTGACGGACAAAATACCCTGGAAGGAGAAGTAACCGTAGAAGTTGGCCCTATTAGTATCGCTCATGCCGGGCCTGATCAAACCATTACTACAGGCTGGACCACACAGCTTGAAGGTTCAGTTGAAGGTGGTTCGGGAAATTATATTGTTGACTGGCAACCTGAAAGCCTGTTAGAAACAAACAACACGCTAACACCAACCACACTGCCACTTGAAAATACTACTGTATTTACTTTAAGTATTACTGACAATCTAAGTGGATGTATGACGGAGGATCAGGTAACGATTTTTACTACAGGTGGAATCCTGTCCGTCACTGCCAATGCGAACCCCGAAACTATTTGTCAGGGCGGATCCAGTTTGCTCAATGCAACAGCCTCAGGAGGATCAGGGAATTACAGCTATCTCTGGACTACTGTTCCCCCTTCATCTTGGCAGGCCACTACAGCCCAGGTTAGTGTTTCGCCGGATGAAACTACGACTTATCAAGTAAATCTCAGCGATGGTCAAAACAATGTTACAGATCAGATAACAATTAGTGTTGGACTGGTAACTGTCGCCAATGCCGGAACTGACATCACCATACCAGCCGGCACTACGGCAACATTACAAGGCAGTACCAGTGGTGGATCGGGCAGTTTTGAGGTTAGCTGGACTCCAGCAGCTTTGCTGAATAATCCGACAATTTTACAACCTACGACAATTCCATTAGACGAAACTAAACAGTTTACTTTGTTAATTACCGACAACAGTTCAGGCTGCGAAAGCAGCGACCAGATGAGTGTGATTGTTTCGGGTACTGTGATGACGATTAACCCAACAGCAAATCCGGAAGAAATTTGTCCGGGCGAACAATCACAACTTTCTGCCAATGCCAGCGGCGGAAGCGGTTCCTACACCTATGAGTGGACTTCAAACCCAGCAGGATTTACAAGCAATGAAGCAAATCCAGTAGTAAGTCCTGAAGTGACTACAGCTTATCATGTTTTGGTAGATGATGGTACAACACAGCTTGAACAATCTGTTACTGTGTACGTTGGAGCCCTTTCGGTCGCCGATGCCGGGCCGGACAAAACCATTAACTATGGCTGGACAACAGTTCTGGAAGGCAGTATTACAGGCGATCCGGATTACACCTTTAGCTGGTCGCCTGCCGGCTTTCTGCAGAATCCCGAGTCTCTTACTCCTACTACCATCTCAATGGAGCAAAATAAATCATTCACACTTGAAGTCACAAATCAAAATTCGGGTTGTAGCACAAGCGATGTTGTTCAGGTGAATATTACAGGTGGCCCCTTAGGAGTTGAAATTGCAGCGAGTGCTAATGTAATCTGCTCAGGCACACAGGTACAACTCACAGCTAATCCCTTTGGCGGATCAGGCAATTATACCTATAGCTGGTCATCCTCCAACGGAAATTTCAGCTCTAACCTGCCCGATCCGGTCGTTGAACCTATGATTTCAACTACCTATACAGTGATTGTGAATGATGGCATGAACAGTGTGTCTGATCAACAAACCATTACTGTAAATCCCTCTCCTGTTGCCTCAGCCGGGACCAATCAGGTAATCAATGTAGGCACCTTTACCACACTTTTGGGAAGTGCATCCGGTGGAACAGGGAACTTTTCATATCAATGGTCACCAGCTGATTCCCTTGCTAACCCTGCAACCGGGCAATATATGCCACAGCCTCAAACTAAAATTCTTTATAATACAACTAATTTTAATCTCCTTGTCACCGACCTTAATGGTTGCGTTGACGAATCCGGCACTACAGTAATTGTTGGTGGCGATCAGCTTGGTGTTTTTGTTGAAACATCTCAGAGTTCAATCTGCCTGGGAGAAAGCACACAACTTTTTACTACAGCTTTTGGAGGCGGCTCCTCTGATTATACCTATTCCTGGACAGTAAACAACGATAGCTGGCAATCCAGTGAAGCAAATCCTGTTGTTAGCCCTTCTTCTACAAGTATTTATGAAGTTGAAGTGAGTGATGGTTTTACAAGTGCTACTGCTTCAATTACCATAGCAGTTCTTCAACTTCCGGAAGTAGACATAGTCCCTGCCGGATATACAGAAACAGATAATACCATCTTTGTTTGTGTAAGAGATTCTGTTTGGCTGGATGCAGGCCCCAACCTCAACTATTACTGGATGAATGGAGCAACCTCACAGCGGCAAAAAGCTGTTACAAACGGTAACTGGATTGATGTGCAGAATTGGTGGGTTCGCGTAACCAATCCCGAAACAGGCTGCCAAAACAGAGATGATCTTACGGTTTTTTTCGATTTTAACACTTGCAATATAGGACTGAGCGAATGGAATCATGAGAATAATCTGCAAATATTCCCTAATCCAACAAAAGGTTTATTTAATATTACTTTCAAACATTTAGAATCCACGGCAAATTTATGGGTACTCAATCCAGCCGGACAAATATTGATCAGACAGGAGTTGGAAATTTACTATGACTCGAATAACCAACATCAGTTGGATTTGAGTATGTTTCCTTCAGGAATTTATTATTTAATGTTAACAGACAGAAAAGAAAAAATTGTGAAAAAACTCATCAGATTATAAATAATTGCTGAAGATAATTGCTGTTTAACATAGATTTTCACTTCATTTTAAAAAATTGTTAAGCAGTTTCAGACATTATTAGTAATTTTCGCCCCGAAAAAGGAATCGCTTACTTTTCAGGCACTTTCTATTAACATACCGAATCGGTTGGTATTTCTTGGATTGTTAATGAGATTAATTCAAAAATTTTGCATCTATGAATCTTTTATCCTTCATAACAAAAAAACAGGTTAAAATAAGCTTCGTCACAGCCCTTTTAATTATAGGATCATTTGTAAATATTATTAAAGCCCAGGAAGTTATCACTATTAAAGCTGAGTCGCTTACAATTGATTTCATCGAAATTGATGGCCTGGCTGCCAGAATGGAGTTTTATGATTTTGTACGCACACAACCCCAGTTTACAAATGTTCCTCTAGAAACCGGAAAAATACAGCTGAAGGCCAATGCAGATGAGCTGCGAAAGTTGGAAGCTGAATTAAAAGAAGCCTTTGATTTAATTATTCAAAACAACGAACACAGAGACAAAACGGAAGCCACCGAAATCATGCTCAACCTGCAGGAAAAACATGGAACCGATCTGTTGGATCGCGTAATGGGACGTGATGCTGTGAACGACTCCTGTCATAAATCTTTTCCGTTTTGTACTACCAATATTTACACCTTTCCGGCTGGTGTTAATTCAGGCACTGGACAAGCCGGACCAAATTATGGATGCTTGGGTTCAACCCCAAATCCTGCCTGGTATCACATGAAGATACTTACTCCGGGAAACATCAATATCTTTATGCAAAGTTCCCCATTAAGAGATATTGATTTTATTGTTTGGGGGCCATTCACTGATCCCGTGATGCCTTGTCAGGGTGCTTTGACTGGAAACAAAATTGTTTCGTGCAGCTACTCGGCCAATCCTACTGAAACCGCCAATATCCCAAACGGACAAACCGGAGAATACTATATTTTGCTGATAACCAACTACTCAAATAACCCCTGTGAAATAACTTTCTCCAAAACCGGCGGCAGTGGCGAAACCGACTGTACCATCCTGCCTCCTCCTATCGGAAGTAATAGTCCGGTTTGCTACGGCGACGATCTTTTCCTCACAGCTGAATCCTATCCTGACGCTATTTACAGTTGGACAGGACCAAATGGTTTCACTTCAAACCAACAAAATCCGGTAATCAACAATCCCGGTTTTGAATATGCCGGCACTTATACTCTCGAAATTACTGTTGATGGCATCACCAGCGAGCCCATCAGTCTGGATGTTGAAATTGCAGCCCTTTCTGATCCTGCTTTCGATTTCACAGAGGTGTGCTATGGTAATCCAAGCATTTTTACCGATCAAAGTACCGTAAACCCTCCTGACTACCCTATCACTTCATGGCAATGGAACTTTGATGATGGCAATACATCCACGCAACAAAATCCACAACACAGCTTTGCCAATCCCGGCACTTATGATGTTACGCTCACAACTTATACCGGAGAAGAATATTGTTCGCGATCAATCACTCAAAGTATTGAAATCCCTGAATATCCGTATGTAGATGCTGGTGAAGACCAGGAAATTCCAAATGGCTGGTCGGCCAATCTTACAGGAGAAGCCAGTGGCGGAACAGGTGACCTCAGCTATTTGTGGGAACCACAAAACCTGGTAAATGACCCTACTTCACTTTCCACAAGTACTGTAAATTTAGGTCAGACAAGTGTTTTCACTTTAACAATTACAGATAACATCTCCGGATGTGTTTCATCAGATGATGTAATTGTAAGTGTAACTGGTGGAGCTTTGTTTGTGCAGGCCATGGCCGATCCGGATGTAATTTGTGTTGGTGAATCTACTCAACTGGATGCCATGCCCAGCGGAGGCGCTGGTGATTACACCTTTAGTTGGATCTCCAATCCTGCAGGTTTCACATCAAATATCCGAAATCCGGTTATAAGTCCTATTGCATCAACATCTTATACAGTTTCTGTTTTCGATGGACAGCTTACCGTTACTAGTACTGTTGAAGTAACCGTAAAGCCTGTTCCTGTGGCTAATGCCGGACAAGATTTAACTGCCAACGTTGGAACATCAGTAATACTAAACGGCTCTGCCAGTGGAGGTTCCGGAACATACAATTATTTGTGGTCTCCTGCTGATTCGCTTGCCAATCCGGCTACAGATCCCTTTTTAGCATCTCCAACCACAAAACTTTTAAATGTCCCCACAACTTATCAGTTGATTATCAATGACAACAATGGCTGTGTGAGTCCTTCTGACGCAGTAACTGTCTTTACAGGAGGCGATTATCTGGCAGTTTTTGCACAAACAGAACATGAAGTGATTTGCCTGCTCGAAGAAACACAATTAAGTGCCACCGCGCTTGGCGGAAGTGGAGCCTACACATATTCCTGGACCGCAAACAACAGCAGCTGGACATCCAATGAACAAAACCCAATTGTAAGTCCCGAATCTTCTACGATATACACTGTTGAAGCCAATGATGGCTTTAAAATTGTCAGTTCTTCCACAATGGTCAATGTGAACAGCCTTCCTCAACTTGATATCAGGCCTGCCGATATACCACTTTATAGTCCTGACACAATTAATGTTTGCGTAAGAGATTCTGTATGGCTTGATGCCGGACCAAACCTCAATTACATTTGGTCGAACGGAAGCAATGCCCGCAAGGTAAAGGTAACCACCAACGGCAACTGGATTGATATTCAAACCTGGTGGGTGGAGGTTACCAATCCCGTAACTGGATGTAAGAGCGATGACACACTCACTATATTTTTCGACTTTAATACTTGTAACATTGGTCTAGACGAACGCAACAACCGCTCCACAGCACTCAATATCAGCCCTAATCCTGCAGGTGAGTTTGTTCGCCTGATGGCACCTGAAATCACGACCGATGCGCAACTTTTTATTTTTGCTGACAATGGTAAATTACTTTTTGAAAAAGCATTACCTGCTGATCATATCAACGGTATTTCGGAAACAATCAAACTTAACAATTTCAAGGCCGGAAGTTATCAGGTTCTTATTATTACCGATGAAGCCTATGCAGCTAAATCATTGATTATCTATTAAAATAAAACGGGATTTATTTCATGTTTAAACATTATCTAAACGCTTTTACAGTAGTTTTTGCAGGATTATTATTGTTTTTTTCCACAAACCTTCCTGCTCAGGATAAAACATCCTGCGACTACAGTATTCCGGGCGAAGTGCTCAACTGGAATTTTGGAGATAAGGCACAACTCACTTTTTCTGAAGAAACTAATACTCCTCTCTCTTTTGCAATGCCGGGAGGAATTGATATTCCCAAAGGAGTGAGTTCGATTTCTGATGCAGAAGGTAATCTCTTATTTTTTTCAGATGGCATGCGTATCTGGGGAAGTGGTTATTATGAGATTGCCAATGGTAGTGGACTTCAGGGTAACTTGTTGGCTAATCAATCTGCTATTTTTATTCCCTCACCCGGTAACCCGGACAAGTATTTTCTTTTTACTGCCGATATGTATATTCCTCCTGTTTACACCAATGGGATCAGGTATCATGTGATAGAAAAAGTTAACTACAGTTGGACAGTAACTGAGAAAAATATCCCTTTATTAAATCAAAACGCCCAGAAGTTAGCAGCAGTAAAACATGCAAATGATGAAGATTATTGGCTGGTTGGTCATGGTTTTGGTGAAAATAATGGTGGACGCTATTTTGCTTATAGAGTGATGAAGGATTCCATTTCAACAGAGGCTGTAATAAGCCAGACAGGATTTGTTCACAGCGGTGATTACAACAACAATGGAGGTTATATGCGTATCAGCAATAACGGGCAAAAGATCGCTTTGGCTGTTCCGGATGCAGGTGTTATAGAAATTGCTGATTTTAATAGTACAAATGGTACAATAAGCAACACACTGAGCAGTTCGGCCGGGCGCTTTAATTATCCAATTGGAATTGAATTTTCGCCTGATAATAATATGCTTTATGCTACAACTAATCCTTTGGATGGTAGCCCAAATATCTTGTATCAGTTTGATTTGAGGCAAAGCGATTTGAATAATCCAACCCAAATTGCATCATTTGCTCAAAGTGACAACCGACAATTAGGTGCCTTGCAACTTGCTGTTGATGGCAGAATTTATGTTGGCAGCTTTGGTCAGGCACTCGCTCCTTATGATTATTTAGGTGTAATCTACAATCCAAATCGAGCTGGCAACGCGTGCAATTTCAATTATCTCGAAGGAAATCAAACAGAAGGATTAACATTAAATGGATCCGGAAGCAAAGAAGGCCTCCCCAATTTCGTAAGCAGCAATTTTGATATCCCTTCCTTTTGGTGGCAAAATCATTGCGCCACACATATCACCACTTTCAGGCTTCAAAATGAAGCGAACAACGGAACTGTAACCTGGGATTTTGGCTATAATAATGAAACGAATAACCAACTCAGAGGGGAATATACTTATGAGGAAGCCGGCACTTATATTGTTACAGTAACAGAAGATTTTGAAGGCCAAACTTACACCCAAACCCGCGACATCAAAATTTTTCCTTTGCCCAGTATTGATATTGGAGCTGGTCAGGACGTTATTTATATCCTTCCAAATTCTTCCATAACACTGGATGCCGGGACATTTGATCAGTATCACTGGCAAGATGAAGATGGAAATCTCTTAGGCGAGGGTCAATATCTGAATGTGGATCAGGAAGGCATTTATTCTGTTACAGTAACAGATACCAATTGTTGCGAAAACCGCGATGAGGTTGAAATAAAATTTGCCAACATATACATGCCAAATGCCTTCAGGCCGGGAAGTGCTATCGTTGAAAATACGACTTTTAAAGCATTAGGACCTGTAACCGCCTTGAATAAATTTCAGTTATTGATATACAATCGTTGGGGTCAGCTCGTATATGAAAGTAACGATCCTTATCAGGGTTGGGATGGTAAAGTAAAAGGCGAAGATGCTCCACAGGCCTCTTATATCTGGCAATTGACGTACGAAAGTTTTGAAAGCCAGTATCAGGCAGCCCAAAAAATTGTTGAACGGGGGATTGTCAACTTAATTCGCTAAAGCCGGATTCCATAATTAAGCAGCATTTTAGTAATTTCGCCATAAATTCATTCCTATGGCCGAAGTTGCACAATTCACTCCTTTGATTGCACACAAGCTGAATCTTGAACATCATGCAGTGCGCAATGTGGTTCAGCTTTTAGTCGAAGGTGCTACCATTCCATTCATTGCCAGATACCGAAAGGAGATGACCGGCTCACTCGACGAAACCAAAATCCTGGCCATCCAACAGCAACTCGAAAAATCAGAGGCACTCGAAAAGCGCCGCAAAAGCATACTCGAATCCATTGCATCCCAGGATAAGCTTACCGATGAACTGGCTCAACGTATTGCCGCAGTCAGTGATATGCAAAGCCTCGAAGACCTCTATCTGCCATACAAGCCCAAAAGACGCACCAGGGCTACGATTGCACGCGAAAAAGGCCTCGAACCACTTGCTGCCATCCTGATGAAACAGGAGATAAATAATCCTGAAAGCGTGGCCGAAAGATTTTTGAACAAAGCAAAAGAGCTTAACAGCACAGATGAGGCTTTGGCAGGCGCAATGGACATTATGGCTGAATGGATTGCTGAGAACAGCAAAGCAAGAAAGACTGTTCGCGAAATCTTTCAACATTCGGCCCTGATCAAATCGACAGTGTCTGACGAATCACATCAGCAAGCCGCCGTTTTTCAGCATTATTTCGATTGGTCAGAACCACTTGATAAAGCTCCTTCACATCGCTTGCTGGCCATTTTCAGGGGAGAACAACAGGGAGTCCTAAAACTGAAACTCGACATCGATCAGGAGTATTGCCTTTCAAAACTGGAGCATATATTCGTCAGACCTTCCTCTACAACCCAGGCTTATGTTCAATCAGCGGTAAAAGACAGCTTCAGACGTTTGATCATCCCTTCCATCGAAACCGAAGTAAGAAACTACTACAAAGCCAAAGCCGACACCAAAGCAATTGCTGTATTTGCCGAAAACCTCAAACAACTGCTTTTAGCCCCTCCGCTGGGTTCAAAAAGAGTACTGGCAATCGATCCGGGCTTCCGAACAGGCTGTAAACTAGTAGTTTTAGATGCCCAGGGAAAACTGGAACACAACGATACCATCTACCCTCACGCACCTCAATCTGAGACCAAACAAGCCATACAAAAAATTAAAAATCTGACAAATGCATATAAAACAGAAGTGATTGCCATTGGAAATGGCACAGCCGGTCGCGAAACAGAAGACCTCATAAGAAATATTCGTTTCGACAGGGATATGACAGTGGTGATGGTAAATGAAAGCGGAGCTTCGGTATATTCGGCCTCAGCAGTGGCAAGGGAAGAATTTCCTGACTATGATATCACCGTAAGAGGTGCCGTAAGCATTGGCCGGCGACTGATGGATCCGCTGGCAGAGTTGGTTAAAATTGATCCAAAATCCATTGGCGTGGGACAATATCAACACGATGTAGATCAAAAAGCTTTGCAACAAAGCCTCAATCAAACAGTGGAATCCTGTGTGAATGCTGTTGGCGTTGAGCTGAATACGGCCAGCGAACAATTGCTGACATATGTGAGCGGGCTTGGTCCACAGCTTGCAAAAGCTATTATTGAGTATCGTCATAAAAACGGAGCTTTCAAAAGCCGTGAAGAACTCAAAAAAGTGCCACGCCTGGGTCAGAAAGCCTTTGAACAATGTGCTGGTTTTTTAAGGATAAGAAATGCAGAAAACCCACTCGATGCCAGTGCGGTACACCCCGAAAGTTATACCATCGCCGAAGCAATTGCACGCAAAGCCAATTTACCGATACAGGAATTGATGGGCAACCGAAAGGCTTTGGAACAATTAGACATCAAAGCATTTACAAATCAACATGCCGGACTGGAAACCCTTCAGGACATCTTTTCGGAACTTGAGAAGCCAGGACGTGATCCAAGAGACAGCTTCGAAACGATGACCTTCGATAAAAAGATCAGAACAATAAATGACCTTCGCGAAGGAATGGAGCTTCAAGGCATAGTGACCAATATCACAGCATTCGGAGCTTTTGTGGATATCGGGGTACATCAGGATGGCCTGGTTCATATCAGTGAGCTGGCCAATCGCTACATCAAAGACCCAGCTGAGGTGGTTCATCTCAATCAGAAAGTGAAAGTGCGTATTTTAGCTGTGGATGTATTGCGAAAAAGAATTAACCTCAGCATGAAAGCTGTATTATAACATACTTAAATGAGGATTAAAACGTTACAAAAATATGCTTAAGAAATTATTTCGGTGGAATATCTTAGTTTTGATTATCCTGTTTTTCATTAACCTGAAAGGCCACAGCCAGATCATTAAAGGACAGTTGATTGCAGGCCTTAACATGACACAGGTTGACGGAGATGAGGTGTATGGCTACAAAAAGCCGGGCTTGCAACTGGGGCTGGGGGCTATGATCCCTTTCGGTGATAAATGGGACCTGTCGATAGAGACGATTTACAACGAGAAGGGAGCTAAACAAAAAGCCCAATACCCTATGCTTGCAGATTCGACCAATGGTGCTTACAACCTTTACCTCAACTATTTGGAAGTTCCTGTATTAGTGCATTTTACCGATAAAGACCTGATCACTGTAGGAACAGGATTTTCGTGGGGACGACTGATTTCGGCCCGGGAATACGAACACGACCGGCAAACCAATACTAATGCACAAAATGGCATTTATAAACCAAATGATTTCAATGTGTTGATTGATTTGAGGCTGCGATTGTATAAACAATTAAAATTTAATTTTCGATATGCGTATTCTATGGCAAAAATCCGAACAAGGGAATACAGCAATAATACAGGTTCCGGAAGTACATGGACGCGTAAACAATATAATAATACACTTACATTCAGGCTTGTATATATGATCAATGAAACCAAAAGCGATCAAAACCTGCGTCAGTTACCATGAAAAAATTTACTGCAAACTACTGGATAAACAGGCTTAATTTGATGGCTCATCCAGAGGGTGGATATTTTAAGGAAGTTTATCGTGCTGCCGAAGAGATTCCGGCTTTTGCATTGCCAACCCGATTCAAAGGCAACCGTAATTTTAGCACAGCCATTTATTATTTGCTCGAAAATGATGATTTTTCAGCCTTTCATCGTATTCTTGCCGATGAAACCTGGCATTTTTATGACGGAGATCCATTGGAATTAATCAGCATTTCGGCAACAGGTACTCTCTTGAAACAGACCATCGGACTTGAACAGCCTGAAGCATTACCCATGTTTACAGTCAGAGCCGGCGACTGGTTTGCAGCCCGAAGCACGGGTGATTATACCCTTTGTGGTTGTACGGTTGCTCCCGGCTTTGATTTTACAGATTTTGAGATGGGTGACTTCAAGCAGCTTGTGACACTGTTTCCGCAACATAAAAATTGGATAAAAAAGTTTACGCGGGTGTAATCGGGGCTTCTGCATTATCTCACAATTTTATTGATCCTTCGAAAAGATACTTTTGAATGTGGCATAAGTTGCTAATCACTTTTTAAGAATCAGGAATTTCGTTAATGATCAACTTACCCATCATCTCTATTCAAGAGATATCTGAAGATGTTTTGCTATGGCAATGAAAAATTTCACTGATTTGTTACTAGAATTATCAATGTATTGTATTCTTTAATAAGCCTTAGAAATGAATTTCTCAATGCCTCTTTTCAAATAAAGCTGCCCGGCAATTAATAAAATTAAGGCCATTCCAAATGTATGTCAATTCGGGGCCAGCAATTATTTCTGCCTGATCCATTATTGCTGTAAGGAACCATGTGGTGCCCAAATACCCGGTAATAGGCAGCCATTTCATTGATTAAGAATGATTATAAATTAAGGCCTTCGACAATTTAAGCTGAAAATAACATTGAAGAAATGTTAAAAATTCTAAATTTACAATGTCGTTTTTATGAAACCAATCAATAAATGTAACGTATAAATAACTCAAAAATGAAAAGATCAGACAAATGGAATATTTTGCAATTTCAAATTCATACCGCCAGAAGCCGCTCTTGACGACCTCTCTGAACTGTAAACCAATATTTTCTGACCTTATGGATTTTACGAATGAAAGCTATTCCTTTTCATTTTTAAACGAAAAACAAACAAATCTCCTGAACCAAAAGCCTTGAAATATGAAGACACTTATTCCTTTTAAGGTAAAACACAACAAGTACTTCCAAATATCACATACGTTTTCGATAAAATTACAGGGAGTTTTGCCTGTGCAATTTCTGCCAGCTGTTTCTGCTGAAGTATATACTATTAGCTGCTTCAAATGCCATGCAATCATCACAAACCTTTTCGCCGGTGAATTTCAACCCATTTTTTGGTTCAATGATAACAATAGCGGCTTTAAATATCAATCAGGAAACCAAAAACAACTGACAAATAGCTAAAAACCAAGGTTATGAAAAAATATCTACTTTTTATCATATGCAGTGTAATTTAT
>JAQVLA010000019.1 GCA_028704385.1 Bacteroidales bacterium | reverse complement strand
ACCCAGACGCAATGGTAATTGGTTATGGTTTCAGTGAGACACAAACTCTGGATAATAATGTTAACAGATCTTTGATGATAGGTTTTGAATCCACCAAACCAACATTTTTTGTTGGGCCATCCAATGGTATCAACAGCACCGGTCGCATCGGCATTGGAAACGTTACTGATCCCCAGGCCAAGCTGCACATCCGTGCTGATGAGGGTGAAGATGCCAGCCTGTTGTTGGAAGCCTCTGCAGGCGGACAAGCGAAGGTAATGCTTTCGGATTCGCACGAAATGACCTATGAACCTGATGAAAACCTGCATTTTCGCACAGCACAAAGCAGCGCATTTGTATTTCATCAGGGCGATATTTTTATCGAAGACATCCAAAGTGGTATCATCATGCGCTCGCCCAATGGGCAGTGCTGGCGCGGAAGGGTAAACGATCAGGGTTTGCTGGCCTTTGAGCAAACGGAATGTCCAACAGCAGAAACAGCGTTGCAGGAACATGGTCGGGAAAACCATCTGATGAGGGTATTTCCGAATCCGGCATCCAAAGATTTGGAAGTTGTTGCAGAGGGTTTAAATGGTTCATATACCCTAAGACTTATATCAGCCACTGGTAAGCTGATGCTGGAAAAGCAATCATGGGGGGCGCACACGCAGCTCAATATCCAAAATCTGTCCTCAGGAACCTATCTGCTGGTGCTTGAACAGGATGGGAAGATGAAGGATAGTTTGAAAGTTTTGATAGAGTGAGTAGGAATTGGTACAGATATCTCTTTTGCTACTAATTGCCTTGCTGTTGTCGATTTGCCCGGGCTGCGATGCTCTGGTCAAACCGAAGAGACCCTGCAGAAGTGTAAACCGTGCCACAGATAACTTAACGATTTAGTTCACAAAATTTTGGTTACAGGTAGTAAGTTGCTTATGCAATCGAATGAGCAGCCTTTTCAATAATTAAATCATGGGGATGACTTGGTGTCTTTCTTCCAGCAGAAAAACTTTAGGTGAAATAGAATTGCATTCGATCGATCAGTACGAAACAGACTGTTGGCAAATCTTTTGAAACCTCTTTCAAATAAAAATTTTACCTTTACCTCAAATTGCAAGGCTATGACTGACGAACAACGATTCAAACAGTTTATTTCAACGATTCAAAACTCAAAAACGATCTGCTTACTGCAGGCCAGTGATGGCTTGTTTGCCATGCTCGAAGATGATAATGGCAAGACTTTTATTCCGGTTTGGTCTTCCGAAAATGCTGCACAGGAGAATGCTGTTGATCTTTGGTCAGGCTACACTGTAGCTGTTATGTCGTTGGCCGAGATGATCAATTGGTGTGACGAATTGCAGACAGATGAAATTCTGCTGGGCATCGAAGCTCAGACTGACGGTAAAATCCTCCCACTGGCACCGGAAATTTTTAAGAATATTTTCACAGAGATTTGATAGCTCTTTTGTTAAAATTTATTCCTCAAAATCCGGGTAAATAAGATATTTTGCCCGGATTTTTTTAAATTGCTCAATTCCGGTTTGCCAGCTTTTTCTGATGCTTTCCTCTGATTCGCCACCTTCGATTTGCCTGCGCAATTCACTTGTCCCGGCAAGTTTTTCAAAATAGGAATTGAAGAACTTATCCTGCCTTAGCGATTGATAAGCTTGCATAAGCCATTGCAGATTCAGTTTGGCATATTTCATTACAGGCTGATCAGCCAAGGTTCTGAGATCAAAACCATTACATTTCGTATCATGGTGTTTGGGAGCAGAGGCTCCTGCACGACTTTCAGGAATAAAGCTAAAAGTAGTTTCCGGCAGGTTGGGATGACCATACACCTGAAAAGGAAAGTCGGTTCCCCTGCCGATACTCATGTCAGTTCCTTCAAAAAGACAAAGGGAAGGGTATAAAAATATCGCCTGATAATTGGGTAAATTTGGCGAAGGTTTCACCGGAAGTTTGTCAATGGCTCTTCTGTCGTAATGGCTTAATGGAATGACAGTAAGCTTACAATTCAATTGATCTGTCAGCCATTTCTCACCATTCACCATCCGGGCATACTCGCCAATGGTCATGCCGTAAACTACGGGTACAGCGTGCAAACCAACAAAGGATTGATGCTCTTTCTCCAATATCGGACCATCAATATAAAAGCCATTTGGATTGGGCCTGTCGAGTACGATCACCGGTATATTTTGTTCGGTACAGGATTCCATCACATAGCTGAGCGTTGAAATATAGGTGTAAAACCGCACCCCAACGTCCTGCAGGTCAAAAAGCATGATATCAATGCCTTTTAAATCTGCTTTTGTAGGTTTTTTGTGGCTGCCATAAAGTGAAATGATATCTAATCCTGTCTGGCTGTCTTTGCCACCAATGATGTGAGCCCCCGCATCGGCCTCCCCTCTGAAACCATGCTCAGGAGTAAAGATGCATTGAATCTTGATGCCAAGATTTAACAGGCTGTCAACCAGATGTGTTGTGCCAATCAGGCTGGTCTGGTTGGCAACTATTCCTACAGTTTTGTTTTGGATTAGCGATAGATAGGCTTCTGTCTGACTTGCACCAGACAAGGTTTGCCCAACTTCCTTTACTATGATTTTTTGTGCCGTTAAGGAGCTGGAGAAAGGAAAACAAAGGAAGAAGAGTAATATTTTAAAAATCGCTGCTTTCATGTTTGTGTTCAATGTTTACTTTTGTCAAAGTTACGGTTTTTGCACAAGCAGAGGTTTTTTGCATTGCTTGACCTGAAAAACTGTTATATTTGACAGACCATGAGACTGGAAGCTTTTCTTGGAAACCGGATTTTTTCACTATCACCTGATAAAGTATCTACGCTGGTGATGCGTATCACCATGCTCAGTATAGCTTTGTCGGTGGCTGTGATGCTGGTTTCGGTGGCTGTCGTAATTGGGTTTAAGCAGCAGATTACTGATAAAGTACTGGGTTTTGTTGCTCCCATGCAAATCAGTCCGCTTGATCGGAATGAATCCTTACAGCAAAGCCCTTTTGTTTTGGACGACACTCTCTCGCAATTTATCCTTTCTGTTGACGGAGTAGTTCATATTCAGGCAGTTGCCGAGAAGGCAGGGATTATAAAAACAGAGGATCAAATACAGGGAATTGTTGTAAAAGGCGTTGATACAGCTTTTGATTGGAGCTATTTTGCAGCTGCATTAAAAAAAGGTTCACTTCCTGATTTGTCTGACAAGAATATTTCCAATGATGTTTTGATTTCCTTAAAACTATCAACAACACTAAATCTGCAGCCTGGCGATGATCTGCGGGTCTGGTTTATTGATGACAAGGACAGGCCACGAGGCAGGAAGTTTGTTGTTTCAGGGATTTATGAAACCGGGCTGGTTGAATTTGATGAGCGTTATATTTTGGCTGACATCAATCATATCAGGCGTCTCAACGGATGGAAAGACAATCAAACAGCGTCGCTGGAAGTTTTTTTTGATACCCATACCCATCCTGATGATGTTTTTGATATCATCTATTTTGGCCTTCCTATTCACTTAACAGCTACGACTGCAACGACTTTGTACCCACATATTTTCGACTGGCTCAATTTGCAGGATATGAATGTGCTGATCATAATCCTGTTGATGACACTCGTTTCGGGCATCACCATTATCAGTATGCTGCTGATGATGGTGATCGAAAGAACTTCAATGATTGGCATGTTAAAAGCTTTAGGTGCCAGCCGGAATCAAATCAGGAATTTGTTTTTGTTTTATTCATTCAGATTATTGCTTTACGGTTTATTAGCGGGTAACCTTCTTGGATTGGGTTTTGTTATTTTTCAATCAAAAACCGGATTTCTAAGTTTACCAGCCGAATCATACTATATTGATCAAGTACCTGTGGAAATTGGTCTTTGGCCAATCGTACTCATTAATTTCGGGGTAACATTCATTTGGTTTTTGATGTTGTTAATTCCTTCATTAATCATCGACAGGATAAAACCTGCAAGGGCAATTCGTTTTTCCTGAATAAAAAACTTGCGTTTTGAAGCCGGAATGTTTAATTTCAGACCCTAATTTATTCTGCTATGAAATACAAACCAACTGACATACTACCTCTTAAAGGCTATGGAGAACTTCTTTTTGGAGAAAGTATTGACCTGATAATACAAAAAACCGGGGAGGCTGACCAGATGGATCAGATTGAAGGAGCCGAAGCCGGTTCAATGGTTCTAAGCTATAATCAGCCTGAAATGGCATTGTTTTTTGAGGGTTATGGCACTTCAATCTTAGCTTATATCGAAACTCGTGATAAAGAGGCCTTACTTTTTGGGAAGCAGATTTTTCTACTCAACAAATCAGCAATTATTAATTTGATGGCTGTTGGAGGATATGATGAGTATGTAATTGATTATGAAGATGGCAATCAAGTGTTAACATACGACATAGCGATGATTGATTTTTATTTTGACAAGGACCAGTTGCTTGCCGTAAGTTGGGGAGTTTTATTGGATGAGCGGGGAGAGGTTTTGAATATTTAGCTTTTTGATCTTGGGTGAAAACTGATTATAGTTTCACGCAGATACTCCCTGTCGATATGGGTGTATATCTCAGTGGTACTTATACTTGAATGACCAAGCATCTGTTGTACGGCTCTCAGATCGGCACCACCTTCGAGTAAATGCGTAGCAAAAGAATGTCTGAACGTGTGCGGACTAATACTTTTTTTAATTCCTGCCTTTTCGGCAAGTACTTTCACCAGTTTATGAATACTTTGGCGGCTTAAAGGTTTTCCAAATTTGTTTACGAACAAAAAATCGTTCTTACTTTTATATTGTGTCCGCACATCAGAGAGATACAATTTAAGGTTTTTCAATGTGTTTTTACCTATCGGAATCAGGCGTTCCTTGTTTCCTTTGCCATTAACGCGAATAAATTCATCTTTATCATAAACCTGATTAATCCGCATATTTGCTAATTCCGAAACCCTCAAACCACATGCATAAAGCAACTCAATCATACATTTGTTGCGGTGTCCGTTAAAATCACTCAGATCCATTTGTTGCAACATGCTTATAATTTCTTCGTAGGTAAGCACTTCAGGAAGTTTTCGGCCGGTCTGGGGCATTTCAATCAGCCGGGTCGGGTTACCTGTGATCAGGTCTTCTTCTTCCAGAAAGCGATAAAAGGAACGCAGGCCCGATAAGATCCTGGATTGGGAATTGGAAGTGAACCCCAGCTCTGTCAGTTCTTCTACAAAATGAGTGAGTAGCTTTTGGTTGATGTTGTCAAGACTCACATCGGACTTGTACAGGCTTTTAAAATCCATGAACAATTTGATATCATGCAGATAAGCCTTGATGCTGTTTTCTGATAATGCCAGCTCAAGGCGGATATGTTCTTCGTAGGCGTGAATTAATGCTCTGTCGATAGTTAACATAGTTCTTAAACAAGCTGAGGTGTTCTTTTAGAACACCTCAGCAAATTTATAGGATTATTTTGGTGTATAAAAACATCGCTTGGGCGAATGAATAAGATCCTCAACCATTAGCGTTTTAATTGTTTTGTCGACCAATTTTTTATCTATTTGTGCCATCTCGGCAATTTCTCCTGACTTAAGCGGCTTGTCAGCTTTTCTCAGGGTTTCGAGTACAATTGTTTTTGTTTCCATTTTTGATAAATTTTAATCTTCCAAGGTGTGAACAACAAGGCCAGAGCGTAGTTTTGGTTCAAACCAGGTGGTCTTGGGTGGCATGATGTTGCCTGTATCTGCAATGTTGATCAGCTGATCCATACTAACCGGGAAAAGTGCAAAAGCAACCGCCATCTCACCACTGTCAACTCTTTTCTTAAGTTCGCCAAGTCCACGGATTCCACCAACAAAATCAATCCTTTCCGAACGTCTTAAATCCCTGATATCCAAAATTGGGCTTAAAACCTCATTGGTGAGTATGGTCACGTCAAGCACGCCAATAGGGTCGTTATCATCATAGGTCTGTTTTTTGGCCGTAAGTGCATACCATTCTCCGTCAAGATACATCGAAAACTCGTGCAGGCGCAAGGGCTTATATATTTCTTTGCCCTGTTTTACTATTTCAAAACCTTTTTCAAGCTTGGCCAAAAATTGGTCATTGCTCAAACCATTCAGGTCTTTCACCACCCGGTTATAATCTATGATTGTAAGTTGGTTATCCGGAAAATGTACAGCAAGGAAAAAGTTGTATTCTTCTTTGCCTGTATGTTTTGGATTTTGTTCTTTCTTTTCGTTACCAACCAAGGCAGCGGCTGCTGTACGATGATGGCCATCAGCAACATAGGTGGCAGGAAGTTGTTCAAATAATTGAACCAGCCTGTTGATAATAGCCTCGTCATCTATCACCCAAAAGTGATGACCGAATCCATCATCAGCTGTAAAATCATATACTGCCTTATTTTCCTTTACAAAGGTTTCAACAATTTCATCAATTTCCTTTTTGGCAGGATAGGAGAAGAAAACCGGTTCCATATTGGCATTTGTTATCCTGACGTGTTTCATGCGGTCTTCCTCTTTGTCAGGCCTGGTAAGCTCGTGTTTTTTGATTACATTATTCATATAATCTTCAACACCGGCACAGCCTACAATACCATACTGAGTTTTGCCATTCATGGTTTGGGCATAAATGTACAGACTCGGTTTGTCGTCCTGTACGAGCCACTTTTTATCACGGAAGAGCTTGAAGTTTTCTGCCGCTTTGTTGTACACAGCCTTGTCGTAATGATCAATATCCAACGGAAGATCAATTTCGGGTTTGATGATATGAAGCAGGCTGTATGGGTTGCCCGATGCTTCCTGACGTGCTTCTGTTGAATTTAAAACATCATACGGGCGTGATGCCAGTTCCTTTACAATATTTGCCGGTGGTCGCCAGCCTCTGAAAGCTTTAAGTATTGCCATAGTTTGTTAATAAGTTTTATAGTTACCAATTTTTTTGCGGATAGGAATCGTCCTCATTGTCATCGCCTTGTGACTGATTTTTTTGTAAGGAGGTGATCAATGCACCCAGCATTTTAGTCATTTCCATCAGTTGGTTTCTCGATTCAAGTTCGGCTTCTTCTTTAATCAAATTTTCTCGTAACGCAAGTGTGCCATAGACAACACAGGTTCGGATAGCAATTTTTGAAATCTTGAGATGGTAGATGAACTGAGGCTTGTTACGCGCCGAGCCTTCTGCAATATTTAAGGCAATCTGGCGTGCAGCTGCATTAAAAGCGATCGCTATGCCGGAAGTGTCAATATTTTCATGGCCGGCCATATGATCTTTTACCCATAAAATGTAGTCCATGGCTTTATGGTAAATACGAAGATCTTCAAACCGAAAAAATGATGGTATTGTCTGGTTTTGGTGATTCATAATCCGAAGAATTCTCTTTTTTCAAAAGCCGGGCATTAATTTGCCCGGCTCCTTGTCATGATTTAATTTACTTTAAAAGTTGCATCGCCCTTTTCGAGGAAAGCAATGATCTGCTCTGCAGCAGCAATGCCGGCATTAATATTTGCTTCGGCAGTTTGCGCTCCCATCTTTTTGGGTGTAAAGAAACACTGTGCTCCAAAGTTCTCTTTTAGTTCGGCAGCATTGTCGGGCGCTATATCCGAAACATAGCTAAAGCCTTTGCGCTCGGCAAGTATCTGTCTGATACCGTCTTCATCAATCACTTCCTTACGGGCAGTGTTGACGAGCATGGATGTTGCAGGCATTTTTGAGAGTAAATCGTAGTTAATTGATTTCTTTGTTTTGTCGTTGGCAGGAATATGCAACGAGATATAATCACAACTACCATAAAGTGCTTCAACACTTTCAACAACTTCAACACCATCTTTTTTGATGGCTTCTGCCTTAACAAATGGGTCATAGGCTTTTACATTCATACCGAATCCTTTGGCGATTCGTGCAACGTTTTTGCCAACATTCCCATAAGCATGAATCCCGATCGTTTTGTCTTTAAGCTCGGTTCCGGAGCTTCCGTTAAACTGATTTCGTGTCTGATAAACCATCATTCCAAAGGCTAATTCTGCAACGGCATTGCTGTTTTGGCCTGGAGTATTCATTACTACAACATTTTTAGCAGTAGCTGCAGCCAGATCAACGTTGTCGTAACCTGCTCCGGCACGAACAATAATTTTTAGTTGCTTTGCATTTTCAATCACTGCCTGATTGGCTTTATCACTTCTGATGATAATGGCATCCACATCTTTGGAAGCCTCAACAAATTGCTGTTGATCTGTGTATTTCTCCAGAAAAACACAGGTATAACCTGCCTTGTCAAAAATAGCCTTAATACTGTCGGATGCAATTTTTGCAAAGGGTTTTTCAGTTGCTACCAATACTTTTTTCATACCCGTAATTTTTTTGATTTTAAATATAACTTTAAAAACCGGTCAACTAACTTTGAGGTAATTAACCGGTCTTAATAAATCCAAAGTTGTTAAATTGTTTTCTCGAAGTCCTGCATCACTTTTATTAAGGCTTCAACACTTTCGAGCGGAAGAGCGTTATAAAGGGATGCCCTGAAACCACCCACATCGCGATGTCCTTTTATGCCAATCATGCCACGTTCGGTTGCAAAATCGTTAAAGGCTTTCTCGTGTGCTTCATAACCTTCGTTCATCACAAAGCATACATTCATGCGCGAACGGTCTGCAGGATTTGGAACAGTTGCCCTGAACAGTTTATTACGATCAATTTCACCATAAAGCAAAGCAGCTTTATTTTTGTTGATTTTCTCCATTTCGGCCACTCCGCCTTTTTCCTTGAGCCATTTTAGGGTTTGCAAAGCAGCATAAATTGGCACAACTGGGGGTGTGTTAAACATGGATTCTTTGTCGATATGTGTTTGGTATTTCAACATGGTCGGTATCGGACGATCGACTTTACCCAACACATCTTGCCTCACAATGACAAATGTAACACCTGCAGGTGCAAGGTTTTTCTGTGCACCGCCATAAATAAGGGCATATTTTGAAACATCAACCGGGCGGCTGAAAATGTCGGACGACATGTCGGCAACCAATGGCACCGGCGAATCTATATCATGCAGAATTTCTGTACCGAATATGGTATTGTTAGTTGTGATGTGAAAATAATCTGCATCCTTTGGAATGGTAAAGCCTTTGGGGATATAATTGAAATTTTTGTCCTCCGAAGTGGCAACGATCTCAACTTCTCCAAAAATTTTAGCTTCCTTAATTGCTTTTTTCGACCAGGCACCTGTATTTAAATAGGCAGCTTTTTTTCCAAGCAAATTGTAAGGTACCATGCAAAATTGCGTACTGGCACCTCCTCCCAGGAAAATTACTGAGTACCCCTCAGGAATGTTTAACAACTCTTTGAAAAGTGCCTGTGCCTCTTCAACAACTGCGATGAATTGTTTGCTTCGATGCGAAATTTCCATCAACGAAAGTCCCATGCCTGCAAAATCGTGCAAGGCATTGGCTGTGTTTTCGATTGTGTACTGCGGCAGGATAGATGGACCTGCGTAAAAGTTATGCTTTTTCATAATTAAATGAGTTTAAAAAATATGTTAAATAAAGTCATTCCAGCTTAAAATCAATTTTCAAAATTCTCCTTCTCGTCTTGTATTAGCAATTCATCGTACTGGTAAAAAACATTGTTTATCTCTTCCGGCGAAGTTGCCTCGAAAAGATAAATCTTATCTCACTTCGGGAGCAAAGATAGTAGTTTTGGATGTATTGTGAAATAATTAACCAAAGTATTTCTGTAATTTCGCAAACGTTTTAAATCGGATAAAACTCATGTTTCAATTAGATCAGCGTATTTATGCTTTTGCACAACTTGGTAAACAGCTAAATGACTTATTGATAGATTATTACGAGCAACAACAATCCGATGTTTTGCCACAGGAAGTGATGCAACAAGCACTGGCAACTAATCCCTGGTTTACGAAAGAAAACATTTACTTGATGCTGCGAAGTGTTGTTTCAATGCTTGACCAAAATGCCTTATCAACAATTGCAGAAAAATATGCGATCAAGGAAACGAACAGTCAGCTTAAAACGGTTGCAGTTATTATGGCGGGTAATGTTCCGCTTGTGGGATTTCTGGACTTTGTACATGTGTTGCTGTGCGGACACAGGTTTATAGGGAAACTATCACATCAGGACCGTTTCCTTTTGCCGGCCATTGCCAAGATGCTTCTTGATATTGAGCCAAGGTTCGAACCCCTGATCCGTTTTACAGAAGCTAAATTAGACGATTTTGATGCTGTAATTGCCACCGGAAGTGACAACAGCAGCAGGTACTTTGATTATTATTTTAGGAAATATCCCCATATTATCAGGCGAAATCGTCATGGCGTTGCGATCATAAAAGGGAACGAATCTGATGAATCACTTCACCAACTGGGGTTAGATATTTTTTCCTATTTTGGATTGGGTTGTCGTAACGTTTCTACATTGTTTGTTCCAAAAGAATACAGTTTCGACAGGCTGCTGCAATCATTCGAAGCCTATTCGTTTGTGGCAGATCATAGCAAATACTTCAACAATTATGAATACTACAAATCCATCTTCCTCATAAATGGCGAACATCATTTTGATAATGGTTTTGTGTTAATTAAAGCTGCAGATGATTTTGGAAGTCCTGTCGCAGTTTTGCATTATCAGTTTTATGATAACCTGAGTAATCTGGATGAGTTGATTACGCTTAATCTGGATAAAATTCAATGTGTTGTTTCTGAAAACGCCTGGTATTCAAATTCATATCCTTTTGGGAAAGCGCAGTTCCCGGGTTTGACAGATTATGCTGACGGGCTTGATACGATCCGGTTTTTACTTGGTTTGAATGAATAAACAGACAGGTTTTGGGCAAAGAAAAAGCAGAACAGAAAAAATTCCAAAAAAGATTGGGATAATTCAATTAAAGGCTTTAATTTTGCAGCCCTTAAATTATAAGCCAAATTGTAGCGATGAAAAAAGACATTCACCCAAAAAATTACCGCTTAGTTGTTTTTAAAGACATGTCGAATGAATATAGTTTCATTTCGCGTTCAACAATCAACACCAAAGATACCATTGTGTGGGACGATGGAAATGAATATCCGCTCGTGAAACTTGAGATTTCACACACCTCACACCCATTTTATACAGGCAAGATGAAGCTTGTTGATTCAGCTGGTCGTGTTGATAAGTTTAAAAACAGGTATAAAAAACATTATGATCAGAAAGCTAAATAGGCTCAGATATAGTATTTGAAGCCCTTTCCTGATCAGGTAAGGGCTTTTTTTTATAATTGATAAAATTTTTGCCTGTCTGCTTTATTTACCTTTAAAAATAAGTATATTTGTTCAGTAACCTTTAATACGATTACCGACCATGAATTATATCCTTTTCGACAGTTCGTTCAGAAATAATCTGCTTCCGCTAACCTTCACTCGTCCTGTGGCTGACCTTCGTATCGGGATATTAACCATTCGTGAAAAGTGGGAACTCATGCTCAATGAAAAGACCTCTACTTTGACTGAGCCCTATCTGGCAGTGAAATACCCTTTGGTTAAGGCAGAATCAAATATATTGATAAATGGCGCTGTGTGCCCTACAGCTGAGTTGATAGAGCAGATCAATAAGCTTAAGTCAGGTGAAACGCTTGTAAAGGGCGAAAGCCTTATTGCCATGTGCCTTAAGGCCGATTCGTTGGATAACTTCGGAAACGAATCCAGTGACGATATTGCAACAATAAGTACTGACCTTGATTTCATAAAAATTGAAAACACCTGGGATTTATTTCATTTTAACGACCGGGCCATTCGTGAAGATTATACCCTGCTGACCAAAGGCAGAAAATCGCAAAAACTTAGCACGACCAATCGTGTTGTTAATCAGGAGAATATCTTTGTGGAAGAAGGTGCTGTTGTTGAATTTGCCATTATAAATGCTTCCACAGGCCCTGTTTATATTGGAAAAAATGCCGAGATAATGGAAGGCAGTAAGGTAAGAGGACCACTTGCTTTATGCGATCATGCCGTACTCAAAATGGATGCAAAAATCTACGGGGCTACTACCATAGGTCCCTATTCAAAGGTTGGTGGAGAGGTTAACAACTCTGTTATTTTAGGATATTCAAACAAAGCACATGATGGATTTCTGGGGCATTCGGTTTTGGGTGAATGGTGTAATTTGGGAGCCGATACAAATACTTCTAATCTGAAAAATACTTATGAAGAAGTTAAACTGTGGTCGTATGCTGAAGAGGCTTTTGTTGCCACCGGACTTCAGTTTTGTGGTTTAATTATGGGTGATCATTCCAAATCTGGTATAAATACCATGTTTAATACTGGAACAGTAGTAGGAGTGAATGCCAATATTTATGGTTCGGGGTTCCAACGGAATTTTGTTCCTTCATTTTCGTGGGGAGGAACACATGGGTTCGCAGATTTTGATCTGAATAAAGCCTTAAAAATAGCTGAAGCTGTTTATGCCCGAAGGGGAAAAGCGTTTGATAAGATAGAATCTTCCATTTTGAAAGAGATCTACAGCCTCACACACAAAAACCGCAGAGCCTGATTAATCACTGGCATATTTCTTGACCTGTAAAGAGGAAAATAATCGTCAATAATTTATGATGGCCTCGTTTACAGAATGTTAATATACACCTAAAGGAGCGTTTTTGCAGGTATGATCATGCAGAAACGCTTTTTATGCTGTTCGGAGTGCCAAAATGTCTGAAATTCAAATATGAAAAATATCTTCAATAAAACAAACTTTCAGTTGACTGATTTACTTGAATCAGATGCTGAATTCATTCCATTGTTATCACCAGAGGATGAAGAGCAGATGAATGCAGAAGAGCTGCCCGAAGAGCTCGCTATCCTGCCATTGCGTAATGCAGTATTGTTCCCTGGTGTGGTGATCCCAATCACGGTGGGCAGAGACAAATCGATAAGTTTAGTCAAAGAAGCTTATCGCAAAGAACGTATCATTGGGGTGGTGTCGCAAAAGAATCCCGGCATTGAAGATCCTTCATATACAGATTTGAATACGGTCGGCACGGTCGCACGTATCTTGAAAACACTGCAAATGCCCGATGGAAATACAACAGTGATCATTCAGGGTATGAAGCGTTTCCGCTTGCTTGAAATGGTTCAGGATACACCTTATTTTAAAGCACGTGCAGGTGCATTTGAAGAAGTGATCGAATTGCCAAAGGATCGTCAGTTTCAGGCGCTCATCCAGTCGCTAAAAGATTTATCCCTGCAAATCATTCAAAAATCACCCCATATTCCATCCGAAGCTTCTTTTGCCATCAAAAATATCGAATCGCCTGTGTTTTTGATCAATTTTGTTTCGAGCAACCTCAATATTGATGTTGTTGAAAAGCAAAAATTACTCGAGATCAAGAATATGGTCGAGCGTGCAAATGCAGTTTTAGCTGCTTTAACGAAGGATCTTCAATTGCTTGATCTGAAGAACCAAATCCAAAATAAGGTAAAAATTGATCTGGATAAACAACAGCGGGATTATTTTTTAAATCAGCAACTCAAAACCATACAGGAGGAACTCGGAGGCAGTCCGAACGAATTGGACATTCGTGGGTTAAAGACAAAAGCCGAAAAAAAGAAATGGTCGAAGCAGGTAAAAGATGTTTTTGAACGTGAACTGACAAAATTGCAGCGGATGAATCCGCAGGCAGCTGAATATGGTATTCAGCACAACTACCTCGAATATCTGGTTGATCTTCCGTGGAATGAATATACCAAAGATAACCTGGATCTGAAAAATGCTCAGAAAGTCCTGGACAATGATCATTTTGGGCTCGAAAAAGTGAAAGAAAGGATCATTGAATATCTTGCAATTCTAAAGATTAAACAGGATATGAAATCTCCGATTCTTTGCCTTGTGGGCCCTCCCGGAGTTGGAAAAACCTCCTTAGGGAAGTCTATTGCTTCTGCGCTCAATCGCAAATATATCCGCATGTCGCTGGGTGGGCTGCGTGATGAGGCTGAACTTCGGGGCCATCGGAAAACCTATATCGGTGCCATGCCTGGACGGATTATCCAAAATCTTCGAAAGGTGAAATCCTCAAATCCCGTTTATGTTCTGGATGAGATAGATAAAGTAAGTGGAAACAACATTAACGGTGACCCGCAAGCAGCTTTGCTCGAAGTGCTTGATCCGGAACAAAATACCAGTTTTTATGATAATTTTCTCGAGCTGGAATACGATCTGTCCAGGGTGATGTTTATCGCGACTGCCAACACCCTAAGCAGTGTTCATCCTGCCTTGCGCGATCGTATGGAAGTGATTGATCTGAGTGGATATCTGATTGAGGAAAAGATTGAAATAGCCAAAAAGCATTTGATACCTAAACAGATGAATGAACATGGCCTGAAAGCAAAACAGGTTTCGTTCTCAAAAAAAATTGTAGAAGACATCATCGAACAATATACCCGTGAAGCTGGCGTGAGGACTTTAGAGAGGCAATTGGCCAAGATTATTCGACACAAAGCCAAATTCATCGCCATGGAGGAAGATTATAATGTTAAAGTGAGTAAGGAAGACCTTGAAAAAGTACTTGGCATTGCGCGTTTTCAGCGCGAAAAGGTGATGCAGCATGATGTGCCGGGTGTTGCCACAGGCCTGGCATGGACGCCCGTGGGAGGTGAGATATTGTTTATAGAGGTGAGCCTGAGTCGTGGAAAAGGCAATTTGAAACTTACAGGTAACCTGGGTGATGTGATGAAAGAATCGGCAAGCATAGCCTTTGAATTTATTAAAGCCCATGCTTCTGAATTAAGTATAAACCCGGATATTTTCGACAAATGGAATGTTCATATTCATGTACCTGAAGGAGCAACCCCAAAAGACGGTCCTTCGGCTGGGATAACCATGCTCACTGCACTTACTTCGGCCTTTACCCAGCGAATAGTACGTTCGAAACTGGCCATGACGGGTGAGATAACTTTGCGTGGCAAAGTATTACCCGTAGGAGGGATCAAGGAAAAAATCCTGGCTGCCAAACGAAGCAATATCACGGATATAATTTTATCGGAAGAGAATAGAAAAGATTTCAATGAAATTCCTGAGGAGTGTATCAAAGGAATTCAATTTCACTTTGTTAAGCAAATGACTGAAGTACTCAATTTAGCTCTTTTAAAGAATAAAATTAAATATCCTCTTGTTCTCTAAAGTGAACATTTAAAGTGAAAAATTGTCTATTGCCTGACGTAGAGGTAGAGCGATTTACATTGAAAGATTTGAAAGTATGTCAAAAAATATTCTTATCATTCACGGTCATCCCGTGAATGATTCTTTTATAGATCAATTACAAAAGGTATATATCGCATCGGCATCGGCCAGGGGAGCGAATATCAGACAGCTGGTGTTACGGGATTTGAATTTTGAAATAAACTTTCGGGAAGGTTACCGTGGAAATCAGGAATTGGAGCCTGATTTGATTGCTGCACAAGAGGATATCAGCTGGGCTGACCATCTGGTGTTCTTTTATCCTAACTGGTGGGGAACTTATCCTGCACTTCTCAAAGGTTTTATTGACAGGACTTTTCTACCCGACTTTGCCTTTCGGTACAAATCCGGGCGTACAAATCCTGATAGATTGCTTAAGGGAAAAACTGCCCGTTTGATTGTCACCATGGATTCTCCTAAATGGTATTATTATTTGGTGCAATTCGCGCCTGGACACCATGCCATGCGCATGGCCTTATTGCATTTTGTAGGGATTAAACCAGTAAAAGTTACCACACTGGGTTTGCTTAGAAAAGCAGATGAAAAACGAAGAGCTTCCTGGCTTAAGATGATAAAAAAAATGGGTGATCGTCTTTGTTAGTTCTCCATTTGAATCCATAAACCTATCTTTGTGTTCGACAAAGTTGAATATGCATCATCTGAAGTTTTTCATTTTCGTTGTAATGCTTTCTTCATTGATTTCCTGTAGAATAAATCAGGATACCGAAGAAGACAGAAAAATTTTCAGATATAACGAATCGGCAGGCATCACTACCCTCGATCCAGCTTTTGCACGCGATCTGCCTCATATCTGGGTTTGCAACCAACTTTATGACGGCCTAG
The DNA here is from genome assembly GCA_028704385.1 of Bacteroidales bacterium. Lineage (GTDB taxonomy): Bacteria > Bacteroidota > Bacteroidia > Bacteroidales > F082 > UBA5536. The sequence goes on along the minus strand of JAQVLA010000019.1, from coordinate 61,785 downwards.
TCAGCCTTGACGAAAAACTTGTGATAAAACCGGCAATTGCGTTGAGATGGTCGGTTTCGGAGGATGGACTCCTATATACTTTTTGGCTCAGAAATGATGTGTGGTTTCAGGATGTTTCTGTGCTTAAAGGGAAAACCAGAAAAGTGAAGGCTCAGGATGTTGTTTTTAGTTTCAACAGAATCATAAATCCATCGCTTGCCTCGCCTGGAAGCTGGATTTTTAACAGCGTAAAACGTGAAGACGATCAATTGGCTATTAAAGCACTTAACGATAGTGTTTTACAAATTGAATTATCTCAGCCTTTTCCTCCATTTCTTGGAATGCTGGGTATGGCTTACGCTTCCATTTTGCCAGGTGAAGCATTTGATGAACAAGCACTTAAGTTTGCCGAACAGGCTGTTGGAACCGGTCCTTTTCAGTTTCAGTTGTGGGAAGAGGGTGTAAAGCTCGTTTTACGGCGCAATCCCAATTATTTTATGGTTGAGGATGGCCAGCAATTGCCATTGATTGATGCGGTTTCGATAAATTTTTTGGCAGACAAACAGATTGCCTTTATGCAGTTTATTAAGGGTAAGCTGGATTTTATGTCGGGAATTGATGCCCGTTACAAGGATGAATTGCTTAGCAAGGATGGAAAGTTGAAGAAAAAATACGCCAATCAGATCTATCTTCTGCGTGAGCCCTATTTAAACACCGAATATCTTGGGTTTTTCATAAACAAGAAATGGAACGAAGAAGAAGCTTCACAACAACTTGCCATGCGAAAAGCCATTAATTTTGCGATTGACCGGGAGAAAATGCTGAAATTTTTACGTAACGGTACAGGCAAAGCCGGTCATTCGGGTATGATCCCATTTGGTCTTCAGGGTCATTCCAGTACAAATAGGTTTGGCTATTCATATCAGCCAGATAGTGTTAAGTCGTTGATAATGAAACACAAACTTTATTCATTACCAATCACTTTAAGTACAACGGCAGATTATCTTGATCTCTCAAAATTTGTGCAGTCTTCTTTAAAGGATTTTGGATTGAACGCCAGCCTCGAAGTGCTTCCGGCAGCCAATATGCGTCAGTTTCGGGCCAATGGCAGCCTTCCTTTTTTCAGGGCTTCGTGGGTTGGAGATTATCCTGATGCAGAAAATTATTTATCTCTTTTTTATAGCCCCAATGCGTCACCGAACGGACCAAACTATACACATTTTAGTTCGGAAGAGTTTGATACACTTTATGAACAAAGTATGCGTATAACTAATGATTCTATCCGATTCTCGCTTTACAGAATTATGGATAGCCTGCTTATGCGTGACGCTCCGGTAGCGGTGTTGTTTTATGATGAAGTTTTACGCTTTGTTCAAAATGACATAAAGGGATTGGGAAGCAACCCTGTTAACCTTTTGGATCTGAGACGGGTAGAGATTTTGCGTTAGACAATCCTTGTCAACTGATTTTGATATGCAGTCGCATTCTCCGCTACCTTTTAATGCTTATTCCTGAAAGTATTAAATATCAGTAATTATGCCTTAAGACGTATGAAAGTAAAGGGGAATTTTTATACCTTTGCACCCAATTTTTTTAGAATCAAATGATATGATCAACATAACGCTGCCAGATAATTCTGTCCATCAATACGGTGCTGGTATTACAGCACTTGAAATTGCCAGAAATATTAGCGAAGGTTTAGCTCGTAATGTGCTGTCGGCCAAAGTGAACGGTGAAATTTGGGATGCAACCCGACCCATAACCCAGGATGCTAAAGTACAACTACTTACCTGGAATGATACCGGTGGCAAAGCAACTATGTGGCATTCATCGGCGCACCTGATGGCCGAAGCCATAGAACAACTTTATCCGGGCGTTAAATTTGGAATAGGGCCGGACATAGAAAACGGTTTCTATTACGATATCGACACTGGCGAAACGATGCTAACGGATGCTGATCTGATTGAAATAGAAAAACGTATGCTTGATCTTGCCCGTGAAAAACAACAGTTTGAAAGGGTAGAGGTTTCGAAAAAGGAAGCACTTGATTACTTTGGAAAGAAAGGCGATGAATATAAGCTGGAGCTGATAGACGAATTAAATGATGGTGAAATTACTTTTTACAAAAGCGGAACTTTTACAGATCTCTGTCGCGGACCTCATCTGCCTGACACGAGCTTTATCAAATCAGTAAAACTATTGAGCATTGCCGGAGCATATTGGCGTGGTGATGAAAAACGCAAACAGCTGACACGCATTTACGGGATTACTTTTCCAAAGAAAAAGGAACTGGATGAATACCTTTTATTGCTTGAAGAAGCCAAAAAGAGAGATCATCGTAAGCTGGGGAAAGAACTTGATTTATTCACTTTTTCTCAAAAAGTTGGAGCCGGCTTGCCCTTGTGGCTACCTAAAGGCGCACAACTGCGTGAACGGTTGGAACAATACCTGAAGAAAGTGCAGAAAGAAGCGGGTTATCAGCCTGTGATCACCCCGCATATCGGGAATGTGAATTTATACAAAACATCCGGACATTACGATAAATATGGTGAAGATTCTTTCCGGCCAATCACAACCCCTGTGGCGGGGGAGGAGTTTTTTCTGAAACCTATGAATTGCCCGCATCACTGCGAAATTTTTAATGCCAGGCCTCATTCTTATAAGGATTTGCCCATTCGCTATGCCGAGTTTGGAACTGTTTATCGTTATGAGCAAAGTGGCGAGCTGCATGGATTGACAAGGGTGAGAGGGTTTACGCAGGATGATGCACACATTTTCTGTACACCTGATCAGATCAAAACAGAATTTAAAAGTGTGATAAAGATCATCATGCAGATTTTTAAAGCACTTGATTTTAATGATTTTATTACACAGATATCTTTACGCGATCCTGGCAATCCGGAGAAATATATCGGCTCAGACGAAAATTGGGAAAAAGCCGAACGTGCTATTATTGAAGTTGCTGAGGAAGAAGGTCTTGATGCCATAACTGAATATGGCGAGGCAGCATTTTACGGGCCAAAAATGGATTTTATGGTAAAGGACGCTCTTGGTCGTAAATGGCAGCTTGGAACCATACAGGTGGATTATAACCTGCCCGAACGTTTTGATTTAACCTATGTAGGTGCCGACAATGAAAAACACAGGCCGGTAATGATCCATCGGGCTCCTTTTGGTTCGCTCGAGCGATTTGTTGCAGTTTTGGTGGAACATTGTGGAGGAAATTTCCCGTTATGGTTGAGTCCTGAGCAGGCTATCATATTGCCAATCAGCGAAAAGTATCAAAATTATGCCGAAAAAGTTTTACAGTTTCTAAATAATTCCGATATTCGCGCCCTCATTGACGACAGAAATGAGAAGGTAAGTCGGAAAATCAGGGATGCAGAAGTTCAGAAGATTCCATATATGCTTATAGTTGGTGAGAAGGAAGAAGCCGGAGAGCAACTCTCAGTAAGAAAACACGGCCAGGGTGATTTAGGAATATTTGGTTTGAAGCAGTTTGCTGAAATGATTGAAACAGAAGTAACCAGACTTCAGGGATTTGAAGTTTATAAATAAATAAAAGTTTAACAAATATAGGAGACCTATACTATAGCACAGTTTAAAGGAAGAAAACCACGCGTCTTTCAAAAAAAGGACGATCCGCACAAGATCAACGACCGCATCACGGCACCAATGGTTAGGGTAGTGGGCGAAAATGTTGAAAATGGAATTTACTCATTACGTGAAGCGATCGCCATTGCTGAAGGACTTCATCTGGATTTGGTCGAAATTTCACCAACAGCAAATCCACCGGTTTGTAAGGTAATTGATTATAAGAAATTTCTTTTCGAACAGAAGAAAAAGCAAAAAGAGATCAAAGCGAAATCGGCTAAAATTGTGGTTAAGGAAATCAGGTTGGGACCCAATACGGATGAACATGATTTTCAATTTAAGCTCAAGCACGCGATGAAGTTCCTGGAAGAAGGTGCAAAAGTAAAGGTAGACGTATTTTTTAGAGGAAGGTCAATTGTTTACAAGGATCAGGGGGAGATTGTTTTATTGCGATTTGCCCAGGAACTGGAGGAATACGGGAAAGTGGAGCAATTACCAAAGCTCGAAGGGAAACGAATGATCATGATGATCGCTCCAAAGAAATAAGGATTTAATCTCATCACTATAAATACATTTTAAAGCAATGCCTAAAATGAAAACAAAATCCGGTGCTAAAAAACGGTTCAAACTAACCGGCACCGGTAAAATCAAACGGAAGCATGCTTACAAAAGTCACATTCTGACAAAGAAATCGACCAAACGTAAGCGTAATCTCACTTATTCCGGACTCGTTGACAAAGCCGATGAAAAGAATATCCGTGAGATGCTTCACTAACAGTAAATCAATTGTTTAACTTTGTCATAGCATCAAAGTTCCCGAATGAACGGGACGCTATGGTGAAAAATTTATTAAAATGCCTAGATCAGTAAACGCGGTTGCTTCAAGAGCAAGACGCAAAAAAATTCTCAAGAAAACAAAAGGACAGTTCGGAGGGAGAAAGAACGTCTGGACGGTTGCCAAAAACTCCTACGAAAAAGGACAACAGTATGCCTATCGCGACAGGCGAAACAAAAAGCGTACATTCCGTGCGCTTTGGATACAACGTATCAATGCTGCAGTGCGTGAGTACGGAATGTCGTACAGTGTATTCATGGGCAAACTCCATGAAAATAATATCGAGTTGAGCCGTAAAGTGCTTGCCGATCTTGCACTGAACAATCCTGATGCTTTCAAAGCAATCGTAGAAAAGTTGAAATAATTGACTTTTAACTTAAAAGTTAATTCCTTAATAGAAAAAGTCGATGCCTGGCATTGGCTTTTTTTTATTTTATGCCATATTTAATGAGCTTTCTGCTCAATGACTGCCAGGTAATATTAAGGAGTTGGGCAGCTTGAGATTTATTTCCCTTACATTTCTCCAATGCTTTTTTGATAAGGAGTTTTTCACTTTCCTCAAGGTCAAAACTTTTTAATTGAATGACTTCACCTGAATCTGAAGAATGATTATTTAACGGAATTTCTCTGGTTGTAATCAAACCGTCCTCGCTAAGAATGACAGCTCTTTCGATCAAATTTCTAAGTTCACGGATATTGCCCGGGAAATTATACTCCAATATTTTTTGAACAGCTTCCCTTGACAATTTGGGTGTTTTAATTTTCATTCGTCCGGCAAAATAATTCAGAAAATAATTGATCAGTAAAGGAATATCGTCTTTTCTTTGTCTGAGGGGAGGCAGGTTTATCATAAAAGTGCTCAAGCGGTGAAACAGATCGTCTCTGAAAGTTTTGTTTTCAGCCATTTTCTCCAGGTCGTGGTTTGAGGCAGCAATAACCCTTACGTCAAAAGCAATTTTTTGATGCGTGCCCACGCGGCTTATCATTCTTTCCTCCAATGCCCGCAGCAGTTTAGCCTGCTGTCCGACTGGCATGTCTCCAATTTCATCCAAAAAAAGTGTGCCTCCGTTAGCAATTTCAAACCAGCCGGCCCGGTCATCCACAGCACCTGTGAAACTTCCTTTTTTATGGCCAAAGAACTCGCTCTCGAAAAGTGAATCTGTGATGGCAGAGCAGTTTACAGCATGAAAAAGCCTGGTTTTGCGATTCGAAAGTAAATGAATTCCATGTGCTACCAATTCTTTACCAGTTCCACTTTCGCCTGTCACCAATACGGATGTTTGCTCTGATCTGGCCACTTTTTCCATCATCCTCATCACTTCTTTTATTACATTGCTTTCTCCAATCATTGGAGCACCTGACGATTCGTAAAGTCTTTTGGTTAACAGGGAGATGGATTTATCATAATGTTGTAATTGCCTCGAAAGAGTTACAAATCTTTCAGTGCGATGGATGGCATGTTCGATGTCGGCTAATCTGAAAGGTTTTTGGAAATAATCGGTGGCACCTGTCCGCATGGCTTCAATAACACTTTGCATATCGCCATGCCCTGATATCATTATTACTTCAATTTGATTGTAGTCGTTTTTAACTTTTTTCAGTACTTCCAAACCACTCATTTCCGGCAGTTTGATATCCAGTACCATGATATCGATTTGTTCCTTCTCCAAAATATGGAATGCAGTTGAAGGATGAGTGGCAGTATGAACCAAAAAATTTTTCCTTTTCAAAAACTCCTCAAGCTCATCGCACAAACGTTTCTCGTCGTCAAGAATTAAAACTGATAGTTGCTCCATTCCGTTATTTTAGGTGTTCCGGTAAAAGTATAATAATCTTTGTAAATTCATTTTCAATACTTTCTGCTTGTATCTCTCCTTTCATTTCTCTTATTATTCCATATGAAATGGATAAGCCTAATCCTGTTCCTTCATCGGCTTTTTTGGTCGTAAAAAATGGGTTAAAGATGTTCATCAGATTTGCTTTTGGGATGCCTGTTCCATTGTCTGATACTTCAATGGCAATGTTGTTGCCCTGAATATAGGAGCGTACTGCGATTTTTTTCTGATACCTATCTTTTTGTTTTTCTGCCTTTTTGTCAACGGCATATTTGGCGTTGCTAAGCAGGTTGAGTAGCACTTGTTCTAACTGAAAAGCATCGCCCCAGGTATGATTATGTTTGGTATTAATTGCTATTTGAAGATCAATCCCATGATCAATATATAATCTGTTGACAAAGGATAAGGTATTATTAATCACCTGACCTATGTTAACCCTCTCAAATACAGTGGGTTTGTCTCTTGAAAAAGCCCTCACATGATCAATAATTTTACGGATGCGTTCGATATCCTGGAACATCAGTTCAATTTTTTGTTGCAGGTAGTCCTCAGAGAGTGTTTTATTCATTCGTTCATACAGAAGGTTATCCAGGCTCAAAGAAATTCCTCCCAACGGTTGATTTATTTCATGTGCAATACCGGCTGACAGCTCACCAAGCGACTCAAGACGTGACTTTTGAAGGATGAGTTCCTGCTGTTTTTCCCTTTTTTTTAGCTCTTCGTTAACGCGTACCTCAAGATTTTGATTTAGCTGTTTCAATTCTGATTCAAACAATTTTCGGGTATGTATGTCGGTCATAAAGGTTAAAACAGCAGGTGAGTCGTCCCAATTTATCAGATTAGATTTTAATTCGACCCACTTAAAATTTCCTTTTGCATCAATGATCTGGATATCGTATGATTCAGGGAAATCTTCACCCTTTAAACGCTTAAAGTGTTTCTCCAAAACTTGTTCGCGGTAGTCGGGATGAATGAAATCAGTGAAAATTTTACCAATCACATGTTTTGGAAAATAACCCGTTAGCTCATAAGCTTTGGGATTAATAAACTGAATTCGCCCGTTGGCCGTAAGGAAAATAGCATCATTGGCATTTTCGAAGATCAGCCTGTATTTTTCTTCACTTTCGCGCAGCAAATCTTCGGTATACCGGCGTTCGTTAACTTCAGATTCCAGATCACGGGTACGCTCCATAACCCGCATTTCGAGCTGGGCATTGAGTTCGAGCAGTTCGAGTTCGATTTTAGACCGATAGATTGCTGCACCGATGATATTTGCTGCAGCTATCAGACTATTTGATTCAACAACTGTCCATATGCGTTTGTATTCACAATCGTCAAAACCTATAAACCCAAACCACTTTTCTTTTACAAAAATAGGTACGGCCATTACCGAGACAATCTGTTGTGGTTTAAGCACTTCCTGTTCTTCTGCCGGAAAATCATCGATAAAACCATAGATCAATTTTCTTTTGGATAAGGTGTCGGCCCAACGTTTGAATCCTTTACCGGAGATATCTACTTCCTGAAGTTCCTCATTGTCTATCTGAGGAAGCGTTTTCTTATCTACCCATTCAAATTTTTGTTTTGCGAACAGCTTTTCATGTTTCTCATAATTTTCGAAGATATACACCCTGCTAACCTGTGTGGCCAGTCCTAATTTCTCGAGTACTTTTTGTACAGAAAAGTCATTATACCCTTCACTCAATAAAACTTCAGCAGCATCGCTAACTGCTTGCAAAATACCTTCATTGCGTCGTAAGGCCTGTTCGGCTTGTTTGCGTTTTTTTTCTTCTTCCAGTAAGTTTTTGCGAAGTAAAATTTCCTGTGCCTGATCATTAACTACTCTAATTAATTTGTTGTTATCCAACGGTTTTAGCAGGAAATTCTGCACTCCGTTTTCGATAGCCCGTAAAAAATAATGGGACTCATTATAGGCAGACATAATGACTATCCGGGCATCGGGATTCCCGCGTTTTATTTTTCTTACCATATCAAGCCCGTTCATCAATGGCATTTTGATATCGGTAATTACCAGGTCAGGTTCAAGTTTTTGATACATATCAAAACCTTCCATACCATTTTCTGCAAAATCAAGCTTTCTTACACTGTCCTTGAGAAGTTTATGATAGATTGTCCGCAGGATTTTTTCATCCTCAACGATAAGTACCGAAATGTCCCATACTTTCATAAGCAGCTAACTAGAGCAGACGAATTTAATCAAATTTCTTTTCGCCTGCTAAAATTGAGGTTTGAAGGTGATTCTCGTCGGGTGGAATAGGGCACGACCAACGATGGTTGTAGGCGCAGTAGGGATTGTAAGCCGTATTAAAATCCAGCAGGATGCTATCAGTTTCTGGTATTTCAATATCAAGGTAACGGCCACCTCCGTATGTTGTTAAGCCATTAGTGAAATCTTTAAAAGGAATGAATAATCCATTGTTAGTGCTGTCTTTGGTAAAAAGATCCATGTTTTGATAGGCCGTCAGTACGAAAGTGGTATCATTGTGAGTGAAGCTTAACTTGCCATATTCCCGATACACAGGTAGTCTGTTGGTGGTTGTGGGCATTGTAAAGGTTGAAGTGGCAATAGCTTTGGTGAATTTAGTGATTTTGCGATAAGTGGTATCCGTTTTAAAATATTCCAGCCCTCTGAAGTCGTCAATGTGTTCAGGCAGAAGTGGAGATGTTTCCAAATCTTTGAAGTACTTGTCCTTTTTAAAACGCTGACTTTGTATTTCATCAAGATAGAGCCCATATATTATTTCATTTTCAACCTTTTGAGGTTCAGCTCTAAAAAACACCCGTGCATAAACATAGGAGATCAACTCACTAAAAACTGTCCTGAAACCTCTGCTGGTTGTGTACCATCTTTCGGCATCAAAACTGTCATCTTCAACCACCACCAAAGCCTTTATCCGGTTGCCAAATACTTTTTTAAACATGTGATACGACCTACGGGCATGAGCTCCCATGGTAAAGAGATCAAAATTTTCTTCGCCAAGATTAAAATCGTCCCATTTCATTTGGAGTGCTATGGCTGTGGCGTAGGTTCGGTCGCGTAATATTGAATTGGGAATATGAACTGTATAAATAGTATCGTTAAACTGCATTTCACGCAGGCTGCCTGCCGAAGCATCTGCCATATTACTAAAAGGCGAGCTGTAGCTCCATTGAGTTATTGGTATTCCGGTAATAATCAAGGCTTTGTATTCATTTTTGTAATAGTATGCCATCGCCTCTCTTAGGCCATTATCAGGAAGCCATCCTTCAACAATTAAAATTTTGGACTTACCTGATTTTGCCTGGCTTAGGAATGGGTAGGTTGCTTTTAGCAACAACCAACAGCTAATTATTAGTAAAAATAACAGCAGCAGCCACCCCCAAATTGTTGGAAGCAAAATGGTTTTTGATTTTAATAATTTAAAATGCATACTATGTAAATGAAGCTGCAAGTTAGTAAATTTCTAATTCAAAAAATGGTGTATTTTTGTACCAAAACATGGCAAAATCTTATCATCATATCAGGCAAAACTATGGCAAGGTAGCACTTGTAGAATCTGAAATGCCTGATAATCCAATACTATTTTTCAGCCAGTGGTTTGATGAGGCTCTCAAAGACCAATTACCAGACGCAAACGCTATGGTTCTTTCAACTGTATATCAAAACAAACCTTCGTCGCGGGTAGTGTTGTTAAAGGCTATTGAACAAAATAGTCTGGTATTTTTTACGAATTACAACAGCCGAAAAGGGAGGGAAATTGCATCGAATCCTCAGGTCTCAGTTTTGTTTTTCTGGACTCAGCATGAGCGACAGATCAGGATAGAAGGACGGGTTGAGAAGATCTCTGAAGAATATGCTGAGGATTATTTCATTTCACGACCACTTGAAAGTCAGGCAGCTGCAATTGCTTCGAACCAGAGCGAAAAGATTAATAACAAAGCAGAACTTATTCAGAGGTACGAGCATATTTTGATGGAAGCGGACAGCATAAAGCGACCAGTGCATTGGGGAGGATATCAGTTGATACCTCACTATTTTGAGTTTTGGCAGGGTGGAGCGAATCGGTTACACGACCGAATGATCTATGAACTAACAGATCAAAACTGGCAGATCAGTCGGTTGTCGCCATAAATTATTCTGTTTGAAAGGGTCTCGTATTCACTTTCTTTTCCGGATTTTTTATCTGATTTTCAGGGTTTGATGCCAGCTTAATCATTTCATCAATAAAACCCTGTATAGCAGTATCGTTAAAACCTTTTTCTTTTGCAGCTTCTTCCAGTGTTCCCCAAATGGGCTCGCCACAGGCTATGCATCGAATCCCATGTTCCATAAGGTATTTAACAGAAAAAGGATAGTTTTTCACCAATTCCTCAATTTCGATGTCTTTGTGAATCATAATTGCGATTTTTTTTAATTTATCAATAACCCTGCCTGTCCGTGTTTTTATCATTATTTGTAAATTCGGAGCTTAAAATATGACAAGCTGACAGTTTATTAACCTATTCTGAAGAAGATGCAACAACAAGAACAGATGCTAATTGTAATGCTGATTTACATAGCCTTATTGATTACCTGGGGAGTTTATCAGGGCAGAAAGGTGAAAAACAATCAGGATTATGCCATTGCAGGCAGAAAGCTTCCGGGATGGATTGCGGCCTTATCTGAACGCGCAACTGGCGAAAGCAGTTGGGCATTGCTTGGTCTGCCCGGTGCAGCTTATGCGATGGGAATAACAGAAATTTGGACAGCAATTGGCTGCGTGGTCGGGATAATAGTGGCCTGGGCTTTAATATCGTGGCGATTACGAGATGAGGCCGAGAAATACAACATCACAACTTACACCGATTTTTTAGCAGCCAAGCATGCGGAAACTACCAAATGGATACGAGTTTCGGCTAGTGCAACTATTGTTTTCTTCTTTTTTTTCTATTTAGGTGCTCAGTTTTTAGGTGGTGGCAAAACACTTTTTACGATGTTTGGAGTTCAACCTGAAATCGGGATGTTAATAACCGCTTCCATTATCGTTCCTTATACGATTTATGGTGGCTTCAGAAGTGTGGTATATACTGATGTTATCCAGGCCATTGTGATGATTACCGCCCTTATTGTAGGCCCAATTGTTGGGTTGATTTATTTGAGCAATCATCCCGAAACCTTCGCTTCCGGCTTAGGTGAGGCACTTGAAAAGGCCGGCCCTTCCTATATGTCGCTTGTTAATGGAGCAAGTGGTTTTGAGGCTGGACTTATCATAGTAAGTGGATTTTCTTGGTTTTTCGGATATCTGGGCGGACAGCCACAGCTGGCTGTGCGTTTTATGGCGATTTCGGATATGCGACAGGCACGTAAAGCCAGGAATGTTGGAATAGTCTGGACCTTAGTGGCCTATATCGGTGCCTTGATGATAGGCTGGATTGGTTTGGCGATTTTTGGCCCTGCGGGTTTGGTTGATCAGGAGTATGTGATGCCGGCTGTGATGTTGAAGATTTTTCCGCCTGTGATAGCATCAATTCTTATAACTGGTGCTATTGCTGCCATGATATCTACAGCAGATTCGTTGCTGATATTAAGTGCAACAGAATTTAGTGAAAACATTCTTAAGCCTATGCTCAATAAATTTCGAGTAATCCATTCAAACGCATTATTGCAGAGCAGGTTAGTTACTGCTTCACTGGCTATCATTGCCTTAGGATTGGCATATGTTGTTGAAGCAGAGCTTATCTTTTCATTGGTAAGTTATGTTTGGGCTGGCATTGGCGGAACCTTTTCAGTGGTCATACTTTTAACTTTACTTTGGCCCCGTTACCATGGCCGTGCAGTAGTATTGACAATTATTTCCGGATTAGTATTTACAATTATTTGGATTAGCACCGGAATGGAACAATACATCTCGGCACGTTTGTTAACTTTTTTTGTAGCCCTATTGGTTGCAATTACAACAAGTTATCTGGTTCCGAAAAAACAACACAAAGTTCAAGCCTGATGCTGTGGTCGCAATAAATCATTAATTGTTTTTACCGGATTAAATGTGATGATTGGTGTTTCAACAAAAATGGTGATCCAATCGGCCATTGCTCCATTCCATAAACCGGGTAATTCGAGGGCTTTCAGTTCACGTCCATCTTTGCTTTTTATTGATATAAAACCGGTTTGAGTATCTACGAACTGCCTGAGGTCAAATTTATTACCTCTGAAATCATAGGTTGCACATACTAAATCAACCGGATTAAAATGGGTTGCTTTTTCAACGATTGCCATTTGAACCGGATCAGCTTTATCCATCTGTGACGACTCAACAATTTGCAGTGAAACCTCTTCATCTTCATTTACCACCCAGAAAGGTCCACCACCTGGTTCACCTTCGTTTTTGACCATCCCACAAACGCGAATAGGCCGGTTGAGTTTTGTGAACAAAAAGTCAGTCTTTTCCATTTGGTCAAATCCATAAAAGGCATCCGGAATTTCTATCATTAATGATTTTTGTGCTGTCGAGGCCATTGTGTCTAACTCCTTGGCTGTAAGGTTGCCATCGTCAAGATTTTCAAGCATTTCAAAAACCATCATTTGAAGTTTTATCAACAACCCGCCAATGGCTTTTTTGTATTCGTAAGTTGTGTCGCGAAGCGAATCCGGAACAATGTTGTCAATGTTTTTGATGAAAATTATCTCTTCGTTCAACTCATTGAGGTTTTCGATCAGTGCTCCATGTCCGCCCGGACGAAATACCAGGCTTCCGTCCATATCCCTGAAAGGCACGTTATTATGGTCAACGGCGATGGTATCGGTTGAAGGTTTTTGTTCTGAGAAAGAAATTTCAAACTTAACTCCAAATTGTTTTTCATATTTAGGTAAAACGCTTTGTATTGCTTTTAAGAAAGTTGTTTTATGTTCGGACGAATTTGTAAAGTGCACGCGTGCAATATGCTGTGTATCACAACTATAATAAACCGCTTCTATAAGATGTTCTTCCATTGCAAACCTGTTTCCATCAGGATAGCGATGAAAGCGCAGCAATGCTTTAGGAAGGGAGCCGTAATTCAAACCCGAATCGGATAATAAATATTTTAAAATTGTAACAAAATCTCTTTCCCGAATCAGATTATCAATATCCAGTTCATTATCTTTCAGGTTTTTAACAAGGTCGGGATAAAAGGCAAAATCTTTAAGATGCTCCAGACAGTAGGCAATACTATTTGGGTTGTTTTTTTCTTCAGCGGTAAAATCAGGGCAGGATCCGGGATATTGGTCCATAAAAGTGAATAGGTCTTTAAACATCCGGCTGGCTGCTCCGGAAGCAGGAACAAATTTTAAAACGCTGTAATGCTGATGATTATCTTCAAAATAAGAGATCAGCTCTTTAAGCTCACTAGCTGAAAGTTGAATAATTCCATTTTCTGGTGTTGCGGCTTTTTTCAGGTTTATGAAGGGAAATCCATTTTTGAATTGATTAATTTGGTTAATCAGTTGATCTTCTGAGATTCCTCTTTTTTTCAATATCAGGTGGTCGGATGGTGTAAGTTTTAAAGCCATAATTTTTTCAGATTTTAATTGTAAAATTAAAGAAAAGGGTGAAACAAAAAATAAGAAAACGCATTAACAAAAGCTTTGGTGAAATAAAATTTATATTACTTTTGCAAAACTTTTAGCCCAGGTGGCGGAATTGGTAGACGCGCATGGTTGAGGGCCATGTTCCGGTTACGGAGTGCAAGTTCGATTCTTGTTCTGGGCACAGTTTTTTTGAAAGGTGTGTTTTGTTAGCCCAAGTGGCGGAATTGGTAGACGCGCTACATTCAGGGTGTAGTGAGCGAACGCTCGTGAAGGTTCGAGTCCTTTCTTGGGCACGTTTCGAAAAATAAAGAGCTGGTAATCTGATGATTCCAGCTCTTTTGTTTTTAGTGACATCAATATGAGCCACATAGTCTTTGTCTTTCGATCCAGTGTTCTCTTTTCCTGTTTCCTTTAAGCCATATTTATAGATGAATTAAAATGGTAATGCAGGATTTACATTTCAAAACTCATCCCTTATTATAAGTGAGACTTACTTTTGCGAAAATATTGTTGAAACAAAATTGCTGAATCCAGTTATAGGGTTTACTTTTTTTTTGCCTTAATTTCCTATAAACTGGGGCTCAGCCCGGTGGTGATTTAAAGTGATTGTTTGAATTTGGCTGATAGGGCTACTCCCGACATTCAATCGGGGCAAGCCTAAGGGTTGCTGTTATTGATTTGTTTGCAAAGCGTAATTCACCTCCTGCCTGCTATGGCTGTAAGGCTTGTGCGAAATTACATTTGATTAGGAACTTGTGCTTGATCCCGATAGCAATAATTGTGACAAGTCACAAGTTTTCAAAAATATTGAAGTGTGAGCAAGGTTATCTGCCAACAAAATCTAGACAACTGGGGAAATTAGAATATTTGGAAAGATAAAATGACTTTATTTCCTCTTGAATGGTCGTGCTTGTCCTTCTTGTTGTAATAGTTCTCGATGTAAAATTAGATTAAACAAAGCTTAAGTGTTGTTATTCAGGATAAACAAGCCAAAACCAACATCTCCATTTGTAGAAATGTAAGTTTGTGAATTGAAGTTAGAGAAGTCTGAAAAATGGATGCTAATTAAATTACTTTTGCATTGTCAAGCGCAAATAAATAAAGGTTTAAGTTTATGAACAGTGACAAAATAATAATTAAAAATGCACATACAAACAATCTCAAAAACATTGATATTGAGATTCCAAAACACAAATTAGTTGTTTTTACTGGGGTTTCGGGTTCAGGAAAATCTTCTTTGCTTTTCGACACTATTTATACCGAAGCTCAAAGACAATTGGTTGAGACTTTTTCCACATTTGCCCGCACCCGAATGCCCAAATTGTCCCGTCCTGATGTGGATGATATTCTCAATTTGTCAACCGCCATTGTTATTGACCAGAAACGAATGGGAAATAACCTGCGTAGCACAGTTGGCACAGCTACTGAAATAAACACTTACCTGCGATTACTTTTTTCACGGATTGGCAAACCTTTTATAGGCCCTTCGTTTTATTTTTCATTTAATCATCCTGAAGGTATGTGCCCGCATTGCAACGGATTAGGAAAACAAATTAAAGTTGACCTTGATTTATTCCTTGACAAAGAGAAATCCATTCGTGATGGTGCTATTTCACATCCACATTATAAAGTTGGAGGTTTCCTGTGGAAAGAGTTAGTCAGTTTAAATGTTGTAGATTCAGAAAAACCTCTAAAGGAATTTTCTGATGACGAATTGAAATTGTTGTTGTTTTCTGAACCTTTTCAGATAAAAGATGCCAAAGAAAAATTAACCTACAACCGTAACTTTGAGGGGATTGCCCGGAAGCTTGAAAAAGCAGTCACCTCAAGGGCTGATGATGAAGCGGCAGAGGAAGAAAAGAACGCATACACTAAATATTTTACTTATCAACAATGCGAACAATGTGGCGGAGCCCGATTAAATGAGCGGGCAAGAAATGTTAAACTAAACGGGCTTACCATAACCGATGTATGCCGTTTGGAATTACAAGATGTTCTTTCCTATTTACTGAATATAAAGGACGAAATATCGAAACCAATTTTACGAAAAGCTCAATTTTTGCTTCAACAGCTTATTGAAACTGGTGTGGGCTATTTGTCGCTCGAACGTTCGGTAAGCACACTTTCAGGTGGTGAATCGCAACGTGTAAAAATGAGTAAGCAAATGGATTGTAATTTAGTTGATATGCTTTATGTTCTCGACGAACTTTCTATCGGATTGCATCCCAGGGATACAGAGAACCTGATGAATATATTGTTTCGGTTGAAAGAAAAAGGTAATTCTGTTTTTGTCGTAGAACACGACCCTGATATTATTCAGGCTGCTGAATGGATTATAGATATTGGTCCCAGAGCAGGTAAAAATGGAGGAAATGTGGTGTATAACGGTGCCCCTGAAGGATTACAAAATAGCGAAAGTATGACAGGGGAGTATCTTCTGAAAAAAGATAAACCAACATTCAGAAGAAAGCCGGTAACTTCATTTTATGAAATCAATAACGCCACTTCGAATAACCTCAAAAATGTGTCGGTAAAAATACCAAAAGGAGTTTTATCCTGTGTAACAGGGGTTGCCGGAAGTGGTAAGAGCAGCCTCATTCATGAGTGCTTTGCAAAACAACATCCTGATGCAATTGTCATAGACCAATCTCCAATTGGAAAATCGTCACGGGCAAATGCAGCAACATTTATAGGTGTTTTTGATTTAATACGAAAGGAATTTGCTCATGCAACCAATTCGGAAGCCTCTTTGTTCAGCTTCAATTCAAAAGGTGCATGCCCGAAGTGCAACGGACAAGGGGTTTTAACCTTTGAACTTCATTTTTTGGATTCGGTAAAAACAATTTGTGACGAATGTGAAGGAAAACGTTATCATTCCGAGGTATTAGAACTGAAATTCAAAGGCAAAAATATTGCTGAAGTACTTGATATGACAGTTACTCAGGCATCCGGATTTTTCGATTCCCCGAAAATAAAAAAGCACTTATTTCTTCTTCAGGAAGTTGGATTAGGATATCTTAAGTTAGGACAATCACTTAGTACGCTTTCCGGCGGTGAATCGCAACGTTTGAAAATTGCAACTGAACTGAAAAAAGAAGGTAATATCTATATTATGGATGAACCGACAACAGGTTTGCACATGTCGGATATTGATAATTTCTACAAAATCGTAAGCACATTGGTAAAAAACGAAAATACCGTTATCATTATTGAGCACAATCTTGATATCATTAAATATGCAGACTGGATAATTGATTTGGGACCCGAAGGTGGCAATAAGGGTGGCGAACTAATATTTCAAGGAATACCGGAAGATATTATTAATTGTAAGCAGTCTGTTACAGGAAAATATTTAAAAAATGTGATTTGACCAACTTAGTTTGCAAGTTTTTCGAAGGCTTCTGGAACCAAGCCATACTGACCAAAGTATTGTCAAAGAGCTTGCAAAGCTGACCCAGGTAATCAGCTTTCAAGACGGTTTTAGGATTGCGGTCATAAAAAAAACGAAATATACCTGTCCGTTACGCAGGTGATTATGCAAGAATACATTTTAAGGATAATAAATTTATGAAAAATTCAAAAAAATAAAGAGATGAAGTTTATAAAGAGTGATATGCCTGTTCTGTTAATAAGCTGTATAATATTATTGTTTATAGTTATTTCACTTAATGACAGTTATGGTCAAACGGCTGATAATAAAGCCTTAATTGTTATAGATATTCAAGAGAATCTGGTCAACCAAAATTCTAAGATACATATTGATACGTCTGGTATTGATTTGTTTTTTCAGAATTTAAACACGTCAATTACACAATTCGATAATAATAAGGATTTAGTTGTTTATGTTGTAAATGAATGGACAGATCCTTTTAAGAATTTATTTACAGGAAATGCTTGTAAAAAAGGAGGGATTGGAGTTGGACTTGATAAGCGATTGCTCTTAGTGAATGACAAAATTTACTCAAAATCTAAGCCAAACGCTTTAAAAAATAAAGATTTGTTGAATCACCTGAGAGATAACAATATTTCTGAGGTTTATGTTATGGGATTGCTTGCAGAAGGTTGTGTTAAGGCCACCATTCAGGGTTTAATAAAAGAGAACTTCAACGTTATTGTTATTGAAGATGCATTAGGTTCGAAGAGTAGTAACAAAAAATCCAAAGTGCTTGATTATTTACATAAGAATAACATTAAAACGATTAAAACGATTGATATATAACACACACAATAAACAGGAGCTCGTGCTGGGTCGTGCCGACCACATGAACTCCTGATTATTAGCGACAATCTCTACAAACATTGAGGCAGAATTAAAACTTACAAGATATGAAAGACCAGAATCAAGAATGTTGCCCGAAATTTGAGATTGAAAAGTGGGAAGGAAAAACCTTTAAATGGGAAAATAAACGCTTCATTATAGAAACCATCCCTACTTTTTTTCATATCCCAATTCCTCCTATGATTGGAAAAATGGTAAACAAAATGCATGAATTAGCTGAAAAATTCGATGCAACTATTCCTGACAAAACTGAGGCTTTGATTCTATTTCGGGACCCTTCAGCTTTTAAATCAGAAATTTATTATTCGGTTACCAAAGAAGTTGAAGGGGCAAATATCACTACTATCTCCGGATCATTTGTAACCAAAGTATTTGACGGACCTTATAACAACATTCCCGGATATATAAAAGAAATGGAAAAATATCTGAGCGAAAGGAATCAATTTGCCAAAGATTATTATGTGCATTATGCCTATTGTCCCAAATGCGCAAAAGAAAGCGGCCATAATTACATGATTCTTTTTGCACTGGTGGATTATTGAACGGATTTAATGATAATTTGATCATGAAATGTTTTAATTGTGCTTCTGACACTATCAATAAAAAATATGAAGTTCCAATATGTCATTCCTGCGAATCGGGATTAAAATTGTTTACTGATGACACCATAATCCGACAGAAAAAGGAATATAAAGGTTCTGAAAATTATTCTTCTTACCAGGATGAAATATCTCAAAGAATGATACTCCTGGAAAGAGACTACCTAAAAAAGAGAATTAAACTGCTTCATATTTTAGAACGGTTAGATTATTTAAAATGACAGTCTGTCGCTTACAGACGTTTGGCTCAAGGGCAGGGGATACTTCGGCATGGCTCGACAGGCTCACCACAGGTGTTCAGCACATCGCATGATTAATTTAACATTTTAACCCGCTTCAGGTTTTGTGTTGGCAAACAGGAATGAAACCCGCAATCACCACCGATTTCGTACAGCCAATCTGTTAGCAGAAAAAATATCATGAACATTGTTTGTATATATTAACAATGTTAATTATATTTGCATTGTTAATTTAAACAATGAAGTAATGAAAAATAAGGAAATTCAGGAAAAGCGGATGAAAGAATATTTCATTCAAGCAACAAAAAGTATTTTAAAAGGAGAAGGGTTAAAAAGTATTAGTGTCAGAAATATTGCTGACCAGGCGGGATATTCTTATGCGACCTTATATAATTATTTTAAAGATGTTAACGATTTGATATTTCTTTGCGTTAACGACTTCCAGGAAGAATGTAAATTGTTTGTTATCAGTAAAACTAAGAAAACTCCTAAAGGATTGGACAGAATAAAAGATACGGTTTTTGCATATATAAGCTATTTTGTTGAGTATCCAGGAATTTTTGACTTATTTTATTTAGCCCGGGTCGGTGATTTTGGAAATAAGCAAACAACAATCAATGTGATAAGTAATTCCCTGGATGATGTTTGTGAATCAGAATGGAATTATTGTATAAGTCGTAATCTATTACCGATAGAGAAATTAGACAGCTTTAAAAATCAACTGAAATATGCTGTAATCGGATTACTATTGCTCTATTTAAATCGACGAACACCTGATTCTTATTCAGAATTTATGGATCAGGCAAATTTTCAGATTGATAATATATTGGGCTTAAATAATAGCAATCGAACTTCAACATCAATTAAAAACGAAAACTAAAAGTTTAATTCTTTTTGATTGCAATTAATATTTACATGATCTGTAGCAACACTTGGGTATAAATTAATTGTAATCAAAATATTTTAATAGATGAAATAAACATTTATAATACATTGGTGAAAAGATGTTTTCCAATAACACGAATGAAAGAATCGTGAATGTTTCAAAGTTTGATTAGGGAATTTATATTGTAATCTTCAAAATTGGGAATATAAAATATGTTGCTAAAATAATAAAGCAATAACTGCTTTTAATATTGCATAAACTTTAACTCGGATTAAGTTATGAAAATATGTACTTTAGTCCTAAATATAAGTCGCAGTGTGGCAAGAAAGATTTATCTTTAAAATCCATAACAGAGTATGCTTCTCATTAGTGGTAATGCAGGATGAAACGCGGAAAATTTAACATATCAAATTAGAAAATAACTGAAATACAGTGAGAATAGAAAAAATTACTGAAAACAAAAAACAGTTTCTTGACTTATTGCTGCTTGCAGACGAGCAGGAAAACATGATTGATAAGTATTTGTCGAGTGGCGATTTATTTGCATTATTTGACGGTGATTTGAAAAGTGTTTGCGTAGTAGTAGCAATAAATAGTGAAACTTGCGAGTTAAAAAACATAGCGACATATGAGAAGTATCAAAATAAAGGATATGGTAGAGAATTGATAAATTACATTTCTAATTTCTACAAAAGCCATTTCAAAACAATGCTTGTCGGGACAGGAGAAACTCCATCAATTTTGTCGTTTTATAAAAGTTGTGGATTTGAAATGTCACATCGGGTAAAGAATTTTTTTACAGACAATTATGATCACCCTATGTACGAAGGTGATATACAACTTGTTGATATGATTTATCTTAAAAAGGATTTATCGAAATAGAGTGAATGAATTACAGACAAAATAAAAACATTGAACAACTAATCTGCAGTATAAAAAGGCCGCCACGGTAGGTCGTTTAAAGGGTGTAAATCGTCTCAAAGTTTGTTGTAACTTGATATGTGATTCACCTGCAACGGCAAAGCCCTCATGGAGCGAGGCGGAATAATCCCTTAATGGTCATGCCACCTACTGCAATTGGTAGAGTAAAACGACACAACAGAAAAAATAGAGACACAACGGACTCAAAAACATGGAACTTTAAAACCTAAACTATATGGCAGAAATCAAAACAAAACAAACCGAAGCTGATGTTGTGGAATTTATAAATTCCTTTGCAAATACCGAACAAAAGAAAAAAGACAGTTTTGAGTTATTACAACTGATGCAGGAATTTACAGGTTATAAACCCAAAATGTGGGGAGCTTCAATTATCGGCTTCGGCAAATATCATTACAAATCAGAAAGAAGCCGACAAGAAGGAGATTGGCCTTTAGTCGGGTTTTCACCACGAAAAACGGCTATTTCTTTATATGTACATTGCGGATGCGAAGGACAAGATAATTTACTCAAAGAGTTGGGAATATTTACCATGGGAAAAAGCTGCATTTACGTCAAAAAACTTTCGGACATTAATAAGGAAATTTTAAAAGAAATGATGAAATCCACAATAGATTTCCTCAAACAAAAATATGGATAATACGACACAAACAATGATTGACAACCGTTACAAAAACACAGGTAAGTCAATAGAGCCATGGATTGAAATTGTAAAATCGCAGAACTTCGTGAAACACATAGAAATTTAAATCTCTCAAAGAGAGACACGAGCTCGCTCGCGGATTTGCAAACCTTGCTGCACATAAAGCAAACAAGTCGGACGCAGGCTCAAAAGACAACCTAAATGAATGAAAACAAAACATTATCAAAGTAAATAACATTTTAAACCTATTTACAACAAATTAATTTCCGAAACTCTGACTTTTTGGACAGACATTAAAATCGCTCACAAATTCATCTTGAAAATTTGCCTTTGTTGCAACGGAAGTATTTGTTAAATTAGTGGGGAAAAACTTGAAGTAAAATGAGAATAGAAAGAGGTTTTTTAGATTTATTCACTTAAGGTGAAAGAACTACCGTTGTGCTTAATATTTTAAAACCCCTGTACAGATTGATAAAGAAATGAAATTAGCAGATTTAGGATATAATGAGAAAATTGAACAATTAAGGATTCAGAACAAGCTTGAAAACTATGAGATTGGAAGGATAATTTCGGAACATAAAGAAAGATACCTTGTTAAAACTGAAAAGGGCGAAGTTGATGCTGAAATTACAGGAAAATTGCGATTTTCAGCAAAAGGTCGTGAAGATTTTCCGGCTGTAGGCGATTGGGTTGCCTTGACATTGTTTGATTCGGAATTTTCGATAATCCATGAAATATTACCAAGGTTTTCAATCATTTCCAGACAGGCAGTAAGTCATTTCGGAGAGATACAAATAATTGCAACAAACATTGATTTTGCGTTTTTAGTTCAGTCGGTTGATAGGGATTTCAATATCAACAGACTTGAAAGATACCTTACCCTTTGTTATTCATCTACCGTTAGTCCCATCATTGTGCTTACTAAAACTGATCTTATCGATGAGCAAAGAATTAATGAAATAATTGACGGTATAAAACAACGCATTAAAAATGTGCCACTCATAGCAATAAGCAACAAGACGCAAAATGGATATGAATCAATAAAAAAAGTGATTAAAAAAGGGAAGACCTATTGTATGCTTGGTTCTTCGGGAGTTGGGAAGTCCACCTTAATAAATAATCTCTCTGGCAAAAATTTAATGAGAACAGATACTATCAGCCAAAGTACTAATAAAGGGCGACATGTCACAAGTCATAGAGAATTGATTATACTCGAAAACGGAGGAATAATGGTTGACAATCCAGGGATGAGAGAAGTAGGAATTGCAGACTCATCAAGCGGATTGACAACCACATTTGACAAAATTATCAGCTTTTCTCAAAGTTGTAAGTTCAAAGATTGTACACACACCAGCGAGACAGGTTGCTCCATTCTTGAAGCTGTTGAAAAAGGGGAAATAGATAAAAGTGCTTACGAAAATTACTTAAAATTGGAAAGAGAGAAAGTGCATTTTGAATCAACGGTGGCGGAGAAACACAAAAAGGATAAAATATTTGGGAAAATCATGAAGAATTATAAGAGAGACATGAATAAAAATAAGTACTAAACACAGTTGCCTGAACCACAAATGTAAAACCCAATTTATTCCTCATCAATTGAAACTTATTTGGTTTATGTTTCACTAAATATGGAAAGAATGGGGTAGCTTTGGAAAGACTATTTGCGAAAACGGATCTGGTTCAACAAAGTATATATACCAAAAGGGTTTCAGTGGGAATACAAGCATTCAGCCCAGCTTTTTTTCGTTGAAACAGGACAAGAAACAGCCCGAATCTCTTTCTGCATAGAGCTGCACAACATTAGCTTGCATGTTGGAGAAAACACAGGTAAAATGAAAACAATTAAATTTTAGTCATTATGGAATCGAGCAATGAAAAGTTACTTTTACGAGTGAAAGAAACAGAACCAACGAATGAAGTTTTGGAAAACGCCCTTGGTAAAAAGTTGTTCCTTATTTATCAGGAATTAATTAAAATTTTTACCAATGAATTTAGTCTGGAACCTCAATGGCATTTTTACAAGGATGGAAATGCATGGTTGTGTAAAGTAGTTTATAAGAAAAAAACTATTCTTTGGCTTTCACTTTGGGAGAACTACATTAAAACAAGTTTTTATTTCACTGAAAAAACAGGAACAGGGGTTTTGGATTTAGACATTGATAATAAAATAAAGGAGATATTTGAGATGACAAAACCTGCAGGAAAGCTTATCCCTTTAACTATGGAAATTAACCAACAAAACCAGATTAAAGACTTGAAAGAGCTTGTACGGTATAAGAAAGGATTGAAATAACAGAATATAGTTGCAAAGGGATTAATGACAAAACAATGGAAATAGTAGAAAGGATAAGCTTGAGGCTATAAAATTATCGAGGAATACAGTGTTTTACCTTAGAATCATCTGACTTTTGAGAACGCATATCTTATTGGTTCACATACACAAAACATAAATCACAAGATAGCGATATTGAAGTAGTTATTGTTGTAAAAAGGATTGAAGGCGAATTCCGGGTTTTTAGAGGAGGAGATGGATGTCAGCTAAAGTGTGAAAAACAGCCGGATTATTCTTTTGATATGAGCTTAATGAATTTTTTAAAAGTTGTTGCTTTTTGATCAGGAATTATGTATCTTTGATAGGTTGTTTTAGATGCACGTTCCCCGCGTGCTTTTATACTAATTATTATTTCTAATTGGTTGGTTGTTTTAGAGCCCGTTTCGTTTCAGAGACGGGCTTTTTTTTATTGATGTCGGGGTCGATAGGATGCAGATGGATTGACTGAAGTCGGCTTAGTGGAAATGGAAAATGAAGAATGAAGGTCTGAAAATCGAAGGTATGTCTTGTTCTGAAATAAGTTTACAGTAAAGGTAAAGTTAAAACAGTATTATGAAGCGTATCACGTCCTGATTTAGGTTGGCAAAAAAGTAAACAAAAAACAGCATTAGTACCAAATTGTAAGGCCATAATCCCTTTGAGACTGAAAAGGGACGGCCAATTTATTAACTAAAATATTATTCATCGTTTGTTTGCAATTACTTAAAGTCTTCCGTAAATTTGAGTGCTTGCCGGTTTTTCTGAATAAGACTTTGGTGATACCGACAGGAATATAATGTTTAAATATCACCTTATGAATAACATAGCATGTTTTCCGGGAAAGTACATTCAGGGTAGCGGAAGTATCCTGCAGCTTGAACAGTTGATCAACAGGTTTGGTCATAAAGCGATTATTTTGGCTTCTCCGACGGCCAGAAAATTTTTGCCGGAGCAGTTCTTTCATTCACCGCTTTCGCAGCAGCTTGTAGTGGAAACATTTGGTGGTGAAAGCAGTGAGCCAGCATTGACTGACTTTATGAATCGCATTCAAATTGAGCAAGCAGATGTGGTGGTGGGAATGGGAGGGGGAAAAACGATTGATACAGCCAAGATTGCAGCCGACCGATTGGGCTTGCCGGTAATTATTGTACCGACGATTGCCTCTACAGATGCGCCTTGCAGCGGTTGTGCAGTGACTTACACTCACGAAGGGGAGTTCGAGAAAGTGCATTACCAGCGCTTAAATCCTTCTGTAGTTTTGGTTGATATGGAAATCATTGCCAGGGCACCAACAAGATTTCTTGTAGCCGGAATGGGCGATGCACTCGCCACCTGGTTCGAAGCGCGCTCGTGTGCTGCTAATGATGAACAAAATGAATGCGGTGGTTTTAGCACGCTGGCCGGACAAAAGCTGGCACAACTTTGTTATGATGTGCTTTTGAAATATGGTGTTCAGGCAAAAGCTGACAATGAAGCAACCATCATTAGTCCGGCATTGAATTACATTACAGAGGCCAATATTCTACTGAGTGGAATTGGCTTTGAAAGTGGCGGCATTGCCTCGGCACATGCCATTCACAACGGCTTTACGGCTTTGCCTGAAACCCACGCCTATTATCATGGCGAAAAAGTTGCCTTTGGTTTACAGGCTGGTCTGCAGATGATACATGCTCCTGAAGAGGAAATCAGAGAGGTTGTGGCGTTTTGTCACTCGGTGGGTCTTCCGATCAGCCTGGCGGCTATCGGACTTGATCAACTGAGTAAAGAAAAACTGATGATTGTGGCCCGAAAATCCACTGAGCAAGGCTCTACCATTCATCACGAAGGAAAGGACATCACGCCCGAAAAAGTGTTTGAAGCGATTGTAAAAGCAGATGCTTATGGCAAACATTTTGCATCTGTGCATGAATAATACTTTTAATCGTATGATTATTCAGAAGCTGGAATAAAGTACTGTGCTACCTGGCCCAACCCTTATTTATACCAGCCCTAAACGCGGAAGAAAAGTAGCCAACAAATGCCTGATGAGTATCAATGCCTCTAAGCTCAGGCTGTCTATTACTATAGCGCTTTGGCCGGCTATTAGCATAGCACCTTACTCATAACACGATTCCGTCTGCCAAATTTTAAAAAATAAAACCCTGCAAGGTTTTAATCATGCAGGGTTCTATAACTGTCTGGATAATTTATTGTTTTACAAATCTTTGACTGTAATTGTTTGTTGCGCTTCTCACATTTACCACATAAATTCCATCCGGCAAATCATTTACATTTATCATTGTTTGTGCATCTGTAGCAGCTTGTTTCAAGATTAATTGTCCATTGGAATTGTAAATTTCCAGATCAATTTCACCACTTTCAAAACTTATCTGATACAAGTCAATAATGAAGCTTTGGGACACAGGATTGGGATAGAGGTGTATTTTTTGATTCAGGATTTCCCTTTCGTTCAGGTCTGCAGTAGGATCAGTCAGGCGACGGATCGTTAATGGTGCTGAACCAGACCCAATACCATGCATCAGAAAGAGTTGGTTTTCGCTGTCGAAAGCGATTCGGGGCATATGGGCAACTGCTACGGATTCAAGCGGCCCAACATGATCCCAACCAGAACCATTGAATTCATAGAGAAACCCAAGATTGAAGTCAGCGGAATAACTGAGATACAATTGTCCCGATTGGTCAAAAGCCAGCTGATTGCCATAAACTTGCGCATCATTTAAACCTTGCATATTGAAATCTTCCCATTGGTTCAGCTCAAAATTGTATTGCTTCAAAGCCAGCGAATAAGGTGAAGCTCCGAGGCGATGCGAAATAATGAGCTCTCCCTCTGGGCTAATCACCATCGAACTGAGGTTGAGGTGGGTAAAATGTTCCTGAAGCATTGTAAATCCGCTTGTTTCATTACCCACAAAGTAGTAGTTCTGATGTGATGATGCACGAGCGATCGAAACATAGTAATTATCTTCATACTTTAAAATTCTGTTTGCTTCGTTCATGATCCTGTGAAAAAACTGGATATTTCCGGGAAGTGTATAATCAATCGTAGCCACCGGAACGAGGTTTCCGGAGTCGAATTCAGCAATCTGAAAATGGTGTTCGCCATCATCTTCAATGGATTGCAAAATTAAAATGCGGCCTGTCTCATCTGCCATCATACCACCGATATAATCCTCCACAAAATATGATACCCAATAATCTGCATTGGCATCATACCAGAAAATGCTGTCTTGCATACCAACATATAGTTGATTATCTTCCGTTACAACAAAATCAATATTCGACTCATTATTTGGCATCTTAAGCTGCAGCCGCTGTCCCAGATTTATCCAGCCTTCTTGTCCTATATTGTCCTGCGTCCACTGGCTGATTTCATACGAACGCACATCAACATAGGTAATTCCCGGATCGTAAATGCCGGAATAATCTATTTCGGCCAGGTACAATTTACCATCGGTGCCAGTGGCGAATTTGCTTTGAACATTAATGCCCGGATTTATTAAATAATTCTTGTAAAAGATATCCCAGTGTTCATTAGCTTTTGTGGTTAAGAAAACAAAAGTTAGCAATAAAATTGTAAAGATTAATTTTTTCATTGTCTATGAATTTTGAGGTTTAATGCAAAAAAAATCAATTCAGTAGCTGCATTTTCTAAGGGATATACCGTAATTTAGTACGGTTTAATAGGGATAGGACTAATGCATAAGATTTCAGCCATTAACCTTATGATCCGAGATTCAGAGTCAAAAAACATAGGAATTTTGCAGAATACCTTTAAAACTATAGTTGATTAAAACAAAATCAGATAACTTTGTCGCGACTCCCGGTAATCAAACTCACTACTTGCATTACACGGTCTGTTTTTAAGGAAGCAAACCAGCCGGGAGTCATTTTTATATGATATTATGTTCGAAGGATCTTTTATCGCACGATTATTCGTGGTAGTCCAGTTCATCAGTTTCCTTTTTCTGATATTAAGCGGGCCGTGGATAGTTGAGGAATGGTGGTTGCTTATCAGTGAAATTTTGGGAATTCTTTTGGGAATTACTGCAATCTGGCAGATGAAAACCGGAAATTTCAATATAACACCTGTACCAAAACCAAACGGTAAATTAATAACGCACGGGGTATATTCAGTTATCCGTCATCCTATGTATCTGGCTCAGTTATTGGTTGTTGGATCAATGGTAATTGAGCTTCACAGTCGTTTGAGAGTGATTGTTTTGATGATTTTGGTCGTAAATCTTCTATTCAAACTCAACTATGAAGAGTCGCGTTTGGTAAAGCATTTTAAAGGATATGAAAAGTACAAACAGACAAGTTGGCGATTAATTCCTTTTATTTACTGATGCTGCAATAATGTCAGCAGTGCAAAATTGACACCGCCAAAACGTTGAATCCATGTACTGGCATATAAATTGATTAAGGCGAAGAATAAAATTATAACATGGCGATACATACTATTCAAAACCATGAAGAGATGCTGGCAGCCTTGTTGCCGGATAAAAAAAATTATGTATTACTCTATAAAGCTGGAAATGAATCGAGTGAGTGTGGTTTGAGCAACCTGAAAAAAGCTGCAGAGAAACTTACTAAGCTCAATATTCTTCTGGCTGACGTAAGTGTTGTGCGTGATATTCATGAGAACTATCAGATAAAAAGTGCACCTTCCTTACTTGTTTTTGATGGCAAAAATTATGTAAATGTGGTAAAAGGCTGTAACGATCCTGCCTACTACATTTCCCTTTTTGAAGAAACATTATTTAATGTAACAACTAAAGAAGGGGAGGCACCTCAAAAGCGTGTAACTGTTTATTCAACACCTACTTGCAGTTGGTGTAACACTTTAAAAACTTACCTTAAAGCGCATGATATCCGCTTTACTGACATAGATGTGAGTAAGAATCAGAGTGCTGCAGAGCAGATGGTTCGCCGAAGTGGTCAACAAGGTGTGCCACAAACAGATATCAATGGCGAAATCATTATTGGATTTGATAAGCCAAAGATTAACAGATTACTTGGAATTCAATTAAATAACTAAATTAATTATAACACTATGAAAGAGTTACAACCATTAAATGAACAAGTGATCCTGGATATGAGTGAGGATCAGAAAGAGCAGCGTACAGCTTCAGGTTTGATCATTCCTGATACTGCTAAAGAAAAGCCACAAACAGCTAAAGTATTGGCAATCGGATCAATCGAAAATCCGGCGATTAGCGTTGGTGATGTTGTGTTGTTTAAAAAGTACTCGGGCAGCGAGGTGGAATTTGAAGGCAAAAAATTACTTGTAATTCCTTATGCCGACTTGCTTGCGAAAGTTGTTGAAACGGACGAAATTTAGTTTTGATTTTTTGTGAATGACTAAAAAGTTGCCGGTTGATTTTCGGCAACTTTTTTTTATTTCAGCTTTTCCGAAAATCATTTTACAGCCTACTGAAAATGGCTATTTTTGTAGCTTATGGCGAAAAGGTGGAAACGGTTTACTTTATTTTTTTGTTTGGCATTAGCATTTCAACTTAATGCACAACAGCTGCTTACGGTAAAAGAAGTTCTAGCACTCGATCTGTCGCAGGATCCGAAATCAGCATCACGCAATAAACAGTGGATCTATTTTAATGTGATCAACGACCAGCAAAAGGGAGAGCCACTCTTACCAGCTTCCTGGGAAATTATACTGAAATTTAAGCTGGAAGGCACGGCCTATCAAACCACTTTAGTGAGTTTGCAAAGCGAAAATATTACTGCCACTAATCATATGTTTTACAGAGGAATGCGAATTGATGATGTGGTGCAGCCTGATATAATTTCTGCCAGAATTGTTCTGAAGAGTAGGCAGGGGAGTAGTTGGGAAAAATTGTTTGATCAACAGATTTCTGAAAAGGAATGGTTTCAAATAAGTCATGTTGATTTGTACGCTCCTGAACAAGAATTGATAAGTGCTAAAATTACCGGTTTCGATTTTTCCGAAAAAACCAAAAAACAAATAGAAGAAAGGATCAGGCTCATCAATCGTTTTTTTGCTTCACTGCATCTTTTTGAGGATTTACTGCAAGCTTCGGAACCAGATCATAACATTACCGATTTGTTTTTGGAATGGGATAAACTCAGAAAGGCAGTTGCAGCTTTTGATCAGGATTATCAGATGCCAGGCACAACAATCCATACAAAAAGTCTGACTGATTGGCAAAAGAAATTCGAAGGTATTCAAAGGAAAAAGCTTCGCTACCAGACCTTATTGGATCAGATGCTCAATGGAAATGAAAGCCTGGATGCCTCAAATTTCATTGTAGCCTATACAACCTCCCTGCAAAATGCCAACGATCACTCCCTTCGGGTTGATTTCAGAGATCAGGAGGCTTATCAAATTTTATCGGTACTTCATGCGGATGAAGAATTTTTGAACATTTTGGAAAGGATATCAGCCACAAAAGAAATTCCATTGCTGAAGGAGATGATGGCCGACCAACTTCTTTATGAAGCCGACAAACTTTTAACCAAGCAGGATTATGCCAACGCACATAACCTTCTGAACTCCTTATATATTAGCGGTTTAGCTGAAAATATTACACAGGAACAAAGGGTCTTGAACAAGCTTACCAAAGCACAGAAAGGCGTTTTAGAGGCATTTTTTGATATCAATATCAAGGCATTGGAAACAGGGAATACTGAAATGGCCAACAATTATTATGCTAAATCACTGGCATTTTATGAACAGTCGTTTCGAAAGATTCCGGATGACGACATCAGGATATCTGCTGCCAGGCTGATCAATGCCTACGAGCAGGTTGCTGAAAACAAAGTAATGGCTGATCATGCCGGTGCAATAAGAGATTTGTTCAAAGCACTACAAACTGCCCAAATGTTTGATAACAGGACGTTGCAAGAATCTGTTCTGAGAAGAATCGGGCAGCTAAGTCAGGCTCATCTGGATGAGCTCACTAATCAGATTGAACAACAAATTCAAACAAATCATCTTCAACAAGCTTATATTATATCAAAAAATGCCGATCAGTATATTTCTTCCCAGCCGGATATCAGTTTAAATATTGATTTGCTCGAAGAGCAGAAACAAAAACTCAGGTCAGCGCAGCATGTTGAATTATTAACGGACGAAATGCAGACAATAAAAACTGATCCGCCTTCCGTTGCACTAAAAAAACTATATGCAGCGCAGATTGCAGATACAGAACAATTTTCTGATCAAAATGCAGAACAACTTATTCTGGCCAGGAAGCTAATTATCGAAAAAATAAGAAGCGCCAACCAATCCGTGTGGGCCAACGAGCTCGACAATGCCTGGAAAATATACAATGAAGCCAGTGAGTTTTCGGCAGCATTTAAACTGACGGCTGATAAAACTATTCAGGAAGAATTTAGCAGATTGGATGCCAAGATCATAGAAAGAATTTGCCTGAATGAGAAAAATAGATTTGATCAACTCATGCTGGAAGCCGACAGGGCCCTTCGCTTCAAACGTATTCACGATTTAAAGGAACTGACTACTCAGGCACGTGAATTGGTTGACAAAAACAGAGGTTGTGGTATCGAAACTGGTCAGCTTGAAGAATACGAACAGGGTTTTAAAGAAACTTTTTCATATTGGGAGGCACTTCAGGAAGTACTCAACAAAATGTATTCGCAAGGCTTTGATGTGGCATTACCTTATTATCTAAAACTCGATGAAGATGTAAAAAGCATGGATTTATCTGCTTTGGGAAATCCGCATCAGGATATGTTTGTCTTTTTAACCGAGCAACAAAATCCATTACTCACCGCTCTTGCTGTTGATTATTTTATCAGGAATAACGATCAGCTATCAGCCGTGCGTTACTTTAAGCTGCTGGTAGATCAACAGCCCAAAATTGATCAATTTGAAAAATTAATGGAGCAGGCTGCCCGATTTTTTGCGCAATATGATGCACAACATCTTCAAAATGAGAATTATAATATTTTGATTCAACAATATGTACCAGATGATAAAATCTATAAAGTTTTCGTCAGGACATATAAAAGACATTTCAGTTCCTAGTGATAGTGTAATCGGGTTGATCTTTCTGATCCCTTTTTTTGTATCTTTGAGACGCTGTTGCAACAATATCTAAAACAAAAATATATGAAGCTTTTATTGATCAGTAATTCGACGAATGCAGGAGAGGCTTATCTTGGCTGGCCGCAAACTTACCTAAGTGATTTTATGAATAAACACCAGGTGAAAACAGTACTTTTTGTTCCTTACGCTGGTGTAAATTTATCCGATCAGGGGCTTGAAGCCTCTTATGATGCCTACGAAGATCGCGTAAAAAAAGTCTTTAACAATCTTGGTTTTGAGCTTTCTTCTATTCATCATGCGGCAGATCCGAAAAAAGCCGTACAGGAGGCTGAATGTATTGCTGTTGGTGGTGGAAACACTTTTCATCTTGTGGCACAGATGCAAAAAACAGGCATTATGGAAGCCATTCGTGCACGTGCTTTAAAAGGGATGCCTTACATGGGATGGAGTGCAGGGTCTAATGTAGCTTGCCCCACTTTACGTACTACCAACGATATGCCAATTTATGAGCCTGAAAGTTTTAACTGCCTTAATATCATACCTTTTCAGATCAACCCTCATTACCTGGATGCTAATCCTGAAGGCCATGGAGGTGAAACACGCGAGCAGCGCATCAATGAGTTCCTGGCCATAAATCCTACAATCACCGTGGTTGGACTACGCGAAGCTACTTTATTGGAAATGGATGGAAGTGCGTTAATGCTAAAGGGCAATCGTCCGATGCGGCTCTTTAAGCATGGTGCTGAACCAAAGGAAATCAGTTGTCCCTCAGATGTTAGTTTTTTATTGTGATTTTTTCAAATCATCCAATAGAACATAAAAGCAGAGCTTATCCCAAATTTAAGAGATATGAACAAGATTCTGATGACAATATTTGCTGTATTGCTTTTGATATCAGCTGTTAAGGCTCAGGATACCCTTCCCGACTTAACAAAAAAAGAGTACAAAAAATTGAAACGAGAAGAAAGAAAACAAGCCAGGGCACAGGAATTACTTGAAAGCAGGGAGAAGATCGTAAGCATGGTTAAGGATACTGCCTTTGTGCTGGAAGGTAATATGTTAATTGGTTTGAGTGGCCAAACTGAGCCGATTTCTCATCAGAGGAATTTCTTTGCTGTTGATGGTGCAAAGGCAGTTATACAGTTTTCATTTGATCATATCGTTGGATCAAGTGATTTTGGGGGTTTACCAAATCATGGAACTTTGATAAAATACATTGTACAGTCGGATAATCCAAAGCGGCCCATTACCATTGTAGGACGATTTAGATTAGATTCGGATGTAAGCATTATACCGTTTGAACTGTCCATCCAAGATGACGGATCAACCCGTTTGAGCATAACTAACAGAAGAGAACGACGACAGATAACTTTAACCGGAAGACTTGTTTCGCCTGATGATACCTCAGTGTACAAAGGAACGCGTTTGTTCAAGAAATAAATGAATTTGAAATTGTCAGGCTCAGGCTTGGATTAATGCTACACGAAATCCCAGAAAACAAAAAAACCGAGGTAATGTTACTTCGGTTTTTTGATGTGATCCCGGAAGGACTCGAACCTTCGACCCGCAGCTTAGAAGGCTGCTGCTCTATCCAGCTGAGCTACGAGACCGTTTTGCGGCTGCAAAAATAACTAATTTGTACGTAAAATTATGATACTGGGCAAAAAAAAGACGGCCAATGGCCGTCAGAGAACGATAAATATCTGTTTAATAGCGGTTGCCATAGCCGCCATCGCCATCATTTCGTTTATTATAACCGCCTTCGCGACGTTGGTATCCACCACCACCGCCACCTTCGCGACGTTGGTATCCACCACCACCACCGCCTTCGCGACGTTGATAGCCACCGCCTGGATTGTCCGTTTTTGGACGAGCTTTTTTAACCACGATGGTATTGCCTTCAACTTCTGTCTCGTTTAGTTCGTTGATGGCAGCATAACCTTGCTCATCATCAGGCATCTCAACAAAACCATAACCTTTGGAACGGTTGGTGAGTTTGTCAATAATTACTTTGGCTGAGGTAACAGTGCCAAATTGTTCAAACAAAGCCTGAAGGTCTTCGCTGGTTGTTTTGAAATTAAGTTTTGCAACAAAAATGTTCATTGTAAATAAGATAAATGATAAATAAAAAATCAATAAGGTTTGTAAAATACATGAAAATCAGAAGGGTAAGTTCGGAATTTGATGGTAGGTACGCTGCTTATTGAAACAATAATTATTAATTAATACCTGACAAAGGTAGTCAAATAGTAATACGATTGAAGTTTCTGCAAAAAATTTTCATTTTTTTAATATCCATTTTTTTGCGGCCTCTTCTGTACTGAAAGGTTTCGATTCAAAACCCTGAGATTCAGTTTCCACCAATACGGGAATAACAATGTCTTTTGGTTTGGTTGTTAAGATGGCTATGCGTTTATCAGCGAATACATCCAGATGTTGTTGATAATATTCGTTGATTTTTTTGTAATGCTGCACTGGAATTATCACGCTTGCTTTTTGATAATCCAGCAAAAAACCTTTGTTTTCAGAGGGAATTATTTTTTGGAGAATTGCTTCATCCCAGCTGACTTCAATATCCTCGAAACTTATATCACCATAATAATATTTATACATGATTTGGGTATCCGGATCAAAGTAAAATGTGTAATTCTTTTTCATCTGTTGTTTTTTTTAAAAGAATTAATTGATTTGGTATAACCAAGCAAAGATACGAAAACAATAATTCCCAAGTCAAGTCTGTCTCATCTGTCTGATGAAATGGAATTTGATTTAGGACTGCTCAGGTAGTGGTTCGGAATCACTCAGATTGTAAACTTCCTGGATTTCTTTTAATCGGGCTTCAAAATCGATGTTCAGATCAATGAGTGCTCCTGTTTTTATATCAAAAACCCAGCCGTGAACAGTGGGATAACCATTTTTGAGGTACGACTTTTGAACGGCAGCAGTTTTAATTACATTCAAACATTGTTCTTCCACGTTAAGTTCGATCAATCTTCGATACTTTTTGTCGGCATCTTCGAGTAGATTAAGTTCTGTTTTGTGAAACCGATATACATCCCGAATATTTCTTAGCCAGGGATTTAAAATTCCAAGGTCTTTAGCCTGCATTGCAGCTTTAACACCACCACAATAATAATGTCCACATACCACTATATGTTTAACTTTAAGATGATCAACTGCATAGTTGATCACACTCATCACATTAAGATCGTTATTACCAACTACATTAGCAATATTGCGATGGACGAAGACTTCTCCTGGTTTCACACCCATCAATTCTTCTGCTGTCACCCTGCTGTCGGAACATCCAATATAAAGGAAATCCGGATCCTGGCCATCGATAAGTTTTTCGAAAAATTTTACGTCTGAAGCTTTTTTCTCAGCGACCCATCTTTTGTTGTTCTCAAAGATTTCGGTGTAGGATACCATAGTATTTTCGTTGATTTGCCAACGAAAATAATTGAAAAATTAAAACAAACAAACAATTGTTTATCAAACTGATTCAATCACAGTTGCAATTCCCTGGCCAACACCAATACACATGGTGCAAAGGGCTTTGTTTAGCTTGTTCCTTTTTAATTGGTACACCGCAGTAGTTATCAGCCTGGCACCACTCATGCCAAGCGGATGGCCTAATGCAATGGCTCCGCCAAATGGGTTAATGCGTGGATCATCATCAGCAAGACCAAGTTCACGAATACACCCAAGTGATTGAGCAGCAAAGGCTTCGTTGAGCTCAATCAGATCAATGTTCTGAAGTGACAGGCCAAGTTGTTTCAACAACTTTTGCGTTGCCGGCACAGGGCCCATTCCCATAATACGGGGTGGTACACCTGCTGCTGACATGCCCATTATTCTGGCAATGGGCTTCAGGTCATATTTTTTTACAGCCTCAGCCGAAGCAATGACCAGTGCTGCAGCACCATCATTAATGCCAGAGGCATTGCCTGCTGTGATGGTACCCTCTTTGCGGGTGAGCACTTTAAGGCCGGCCAGTTTGTCAAGGCTTGTTAGTCTGGGATGTTCGTCTTGTATTACTCTGACAGCTTCTCCTTTGCGTTGCGGAATCAAGACTTCTGTTATTTCATCATCAAACAGCTTTTTTTCCTGAGCAAAATTGGCTTTTTGCTGACTTCTGAATGCAAACAGATCCTGGTCTTCTCTGCTGATTTGCATCATATCTGCAATATTTTCAGCAGTTTGCATCATGGAATCAGTTCCATAGATCTTATCCAGCACCGGATTGATGAAGCGCCAGCCCAGCGTGGTGTCAAAAAGCTCGGGAGCCCTTCCGAAAGCTGTTTCTGATTTTCCCATCACAAAAGGTGCACGCGACATGCTCTCAACACCTCCTGCCAGAATCAACTCTGCCTCACCCGATTTGATAGCTCTGGCAGCCGTACCAACTGCATCCATTCCTGAACCACATAAACGATTTATTGTCATTCCCGGGACAGAGGCAGGCAAGCCGGCTACCAGTAAAGCCATACGGGCAACATTGCGATTATCTTCTCCAGCCTGGTTCGCACATCCAAGCATCACGTCATCAATGGCTTCAGGATCGAGCTTTGGGTTGCGTTGCAGCAGAGCTTTAAGCGTAATGGCTGCAAGATCATCCGGACGAACAGCTGACAAGGCTCCTGCATATTTTCCGACGGGAGTGCGAATGGCATCGCAAATGAAGACTTCTTTAGTCATGATTCTTTGGTTTTTTTCGGTTTATATCATGGAAAACTTACATTTTGCGTGTAAAGTTCTTCCAAATCGGGTTTGATGTACCGGAATCCATTGAGCAGGGCCTGCGACAATCTGTCAACTTCTTTTTGTGTTAGTGCTGTTGAAAACATACAGGCACAGGTGTTGATCATGATCAGGTTTTCTGTGTAAAAAAGATAATCCAGCAATTTGTTTATTACAGCATACACCGCTGGCCGTTGATAAGCCTCTCTGTAGGTCTGTGGTGGAACCTGTCTGAAATGTAATCTGAACATGGAGCCGGCACCTGTAATAGAGATAGGTACCTCTGCAAGCCGTATCACATTTTCAATCTGAATTATTGCTTTTTTTGTAAGGGCATTAAGATCGTCAACAGCTTGCTGATCAAAGAGTTCCAAAGCAACACGACCAGCAGTCATGGTGATTGGGTTAGCCGAAAATGTACCTGAGTGCGGAAACTTAAGTTTTGGCTGACGTGGATCAAGCACTTCCATGATGTCGGCTCTGCCAGCCAAAGCACCTACAGGAAAACCACCACCAATTATTTTTCCAAGGGCTGTAAGATCGGGTTTTACTTTGTATTTTTCCTGAGTTCCGCCATAACTCACACGAAATGTAACAACCTCGTCAAACACCATGAGGGCATTATTTCTGCGCGTCCAGGCGTAGATGGCTTCGATAAACTCATGCTTACCTTCGAGTAATCCAACCCGATGAGGTACAGGGTCAATGATCACACAGGCAATTTCATCTGCGTGATTATCCAGTATGGCCAGTGTACGATCGATGTCATTAAAGGGAAAAATGATCACATCGTCAAGCACCGATTGTGGTGTGCCCTCTGCAAGAGGTACGCTGTTCGGACTGCTGATATCACCCCAATTGAACGGGTTTGCAGTTTGGCTAACTTCTGCATAATCATATGTGCCATGATAGGCCCCTTCAGCTTTGGCAATTTTTGGTTTTCCTGTAAATGCCCTGGAAGCCTTGATCATAGCCATTACGGCTTCGGTACCACTGTTCATAAACCGTACTTTCTCAAAACCCGGAGCCCTGTTGTGGAGTAGCTCTGCTAACCTCACCTCAGCTTCGGTAGCCAGTGTATAGGCTGATCCCTTATGTAGCTGTTCAGTTACAGCTTCCACAATGGCCGGATGAGCATGGCCATGTATCAGTGATGCCATATTATTTGCGAAGTCGATGCGCTCAGCACCATCTACATCTTTAACATAACAACCTTTGGCTGAAGCCACATAATGCGGATGCGGCTTATGAAATACAGTATTTCTGCTCACTCCGCCGGGAATCAGATCAACGGCTCTTTGGTAGAGAGCTTCACTTTTTGGATAGGTTTTCATGAACTTTTGAGTTTAATTTTTTATGACTTCCTTACTGGAAGATTTGTGCTTCTGTTACAGACTGTAAATATTCAAAACTTACACCCGGAGCCAACTCTATCACCTTTAAACCTTTTTCAGTTACTTCAAGAATGGAAAGGTCAGTGTAAATTCGATTAACAACTCCTTTGCCTGTTAGTGGATAGCTGCAGTTCTTTACAATTTTAGCTTCTCCCGTTTTGGTGTTATGTTTTGTGATCACAAATATCGTTTTTACACCTGCCACTAAATCCATTGCACCACCAACAGCAGGTATGGCACCAGCTTCGCCGGTTGACCAGTTTGCCAGGTCTCCATTTTCGGCAACTTGTAATGCCCCTAAAACACAGACATCTATGTGTTTGCCACGTATCATGGTGAAACTGTCGGCATGATGGAAATAGCAGGCGCCCGGAATAGCAGTAATCGCTTTTTTGCCAGCATTGATTAGTTCAGGGTCTTCCTGTCCTTCAACCGGGACAGGCCCCATCCCCAACAAACCATTTTCGGTGTGATAGATAAACTCGCGGCCTTCCGGCACAAAGGCTGCTACCTTTTCGGGTATGCCGATGCCCAGATTCACATACGATCCATCCGGAATGTCGCGGGCTACTTTTTGTGCCATCTGGTTTACATTCCATCCTTCAATAGGTTCGGTTACCATGGATACCTCCTGTTCTCTGCTACGAGTTTTGATTCCTGAGCCGGATTTGTAATGTTTATCACCCTTTTAACAAAAATTCCCGGTGTTACGACACATTCCGGATCGATGCCGCCTAACTCAACAATCTGTTCAGCTTGAACGATTGTAGTTTTGGCAGCCGTGCACATGATAGGGCCAAAATTTCGGGCAGTTTTGTTATAGAGGAGATTCCCATACCGGTCGGCTTTTAATGCTTTCACCAAGGCAAAATCCGCTTTTATTGCATTTTCCAATACATAGGTAACGTTCTCAAATTCACGTGATTCTTTTCCTTCGGCAAGTGGTGTGCCAACAGATGTGGGCGTGTAAAAAGCCGGAATACCTGCGCCGCCTGCCCGGATACGTTCAGCCAAAGTTCCCTGAGGGACCAGTTCCAGTTCAATCTCACCTTTTTTATAAAGTTCCGGAAATACAGTAGAATTAGCAGTACGCGGAAATGAACATATCATTTTCTTAACACGCTTATGGGCAATTAGTGCTGCCAGGCCAACTTCGCCACTTCCGGTATTATTGCTAACGATAGTAAGTTCTTTTGCTCCCTGATCAATGAGCGCGTGGATCAATTCGATCGGGCTGCCGGCCTCACCAAAACCGCTGATCATTATCGTAGCACCGTCAAAGATATCCTGAACGGCTTCTTCAACGCTGTTTACTATTTTATTAATCATAATGCTATGATTTATAATGAATTAAATTAGGCTTCCATCTTGCGGCGTAAAGTAGCATCAAGTGCCAGTTCTATCTTATCCAACTCATCTTCGTAGAAATGCTTATCGCCATAAAGCGGTTTGAGATTGGCAATGGTGTTTTCGTGCTCATCGTATTTTGCCAGAAATACTTTATCCATCCATTCCATATTACGGCTTTCGTTGAACTTAAGTGCAAAAGCTTTTTCGCCATTAACCATTACCTCACCCAGCATTGAAATCTTTCCGGCTGAGGAAGTCATGGTGATATAGCGGCTTGGACGAGCGATGGAGGGCAGCGACCTATATACCTTGCTAAATACTTGATTTATAATTGTTAAAGGAACGGTAAAATAGTGATGCTCCCCGGTAGGACGGGCACAATACATCGAATGGAAACCAACCGAAAGTGTAGCAAGAACATTGCCCAGATCAATCCAGTTTTGTGCTGATTTGTCAATGTCGATCTTGCCGTTTTCGTCTGAGAATAAGCTGATATGATGCATTACCGGACTCTGGCTTTTGATGGCAACACCATGATTCTTCAGCCGGCGAATAGCTGCTATGGTTGATGGATTCAATACCTCTCGTGGCGTTGAGAAATGAGACATTAACAGCACCTGAAGGCCATTGTCGTTGAGTTTTCTAAATAGCTTCAGGTATTTGTCATAATTGCTGCTAAGGATCATTTCCGGTTGATAAGTGAGTACGCGTGTTCCCATGCGCAAAGTTTTGATGTGCATCAGTTCCGGATCTTCGATGATTGGAAGTGTGTAAGCCTCTAATCTGTTGTAAGTGATGTATCCGGCATCACCTCCGGTAATAAGTACATCGGTTACCTCCTTGTGTTTTTTTAAATATTCAATCACCTGATTGATATCCTTTTGCACAAACATATCCTCATCACCTCTAACCTGTGCATGACGGAAACAATAGGTGCAAAATGAGAAACAG
Source organism: Bacteroidales bacterium (assembly GCA_028704385.1). Classification (GTDB taxonomy): domain Bacteria; phylum Bacteroidota; class Bacteroidia; order Bacteroidales; family F082; genus UBA5536. Next base: position 21,615 of record JAQVLA010000019.1, on the reverse strand, counting down.
TTTTGTGTGCTGGCATCAAAAATGAGCTGTACCTGTGGATATTTATGCTGACTTCCTTTTAAAATCTCCAATTCGCCTTCATCATGCTCGTACCATGGTTTGTTGAGTAATTGTTTGCCATCATGCGGATTGGTTTTCTTGATGTAATCCTTGATAAGTTTATCTTTAGCTTCCTCATTTTCAGCTTTTTGATAAGCTTCAAAAAGCTCAGGATTTATCATGCCGGGTTGTGGAAACACTAACTGAAACAAGGAGTCTTTGGCAAAATTTTTCCAATTGATTTTATTAAGTACGTGCTTTGTTGCTAAAAAACGATACACATTAATGAAGAGTTCACGCTGTTCGATATAACCGATGTCGATGCCGTTCTTATTCAGGACGGAGACAATTTCACGAAATCCATTCAGACCTGAATAGCGTTCCTTTCCGGTAAACATAAAATCAGTGGATTCCATAATACCGGAATGCTGTGGATAACTATTATGCAGACGTGAAAGAAGACCTGAAGGTAACAGATTTTCATTCAGTATGTTATGCTGGGTTTCATCGTTATAATGGTAGCGATCCATGATATGTTCAATATCCTGGTCAGTAATATTAATGTAATTTTTTCTTTTTGAAGTTTCGGATGAAACAGTTGTTGTTGAAATTGACATACTTATATAGTTTTTTGAATTATTTTCTGAAAGATCATCCAGATTTTATTGTGATAATGAAATTTGCAATCGTTTTAGGTTATGCAAAATTAGAAGTTTTAACGCAAGATTACCGGCTACTCACTTAATTTAGAAGCGGTCTAAAGTATAAATAGCATTTGGAGCAAATTCAACTGTCAAAGGCTTCACTTTTTAGTTTCACCTGATTTACAAAAGTGAGTCTATATTGAACTCCAGATGACAATTGGTCTGCATATATACTTAAATTTGCAACCGAAATGACGATTATTCTACAAAAGATTTCGTTACCCGTATTCGGGATTATCAGCGAGGTTGCTAACACCTTGGATTTGCAGGTTTTTGTGGTTGGCGGATATGTGCGCGATGCACTATTGGGCCGACCTTCCAAAGATATTGATATTGTGGTCGTTGGTGATGGATTGAAGCTGGCTGCTGCGGTTGCCAAAGCCATCGGAAAAAATACGGAAGCGAAATTTTATGGGCAGTTTGGTACGGCCATGATCCGACACAAAGGCCTTGAAATAGAGTTTGTTGGAGCACGGAAAGAATCGTATAAACTTTACAGTCGAAAACCCGAGGTGAGGCCAGGTACCCTTTCGGATGATCTCAACCGGCGTGATTTTACGGTCAATGCGCTGGCAGTTAGTTTGAATAAAAAAAGCTTTGGCGAATTGGCAGATCCTTTTGATGGACGGCATGATCTTGAAAATCAATTGCTAAGAACTCCGTTGGATGCAGATATCACCTATTCGGATGATCCTTTACGCATGATGAGAGCAGTAAGGTTTGCCACGCAATTGAATTTTATAATAGATCCGGATTCGTTTGAAGCGATCAAAAGGAATAAGAACCGGCTTAAAATAGTTTCGCCCGAACGGATTACAGATGAGTTGAATAAAATCATGCTTTCAAAAAAGCCATCTGTAGGTTTTAAACTGCTCTTTGACAGTGGATTACTTCAAGTATTTTTCCCACAGTTGGCTAATCTTCAGGGTGTTGAAGTTGTGAACGGAAAGGGACACAAGGATAATTTCTATCATACGCTGGAGGTGCTTGATAATCTGGCACACAAATCAGATGATCTTTGGCTGCGATGGGCTGCCTTATTACATGATATTGCCAAGCCTGCTACAAAACGCTTTGAAACAAAGCAAGGCTGGACTTTTCATGGTCATGAGTTTCGGGGTGCCAAAATGGTACCGGGAATTTTCAAGCAATTGAAGCTTCCACTGGGTGAAAAAATGAAATTTGTTCAGAAAATGGTTTTGCTTCATCTCCGTCCAATTGTTTTGGCTCAGGAAATTGTAACCGACTCAGCTGTAAGAAGATTACTTTTTGATGCCGGAGATGATATTGACGCGTTGATGTTGTTGTGTGATGCCGATATCACCTCAAAAAATGAGTACAAAGTGAAGAAGTATCGCGAGAATTTCCAACTCGTCAGGCGGAAACTGCAGGAGATTGAAGCCAAGGACAAGATCCGCAACTGGCAACCACCCGTTAACGGCCAGATCATTATGGATGTTTTTGGGTTGAAGCCAGGCAGAGAAGTGGGCATCATAAAGCTGGCTATCCGCGAAGCAGTGCTGGATGGATTGATAGGAAACAATTATGAAGAAGCCTATGCCTTCATGAAAACTATTGCCGAAAAATCAGGGCTTGAGGTATTGCGTGAGGTGGATAACCCACAGAAAAGTGAAGTCGTACCACTTCCTTCAGAAAATAAATCAAATTGTGAATCCTGACAAAAAGAAATATCTTATAGTGCTCGCCGGACCAACCGCTTCCGGAAAAACTGAAACTGCAATCAAACTTGCAAAAGCTCTTGGTACCGAGATCATATCTGCAGATAGCAGGCAGATATACAAAGAAATGACAATTGGAACCGCAGTGCCTTCTTCAGAAGAACTTACTGCGGTAAAACATCATATGATTCAGCATGTTTCAATAAAACAAAACTATGATGTGGCACGATATGAACAGGAGGTATTATTATTACTGGACGAATTATTTGCAAAATACGATCATGTCGTTTTATCGGGGGGTACCGGACTTTATCTGGATGCTGTTTGCAAAGGTTTGGATAATATTCCCGAGACAAGCCCTGAAATAAGGGCAAGTGTGCAAAATTTTTTAAAAGATAAGGGATTGACTGCACTGCAAGATGAGGTCAAAACAAAGGATCCTGAATATTATGCTCAAGTGGATAAAAACAATCCGCGCAGGTTACAACGCGCCTTGGAAGTGATCTGGCAAACCGGACAAACCTTTAGTTTTTATCGCAAACAAAAACCATTTCCGCGTTCTTTCGAAATCATCCGAACAGCGATAGAAACGGAACGTCAGCTACTTCACAACAGGATCAACCTTCGCGTTGAATCCATGGTGAATAATGGTTTGGTGGAAGAAGCCAGAAAACTATATCCTAATAAAAATCTTAATGCTTTAAATACAGTTGGTTACAAAGAACTTTTTGAGTATTTCGAAGGAAAAACAACCTTAAACGAAGCCCTGGAGCAAATCAAGACCAACACACGTCAATATGCAAAAAGACAGCTTACCTGGTTCAGGAAAAACAATGAATATAAGTGGTTTAAGAAGGATGATTTGCAAGCTTTGCTGACCTACGTAAAAATTATCTTGGATGCCGGCTAAAGTGATTTTTCATGATAAGCCATCAGCGCATCAGCAGGTTTTTTTAAAAAACCTGTTGCCTTAAGTCCTTCAATTGCTAACACTTGTCGAATTATATCCTGAAACTGAAATGCGACCGAACCAACAAATCCAATGGAATGAAGTTGATATCCATCCAAAGTTTTAATGTTGAATTGAACAAAGGAATTAAAAGCATCGAACAGCATTTCAGTTATCCATTTGTGCTGCCTATTTTCAATTGCAAAATAGACAAACCGGGCAAAAAAGGAAGCCGTAAGATTTTGGTGATAAACAGCATTTAGAAAATCCTGTAGATTTAACGCATATGAGGACGCAAATTTTTCACTTAATTCAACCGGCATTTGTTTTCTAAAATGGAGCTGTGCCAGGGTTTTCCCTATCCAGGCGCCACTTCCTTCATCGCCAAGTAAAAATCCCAGGGATGGGGGAGAAGAGAGGATGCTTTCTCCATCATAATAACCAGAATTAGACCCTGTTCCAAGTATGCACGCAATGCCCTGATCTTTACCAAATAGAGCATGAGCAGCGGCCATCAGATCGCTGTAAACTGATATCGCTGCTTTTTGAAAATGTTCCGACAATATGCGACGAATCAGCGATTTGTTTTTCTCATTGCCGCATCCTGAGCCATAATAAATTAGCCTCGTAGCATCAACAGATTCTGGATGCTGAACCAGCAAATTTTGTACAATCCTTTCAAGGATAATTTCATTCGATTGCCAGGGATTGTATCCTTCGAGGCTTACAATTGCTTGCCATAAACCGTTTATCCTGAGCATCCAGTCTGACTTAGTACCTCCGCTATCAACGATTATTTGAATTTCGCTCATTTCACTTTTTCGGTTTAAATAAGCACAAATTTAGTTCTAAAGCTGAATAATGAAAATTTTATTAATACTATAAATTCATTTCAATGTGCTGTAATCCCGAATGTTTACTTAGTTTTGCAACGCACAGGAAACAGTATTGATTCCACATAGTTAACGCCTTGAAATTTAAATATTTGAATTTAGCAACCTTATGAGAAAATGGCGCATTGAAGATTCTGCAGAACTGTATAATATAAACGGCTGGGGGATTAATTATTTTTCGATCAACAACAAAGGGAATGTTACCGTAACACCCAGGACAGATAGTGCTGCAGTAGATTTGAAAGAGTTGATTGACGAGTTGCAGCTACGTGATGTAGCATGTCCGGTATTGTTGCGATTTCCAGACATACTCGATTCGCGTATCGAACAGATGGAATCCTGTTTCAAATTTGCCGCTCAGGAGTATGATTACAAAGGACAAAACTTTTTGGTTTATCCTATTAAGGTGAACCAGATGAGGCCTGTTGTTGAAGAAATTGTAAGTCATGGCAAGAAATTTAATATTGGGCTTGAAGCCGGCTCAAAGCCCGAGCTACATGCGGTTATTGCAATCAACACCGACAATGATTCGCTGATCATTTGTAATGGCTATAAGGACGAAGACTATATTGAGCTGGCTTTATTGGCTCAAAAGATGGGAAGAACCATTTTTATTGTGGTAGAGAAGCTCAACGAACTACGCCTTATTACACGTGTTGCCAAACGTTTGCGCGTAAAACCCAATATTGGAATCCGCGTTAAACTGGCAAGTTCCGGAAGTGGTAAATGGGAAGATTCGGGCGGTGATGTGAGTAAATTTGGCCTTACATCAAGCGAGGTGCTCGAAGCATTGGATTATCTGGAGCGAAACAAAATGCAGGACTCACTCAGGTTAGTGCATTTCCATATTGGAAGCCAGGTGAACAAAATCAGAAGAATTAAAATTGCCTTACGTGAGGCTGCCCAGTTTTTTGTACAGATTTATAGAATGGGCTTTAATCTCGATTTTGTGGATGTGGGAGGCGGTTTAGGTGTGGATTACGATGGCACGCGTTCGGCCAATAGCGGAAGCAGTGTAAATTACAGCATACAGGAATATGTAAATGATGCCACCTTTGCGATGGTAGATGCCTGTGAAAAAAATGACATACCGCACCCAAATATCATCACCGAATCAGGACGTTCGCTCACCGCGCATCATTCTGTTCTTGTGTTCGAAGTACTCGAAACAGCTCAATTGCCTGCCTGGGACGATGAGCAGGAACCACTGGAAGATGATCACGAACTGATTCATTTGCTATATGATTCATGGGATAATATGAATCAGTCGAGCATGCTCGAAACCTGGCATGATGCACAACAGATCCGCGAAGAAGCCCTCGATCTTTTTAGTCTTGGTATGCTCGATCTAAAAACACGCGCTCAGGTGGAACGTTTGTTTTGGTCAATTGCACGTGATATACAACAAATCGTTTCTGAAATCAAACGGCCACCGGAAGAGTTTATAAACCTTCCGAAACTTCTTTCTGAGAAATATTTCTGTAATTTTTCGCTCTTTCAATCCCTTCCGGATTCCTGGGCTATTGATCAGATTTTTCCGATTATTCCCATTCACCGGCTGGACGAAAAACCTGACCGTCATGCCACATTGCAGGATATAACCTGTGATTCGGACGGAAAGATAGATAATTTTATTTCCACGCGTAATATTTCGCATCACCTGCCGGTTCATACACTCAAAAGCCGTGAATCTTATTATATAGGTGTGTTTTTGGTGGGAGCTTATCAGGAGATTTTGGGCGACCTGCATAATTTGTTTGGCGATACCAATGCTGTTCATGTTTCTGTGGACGAGAAAGGCTATCACATCGACCAGGTGATTGATGGTGAAACAGTTGCTGAAGTGTTGGATTATGTGCAGTATAACTCCAAAAAACTGGTGCGCACTGTTGAAACCTGGGTGACATTATCTGTAAAACAAGGCAAGATTACAGCCGAAGAAGGAAAGGAGTTTTTATCTAATTATCGTTCAGGTCTTTATGGTTATACCTATCTTGAATAGAAATGCAATTTTATACTTGTGGTGAGTTATTACTTGATCTGATTCTGGAGCCTGACGGAAAACTAAATGCAGTGGCAGGTGGATCGCAAGTAAATGTCGCCCTGAATCTGGCAAAAGTAAATCAGCAAGTCTCAATGATTGGGCTACTTGGCATGGATGGTCCCGCCAGGTTGCTTTTAGCAAAACTGCAATCAAACAAAGTAGATACTTCTTTAATTATTCAGGATCAGGGATATAAGACAGGTTTGGCTTTTGCTTCAGTTGATAAAAACGGAATGGCAATATTCGATATTTATAAGGACGGGTTCAGCGACATTTTACTGCAAATCACTTATCCTGAATTGAATACAGATAGCGTGATAAGCTTTGGCAGTTTGGCTGCCATCGATCCGGTTTGGCAGAAATTTCTGAAACCATTGCTTCAGTTGGCTCGTAAACAAGGCAGCCTCATCTTTTACGATCCCAATATCCGATGCGGATTTAAGGCTGAGAATGATACTGCGAAAGTGGTAGAAAATATGCATCTGGCTAATATCATCAGGGGATCGGATGAAGATTTCCTGAAGGTTTTTGGAACAGATCAAACAAAAATCATTGCACAGGAAGCGGCATTAAGCGCTGATCAAATTCTTATTCTCACTCGTGGAAGCGGTGACATTGATTGTTTTCATCAGGGAGTCCTTTATACTTTTGAAGTTCCTGCACTTCCTTTTGTAAAAAGTACTGTTGGGGCAGGCGATGCTTTTAATTCCGGATTATTATTTGCCTGGGCAAATTTTAAACTTAAAACTCATCAGCTTAATACGGGTCTGTCGGGCAAAGTGCTTGGGATGTTGGCAGGCACGGGATTAAGTTTCGCACGAGATGTTTGCCAATTGTCAGGTAATCAAATTTCGGATGCTGTGGCCGAGCGAGCCAAATCCTTCCCCTTTTTTTCTGGCTCCTGATTTAAAATATTGCCAGTCAAGGTAATATAACAATTTAATACTAAAACTATTACTGATAGGTGCATCAAAGGTATTGCTAAGGTTTTGCCAATAATCCTGCTCCAGTTTTTGCCTTTTTTCGTTACTGTAGATGGCATTTTTCCATATGAGAAGTAACTCACTTCCAGGCGCAAAATTCCACTTGAAAACCATATCGATGTTAAAGGCATTCACCACAAAATCTTCATTTTTATTATAGTTATTATGGTTTATATTCCCATCAGACTGAAGGTCATAAAAGGACAAATAGTCTACCTGAAGCCAATAGTGACGGGCACGAAAAGCCAGCGAAGCATCCGGGCTAAAAACATAATCAGCTTCGATGCTGGTAGTAAAATCCAGTATATCTCTGCGGCCAAAAATTATTGAACGGCTGGCGGAAGTATTGAGGCTGTCCAGGACGTAACCAATGTTATTCATGCTGTAATCCACATAAACAGAAGGAATTACAAGAAAATTATTGGAAACACGCCACCTGGGTTCCAGTTTGAACCACCAGTTAAAAAGCTTCTGTTTGGGTATATGCCAAATACCAATAGTGTAATCAACGAGAAACTTTTTACGATAATCGGGTGAGCCCCAGTAATTGATTGAGAAACTTGGATTTGTAAAATAATGATGTCCGGGAACCCGAGGCTCAAAATAATCATGGTGTCCTAATGGCCTGAAATTGATATTTAAACCTGCATAAAACTGATTTTTAGTCCTGATGACACCGTCAAATCCAACATCGAGATAGCTGAATTTACGCGGTACATTCAGATAGTAATGGTTAATAAAAATGCCGGATTGAAGGCTTAAAAACTTTCCAAAAGGCTCGTAGATATTGTATTTGAAGTTATAGCCGTTCCCAATTTCGTTGTTGCGGTTCAGATAACCCATATCGTTAGGATCGTAGTCGTCCGAAATATATTTGAACCAGGTTTCGGCAAGAAAATTACCACTCACTTTTTCCAGGCGCAACTGTGCATATTCGCCAATATTCGGCCTGTTATCCTGGCTATAATGCTGGCTGATGTTAATATTTCCTGAAGTTTCGTAATTATTGCTTTTGTCGCGCAACCGGAATTCTGTTCCGCTCACATTGGCCGAATATTTTTCATCCGGTCGGTAAACATTTGTGTTGTAAAAACTTATTGAAGAATTTTTCCAAAGTGCCTGATCAAAAACAAACATATTGTAATTGGTGAAAGGAGCCGACAAAATGCGTTGTTCCTTTCCTGTACTGTCTTTCACTTTTGCCCATGTATTAGCCGTCATGGCATTAAATACCCCAATGCCAAGTCCTCTGTTTGTTTTCCCGCTTAGCTTAAATGCATTGATAAGTTGTTCGTGTTCCGGGTTATCAATGATTTGATCTGGCTCATAATCCTGCTGAAAGCGCTGATAACCCTCTGCTGTTGATCCAACCCTTCTGCTATAAAATATATCACCTTTGCTAAAAAGTTCTGTGCCCTCTGTAAAAAAAGGTCTTTTTTCCTCATAAAACACTTCATAAGGTGAGAGCGAATATATTTTATCATCCGATTCTACCTGTCCAAAATCCGGTATTAAAGTAACATCCAGTGTAAAACTCTCGGACAAACCTGCTTTGATGTCCATTCCAATATTGTAGCCATGATTCCATTTACCGGATTCGCTGTTGTGTTCAGTGATGGCAGAGAAATAGGGAGTGCCACTTAAGCGAAGTGGTGGTGTGATTTGCTCAATACCAATCAGTTGTCCTGATTGGTGCAGATTTCCGCTTATTTTTGAGTCAATAAGATTCCAGGACGTTATCTCTCTGAATCGTTGAATGTTGCGTTGGAAATTGATGCCCCATTCCTGTATCTCCGTTTTGGGGAAACGTATGGCAGAATAGGGGATTTTTATCTCAGCAATCCAGCCATCTTCTGCTATTCTTGTCTCAGAAATCCAGACAGCATCCCAATCATAATCTTCGTTATCCTGTCCATCGGTTTTGTAATCAATTTGAACGTTACGCACTGAAACAAAAAAGGCAAAGCCATTTAAGCCATCATTGTATGGATCCATTACCACACCAAAATAATCTGCCATCCCAAAATTATCGCGGCTTTTCAGCTCAGTCCACAAACTGTCCGGCTTAGGATCTAAGATATGAGCACCTACATAAACAGCCTGATCGTCATAAAGAATTTTCACCCGCGTATCGAGGCTTGCCGGCCGGCCATTCAATGGTTCACGCTGTACAAAATTGGTTGCTGTGGCAGCAAAATGCCAGGCATCCTCATTTAAAATTCCGTCAATTTCGATGGGGGAAGAAGTGCGTAATGCAGTCAGACTTTTCCGCTGAAGAGATTGTGCCTCAAGAGAAACAGAAAAATTACATAAGAAAAAAAAGAATAACAATCGCCTCATTGTTTCCGTAGTAGTCTGGTTTTGAGCTTTGGTTTCAATTCTAAAGTATGCGGCTAATTTATTGAAAAAGTTTAGTTCGATTTTTGGATTTTTGTTTCCGGTCGCAGCAATTAAGTGAGAGGTCGTTATTTATTTGTCTTGAAAACCTGAAGATACAGTTGAAAGTTTTCGTTATCGAAACATACAAATTTTATCAAATCAATATTTTTCAAATTGGGTTTGATTTCGTCAATAACCTCACGAACAAGCTCAACTGCCATTGCCTTTGGAAATCCATAAACTCCTGTTGAGATATTTGGAAATGCAATGGATTTGCAATTGTACTCTTCAGCAAGCAGCAGGCTGTTTTGATAGGCTAGTTTCAACTTACCGGTTTCATTTTGATAGCCACCTTTCCAGACTGGCCCAACGGTATGTATCACATATTTTGACCTAAGTATGAAGCCAGGCGTAATTTTGGCTTCACCGGTAGCACAACCATTCAGTTTTTTACAGACTTCCAAAAGCTCAGGTCCAGCTGCCCGGTGTATTGCACCATCCACGCCGCCTCCACCCAAAAGAGAGTTGTTGGCAGCATTTACAATGGCGTCTGTTTGCTCAAGCGTCAGATCACCTTTTATGACTTCGATTTTAATCATGCTTCGTTGGTTTTCTTTATTCTAACAAACAACTGACCTGTCTGATAACTAACCACTTCAATAGTACTTTCGCTGTCGATGTATCCGCTTAAAGCTGTGGCATCATATATTTCATCATCAATTATTACTTTTCCCGAAGGTCTCAGGATGGTGTAGGCAACACCCGTCTTACCGATCATGCTGCTGTAATTTTTATCAGCTGATGTAAATCCTTCGTCCTTATTTTGAACCGTGTCCAAGGCAAGATGTCCAAAAGTTGTGGTCGTAAACAATCTCTTACTCAGGTATATCGAAATGCCTAAGGAAAGAAACACAGCGATGATCACTGTAAAAAAGGCCTTTGAAAGCGGAATCAGATTCACTTCAAGCGGGTTGTCGCCAACACTCTCGACCATAGCAAAGGTGAGTCCGCCGATGATAAATATTATTCCCAGTATTCCAGTCACGCCAAAGCCGGGAATAGCAAATATTTCAACGAGTAACAATATGATACCCAGCACAAAAACTATAACTTCCCAGTGTGTGGCAAGCCCTTCCAGATACAACGGCGCAAAATACAGCAAGGCAGCAAATACCGCTGCACCAAGCGGAAAGCCAATTCCGGGCGTCTGAAGTTCAAAATACAGACCCCCAATGATGATCATAATCAAAATGCCACTTATGGCCGGATGTATTAGAATATTGATCACTTTATCCAGTGGTTTTAGTGTATGGTGGATGATTTCATAGTTCTCATGGCCAGCCAGTTTCATAACCTCTTCGATGCTTTCGGCTTTTCCTTCGGCAAAACCATGTCTGATCGCTTCGGAAGTGGTAAAGGTGAGCACTTTCCCTGAATCAGAAACACCAGGCACATATATTGAAGGATCTACCATGGCCTGTGCAATCTGAGGATCGCGGCCATTGGCTTCGGCAGTGCTTCGCATCATCGAGCGCATATACGACTGAAATTTATCCGGAACTACATTCCCCGTTTGATCTACAACAGTTGCTGCTCCTATATTGGCACCCTCAACCATATAAATACTGTCGCAGGCAATTGATATCAACGCACCTGCTGAGGCAGCATTGTTATCAATTAAAACGTAAACAGGTATTCTGGAACCCAGTATTTTCGTACGTATCGAATCGGCAGCATCCACCAGTCCGCCATAAGTATTCATATGAATCAACATCAGATTGGCTTTTGCTTCGCTGGCAGCTTCGAAAGCCTTTTGTGTAGTTCTCCATACCGGAGGTGCGATTTGTTCCTTGATGTCGTACTTATAAACTATCAATTTGCCGTTGGTTGAATCAGTACTTATTGAATCTCGTAACAGACTGTCTGTTTGTGATTGGCCGGTTAGTAAAAAGGCCAAAAATATCAGAATGGTGGTGAAAAATTTTTTCATACTACTGAAGTGTTCATGAATTAAGGATTGTAAAAATACGAAATTGCTTTTCAGCAGGAATGAATTTTGTTGGAATCCCGTCGAATAAGTTCATTTGTGTTAACTTTGACGCTTTGATGCAGCCTCAAAAACTGCCATTTGTCTAGTAAATGAAGTTAAAAACCTAAATCATCCTACTTGAAATTTTCCGAATTAAACCTGCATCCATCGCTCATGGAAGGCCTTGATGCTATGGGATTTGAGAATGCTACACCCATTCAGCAACAAGCCATTCCGGTTGTGTTAAGCAACAAAGATCTGATCGCCTGCGCCCAGACCGGAACAGGAAAAACTGCTGCCTTTATATTACCCGTTGTGCATACTTTATTGCAGATTGAAAATTTGCCTTTAAAGCCACAGGTTTTAATTTTGGTTCCCACACGCGAACTTGCAATCCAGATTGACCAACAGATTGAAGGACTGGCTTATTTTACAGGTGTTAGCTCTGTTGCCGTTTATGGTGGCAGGAGCGGAACGGATTATGCCAATGAAAAAAAGGCTTTGCAAAGCGGTGCTCCCATTGTTGTGGCTACTCCCGGACGATTGATCGCTCACCTTAACATGGGTTATGTGGATTTTTCTACACTTCGGTTTTTGGTGCTTGATGAAGCCGACCGAATGTTGGATATGGGATTTCTGCCTGATATGCAGCGGATTATAGCAATAACAAATAATGACAGACAAACGCTCATGTTTTCGGCCACCATGCCGGAAGCCATTCGCAGACTCGCCAGACAGATCCTAAAACCTTTCGAGGAGATAAATCTTGCTGTTTCCAAACCAGCCGAAAATGTGTTGCAAGCGGCTTATATGACTTATGAGAATCAAAAAATTCCTTTGATTCAACATTTGATTGAAGGCCGCGAACTTCCATTGGTATTGATTTTTTCGGCCACAAAAAAAGGAGTCAAAGAAATTGAGCAACATCTCTTAAAGAGAAAGCTTAACGCAAAAGCGATTCATAGCGATTTGACACAGGAAGAGCGTGGAAAAGTTTTACGGGATTTCAAACATCGTGAAATTCAAATTCTGGTGGCGACAGATATTGTTTCGAGAGGAATAGATATTGATGATATCAGTCTTGTAATTAATTATAATGTGCCCGGAGATGCTGAAGATTATGTGCATCGTGTTGGGCGTACGGCACGTGCCGAAAAAACAGGAGTGGCTCTGACTTTTATAAGCGAAGAGGAGATATATAAGTTTAACCGCATCGAGGAGTTTATTGAATCTGAAATCAGAAAACTACCCCTTCCGGCTGCTTTGGGCGAAGGACCGGAATATGCTGTTAAAAAACGAAAGCAGGGATTTAAACGGAAAAAGTACCACAGAGGCAACAAGCCGGGTAACAGAGGTTAAGATTTCTAGTTCAAATATTTACCCGCTACAAATACTTTTTTATCTTCGAAATCAACTCGAGGTGAGTAAAACTGTTACTTGCACAGATTTCCTTACCAAAAAGCCATTGCTTCTCCTGTCTGAAATCCGTTATCCTGCCACCTGCCTGCTGAACGATAAAGGCTCCGGCAGCTACATCCCAGGGATTTAAGCCATACTCATAGAAGGCTTCAAAGCGGCCACAGGCCACATACGCCAGGTCAACTGCTGCTGAACCAAGCCTTCTCAATCCTCTGCTGTTGCGCATCAGGTCGTCAAAAAGCTTTAAGTAACCACTCATTCTGGAGAAATCGTTGTACGGAAAACCAGTTGCGATCAGGCTGTCTGAAAGTGCTTTAGCAGTGCTTACTGTGATTTTTTTATCGTTTAAAAATGCCGGACCTTCACTCCAGGCATAAAAACATTCATCACGACTTATTTCATAAACTACTCCTACAACAATTTGGTCGTTTTGCTTCAGGGCAATGCTTACAGAATAAATCGGAACACCGTGAACAAAATTTGTTGTGCCATCAAGCGGATCAACGATCCAGTTATATTCAGTTGCCATTTTTGTTCCGCTTTCTTCTGCAATAAATCCGGCTTCGGGCAGCAACTTACTTAAACCAATTAAGATCATTTCTTCCGCCGTGCGATCTACATACGAAACAAGATCGTGCAAGCCTTTGTACTCTGTCATTTCAGATGAAAAATCCTGGGATTGCGCTCTGATAAAAGTTCCTGCTTCTCTGGCAGTCTTAATTACGGCCTCGGTAATTTTTTCTAAGGAATTCATTTTTGATGTTTAACTTTTAACGGGAAAAACCTGAAACAAAAAAACAAGGTAACACCTAATAATATTAGAATTGATGAAATGAGCTGTGCCTGTGTGATTTCCATGCCCAAAAAATTCATGAGATTGTTCACCCTGATTTGTTCAATCAAACCTCGTTCAATTCCATTGAAAACAAGGTAAACGGCAAAGAGCTGTCCCGGGATATGAATGACTTTCCTGAGTAGAAGCAGTCCGCCAAAAATGATCAGGCTCATACTTGTTTCGTAGATTGGCGTCGGAAAAACAGGATCTGCGAGCCGAAAACAATAGGGCCCTTCACAACCGGCCATGCGAATGCCTTCACCAAGCACATTGTTCGGATAATCATACGCCCAAATCCATTGTGGCAAAAACGTCAACCAATCTGGCATTGAGGCATTGTTTACGATTCCCCAGTCGCCATCACCGGCTATCTGACAGCCAATTCTGCCAATACCATAAGCCAGAATGAGGGCAGGTGCCACTGCATCGCCCAAATGTCGCCAGCTTATGCCTTGTTTTTCACCATACCAGGCCACAAAAAAAGCAGCGGTGATAAGTCCGCCATAAAACGTGAGTCCGGCGAAAGAAAATAATTCACCAATCGGGTCTTGAACAAAAGTGTCCCAATTCTCAAGCTGGTGAAAAATTTTTGCCCCAATTACTCCACTTATAGCTGCAATCATCACGATGGTTGCTGTATGTTGATGTGGTCTTATCGAACGTATTTCAGTTTTAGCGCTGATTGATTTTTGCTGCTTCCAATTTATCCAGCCCAATGCAATGGCTCCAAGGATTCCGGCTGGCCAGCTGCCCTGGCCTGAAAGTAACACAGCTTGTGGATCGCTTTCGAAAAGTGAATAATTAAGCAGTATAAAAACGATCTTAAAGGCAAGAACGAAGCCTAATAACAGGTTTAGAAAAAACTCAAACCTGTTGATCCCGTCTTGCTTTTTTGATTCCTGTTTAGCTACAATCAGACCTTCATTCTCTTTTCGTTTCAACTCAGACCGAACAACCAAAGCAGAAAGCAGAAAGGCCAGCGTAAGGAAAAAACCATAACTCATTATTGGCCATTCGTAACTGGTACCAAAAACATCATTGATAAAATCGCTTATTCTGGGATACATTCTCATTGGATTAATAATCAAAAATACGGCATTTTGTCAGAACCCAGTAAGAATAACAGAACGATGGCATTAATTACTACTGCGAAATCAGGCCTGCAATGATGATCAGTAGGCCTCTTGACTGAGAAAGGCTTTGAAAAAGGGTACTTTCAGAGTTTGAACCAGTCAGTGTTAAGGTTTTCTTTTCTCAATTTACAGGGATCGTTTTCGGCTTCCAGAATCAAATCTTCACCTTTGATATTAAAACGGTAAGTGCCGTTTTCCATACCACAAAGATCATCCGAGAGCGTATTCACAAGATGAATCCTGCTGTTGATAAGCTTAAAATGTCCATCAAACATAGTACGTTCTTCAATAGAGGGGAATTCAAGTTTAAAACGATTCCCTTCAAAACTCAGCATAGCACCATTTATCGTGCTGACCCAGGTGCCTTCTAGTGCAGTTTTTACAATAGGTTCATCAGGTTTTGCTGTCTCCGGTACTGTTTTATGCTCCACCACAAAGGTGGTTTCATCAGATAAATTTGTGGTGTCTGGACGACTGGAAAAGATTTCTATTACCGGAGTAAATATCCTTTCTATATCTTTTACAATAGAATTAACAAACAGATGATAAATGATAACCCCTACAATAAGGACCAGACCAAGAATTATCATTGAAATTAAAAAAGCAGGTTTTTTTTTCTTTTTACCAGACTTTTTTACGGATTTCTTTCGTGATGTTTTCGATTTTGCAGCCATAAGTGTTTACAAAGTTAGCGTCAATGTGTTAAATTAACAAACAAAATTTAAGCATCAGATAACCAGCATCAAAAAACAAAAGAAATGACAAATGCTGCCGGCCAGAACGAACAGATGAAAGATAAAATGACTCAGCTGTTTGTTTTTTCGCAGATAAAATAAGGCTCCGATAGTATAACTAATTCCACCGGCAATAAGGAACCAAAGGGCATCAGTGGGGGTGGCTTTTACCAACGGAACGATGGCAGCGATCACCAGCCAGCCCATTGCCACATAAAGCCAGGCCGATATTTTTCGCATTTTTTGGTTATAAAACCAAATTTTGAATACCAATCCCAGAACAGCTAAGATCCATATCACACTAAAAAGCGACCAGCCAATCCAGCCATTTAACGACACCAGCGCAACAGGTGTGTAAGTGCCAGCTATCAAGACATAAATGGCAGCATGATCAAATTTGTTGAGATAGAATTTTATGCGTCTGTTTTTTGCTGCATGAAAAAGTGTAGAGGCAGTATAGAGCAGTAACATACTGGCACCAAAAATACTATAACTCACTATATGCCAAGCTGTACCATTGATGGATGCATATACTGTGAGCAGACTTATCACCGCAATACTTATCGGAATTCCGATGGCATGTGAGATGGTATTGAAGATTTCTTCTTTTCTGCGATTTTTAAGGCTATAGGTCATATAAATGTTTGTTTATAAACGAAGATGCCTGTGAAATAGTGCGTAATTATTATATTGATTGAGGTCTTTTTGTATTTTTACAAATCTATAATCAAAACCACAACATATGCGAAATTACAGAATTCTGATGCAATTGGTGATTTTATTGTTTTCGTCCATAGGTCTGTTTGCACAACAAGTTGCACAGCTTACCAATGATGAACTTGATGAGGTTTTAAAACATCGTTTGGATGCCTTGCAAAAAAAAGTGGATGATCTGCTTTGGTATGAACGGGTAGGGGATGTAGCTTATGTAGATAAGATTTTCATTTACGGACCACCACCTGCAAATATTCCTGATCCGGATGCCAAAGGTGCCAACAATCCGGTTAAATTTTACAGTTATGTTTTTATCCCCAGAACTATTGATCCCACCGGGAAGTATCCTTTGATAGTGCTGCCTCATGGTGGTGTTCATGGTGATTTCGACACCTATCACACCCATATTATTCGAGAGTTGATGGCTCAGCAGTATATTGTTATTGCACCAGAATACAGAGGCAGCACAGGTTACGGCCAATCATTTTATGAACAGATTGATTATGGCGGGCTCGAAAACGAAGATGTTCTGGCAAGCCGAAACCATATGGTTGAGCACTATGACTTTGTGGATAAAAACCGGGTGGGAATTATTGGTTGGAGCCATGGAGGAATGATAGCCCTGATGAATATTTTCTTCCATCCTGATGCCTATAAAGTTGCCTTTGCCGGTGTGCCTGTAAGCGATTTGGTTGCCCGAATGGGATATATGACACAATCCTACCGCGATTTGTATGAAGCAGACTATCATATTGGCCAAAGTGCCCATGAAAATGTTGCGGAATACCGCCGGCGTTCACCAGTCTGGCATGCCGAAAAACTGCAAACGCCATTACTAATTCACACCAATACCAACGATGATGATGTGAATGTGCTGGAAGTTGAACATCTGATCAAAGCACTCAAGGCCGAAGGAAAAAACTTTGAATATGAGGTTTATCAAGATGTTCCGGGCGGACATTCATTCGATCGTATCGACACCCCGCAAGCCTGGGAGGCTCGTGTGAAAATTTACAAGCATCTGGCTAAATACCTAAAACCGGAAAGGCCTATCAATAGTGTTAAACAGCTTAAACAGGCAGCCTATATTCCTCATTTGGAAAAATTAAAAAATTGAGTTGGCAGTGTAGGTTGTAAATCGTTCCATTGCTTCGATTCCGGCAATTGAATTTCCTCTTTCGTTAAGTGCCGGCGACCAAACTGCCAAACTCAGCTGACGTGGGATTACCCCGACAATACCACCTCCAACACCGCTTTTGGCCGGCATCCCGACCCGGAAAGCGAAATCGCCCGATTCGTCATACAGGCCACTGGTAAGCATAAGTGCCTGCAAACGTTTGGTACGACTGGGATTTAGAATTTCTTCTCCATTGATTGGATTTTTGCCTTCGTTAGCCAAAAAGAGAAACGATCTGGCCAATTGATCGGTTGTCATTTCAATAGCACATTGGTGAAAGTACACATCCAATACATCCTCAACGGTATGATGAATATTACCAAAGCTTTTCATAAAATGAGCTAAAGCATAATTGCGGTGCCCGGTAGCTTTTTCAGAGGCAACGACTTCCGGATTATAATGAATAGTCTCATCACCGGCAAGCGATTGTATGAAACTTAATAACCTGGATTTGGGATCGTTACAAACCGATAACATCATATCAGCCACTACAATGGCACCCGCATTGATAAACGGATTACGCGGAATACCTTTTTCATGTTCGAGTTGAATGAGAGAGTTGAATGCTGTACCGCTGGGTTCGCGACCTATCCTGTCCCATATTTCAGTGCCTATTTTACGAAACACCATCGTAAAGCTGAAAACCTTTGAAATACTTTGAATGGAGAATGGGATCGAATGATCACCACTCGAATAAAGCACTCCCTTATCTGTTATCAGACTCAATGCAAAATAGTCCCCCGAAATCCGCTCCAATGCCGGTATGTAGTTTGCCACTTTGCCATACTTTGCAAAATCTTTTGTTTCGTAATACAATTGGTCAAGTAACTCTTTATAATTAACAGACATGATCTCAGGAATTAGAAATGGCAAATTTCCGCATTTTAAACCAGAATTGAAAGTTTTAATATTTTGATGAATCATTTTTAATGTATTGGATATCAGAAATATGTATTCCACTTAACATTTATTACGAAAGAATTCGTACGAAAAACTTGACAAAACTCTTTAAAGAAAATAATTTTGCTACGAAATTCTTCGTAATTACAAATATTTACTATGACACTAAAAAGCAAATACAAGCCAACAGATGCCGAGCTGGAAATTTTGCGGGTACTGTGGAAGGAGGGAGGATCAACCGTAAGGATTATCAATGAAATTTTAAATGCCAAACGTGAGGTTGGATATACCACAACATTAAAGTTCCTGCAGATTATGGAACAAAAAGGAATGGTAAAAGTGGATCGTAGTTCCCGGACACATCTCTATTCTGCCCTCATCCGCGAGGATGAAACCCAGAAACATCTACTTGATCAACTGTTGCAATCAGCCTTTGGAGGCTCAGCCAAAAAGCTGGTGATGCAGGCTTTGGGCAACAACAAAACGAGCCAAAAAGAACTTGAAGACATTAAAAATTTGATCAAACAACTGGAAGGAGGTAAGCAATGAATCCGGGACTACTATTCTCCGGTCAGGAATTCATCTTTCGGGTTGGATGTGCCCTGATGCATTCTTTATGGCAAAGTGTTTTGGCAGGCTTCATTCTTTTCATACTTTTTAAACTGCTGGCCGGAGCAAATGCTAAAAGCCGGTATTTGCTCGGACTGGCAGGACTGATTTTATTGTTTTTGCTTCCTGTTATTAATTTTCTCAATTATCAGCAGGATAATGAGGCGTTGGCAACAACAGGGCTCAGCTTATCAGACTTTCCTGCTTTAAGTCTTTCGCAACAAAATCAGGAGGTTATTCAGGAAGCTGGTGGTTTCGATCTGATTCAAAGTGCCGAAAACACCATCGCACAGATTGCTCCTGCCATGTTTTGGTTTTGGTTTTTGGGTCTTTTGGCCATGTTGGTTTATAATTTTGGCGGATTATATTTGAACCGGCGATTCATAAAGCGATATGGTTTTGCTGCTCCTGATATTTGGATTCAGAGGCTGAATATTATGGCAGACAGAATGAATCTTAGCAAATCAGTTCAGCTGAAAGTTTCGGAAAGGATATTGGTTCCTTTTACTAAAGGGTTTCTCAAACCTTTGATAATATTACCTTTAGCCTTGCTGAGCCAATTACCTGCCGATCAATTGGAACTTGTTATTGCGCACGAACTGGCTCACATAAAGCGACATGATTATCTGATTAATCTTTTTCAGATTCTGGTCGAATCGCTGTTATTTTTCAATCCGGTTGTCTGGTGGCTTTCGGCTGTTATCCGCAAAGAACGCGAGCACGCCACTGATGATTTGGTATTACAATACGAAAACGGACAAGTTAAATTGGCTAAGGCACTTGCGAATTTAATGACATTTAATACCCATCAAGAATTAACAAATAATGTAGTTTATTTTAATAAATATTCAAATATGAAACGTATTGAACGACTTCTGAAAAATCAAAACAGAAAAATTAATTTTCGCGAAAAAGTAATGGTTACGCTAACTTTATTTGGCTTGTTTCTGATTGTCGGAACAGGAGGTTCCATAGCTGATCCCGCACAATCATTGATGAAATTGCCAAATGATGTAATTAGTCCGGAAAACACTTTTGCAAATTCCAACAAGCTGAATGAGCAAGACTTCCAACTATGGTCAGAAATAACAGATGATACAATTCCTGTTGGCCAACATAATGATTCCATCATATTGAAGGAGGAAAGAATTGCGACAATGGCTTTCATCGTCAATGAAGGTTCGGATTCAGTTACAGCTTCTCCTTATTATAATTACGCCTTTAATCTTTCTAAAGAACCTCCTTATGCAATGAAATTTATGGATACAGTTGTTTTGCAGAAAATGAAAATTATGGTAGATAGCCTGAAAATTATGAAAAAAATGGAAAACTGGATGAAACAGGCTGAATTTGAGATTTTACAGAGCGATTCATTGCATAAATTAGCTGAAAAGTACAGGTTTAATGCGAGAATATTGGCAGATAGCATGCGTCGGACAATACGAATACAACATCCCGAACTTATTGATTCAGTCCGGTTCAAATTTGATTGGGAGCAGCTGCAAAATTCACTTCAAAATAAGTCGGAAGAAATTGAAAATCAAATACGAATACTCAGGAGAGATATGAACAGACCCGAAAAACCGGAAAATATGCACGAATTTCGTTATGAGTACAGACATCCACAGCAACCGGAACCAGACACTTATAAGCGACTTTTGCGGCAGGAATTGGTTGAAAGTGGTACTATTAACAAAGGGGACAGGTTGGTGTTAAGCAAGAAACAATTGATCATTAACGGAAAGGTGGCCGATCGAAAAACACAAAAATACGTACTCAAACGATTTGAAGCGATAACAGGTTCGGCTATCCAGCCAGACACCGCTATTACAATCCGGTAAATCAACATGTTAAAATTAATAAGGGGAGAAAGTCCCCTTTTTTTATTAATAGAAACTTCCTTCAAAGTATTGTATTATAAATGCATTATTTGAAATTGGACCGATAATTGCCGATTATAGCGCTGTTTTTCTGAGAAAACATACATTTAGCTGATTGATATTAATGTTCGGAAATGGACAAGGAAAAAATTTATTGAAGTTTTATTTACGTTTTAACGATCCATTTTTGAAAGCCGGATTGGGGATTATTATTTAGCTAAAGTTGAATGCTGAAGCTGCAATTTTTTGGATTTTTCCTTATTTTGTTGCGGTAATTCTTTGCTGGTAAACTTTACAGTTATTTCCTATAATTCACCATTAACAGCAGCTCTGATTCAACCGATTGCAAAAGATTTATTTAGACCAATTCTAATAAAGCTTGTCTGATGCTAATTTCCCTTATTTTGTTTGGTTTACTCGATTTAAAAGCCGTAATTTTGCCTTGTTATCGAATTAACAATGTTAAAAACTAACAGGAAATTTATACAGGACTCATTTAAAAATCCAAAAAGATG
>JAQVLA010000054.1 GCA_028704385.1 Bacteroidales bacterium | reverse complement strand
CTAGGAATATTTATGTTTTGCATGAGTAATGTTATCGTGGCTCAAAAGGCACCAATGAAATTTGGCAAGATAGATCAAAAAGATCTGGAGATGACACGATATGAGGCTGATACTAATGCCAAAGCCTTGATCCTTGGGGATTATGGTGAAGTTTATTATCAGGTAAACGCCAGACAAGAGCTCGAATTGGTTTACACACGTCATTTACGTGTTAAAATTTTTGATCAGGAAGCAACATCTCATGGTGACTTTAAAATTAAACTTTGGAAGGGCATAAGATTGGATGGAGAGGTAATCACAAAGATTAAAGCAACCACCTATAATTTAATTGACGGCAAAATTGAAACGACAGAACTGAATAAAAAAGATGTTTATAATGAACGTATAACCGACTATCTGTATAGCTCAAATTTTTCCATCCCACAACTCAAAGCTGGAAGTGTATTTGATTTAGAATATACCATTTTATCTGATTTGCTGGGTGAAGTTCCAAACTGGAGATTCCAACACGACATTCCGTCTGTATTCAGCGAATTCCGTTTTTCGTACCCGGAGTTTTTTAATTTTAAGAAAAACATGAAAGGCTTTCTGATGCTTGATATTAACGAGGACAACCTTACCCATGATCACCTTCCGGGCGCAGGCAACAGTGGTTTTGCCGGAAATTACACTTTCAATAAAATTCGGTTTAAAATCAACGATGTACCTGCGCTTAAAAAAGAACCATATATGAATCATCCTGTGAACTATTATTCGGGTATTGAATTTGAGTTAATGGCTTATCAGCAGAAATACGGTATTTATAAAGACCTAACCAGTAGCTGGGAAAAAATTGACAAAGAACTGCTTGGATCAGAATCTTTTGGGCTGTTATTAAACAGGACAGGCATGATAAAGGAGGTGATAGAAGAAATAAATTCACAAACAACTGATGAGCTGCAAAAGGTTCAACTCGCTCATACCTGGGTTAAAACTAACGTAAAATGGAATAAAAGAAGGTCTGTATATACGAGCAATTCCATTCGTAAAGCCATAGATGAACAATCTGGTAATGTGGCAGAGGTAAACCTGCTCCTGGTAATACTACTGCGTGAACTTGGCTTAGAAGCTGAACCTGTCATCTCAAGCACCAGAGATAATGGTATTATCATAAATGCACAACCCATGCTATCAAAGTTTAACTACGTTTTAGCCTATTGTAAACTTGACGATAAGGAATTTATCATGGATGCTACCGATGATAATTTACCGTTTTATCTGCTGCCAGAAAGAGCCATTAATAGCGAAGGTCGGATTATCAGTAAACAGTTTGGCAAATCAGGTTTTATCAATATTGCCTTACAAAATCAAGCTGTTAAAAATGAAATTTCTCAACTGCTGATTGCGCCAAACGGATCAATTCAGGCACGCACAACATTACAGGCAACCCAACATCTTGCCGCAGAAATGGCTCACAACTACAACAAACATCAGAGTGATGAAGCTTATATGGAAACCTTTGAAAGCGAACACACGGGTTTCGACCTGCTCGAGTTTTCAAACAACAACCTTAAAGATTGGCTGAAACCTTTCGAACAGGTGTTTCGCTACGACATCAAAGCCATTGACGAAACCAAAGAGCAAGAAGTGATGTACATCCAACCCATGCTTTTTTCGCGCATTGAAACTAATCCTTTCAAAGAAGAAAAAAGGTTGTTTCCGGTTGATTTTATTTACCCCAAATCCCATAGTAAAACCATCCGAATTATAATACCTCCTGGATATAAAGTTGATGAAGCTCCCGAAAGCGTGGCATTTGCTTTACCTAACAACGCTTGTGTTTATAAATTCAACATCCTGCAATCCGGAACACAACTACAGATTACTACTGAACTCCAGATTAATCAATCCTTTTTTGGTTTTGATGAATACGAATTGCTTAAAACCTTTTATGATCAGGTGACACAAAAAGAAGATGAAATTATAGTCATTTCAAAAATCTGATTATGCGTATTTTCATTGGATTATTTGTTTTTTTGTTCGTCAGCACTCAGCTTACTGCACAAGTAATTGATCCTGATTTACTGAAAAATACAAACAGTATTATTCTTGATAATTCAATAACAATTAACACAAATAATAGCAATGGTTATGAAATGATCGTAGAGGTAAAAACCTTGCTATTAAATAAAAATGCCAAAGATGAAGCTAATATAACAATCCCCTATGACCACTTTTCATCTGCTGAATTTATTCAGGGTGCAATTAAGGACAAGCACGGAGAGATAATCAAAAAAATCAAAAAGAAAGATTTTTCTGATTATAGTGCAGTTTCAGGTTTCTCCTTGTTTGAGGACAGCCGTGCGTTACACTATTCCTATGAACCAGTCGCATATCCGGTAATTATTGAATATACCTTCAAAATTAAAAATAAGCATACTTTTTTTACCTATTTTTTCAGCCCCATTGAAAAGTATGGCCAAAGTGTTCTTCAAGCTAAATTTGTAATAAACAGTGAGCCTGACAAGGCATTTCATTACAAATCATTTGGCACTTCCGATCCTCAAATAATCAAAAATAGCGACCAAACCTCTTATATCTGGGAGTTTAACGATATGCTTGCGCTAAAATGGGAGCCTTTTGCAGTTGATATTAATTCAATACGCAAAGGAGTGCTGGTTGCTCCGGTCGATTTTGAGTATGAGGGTTTTGCCGGCAGCAATGAAAGTTGGGTTAGTTTGGGCAACTGGATTCATCAACTTCAGGAAGGACGGCATGATTTGCCTGAATCAGCTAAAACCGACTTAAAAAAGATTTCGGAAACATATCAAGAGTCTTATGAAAGAGCCAAAGCCATCTATGAATATATGCAGTCTAAAACCCGTTATGTAAGCATTCAATTGGGTATTGGAGGATTTCAACCATTCGATGCAAAAACTGTTCATGAGTTAGGCTACGGTGACTGCAAAGCACTTACAAACTACACCCAGGCCTTAATGAAAGAGGCTGGTATTGAATCATATTATACACTCGTAAAAGCCGGAACAAATGCCTATAACTTCGAGGAAAGTTTTACTGCAAACCAGTTTAATCATGTAATATTGTGTCTGCCCTTTGATAACGATACAGTGTGGATGGAATGCACCAACCAGCAAATTCCTTTTGGTTTTTTGGGTGATTTCACAGATAACAGACCAGCATTGTTGATTAAAGAAAACGCCAGTGCCCTTGTAAAAACACCCCGTTACGACAACCAGCACAACCATAGTTACAGTACTGCTTTGCTTACCCTTGAACCAAACGGTAATGCCAGGATTAATATGGAAAGAAGTCACAAAGGATTGCATTATGATAACATCAGCTATTACCCCTCATTGGAACCACGGGATATCAAAAAACGACTTGGAAACGGTTCTGGTTGGAAAAACTATACCATTGATCAGGTGCAAATTGCTGTTGAAAAATCCCGAATTCCACAGATCGCATTGAGTTATCAGGTTGACGTGCTGGCATTGGGCACCACGAGTGGCAGTAGAATTTTTATTCCGGCATCCCCTATGACTACTTATGAGGTTGCTGTTCCAAAAGTGCGTTCCAGACAAACACCTTTCGCAATTTATCAAGACGAAATTTATTCAGACACCCTGTTTATCAAACTTCCTGAAGGCTATTATTTAGAGCAGTCAGTTGATAGCCTAATGCTTGAATCAGCATTTGGTTTGTTTATCCGTGATATCAAGGTGAAAGAAGATCAGCTTGTCGTTATCAGAACACTTAATCTGAATTCAGGAAGATGGGAAGCTGACCAATATGATGCATTCTACGATTTCAGAGAAAAGATAAATCGCTACGATCAACAAAAGCTGATACTCGTTAAAAAAGAATGATAACAGGCTTCACCTCGCCTTAAAAAATCATCCTGAAGATAAACTTTTTGAGAATTTTGAAAAGATTACTGAATCAGTATTAAATTCAGGTGCTGAAGTAATACGGTCAGTTTTTCCGTTCAGGGATAAACTAAAATTCCTGCAGCATCTAGCATTGTCCATCCTTCAAGCCAATAATAATCTTCAAAAGCACCACTATAATTAACCTTTTCGACAATAGGGTTTTCCGGATCAAACCAAAGCTGATGCATAAAACTATTGCCAGGAATTAATTGTAATTGCTGACTATCGAGGATAAACCCCGGATCAGCAAGCTGATTTGCTGCCGTAAGAAAGTAATCCGACAACATTTCCTGCTGCTCAGCTACAGATTCTCCACTGATTCCTCTCACCCTAAAAATCTTATCCGTCTCATCAGCATTCACCTGAAAAAAAGTATTGGCAACTAATTGCAACCTACCGGTTGAAAAGTGATCAAAGCTGGAAGGCCTGAAACCTGAATACTCAATCAAAATGCCGTTATCTTCATTTACCATAATAGAATTAGAGATAATACCAGCAGCATTGTTGTCGAAACTAATCAACTGGACACCAGTGTTTCCACGATTTCCTATTAATGTTGCGTTAGAGATCACAGGCACACTCAGTGGTTGCTGAATGGGATAATCCACACTATTACCATCCACTTCTATTAAACGGTCGCCGGAAGCCTGGGCCTGCACGGCCAGCCAAAACTGGCCAACTCCCTGATAGCCCAGATCGATATCAAAAGCATCATCCCCACAAAAAGCCACAGCCAAATGACGGGTATTCACGGTTCCGCCAAAAAACTCCACTCCGTCATCCAGGCTTGAGATCACTTCTACATGATGAATGCTGGTCTGATTGCCCACACCTCCCAGTGTAAGCCCGTTTATTTCGTTTCCCTGCCCGATATTTGTGCCGGCATGTCGGATAGAAACATACTCAAGAACTCCGGAATTGTCCGCTTCATTAGCACCTCCAAACCAGCCTCTTGGCTCTGATAAGACAATGCCTTCGATCTGTGCCTCACCCGAAGGAGTGTTTACGGGGGCACTTCCCAAAATCATCAACCCACCCCACAAACCCTGCGTATGTAATGGCACAGAGCCATGTAAATCGTCTGCTTCGGCAGTAAAAATGATTGGGTGATCAGGCGAACCCTTTGCAATTATTTTTCCACCACGAGCTACAATCAGTGCTGATGCCTGGTCTGCCTGACCCGCCTTAAAGCGAATCACAGTCCCGGCCTCGATGGTGAGGGTTTGCCCGTCGTTTACAAAAACCAAATCCTCGATCAGATAGGATTCAGAAGCCCGCAAATACCGGTCGCCAATGCCAAACCCCTGATCCCTGATCACCGTAAAATCACCTTCGGTGGAAAACTTTGTTTTTCGGCAACTGCCTGCAACCACCAATAAAACAAGGAATAGTATCAAGCCGTTGTGCTTCATAACCTGAATTCTAAATTAACGAACAAAGCCTTTGTGTTGGACAAATCTTTTGCTGCCGGAAACCAATCCTGATAGTTAAAGGAGAGATGAATTTTTGGTTTGGGGTAATATTCAATCCCGAAAAGCAAGGCCGAACCATCTTTTGCCAAATTCCAGGGATAATTATAGCCCTTTGGTATATTGGATTCTAACCAGTCGTATCGGGCAAATACCGCATATTTCTTCTGCCAGGTTTTATGTCCGAAAACACTATACCCATAACGTTCATTACCGGATTTGAAACTCTCGTTGTGCAACCAGTTTGTCTCCAGACCGGCAACATAATCGCCCTTAAACCTGAGGCCGGCAAACAAAGAAGTCATTGTTTCGGAAACAAGCTTTTTTGAATAGTCGAGGTTTGCTCTAAGCAAAAGCCACGATAAAGGAGTAAACTGCATTCCAACCGACCATTCATA
>JAQVLA010000018.1 GCA_028704385.1 Bacteroidales bacterium | reverse complement strand
AAAATCTAAACTTCATTAGAAAAAGTTAGATAAACAAACCATCTGTCCAACTTTTTCCAACGATGCTGCAATAAACTTAGAAAATCTTAGAATTTTCAAATGTAGTACGCCGAAGGTTTACATTACAAAGCAAAATTCTGGCTCCTTATTCTCCTTTTTCCCGAGCCATTGGTATAGTCATTCCGCCCTGATATAGCGTCAGGCTGTCAGAATGAAAAAGGATGCGTATGCCCGCCATATCAAAGGTGAATGTGCTGTCGTTTTTAGATTCGAGCGGAAAAGCCGGCTGCCCGCTGCCCTGCCCTTCCAGCTGTCCGTTCAGCTCACGAATGCTAAGCTTTATGGGTAACAACGGACTGGCATAAACCCCTTCATAGCGTTGCAGCACTTCCTTGCTGACCTGCACCTCAGTGAATTCGGGTAATTCGTAAGCCATTCCAAAATACGTACTCAGTAAAGCAATCATCACCTCATTATTCGAAAAGCGGCTGCCATTAGAAAGCATACTCACTGCCAAATGCTGCTCCGGATAGTAGGCCATCATGCTGCTAAAACCGTCTATTGCACCCGTATGGCCCATTCCTTCATGGCTATAAAATGGCATCTCAAACAAACCACATCCAAAATCTTCCTCCAGCCGGATCATTCCGGCAAACTGTTCTTCTGCGAGCAAACCACCATTAAAAAGGGCTTCCAAGAAAAGTGTGATGTCTCCAACGGTTGAAACAACAGCTCCGGCACCATGCGGAATCTGCATATTTGTTTCGGCTTCAGGCACAAAACCTCCTCCCTCCCATTTGTAAGAATAGGCTTCTGATGCCTCGGGGTCGATTTTGCCTCCGTAATTGGTATTCTCCAGACCAAGCGGTTCGGTAATCCGCGCTTTCAGGTTATCGGCATAGTCCTTTCCTGTGATTGCTTCAAGGATATAACCCAGCAATATGTAATTCGAATTGCTGTATTCGGCCTTGCTTCCGGGTTCAAAAACAGGCTGATAGGCGGCGATTTTTTTCAGTATTTCATGTTTCGTTATGGGATTAGTGTGATAAGATAGGTATTCCGGATCGTTAGTAAAGTTGTATATACCACTGCGATGCCTCAAAAGATGCGCCATCTTAATCTGCTCGGCATTTGGAATTTCAGGAAAAAACTGCGAGAGCAAATCATCCATTTTCAGTTTGTTTTCCTGCACCAGCTGCAAAATCATCACAGCAGTGAATGTCTTGGTTTGTGATCCAATCCTGAAACGGCTTTGCATGGTGATTGGAACTCGATTCTCCACATCAGCCCATCCAATAGCCTTTTGATAGACCGGTTCGCCGTTTTTCTGTACGCTTACTGCCCCCATCCAGCGCTGGTTTTCTTGCAGCAGCTGAAAAAGACTATCAGCCTTCGGCGCATTAAAAATCGGCTGGGACTGCACACTCAGCGCAAGTCCCAGCAATACGATCAAGCTTAAAATATGTTTCATTGCTGATTGGCTTTTTCTTTTTGCTCGATCAGATAATTGGCTACCAGCGCGATTCCTCCTCCGAGGAAAATCATCGAGAAATAGGCCACTTCTTCGTAAAGGTTTGTGGTTACGGCCAGGATGTTTCCAAGTAAAATTCCCACGCCAACGCCAATAAATAACATGCCATAGCGCAGGCT
Source organism: Bacteroidales bacterium (assembly GCA_028704385.1). Lineage (GTDB taxonomy): Bacteria > Bacteroidota > Bacteroidia > Bacteroidales > F082 > UBA5536. Next base: position 77,501 of record JAQVLA010000018.1, on the reverse strand, counting down.
GATATAGGAAGTGTTTTTATCCTTTTGATAAAAGATAGATGCGTCCATGCCTTTTTCAATGAGGGTTAGTCTTTCGCGGCGGCGGATAAACAAAAAGAAAAGTCCGTAGATGGTGGCAAACACAATGCCGGTGATCAAAATAGCGGTTACGTCAATCATGGTGTTCAAAATTTAAGGTTTATCATTTTTTTGATTTCACCCATTTGACGCTATGGTTTCATTTCGGTTACAAAATCAATAGAAAATATTAAAAGTGCACTGCACCTGAGCTTGATATCAATGTTTTGAATCGAAGGATTTGGGGGCTTTGAGCTAAAAAACGAAGCATGTTCTGCTTACCAAAAACAAGCCAAAGCTAACGCCAAAGCTAAGGCCACGCCAATAAATAAGTTCAAGGACAACAAAAATCTGCTTAACCCTCGCGAAACATAATAGTTGCATTAATGCATGCCCATCTAAAACCCTCTTCCAAACATCTCCCAAAAACGCGCTTCCAGCCTTTCCCAGCGTGTTTTTGTTGCGGACTCAAAATCACGTGTGTAGTTTTTGAGGTATTCGGCAGTTTCTTCCTTTTTGCCTTCCTGTAACAATTCGGCGGCTTTGTTTTCAACAAGCGGCAATTCTCCAGCAGCCTTTTCTTCGAACCACAGTACGGCTTCTTCCATTGTATCTTTTGTTTTTCCCCAGCTTACGGTAGCCAGTTTGTTGGCTTTGCGGTAATCCCAAAGGGCAGCATCTTCGCGGAAACGCTTCTGGCCGCAGTAATTAAAGCTTTCTGGCAAGTCGGAGGTGCCGGCAAAGATCGGGATGCGCGGACTTTCGGCAGGATTGTCGAACGAAAACCAGGATACGCCACCCACCTCATCCGGAAGCCAGTCGCGCAGCTGAATGATATGCGAATAAGAGCACCACGAAACAGCAACCGTCCGTTGAAACTCAATCGTACCAGGAGCAAGATAGTTGATCGTATTCCTGAAATCCCCTGTTGGCCAGGCATGTGCAATGGGACTGATGATGGTATCTTCGCCAACCACTTTGCGGTCTTCGTAGCGTTTTTTTACCATTTTGATGTTTTGGGTCATATCATAGGGTGTGCCTTCGTATGTGGCGCGATATAATTCAGAAATAGTTTGCAGGCTCACCTTTTCGTCTGGCTTCACAGAAAAAGGCAGTTCATCCATTTCCATGCTCAGGTTGAGCGATGGTGCCAAAGTACTTAATACGTAAAACTCTCTGATCATAAAAGGTTTGTCGCGATCGGCATAGGCTTTCCAGAAAACGAAATCACCTTTTCCGTCCCAGAGGCCATATTTTTTGGCAACTGCTTCCACATTATCCGAAGCCATAAAAAAATCTTTGTTTTTCCGGTCTATTTTCCCAATTCGGCTGATATTGGCCGAGATGCCAACATGGTCGTCAGGGATGCGCTGGGCTGCCCACACCCCGTTAATTTCATCAGGGCCTGCGCCCAGAATTTCCATCTGCCACACTTCGTGTTTGTCGGCAATGGTGATGCACTCACCCCAGTCGCCATAGCCGTATTCTTCGATCAGTTCGCCAATCAGTGTAATGGCGTCGCGGGCATTGTCGCAGCGCTGCAAGGCAACACGCTGCAGCTCTTCGATCAGAAACATGCCTTTTTTGTTTACCAGCGTATCCGGTCCTACAAAAGTTGTTTCGCCTATCGCGAGCTGTTTTTCATTCATGCTTGGATAGGCCGTGTTGAGGTAAGCGTATGTTTTTGCTACCTGTGGAATTTCCCCGGCAAGTTCCACCTTGCGCATATCCCATGGGGTTTCAGTATGCAAAGTGCCTTTGTAAACTTTGTGCGTAGCGGTATCAGCATGTTCGGCAGCTTTTTCCATGCGAAGCCAGGTGCGGTAGTTGCCATCGCAGGTATGCGCTGTGATAACTGATCCGTCAACGGTTGCTGTTTTTCCGGCCATGATACTTGTGCAGCTCTCACCAAACCAGGGATCGCCGGGCTGCACCTGTGCCAAAACAACAAAAGAAAAAATTACTCCTATAATACTTAAACAAAAACGTTTCATACGTACGGTTTTTGGTTCTTAAAATTTTAGCCGGCAAATATAGGATATCTATTCAATTCTCCCAAAACCAATCAGCCATAGGGCAATCCGATCAATTTATGGAGTTTATTTTAAAATATTTCTCCCGCAGATTGCGCAGATTAACGCAGATCCCTATTTATGATTGTCCATACTTTATCTGCGAATATCTGTGTAATCTGCGGGAAAAGATTGAATATATCTATCCCAAACAGGCTGATATGCAGTATGTTACTTCAAAAGCTCCAATTAATTAGTGGTAACGAACGCTTATCATTTTTATTCCACAAACCTATCTGAATTCCTCTAAAGTTATTGGCTTTATTGATCAATCCAACTTGAAGACCACGTCCGGTATTTACGTGATTTACTGTAGCTATTACTACTCCATTTGATTTTTGATAGATACTCCATAAAATATTAAAAGACAATCCATTTACTTCAATTCCACCACTCATCCAAGCTGATAATGAAATACCATTAATGTATGCTGTATAGGTGCCAAATGTAGCGATTAGAATTCCGTTATGACTTGTTTTGGTAGTTCTTTCTTGGGTAGTCTGGTCTACAAACTTTTCGAAATCAAAACTATTGATCATAAAGGATTGGAACAGACCCTGGCCAATCAGTTGTATCCCCAAACCATACGAATCTCGCCGACATTTTAAATTACAATAAATTTCTGACCCAAAGAATCCAAAGCCTATACCATAACTTTTAGGAGCTTTTGTTGGCTGGAAGTATATCACTCGTTTGGGGCTATAGTTACAATTGTCTATTATTAAGCTGTCCCCGCCATTTTGCGCATTTAATTTACTCATGAAAGATGACAAACAAAGACTAAGAATCGTTATAACAGATAATAATAGTTTTGTATTCATATCCTCAATTATACAAATAAATTGAAATCTTAAATAGAATCACCGCACCACCAACTTCTCCACGTACCACCTTTCTCCATCCCACACCCGTACCAGGTACAATCCTTTGGGCAAATGTGCCACATCAATTTTATGAAAATGGCTGCCTGGCTTTGCTTTGTACAGCAGACTGCCTGCCGGATTGTAAAGCTCGATCTGTGTCTGTGAAAGCACAGTGTTTTCGGGTAGTTTGAGCGAGGTTTGGGTATTGGCTGGGTTGGGGAAAAGCTCTACGATTGGATTTTCAATTTCATTAATATCCGTTATCAAATAACAAGATTCATAATTTGGATTAGCGTATATAAGTGTTTCATTTTCATGCATACATAAAAGCCGAAACCAGCCCCCAACAACTAATACGGAACCACTCCAACAAATACCTTTATTGCTTCCTATTCCTTCAATCCAGGTTTCTTTATAATAAGTTGGAAAATTAATAGCGGATAGCCAGAATTTTTTTCGCTGGCTTTGATTAATCACAATTTCGCTTATTGAATCAACACGTAAATACTCTGGATTATCAACTCCTACTAAAACACTATCGCCTACGTCAATTGAAAAGTCATATGCCAGAAATTCTTCGTCATCTTGATGCCACCTTATCCATACTTTCTTGTCTGTATCTTCTCTCATAAACGCCCAAAGACTCCAATTAGCAGCTTGTTCTTCCTCTGAAGCATATAGTTTTTTGTAGGCTTTTGAATTGATTATTGTATCTCCTGTTAGTTTGTAAGTAATTGTATAATAAGTGGTATCAATAAAGGATCCAACCACAGACAGCACATTCCAGGAGTTGTTCTCTTGTATTAATGGATAATGATCCTGACCAAAAGCACTGATTGTTAAAATTGAAAACAGTATGGAAATAATTATTGATTTTACTTTTTTCATAAATGTTTAAATTTTTACATAAATAAAATAAGTTGATATTGTTGCCCAGATAATCGCACCATTCAGGCCCGCAGCACTGCCTGACGCTGCGAACCTGATAAAATTATTCTTCCCCAGCTTAAAAATAGTCTTATTCGTTTGGTAGTTGTGAAAGTCTTTAATTGCACGGCAAAGTATTTTCAGAAAGCTTAACCATGCACACAGCCTTTGAATATATACCAGCTGACCGAAATATATTCTTCGCTTGTTTTCTTGTTTGATGGGGGTAAATACCTGTATAACAGCTTTATAAATAACATCAATAAGCTGCTGTTTCAGCTTTTTGGTTTTTTGCACAAGCTTTTTCCGGAACTGCCGGTAAAACAACATTTGGCAGGTTATTTTCGATTGGGTGCTAAGATAAGGCTTTTTCGATTGGAAATCAAGAAGCTTTATTATTGTTTCAGGTACGATAATTCTGCAGCCCACATAAAGGCGTTTAACTGAAAGATATTGACAAATTCATTTTTAAAAAGTAAATTTGTCAACATACAACTTCCGTTTTTTTTAATATCTAAAACATTTTCGACAATTGATGCTCATTGCAAGACTTGCATTTTTGTTTTGCTTGACCTATTTTTGTCTATCGAAATCGTTTGATATGCTTTATCAACTTTCATCCAAACACACTTACCTCAACATTAAAAGACGCGACAGCTTTTAAAGTTCCATTTTGGTTGCCCTTCTCAGGGCTTGTTTTCTTTTATTTATTCACCTTAAATACCAAATATTATGGAACTTCCTTTTGCAGAATCCTACAAAATAAAAATGGTTGAACCTGTACGTAAAAGCACCCGTGCCGAACGCGAGCAATGGATCAAAGACGCGAAATACAACCTCTTCAACCTGAAAAGTAATCAGGTTTTTGTTGATTTACTTACCGACTCGGGTACCGGCGCCATGAGCGACCGGCAATGGTCAGAAATGATGCTGGGCGACGAATCCTATGCCGGAGCCAGCTCCTACTACAAACTGAAAGATGCCATCAGCACCATCACCGGCTTCCCGTATTTTTTGCCCACCCACCAGGGACGCGCAGCAGAGAATGTGCTTTTTTCTGCACTGATCAAATCGGGCGATCTTATTCCAGGCAACTCCCATTTCGATACCACCAAAGGACACATCGAATTTCGGAAGGCAACGGCTGTGGATTGCACCATCGACGAAGCCTCCAATACCACACTCGATCATCCTTTCAAAGGAAATATCGACCTAAAAAAGCTCGAAAAAGTGCTGGCCGGAAATCCGGTTGAGCGCATCCCAATGATCATCATTACCGTTACCTGTAACACTTCGGGCGGACAACCCGTTTCGATGGCCAACATTAAAGCCGTGAGCGAGATGGCCAAAAATTATGGCGTAAGGTTGATTTTCGATGCTGCCCGTTTTGCTGAGAACGCTTATTTCATCCAGCAACGGGAAGCAGGATATCAGCAAAAAACCATTCGTGAAATTGTATTGGAAATGTTTTCGTATGGCGACGGCATGACGATGAGCAGCAAAAAGGACGCCATTGTGAATATGGGCGGTTTTATCGCTTTGCGCGATCAGGGACTTTTCCGTGAGGCAAGCACTTATAACATTATGTTTGAGGGATTTATCACTTATGGCGGCATGTCGGGACGTGATATGAATGCCCTGGCACAAGGGCTGTATGAAGGCACCGAATTCGATACCCTCGACACCCGCATCAAACAGGTTGCCTATTTAGGAAAACTGATGCATGAGGCCGGCATTCCGGTGCAATATCCATTTGGCGGACATGCCATTTTTGTGGATGCCAAACGCTTTTTGCCTCAATTGCCCAAAGAACAGTTTGCAGCACAAACACTGGCCGTTGAATTGTATGTGGAAGGAGGCGTTCGTGGCGTTGAAATCGGTGCTATCCTGGCCGACCGCGATCCCGTAACAAGAGAAAACCGCTATCCGGAGCTGGAACTGCTTAGGCTTGCCATCCCGCGACGCACCTACACCAACAACCACATGGCGTATGTGGCCGCCGCACTGATCAATGTGTGGGAAAGACGCCATGAGATTACCTCAGGCTACAAAATTATCTACGAAGCCCCGATTATGCGGCACTTTACCGTGGAACTGGAAAAAGCGTAGTACTGAAATATCAATTTTATCCTTCACACCTTAAGTGGGGATTATGTGCAAAAAACCACATAATCCCCACTTATTTTTGATAGGGTCAGACCTTTTAGTTAAAAGAATTGCAGCTTCTATTTAATAGTCAATTGTTTGCATTGTATTAAGTGCTGCCCAAAGCAGCCCAAACAACCACTTCCGGAAATTGAAGTTTAAAGCGCGATCACGCTATTTTCGGCATCGCCAAAGGCTGTTCCGGCTTGTGCATCGGCTTCGGCTTCGTTGAACCAGCGGCTGTTATCTGCCAGGTAACGAAACTGATAAGTTGCTCCAACTGGCAATTCAACTGCATGGCTGAAAGAACCATCTTTGAGGGTTTTCATCACATCCGCTTTAGGATTCCAGTCGTTGAAATCGCCAACAACAGCGATCTGACCAGCATCTTGAGCTTCTTCTTTGGATACTTTAAAGCTTATTTTAGCAACAGGTTTTGTTTTCAGGATTTGTTTCTTGATACTCATGATTAATAATGGTTAGTTTAAAAGTTAATCTGTCAGTCTTTCGACATTCAGACGGCAAAGCTACATTCAAATTTATATGGCCACCAAATTCAGGTATTAAGCATTAATTAATTAATAGGTTGATTTACTTTACTTTATGTACAACTAGCACAAGGCCAGAAAATATAGCAATCGGTTTCGGACTGCTTTATTCAAGCACTTTTTATTCAAGAAGTTAAAGCTTTAATATGGTTCATGTTTTACAGTAATACATAGTAATGGCTAATTTTTCAAAAATCTGCCAAGCATAAAAATCACCTTAAATATTGCCACAAATAAAATTGTACTTTTGTAAAAACAATTATCAATGAAAGCCATCGAAATCAAAACACGTACGAATAAAGAAGGTCGGTTATCACTGGATTTTCAACTTGATCAACCCGACAAGAAAGTTCGGTTGCTGATTTTACTTGAAAATGATGAGGAAACTCAGGAAGAAGCCTGGCTAAAAGCTGTCTCATCCAATCCAGCATTTGATTTTTTAAAAGAGGCGGATGAAGATATTTACACAGTAAATGATGGAGAAGCCTGGTATGGTTAAAAACTCCGTGGTTTTAGTTCCCTTCCCTTTCGACGAATTTGATGCTGTGAAAGTTAGGCCTGCTTTATGCCTTACAAATGAAATTGGTTCATTTGATCATGTGATAATCGCTTTTATTTCAAGTAAGATACCGCAGGAAGTTTTGAAAAGTGATTTGGTTCTTTCTCAAAAAACTAAGGATTTTAAGCAAACCGGACTTATGAAAGACTCTGTAATACGGTTGCATAAATTAGTAACTATACCTAAGTCACTCATTAGAAGAAAACTTGGTGTAATCAGTACGGCCACTATTAGTCAAATTAAAGAAAGGCTTCTTGATATGTTTGAGTATTAGTTTGGTTGATGCCTGTAAATCTGCAATGTTTAATTTTGCAGCAATTTCATTTACCAAATATCATCAACTATAACTATGGACACTTCTAAAAAACACAAACGCTACGAACGTATTTATCTTCAGCTGATTGAGCTCCTCAAAAAGAGTAACAACCCCCTTTCGAATATGGCCACCATAGCTGCATTACTCAGTGGTAAAATGGATTATTTTTTCTGGACAGGATTTTACTTGCTGCAGGATGGCAAATTGCAGGTTGGCCCTTATCAGGGTTCGCTGGCTTGTATTGATCTGGCCAAAGATACCGGCGTTTGCTGGGCCGGAATTAATCAGGCTAAAACCATTATCGTGCCCGATGTACATGCTTTTGAAGGCCATATAGCCTGCGACAGTCGTTCGCAATCGGAGATTGTAGTTCCTATGCGCAACCAGTCCAATCAAATTGTAGGAGTAATGGATGTTGACAGCAGCGAAAAAAACAGTTTTGATCAAACGGATGCTTACTGGCTCGAACGTATCGTTGGTTTGATTTATGGCTAAGCGTTCGGGCAAACATGATCCGAAAAGATAAAAACCCTACTTTTGCAGCCTCATTGCAAATGCCTTGAAATACTTTTTCGACATATTGTTTTTAGTGGCCCTGGCTTATCAGGCTTTTCCATCCGCCATTACCCTAAACAGCAAGGAAGTTACACCCCCCGATCGCTGGATGGGTGTATTGATTCTTGCGCTGATACAAGCCGTACTTTACAATTTCGGTGGCTGGCTTGGTGAACGTTTTATGCACCTTTTTGTGGCCCACGGCCCAATCATCGTTTTTGCGGTGCTGGCCTTCATCAGCTTCCGGCTGATTCAACATGCCCTCAAAATAAGAAAAGGCACGCAATTATTTTCTTTTCATTCCTTGCAACACCTCAGCCTGTTGGCTGTTATGACAGCTTTCCCTGCTTTTTTTGCAGGCTTGATTCGTCCGTGGTTTAGCCCCATCGACTGGTACTTTAGCATACTGTTGTTCGTCGGGTCTTTCATTTTTGCAATTGTTGCTACCAAAATGCGACACAACCCTTATCAAATTCTTATGGCAAGTTTCTTACAGCTGGCAGCCGCAGCTTTAGTAATACTTAATGCCTTTTTTGTTTTATTTTCAGCTTATTTAATGTGAAAAAATCCATTTACGCTTTAAACCTTAGATGGCAAATTGTTACGATTCTTTTTGCCTTTACACTCACCGCAAAAGCTCAGCCTGCAGGATATTACAACGGCACGGAAGACCTTACAGGCACGGCATTACGTCAGGCTTTACACAACATTATCGAAAATCATTCCACCAGATCGTATGCTCAACTTTGGGAAGATTTTGAACTTACTGACAAAAAATCAAACGGAAAAGTATGGGATATGTATTCTGATAAACCAGGTGGCACACCAGCTTATCAGTATAATTTTTTTGTTGACCAGTGTGGCAATTACAGCGGCGAAGGCAGCTGCTATAACCGAGAACACAGCTGGCCCAAAAGTTGGTTCAACGACCAGATGCCAATGTACACGGATTTGTTTCATCTGATCCCAACCGATGGTTATGTGAACGGACGTCGTAGCAACTATCCCTATGGAGAAGTTGGTTCGGCTAACTGGACTTCCACCAATGGCTCCAAAGTAGGCTCAAACAACACTTCCGGATATAGCGGTATTGTTTTCGAACCAATTGACGCCTACAAAGGTGACCTGGCGCGTGGCGTACTTTACATGACCGTTCGCTACTATGGCGAAGATAACAACTGGCCCGGAAGTGATATGACAAATGGCGCCAGTCTGAAACCCTGGGCATTGGCATTGATGCTGCAATGGCATCAACAGGATCCGGTGAGCCAGAAAGAAATCAACCGCAACAATGCAATCTATAACCTACAGCACAACCGCAATCCTTTTATCGACAACCCCGATTTTGCCCTCAGGATTTATGATCCTACTGCAAGCACCGAAACCCAGCATATTGTCAGAATGAGGGTCTATCCAAATCCCGCTGATGCAACTTCTTCCGTCAATATAAAATGGCAAAGTAATGTTAGTAATGCTTCGGTGATAGTAACTGACCTAAGTGGCAGAACACTTTTAACTGAGCCCGTTAATGCGGTTGCAGAACAGGTGTCTGAATTATTGGTCAAAGATTTTGAACCCGGTTTTTATCTGATACATCTCATTCAGAATCATCAAACTGTATTTACGCAAAAATTGATTTTAAACTGATATCGTCATGCATAACATCCGCATCACCAAGGAGTTTAAATTTGAGATGGCCCATGCCCTAAAAGGCTACGATGGTCCCTGCCACAACATACATGGCCACAGCTACGAATTAAAAGTTACCCTGATCGGAAAACCTGTTGATGATCCCAAAAATCCCAAGCTGGGCATGGTGATGGATTTTGGCGACCTGAAAAAAATCGTTAAAACTCAGGTTGTTGATGTGTTTGATCATGCTTTGGTCCTGAACAAAACAATGGATCCTGAAGCTGTTGAAACACTGCGCAAGCACTTTGAAAAGATTTATGTGCTGGACTATCAGCCGACCAGCGAAATGATGGTAGCCGATTTCGCTGCCAGAATTTCCTCTGAATTACGAGATAATATAAAGATTCACAGCGTATTACTCCGCGAAACCGGAACAGCCTATGCCGAATGGTATGCTTCGGACAACCCCTAATCAATGTGATTTAAATCACGTATTGTATCACAGTACACTTCACTAAATCAACTAAATTCGTTGCTGATAACAACAGCAGCAATATGAGACATGTTGATACCTCAAAACTCTCGAAAGATGAATGCTGGGGCATACAGATTTATGGCCTGAACCATTGCAAACGTATCAATTGCAAATGGCAGGGCATCAGTGCATGTGCAGGAAAAGAAATCATCCGTACCGGGAGAAATGCATTGGGCTACAAAATAGATGCTGAAGGCATGGCTTATTAAGGCAATTGGCAGTATTTGGATGCAGAATATATGGAAAAACCTATATTTGTAGCCCAATCAAAAATACGTCATGTCAAGCAAAGCTTATAAGCCCAAAAATCCGATCCGTATTGTTACCGCTGCCTCGCTATTTGACGGCCATGATGCCGCCATCAATATTATGCGCCGCATCATACAGGCCAGTGGCGCCGAAGTGATACATCTCGGACACAACCGCTCCGTTGGAGAGATCGTCCGCACTGCCATTCAGGAAGATGCTCAAGCCATCGCCATCACTTCCTATCAGGGTGGGCATATTGAATTTTTTAAATATATGTACGACCTGCTTCAGGAAGCTGATTCGGGTCATATCCGGATTTTTGGCGGAGGAGGTGGAGTAATTCTTCCCGAAGAAATCCAGGAATTACATCAATATGGCATTACCCGTATTTTTTCGCCTGACGACGGACGTGAAATGGGCTTACAGGGCATGATCAATCTGCTGCTCGAAAAATCAGATTTTCCAACAGGAAAAGACATCAAACCCAATCTGGAAGCCATACGGAACAAAAATTTTAAAGCCATCGCTACGCTTATTTCGGCAGCAGAAAATCACCCGGAAGAAGTGCGTGATTTCATCGACAGCCTGCCCGATCACACAGCTCGCAAAGCACCGGTATTAGGCATTACAGGTACTGGCGGAGCCGGAAAGTCGAGTCTGGTGGATGAATTGGTGCGTCGCTTTTTAGATGACCAACCCGACAAAACCATTGGAATTGTTTCGGTTGACCCCTCCAAACGACGTACCGGAGGTGCTTTGCTGGGCGATCGAATCCGCATGAATGCCATTGATAATGAACGTGTTTATATGCGATCGCTGGCTACACGTCAGTCGAATCTTGCCATGTCGAAATACGTGAAAGACGCCGAACTGATCCTGCAAGCTTCTGGCTTTGATCTGGTGATACTCGAAACTTCGGGCATTGGCCAAAGCGACACCGAAATAATCGATCACAGCGATCTTTCGCTCTATGTGATGACACCCGAATATGGTGCAGCCACCCAGCTCGAAAAGATTGACATGCTTGATTTTGCCGATTTGATTGCCCTCAATAAATTCGACAAACGCGGTGCTCAGGATGCATTGAGGGATGTTAAAAAACAGTATCAGCGTAATCATCTGCTTTTTGAAAAACATCCGGATACCATGCCGGTTTTTGGCACCATTGCTTCACAATTTAACGATCCGGGAGTTAATGCGCTATACCTTCAGCTGTTGCGAACAATAAAAGAACGTACCGGTGTAGCTTTTGAAACGGGGATGGAAAATCCGGATGAACAATCCGAGAAAATCTTCATCATCCCGCCAAAAAGAGTTCGTTATCTCAGCGAAATTGCTGATACAGTGCGCCAATACAACGAATGGGCAAATAGGCAAAGTAAGCTCGCCCATCGCTATCAAAGTCTTTCAGAAAGCCTGCAAATAGCATCTGATGTTGCAGATGAAGGTGTGACCCAAAAACTTCAGCAACTTGCCGATTTTGAAAAGCAAAAACTTGACCCAAGAACCCTGCACATAATTGATAACTGGGAAAATAAAAAGAAAAAATACCGTGATAAGATATACAGCTACAAAGTACGGAATACGGAAATAGAGATCGAAACCCACACCACCTCACTCTCTCAACTGCCTATTCCTAAGATCAGTCTGCCACCTTTTCGGTCGTGGGGCGAGATTGTGCGCTGGAACCTGCTCGAAAACGTACCCGGAGAATTTCCTTATGCCGCAGGTGTTTTCCCTTTCAAACGTGAAGAAGAAGACCCTACCCGTATGTTTGCAGGCGAAGGCGGACCCGAGCGTACCAACCGCCGATTTCATTACGTCTCATTCGAAATGCCTGCCCGAAGGCTGTCCACAGCCTTCGATTCGGTGACACTGTATGGCGAAGACCCAGCCCGAAGGCCTGATATCTACGGGAAAATTGGTAATGCAGGTGTTTCTATCGCCTGCCTGGATGATGCCAAAAAGCTCTATTCAGGATTTAATCTCGCCGACCCCAAAACCAGCGTTAGTATGACCATCAACGGGCCGGCTCCAACACTGGTTGGTTTTTTTATGAATGCTGCCATCGACCAGCAATGTGAGCTCTTTATCAAAGAAAATGGCCTGGAACAGGAAGTGCAGGCCATCATTGATGAAATATACCGGCAAAAAGGCACGGAACGTCCGAGCTATCAGGGAGAGCTGCCTCCGGGTAATGATGGTTTAGGCTTGATGCTGCTTGGAGTTACAGGCGATATGGTGCTCCCAAAAGAAGTGTATGAACGCATCAAAGCCGACACCATCAGCAAGGTTCGTGGCACGGTTCAGGCCGACATACTAAAAGAAGATCAGGCGCAGAACACCTGCATTTTCTCCACTGATTTCAGCCTGAAGCTGATGGGAGATGTGCAGGAATATTTTATCAACAATAAGGTTCAAAACTTTTATTCTGTTTCTATCTCGGGCTACCATATCGCCGAAGCCGGTGCGAATCCGATCAGTCAGTTAGCCTTTACGCTTGCCAATGGTTTCACATACGTGGAATATTATCTGTCGCGCGGGATGCATATTGATGACTTTGCTCCTAATTTGTCGTTTTTCTTTTCTAACGGAGTTGATCCTGAATTCTCGGTGATTGGCCGTGTTGCCCGTCTGATATGGGCTAAAGCCATGAAAAACAAATACGGAGCCAACGAACGCGCACAAAAACTGAAATACCACATCCAAACTTCAGGCCGTTCCTTACATGCCCAGGAAATAGATTTCAACGATATCCGCACAACACTTCAAGCCTTATATGCCATTTATGATAATTGCAACTCATTGCATACCAATGCTTATGATGAAGCTATCACCACACCAACTGAAGAGTCGGTGCGCAGGGCTATGGCTATTCAATTGATTATCAATAAGGAGTTGGGATTGGCTAAAAATCAAAATCCATTGCAGGGATCATTTATCATAGAAGAACTGACCGCCTTGGTAGAAGAAGCTGTGATGGCCGAATTCGACCGCATCACCGAACGGGGTGGTGTGCTGGGTGCCATGGAAACCATGTATCAGCGAGGTAAAATACAGGAAGAATCGCTGTATTACGAAAGTATGAAACACAATGGCGAACTGCCAATCATTGGAGTGAACACCTTCCTGTCGAGCAAAGGTTCACCAACGGTTATTCCCGGTGAAGTGATCCGTGCCACCACCACCGAAAAAGAATATCAAATTCATATGCTTGAGCAATTGCATAAAAGCTGGGATAACGAAACCCCCGATCAGCTCGAAAACCTAAAAAAATCCGCTTTAGCTAATGAAAATGTATTTGAACTGCTGATGGAAGCAACCAAATATGCTTCTCTCGGGCAGATAACCCAGGCACTTTTTGAAGTGGGCGGACAATACCGTAGAAATATGTAAATATCTTTAATACAGACTTATATCGTATTGGTAGACCAAACCCAGTACGGTTATTATCATGTATAAAATCGTCAAGGGGAAACCTATTTTAAAATAGTCTTTGAAATTATAACCGCCTGGTCCGTAAACCATTAAGTTGGTTTGATAACCGATTGGCGTCAAAAAACTGGCGGCTCCGGCAAAAGCTACTGTGAGGATAAAAGGTTTAGGGTTAATGCCTAATTCCAGCGCCATACTCACGGCAATGGGAAAAACGAGTGCCACGGCTGCTTTGTTGGTAATAAACGAACCCAGCAAATTGGTTATCAAAAAAATACCGACTAAAATCCCAATGATGCCAAAAGGTCTGAAAATGCTAAAGGCAAAGTCAGCAAACACTCCTGCCACCCCCGACTTTATCATGGCTGTACCCAAAGCCAGCGAAAGTGAGATAATCAGTAAGAGATTAAAGTCAATGCTTTTGGCAATATCTTTGGGAGATACAACCCTTAGTAAGGTAACCAAAAGCACCAGGGCAAGAATAGCCGTAAACAATTTCACAAACCCCAATGCCGAAGCAATAATGGCAATTAAAGTGCCTCCAATAAGCACAAACTGCTTATAAAATGGTTGTTTCTTGAGTTCGCGCAGGCGGCTGATGACATAAAAATCGTGGGCATCCATAGCGCGTTGTTCAAAGTCCTGACCGGCAACCAACAGCAGCACATCGCCGGCAGCCAGTTTCACATCGCCCAATGTACCCGAAACCCGTTCGCCATTGCGATGAACAGCAATAATGGCAGCATCATACTTCGCTCTGAAATTGGAAGTACGCGCTGTTTTTGAAATAAGTGTCGAATTATAGCTAATCACTACTTCAATGATGCTGGTTTGTCGTTTACGGGCATACATGCCCAGTTGCGAGAGTCGTAAACCACTACGTGAAGCCACCATCTCAGAGATTGAATCCGTTTCGCCGGCATACAATAATACGTCTTCTTTACGCAAAATTGTTTCGGGTGTGATTGGATTTAGGGATTTCCCATCACGCAAAACTTCGACCAACAAAAGTCCGTTAATCGTCTTTAAACCTGATTCCTCCAGTGTTTTGCCGTCATACTCCGCATCGTTGGCAATGCGTACCTCTGCGATGAACTCACGGTTTTGCAGTTCCAGGTTCTCGATGGCATGTTTCTTCTCGGGCAGCAAGGCATTGCCAAAAAGAATCAGGTACAACACTCCAATTACAATCATTACAACACCTACCAGCGTGAAATCAAATATTTCGAGTGGCTCAAGATTCCCAACGATATACTGATCTGTAACCATACCGGCCACCACAAGGTTTGTTGAAGTACCAATCAGCGTGGCTGTGCCACCAAGGATGGCTGCATACGACAAAGGAATCAACAATTTGGAAGGAGCAATGCCGTTTTTCTTGCTCCAGCTACTCACATAAGGCATCATAATGGCCACCAGCGGTGTGTTATTCAAAAATGCCGAAAATCCTGCAACAGTTAGCGTCATGCGGGCCATAAAACTACGATAGGTTTTTGCCTTCGAAAAGGTGCGGTCGAAAAGCCTGTCGAGCAAGCCGCTACGCCGGATAATATCTCCCAAAAGAAGCAGCATCACCACAACAGCGATTTGTTCGTTGGCAAAACCAGATAAAATTTCCTGCGGAGTGATTACCTTAAAAACACCCAAAATCGCTATGCCAATCATAAAGGTAAATCCGGGTCCAATCTTATTCAGATACAAGGATACAATCAAAAAAATAATGATCGCAATTACGATATACCCCTCAAAACCAAGCATTATAGCGGTTAGTGTTTCAGTTAATCATGATTAAATATTGTGCTAAATTAATTTAGCCTGATGAGATTAACAAATATTAATTTTGCTTAATCCAAGGCCTGAATCGCCCAATCAGGAAATACCGAGAGGTCGATATCAAAAACAATCGTACCCCAAAACAGCATCATCAAACTTACAATCACAACACCTAACAGATTTAATATCAATCCATTCATAGCCATCTGCTTCATGCTAATCCTTCCTGAGCCAAATACAATGGCATTGGGTGGGGTAGCCACAGGCAACATAAAAGCCATCGAGGCAGATAGCGTTGCCGGAATCATCAGCAATAGTGGATTAATCTCTGTATGTATGGCAATCCCGGCCAATACCGGAAGAATCATTTCGGTGGTTGCGGTATTGGAGGTGAGCTCGGTTAAAAATGTTATCATAAAAGCAATGCCGGCTATGATAAACCAAATGGGGTAATCAGCCACAAACTCCAGCTGGCTGCCAAACCAAAGCGATAAGCCTGATTCTTTAAAACCTGAGGCTAAGGCAAAACCACCACCAAAAAGCAATAAAATCCGCCAGGGCAACATACGGGCAGTTGGCCAGTCGAGCAAGGCTCCTTTGGATGATCGGGATGGCCACAAAAACAATATCAATGCCATCATCGTGGCTACGGTTCCATCTGTAATAAGCTCGGGTTTAGGAAATAAGCCGCTCCAACCAGGAATTACAATCCAGCCAAAATCAAGTTCTGCCCTAAAAATCCAGAGCAAGGCCATCAAACAAAAAACCAGAAAAACAGCTTTTTCCTCTTTTGAGGTTTTACCTAGTTTGCGCAACTCGTCCTGAAAAGTATCACTTTGTAAAAGCTGACCCTTTTCCTGCTTACCAAATACAATCAATAGCAAAACCCAAATGAACACCAACATGAGCAACGCCAGCGGCAGTGCGAAAACAAACCAGCTGGCAAAGGATATTTCTGGCGCATCAGGAAAATAAATATGAAAAATCCGGCTAAAAGACAGATTTGGCGGTGTACCAACAAGGGTTGCCATCCCTCCGGTAGAAGCACCATAAGCCACCCCCAAAAGCAAGCCAATACCAAGCCTGCTTGCTTTATTGCTTTGCTGTTCCAGCTGATCAATCACCGAAAGAGCAATGGGCAGCATCATCATGGCAGTGGCCGTATTGGAAATCCACATACTCAGAAAAAAAGAGGCAAACATAAATCCCAGCAGGATGCTTGCCGGTTTTACACCTGTAAACCGTAAGATATTCAAAGCTATACGCTTGTGCAGATTCCAGCGTTGCATGGCCAGTGCCACCATAAATCCACCCATAAACAAAAAGATCACATCATTGAAATAGGTGGCCGCCACATCTTTACCATTCATAATACCCAAAAGCGGGAAAAGTGCAACCGGCAAAAGAGAGGTAACAGCAAGCGGAATAGCTTCGGTGATCCACCATATTGCCATCAATATTGCCACCACAAGGGTATGAGTCATTTCCGGACGCTCAACATCCAACTCAACAAAAAACAACAGATAAAGACTAATGAGGGGTGCTATTACGAAAGCAACAATTTTGCCTGTGTTTTTCAATATTGAATGATTTGTATATCACAAATCTAGTACATGAAAAATTGAAAAACAATTTATTTCTTCTCCTGATTAAAAATTTGTGTTTGCAATTTGATGCTGTTTTCGTGAACAAGTTCAAGCAAAAGCAATAAAAACTCCCGGTCGAGGCCCATATTCGTTCCGATAGCCAGACGATCTTCAATGATATGTTTCCAGCGTTTGAGCTGAAGAATGGTAATGTTGTTTTCCTTTTTGTAGGCTCCTATCTCACTTACAACCTCCATCCGGCGCGCCAGCAATTGTATCAGTTCACCATCAAGTTTATCTATTTCAGTGCGTAACTCTTCCAGCTTATGCTGAAAATCAATGCTGCCGGTTCGTTCTCTTACGATCAGCGAGGCAAGCATCTCTTTTAGATTGGCCGGTGAAATCTGCTGATCGGCATCAGTTAGTGCTTTTTCGGGATTACAATGACTTTCGATCATCAGGCCGTTTGTTTCCAGATCAAGGGCTTTTTGAGCCACAACCTGAAGCAAATCACGTCGCCCGGTGATATGGCTGATGTCTGTAATAACGGGTAAGGAAGGCAGCAATCTCCTCAATTCGATTGGAATTTCCCACATGGGAGCATTGCGATAGGGCGACTGCTTAAAGTAGTGAAAACCACGATGAATGGCTGCCAGCCTTTTGATCCCGGCCTTGTGAATTCGCTCCAGAGCTCCCATCCAAAGCTTGATATCGGGTGTAAGTGGATTTTTCACCAATATCGGCACATCCACACCTTTTAAGGCTTCAGCCAATTCCTGAACCGAAAATGGATTTACCACTGTGCGTGCACCAATCCAAAACATGTCAATGCCATGTTTCAGAGCAAGTTCGATGTGATGCGGATTGGCAACTTCCGTAGTAAGCTGCAAGCCCGTTTCAGCTTTTAATTCTTTCATCCATTTAAGGCCTTCTTCGCCGGCACCCTCAAATCCATCAGGACGGGTACGAGGCTTCCAGATGCCTGCACGAAAAACCTTCACCTGCGGCAAACGTGCCAGCTGACGACCTGTTTCCAACACCTGCTCACGCGATTCGGCACTGCACGGACCCGCAATAACAAATGGCCTGGCATCCTGTGGAAGCCACTGAATCAGCTCGTTTAACCTGGGCGATGGACTCATACGTTTGGATAGATCGAAGAATAAATTTTTGCAAAGTTATCATTAAACAGCTTTGATGGTGTTTTGTTGGAATGAACTGCTTAAAAACCAGGTCTAAAAACCTTTAATTTCAGGTTTAAATTCCCCAAAATCAAACTATTAAACAAATTCCACTGCTATTC
Source organism: Bacteroidales bacterium (assembly GCA_028704385.1). Taxonomy (GTDB): domain Bacteria; phylum Bacteroidota; class Bacteroidia; order Bacteroidales; family F082; genus UBA5536. The sequence continues at coordinate 58,946 of JAQVLA010000018.1, read as the reverse complement.
AGCTAAAATTTCGTTTTTTTGCAGCCTGAAATAGCCCTCAAAACTCAGAAAAAAGTGAAAAGAACAGAAATCAACAAAGCGCTGCAGATGCAAGACCTGGAGCACGAGATCAATGTAAAAGGCTGGGTACGCACCAAACGTGGCAGTAAAAACGTAGCATTTATTGCTCTTAACGACGGTTCCACCATTCATAACCTCCAATTGGTGGTGGATCTGGAGCAGATTCCGGAAGAAAAGCTGGCTTTGATGCATACCGGTGCTTCCGTTTCGGCAAACGGCAAATTGGTTCCTTCGACAGGAAGCGGACAAAAAGTTGAAATGGCGGTTACTGCTATTGAGCTGCTGGGCGAAGCCAATCCCGACTTTTATCCTTTGCAGCCCAAAAAGCATTCACTCGAATTTCTGCGCGAAAAAGCTCATCTGCGTTTTCGTACCAATACCTTTAGTGCGATCACACGTTTGCGCCATGCCATGATTTTTGGTATTCATAAGTTCTTTAACGACAGGGGTTTTTACAATATTCATTCGCCTATTATCACCGGTTCGGATGCAGAAGGAGCCGGAGAAATGTTTCAGGTAACTACCCTCGATCTTGAAAAACTTCCACGCCAGGAGGATGGCAGCATTAATTTTGAAGAAGACTTTTTTGGCAAAGCTGCTAACCTGACTGTCTCCGGGCAATTGGAAGCTGAACTGGCGGCATTGGCCATGTCGAAAGTTTACACTTTTGGCCCTACTTTTCGTGCCGAAAACTCCAATACCTCACGCCATCTGGCCGAGTTTTGGATGATAGAACCTGAAGTGGCTTTCAATGATATCCACGATAATATGGATCTGGCCGAAGATATGCTGAAATACCTCATTCAGTATGCCCTCGACAATTGTCCCGACGACCTGGCTTTCCTGAGTAACCGTCAGCAGGATGAAGAAAAAAATAAAAAGGCTGATGAACGTTCGATGGAACTCATCGAAAAACTTCAGTTTGTGCTGGCCAACCCTTTCGAACGAATTTCGTACACTGAAGCAATTGACATCCTCAAAAACTCAAACCACAACAAAAAAGGGAAATTCCAGTATCCAATTGAAAAATGGGGTGCCGACCTGCAATCAGAGCACGAGCGTTATCTGGTCGAAAAACACTTTAAGAAGCCTGTGATCCTCACCGATTATCCAAAAGAAATCAAGGCATTTTATATGAAACAGAACGAGGATAACAAAACCGTTCGTGCGATGGACGTGCTCTTCCCCGGAATTGGAGAGATTATTGGCGGGTCGCAACGCGAAGAAGATTATGACAAACTGCTTCGGCGTATGAACGAAATGCATATCCCAATAGAATCCATGTGGTGGTTTTTGGAAACCCGTAAATTCGGCACCGTACCTCACGCAGGTTTTGGTCTGGGCTTTGAACGTTTGATGCTGTTTGTAACGGGCATGGGCAACATCCGCGATGTAATTCCTTTCCCCAGAACACCTTACAATCTGGAGTTTTAGAAAGGAACACGGTTTTTTGCGACGAGTCACGACAGCCAAAACAGGCCGCCACAAAAAACTATTTCTTTCTTGAAACAGTAAATTCAACGAGTTTTTTTAATGCATCAAGGGATTCACTTTTGGGCAATCCCTCCAGTTGTTCAAGTGCCAGGCTGATATACTCCTGCATTTTTTGCTCGGCATAACTGATTCCTCCGGCCTGTTGCACCTTTTGAATTAGTGCTGCTACTTTTTCGGCTTTGTCGCCATGCCGTTTAACCGTATGGATGATCTGACGCTTTTCGATAAAACCGGATTGGTTAAGTAAATAGATCAACGGCAGGGTCATCTTGCGTTCCTTAATATCAATTCCGCTAGGTTTTCCTGTTGCGCTATCCAGTTGATAATCAAAAATATCATCTTTAATCTGAAAGGCAATCCCCACATTAGTGCCAAACCGCCTCATCCTTTCAATGGTTTCCGGATCAGCACCTGCAGAAGCTGCACCTACAGCACAGCAGGAAGCAATTAGTGAGGCTGTTTTTTTGGTGATGATCTCAAAATAAACCGGCTCTTCAATATCCATTCTTCTGGCTTTCTCTATTTGGAGCAACTCGCCTTCACTCATGGCTTTCACTGCTTCTGAAACAATTTTTAGCAATTCAAAATCGCCATGATCCAGGGCCAGCAACATGCCACGCGAAAGCAGAAAATCGCCCACCAGCACCGAAATTTTGTTTTTCCATAAGGCATTGATCGAAAAAAATCCCCGACGCTCGTTGGAGTCGTCCACCACATCATCATGCACCAGGGTGGCAGTATGTAAAAGTTCGATAAGGGTTGCAGCACGATACGTCGAATCGTTTATTCCTCCATTGATCGAAGCAGCAAGCAAAACAAACATCGGCCTCATCTGCTTACCTTTGGTTTTTACGATGTAGCGCGTTATCTTGTCGAGCAGGCCAATACGCGAACGCATGCTTTCCTTAAAAAACTGCTCGAAATGATCCAGTTCTTTGCTGATCGGCTTTTTGATCTGATCTAAATTCGACATGATTTCTATTACAGGCTTGATTAACAAACAGCCTGATGGCAAAGGTAAAACAAATAAACAGATAGCATGTTTGGAAGCCTTTCGGTTTTATTAAACCATCTCTGTTAATGTTTTCACAATAATTTTCCAACAAAGCCATCCTTTCACATATTTTGTCGTAATTTTGTATCCTAAATGAGATTAAACGCCTGTAAATCCGATACAAAGCAAAAGTGAACTATTTCGGACAGCTATTAAATCTCAACATTAATTAAAAAAATAAATTATGGAGAAGCAGGGAAAAAAGCTGTTTGCTGATTTTCAGCCGGTTTCCACCCAACAATGGGAAGATCAATTGTTGAAAGATCATAAAGGAGCCGACTATGCTAAAAAACTGATCTGGAAAACCAATGAAGGTATTGATGTGAAGCCTTATTATCGTTCGGAAGACCTGAAAACTATCGGATGGTTGAAAGCACTGCCTGATATGTTTCCTTTTGTCAGAGGAAACCAAACAAAGGGCAACGACTGGCTGGTACGACAGGATTTAATTGTGGACAACATCAAAGCCACCAACGAAAAAGCACTGGACATCCTGATGAAGGGAGTGGATTCGCTGGGTTTTGAATTGGGCTGCAACAAACGTTATACGCTCGAAGACATTGAGTTGCTACTTAAGAATATCCGTGCAGATATTGCAGAGCTTAACTTCAACCGAACCCCCATGCATCTTGAGCTGGTCGAAATTATCGAGAAACTCGTTAAAAAATATAACCGTCCATTAGATGCCGTAAAGGGTTCAGTGAACTATGACCCCCTTGCCCGACTTTTGCGCAGAGGCATCTGGTACAAAAATGAAGAAGTTGATTTTGAAACCGCTTTTCAGCTGATAAATGCTGCCAAAGACCTGCCTCAGCTGCGCGTGATTGGTGTAAACGGCCATATTTTCACAAATGCCGGTGCCACCATCATACAGGAAATGGCATTTACACTTTCACTCGCCGCAGAATACCTTACACGCCTTACTGACAAAGGTTTGTTCATTGGAGAGATCAGTCCGCGAATCAAATTCAATCTGGCTGTCGGATCCAACTATTTTATGGAGATTGCCAAATTAAGAGCCTATCGCTTGCTTTGGGCGAATATCACCAATGCATACGGACTGAATGATGCCAATAATGGCAAGATGAAAATGCACCTGACCAATGCCACTTACAACCTGAGTGTGTACGATCCTTATGTAAATATGCTGCGTACCACCACCAGCAGCATGTCGGCTATTTTGGGCGGAGCCGATTCGCTCACCGTACAGCCATTTGATGTGCCCTTCGAAACGCCTACAGCCTTTGCCGAACGTATTGCCCGCAACCAACAGCTGATCATCAAAGAAGAATCTTATTTTGACAAAGTGGCCGATCCTGCAGCCGGCTCCTATTATGTGGAGTCGCTAACCGATTCGCTGATTAAAGCAGCCTGGGAATTATTCCTCGAGATACAGGAAAAAGGCGGGTATCTGGCAGCTGTGAAAGCAGGCTTTATCCAACAACAAATCAAAGAAGCTGCCCAAAAAAGGGATATGCAGATCGCTACCCGCCGTGAAATAATCCTGGGCACCAATCAATATCCCAATACCGGCGAACAATTGAAACAAGATTTTCATCCCGAAATTTTTGAAGCCGACGACCGCCGCAGCGAATCCGCACTTGTTGAGACCATCGTGAATTACAGGGGTCCGCAAGCCTTCGAAAGATTACGCTATCAAACAGACCTCTTTAGTCGTCAAAACAAACGCCCCAAAGTGTGGATGCTCACTTATGGCAATTTGGCGATGCGCAAGGCCCGAGCCGGTTTTGCTTCCAATTTCTTTGGCTGTGCCGGTTATGAAATACAGGACAATGCCGGATTTACCAGTATTGAAAAAGGAATCGAAGCCGCAAAAGATTCAGGTGCTGAAATTATTGTGCTGTGCAGCTCCGATGAAGAATATACCGATACTGCCCTCAAAGCTTTTGAAGCATTGCATCCCGATCAAATCGTGGTACTGGCCGGATATCCTGTGCCATTGACAGACGAACTGAAAGCCGCCGGGATGGAGCATTTTATCCATATGAAAAGCAATCTGCTCGAAACCCTAAAGCAATTCCAGCAATTGTTGGGCATTGAAAAACACTAATCAGAAAGGAGCTTTTTATGAAACCGAATTTCAAAAATATAAATCTCAATACCAATCCCGCTGCTCAGCTCGACCCGCGCAAGTGGGAAGCTACGCACAAGATCGTTGAAGAATGGGAAACACCGGAGCATATCATGGTAAAACCCGTTTACACCGCTGCCGAGCTCGAAAATATGGAGCACCTGGAATATGCTGCCGGCCTGGCGCCTTTTTTGCGTGGCCCTTATGCCAGCATGTATGTGATGCGTCCGTGGACTATCAGGCAATATGCTGGTTTTTCAACGGCTGAAGAATCCAATGCTTTTTACCGCCGTAATTTGGCAGCCGGACAAAAAGGACTTTCAGTAGCTTTCGACCTGGCTACCCACCGCGGCTACGATTCTGATCACGAACGTGTGGTGGGCGATGTAGGAAAAGCAGGTGTGGCGATCGACTCAGTACTGGATATGAAAATCCTGTTCGATGAGATTCCGCTCAACAAAATGTCTGTTTCGATGACCATGAACGGTGCCGTATTGCCCGTGATGGCTTTTTATATCGTGACAGCTTTGGAGCAGGGAGCCAAACTCGAAGAGCTTTCAGGTACCATACAAAATGATATTTTGAAGGAATTTATGGTGCGCAACACTTACATCTATCCTCCCGAGCCTTCGATGCGTATCATTGCTGATATCTTCGAGTTTACCTCACAAAAGATGCCTAAGTTCAACTCCATCTCCATTTCGGGCTATCATATGCAGGAAGCCGGAGCAACAGCCGATCTCGAACTTGCTTATACGCTTGCTGATGGTTTGGATTACATTCGCACAGGACTAAAAGCCGGACTGGATATCGACGCTTTTGCTCCCCGGTTATCGTTCTTCTGGGCACTGGGCATGAATCACTTCATGGAAATAGCCAAGATGCGCGCCGGACGAATGCTCTGGGCAAAAATTGTGAAACAGTATAATCCCAAAAATGCCAAATCAATGGCCTTGCGCACGCATACACAAACCTCTGGCTGGAGCCTTACCGAACAGGATCCGTTCAACAATGTTGCCCGTACCTGTATCGAGGCAATGGGCGCCGCTTTAGGACATACACAATCGCTGCACACCAATGCGCTGGACGAAGCCATTGCTTTGCCTACTGATTTCTCAGCCCGCATTGCCCGTAATACCCAAATCTACCTTCAGGAAGAAACACAAATCTGCAGGGTGGTTGATCCCTGGGCTGGCTCCTATTATGTGGAAAAACTTACACAAGAATTAGCTGACAAAGCCTGGGCGCTGATTGAAGAAGTTGAAGAGATGGGCGGTATGGCCAAAGCCATCGAAACCGGCCTGCCAAAAATGCGTATTGAAGAAGCTGCTGCCCGCAAACAAGCCCGTATCGATTCGCATAAGGATGTGATTGTAGGCATTAACAAATACAGACTCGACAAAGAAGATCCGCTCGAAACACTGGATATTGACAATACTGCCGTGCGGCTTTCACAGATCAAGCGGCTGGAACTTCTGCGCAGCCAGCGCAACGAAGCCGAAGTGAAAAAGGCACTCGAAGCCATCACCCGTTCGTGCGAAACAGGCGAAGGCAACCTGCTCGAACTGGCTGTAGATGCTGCTGCCAAAAGGGCTTCACTGGGCGAAATCTCTATGGCCTGCGAAAAAGTGTTTGGACGCTACAAAGCTGTGATACGTTCTATTTCGGGTGTGTATTCAGCCGAAACACGCGGCGACGAAAAGTATGCCAAAGCCACAGCCCTGGCTGATGAGTTTGCCCGCCTCGAAGGACGCCGGCCACGTATTATGATCGCCAAGATGGGTCAGGATGGCCACGACCGCGGTGCCAAAGTGGTAGCCACAGGCTATGCCGATATTGGCTTTGATGTGGATATCGGACCGCTGTTCCAAACACCGGCCGAAGCTGCCCGTCAGGCTGCCGAAAATGATGTGCATGTGCTGGGTGTTTCAAGCCTTGCTGCCGGCCATAAAACACTGGTACCGCAGGTGATTGAAGAACTCGCCAAACTTGGTCGCGACGATATTATGGTAATTGTGGGCGGCGTGATTCCGCACCAGGATTATCAATACCTGTATGATGCCGGTGCTGTGGCTATTTTTGGCCCTGGAACCGTAATAACCGAAGCTGCCATTAAAATGCTTGAAATTTTAATTGAGATGCGGAAATAACTGAAAAAGTTAGAAGTAAAAACAGGAAACGGCCGTGCTGTTTCCTGTTTTTTGTTATTGCTTGATCCATTTCCCGCTTTCCCGCAAACCCGTATCAGCACTTAATCTGTAGATGTAGGTGCCTTTAGGCAAATGATCCACAGCTATGCGGCTTTCTTTTTGGTAGAGTTGTTGGCTGAGCACGAGCCTGCCGTTGGCATCATACAGTTCAAGCAGAGCTGTGGGGTGCTGCACGGCCAGGCGAATCTGTAAGGCATCCTTGCCGGGATTGGGAAATACAATGGCTTCGTGCATGCGGGTTTCGGGTAGTTCGTGGTCTCCTACCAGCAGGCCTTCGCTGTTGAGTTTGAGCACGATGATATCGGTTTGCTCTGTTGTAGTATTATGATAATCATATTTCCATCCCCCTATAAGGCAACCACCGTCTTGCGTAGAAATAATTTTGCCCATTACATAATAAGCATCACCACCATAAAAACGCTCCCACCTGACATTAAGCAGGCTATCTGTCTGTAGAATTATTAACCATGAAGCTTGTTGAGCAAAATATGGATTTTGTACTGACAGGTTTCTCGTGGCTCCTATAAAGATGGAATCTTTGCTGTTAAAGTCAATACTTTCTTTAAATGCAGGAAAGTCAATAGTATCAGAAATATGCCAGTGTTTAGTGATACTTCCGGTCGTGTCAAATGGGTGGAATTGTTTGTTGTAGCCCAAATTAATATTTGATTGCTGCTTAAAAATTTTCCCTACAGAATAAAAAGAGGTATCACTGTCCCATTTTGCATCAAAACTTCCTGGTGTATAGGATGGAATAGGATAGTTGTTGATGAGTAATAAGTCAGAATCAAAATGGTAATATCTTCTTTTCAAGACATCCACAACCCAATATTCGTTGGAGGTAAGTTTATGAAACCTTTGAAAATAACCATTCTGAGCTTGCTCTGAAAATACAATTGCATTTATACTGTCGAATTCATGATTAAAAGTATAAAAAAATGGACTACCCCATGAGTTAAGATCAATATGGTATGAACCGCCAATAAGAAACTCATTCTGGCCTGCTGTTGCATGTAATACAAACAAGCTGTTTGATTCAGGGAAATTATAAAACGAAGAATCTTCCAGATTTAAACTATTGTCCATTTTATAAAATGCAATACCTGCTTGTCTGTGTTGTTGTTCTTTATTTGAGTAAGAACCAATAAGATAAATAAAATTCGTTGAATCAAAAATGTTGTTGATATGCAGATCCCTGTTTAAGTGGCAAATATGTTTTTCTAATAAAACATCTCCTTCGCTACTTAGCAAAATTATTGAAGCAACACCATCATTTTCTGGTGCGGAGTGAACCGTAGTGTAGGTTAAGATAAACCTATTATCCTGTGTTTGTATTATATCATTAAAATATTCATTTTCAGGCGTTTTAATATTATATTTCCAAGATGTTCGTTGGGAATACAGGCTAACTCGGAATGCCAAAATAAAGATTAATAATAAATTACAATAAAAAAACTTTTTCATCTTTTTGAAAGGTTGTGTTTTTCAAAAATAATACAATATTGATAAAAATTATAAGAGGCTGGTTTTCAAAATCAAGAAGATTTTGAGTATTAACAAAACCTTAAGAATAAAAAATAGCGAATGACTTGGATACTTTATTTTAAAAACCACCCTCAATTTTAATAATAACGTTAGTCAGTTTCTTGCCCCGCAATGACCTTTACACCATAGCTTACAGTATAAAAGTGAAAGTGCCAGGATCTATCCTCGCCTCCAGGAACCAATTCATCCAGAATACTAACATGAGAAAAATCCAAGCCTGGAGGTCTTAGGCCTTCACTAATATCATTGATTATTAAATGCGATTGTTCAAGATAGTAATTTAATGTATCAGATGCTAGACAATTATTTTCTGGATAGTTCCATCCTACGTATAAGCGACTATCATAAACAAAACCATCTGTTGTTCGTGATATTATATCAGTATATATATATGGTTGCGCAGGTATTACATCAGGATGATTTAGTTTTCGAGTTAACTCATCTGATGCATCTGAGATTCCTATCATTGTTCCATCACATTTACCCAAAGGAGGATATCCAGATTCTTGATTAAGTGTACCCCAATACCAATCAACTCCATTCTGAAATGGTAAATATGTCCCCGCTATCAACTTAAGACCAATCACTCTTTTTACACTTAAATAAGCGGTATTACCCTCAATGCTGTCCAGGGCTACATCGGTAAGCTTTAGCTTGTCATCTGTAGGATCCAGGTTGGCGAGCTCTGTTTCAAGATCGGCCTGCATAATGCTATATAAAGCAGCTGCATCCTCCATAGAGAGGTTGCCGTTGTCTAGCGTGACAGTGTAAGTAGTTTTACTCACCACAAAATTCTCATACGCCAAATCAGGACGGGCATTGTTGTAGTTTTCCAACGCTTCGGTGTACCAAACCAACGAATCCACGCTAATGTTTTCGCCTGATTTGAAATTGCCAGTAAGCTTTGTATCAAATGCCTCAATACGTTGGATAATTTGTTGGCTTTTTTCGATCAGACTTTGATCCATGGAATTAGTCATGGGTTCCTGTTCTTTTTTACAACTGTAAACAAACAGTGTAAGGAGTGGAATTATTATCCATAAACGAGATATTTTTTTCATTTCATTATGTTTTTATTGATTAATTGAGTTGGCCTGACATATGTTTGCTGGTGATTGCTGCCGCCCGCCAGACCCAATATGGAATTAGCTTCAGGGCAACAGCTCAATGAAATGAAGTTGTTTTTGCCAAGCTTGAAAATGTATGATGTTTGCTGGGTTGAAGCGGAATTACAGCCTTTGTGACATAATCCCGAAATATCAGAAATTGCTACAAAACTATCTATCTGTGAAGCAGATACACAGACGGGGGGGGTAACACTTTGACTGTCAGTATATTAAAAAACAATTGGCTAGTGTATATAGTTTTTACCTGCCAAATGTAATATTTTTTTTAAAATACAAACAAAGGCAAAGTTTTACATTTTCACCCACTTCCCTTTTTCCATCAAACCCGTATCAGCACTCAATCTGTAGATGTAGATGCCTTTAGGCAAATGATCCACAGCTATGCGGTTTTCCTTTTGGTGCAGTTGTTGGCTGAGCACGAGCCTGCCGTTGGCATCATATAGTTCAAGCAGAGCTGTGGGGTGCTGCACGGCCAGGCGCACCTGTAAGGCATCTGTGCCGGGATTGGGATATACAATGGCTTCGTGCATACGGGTTTCGGGTAGTTCGTTGTTGCCTGTAAGCAAGCCTTCGCTGTTAAGCTTGAGCAGGATGATATCGGTTTGTTGCTCGGGATTATTCATATAATCGTAGCGTGTGCCTGCTATCAGGCAGCCGCCATCGCGTGTGGCGATCAGGTTCATCATCAAATAATTGGCATTGCCGCCATAAAATCTTTCCCAGCGTACATTAAGCAGGCTGTCGGTTTGGAGGATAACAAACCAGGTAGGTTGCGGATAATGATAGGGATCAACCACTATTGGTAAATTACGGATACCACCCATAAATATGGAATCCTTGTTTTTATAATCTATCCCATTAAAAAACGCTGGAACATCAACAGTATCGCTCAAATGCCAGTAATTGAAAAGGTAACCGCTTGTGTCTATTGGGTGAAATTGTTTTAGAAAGCCAAGATTATGTGAATGACCAGTCTCACTTATTATATGATCACCTAAAATATAAAAACTACTATCTGAATCCCATTTCACGCTAATAATTGAAGTAAAATGTTCTGGTATTCTCTGCTCATTTACTTTGATTAGTTCTGAATCAAAAATTTCATATTTATTGTTTAATACATTGATGCTCCAATATAATGTATCACTTATTTTCCTCAGTTTTTGATAGGTAGATGCATTGTCAGTTAATAATCGTTGCTTTAGTATATTAAAGCTATCATCCATTTCTAACAGATAGGAATGAAATTGAACGCCCGTAAGATTCATTGCAAGGCTTAAAAAGAGATGACCATCGCTTGATTTATCGCCATATACCCCAAGAATCCGATAATTTGTATCTGCATAAAATACCTTAGTTTCAGTAAGATTTAAATCATTATCTAAAAGTGTAACTAAAAAGCCACCGTTGTTTCCATTGGCAGAAGATTCATTAAATGTTGATAGCAGAATGAACTGGTCGTTATGATATTCGATAAAATCAGAAATCAGAGTACTATTATTATCAAAATTGTAATGAATTGAATCAACAAAGTAGCCATTTGGATCAAGCTTAAGCACCAATGCTTGGTAATCGTTTGCCTGGCTAGTTTGTTCTGTATAACCGCCAACATATATCATGCCATCATCCCCTTCTGTCAAACCTACGATTCCTTCTTTATCATTGGTTGATAAAATATACTCCCAAGTTGTTTGTTGGGCAAAGATAGTAACTACTGCTTGTAAAAATAAAATCGCGAAAATGTATTTTAGACTATTCATTATGAATTGATTAGGATTCTTACATTTTCACCCACTTCCCTTTTTCCATCAAACCCGTATCAGCACTCAATCTGTAAATGTAGGTGCCAGAAGGCAAATGATCCACAGCTATGCGGTTTTCCTTTTGGTGCAGTTGTTGGCTGAGCACGAGCCTGCCATTGGCATCATATAGTTCAAGCAGAGCTGTGGGGTGCTGCACCGCCAGGCGAATCTGTAAGGCATCCGTGCCGGGATTGGGATAGACGATGGCTTCGTGCATCTGCGTTTCGGGCAGTTCGTGGTCCCCTACCAACAGGCCTTCGCTGTTGAGTTTGAGCACGATAATATCGGTTTGTGGCACGGGATCGTTCATATAATCGTAGCGTGTGCCTGCTACCAGGCAGCCGCCATCGCGTGTGGCGATCAGGTTCATCATCAAATAATTGGCATTGCCGCCATAAAATCTTTCCCAGCGCACATTAAGCAGGCTGTCGGTTTGCAGGATTACAAACCAGGTAGGTACGGGCTGCTGGCCAGGATCAACAACAAAATAAGGCATGTTGTGAGTACCTCCTATAAAAATGGAATCTTTGTTGCGAAAGTCTATGCCATTGGTGAAAGCCGGGAAATCAACCGTATCAGACCTGCCCCAGGAGTTGAACAGGTACCCGGTGGTATCGAAATAATGTGGCTGGTGCAAAAGGCCAATATGATTTTCATCATCCAAATCATGGTCTCCCATCAAATAGAATGAAGTATCACTTTCCCATTTCACACCAAAATTACCTGTTATTCTCTCCGGTACCCTTTGCTCTCCAACAATATTAAATGCTGAATCAAAAATTTCATATTTATTTGTGTATAAATTTAAAGCCCAATAAATATTGTCATCTATCTTTTTTAGGTGTGAATAAGCTTTAGGAAAGTCCGTTAAAAACTTTTGTTTTATGATGTTGAAATTTGAATCCGTTTCAATGAAATAAGATTTAATAAATGACACGGGAACCGTTACTGCAAAGTTTATAAACAAATTACCATTAGATTCTATACTAGCAGTACCGCCGATTATTCTGTGATTTGTGTCGGCCCAAAACAAAGTTTGATTGGATAATTCGAGATCATAATTCATATTATGCATAAGAAGACCACCATTTGAGTAAGGTGCATCAGGATCATTAAAACCTGATAGCAGTGCATAATTGTTTGAACTTGTGTGAATTATTTGGTTAACAGATGTCCATTTGTCAGGCAAGGCAAACAGTATTGAATCAATAAAACCTCCCTGATTATCTAATTTAAATACAAGTGATTTGTATGGATATTCCCTGCCAAGCAGGAGGGATCGACCACCAACATAGACTGAACCATCAATCCCTTCTATCATTGTGAAAATTTCCTCATCAATCTCAGGCGTACGTAGCACATACTCCCAGGTTGTTTGTTGGGCAAAGATATTAACTGTTAAATGTATGATTAAAGCAGTTAAGATATATTTAAGTGTGTTCATCATAATTATAATTAAAGGGGGTAGTTACATGATTGAACTACCCCCAGTATACAAACTAATCATCAATCGGCTTAAGAACCTTAGTTCCATATGTAGCATGATAATTATGCAAAAGATTAGAAACACCTAAATGACTAAAAAAATCATCAACAATAATTACATTACTTAAGTCCAGGCCTTGAGGCCTTACACCCCCATCACCCTCATAATTATATAAGATTGTATGGGCATTTGTTAATTGTTCCGTCAAGGCTTCATTTGTCAGACAATAGTACCAATCGTAATCCGGTTGCTGATCATTGATCCAAAATAAAAGAGGACCACCATTGTTATCTATCCATTCAATACCATTAATATATTCTATTGTAACTAAATCCACTATAACATATTGTTGATCAAAAGCAAAATTAGGATTATTAAGCCTGCGCTGTAACTCATCTGATCCATCTGAAACGCCAATCATAGTGCCATCACACTTTCCAGCAAGCGGCCCCGACATAGTCCCCCAAATCCAGTCGTCATCCTCTTCAAATTCGTCATACAGGACAGCAATATTGATACCAAACACCCTGTTAGCACTTAAATAAGCGGTATTGCCTTCAATGCTGTCCAGGGCTACATCAGTAAGCTTTAGCTTGTCGTCTGTTGGATCCAGGTTGGCGAGTTCTGTTTCAAGATCAGTCTGCATACTGCTAAATAAAGCAGCTGCGTCCTGCATGCTGAGGTTGCCGTTGTCGAGCGTGGCAGTGTAAGTAGTTTTACTCACCACAAAACTCTCATACGCCAAATCAGGACGGGCATTGTTGTAGTTTTCCAATGCTTCGGTGTACCAAACCAACGAATCCACGCTAATGTTTTCGCCTGATTTGAAATTGCCAGTAAGCTTCGTATCAAATGCCTCAATACGTTGGATAATTTGTTGGCTTTTTTCGATCAGACTTTGATCCATGGAATTAGTCATGGGTTCCTGTTCTTTTTTACAACTGTAAACAAACAGTGTAAGGAGTGGAATTATTATCCATAAACGAGATATTTTTTTCATTTCATTATGTTTTTATTGATTAATTGAGTTGGCCTGACATATGTTTGCTGGTGATTGCTGCCGCCCGCCAGACCCAATATGGAATTAGCTTCAGGGCAACAGCTCAATTAAATGAAGTTGTTTTTGCCAAGCTTGAAAATGTATGATGTTTGCAGGGTTGAAGCGGAATTACACCCTTTGTGACATAATCCCGAAATATCAGAAATTGCTACAAAACTATCTATCTGTGAAGCAGATACACAGATGGGGGGGTAATACTTTGACTGTCAGTATATTAGAAAACAATTGGCTAATGTATATAGTTTTTACCTGCCAAATGTAATATTTTTTTTAAAATACAAACAAAGGCAAAGTTTTACATTTTCACCATTCATCGCTGAGTTGCAGAAAAGTTAAGCACTTAATTTGTTAGAATATAAAACTTTATTTTCGCTCCCAACTCGTACCTTCTTTTCCATCTTTAAGTACAATTTGAAGGGAAGCCAGTTTATCCCGAATCAGATCGCTGGTAGCATAGTCCTTTCGCCGGCGGGCATCCTGGCGTAGCTGGATTATTGTTTCCATCAGGCCATCAAGCAATTGATCGTCCTGATTGGTATTTTCAGTCTGCAATCCCAAAATATCAAATACAAAAACATCAAAAAGTTCCTGCAACAATAATAGTTCTGCAGGATTGATCTGTGAATGTCCGTCTTTCACGCTATTAACAATTCGCACCGCATCAAAAAGTTTAGCTATGGCAATTGGGCTGTTCAAATCGTCATTCATTGCGGCATAACAATCCTGGCGAATAGCTTCAATATTTAGGTTGGGAGCTGACTTTTCTGCTTTAAGCTGCTTGGCCTCGGAAGCTGCCAGCATAAGGCGTTTCATGCCTTTCTCAGCGGCCTGAAGAGCTTCATTAGAAAAATCGATAGTGCTGCGGTAATGCGCCTGCAGCACAAAAAACCGAATGGTCATCGGACTGTATGCCTGCGCAAGCAATTCATGTTTTCCACTGAAGAAATCATCCAGAGAAACTGCGTTGCCCAGCGACTTGCCCATCTTTTGCCCGTTGATGGTGATCATATTGTTGTGCATCCAATAACGCACGGGTGCTTTGCCGTTGGCAACGGTTGACTGTGCAATCTCCGATTCGTGATGCGGGAAGAGCAGGTCCATGCCACCGCCGTGAATATCAAACTGATCGCCCAAATATTTGCAGCCCATGGCAGAACATTCCATATGCCAGCCCGGAAAGCCATCGCTCCAGGGCGAAGGCCAACGCATGATATGGGCAGGATCAGCTTTTTTCCAGATTGCAAAATCGGCGCTGTTGCGTTTTTCTGTTTGTCCGGACAGCTCGCGGGTATTGCTGATCAGCTCTTCAAGTTTGCGACCTGATAGTACACCATAGTGATGGTTTTTGTTGTATTTCTCCACATCAAAATACACCGATCCGTCCGCTTCATAGGCATAACCTTCATCGAGTATCCTTTTTACCATCTCGATCTGCTCGATGATATGCCCGGAAGCATGAGGCTCAATAGAAGGCCGCAACACATTGAGCCGGTCCATCTGATGATGATAGCGTACCGTAAAATATTGCACTACCTCCATCGGTTCGAGTGCTTCCAGACGTGCCTTTTTAGCAATTTTATCTTCACCTTCGTCTGCATCATGCTCCAGGTGACCAACATCCGTAATATTGCGCACATAACGCACTTTGTAACCCAGATGCGTGAGGTAACGAAACAGCAGGTCGAATGTAATTGCCGGACGGGCATGACCCAGATGTGCATCACCATAAACAGTTGGCCCGCAGACATACATGCCCACGTGCTGGGGTTTGAGGGGCTCGAACAATTCTTTTTTTCTACTTAAACTATTGGTAATGTACAACCTGCTGTTTATATCGACACGCATGATAAGCTTAAATTTGAGAACACAAAGTAACAAAATTTATACTTATCCCATCGAAAGTCCTGGCCTCATGCTTATTTCCGTCCAATTTGTCAATACTTTAAATTTATCATTTCAAGAGCCTGAAAAAAATGTTTTAAGTATCACTTTAAAGACAAATATGTTGGTAAACTTCAAAGGTATAAAAAGACTGTTTAAACAGTTGGATATGATTTTTTACTGAAACCCGCAAAAATCATAGTTTGGGTGATTTTTTTGTTTAAAACAATTTTACCAAAAGAAAACGATAACCTCTGCGGTGTGCAAAAGTTATCGTTTATTTTTAGATCAGAATAAACTGAGTCAGAATTTCAATATTCTGATTGTGCTATTGGTCCATTTAAGTAAAAAGCCACATTCGGCCACTTGTCACGACTATGATTTAAACCAATCCTTTGGCGTGTTTTTCTCCAATTACCTTTAGCATATCTTCGGTCATGGCAGCAAGGTTCCATTTCGGGTTCCAGCCCCATTCCTTGCGGGCAGCACTGTCGTCCATATTGTTTGGCCATGAGTTGGCGATGGCCTGCTTTCCCGGATCAACATTATAAACCATCTCAAAACCAGGAATATGTTTTTTAATCTCCGCAGCAATAATTTCCGGATCAAAACTCATTGCTGTGATATTGAATGAGTTACGATGCTTTAGTTTGGCCGGGTCAGCTTCCATCAGGTCAATGGCAGCTTCAATAGCGTCGGGCATATACATCATATCGAGAAAAGTACCGGCCCCCAGCGGACAGACAAATTTACCTGTTTTAATTGCATCGTAGTATATTTCTACGGCATAATCAGTGGTGCCGCCACCGGGAAGGGTTACGTTTGAAATAATTCCGGGATACCGCACCGAACGGGTATCGACACCAAAGCGTTTGTAATAATAATCACTGAGTAACTCACCGGCTACTTTTGATACACCATACATGGTTTGTGGGCGCATAATCGTGTCCTGAGGTGTATTATCCAGTGGAGTGCCGCCGCCAAAAGCACCAATGGAGCTGGGTGTAGAAACAGCACAACCAAATTCGCGGGCCACTTCCAGGCAGTTCATCAAACCGCCTATACCTATGTTCCAGGCAAGCTGAGGTTTAGTTTCGCCAACAACCGAAAGAATAGCGGCAAGATTATAAATGGTGTCAATTTTGTATTTTTTTACCACATCAGCAATCTGCTGGGCGTTGGTGGCATCCACTATTTCTGAGGGACCTGACTCGAGCAGTTCGCCAGTGGGTTTGGTTGATCGAAATCCGGCAACCACATTGCTGCTACCATATCTTTTGCGTAATTCAAGGGTGAGCTCCGATCCAATCTGACCCACAGAACCAATAACTAAAATATTTTTCATAGGCGTTTTAATGTTTATTCTTTTTGTGAAAGTATTAACAAAGAATGGGGCAAAAGTACGATATTCTGGAGAATTGCTAACTAAAAATGAGATCAAAAAATCAGCTGTTCCGAAGGCTAAAATTCTTATCAGAACCTGCAAAAAGTCGTACCAAAATCAATTCAAAATTTGATCCGTTATCAGTTTTCGAATGTTATTCGATAAACATCTTCGCTAAACTGAATACCTTAGTATATGGTACAGAGATAATCAATTTAACTTCAGGATTTAATCAATGCCACGAAGCAACATACTAAAATGACTAACCGAAGATTTTTCATTAATCCATATTTATAAACCTTTTCATCAATCTCAGCTTGTCTGAAAAAACCATCTCTTTCAACTCGTCATAAATATCTGTTTATTAATCCATTATAATCAAACACATCCCTAATTGTAGGTATTTTTTACTAATAAAGGATAAAAAGGTCTTTTTATATAATATTTCCTTTATCTTTGCCCCGTAAACATAAAAATCTTAATCATGCAGAATATTAAAAATTTAACGATTGCCGAAATTGTGGCAAAAGACTTTCGCACTTCGGATGTATTTCGGAAACATCAGATAGATTTTTGCTGCGGCGGAAAAATCAGCCTGCTCGATGCTAAAAAGCAGTACGGAATTGAACCTGAAACCCTTATCCGCGAAATCAATGAGGTTTTAGATTCAAATGCCGCAGCCACTCATGCATATAACGAATGGGATCTGGATTTTCTGGCTGACTTTATTGAGCGTACACATCATCAGTTCGTTCGCAATGAAATACCTGTTTTGGATGCTTATCTGAACAAAATAGCCGCTGTTCACGGAGAAAATCATCCCGAACTTCATGAAGTAAAATCCTTGTTCCAGGCTTCTGCCAAAGCATTGCTGGCTCATATGGAAGAGGAAGAAAACCTGCTGTTCCCAAAAATACGCTTGTTAGCAAATGCTGAAAAACCGGAAAACGGAGCAAAACCAGTTTTTATTGATCATACTATAACTAAGCTCATCGGCGAACACGAAACAGAAGGCGATCGTTTCAAGGAAATTGCACAGCTCACGGCACAATACAGCATTCCCGAAGATGCCTGCAACACTTATATGGTAGCTCTTTCGAAGCTTGCAGCTTTTGAGCAGGATTTGCATCAACATATTCATCTCGAAAATAACATCTTGTTTCCAAAAGCAATTGCCAGGGAATCATTAATTTTGCAATAACACAATCCTATGTTTTCAAAAGCTTGTAAATACGCAATAAGGTCGTTGATTTATCTGGCCAGTCGCTCCGAAGAACCTGAAAAAACAGGCCTTCGTGAGATTGCGGCCGAAATAGATTCTCCCGTAGCATTTACAGCTAAGATCATGCAGATTCTGAGCAGACAGAATCTTGTTCAATCAGCCAAAGGACCACATGGCGGGTTTTTTATCGATCCTCAGAGTCCTGAAATCAGGCTGATTGAAGTGGTAAAAGCTATTGACGGAACGCAAAGTATTTATGGCTGCGGTTTAGGATTAAAATCCTGTTCCGAAGAAGAGCCCTGTCCGATCCATCATGAGTTTTCGGCTATACGGAACGGCCTGGACCGGCTGCTCAACGAGCAAACCATACAACAATTGGCCAAAGAAATGATGGAAGGGAAATCTGTACTCAAACATCAGTTAAATTAAATATTTTTTCACTTAATAAAAGATAATTAGGTCTTTAATACTAAATTAATCATCCCATGAAAACCAAAAACTATTTAAACATTATACTCCTGTTACTGTTCGTGTCGTTCATCAGCTGTAGCGAAAAACCTGAACGAAGAATTGTTGATTTTGAGGAAGAAGTAAAAGGAGTAGTCCATGCCGAGCTTACCGATGCTCCGCTGGTTCCGCCACGTATTCCAAATAAAAGCAATACCAAAGTCATCGTAAACCTCGAAATCATCGAAAAAGAAATGCGGCTGGCTGATGGTGTGGATTATACTTTCTGGACTTTTGGTGGAAGTGTTCCGGGCAAATTCATTCGCGTAAGGCAAGGCGACCTGGTTGAGTTTCACTTACATAACCATCCTGACAATCTATTGCCTCATAACATTGATTTACACGCCGTTACCGGTCCTGGTGGTGGTGCAGAAGCTTCGCTTATTGCTCCCGGCAAAAGTGCCCAGTTTAGCTTTCGCGCACTCAATCAGGGACTTTATGTATATCATTGCGCCACAGCGCCTGTGGGAATGCATATCGCTAATGGCATGTATGGATTGATCCTCGTTGAACCGCTTGAAGGTCTGCCACCGGTTGATCACGAATTTTATGTGATGCAAAGTGAGTTTTACACTTCAGGCAAATATGGCGACAGAGGTCATCAGGATTTCGACATGCAAAAAGCCTTCGATGAACGTCCTGATTATGTGGTGATGAATGGATCTGTTGGTGCAAATACCGGCGAAAATGCCATGATGGTACAGGTGGGCGAAACAGTTCGGCTGTTTTTGGGTAATGGCGGACCTAATCTGGTTTCTTCCTTTCATGCCATCGGTGAGATTTTCGACAAAGTTTATGTAGAAGGCGGCACACTGATCAATCATGACGTACAAACCACCCTGATTCCGGCTGGTGGCTCAGCCATTGTGGAGTTTAAATGCGAAGTTCCAGGCACGCTTCATTTGGTGGATCACAGTATTTTCAGGGCTTTCAACAAAGGTGCCATTGCGCAGATAAAAGTGGTTGGTGACGAAAATCACCAGGTGTTCACCGGACTGGAAAAAGAAGAAGTTTACCTGCCCGAAGGAACAGCAATCCAAAAAATCAGCAAGAAGACCGAACCCTCAGATGCTGTTGTGATTGAGCTAAGCCATGAAGAACGCATGGAGGCAGGCGAAAAGTTGTACAAACAAAACTGTTTGGCCTGTCATATGGATCATGGAAAAGGTATCCCCGGAACCTTCCCGCCCCTTGTTAATTCCGACTTTTTGCAGGCGCGTGCTGACAAAGGTATTGGCATAATCCTGAAAGGTCTGCAGGGCGAAATCACTGTTAATGGCGAAAAATACAACAATATCATGCCGGCAGTTTCACTCTCGGATGATCAGGTGGCCAGCATTTTGACCTATATCCATAACGAATTTGACAATGGTGGAGGATTAGTGAAAGCCGCTGATGTGAAAGCCTGGAGAGAACAATAGTAAAATGCGAAATTTTAAAGTCATCGTGCTTGTTTGCAGTCTGTTGACGGGTTTGTACCTTCCGGCTCAGGAAAATATGAAACGTATTCCGGCCGGAAGCTACAAACCTTTCATCAAAGGTTTGACGGAAAATGTAAATGTTGATGCATTTTTGCTGGACACCGTTCAGGTTACCAATCAGGATTTTCTGGAATTTGTGGAAGCTAACGAACAATGGTCGCCCAAGAATATTAAAGCCATTTTTGCTGATTCAGCTTACCTGATTCACTGGCCCGAAAACGATTGGCAAAATGAAAGCAAGACAGCAAATCAGGAGCCTGTTGTGAATGTATCCTGGTTTGCTGCCAATGCCTATTGCAAATGGAAAAACAAACGGCTGCCAAGCCTGCACGAATGGGAATTTGCAGCTTTGGCCATGCCAGTGAACAGTTTGGACACCAATGTGTTGACACAAATAAATCATAGCTGGTACAGCCGAAAATCACACACACAACAAAACGTTGGGAGTGTTTATCAAAATCAATACGGGATTTGGGATATGTTTGGCCTGGTGTGGGAATGGGTTTACGATTTCAATAGCGTTGTCAGCAGCAATGATTCCCGCAATAAAGAGGAAATTGCTTCCGGATTTTTCTGTGGAAGCGCATCCTTAAACGCCAGTGATGCAAGCGATTATGTTTCGTTTATTCGCTACTCCTACCGCGGAAGCCTCAAAGGAAATTATACCACCCGCAAACTTGGATTTCGCTGTGCCAAATCAATTGAAGAAAACTAAATAAATACTTTTATGAAAAGAATTATTTCAACTTTAATCGCATTGATGCTGATCAGCTTTTCAGTCCAGGCTCAACAGGGAAAATGCTGCAGCACTCCATCCACTAAATCAAAAGAAAAAACGGTTCAGTTACCCGAAACTTCCATTTATCAGCTTGATCATCAATGGCAAGACCAATCTGGAAAAAGCATTCAGCTGGCTGATTTGCAAGGAAATCCAGTTATCCTCACCATGATTTTTACACATTGTGAATATGCCTGTCCGATGATGGTGAACGACCTCAAACAAATTGAAAGTCAATTCACTGACAAGCACAGCAAAACAAAATTCGTACTGATCAGTTTCGATCACGAACGCGACATTCCTGAGAGATTGAATGAATATGCCGGCGTTCAGGGTTTGGGCGAAAACTGGCTTTTGCTTCATGGTAATGCTGAACAAATCAAAGAAATTTCGCTGGTTCTGGATATCAGCTACGAACAACTCGAAAACGGCTCTTTTGCTCATGCCAACAAAAAATTTGTGCTGGATCAAAACGGCACCATTCTTTTTGAACAGGAAGGGCTGCAAACCAAGGCTGAGCCTGTGTTGAAGGCGCTTAATAAACTGCTGTAAAACGGCTGTTTTGAACCTAATTCCACGTTTAGTTGTTAGCTTGTAAACGTTTTAATTATGTGGACAGAAACCAACAACAGCCTGAAACGTGAATTCGTTTTTGATGATTTTATTGAGGCTTTTGCTTTTATGACTAAGGTGGCACTGATCGCAGAAAAGATGGGACACCATCCTTTGTGGACGAATGTATACAACAAAGTAGAAATCACGCTCAGCACACATGATGCGGGTGATATCGTAACCGAAAAGGACCGGAAACTGGCAGCAGAAATTGATAAACTGCTTGGTGAATAACAGGGCTGTCAAGTAGCTTCAGGCAATAAAAAATCGGGGTAGTTTTCTGGTGTTATCACTTGAAAACTGTGATTGGGATAGGCCTTTGAAAAACTTAATGGAATACGGGCTTTGGATTTTATATTCCACTTAAATTCAAAAGCATAGAGTTTGCCATTCATATCTTCGATATAATCAATTTCCTGTTGTTGATGCGTTCTCCAAAAATAAGGATTCACGTAAATGTTATGATTTGAAAGGTATTTCATCCTTTCACACATCAGGAAATTTTCCCATAAAGCACCACGGTCTTCTCTCAAGTTTAAAGGACTGAAATTATTGATCAACGCATTACGGATGCCGTTATCAAAAAAATAAATTTTCCGTGATTTTTTCAATTCATTTCTCAAATTCCTGCTTAGCGATCTTAAGCGAAAAATTACATAGGTTTTTTCCAATAAATCAATGTAACGCCTCACCGTTTCCGGATCAGCACCGATAGTTGCACTAAGTTCCTGATAAGAAACTTCTGAACCAAGCTGAAATGCTAATGCCTGAAGCAAAGCTTCGAGCAATTCTGGTCGCCTTAAATCCTTGTACTTAAAAACATCCTTATATAAATAACTGCCTGATAATAACTTAAGCACATCTAGCTGGCTATCCTCTGTTGTAACAATCTCAGGATATGTACCAAAAATCAGTCTGTTGTGAAGTGCCTTTTTCTCATCAACAAAACCTTGGTAATCTTGTAATTCTTCAAAAGCAAGTGGTAATAACAAATATTCATATTTGCGACCAGTAAGCGGTTCCGTTGTGCCTTGCGCAATATCAAGCGCAGAAGAACCTGTAACCAACAACTGCACAGACTTAAAATGATCTGTCATCATCTTTAAGGTGATCCCAATTGATGAAATACGTTGAGCCTCATCTACAACAATTATCTGGTTTTTTCCTATTATTCTTTTTAAATCAGCGAGATTAGGATTGCTTAGTTCAGCACGAATCGAAGGATCGTCAGCATCAAGCCATAAGGTTTTATAGGCCGAAAAATCTTCTTTCACCAGTTTTTTTAACAAAGTGGTTTTACCAGTCTGGCGAGGACCCAGAATAATAATGGCTTTCCCTTTGAAAAATTTTGAAATGATTCTTTCTGACAATTGACGTGCTATCATCACAATTTTTTTCAAATTTATGAAATTTCAGGATTATAATCGCGAATTCTTATAAATTTTCAGGATTATAATCCGGAATTTTAATGTTTTTACTTCAAAAGCCTATTGGCTGCGGCAACAAAACCCTGCACATCTTCGGCAGTGGTATCGAAGGAGCACATCAGGCGAACCTCATTTTGGCTTTCGTTCCACACATGGAAAAAATATTCCTGTTGCAATTTTGGAATCAATTCTTTAGGCATGATCGCAAAAACACCATTGGCTTCAACAGCCCGGCTAAGTTTGATTCCGTCAATGTGCTGCAGCTCATTAGCCAGCAAACGTGCCATGGCATTGGCTTGTGTGGCATTGCGTTTCCAGAGGTCATTTTCCAGATATGCTAGGAATTGTGCAGTGATAAAACGTAATTTACTGGCCAGCTGCATGCCCTGTTTGCGATTGTATTCAAATCCTTCGGCCAGCTCGGGTTTCAAAAAAACAACAGCCTCGCCAAACATCAGGCCGTTTTTAGTGCCTCCGAACGAAAGCACATCCACGCCTGTTTGTGTCACCATTTCGCTGAAAGAAACGCCCAAAGCCACAGCAGAATTGGCAATGCGGGCACCGTCCATATGCAAATACATCCCATGTTGATGAGCAAAATCGGCCAGTGCTTTGATTTCGTGCAAACTGTACAAGGTTCCCATTTCGGTAACCTGAGAGATGCAAATCAGCTTGGGCTGCACATGATGCTGAAAGCCAATGCTATTCAAAAAAGGCTCGACCTGTTCCGGGTGGATCTTTCCATCGGGACAATCCACAGTTAGAATTTTTCCTCCGGTAAATTTTTCGGGAGCGCCGCCCTCATCTTCATTGAGATGTGCTGAATGAGGCGCCACAACAGCCTGCCACGATTTAAGCAAGTGCTGCACGGCAAGCACATTAGCCCCTGTACCATTATACACAAAAAACACCTTGCAATCCGTTTCAAAAACTTCCTGAAAGCGCTTTTCGGCTTGTTGCATCATGAGATCGTTTTCGCCATAGGCTGGATGATGCAGCTGATTGGCCATTTGTAACGCTTCCATCACTTCGGGTGAAACGCCCGACCAGTTATCACTGGCAAATCCTTTGGTGTGCGCGAGTTTCAAGTTCATGGTTATGGTTTTAAAAATCAGGAGCCTGTTGTTTTACCAATTCTTTCGTTGAAAGCAGACCACAGGCAGCAAAAATATCTTGTCCGCGCGAGGCACGCACGGTAGTACGAATACCTTTTTTAATAAGCGCTTCTTTAAAGGCTTGAATAGTAGCTTCATCTGAGCTTTGAAGCGGAGTATCCGGAATTGGATGAAAACGGATCAGATTCATTCTGCAGCGTAAGCCATTAAGTAATCTGGCTATTTCCTTCACATGGCTGGGCGTGTCGTTGATGCCTTTAAACATGATGTATTCAAACGAAATGCGGCGCTGCTTTCCAAAGTCGTAATCACGCAACAGTTCAATCACCTGAGCAATGGGATAGACGTTTTCGATCGGCATCAGTTTTTTGCGTTCTTCATGGAATGGGGTATGCATACTCACAGCCAGATGACATTCGGAATTTTCGATAAAATGCTTCATCGCCGGAATCATTCCGATGGTAGAGACAGTGATACGCCGTGCACCCATTCCCAATCCCCAGTCAGAAGTTAAAATTTCGAGGCTTTTCATCACGCCTTCCAGATTATCGAAAGGCTCTCCCATGCCCATATACACGATATTCGTAAGCTTATCACGCTCGGGCAAACTGCTGATTTGATTTACAATTTCACCTGCCGTAAGCTGCGACTGAAATCCTTGTTTGCCTGTCATGCAAAACAAGCATCCCATTTTGCATCCCACCTGCGACGAAACACAGAGCGTAGCACGATCCTCATCAGGAATATAGGCTGCTTCAATAAAACGTTTGTTGCTGGTTGGGAAGAGATACTTTTTTGTGCCATCCAAAGAGGTTTGCACATTGGAATGCATCACCCGTCCCACCTCATAATTTTCAGCCAGCTTTTCGCGGTTTTGCTTCGAAATATTGGTCATTTCTTCAATTGAAGTAACCTGCAGTTTGTAAAGCCAATCGCTCATTTGACGTGCGGTAAATGCGGGCAGGCCTAATTCGGAGCAAATCAATTTAAGCTCGTTGGGCGTTTTACCGAAAAGTGCCTTTTTTGGATGTGTTGTGTTAATTTCCATGCTTATTTGGCCGAAAGAATCAATCTGATTGAAGCAATTCTTCCTGTTTATTTCTTTACAAAGTTATTGTTTCTGCTGAATATTGCATTGAAACCTACCCGCTTCCGATCATGCAATACGTTTGAGAGCATCCTAAAAATAAATCTCCGACATCACCCGATCAATTGCAACCCCTTTGCTGATGAGAATATCGCGTACTTCGACCACCATTTCGGCGCTTCCGCAGAGGTAAAACATATGATCTTCTGGTATTTCACTATGGTCGCGCAACCAATTGGTCAGGCGTCCGTGATACAATCCTTTGCCGGATTCCTGCGAGCAGCAGCGGATATAATCCTGTCCGAAAGCCTGCATCATTTCCGTATCAAAATAGAAACTATCAGCTGTGCGTCCGCCATGGATCAATTTTTTGTTGTTACCCAAACCCGATCGTAACATCGACCGGAATGGCGCAACCCCTGTTCCGGCAGCGATCCACCAGGCCGGTTTTTCATCACCCAGGAAAGCTCCAAAAGGTCGGGAAATCTCCACAAAATCTCCTATTTCAAGTTGTGCCAACAGCGGTGTTAAAATACCATCTTCCTTTACATTGAAAAGGATTTCGATCCAGTCTTCATTGGCGCCTGAGCAAATGCTGTACAAACGAGGCGCAATGCTTTGGTCTGTAGTGATCCCGACCACCTGCCCGGGCAAAAAATCAGATTTACGCTCAAAGCGGAGCACATAAACTCCCGGCTTTATTTCCAATTTGTTGAGTAAAGGCTTGGGTTTTAAAGGCAGCCTGCTGATAAAGCCGCTTAATCCGTTGTCCATGAGGTGAAATTTGCTGCGAAATTACGTATTTTACGTCAGCTTAATCTACCTGTACTCCCAGGAACGCTTCCTGCGAGGGAAAAAGCTTTTTGTACAAGTCATTTTTTACACCCTCGAAATAGCCATCCTTGTTCTGACTGGAATGAATCACATGACCTATTAAAGTGTCGGAAACTACCCAGGCACTTACTTCCACAGGATTGAAATTGCTTCCGCTGATGGTTAGTTTTTCCGTAAAAGCTTTGCCACTCACCAAAGCCTGATCAACAAAATTACTGCTGTTTTGTCGGCTCAGGTTCCGGAGATAAGTCACCATAAAAGCTGAATCAACTTCCAAATCACCAAGCGTCCAGCTGGTTTCCTGTTTTTGTAAATTGAAATTGCGGCTTCCTTCGAAACGAATGCTGCTTATTTCAGCCTGATTCAACTGCAGTAGTTGTTTGTTGCGATAAGCGTTTATATCAGGCTGATAAGAAGATTTCAGGAAACCTTCCACAGCATACACACGCTCATCGCCATCAACACGCACAAAAGTCTTCACATCCGGTTGTTGCTGGCGCATCATTTGCTGATTGCCTGCTGGTTGGCTGAAAGCTAGTTTGCCATAATAAACTTTCCCAAGCACTTTTTTGTCAGCTTTGAGGGTAACAGATACAGCAGTCGAATCACCCACCTCAAAAGCATGCCACTTCTCCGAGCTGGTTGCAGCCACCCTGTCGGGCTTCATCAAAACATAGGCTGAAAGCAGTCGTTTAATCATTTGTTGATCTGCCTGATACTGCTTTCCATCCGATTCAACCTGCCAGATTGTTCCATTTCGCTGCAGTAATACGCTTACTGATTCTCTTGGGAAATCGATTTCAAGGGTTGTCAGCTGTGCCGTATCAACAGCAATCAACTCACTGGCAAACGAACGCTCTTTTTTACCGGTAAATTCACTGAGCACCAACAATCCACCCAAAACCAAAACTACCACAAGCAAAATTTTGGAATTCAATTTTTTAAACATGACCTACCTCCATTCTTTTAATACGTTGGTTACGACGATACTGGAACCTTATCAATCCAAAAATCAGCACAAGTAAAATGGGTAAAAGGAAATTAAGCCATTTCAAAAGATTTCTTTGACCATCTTCGAGTGCTTCAAGCGGACGCGAAGTAATTTCTTTCGTACGCAGATCAATCAATCCGGTATCATCCGAAAGATAATCAACCGCATTCACAAAAAGACTCACATTATCAGCCGGATGCTGCTGCATCTGCTGGCCTTCGCCATTCACAGCAAAATCGCCATCAGAAAACAACACAATGCTTGCCTGTTGATTACCATTAACACCTTCGAGGACAGCAGCAATGGTTTGACCCTTAAGCGGGAAATCCTTGTTTGTCCATTCCTTATTCAAATTGATAAAAGTGGGCGCAGCAATTGTACCGGACTTTTCAGAAGTTCTTACAAGAGGTGAATAAACAGCAGCTGTATCTCCATGATATTGAATACTGCTTGCAAACTGCAACACTACCTGATTAAGGCCTTTTGTCGCTGGACTATCCTCAAACTGGGTGATTTGCGGCCAATAGTGAAAGGGAATCTGACGGGTAAAAGTCATGAAACCGCTTTGTTGCCTCACACCAACAGTTCCTGCGCTGGCATCCACCACAAAATTATTATCCAGCATCAGGCCTTTTTGTGCCAGCCAGGCTGACAGATTACTTTTGTTTAAACTTCCCTGCATGGTCTGTAAATCAGCCTCCACATGGTTGTGTGCAATCAGCAGATTTCCGCCTTGCTGCAGAAATTGATCAAGCTGTTGTAATTCATTATCCGGAAAACTGTCAGTAGGAGCAACGATCACCAAAGTTTCAAAGGAGTTTAGCGGGTTCTCGCTTTGTGAAAGATTAACAGCTTCAGTAGCATACAACACACTCAGCTGTTCATTGGCCTGAACCATCGCATTAAGGCCGGGCTCACCATGACCTTGCACAAATCCAACCTTAGGTTTATCAATGACAGCCAATTTTTTTATGGCAGAAGAAAGCGCATATTCCATGGCGGCACCGGGCTGTATCACGGGAATCAGCTCCTGCCGGTCGCCCATAGCAAGTTTGGCACCTAAAAAGACACGTTGCTGCTTTACCTGGTCTTTTTCGCGCACATTGAGCATCAAGGGTTGAATACCGGCCTGCATGGCTTGCTGCTCGCCTTGTTCATCTTTGTTGGGATTTACAAACTCGAAATTGAGCAAGCCATCCGAAAGATTGGCGTACTCAGTAAGCATATCCAAAAAATCCTTTCTTACTTTTTCAATTTCCGGTTGACTGCCTTTGGTAAAGTAAGCAGTAATGGTTACGGGTTCATCCAATGATTTCAAAATATCTTTGGTAGCATCGCTGAGGGTATAAATCCCACCTTCGGTAAAATCGAACCGCCATGAAAATCGTTCCGAAAGCAGGTTCACTAATACCAGTGCCAGGATTAACATCAACAGCTGGCCGGTTAGTTTGCTTATCTTTTTCATAGGTAAAAACTTCTTTTTAAATGTTGTTTCAATTGAATTTAACGCCGATTAAATTCTGTTGCGCTGCAAAATAGCTTCTGTGGCTGTTAAGGCTAAAAAGATCAAAGAGAAAAAGAAAACCAGATCTCCGGTATCGATCACACCCCGTGAAAGAGAATCGAAACGGGTGCTGATGCTCAGGTAATCGAAAATAGTAGCCAAAACACCTCCTGATGACATTGATAGCAGCGAAAAAATAAAATGAAACAAGATGCCAATGGCCAATGCCAAAAGGAATCCAACAATTTGATTATTTGTGAGGCTGCTGGCAAACAGCCCAATACTGATATAGGCTGCGCTGATTAGTAATAATCCAATATAACCGGTAATGGTGGCACCATGATCCATATTGCCCAGGCTGGCCACCGTGATATAATAAGGCAGTGTAAGAGCAAGGGCAAAAACAATCAAAAACAAGGTCGCCAAAAATTTTCCGCTGATTACCTGCCAGTCGCTTACCGGACGGGTGAGCAAAAGCTCGATTGTACCAGTCTTATTTTCCTCGGCAAACTGACGCATGGTTAGTGCCGGGATAAAGAAAAAAAGTGTCCAGTACGAAACACCAAAGAAAACAGACAAGCTGGCTTGTTTAACAAAGAAAATATCAGAGCCGAAAATCCAGGTAAAAAAACCGCTGAATCCAAGAAAGAGCACCAGCATGATATAGGCAGTGAGTGAATCGAAGAAAGCCTGCCATTCGCGTTTTGCTATTGTAATAATTTTATTCATTGTTCAAAATCTTTTTGGTTATTGAATGGTAAGTTCACGGAATACATCTTCGAGGCGGGTTTCTACCGGACTCAGACGCGTGAGCATCCAGTTATTTTGCACACATAACTTAAAAATGGCTCTGCGCGAAGATTGATCCGTTTTACTTTGCACTTCAAAAGTTCCATTTTCTTTATTAACAAAATCCACCATTTCAACCGTTTCGAGTGACGCAAGTGCCTGATGTATCTCATTAAGGCCCCCTTCTTCGATGGTCACATGCAAAATCTCTTTGCCACCGGCATGTTTACGTAAAGTATCTGCGGTGCCATCTGCCACAATTTTTCCTTTGTTGATGATCATGATACGATCGCAGGTAGCCTCCACCTCAGCCAGAATATGTGAACTGAGGATAACCGTTTTTTCGCGGCCAATCTTTCTGATCAGCTCACGGATTTCAACGATCTGGTTTGGGTCGAGACCTGTAGTAGGTTCGTCAAGAACCAATACCTGCGGATCATGAATCAGGGCCTGTGCCAGTCCTACACGCTGCCGGTATCCTTTGGAAAGTTCGGCAATCTTTTTGTGTTTTTCACCTTCCAGACCGCAAACCTTTACCATATCGAGCAGGCGTTCCCTGATTTTACTTTGCGGTATGCCCTGTAACTTGGCTACAAAAGTCAGGTAATCGATCACCGGCATGTCGAGATACAAAGGATTATTTTCAGGCAGGTAGCCTATCCTTCGGCGAATTTCTTCAGGATGATCGTAAATATTAAAGTTCCCTAAGCGGATGTTTCCGGACGAGGGACTCAAATAGGTGGTTATGGCTTTCATGGTAGTAGATTTTCCGGCACCATTAGGTCCCAGAAAACCAAGCACTTCACCTGTTTCAACACGAAAAGAAATGTTATCGACGGCTTTTTGCAAGCCATAGATTTTGGTTAGGTTTTCTACTACAATATCCATAGAACGAATTTTTTTGCAAAAAAACTAAAGTAACAGCACTTATAAAAGTGCAACTGGCCTGCTTTAACATTTTTTAAAACTGTGACAGCAAATCGATTGCATAAAAAAAGCCGGCAGAAATGCTACCGGCTAATTTTTTATAATGTCCTTTGAAGATTAGTAAAACAACAAACGATTGTCTTCGATTGATGCTTCCTTTTCCAAAGATCTGAATGCAGCGTTATTCCGCACACTGTTATTGAAGGCTACACTATAATCTCTGCGGATGCGGTCGAAATTATCTGTTTCGTCAGCAGCTGTCAGTTTGTTCAGCTTCACGATAAAGGCTGCTGCATTACCGGCGATCGGCTCCGAAACCTGTCCTTCCTCCATTGTAAACAAAGTGCCGATAACCAGACTTTCCTGTCCAAAGCCTGTAATGGTGCGGCTGTCAAAACTAAGGTCAGACACGGTTTGTTTTTCGCCTTTAAGTTCGGCAATGATCTTATCCCAGTCCTTACCCAGTTCATTCATTTTCTGCACAAGATATTCGCCTTTCTTTCTGTTTTTAACCTGAGGTTCAATCATTTCCCTTATATCATCGAGTGAAGCAATGCCTTTTTCGGTTGCTTTGGTCAAAACAGCGATCACATACATATTATCCAGATCGAAAATCTCAGAAACATCATTCACACTGGTTTTTTCATCAAAAGCCCAACGAACAATCTGACGCGGGTTATCAACGCCGGTGATGCGGTTTGAATTGGTGCGAAGATTAGGAGCCAGACGTTTGTTAAGCCCTTGATCTGCAACGCTATTATCAAAACTTTCACGTGTTTTAGCAGCGGATGCAAAACGGCTGGCTTCAGCAAACACTTCCTGATAGGTTTGAGTGCTGGGGGATACATGGTGAACAATTTCGGCAATACGAACCTTTTTTTGAGGTTCTTTTTTACCGGTAACCTGAATGATGTGATATCCAAAATCCGTTTCAACCAGTCCTATTGAACCGTTTTCATTTTCGATTACGTACTGGTTAAATTGCGGAACCATTTGTCCATCGCGGAACCAACCCAAATCGCCACTATTTTGAGCCACACTGCCATCGTCAGAAAATTGTGTCGCAAGCTCCATCAATCTGGCAGGAGATTTTTTAACTACGGCCAAAAGGCTATCGGCTAGTTGTTGTGCAGCTGCTTTGGTGCGGCTTTGTTCACTTCGCATTGCACCAGCATAAGCAACAAGAATGTGCGATGCCTTTACAGAATCCGGACGGAAACTTACATCAACCAATCGGGCAAGTCTGTAAGCCTCCTGATCAAAGTATGGGCCATAAACAAAGCCGGGCTCGTTTTCGAACATCACTGTTTCGAGTGCTACAGCAACTTCTGTATTGCTTTTCCAACTGCTATCGTAGCGGGTGTCGGAATTTGCATTAACAAAACCTGCAATATTTTCCGTAACTTCAAATTCTGCTTTAAGGCTGCTTACAAATTCGCGCGAAGCTTCATTATCCTTTTTTGAAGGTTTAACTTCAAAGCTAACATATTCGATGTCGCGCATGGCCGGACGATCATATGATTTTTTATTCTCTTCATAGAATTTTTTAAAATCGGCTTCGGTTGGCACGGCCAGCGAATCGGGAACAGTAGTAAAACGAACACTTAGTAATTCAGCTTCTGCTTTAGTGTTTTTATTTTCATGGTTTGCTTTTGCAAGGGTAGTTGGCAAATAATGTGCCTTTGTTATCAGGTTTTGATATTTAGTGCGCAAGCGGTCTTCTTTGATATAACGTTCAAAAATCAACCACTGATCCTTTGAGGCTTGTGGCATCTGTGAGAGGTTTTGCAGGTAATTTAATACCATCTCACGTTCAAACTGACCAGTTTCGGGATTTGTAAAGTTTTGGATAACAGCCGGATGTGGATTTAGTCCCTGTATCTGATCAAAAAGTTCTTCGGAGGTGACTTTTAATCCCAACGACTCATATTCTTTACCCAGAATAATTTCTTCAACCATCTGGTTCCAGGTATTTTCTCTCACACGGTACATCTCATCCTGCGAAAGTCTGTTACCCTGTTGCTGTTGTTGCGCATTAACATTTTGGTCGTACCGCAAGTTGAAATCCTGAATGCTGATATCATCTCCATCAATTGAACCTACGTTCATCTCAGGCCTTCCGCCGCCACCAGCAGCAAAATCACCTAATACAAATGCTGCCAATGCCACACCGATCACTATTACCAAAAGCCCTGAGCGCTTTCTAATTTTTCCAATTACAGCCATAATCTGATCATCTTTTTAAAAATAGGGTGCAAATGTACAACAGAAACTTAAAGTATAAAAATAAAACTGAAAACAATTACAATTGGTTTGGAAAATTGTTAATAAACACAAGTCCAGCCTGCTATATGTTGATAACTCGGTTTGGGTACTAGACGGGAAAGGGGGAAACAGACTAATGTAGCAGTTTAAGCTTCACCTCTTCAATCTTATTGTCACTTGCCTTTAGAACTTTAATTCGATATCCATCAATGGTGATTTCTTCTCCCAGATCGGGTATGCTTTCATGATGGTAAAGAATAAACCCTGCTAAGGTCTCATACTCATCTGATTCGGGAAGATCGAGCTTGTAGGTTTCGTTCAGATAATCAATCTCAAGGCGTGTTGACAAATGAAATTCATTATCTGTAAGCTGAACTTCCACATCTTCTTCTTCGTCAAATTCATCCTCTATCTCACCAAAAATCTCTTCGATAATATCTTCCATTGAAACAATGCCGGCAGTTCCGCCAAATTCGTCAACTACTACCGCAATGCCCTGTCGCGCCTGAATAAAATATCGCAGGAGCAAATTGGCAGGATAAGTTTCCGGAAACACTTCGATGCTCCGTAAAACATCCTGTAAGTTTTCAGGCTTTTTATACACATCATTTGAGTGTACATAACCGATAATATTATCAATTGTGTTTTCGTAAACCAATAACTTGGAATGTTTGGTTTCTTCAAACCTTTTGACAACAAATTCCATTTGTTCAGTACTCCTGACAGCTTCTATTTCTGTTCGGGGCACCATACATTCGCGCAGTTTTATGTGTTTAAATTCGATGGCATTCTGAAACAGTTGTATATCATGTTTGTTTTGTGTTTCATCTTCCTTCGGCGAAACATACTCACGCAAATATTCATTCAGATCGACCGTACTGAAGCGATAATCATCCTGATTGAGACTCATTCTGAAAACATACTTCAAGATCAATTCGGCCAATCCAATATAGAGGATTATGAATGGATAAAGCAAATAATACAATATCCAGACCGGCAAAGCCAAAACATTGAGAATGCCATTGGGATTGATACGAAAAATAATTTTGGGCAAAAACTCAGCAACGATCAGGATCAGAATTGTTGAAAGCAATGTTTGCAGCAACAACACACTGAAACCAGTATTCACAGCTTCCGGCAAAACCCTGATGATAACGGGTTCAAGAATATTTGCCATTGCAATACCATAAATCACTAATGCAATATTATTGCCTAAAAGCAAGGCCCCAATAAACCGGGAAGAATTTTTATAAAACGGGCTGAGCAAACGTGCAGCAAACTTATTTTTTTTTAGATCCAATTGAATCTTTAACCGGTTGGAGCTCACAAATGCGATTTCTACTCCGGAGAAAAAACCCGAAAAAATTAAAGTTAACGCAATGAGTTGTAAGTCGGTCACCAAAAATTAATTGATTTTCAAAATTAACATAAATGTGATGAATATCACGCAAGTTCAAAGGCTGATACCTCTAATCCTGTGTTTCCTCTTCTATTTCGAGTGTACCTCTCATATTGTGTATCGTACGTTGATCGAAGCCTTCAGTAGCTACAAGACTATCGCCAAAAATCACTTTATCGGGAGAAGTGATTTTTACAAAAGCACGAGTAAAGATAATACGTTTACGCTGATCCCAAAAAAGTGATTCGGTATTCAGACGTTCCTGTGTTTCATAATTTTCCACTTCCACATCATTGCGTGCTTCCAGTAGTTTGATGTTTTCGTAACTGATGCCATAGTTTGCTCTGATACGGGAAGTAATCTCCATGACCGAATCATAGAAAAATGCTTCAAAACCATCCGGAAACTCCAGACTTGGATTATTACCTTCGTAGCGGTTCATGGTTGGAGCTTCCAGCCGCATCTTCACCCTGCCCGAATCACTTCTGAAATAGGTGATGGTATCGGCACTAACGTCGGCAAGTGTATCACGCTGGGTGATTTCATGAATGACCTGAATGGAATTTTCGCAAGAAAAAAACATCATAACGACAAAAACCGTTATGATGTTAAGCTGTATAATATATCGCAGATGTTTGCCGGTTTTCACAATTGGTGCTTATCGTGAAGCGCGTATTGTTGTGGTTTCCGTAAACCAACATTCAATGGTGTAGGAATCGCCTTCTTTGTAATCGTAAAAGAAAATGGTTTCGAGTGACGGAAAATACACCGAATAATCTGCAATTCGTTTATTGGCAGTTTCTGCAATACTGGGATCTATTTGTTTGGCTCTTTGATATTTATCAACAGCAGCCCAGTAGGCTACTCTGCTTGTAAACTCGTTATTGCCACATTCCTTGGCACTCGAAGCATAAAGATCCCCGATGGTGATATAGGGAGCGCCATCGTCAGGGTCAAGCTCAATGGCTTTGTAGGCCATCTGTCGCGCACGGGGATAATTTTTTAGTGCCCTGTTTACTTCAGCCAATAATTTGTATGCATTATGTGCTCTTTCGATGTTTTCTGATTTTGTGGCACCTTCCAGGTATTGAAGGGATTCGTTGTATTTCTGATCCTTCAGCAACAATCGTCCGATCAGGTAGGCCGATTCGGGACTGGGTTGCAACTCGTGCAGTTTCATGCTTGCATCAAGGTATAGCGGGTCGTCAGTACAATCGCGTTTGTCGAGCATATTGGTGATCTTAGTCAGCAGATCCACATTATCCGGAGTTGCCTGAAATTTCTTTTTGAAAATATTCACCAAATCCTCACAAGTGGCAAAAGGCTCAAAAGTGGCATCGATATTTCCTTTGTAGTTTTTGTATATCTCAGCCCAACGATTATCACCCCGGGCTTCCAATCCTTTGATATTGTGATCCAGAATATCCATTATCTGGTCGTAAGCTTCTACAATTTCGGTACTATCGACTTTTGATTTACGTGCCATTTTTATTACAGAGCGGAAGTAATAAATCAGAACTGATCCATCAGTGGCGTCTCCATCAAGTTCAACTGCACGCTTCAGGGTGTTATAAGTCGCCTCATAACGTTCCGGTGCATAGGTGTAAAGGTCAATTCCTTTTCGGCCAAGTATTGATCCTTCCTGTTGTTGTCCTGTTTTATAATGCTCTGGAAAATACTTAATACGCTGGTCATAAACCAACATAAGGGTATCTATGAGCTTCTCTTTGATTGCTTCATCCTTTTCGTTTTCGATGCGGTACTGCATGATCTTTGCACCATCAACATAGGTGTTTTCACTTCCCAACGGACAGTTCATAAACACCCATCTCCAGGGTTTTATGATATCTTTAATGGAGGCACTGGTATAGTCGCTGGCTTTCCATTGTTTATAAAATTCACGGTAAAGTGAAATATTGATCACACAGTTTATACTGTCCTCTCCATACTTTTTCATTGGTTTGTCCTGAGGAAAATCCAGTTTGTTTTCCGGGTTATCTAAACTGCCTGCTGATGCACCGGCAATTGCCAGCCCGATTGTGGCAAACAGCACCAGTATGATTTTGATCCCATTCGTTTTCATGGTGTAGTGTGTTAGTTTAATACTAATTATATCTTCGTTTTACAAACCATCGCTCATAAATAGATACGCCGACTGTAAAATTAACAAAAGTTTCTTTTATGAGATTCTTAGTCATTGTTCCACTCTGCCCTACTTCCAGGCTAAGGTCGATGGTAGTTAAAGAACGTGGTAATGGCAATCCCAGTCCAAAACTTATGCCAAACTCATTAATTGACTGTCCGTAAAGGTTGAGATAGGTTTGATTATATCTTGCTCCTAATCTGTATGTTACTCTGCTCCAATATTTTGATATTGAAGTGTGTTTGGGTGTAAATTCTCCTCCAAAGGCCATATTCCAGGCATTCTGAAGCGAATCGGGCTGGTTGTCTATGTCAAAGGTTTCCCAGTTTTGCCAATTGAAATCCAATCCGATAAGCCAGCGATCTTTTTTCTGGAAACTTATTCCAAGCCCGGCTGAGTGCGGCAATTCAATCCTTCCATTTCTTTCGGGTTGATAGGCTATGGTATCCAAAAAATATTCAATTCCGCCATCAACACCTCCAAAAAGCGAACGCGTCAGTGTTTCCCGTTTCGCTTTCAGCCTCACTTTTTGGCCATAAACCAGTCCTACATTTAATTGATAATCATTTTTCAGGGGCTGGGTATAATAAATCCCGTAATCAAAAATGAAGTCATCGGCCAGTAACCGTTGTTCTGTTTTGGTATTGGCATAAAGTGTTGAATCAGGAAAATAAAGTAATGTGCTCGTGGTATTACGGCCAAAAACATAGGTAAAGTTTACTCCAATGGATAAGTTGTTTGTGAGTTTGAATCCATTACCAAAAAAAAGTTGATTCAGTCCGCCATCACCATTAAATGCATAATTATAATTACCTATTTCATCACGGAAATCGCTAACAACAATATTATAACCAATATCTGAATAAGGGAGCAAGCCAATACCCACCCTCCACTGTCGCAGTATTGGAAAACCCATCGAAAAATAACTCAAACTGGCACTGCTTCCCTTTTCGGATAAGGTAGAAGTGCGATAGGTTGACGAACTCATCGACATGCCTGCATTGAAAAGAAATGACAAAGAATCGAAATAGACGTAGGTAGCAGGATTTGTTGGGTTTACAAAACGATTGCTTGCAATGGTATTGGATATACCACCCATTCCGCGAAGACGCGTATTTACGCTCTTGTCTTTGATCTGGCCAATTCCAAAACGTGAATATGGCGAAATAGTACCTGTTTGTCCCACTACGGCCTGAAATGCCAGTAAAAAAACAATAATCCCGAGTATTTTTCTCAACTTATTGACTTTCATTAAATTCCATAATAAACCTCAGGCCTTCCAGTACCAGGTTTGAGGCTGCAAAGATGTTAACTTTAAACCTTTTATCAAAATATTTATTGTCTCCGCCACCTATTAATACTGTTAAATCTTTGTAATTCGTGGCATAGCGATCAATCACACCTTCAATTTCTGCCTGCACACCGTTCATCACACCGGATTGCAGCGAACTTTGTGTATCGTATCCAATTAGTGGTGTTTTATCGGTTGGTTCGGCCATCGGGAGTTTGGCAGTAAAGGCATTCATGGCCTTGAATCGCATTCGAATTCCGGGACTGATTGCGCCGCCCACATAAACACCTTCTGCAGTGAGCAGGTCGTAAGTGATGCAGCTACCCATATCGATCACCAAAACATTTTGATATGGAAACCGCTCATAAGCAGCTGCTGCCAGTGCGATGCGGTCAGGGCCTAATGTGTCGGGGCTTTTATATGCAATTTTGAAGGGTAAAGGTGTGTCTGAATTTAACAGGAGGATATTGTTTTGACGCTTTGTCCAATCAAACATGTGTGATGACATTTCCCTTACTGATCCGATAATTCCTCCGGAGCAGGATTGCTCTGAAATCGAATTCAAAAGTATTTCTTCATCTTCAAAACTTTGAACGTCACGCAAATGACCCGACTCAACATGAGCCAATTTGATTAAGGTATTGCCAATATCCAGGATGATTTTCTGAGCCATTAAACTAAACTGAGTTACTTTCAGCTGACAAATTTAAAGAATTTTATGCCGAAAAAGCACTGTGACTATTAAGTACGAAATTGACCTGTGTAATACTTCTTAACTGAAGTTTCGCACATGTTTAATCCACGCTGATTTTTGTTCGTAAACATACTTGTAATACACATTATATTTGGAAAAGATTATTCTTTGTACAATGTCCCCCACACCTCTACCTGGCAGCAGACATGGCCAAAAATGGGGGCTCCTGCCCGGTTGAAATTTCAGAAATGGCCCGGCTTAGTATTTGTCATTTCACTATTTCTTCGTGCTTGTCTGTGTCGAAAGCTCCCATCTTTCAGGGTTGGGGGCAATAGGCCACGCTTTGCGCTCTGCTATAAATCATTCCTTAATTAAGGGCTTAAAATTCCAACTTTATAGTGAAATTGAAAAATGTATACCCCTGTTTATCTGTGTTTTATCGCAAATTAAATTTTCATTATTGACACATTATCAGAACCTTAATTGAAGTGCGAAACTTCAGTTCTTAACACGAGGAGATTCTGACACAAAAATATTGTTGGCTGAAATGTTAGCTTTTCCCGATTTAGCCCTTTTTAACATTTCACAGATATCAGTATTTAAGCATTGAACGAAGTACCAAAACAAAAAAAAATGACTGAAAAATAGGTTACAATTATTGCATTATTCTCTAAAATAAATTTTCTTAACATCCAGGATTTCTTCCTGATCGAAAGACGAAAATAACAAAACATAAATCCCGTTTCTCAGATGACTCATATCAATATATTCAGGATCATTGCATAAGATATATTCCGATGAATTGTTACCAAGTATGTCAGATATTCTTAGGCGAACAGGTTGATTATATGCTATTACACCTGAAATTTTCAACTGCTTTGAGCCTGAAAGCTGTACTATAGAAAACTCATCCGTTTTAGCTATGCTTTCGTCCACATTTGTTGGATCAAGGAAACATCCGATAAACAAACTCGTGTTTTGATTAACATATACTAACTGGTCATTATCGTATTTACAAGAAGTATAATTTAAATAATCTCCATACCAAAGTCCAATGTTTCTTCCAACTCCTTCAATAAAAAGCAGGTTTTCTTTCCATAAATTTGAATACAAATCAAACTGGATTATTTTCCTGCCGTCCAGATAGTAAACATCTTCCACTGTGCTCCACTCATTGGTAAAAACCTCAAAAGTATCTCCCACTGTAAGAGACATATCGACCAGTAAACGCTCGTTATTATAAGTATTCTTATACCATAACTTTCCTGTATTCGGATCTTCCCGGAGCTTGCCTTCATAAAAATAAGGGATATCATAAAAATTGATATATACATTAGAATAAACGGAATCGGGATAACTCAGGCAATATATATCAAATGCAACCAAGCCAAACAATTGTGCATTTGCCATATTCCATGATACTGAATCAACATTGAGCACAGCCTGGAAGCTCTCTG
Source organism: Bacteroidales bacterium (assembly GCA_028704385.1). GTDB lineage: Bacteria > Bacteroidota > Bacteroidia > Bacteroidales > F082 > UBA5536. Next base: position 19,228 of record JAQVLA010000018.1, on the reverse strand, counting down.
TTTCAGTTTTATCTATAAAATTGGCATTATCAACTTGGCCATAGGTATAGCAAATGAACCAAAAAGCAAAAATAAATCCGATGGCATATTTGTATTTCATGATACTGTCTTTTTTTCGCAAGGAAATAAATATTTGAAATTTTGAAAAATATTGCATTATCTCTCCCGGCATCCAAGCCCGCAACCCAGCCTGGAGCCGGTAGTCTGATAAAATTATTCTTCCCCAGCTTAAAAATAGTCTTGTTTGTGTGGTAGTTATGAAAGGCTTTAGTTGCATTGCAAAAATTGTTCGAACTGCTTAACCATACCGGCAGTATTTGGAAATAAAGCTGCAGACAATAAGATACTCTTCGTTTGCTTTCTTGTTTGAGGGGGGGGGGGGTAAATGCTTGTGTTACAGCTATATTCACAATTTTAATAAGCTGCAGGTTCAGCTTTTTGGCTGTTTGTGTGAGTTTTTTCCGGAACTGCCGGTAAAAAAACATAAGGCAGGTTGCTTTGGTTCGGTAATTAAATTCGGATGCTAAGTTAAGGTATTTTCGGTTGGATGTCAACACGAATTACCTTAGCTCTGTGAAAATCCCTGTCTGTGGTATCAAAACAGATAAGCTTGCTCTGGGTGTTTTTTCGAAAAACTTTTTGCATTTCGATTTTTGTTATATCTTTGCCGCTCCAAAAAACGCTGGTACCATAGCTCAGTTGGTAGAGCAACGGACTGAAAATCCGTGTGTCCCTGGTTCGATCCCGGGTGGTACCACACCTAAAGCCCTCACAACGAGGGCTTTATTATTTTTCAGCCTCTTCGCTTTGTAATAAAGCCTTATCAACCGATTGCAGAAACTCTTTTGGGTTCAAAACGGTCACTATTTATCAACCACCCATTGATCTGCTTATCTTTGTCGCAGAAATCAGTTTAAGAGAAATTCGATTAAGATAACAATAACAAACATATTACAGGAGGATCTTTGACCATCCTCAAATAAAATAAGGCTTTATGAAAAGAGTATTAATTGTAACAGGAGGTGGCGACTGCCCTGGACTGAATGCCGTAATCAGAGCGGTTGTTAAAAGAGCTTCGCAGGAAAAAGACTGGGAAGTTTTAGGAAGCATTCAGGCATTCAACGGAGTGCTGTGGGAGCCATCAGAACTGAAAGTGCTTACACCGGAAGTGGTGAAAGGAATCCATTTTCAGGGCGGAACTATTATTGAAACCACAAACAAAGGCGGCCCATTTGCATGGCCTGTAAAAAACAAAGACGGATCCTGGTCGGCTGTTGATCGTTCGGACGAGATGATTCGAAAGCTGCAATACATGGGTATTGATGCTGTGATCAATATTGGTGGCGACGGATCACAACGTATCTCACAGGCCCTATACGAAAAAGGCCTTAATATCATTGGCGTGCCCAAAACGATTGATAATGATCTTTCCTCAACAGATTCAACTTTTGGTTTTCAAACGGCCGTAGAAATTGCAACAGAAGCCGTTGATAAACTAGTGACAACAGCTGCCAGTCACAACCGTGTTTTTGTGGTTGAGGTGATGGGACGCTATGCCGGCTGGATTGCCCTCAACGCAGCAGTTGCCGGCGGAGCCGAAGTGTGCCTGATCCCTGAATTTCCTTACGACATTAATATTGTAAAGCAAAAACTGGAATCACGCTTTAATCGCGGAAGAGGATTTGCTGTTGTTGTGGTAGCCGAAGGTGCCAAACCCAAAGACGGCGAGATGGTTTTTGAAGAAAGTAAAGAGGTAGGTTACGAAAACCTGAAGCTGGGAGGCATTGCAGGTGCCTTGATCAAACAGCTTAAAACTGCAGGCTTCGAACCGGATATGCGTCAGACCGTTTTAGGTCATCTGCAGCGTGGAGGCATACCAATTGCCTATGATCGTGTGCTGGCGTCACAACTTGGCATAAAAGCCTTTGAAATGGCTCTTAAAGAAGACTTCGGAAAAATGGTTGCCTATCGCCATCCTTATTTTGTTTCGGTGCCTTTGAAAGAAGCTGTGGCTCAGCCCAATCTCGTTACTCTCGAAAATGCTCTTGTTAAAACTGCCAACGGACTTGGAATCTCGCTGGGTATCCAGATGCCCGAGAAAAAATCAAAATAAATGCAGATAGAAGTTGCCGGCACCTATAAAGATTGCCAACTGCTTGATCTGGATGGTAAGACGGCTGTTGTAATTGACGTATTGCGTGCCACCACTGTAATCGCCACGGCTTTGTATCATGGTGCCAAAGCCATTATACCGGCCGAATCCGAGAAGCAGGCACGACAAATTTTTGACCAATATTCAACCGGGAAAGCTATGCTGGCCGGCGAACGTAATGCTATGAAAATTGAAGGTTTTCATCTGGGAAACTCTCCGCTGGAATACCAACGAGAAAATATAGCAGGCCAAACAATTATTCTTTCGACCACTAACGGAACCCGGGCGCTCAAACAAAGTATGACAGCCGGCGAAACAATCGCTGCAAGTTTTGTTAATATTACTGCTGTTGCAAATTATTTAGCTAATAAATCCAATAATATTGTAATTATTTGCTCAGGTACCGCAGGTAAGTTTTCGCTTGATGATGCCTTGTGTGCCGGTATGCTGATTAGTTTGATCAACGATCGCTGCCAGGTGAAAACAGATGATCTGGGCAGTTTGGTTTTACAGTTTTATGGTTCAGAAACTGGTAATATTGCAGATAAGTTGCAAAATTGTTTCCATTTGAAATACCTGCAGGCAAACGGTTACCAACAAGATATTGATTATTGTCTGCAGCCCGATCAACTGGATGTGGTTCCGGTGCTTAAAGATGAAAAAATGCAAAACTTTTAGTGTGCTTCGAGCCAGTTGTTTCCGGTATTCATCTCAACTTCAAGCGGAACATCTAAAGGTAAGGCATTTTTCATGGCATCCTCAATCAAGGGTTTTAACACGTCAAGTTCTGTAACTAAGGCATCAAAAACCAATTCATCATGAACCTGAAGTATCATTCTGGATCGAAGCTTTCGCTGCCGGATCTCCTCCTGGATGCTTATCATGGCTAATTTGATCATATCGGCCGAGCTGCCCTGTATGGGGGCATTTATGGCATTTCGTTCAGCAAAACTACGCACTACACTGTTCGAAACATTGATGTCGCGTAAATAACGCCGCCGCCCCATCATGGTTTCTACATAACCGTTTTTGCGGGCAAACTCAATTTGATTATTCATATAGGCTTTTATCCCGGGATACTGATCGAAATAGCTTTTTATAATGCTCGCTGCCTCACCTCTTGGGATGTCGAGTCGTTCTGACAAACCAAAAGCCGAAATGCCATAAATAATCCCGAAATTAACCGTTTTGGCATTTCTGCGCATTTCTTTTGTAACATCTTCCAATCCTACACCATACACCCTGGATGCTGTCGCGGTATGGATGTCCAGGCCATTTCTGAAGGCCTCCATCATGCCTGTATCCTTACTTAGATGGGCAATGATCCGCAGTTCAATCTGTGAATAATCAGCAGCCAGCAAAGTAAAATCTTTATTACGAGGCACAAAGGCCTTTCTGATTTCACGACCCCTTTCGGTGCGAATAGGAATGTTTTGCAAATTTGGATTATTCGAGCTTAATCTGCCGGTAGCTGCAACAGCCTGATTATAGCTGGTATGAATCCTGCCATCGCGTGGATTGATCAGGGTTGGCAACGCATCGATATAGGTTGATTTGAGCTTGGTAAGCGACCGATAATCCAGGATCATGGGAATAACAGGATGAGCTTTTTGTATTTTCGACAAAACATCTTCAGAAGTTGAGTATTGTCCTGTTTTTGTTTTTTTTGCTTTCTGTTGTAAGCCAAGATGATCAAAAAGCACTTCGCCAAGTTGCTTGGGCGATGCAATGTTAAACCGCATTCCGGCAGATTCGTAGATCGACTTTTCCAGCTCCAGAATTTCCTTCCCCATCAACTCGCTGATTTGCTGAAGATTATCTCCATCCACTTTTACACCTTCTGCTTCCATGGCTGCCAAAACACGCACCAGGGGCATTTCTATCTCATCAAAAATCCTGCGAACACCCAGCCTTTCGAGATCAGGTTCCAGTTTGTGCCTCAGCTGCATGGTGATATCAGCATCTTCTGCGGCATATTCTTTTACCTTTTCGATCGGCACATCACGCATGCTCCCCTGATTTTTTCCCTTTTTCCCGATCAGGCTTTCTATCGAAACGGGAGAATAATTCAAATAGTTTTCGGCCAGCACATCCATATTGTGCCTTTGATCAGGTTCGATCAGATAATGCGCTATCATGGTATCAAACAAAGGGCCTTTCACTTCGATGTCGTACCACCGCAAAACCGAAATATCATATTTCAGATTCTGACCTGTTTTTTCAATCTTTTCACTTTCGAAAACACTTCTAAAATGTTCCAGCTTCTGCTGGCAATCGTGATAATTTTGTGGCATGGGAATATACCAGGCATGATGAGGTTTGATGGCAAACGAAAGCCCCACCAACTCTGCATTGTGTGCATCCACGGCAGTTGTTTCGGTGTCGAAACAAAAGCTCTTTTGTAATGATAGTTCTTTAGCTAGTGCCTTTAGTTCCTGCTCAGATTGCACCAAAACATAATTATGATTAACAGTTTCAATCGTTTGCTTTTCGGAAAGCTGCATTTCAGAAAGCTCTTCAGGTTTCAATTGACTGAACAAATCATCCTGCGAATGCGAAGCAGCCTGTGCTTGTGCGTCCTGTATCATCCGTTTGGCAAAAGTTCTGAATTCCAGTTCATCAAACAGCTCCTGAAGCTTTTCCATATCCGGGCTTTCAAGCTTCAGTTTTTCTGCTTCAAAAGCGATGGGCACATCGGTTATTATGGTTGCCAACTGGCGCGATTGCCTGGCCTGATCGGCAAAATTTTCAAGATTTTCTTTTTGTTTGCCTTTTAGATCGGAAGTATTCTGAAGCAGCTCTTCCATTGATCCATACTGACTGATCAGCTTGGCCGCTGTTTTTTCGCCAATACCCGGAACACCTGGAATATTATCAGAAGCATCACCCCAAAGGCCAAGGATATCGATCATTTGCTCCGGTTTTGAAATCCCATAGCGTTCGCAAACCTCTTTAGGTCCCCAAACCTGTGCCTCTTCGCCTGCCTTGGCGGGTTTATACATATAGATATGATCAGAAACCAATTGCCCAAAATCCTTGTCGGGCGTCATCATATAGGTTACAAAGCCCTGCTTCTCAGCTTGTTTTGCAAGTGTACCAATAATATCGTCCGCTTCATAACCATCCATGACCAGGATTGGAATGCGAAAAGCTTCAATCACCTTCATGATATAAGGAATGGAAGCGGCCAGGTCATCGGGCATTTTTTCGCGGTTGGCTTTATAATCGGCAAATTCAATATGGCGTTGCGTTGGAGCCATGCTATCGAAAGCAACACCAATGTAATCAGGGTTTTCCTTTTTTAACACTTCATACATCGTATTCGTAAAGCCTAAAATTGCAGAAGTATTCAGGCCTTTAGAATTTATCCGGGGGTTTTTATTCAATGCAAAAAAGGCTCTGTATATCAAAGCCATAGCGTCGAGCAGAAATAATTTCGGTTGCTTTTTAGAAGTCATAACAAAAGCATATTAAATATTTTTCGTACAAAAAAACCATACCTCTGAAGGTGTGTAAAAATACATTTTTTCGGAAAGCAGGAACTTAATGGTGTGATTTCGCAAAATTAAACCCTGATCCATAGTGTCATTACGACTAAAAACGACTTAAAAAAGGCAATTGAAGAATAACTTATCTGCTGTAAATCAATTTTCTAAAGTTTTTTGTTGTTTTTTTTTCATTTTATCTCTTACCTTTGCAGACTGTTTAACTAAAAACATATAAAGTTATGTCAGAAATCAAAGACAAAATTGTATCAATTATCGTTGATAAGCTGGGTGTTGAGCCAGCAGAAGTTACTAACGAAGCCAGCTTTACAAACGATCTGGGTGCCGATTCACTCGACACAGTTGAGTTGATCATGGAATTTGAAAAAGAATTCAATTTGGCTATTCCGGATGATCAGGCAGAAAAAATTGGTACAGTGGGCGACGCTATCAAATACATCGAAGAAAACAAAGCCTAAAAAACCTCATTTTATGGAGCTAAAACGAGTAGTAGTCACCGGTTTAGGTGCCATTACACCCATCGGTAATATTGTTCCGGAATACTGGGATAGTTTAAAGAAAGGGGTGAGTGGTGCAGCCGATATTACCCGCTTTGATCACTCCAGGTTTAAGACCCACTTTGCCTGCGAAGTAAAGGGCTACGATTGGAAAAACTATTTTGACCGAAAAGACGTGCGCAAATACGATTTGTTTGCACAATTTGGGTTAATAGCGGCCGACGAAGCCATTGCTGATTCAGGGATGAATGCAGAAAACACCGACCTCAATGAAGTAGGTGTAATCTGGTCGTCGGGCATAGGTGGGCTTGCTACTTTTTTTGAAGAAGTAGCATCCTTTGCCAAGGGAGACGGCACCCCACGGTTCAATCCGTTTTTCATCCCCAAGATGATTGCCGATATCACTGCTGGTCATATCTCGATCAAATATGGATATAGGGGGCCAAATTTCGCCACAGTTTCAGCTTGTGCCTCATCAGCCAATGCATTGATTGATGCCTTCAACTACATCCGCCTGGGCAAGGCAGTAGCCATTGTCACTGGTGGCAGTGAAGCTTCTGTAAATGAATCAGGCGTTGGTGGTTTCAATGCCATGCACGCCATCTCTACACGTAACGATGATCCGGCTACTGCTTCACGACCTTTTGACAAAGACCGCGACGGCTTTGTGATTGGAGAAGGTGGTGGTGGAATAATGCTCGAAGAATTAGAACATGCCCAAAAAAGAGGAGCAAAGATTTATGCTGAATTTGTTGGTGGTGGCCTTTCAGGCGATGCCAATCACATGACTTCACCCCATCCGGAAGGATTGGGTGCCATGTTAAGCATGAAAAGAGCCCTCGAAGATGCCGGCCTAAAGCCGGAAGATATTGATCATATCAATACGCACGGCACTTCTACTCCTCTTGGCGACATCTCTGAACCTAAAGCCATTGTTAGTCTTTTTGGCCAACATGCCTATAATATCAGCATCAACTCTACTAAATCAATGACTGGCCATCTTTTGGGCGGTGCCGGTGTGATCGAAGCTATTGCCACTATCCTGGCTGTACAAAATAATTTTGTGCCGCCCACCATCAATCATTTCACTGATGATCCGGAAATTGACAACAAGCTCGACTTTACCTTTCACACAGGCCGCGAAAGAGATATCAGAGCCGCTCTTAGTAATACTTTCGGATTTGGCGGACACAATGCCTCTATGGTTTTAAAGAAATTCGTTCCGTAATTACTGCGTTTTGTTACTTACTGATACTGTTAAGTCGCTTTTTTCTGCAGATAAAGAACTATCGCAATCACTAAAAAATATTTTCGGGTTTTATCCCGGAAATATTTTTTTGTATCAACTGGCTTTTAAACATAAATCCGTTTCGAGTGAAACGCTCAACGGATACAAACTTAGTAACGAACGCCTCGAATACCTGGGCGATGCCATTTTAAGTGCCGTTATTGCTGATTTTTTATTTAAAAAGTTTCCTTATAAAAACGAGGGATTTCTCACCGAGATGCGTTCGCGCATTGTAAGCCGGGCCTCACTAAATAAGCTCTCACAAAAACTTGGACTGGAAAAACTGGTGAACTACACAAACGATGGCCGGTCAAAATTCAGATCGTTGGGAGGAGATGCATTCGAAGCCTTTATCGGGGCACTTTATCTGGACAAAGGATTTCGTTTCACACGAAAAATCATCATCAAACGAATCGTTGAATTGCATATTGACCTCGAAAACCTCGAAAAAAACGATTACAATTTCAAGAGTAAACTCATCGAATGGGCTCAAAAAGAAAAGCAACAACTCGATTTTAAAATGACTGGTGAAACCGGAGAAGGCTACGAAAAAATGTATGTTGTGGAAGTAGTCATCAAAGAAAAAATAATTTCCACGGCCAAAGATTTTTCCATTAAAGGTGCCGAACAGCTGGCAGCCGAAAAAGCCTGGAACTTTATGTCAGAATCTGGTATGATAAATCAGCTTACTGAATGATTTGTTTAAGAACTGCTTTATAAATCAATACTATTTCTTAAGTATTCTTCTTTTCACGGGATTTTGTTTAGCAAACAAAAAGTGTATTTTTGTCTAAAACCAAGTACTATGCCTAGCCGAAAAAAAACCCTGCAAAGCCAGCCATTTGATAATATCATCCTGTTAGGAATTTCCACCACATTGCCCGATTATAAACTCGCCTGGCACATCAACAACCGGATGTCCATCAATTTAGTAAAACATCAAAATATCTATCCTGTGTCAAACGACACAAACACTGGCTACTCCTTCTACTTTTTTGATCAGGGAGAAAATCTCAACATATTCAATCTGGTTTCGTTAAGCTGTGAAGGCCAAAGATGGATCAAGCTATCCGTTTCAACCGATTACCTTCTCATCATTCGTAATGCACTTGATCAGGAACGTTTGGATTATTACATCCGTGCAATTCGTAACATCCCGCAGATTGTACATGTATTTATCGTCGAGACTAAAATAAACAAAGGAATAGACCTGCTGCTCGAAACCATTGAGTTTCATGAAATGGATATTATTAAAGCTCATCATCAGCTGTTACCTAAAACCAAATCGTAATACACTGTATATCAATGAAGACAAAGATCGTTGCAACTATAGGCCCTGCTTGCTCTGATTACAGTACCCTGGCAAAAATGGCTACTGAAGGGATGGATGTTTGCCGGCTCAACTTTTCGCATGGCACACACGAGGATCATCAAAAAACCATTGACATTGTTGAGCAAATCAATAAATTACAAAACAATCATATAGCTATTCTGGCAGATTTACAGGGACCCAAGATAAGATTAGGAGCCCTCGAAAATGATTTTGTTGCTCTCGAAGCAGGCGATCAAATCAGATTGGTCACTTATGAAGTTGTCGGAAATAACTCACGCATCAGCATTCGGTATGATGCCTTTGCGTCCGACGTAAAGACCGGTGATCTGGTGTTGATTGACGATGGGAAAATTGCCTTGCGCGTGATCGAAACCAATGGCATAGATGAGGTATTACTAAAAGCTGAAACACCGGCAAAAATTGAAGCACGCAAAGGTGTCAATCTGCCCGATACCAGTATTAGCCTGCCCTCATTAACCGAAAAAGATTTGAAAGATCTTGATTTTTTACTTCAGCAGGATATTCAATGGATTGCCCTGTCGTTTGTAAGATCAGCCAAAGATATACACTTGCTGCGCGAAAAAATTGAAGCAGGCAGGGTAGCCAATAAACCTGGTATTATTGCCAAGATAGAAAAACCACAAGCTTTAAGCAATATCGAAGCCATTGTAGATGCTTCTGATGGAATTATGATAGCCCGTGGTGATCTGGGTGTAGAAATTCCGATGGAACAGGTCCCCATGATCCAGAAACGTATCATCCAGTTATGTCAGAAAAAAGGCAAGCCGGTTATTGTGGCTACACAGATGATGGAAGCGATGATCAGTTCGATCAGGCCTACCCGTGCGGAAGTAAGCGATGTGGCCAACTCAGTACTCGACGGAGCTGATGCCCTGATGCTTAGCGGTGAAACTTCGGTAGGAAAATATCCGGTGGACACCATACGCATCATGCAGCAAATTATTAATCAGATAGAAGATTACGAAGCCATTTATTACCGGCACGAAAAACCCAACGATGCCTCACATCCCCGCTTTATCTCCGACAGTGTTTTGTTTGCCGCCAGCAATATGGCACAGAGCACCAACGCCAGTGCCATCATCGTGAGTACACATACCGGTTATTCTGCCACACGCCTGGCCTCGCACCGCCCCAAAGCAAAATTATTTGCCTTTTCGGGTAACAAATTTGTACTTCGCCAAATGAACCTGCTCTGGGGAATTTACGGTTTTTTCGACAGCAGCCTCGATCAGGCAGATAAACTGATGAATCACCTGAATGACTTGCTCATTGAAGCCGGACAACTACAAAAAGGCGATCGGGTTATCCATGTGCTTAGCACACCTGCCTGGAGCAAAGGAAATAGTAATACGCTCAGGCTTGGCGAGTTATAACCACTTAGTCTTCATTTTCGGGCATTTCATGACCCCAAAACCCATCGTATTTAATCACATTGAGGTCGTTTTCAACCCGTATCTGACATGCCAGGCGCAAACCATTACTTAAGCTGTGTGGTGGCACAGCCAACCTGCTTTTTTCTTTAATATTTAAGGGAGTAATTTTCCCGATAATTTTCACGGCACATGTTCCACAGCTTCCTGAACCCGAACAATTTACATACCTCGATTGTCCATTATGAGGATAAATACCATGCGCGATTAAAACCTCCCGCAGATTGGCTCCGGGCTCGCAGTGTATTTTGAGATCGCCGTATAAAATTTCAGGCATATGGCCATTTTTTACTGACCGCTATAATTAGGATTGAAAACTACTTTTCCAAAGTGTTGCCTTACATTGCAATACCGGCAATATAGTTTTTGGCATGTACCACTAAAACGGGAATAGGCGAATGGTTCACCATCTGCTGGGGATAGGGTCCCAGCCAGATATTGGAAGCTGCTTTTTCCTGTTCGTCCATGATACTGATCAGATTGGCATTGATGGTGGTGGCATAGTCAATAACTGCATCAGAAATATTACCGGCATCAATTTCTTTTACCAGATAGCGAACCTGATTTTCTTCCAGGTAACGTTCAACCTGCTTTATATATTCCATAAGAAGGTCGCGTACGTCTTTCACAGAGGTGATATGGGTGGCAAGCACATGAATTTCTGCATCAAAATATTTTGCCAACAGGGCTGTGATCGGCACTTTCTGACGACTTTCGATGGTGCTGTCGATCGGCATAACTATACGCTCGATGGTACGATTGATATCCACTCCTCCGCGAATAGTAATCACCGGCCTTTCGGTGGCCGAAACAATCCGGTTTGCATTGCTGCCAATCCAAAACTCCTCAAAACCAGAAGAACCATGCGTACCTATCATAATTAAAAAAACATCAAACTCTTCGGCTGCAGCAACCAACTCTTTGTAAACTTTACCCTTGCGGGTTATAAAATCGATCTTTTTGTTTTTAAGCCTTGCCTGATATTTTGAAGCCAGTCCTTCGAGTCTTTTTTCTGCTTCGTGCAGTACTTCTTCGCTGGAAATATCGTACAGGTTTCGGGTATTGTCCGGTTTGTTAACCCAGATCATTTTTATGTTGGCTTCTGCCCTTTCGGCAAGGCTTACAGCATGTTCCAGGGCATTGACAGAACAATCCGAAAAATCAATGCCAACTAAGATGGTTTTATTCATTTTGTGCTTCTTTTAGGGTTGGAAATGCAGATAATTCAGGGAACGCAATTTGATCGCGTGTGATAAATGCTTGTTTATAAGTACGGCTCAGTTGCTGAAGTGCAGCTTCTGCTTCGAGCCGATTCCGAAAATCGCCAATACGGACTCTGTAATAAGGCTGTCCATATGAAAGATAAGCCTTCCATTGCGGATAATCTTCAGATAGCTTTGTTATTAATTCCTGTGCATGAGTTACGGCATCATTACCCGATTCCATAAACAACTGAATCCGATAACCTTCAATAAATTGCTTATCCTTAAAAAGTTGTTCCTGCAACCAAAGCAAACTATCCAGCCGGTGGTCTTGTATCACCACCAACGATCCCGAAATTGAATTCTGGGCCTGAACTGCATTCACTGATAAAAGAACAAACAGTAAAACAAAGCCATTACGTAGGTTCATAGGCAATTAATTTTGTATTGAAGCATGTACACTCACCACAGGTATTAACGCATTATTTACCAATTGTTGTGCATATGGGCCCAAAAACATTGAACCCGCAGTAGCTGTTTGTTCGGTCATAATCGCAATTAAATCTGCCTGGATTTCATCGGAATAAGAGAGGATTGCCGGCACGAGTTTTTCAGTTTCAACTTCTTTTAACTTGAACTTTATTTCACGCTCTTTAAGGCATTTTTCTGCTTCATCAGCGGATGATTTCATCCGGTTACGGATCACTCTGAGAGGCGAATTGTACAATAACAGCAGGTGAATTTCTGCACCAAAATCCTGTGCCAGGCTTGCCGTAAATGGCAATTTCTGACGGCTCTCGGCTGAGCTATCAATAGGAACTAAAATTCGTTTTAGTTTTCCGCTAAACTGATAATCAGACCGAACGGTAATTACCGGACAAGGAGCTGAGGTAACAATCCGGTAGGCATTACTTCCAATCCAATACCTTTCGTAACCACTCACGCCATGCGTTCCGGCAAAGATCACAGAAGCTTCAATCTGACGGGCCAGCATGGCTACTTCCGAATAAACTTTACCTTTTCGTAAGTGTATTTCAAGCTTTCCGTGCGTCAGTTTTGGGCCATATTTTTCGACAATCTCATCAAAATATTTTTTTGTCTCGATGCGTAAGGTTTGTTCAATATTCATTACATGTTCGGGCGTGTTCGTATTATCCACCCAAACCAGATGAATCCCTGTTTTTAGCCAATTGGCATAAAAAAGGGCATAATCCAGCGTGTGCAGCGAGTTCTTTGAAAAATCGAAAGCCACTAATATTGTTTTCATCGCTTTAGTTTTAATGGTTTTTTTGCTTTGCCCTTATTAAGGTTTTAATTTTTGAGCTAATGTACAAACTTTCCCGGCTCAATTCCAATATTTTTAACTTAACCGGTTGAACAATGATACTCTATAGCTGCTTCATTAATTGCAAAATAAACACTTTTACTGCCACAGAATTATAGCAGCAAACCAAATGACTGAATCAGAATGCTTATTTTTGTCTGATCATAACTTTACCCCATGAACGAAAACCTGGATGCTTACGGTACAGGACTATCAAATGCCGAAAAGGAAATAGAAAAAGTGCTGCGGCCGGATGCTTTTAGCAGCTTTGCCGGACAAGAACAGGTAGTCGAAAACCTGCGTATTTTTGTAAAGGCGGCTGCTCAAAGAGCTGAAGCACTGGATCATGTGCTCTTGCATGGCCCTCCTGGTTTGGGCAAAACCACTTTGTCGCATATCATTGCAAACGAATTAGGGGTAAATATTCGCATCACTTCGGGTCCTGTGCTGGATAAGCCGGGTGATTTGGCCGGTTTGCTTACCAACCTCGAAAAAAATGATGTGCTTTTTATTGATGAGATTCACCGGCTGAGTCCCGTTGTGGAGGAGTATTTGTACTCGGCTATGGAAGATTACCGCATCGACATCATGATCGAAACCGGCCCCAACGCCAGGGCGGTGCAAATTACAATCAATCCTTTTACGCTCATTGGGGCTACCACGCGTTCCGGCCTGCTCACCTCACCACTGCGCTCTCGCTTTGGCATTAACATGCGACTGTCCTATTATGATGCCAAAACGCTCACCGGTATCGTGCAAAGGTCGGCTTCTATTCTTCGGGTTCCGATCGAAGCCAAAGCCGCTGCCGAAATTGCAGGCAGAAGTCGCGGAACACCACGTATTGCCAACCTTTTGCTAAGACGTGTGCGCGATTTTGCTCAAATTAAGGGCAATGGCAAAATTGATTTGGAAATTGCACGTTTTGGCTTGTCGGCTTTGCATGTGGATGATCATGGCCTGGACGAAATGGACAATAAGATCCTGCTTACCATCATCGACAAATTTAAAGGAGGTCCGGTTGGCATCAACACCATTGCCACCGCCGTTGCTGAAGAAGGCGGTACAATAGAAGAAGTGTATGAACCTTTCCTCATCCAGGAAGGCTATCTGATGCGCACACCCCGTGGCCGCGAAGCCACCGAAAAAGCTTACAAGCATCTTGGCCGTGTTAAAAATCCTCAGCAAGGATCGCTTTTCGATAGCTGATTCAAACTATACAACACCGAATGGCAGAAGCAACCAAAATTCAGGAAAACTTAATCGAACTGATAAAAGCCGAAGCCCGGCAGTTAGGTTTTGATGAGTTGGGAATCAGCAAAGCACAGCACCTTCCGGAGGATGCCCGATTGATGGAAGACTGGCTTCAACAGGGGTTTCAGGCCAACATGAGCTACCTCGAACGAAACCGCGAGAAACGCTACGATCCCCGATTGCTTGTTGAAGGAACGGCAACAGTGATCACTGTTTTGCAGAATTATTTTCCAAGTGAAAAACTGACGGAAGAGAACAACTACAAAATTGCCAAATATGCTTATGGCAAGGATTATCACAAACTGATCCGCAAAAAGCTGGAGAAACTGCTCAATTTTATCGAAAACCATACAGGCAAACTGGAGGGTGCCAGGGCTTTTACTGATTCGGCACCTGTGCTCGACAGGGCCTGGGCGCAAAAAAGCGGCCTGGGTTTTATTGGCAAAAACACCTGTCTGATTCATCCGCGCAAGGGTTCATTCTTTTTTATCGGACACCTGCTGATTCCAATTGCACTGGAGCCTTCAGCCAACGAAATCACAGATTATTGCGGAACATGCAGACGTTGCCTCGATGCCTGCCCCACTGGTGCACTGGTTGAAGCCCACCGCCTCGACGCCAGAAAATGCATTTCTTACCTCACCATCGAACACAAAGGCGAGCTTCCGGAGGCGTTGAAACAACAATTTGAAGGATGGATTTTTGGCTGCGATATCTGTCAGGATGTTTGTCCCTGGAACCGATTTGCCAGACCACATAATGAGCCTGGCTTTTTGCTTTCGGAACAGTTAAAAAAAATGCAAAAACCCGATTGGGAAAAACTGGATGAAAACACCTTTAACGAACTTTTCGCCGGATCGGCTGTTAAAAGAGCAGCCTTTAACGGGCTGAAAAGAAATATTGATTTCATCAAAAACGACTGATATGGCACTTACACCTACTAAACCTATACCACTTGGTTTCGCAGCACCGGACTTTGAACTTACAGATCAGATCAGCAATAAAACCCTGACCTTCAAAGATATTCAAGGTGAAAAAGGCACCCTTGTGATGTTCATCTGCAACCATTGTCCGTATGTGAAACATGTTATCAATGAGTTGGTTTGTATCGGAAAAGAATATTTACCAAAAGGAATTGGTATGGTAGCCATTAATTCGAATGATGCAAAAAACTATCCCGAAGATTCGCCGGAAAAGATGAAGCAATTTGCTGCTGATCATGATTTTCCGTTTCCATACCTTTACGATGAAACACAAGAAGTGGCCAAGGCTTTTGATGCTGCCTGCACGCCTGATTTCAATCTATTTAATGCCCAAAACCGCTGTGTTTATCGCGGACAACTTGATAGCAGCCGGCCAGGAAATGAAGTGCCTGTGAATGGCAAGGACTTACGTGCTGCACTCGATTTGGTGCTGGCAGGCAAGTCAGTTTCCGAAAAACAAATTCCATCAACAGGTTGCAACATCAAATGGAAATAATGCCGGAGCCAAGAGCTAAAAACTATAAAAAACTGCCAGTTGCAGCACATCGTTAAAAGCACCAAATTTATTACCATATCGTTTCACATTGCCATCAACCCTATTCTTACGAATGGAACTTATGGAATTGATGCTGCGCAAACCCAGCGACCAGTGTTCGTGAAACAAATATCGCACACCAACGATTGAACTGAAATTAAAACTACGCCACACATCCTGTGTATTATCCAGATAGTTTACCTCTTCGTAATGACTTGCCAGAAAGGCCGCTGACAAACCGGCTTCCAGCCTTAGTTTGCCTAAATCATACTGATAGATAAGCGGCATTTCAACATAATTCAGCCTCAGAAGATAGGGATTCAGCCCGGCCTTTACATCCTGATCACTTGTTCGGGAACCTTTTTGCACAAAAAAAAGCTCCAGTTGCAAGCCTGAATGATCATCCAGTTTGAGCCTGACGTAGCCACCAAAACTTATGCCAGCTTTGTGAAATCCGGAGATGTTATCGCCGGCAACCTGGCTGCTGACACCACCCGCCAGCAGTCCGCCCTTAAATTGTTGCGCCGAAGCACCAGACAAAAAAAACAAGAACAAAAACGCGCCAATCAGGCTATTTACAACTGTTTTCATATGAAGTTCTTTCTATAATGTAAGGCTAAATTACAAATAAATAAGTAAGGACGATCACAGTCTGAAAGCCCTGCAATAGGATACTATTCGTTATGAATGATGAAAATATAACTTAAATTTGACATGAAATTAAACCCATTGTTTTTGAAAAGCCACTAATTTAGTCCGATTCAAACCAGAACAATTAATCGCCTTATGGATGTTTCAAAATTCAGTATTTTACTTGTCGATGACGAAGTTGATGTATTAGAATTTCTTAGTTATAATCTTAAAAAAGAAGGCTTTAAAGTGCTCACTGCTACCAACGGCAAAGAAGCCGTTAAAAAAGCCGTGGCCGAATTGCCTCAGCTCATCATACTGGATGTGATGATGCCGGAGATGGATGGCGTGGCTACCTGCGAAGAGATAAAGCAGATTCCGGAACTCAAAAACACCCTGGTGATCTTCTTAACGGCCCGCGGCGAAGATTATTCTCAAATTGCCGGTTTTGAAGCCGGTGCCGATGATTACGTAACCAAACCCATCAAACCCAAATTGCTGATCAGCCGGGTGAAAGCCCTGTTAAGGCGTTATCAGGATAAAAACGACTCCACGCCTGATCAACTTGAAGTGAAGGACTTTGTGATTGATTCTGAGCGCTTTATTGTAATTAACAAAGGCAACGAAATCATCCTTCCTAAAAAAGAGTTTGAGCTGTTGCGATTGTTAGCTTCTAAACCCAATAAGGTTTTTACACGAGAAGAGATCTTTTCGAAAATCTGGGGCGATAATGTTATTGTTGGCGACCGCACGATAGATGTCCATGTAAGAAAAATCAGAGAAAAAATTGGCATCGAAAATATTACAACAGTGAAAGGAGTGGGATACAAATTTGAAGTTTGATACAGAAATATTGTAATTTCATGCTATAAATTAGCAGCAACAACTTGAATAATAAATTCAAGTATCTGATATTTAACTCCTATTGTTAATACACTTCAGGCCTGATGAACCGATTTAACTAAATATGGCACGTTACCGCGAAACCCGATCAATAGCTGTGTATCTGGCACTTGGTGCAAGCCTGAGTGTAATATTGCTAACGCTAATCATATTTTGGTTAGATGACCAATTGCTCTGGTGGCATCTGCTGATCGGATTGATGCTCATTTTCCTGATCAACTACCTGATTACTTTAAAAACACTTGATCGGTATGTGTATAAAAAAGTCAAATTGATCTACAAAACCATTGGCGCAGCCAAACCCGATCAATCCAATGGAAAAACACCTCAAAAGCAGACAGAATCGCTGGAAGGCGTTAATCGGGCCATGCTTGAATGGAGCAAAAGACAACGCAGCGAGATAGAAGAACTGAAAAAACTGGCAGCCTATCGCAGAGAATTTCTGGGTAATATCTCGCACGAACTCAAAACACCCATATTTAATATCCAGGGTTACGTTTTGACTTTGCTTGACGGCGGGCTGGAAGACGAGAACATCAACCGGACTTATTTGATGCACACCGAAAAAAGCATCAACAGGCTCATTGCCATTGTTGAAGACCTTGAAGAAATTTCGAAACTTGAATCGGGTGAGTTAAAACTCAATTTGCAACAGTTTGATATCAATGAGTTGAGTAAGGATGTATTGGAGTTTCTGGAAATGAAATCGCGAAAATACAATTCCAGGGTGTTGCTCGAAAAACAATCCGACAGGCCGGCTCTGGTCAAAGCCGACAAAAAACGCATCCGCCAGGTGCTGATCAATCTGATTGAAAATGCCATGAAATATGGAGATAAAGAGGAAAATCAGGTGAACATCCGTATTTTTGATGCAGACGAAAACTACCTGATTGAGATCAAAGATAACGGGCCTGGCATCAGCGAAGAAAATCTTCCGCGCATATTCGAACGTTTCTATCGGGTTGACAAAGGCAGATCGCGAGACAAAGGCGGCACCGGACTGGGTTTAGCTATTGTAAAACATATCATAGAAGCACACGAACAGAGTATTACCGTTCGTAGCCAGCTCGAAAAAGGAACCACTTTTACCTTTACCCTGGATAAAGCCTGAATTATTGTTTGATCAATTTACCGTTATAATATTGATCTCCAACCTGCAGGCGATAGAAGAATAGACCTCTTTTAGCTTCTGATCCTATAATGCTGTTTCCGTCCCATTGCAGTTGTTGCAAACCGGCTTGCAGTTTCAGTGAATTTTCATACACCAGACTGCCATTTACATCATAAATCGAAAGACTTACCTCTTCGTTAACAGGTAAAAACATCCTAAAGGTAAGCTGCCCCTTGAATGGATTGGGGAACACCTGATGCTGAACCAAATACAATTCAGCATTTCCTACCGGTTCAACCACAATCAATTTCACAACAAATGTTTGATTTCCTAAAGGACCGGCATCCATTAAAATTTCTGCAAAAATTGTATCAGGCTCCATTTCAATGGTCGCAGCACTTATCAAAAGCGAAACAGCAGTCTCTGCCGGCAGTTGCAGGGTATCATTTGCCAAAGTAAGCCAGGAATAAGGCTCTGCTTCATGAAAAATCAATTGCAGATCATATTGTCCTGTATTGATAAACTGAATTGAATCGGTGCGAACACTTTCCTGTTCAACAATCATCGTTAAGGTGTCGTCAGGAACGGTCTGCATACTTATCTTGCCCAGAAGCAAATTCAAGGAAGTAAAAATATTGAGTCGGCCACCAGTAACAGTGATACCATCAAGATCTTCCA
Organism: Bacteroidales bacterium; assembly: GCA_028704385.1. GTDB lineage: Bacteria > Bacteroidota > Bacteroidia > Bacteroidales > F082 > UBA5536. The sequence goes on along the minus strand of JAQVLA010000018.1, from coordinate 384 downwards.
GTGGATCGGTGCCATTTAGAATATAATCCTTGATCATCAGAGCATATTCACCGGGATATTGGTGATAGGCTTCCATAAAGGTGCTGTCAGCAGCCGAAAACAACAAACCTACAGCACCCGCCACATGAGGCGTAGCCATACTTGTTCCGGTGCCATAACCATAATTTGTAGGTGCCGGACGAGTGGAATAAATTGAAGTGCCAGGAGCCCCCAGATCGATGCTTTCGAGGCCATAACCTGCCATAGTAGATTTTTCGTCGCGATTGGTGGTATTGGTAACCGTGATCAGCCACGGGCTTTCGAAAGCCGTTGGGATATCACCCTGTTCGTCAACGTTTACACTTCTGTTGGCAGTAGCTCCGGCATTTAACACTCCAATGGCTC
>JAQVLA010000017.1 GCA_028704385.1 Bacteroidales bacterium | reverse complement strand
GTGCTTTCCACAGCAGGTTTCCTTACGATGATGGCCATCTTTGGAACAGGCTTCGTCATCGCTTACTTTTTTAGAAAACTTTGGATTAACGGATAAAACTAGTAATTATGGGACCCTTAATTCCTCAAGGATTTGTAAACCCCGACCTGAACCTTTTCTTCGCTTTTGTGATCGGTTTGGGCTTCGGCTATGTGCTGGAGCAGGGCGGATTTTCCAATTCGCGCAAATTGGCGGGTGTTTTTTACGGCTATGATTTTGTGGTGCTGCGGGTGTTTTTTACCGCTGCCATCACCGCTGCCCTCGGCCTGTTGCTGTTTAACTATATGGGCTGGGTAAACTACGATTTACTCTATATCAACCCTACCTATCTGTGGTCGGCACTTGTGGGCGGTGTGATCATGGGATTTGGCTTTATTTTGGGCGGTTTTTGCCCCGGAACCAGCATGGTAGCCGCCGTTATCGGTAAAATTGATGCTATGGTATTTGTACTGGGACTGATGATTGGGGTTTTCTTTTTCGGATCATTTTACGATGAATTTGCACCCCTTTATACCAGTGGTGATTTGGGCAGAATTTTTATATACGATACGCTCGGAATGAACCGCGAATGGTTTGTGTTTTTGCTTGTATTGGTTGCGCTGGCAGCTTTTATCGTAACACGCAAAATAGAAGACAAGGTGAATGGACTGGAACCTCGTCAAGGCTTATTTGCTCCGCTTTATGTAGGTCCTTTTTTCCTGATGATTGGCGTGGCTGTGCTGCTTTTGCTGCTGCCCGAAAGCCCGCGTGCTAAATGGTTCGAAACGGATGCCAAAACCCTCCTGACAGAAGCTGCAGAAGGAAAACAGTATGTGGATGCAAATGAACTGGCTTATAAATTGCTCAACAGCAAGGAAAACGACTTTTTGCTGGTAGATGTGCGAAATGATGCCGCTTTTGCTGAGTTTACACTTCCGGGAGCTATCCATATTCCAGCTGCCAAAGTGCTTGATATGGGCTATAAAAAACTCTTGCGGGAGAAGAAGCAACCAATCTTGTTTTTTGGTTTTGACGATACCGATGCCAATCAGGCATGGATTGCCCTTAGAAGAAGCGGACTCAATGATATTTATGTACTCGAAGGTGGATTGAATGGCTTTTTCTACCATATTTTCCAAGCTAAAAACAAGCCCGGAAAACACAACGAAATGCAACAATTCGAAACACGTTTTATTGAGCGGGCCCGTGAAGCTTTTCAATCAGGGGAGGCCGCCCAAAAGATCAATAAAAAGGCCAAACCCGTAACTACCATTGTTGAAATGGAAGCCCCATCGGCTGGTCAGGGAGGTTGTTAATATAAAAAAACTTGGATGATGAATACTATCAATGATAAAATGCTCGCCAATGCCGTACTGCTTTTTGTGCTGGCGCTGGTGCTTGTGATTTTGGTGCAATGGGTGATGGCGCCTTCGTATAGCCTTACTAACGAAGCAGTGTTGGAACTAACCGCACATGAAAATTTCCTGTTAAAACCACAACAATTAAAAGCCATGCAGGCCGACCAATCCCTGAAGGCATTTACGCTGCTTGATTTGAGTGGTAAAATCAAAAATAAGGACGTTTTTGGTGCTGTTTTAACAGTACCTTTCGCTGATCTGTTTGACTCCGATCAGCTGAAAGCCATTAAAAAAGCAGATCAACTACTGGTGGTTGGCGATAAGGAATCGGAAGCCCTGATGGCTGTGCAGTTGCTGATGGCAAAAGGCGTAACAAACATTGCCGCCCTGGCCAATGATGTTGTTGTTACGGATCAGGTGCTGGAACAGGAATTACAAGCTGAGTTTTATGATGCCCATGCCGAAAAAGCCCGTTTTGATTACGGAAGGTTTTTAAAAGCCACCGGTAACGGGCATCAAAAAGCCGCTAAAAAAGCCGAAGTGCCTGGCGCCGTGAAGGTTGTGGTAGCTGCCGGTGGTTGTTGAGGTTGGTTTCTTTCCTCTGAATATTGGAGTATTCAAATTGTGCTGAAGTATTGATTTTAGTGAAGATTATTTATGCATGGGGCAATATTATTTGCATAAATAGCAAATCTGATCTACCGGGTTTAAAAAAGTCGAATAGCAACGACCAGAGTATTGCATGGAATTTATACTTTTGGCACTAAATGAACCTCTAAGCTTTTGTAAATTGAGTAAACAACCTAAACCGTATTTTTACCTGTTTCTTTTTGTTTTATTATGTCTGAGCTTTTCATGCAAAAAGAAAAAAGAATCTCCGTTTGTACAGGGCTCAGAATTACCTGAAATAAAGGGTTTAAAGTATATGCACGAATGGAAACTTGCCAGCACACCCCTTTATCAGTATGATTTGTTTCCGGAAAGTGATGCTGGCAGTGGTCTTGGTTTCAGGAAAAATGTGGCGAAGTCCGCATGGTATAATATAGATCCATTATTTGATTTTCGTTCCGAACTTTTGCCACCCAATATTACTCCTGACGAACTTTCAAATCACTTTGTGCGAAAAGTATATAGAACTGAGGTGTGGCCATATTTGGGTATTCCCATCGGCGAACGTGATCCAGCCCTTATTTTAAACATGGTTTTTTACCCGGACGTAAGAGGACCATATAACTATGATGCTGCCCCAACAGCTTTTAGCAGTGGATTGGCTGCTGATGGCACCTTGCTTGATCCGGCAAGCCGATGGGGTGGTGTTACTTGTAATATTGAAGATCACATTTCACAATTAAAAAATAGTGATAATCCGGATAACTGGACATTAGATTTCATCCTGATGGATCCTTTTGTTTATGAACCTAATCACAGTGGTGGTGATATGTATATTCAGCTGGGATTGATTTCGGAAGATATTCTGCGTGATGGGAGAACTAGTGCTGAAAGTGGTCTTCCTACTACTTCCATTGTTACAGATATTGATTCAACTATTTGGGGACGTGTTCCCAATGCTGCCTTTTCACCACCCGACTTCAACAATAATTCTGCTACTCGTCCTTTTCAGGATGTCGGTCTTGACGGGCTAAATAATGATGACGAGCGCCTGTTCTTTCAGGATAATTTTCTTCAGGTAATTGCCAGCTTATACGGAAATTCCTCAGAGGCCTATCAATTAGCCTACGAAGACGTATCAGCCGATGATTTTCAATACTTTCGAAGTACGGAGTATGATTATAATAATGGTTCAATACTGGAAAGATACAGGCGATTTAACGGAATGGATGGAAATAGCCCAACTGTTGAGCAAACCAACGAGAGCTATCCTGTTGCTGCCAGTCAACGACCCGACAGAGAAGATTTTTCACAAGCCGGGATGCTGCAACAAACAGAAAAGTATTTTCAATATAAGATCAGTCTCAGACCCGATGATTTGGTATATAATCAAAATTATATAATCGATATACAAGAGGCTCGAAATATTCCACTTCCAAATGGGTATTCTGGAGAAAGTAGATGGTACTATTTCAGCATACCCATTCAAAGCCCTGACAGAGCCATTATCGGTGGAGCTCCCTCAGTCGAAGATTACAGGTTTATTAGATTGATATACAAGAATTTTGAGCAGACAATTGTTTGTCGTTTTGCTGCATTTCAGATTGTTGTTGATGATGAAAGCAGGCCGGTCTTTGATTTTACCGGATCCCCGGATCCCATGCCTTAATGCATATTCCTTAGTTCGATTTGGTCGCTGATGTGTGTAGCATTTATTTCGATGAGCAATGATTTGGAATCAAAGCCAAATCTACCATATAAACGAACTAAGAAATCAATGATTAATCACCACTTTTGAGCTTGCTTTTCGATCATCACCCTCAACAGACAGGAGATAAAAGCCCTGTCCAATGCTGGAAATATCAAGCTGAAATGAAGCGGGGAAATCTGAGACTTCCTGAAGCAAGAGGATGCGTCCAAAAAGGTCGGTAAGCCTGATACTGATGTTTCGTTGCATAGTAAAATTACTCAAATCAAGGTTTAAATACTGGCTTGCCGGGTTGGGGAAAGTGTGGATGGTGGTATTTGTTTTCTTTTGTTCGCCTATGAAAAACAGGTTTCCGGCAAGGTCGTCATAGTTGTTTGCAATGGCCGTTGAATCAAGTGCATAGTTGTAAATTTTTACCATCGCTACCGCACCCGGACTGGCTTCGTTTGGAACAATAAAGTCGTCCTGGAAGAAATTTAAAACATTGTCTTCATCCAATAGGGCATCACCCGAATTGTCAGTGAAATTAATTTCAATTTCAGCATCTGTATAAACCTTCACTTCTTTGGTTTCAGCATCCCGGGTTATGACGTAATAGGTATATTCATCCACAGCAATGGGAGCTTCATCACTCATAGCAATGTTGTAAAAATTTAGTCTTCCGTTAAACACATAGGCTCCGCGGTCTGATTTTCTGTTTTTCAAATCGACAACCCTCTTCCAGCTCGAAAGCTCATCAAAAACAAAATAAATTTCGATGCTGTAATCTTCGCCCAGAAAACTGCCTGCTGCTGCATTGTCAAACTGAAAACCCGAATTCCTTTCAAAGCGATAAACCCACTTTCTGGCATCATCAAGTTCGCCCAAAACATCCTCCACAAAAGTGCCGGTATTGCCTAAAACAGTTAAATCGGGCCCGGAACCATGTTTCTCAGTAAATGAATTCGTGAAATCATAATGCAAAACATTTTGGCCTTGAAGCCATATTGAAATTAAAAAGGTTGATAAGAATAGCGTAAATATTTTCATAATCTTTAGCTTTTGAGGTTTTACATAAAACAGGAAGTTAAGCACAAATGTAAATGGCGTCAAAAGCTTAACAGATGAGTAAAATATCCTATTATTGATCCGTTTTTTACCGTATATTTTTTGGCTGTTTATTCCATCAAGAGGTCGAAGGTTGAATTTTCAGGTTTTAGTGGGCACTGCAATATTTTTGTGCCTGGCAATCCTCATGCGATATAATCATTACAAGAAACGGGAAAGACTTCAAGAAATCTGCAATACCGGTAATGTCTCCTGACGAATTTTTGAGTGGTATTGGGAAATAGATTTATTGAGGGTAATGTAATGTAGCTGTCCTTTTTTTGACGTAAAACGTTTAAAGTTGGTTGGAAATAGAAAGTCTCTAATACCCATTAAACCTCACCACCTCTTCAAAACTTTTTCTGATTTTCTGTCTTTGGTGGTAATCTTCAGGCGGGTAACCCAGGGTGATCAACAGTACCAGGCTTTTGTTTTTGGGGATTTGCAGCAGTTTTTTCACGCCGGTTTCATCAAACCAGCCCAATAGGCATGTTCCCAGGCCCAGTTCGGTGGCTTGCAGACAAAAATGTTCGGCGGCAATGCCAATATCTATCAGCGGAAACTCCTTCTTTTTAAGCCTGCCACCCAGCTCGGTGAGCAGTTTTGGTTTTTCCAATACCAGGGCAACCACAACAGGAGCCTGATCTACAAACAGATTGAAGGTTTTGAGCGGCCCTCGGGTGAGGGGCGCAAGTTGTTTTAGTAAGCCTGGTTCATTTACAACCACAAAAGTCCAGGGCTGGCTGTTGCTGGCCGATGGTGCCAGGCGGGCAGCCTCAAGGCAAAGCCTTAGCTTTTCTTCCTCAACCGCTTTGGCCTGGTATTTCCGCACACTTTGTCGCTCAAGAATCAAATCTTGAAACTTCATGGCTTCAACCGTTTAAAATGAAAATCCTGCACCTTGTTTCCTGCTGTGTTTTCAGTTCTGGCCTTAAGGGTGCTGTCGTTTTCAAAGGAATAAATGATACGGTTTGGGTAGTCGTGTGCCAGGTTTTCAAAAATCCAGCTGTCGCCTGATTGATCTTGCAGCCTAAAAGCGATGCTTTGGCCATCATTTTGTCCGGAAGCCTTTGCCTCATATACCCAATTCCCTTCTTTTATACTCAAACGCATCGTTTCCAGTATCAGGCTGTCATTTCCTTTAAGTGTAAAACCCTTTCCCGCCAGACTGGAGTCGGACAACAGTTGCCATTGCTCATAAAAAAGCGGACCCTCTTCGGTTTTCCAAACGCCCTCCAAATCATATAAACTGTACGAGGGTCTATTACAGCTTTGTAATAATACCAACGTAAAAATCATAAAGAAAAGCCTGAAAGTAGGACTGTATCTCATGTGTTCACTTTTTTTGGTGCAGCCTTTGTTGCAGTTCAGCGGTCTGATTTTCGAATCCTTTTTTGCCAAGCAATGCAAACATATTTTTTTTGTAGGCTTCCACGCCGGGCTGATCAAAAGGATTCACTTCAAGCATATAACCGCTTAGTGCACAGCCCATCTCGAAGAAATAAATCAATTGTCCAAGTACATCTTCCGAGATTTCCGGGATGCGGATGCGGAGGTTTGGCACGCCTCCATCCACATGAGCCAGTGTGGTGCCCAGCTCAGCCATCAGGTTGACGTCCGAAAGGCGTTTGCCGGCGATATAATTCAGTTGATCCAGATCAGAATCTGCTTGCGGGATTCGTAAGTCGTGTTTGGGCTTTTCAACGGAGATCACGGTTTCGAAAAGGTTTCGCAGTCCGTCCTGAATATACTGTCCCATTGAGTGCAGATCGGTAGTAAAGCCAACCGCTGCCGGGAAGATGCCTTTTTGATCTTTGCCTTCGCTTTCGCCATAGAGTTGTTTCCACCACTCGCTGAAATAGAATAGCTTAGGCTCATAATTGACCATAATCTCATTGGTCTTGCCCCTCTGATACAAAGCCTGACGAGCAGCAGCATATTGAGCGATGGGATTGCCGTGGATCTTTTGTACGGCGCGGCTCATAGCTTCCATTTTGCAGGCTCCGGTAATTAGCTCATGGATGTTGATTCCGGCCATGGCAATGGGCAGCAAACCCACAGGAGTGAGTACCGAATAGCGCCCTCCCACATCATCGGGAACCACATAACTGGTGTAGCCTTCGCTGTCGGCAAGCTGTTTGAGGGCGCCGCGCGATTTGTCGGTGATAGCCACAATACGTTTGCGGGCTTTTTCTACCCCATATTTTTGTTCGATATGGTTACGCAGCATCCGGAAAGCAATAGCAGGCTCTGTTGTTGTACCCGACTTGCTGATCACGGCCATGCTGTAGTCTTTGTCATTGAGATAATCCAGCAATTCGGCCAGATAATCTTCGCTGATGTGATGACCGGCATAAAGGATTTGTGGGGTATCTTTTTTTGTGGCGAAATAACTGTTCAGGGATTCAATCACAGCGCGCGCACCCAGGTAGGAGCCTCCGATGCCAATCACAACAAATACTTCTGATTTGGCCTGCAAGCTTTTTGCATGAGTACTGATTTGGTCGAGTAATTCATCCGAAGTGGACGAAGGCAGATCAACCCAGCCCAGGAAGTCGTTTCCGGCACCGGTTTTATTGTAAATCTTGCGATAAGCCGAGATAATCTGGCGATCAAAGGTGTTGAGTTCTTCTTTGGAAACAAAGTGATAAAGCTGATCCAGTTCAAGTTTTAGATTGATCATATGAATGGTTTTAGGGCGAGAATTTGCCTGCGAAATTACAAATTAATGTTTTGTGATAATTTGAAATAGTTTGTTTAGTGTTGATTGTGGAAAAGCCTTTTTTCGGGGCAAAAAAAAAGAGGCGGGAACCACTCCGCCTCTCTGAACCAAAAACCAAAATTTATGAAAACCTTTTTTTACGCACAATGTATTACATAAATTCTTGGTAAACCAAAATTACATGGGATTGTTAAGAACTGATGCAAAAATATATCAAAAAAATCCGGTGGGGTGTTAATGAAATCTAACAGTTGTTAACAATTGTTAATGGTCTGTTATTCATGCAGATGAATGCGCTAATTTTGCTTTATGAATAAACAGTTGATCGCCGGAATTATTGTTGTGATGACCATCGCGCTGATTGGGTTGATGGGCATACAGGTGTATTGGATTGGCGATGCTGTTAAAGTAAAGGAAGCCACCTTTGTACGCGATGTGAATCAGGCTATTTCGCACGTTGTGGTCACGCTCGAAAAGGAGGAGATGCAGCGGCAGTTTCAGCGGCAGTTGCAATTGATGAACCGGCGTGCAAATATCCTTTCGGCTTATGATTCGGTTAGTCATAGCCTGATGAGCGAGTTGCAAAATCCCATGACTATTGCTGAGTATCAGGCTTTTCTACGGAAAACCGTGATTGCCCAGGACATGATACAGGACATGATTCTGGGTTATCGGCAGGCTTCTTCCGAAGGGAATGAGCTAAACCCTGTGCGTATTGATTCGATGATCAGAACAGAGCTCAGCCGGCACGGTATTAATACAACCTATGAGTTCGGAATCTACAGCCCGGCCCGCAACGCCATGCTGGTGCAAAAAAGTGGGCGCTATCCGCAGCAACTACTCACCGAAGGCTTTGCTTTTGAGCTTTATCCCACCCTTGCCAGCCCCAGGAAAGCCCAGCAATTGCTGATGTATTTTCCTAACGAGAAACGCTTTTTGATGAGTCAGTTATGGGACTTATTGGGCATTTCAGGCTTGTTGATTTTGATCATCATCCTGAGTTTTTCAGCTACCATCTTTACTATTTTTCGTCAGAAGAAATTGTCGGAAATGAAGAGCGACTTTGTTAACAATATGACGCACGAATTTAAAACACCCATTGCTACCATTGGCCTGGCCTGTGAGGCTTTGCGCGATCGCGATGTGGCCAAATCGGAGGAATTGTACACTACTTATATCAGCATGATCAACGAGGAAAATAAACGATTAGGAACGATGGCTGAGCGTATCCTGCAATCGGCAGTGATGGAAAAGGGCGAGTTGCGTTTGCATAAGGAAACAGTTGATTTGCATGAAATTGTGATGGATGCCGTGAAATCGAAGAAACTTCAGGCTGATCAAAAGTTGGGTGAAATATTTGCTGATCTAAAGGCGGAATCAACTTCAGTAGAAGGAGATAAAGTTCACCTCAAAAATGTAGTTTTGAATCTGCTCGATAATGCCATAAAATACACTGAAAGCAAACCTCATATTGAGGTTCGCTCGCGTAATATCCCTCATGCCATCGAGATCAGTGTGCAGGATAACGGGCCGGGTATCAGCAAAGCCAACCAAAAACGTATCTTTGAAAAATTATACCGCATCCCCACAGGCAATGTGCATAATGTAAAAGGTTTTGGCCTGGGATTAAGTTATGTAAAAAGCATTGTGGAACAACATGGCGGAACCATCAATCTGAACAGTGAACTAAAAAAAGGATCAACATTTTTTATCCGGCTGCCATTAAATGGCACAGCAATAAATACATAAAGCTATGGAACAACAGATCAGGGTTTTATTAACAGAAGACGACAAAAATCTGGGCACTATCCTCAAAGCCTATCTCGAAGCAAAGGGTTTCCCTACAGTGTTATGCACCGATGGGCAGGAGGGCCTGGAACGATTTAAAAGAGAGGATTTTCAGTTTTGCATACTGGATGTGATGATGCCGGTGATGGATGGCTTTGCGCTGGCAGCCGAGATCAGGAAGCTGGATCAGAAAGTGCCATTGCTGTTTTTAACGGCCAAGACTTTGCAGGACGATAAGCTTCAGGGTTTCGAACTGGGGGCAGATGATTACCTCACCAAACCTTTTAGCATGGAAGAGCTGTTGATGCGCATGAAAGCGATTCTGCGCCGATCGGCTGAAGATACCGTGAGACCAACCCATTTTGAACTGGGCGAATTTACTTTCGATTATAACCGCCAGCTGCTGATAAAAGGAACCGAAGAAAGCAAACTTACCTCCAAAGAGGCTGAACTACTGCGGCTTTTATGCGAAAATATGAATAAGGTACTTGATCGCTCAGTGGCTTTAAATAAAATCTGGTTTGATGATTCTTATTTCAATGCCCGTTCAATGGATGTGTATATTACCAAGCTGCGTAAATATTTCAAAAACGATCCCAGGATCGAATTGATGAATGTGCATGGTGTTGGCTTTAAGCTGGTAGTGAATGACTAGCGTCCATTCAGACTTACTTTTTCGGGAAGATTGAGGTTTTTTGAGGCCGGAAAAAGTTCGTAGCTGGTGTCGTTAATGATGTTCCAAAAGTTATCAGATCCGGGTCCTTTGTCTTTGTTAGTCAGAACAATAAGGGTTTTTTGTTGGCGCATGTCACGCAGAAAAAAAGTACGGAAACCTTTCCACCAGCCATAATGGTACACAGTGCTGTCGGCATCTCCTCGGATACGCCAACCAAAGCCATAATTGTCGCTACGCCGGCGATGGCGTGGACTTCCGGGTGTAAAAGCTTCTTTGAGCAGGCTGTCGTGTACCAATAATCCGTAGTCCAGTGCCAGATTGAATTTGTATAGATCTTCCACCGAGGAAAACATATTTTTATCACCCATCACACCATTCAGGTAGTCGTTGCGTACGTGTATGGCGCGCCAGCCGCGATGATCGTAACCCGGCACGCCAATTTCGATATAGGCTGAAACCACAGTATCATGCCGCATATTGTAGATCTGTGAATTTTTCATCCCAAGCGGCTTAAATATCCGTGCTTCCATAAAATCTTCAAAGTATTGGCCACTAACACGTTCCACAACAGAAGCCAGTAGCGCATAGTTGGTATTGCAATAATGGAAGCCACGATCAGGTTGAAAATAGGGCGATGGCTGGTGTTTTACAAAAAGGTCTATCATCTTTTCATTCGTCAGCGGGATGGTTTTGTCTGTCCATTTTTCATGTGCAAGCGACTGATAGCGCGATAAACCTGATCGATGGTTGAGCAGGTGTCGTATTGTAACACCTTCGTAAGGCCATTCCGTAATGTATTTTCTGATGTCCACATCATATTCTAAAAGACCATCCTGACGCAGGATCATCACTGCCATGGCGGTAAACATCTTGGAAACCGAAGCCAGTTCAAACTGACTGTCCAGGTGCAGGGAGTCTTTTTTACGGCGCACATCGGCAAAGCCATATGCTTTTTCAAAAACTAATCGTCCTTTCTCGCTATATAAAACCGTTCCGTTGAATCCTGTAAGCCTTACCAAGCGTTTGAAAATACTGTCGAGCTGATGTTGTTTGCGGCTTATCAGTACCTGATCCAAATCCAGGTATAAACTATCCGGAACCAGCAGCGGGATGGTATCGATGGCACGGACGAGCCTTTCATTTTTGGATGAAGTGCGGGTACAACTACTTGTAAACAAAAAAGTTAATATCAGTTGAAAAAAAATAATTGCGAGCTTCGAAAGTCTCATTACAACCGGCAAATAGTGGAGAAATTTGTTGCAAAAGTACAATATGAAAGCTAAACAACCGGAGCAAATAAGCTATCGGCGGGATTTTCTTTAGCAATTTTTAGGAAAAATGATTCCGATAACGGTTTAAAGTTCTTGAATCAAGGCCTTTAACTTTTCTGAGATTTCGCAAGCTAATTTGGTGAGCCTTTCGTTGCCCAGCTGTTTTATCATCTCTGCAGGATCCATAGCGGCAACTTCAACATTTCCCTTGCCCTGATCGATAACCACAACATTACATGGCAGTAAAACACCAAGCTGTTCTTCCAAACTGAGTGCTTTGATGGCAAAATGCGGGTTGCAGGCACCTAAAATGGTGTAGCGTTTAAAGTCAAGACCTAATTTTTCCTTGAAGGTCTTGTCCATATAAATGGTGGTAACGATACCAAATCCGATGTTTTTGAGTGCTGCTTCGAGGCGTGTGATCAGTTGATCATAATCTTCGTTCAAAGTTTTACTGAAAGCGTATTTCATAATCGGTTTTTATCATTAAACCAACAGAAAGGCAGTTTTGTTTTAAGTCAACATCACTCTCCTTCCTGAATCAGCTGAAATCCTCCGGATATCAGTATTTTAACACCTTCAGCAAAATCATTATAGTTTAATAATTCAACAAATCCATCAGCACTATCACCGGTGAGGGCTTGTCTTTTCTCGAAAAACCAGCTGCCATTCTCTTCGCTTTTGAGCAACAGGACGTATTTTTTTTCATCTGATTCTAAAAACGCCGACTCAGGAAGTGCTTTTTTCTGCACGCTTTCAAGTTGAATATAGGCATGTAAAAACATACCGGGCATCAATACTATTTCCGAATCATTTGAAAGTTGAGCAAATACTTTAACCGTGCGATTGTAGGCATCTATCTCGCGTCCGATTGCCTGAATATTTCCCTTGATCGGTATATGATGATTTTCAGGTAAATAAGCCAATAGAGAGGATTCCTGCTTCAGTTTATGAACATCTTTTTCAAAAACATCCAGCTTTAAGCGTAGCTTGCTCAGGTCAACCAAACGCATCAACTGGTCTTCGGGATTGACCCACTGGCCTTTGCGGCAGCTGATGTCAGTGATATGTCCATCCATTAAAGCCTTGATTTCCAGCGCAGCGCTTATTTGATGTGCATCAACTTTTTCGGGATCAATCTGAATCAACCTGAGGTTTTCGGCCAGCGCTTGTTGCATTGCCACTGCCGAAAGGTACGCGGCTTCTGCCATTTGCAGTTCGCTGGTGGAGGCAATTTGATCTTCGGCCAGGTTTTTCTTGCGCATCCACTGCTCTCTGAGTTTGTTCACTTCAAAGCCGGCTTCCAAATAGGCACGCTGCATTTCAACAAATTCCGGGTTTTCGAGCTTCACCAAGGTTTGTCCTTTGTGCACTTTTTGTCCGGTTTCAACATTGATTTCCAGTATTCGTCCGCCTTTCAGACTGTTTACCAGCTGTTCGCTGTTTGGAGATGTTTCGAGGTAGCCGTTGGCATTCACCTGCTGACTAAATTTTTGGGTTGTGATGAAACCCAATTGTGCATTCGTCTCCTTGATTTGTTCAGCCGTAAGCTCAATCAAATCATTCTCTGCAAAACTGATATCAGTCGTTTGCGAATCGCAGGAGACGAGTGCCATACTTAGTATCCAAAAGCCTAAAAATGCTAAATTATTCGTTTTAAATTTCATTGTACTATGGTGTAAAATAGTTGATTGATAACACTATACGATTGTACTCATGTAGCCATTCGAGCTGGCTTTGGCGGATGCGAATCGATTCGCGCATCAGCTGTAAATAGGCAAGCATACTTATTTCGCCTTGCTCCAGGCTTTTCACAGCTGTAGTTTGTAGTTCGTTAGCCAGTGGCTGCCATTCGTTGGTGTAGCTGTCGAGGTTAGCCGCTGCCTGCTCCAGTTGGCTGTATAGCTGATCCAGTTCTTGTTTCCAGAAAAACTTAAGGCGTTCTTGTTCTGCTGTCAGAATTTCGGTTTGTATGCGTGCAGATTTGTTCTGGGCATGTTGACCAAAGAAAAGCAAAGGAAGGTCGATTCCTACCTGAAAACCATTGTAAACTTTTGAATTTGCACACGCATTTGTTCCGGTGAAATATTCCAGTTGTAGGTCAGGAAGCATCTGCCTTCGACTGAGTTTATGTTGTTGCTCACTGATAAGCAGGTCTTTGTCGAGTAAGCCATACCAGGAAGCCGACTGGCTTGAATCAATTAGCACAAGTGGCTTGTATCCTGTTTCAACGGGTAGAAATAGGGAGTCAGTCTGCATGAGCGAGGCCAGTTGCTGCTGTGCCAAAATGAGATTTTTGTTGATCAGTTGAAGCTGATTTTCGATTTCGGAACGGCCGGCACGCGCCTGCAGCAGTTCAACACGGGTGCTTTCTCCGCTTTCTACCCGCTTTTGCACGGCATATTGTAATTGTTGGTATAAGCTGTCGAGCTGATGAAAATGGTGCTGAAGGTTCAACTGATACAGGAGGTCGTAATAGGCCAGTGACACCTCTTTTTGTAGTCTTTTTTTCGTGAGATCATACGTCAAAAGCTGTTTATCGGTTTCCAATCCGGCAAGCTTGATTTTTCCGCTATAAACACCCGGAAAGGCAAAACTCTGCTGAATGCCCCATATTTTAAGCGGAAGACCATTATCGGCGATATTATTTTGGTCGTAATTGTAATAAATTCCCGTTTTAGGGAAATCGAAAGCGGCTGTTTTGCCCAGCCTTGCCTGATCTACACTTAATGCAGCAGCTTTTAATCCGGCATGGCGTTCAATGCTTTTTTGCATGGCTTGCTCCAAGCTGATTTTTTCCTGACTCTGAGCTTGCCATGGTAAAGCAAACAACGAAAGCAGTAAAAGCATTATTGCAGTATTTTTCATGGCAGGAAGTTCAAGTTTTTTACGTTCAAAAAGACAAAATAGTACCGGCAAAACAATGAGCGTGAGTAATGTAGCCGTTATCAAACCGCCAACGACTACCGTTGCAAGCGGACGCTGTACTTCTGCACCGGCAGAGGTGGAAACCGCCATCGGCAAAAAGCCCAGCGCTGCAGCTGAGGCGGTTAACAACACCGGCCGCAAGCGTTCGGAAGTGCCTTTGATGATGAGTTCCCGCACAGATTTAATGCTGTTGTCTTTTTGTAATTCTTTGAAATGTTCGATGAGCACAATGCCGTTGAGTACCGCAATACCAAATAAAGCAATGAAACCTATTCCTGCAGAAATACTAAATGGCATATCACGGATATACAGCAATAAAATACCACCAACTGCCGATAGCGGAATGGCAGTGTAAACGAGCAGGGCTTCGCGCAACGAATTAAATGCCAGATGCAACAATACAAAGATGAGCAGTAAAGCAATAGGAACGGCAATCATCAGACGATTGCGCGCCGAACGCAAATTTTCGAACTGCCCACCGTAAGTGATGGCATAGCCTGGTGGCAGATCGATATGTTGATCAATCAAAGCATGCACATCGTCAACCACTGACTCTAAATCTCTTCCACGCACGTTAATACCCACTACAATACGTCTGCGGGTGTCGTCGCGCGATATTTTGGCCGGACCTTTCGAAAAGTTTACTTCGGCAACTTCACGTAAAGGAACCTGATGGCCGTCGGGCATGGGAATGAAGGTGTTGCGTAGGTTCTCGATATCGTTTCTGTAATCATTTTGATAACGGATTACCAAATCGAAGCGTTTTTCACCTTCAAATATTTCACCTGCCTTTAAACCAGCAAAGGCCATCGAAATAACCCTGTTTACATCATCAACCGTTAAGCCATATAGAGCCAGTTTATTCAGGTCGTAATTTACCGTCATTTCGGGCAAGCCCGCCACTTTTTCCACCACCACATCCGATGCTCCTTCTACCGGGGTGATGAGGGATTTGATGCGTTGTGCCAGTTGGCTGAGCTGGTTGAGGTCTTCACCAAAAATCTTGATGGCAACATCTGCTCTTGTGCCAGTGATCAGTTCGTTGAACCGCATTTCGATGGGTTGGGTAAATTCATAGTCGATTCCCGGAATGACCGAAAGTGCTTCCTTGAAACGATTGGCCAGTTCATCTTTGCTGTCGGCCGTAACCCATTCGGAAGGCGGCTTAAGGGTTATGATTATATCGCTTTCTTCCATCGACATGGGGTCGGTAGGGACTTCGGCAGCACCAATGCGGCTGACAACCTGTTTTACCTCGGGAAATGTTTTCAGGATCTCTTCCATCCTTGTGGTTAGCGCAATAGTACTGCTGAGTGTGGTTCCGGTTTTCAGCACTGGCTGAATCACAAAATCGCCTTCATCCAAAGTGGGAATAAACTCGCCACCCATCCTGCTGAAGATGAAGATGGAAACACCTAATAAAAGTACCGTAAGACTTAATACTATTTTTTTGTTCGAAAGAGCCCAGCTTATTGAAGGCTCATACATTTTATTCAGGAAAGCAATCAGATGTGTAGAAATATTTTTTTGTTTTTTGGCCGGCTTCAGGAAAATGGACGACATCACCGGCACATACGTAAAGCCCAAAAACATCGTTCCCAGCAGTGCAAAAGTAAACACCTGTGCCATAGGCGTAAACATCTTGCCTTCGATTCCTGATAAGGATAAAATGGGAATGAAAACGATAATGATAATCAATTGGCCAAAAAGTGCTGAACGGGTTAATTTACCTGCTCCATCCAGGGTGATTTTGTCGATTAGTTGTTGCTGTTCTATCCCACTTGTTTTAAGAATTTTGTCTCTGTTCTTGCTGATTTGAAATGCAATAAATTCAACAATAATCACTGCACCGTCGATGATAATCCCGAAGTCGATGGCGCCGAGGCTCATCAGGTTGGCATCCACATCAAAAAGGTACATCATGCTGAGGGCAAAGAGCAGACTGAGTGGAATTACGGAGGCTACAACAAGACCGGATCGCATATTTCCGAGCAGCAAAACCACTACAAAAATTACGATCAAACAGCCCAGGATCAGGTTTTCGGCAATTGTATTGGTGGTTTTTTTGATCAGCTCGCTGCGCTCCAGAAATCCGTTGATATGTATGCCTTCGGGAAGGCTTTTCTGCACCTCGGCTACACGTTCTTTAACGTCCCTGATCACTTCATCCGAATTGGCTCCTTTGAGCATCATCACCTGTCCAAGCACTTTTTCGCCCTCGCCATTGGCTGTAATGGCGCCAAAACGGGTAGCATGGCCAAATTGCACCACTGCAATATCTTTCACACGGATGATCACACCGTCTCTGTTACGCACCACAATGTTTTCAAGATCTTCAACCGAACTAGCCAAACCTTCACCCCGAATGAAATAACTCTGATTTTGTTTTTCGATATACCCACCTCCCACTACGGAGTTATTGGTTTCGAGGGCGCTATAAACCTCGCCAATGCTGATATCCATCGCGTGGAGCACTTCGGGATTTACGGCCACTTCATATTGCTTTAGAAAACCACCCCATGTATTCACTTCTACCACACCCGGGATTCCTGAAAGCTGCCGGCGCACTATCCAGTCCTGAATGGTGCGAAGTTCGCTAACAGAATAAACGTCTTTGTAAGCTGGTTCCACTTCGAGGATGTATTGATAAATTTCACCAAGCCCTGTAGAGATTGGCCCCATAAAAGGTTTGCCAAAACCTGCCGGAATGTTTTCAGCGGCAACTTCAAGTTGTTCGGTAATCAATTGCCTTGGCAGATAAGTCCCCATATCGTCTTCAAAAACCAGCGTAACGACAGATAATCCAAACTTGGAAATAGAGCGAATCTCTATCAGCCCGGGCAAATTAGCCATCGACAATTCAACGGGATAGGTGATAAAACGTTCTACATCCAGGGTAGAAAGATTGCGTGAAGTGGTGATTACCTGCACCTGATTGTTCGTTACATCAGGCACGGCACCAATGGGAATATGAGTTAGCGAAAACAGCCCGAAACCAGCCATGGTGGCTGTGATGAGTAAAACAATGAGTTTGTTTTTCAGGCTTAAGCGAATAATGGTTTGAAGCATAACGCTTTGTATATTGGTTTAGATAAATTCATTAGGACAGGTAAAATTAAGTAAACTTTCATAGAAGTCACAATACCAAAAAAAGGCTTCCCGGTTGATTGTTAAATTCCTCTGTTTCTAAACAGCAGATTAAAGAAAACCAATACTTTAATACTATCGGCTTTTCAGATTTCTCTTTGTAGTTTAATGAAATGAATTACCTTTGCCGCTCATTTCCAATACATTTTATGCCTACATTTAACGATCTCGGGTTGAAGCCCGAACTTTTAAAAGCCGTCTCAACACTCGGCTTTAATGAACCTATGCCTATTCAGGCTGCCGTAATCCCCGAATTGATTCAAACTCCCACTGATTTGGTAGGACTTGCTCAGACCGGAACCGGAAAAACAGCGGCTTTCGGGCTGCCATTGCTGCATCATATTGATAGCAATAGGGCAGAAACACAAGCGCTGATTTTATGTCCAACCCGTGAGCTCTGCGTGCAGATCACACGCGATTTGGACAGTTTTGCGCAGTTTCTTCCGTCTGTAAAAATTACAGCTATTTACGGTGGTGCCAGTATCGAGGGCCAGATAAAATCTTTACAAAAAAATCCTCAGATCGTAGTGGCCACTCCTGGTCGCCTGCAAGACATGATGCGTCGTCGTAAGATTGATATGACGAAAATAAGCTGGGTCGTACTCGATGAAGCCGATGAGATGCTTGATATGGGTTTTCAGGAAGAAGTTGATGCCATTTTGTCGTCAGTACCCGACGAGCGCAATATTTTACTTTTCTCGGCAACAATGCCGGCAATTGTCGAAAGCATCCTGGCCCGATATATGAAAAGCCCGGTTGTAAAATCGATGGGGAAACGTAACGCAGGAACAGCTAATGTGCGACACAGCTATTACCTGGTGCATGCCAAAGACCGCTATAAAGCCCTCAAGCGCATTGTAGATTTTCATCCTGCCGTTTATGGGATAGTTTTTTGTCGCACACGTGCCGAAACCCAGGAGATTGCTGATCAACTGATCAACGATGGATACAATGCAGGTGCATTGCATGGCGATCTTTCGCAGGCACAGCGCGATCATGTGATGAATCACTTCCGCGAAGGAAACCTTCAGATACTTGTTGCTACTGATGTTGCAGCTCGTGGGCTGGATGTGAACAACCTCACGCATGTGATCAACTACAGCCTGCCCGATGAGCCCGAAACCTATGTGCATCGTAGTGGCCGTACAGGCCGTGCCGATAAAACCGGTGTGTGCATCAGCCTGATACATATGCGCGAAAAGGGTAGGATAAGGCAAATCGAAAAACAGCTTTCGCAACCGATTGCCCAGGCGAAAATACCAACAGGCATGCAGGTGTGCGAGAAACAGCTTTTCAATTATATCGACAGACTCGAAAATGTTGAAGTAAATCATGAAGAGGTTGATGCCTATCTGCCAGTAGTGTTTCGCAAGCTGGAGTGGATGTCGCGCGAGGAATTGATCAAACGCTTTGTATCACTGGCTTTTAATCGTTTCCTGGATTATTATCGTGATGCTCAGGATTTGAATGTGGACGAAAGTCGTAGCCGCTATGAAGATGAAAGACCTGGCAGAGGTAAGAAACAATCCTTCCGCGAACGCAGTGGCGGACAAGAATCGGGCTTTACAAAATTATTTTTCAGCCTCGGCAAAAAAGATAAAATCAAACCCAATAAC
The DNA here is from genome assembly GCA_028704385.1 of Bacteroidales bacterium. Lineage (GTDB taxonomy): Bacteria > Bacteroidota > Bacteroidia > Bacteroidales > F082 > UBA5536. Next base: position 60,763 of record JAQVLA010000017.1, on the reverse strand, counting down.
CTCATTGGCCTCATCAATCAGGTGACCCGCTCGCGTGATGTGCGTATTGGTCATATAAAGCTGATGGATAACTTTTCTTTTGTAGATATTGATGACCAAAGTGTTGAGCTTGTAATGGGTGCTTTTGCCAATAAAAAACTCAATCCCGACAAGGTTCGCGTTGAACGCGCCAGTGAGCGGGATATGTCTTCGGGTGCTTCAAGTAAGTCTTCAGGGAAATCTTCAGGTTCACTTTCAGGAAGACCTTCGTTCAAAAAAGAGAGAAGGAAGAAACGTTAAAGTTTGAAAGAGAATTGATTGGATATATTTCAGACCTTCAAGGTTTTTAAAACCTTGAAGGTCTGAATATTTTATTGGACAATAGAATTGTTTTTTGTGAAAACCTTTTATATTTATCCAATATTTACTTATTTCCAACCTAAAACAACAGAAAATGACTTCCAGCGTAGTACCATTGGAATACGGCAGGTTTTACCACATCTATAACCGTGGAATCAATGGTTGCAACCTGTTTCAGGAAAATGAAAACTATGATTATTTCATGCGTTTATATGGCAAATATATTTCGCTGGTAGCAGACACATTTGCCTGGGTATTGATGCGGAATCATTTTCATTTTTTGGTACGAATCAAAAACGAGGAAGAAATTTCTTTTATGGGTAACCACCAGACACCCGAAGGTTTTGAAAACACTTCGGGGTCAGTGATAAACCTTTCGGTGTCTGACAGACCCGAAAGTGTTTCAAATCCTAAAAGATTAATAAAAAAATATAAGCCAGTTAATCAATTTTCCTATCTTTTCAACGCCTACACCAAAGCCATTAACAAACGATATCACCGCACAGGTAGTTTATTTGAACATCCCTTCAGACGGATACAGATCACCTCAAAAGATCAGTTACTTTATATGATTTATTATATCCATCACAACCCAATTCATCATGGTTTTTGTAAGCATTTTCTGGAATATCCCTGGAGTTCATACCTGACCATTTTATCGCCGGAAAAAACAAATTTAAAACGAGATGAAGTGCTCAGGTGGTTTTATGATAAAGCATATTTTAAAGAGTTCCATTGCAAGGAACAAATTGAAAAATATGATGAATTGCAGATCAATTCTATTTTTGATTTCTAGATCTTCAAGGTTTTCAAAACCTTGAATGGCTGTGCATATAAAAAAACTCCCACCGAAGCAGGAGTATAGGATTTATATCCTTCGGCATGCCGAGGCAATCGGTAGCCTTATTGTGATAAGATATAAAAATGGTTTCCTTTTTATTCTAAGGAACAAATGTAATTGTATTTTCTGAAAATTTCATATATTTATCCAATATTTTTTATTACCAACCTAAACAACTGGAAATGACTAAAATCTTAGGGCTTGATCTAGGCACAAATAGCATTGGGTGGGCTGTTGTGGAAAAAGAACGCGATCACGAATTTCAACTCATTTCTAAAGGCGTTCGTGTTTTTCAGGAAGGCGTTAAAATTGAAAAAGGACAAGAAAGTTCAAAAGCTGCAGAAAGGACAGGTTTTCGAAGTGCACGGAGATTAAAATACCGCAGAAAGCTGCGTAAAATTGAAACGCTTAAAGTGCTGTCGGAATATGGTTATTGTCCTCGACTAACAAAAGAAGAGTTAGACCTGTGGCGATACAAAAGGATTTATCCTCAAAACATTAGTTTTCGTAATTGGTGGCTAACCGATGAAGACGCTGAAAAACACCCCTATTTCTATCGATATCTGGCAATAACCCAGCAATTGGATATAAACAGGGAGACAGACAAACATAAGTTAGGCCGTGCTTTTTATCACATGGTACAACGCCGTGGCTTTCTCAGCAACCGCCTGGACTCAACTCCTGAAAATGAAACAGGAAAAGTAAAAAGCAGAATAAAGGAATTACAACAAAAGAAAGGTGATAGGACACTTGGCCAGTATTTTTATGAAGACTGTTATTTAAAAGGAGAAAAAGTCAGAGACCAGTACACAAGTAGAGAAGACGATTATCTGGATGAATTTAAGCGAATTTGTGAATTTCAAAAGATTCCAGAAGAGATACAGAACAAACTGCACAAGGCCATTTTTTACCAGCGGCCATTAAAGTCGCAAAAAGGATTGATTGGTAAATGCGTATTTGAGCCAACCAAGCCGCGCTGTGCCGTGTCGCGTCCGGAGTTTGAAGAATACCGCATGCTTTGCTTTATTAATAATATTAAAATAAAGACACCTGATGATGAAAAGTTAAGGCCTCTGAATACGGAAGAAAGGCAAAAAATAATTCCGCAATTCTTTAGAAAAAGTAAAGATCATTTTGAATTTGAAGATTTAGCAAAACAACTTGCACCTAAAAAACAATACAAATATTACAGGGACAATAACAAAAATCCTGATGATTACCTGCTGAACTATTCAATGAAAACAACAGTTAGCGGTTGCCCTGTTTCAGCTCGTCTTAAAGATTTATTCGGTGACAATTTTATGGACATCAAGTTACCTTATAAACGGGAAAAAGACGGGAAGGAATCTGTAATTGATATTCACGACGTTTGGCATGTGCTTTTCTCGTATGATTCAGATGAAAAACTAAAAGAATTTGCTACGAAACGACTGCTTTTAACAGAAGACCAAGTCAGTGATTTTCTAAAAATTCGTCTGAAAAAAGATTACGCTTCGTTAAGCTTGAAAGCCATTAATAAAATACTTCCATTTCTTAGGGCAGGCTTACTATACTCCCATGCCGTTTTTTTGGCTAACATGGAAGAGGCAATTCCTGATGTGATATGGAAAAAAGAAGAAAACCGAACAATTATAAAAGAAGAAATCGAAAAGATTATTGCGAATCACCAAGACCAAAAACAAATTTGCGAAATCGTTAACGGTATTATCAAGAACAGTCATAAGGATGAATCTGCATGGAGCGAAAGAGCTTCCGAACTGTTCAAAAAAGACTTGTTCAATAAAATAAAGGTTTATTTTGGAGAGAGGACATATAATTCTTTTACCGAAGAAAAGAAAAACCAGATTGAAACAGATGCTTTTGAACTGCTGAAAAAGCAAATGAAAAAGAAAGGAGGGCGAGGCGAATTCATTTCCATCCAACGTATTGAAGAGAAGGTTAAATCATTCCTTACTGATAATTTTGAGGTTGAAGGGAAATCTTTGAAGAAAATTTATCATCCTTCCGCGATTGACGTTTATAAACCGCCAATAAGAAAAGACGATGGTAAACTTTTCTTGGGCAGCCCAATGGTTTCTTCTATTCGCAATCCGATGGCTATGCGGGCACTGCACCAGTTAAGGAAAGTGGTTAACGAGCTAATAAAAAATGATGTTATTAATTCAGAAACCCGTATTCATATTGAGATGGCACGCGGACTGATGAATTCCAACGAACGAAAAGCATACCAGAACTGGCAACGAGACAGGGAAAATCAGAGGAAAGCGTATGCACAAAAAATAAAAGAGCATTTTTCATCGGATAAAGAGCCTTCTGAAACCGATATTCTGAAATATCAGCTTTGGGAGGAGCAAAACCATAAATGTATTTATACAGGTAGGGAAATTGCCTTAAATAAATTTCTTGGTTCCAATCCTTCTTTCGATATCGAACACACAATTCCCCGCAGTATATCGCTTGATAACTCACAGGAAAACAAAACACTTTGCGAAAACGAGTTCAACCGTAAAATAAAAAGGAATCAGATTCCTTATGAATTGGCCAATCATTCTGAAATTCTTGCCCGGATAGAGCATTGGAAGGAAAAGTATAAGGAATTGGATAAACAAATTGGTATCCAGGTCAGACGCGCAAAAAATGCAGCAGACAAAACACAAAAAGACAGTGCAATTCAGGCGAGGCATAAACTTAACTTTGAACGTGATTACTGGCTAAACAAACACCGAAGATTTACCATGAAGGATGTTCCTGAAGGATTCAAAAACAGTCAGTTGGTTGACACCGGAATCATAACCAAATACTCGCGCTTGTACCTGAATACCTTGTTCGACAAGGTTTATACTGTAAAGGGAAGCACTGTTGCTGATTTTAGAAAAATGTGGGGATTACAAGACGAATACAAAAAGAAAGCTCGCGTTAATCATATTCATCACTGTATTGATGCCATTACCATTGCCTGCATAACAAAGGAAGCTTACGAGAATCTCGCTAAAGCCTATCACAAATGGGAAGAAGTTGACCGAATGAAAATGTCGGATATGCCCAAAGTAAATCCACCTTGGTCAAGTTTTGTTCCTGATTTGAAGGAAATAGAAAAAGAAGTGTTGATTTCACACTCCACTCCGGATGTACTACCTAAGCAAACAAAAAAGAAGCTTAGAGAAAAGGGTCGAATTGTTAAAAATAAAAAAGGGAATACAATTTATCAGCAAGGAGATACTGTAAGAGGAAGCTTGCATCAACAAACATTTTATGGTGCGATTGAAAAAACGGAGCTGAAAAAAAATGGAGAGTCTGAAAAAGTTATTAAATACGTTGTTCGCAAACCATTGGACTCTCTGGACGATTCTTCCATTAAAAACATTGTTGATGAACGGATTAGGGAAATAGTAAGCAATGCGAAAAAACAAGAAAAGGAAATACAAAAACAAATTGAAAACCTTTTAAAACAACGCAGAAATGCTGAAGAAAATGAAAAAGCTGAAATTGATGCTAATGTAGCCGAATTAATACATCAAATCGCAGAACTGTATTGTTTGCCTAATAAAAATGGAGATTCTGTTCTTATAAAGAAAGTTAGAATTTATCAAAGCTTTGTAAAAAATCCTTTGCATATAAAACAACAACGCGACAAATCGAAAAAATTGCCTAAGCCTCATAAAGAACATTTTCATGTGGTTAATGATAGCAATTATGCAATGGCTATTTATGAAGGTAAAGATGCTAAAAAGAAAATCAAAAGAGATTTTCAATTGCTGAATAATCTGGAAGCAAGCGAATTCTTTAAGTATTCAGTTCAAAAGGATTTAAAAGAGCAGGGATTAAATCATTCGCACAACCTCGTTCCTGATAAGAAAGTAGTAGGTAAAATGGAATTGCCTTTTAAAGCTGTATTGAAAATTGGAACAATGGTCATTCTTTGGGAAAATTCACCAGAAGAGGTTTGGGATTTAACTAATACTGAAATCAATAAAAGGATTTACAAGGTCGTTGGGTTAAGTAACCAAAGAATAAAAAGGCCATCTGGTAAAATTGATGAATATGCAACAATAGTGATGCGACATCACGCCGAGGCAAAACCATCGACAGAACTAAAAGTAATGGACGGAGTTTTTAAAGTTGATGAAGAGTATAAAGCTTTGCGAAAAATGAATCATAATCAATTCAATGCCTTAATTGAAGGTGTTGAGTTTAAAATCAACATTATTGGGGATACTATGCGAATTTGAAGGAAACCTTTAATGTTTCTAGAACCTTAAAGGTCTGAATAAAAATAGGGAATGACTTCTAGAGAGGTACCATTAAATTACGGCAAATTCTACCACATTTACAACCGGGGAATAAATGGTAGTAATTTGTTTCAGGAAAATGAAAACTATGAATATTTCCTGCGTTTGTATGGCAAATACATTTCATTGGTAGCTGATACTTTTGCCTGGGTATTGATGCGGAATCATTTTCATTTTTTAATAAGAATTAAATCTGTTGAGCAGTTAAACCTTCAAGGTTTTCAAAACCTTGAAGGTATAAAGGGAACAAACAGAAATTTTGCAAATCAGCAGTTTGCCAATCTTTTCAACGCCTACACCAAAGCAATTAACAAACGATATCACCGCACCGGTAGTTTATTTGAACATCCTTTCAGACGGATACAGATCACCTCAAAAGATCAATTACTTTATATGATTTATTATATCCATCACAACCCAATTCATCATGGTTTTTGTAAGCATTTTCTGGAATATCCCTGGAGTTCATACCTGACCATTTTATCGCCGGAAAAAACAAATTTAAAACGAGATGAAGTGCTCAGGTGGTTTTATGATAAAGCGTATTTTAAAGAGTTCCATTGCAAGGAACAAATTGAAAAATATGATGAATTGCAGATCAATTCTATTTTTGATTACTAGACCTTCAAGGTTTTCAAAACACTGAAGGTCTATCATGAAAAACTGTATAACCTAAACTGCTAACTAAATCCTTTTGGGTATAAATACCTCACTCCTGTCTTTTCAAAAAATGCTGTGAATTCCCCACCTCGTGATAGCAGATTTTTTCTCCAATGGCTTCTATCACCTGGTTGAGGCTGCTGGTGCTTAGTGCAGGGTCTTTGTCGAGGTTGGGTTTGTTGTTGTAGAGCTGGTAGTTTACCCTATTGATAACAGGTGTGAGGTTGGGCATAACCACATTGGCTCCGGCCAGCAAACCGCTCTGTCGTCCAAGCGGGTCGAGGGTTTCCAGGGCTGTGGAAGAAGCCATATTGATGTCCGGCATCAGCAGACGTAAACTTGCAAGCATCAAAAGGCTCATCCTGAAGCGCTCGGCAGCGGGCCACAGCAGCATAAACTTTTCAAAAAGTGGTGTTTCGGCATGTTCGATGTAGGGGCCCATGCCAACCATGTCAATATCAAGGGATTTAAAGAAAAGCAGGTCATCTGCCAGATCAGCGATGGTTTGTCCGGGCAGTCCGATCATCACACCGGTGCCTACCTGATAACCTGCTTTACGTAGGTCTTCCAGCGCTTTGATGCGTTTTTCATAGGCATGAAGTGCATTTTCGGGATGGATTTGATAATACAGCTTTTTGTTTGTCGTTTCGATGCGCAACAGATAACGGTGTGCTCCCGCTTCCTGCCAGCGTTTGAACATTTTGTAAGGCTGCTCGCCGCAGGAAAGCGTGATGGACAATTCAGCATTGGTGCGTTGATGGATACCTTTTAGCAGGCGTTCAATGTGATTGACGAATGCCGGATTGGTAAGTTCACCGCTTTGAATCACCAGAGAGCCAAAGCCTTTGCGCCAGGCAAAATCAGCGGCCTGATATACCTCTTCATCAGTGAGGGTGTAACGGTTTACGTGCTTGTTCGATTTTCGGATACCGCAATAATAGCAGTCTTTGGTACAAACGTTTGACAGTTCGATCAGGCCTCGCAAATACACCTTTCGCCCAACACTAGCGGCTTTTACTTCAAGTGCACGGGCGAGTACTTTATGGGTGTCGTCGCCTTTTACGGATAACAGGCTGATCAGGTCTTCGCGTGAAAAAGAGTGCTGTTTGAGCAGTTGATCCAGCATATCAGTAATTTATATTGTTTTGAAGGGTGATATCACACGATCAAAAATACCATTTATCCAGGCAATTGTCAGTCCATAATTACTCACTGGAATACGGGCATTTACTGCAGGACGAAGCCTGTTGATAAGCTGCTTGCGGGTAACAACGCATCCTCCGCATTGTATAACCATACGGTAATCGGAGATTTCGGGGATATCGGACAAGCCTGCAACCACATCAAATTCGATTCGTTTGCCACTGAATTCTTTGATCCAGCGGGGCAATTTATTTCGGCCTATATCTTCGCAGCTTACCTGATGTGAGCATGACTCAAGTATTAAAATTTTATCCCCATCCTTCAACTCCGAAAGTGTGGGGGTGCCTTCCATATAATGCTCAAAATCGCCTTTTAATCGGGCGAAGATAATACTGAAACTTGTAAGGGGGACATGCGCCGGCACAATGCTGTTTACAAATCCAAAGGCCTGACTGTCGGTAATAACCAGCTGAGGTTCGGGCTGGTGCTGTTCGAAATACTGTTTCAGATGGGTTTCCTTGAGTACGATGCAAATGTTATCATTATCCAGTACATCACGGATGGCCATTACCTGCGGGAGGATCATTCGTCCGTCGGGTGCTTCCGAATCAATGGGTGTGACAAGTAATACCACACCGTTTGGCTCAACGATACCACCCAGCAAGGAAGGTTTTTGAAATGATGTTTCCGGAAGGGTCTTCCTGAGCAGTCCTATCAGGGTATCGGTTTGGGTGGGCCTGGTAACACTAAAATCAAAAACTTCGGCTTTACTGAAAGCTCCTATTTTTTCACGCGTAAGCTGTTCGAGAGGTTGTAAATCGCTCTTGTTGTGAACGATAAAATATGGAATACTATAATCACGAAACTGTTTGATCAACTCTTTTTCGTAAAAGCCAAATTCGTTTTTTGTGATTACCAATATGGCGCAATCGATGGTTTTGATGGCGTCGTAGGTTTTTTTTACCCGTTTTTCTCCTAATTCACCGCTATCGTCTATCCCTGCTGTATCCACAATAACTGCCGGTCCAATGCCAAAAATCTCGATAGATTTTTTCACTGGATCAGTGGTAGTTCCGGCTTCTTCTGAAACGATAGCCACTTCCTGCCCGGTTATCAGGTTGATGAGGGAGCTTTTGCCATTGTTGCGTCGGCCAAAAATACCGATATGTGGTTTGAGGTCTTTTCCTTTAGCCATCTATGTTCAGGGAGTTATTTGCTAGAAATACAGGTCGCGTTCGCCTTGTTTGATACGTTCGAGGCGTGAATTCACTTCTTTGATGTATCGTTCATCACCCAGGCTTTCCAGATTCCTGTTTATCACTTTCCAGCCTTTAGCAGCTGTTTCGGGAGTGGCATAATCAACGATATACTCAGCCAGGGTGAGCATAGCATTGGGCGTGCAGAATTTTTTGATAAATCCCGGCACACTGAATTCCATAAAATGCTCACCGGTGCGGCCTTTGCGGTAGCAGGCAGTGCAGAAGGATGGTATATAATCACTGTTGAGTAATTCATCAATTACCTCATTGAGTGTGCGGTCATCATTGATCTTAAACTGTTCTTTGTGCAGGTTTTGATCAATATGGGGATTTTCGGAATAAGCACCAATTTCCAGCTTGGTGCCGGCATCAATCTGCGAACAACCAAAAGCCAGCACTTCCTTGCGTATCTTTTCCGGTTCGCGTGCAGTAAGGATAAGTCCGGTATAGGGTACGGCCAACCGAAGAATGGCAACAAGGCGTGTAAATTCGGCGTCCGTAACAAAATATTTATCATCCAGATCATATTCGGAGGCGTCCTGAATGCGTGGGAATGAAATTGTATGAGGCCCAACATTGTAGCAGGCTTCCAGGTGATTTACATGACGCAGCAGTGCCAAAACTTCAAAACGCCAGTCGTACAAACCGAACAATGCACCAAGTCCAACATCATCAATACCGGCCTCCATGGCGCGATCGAGGGAAGTGAGCCGCCAGTCGTAGTCGGCTTTTTTGCCTGATGGATGCACATATGAATAGGTGGGATGATGATAGGTTTCCTGAAAAATCTGATAGGTTCCTATTCCGGATTCATGAACTGTTTTAAAGCCTTCGATATCAAATGGAGCAGCATTGATGTTGACACGGCGGATCTCGCCATGGTCTTTTTTTACGCTATACACAGTGCGCACTGTATCTGCGATAAACTCTGCTGAGTAGGTGCGATGCTCGCCATAAACCAATATCAAACGTTTTTGGCCATGTTCTTCAAGGGCTTTCACGTTTTCGATCAGTTCTTCTTTGGTGAGGGTTTTGCGGATAGCACTTTTGTTGGATGCTTTGAAACCACAGTAGCGGCAATTATTAGAACAATAATTACCTACATAAAGCGGGGCAAAAAGCACGATACGTTTTCCGTAAACTTTTTCTTTGAGTTCGCGGGCACCTTTTTTGATGATCTCGATGGATTCGCTGTCGGTGGCCTTGAGCAAAACTGCTGTCTCGGCCAGACTGAGGCGGTTTTTATCAAGCGATTTTTGTACGATGGCCTTCACCTTTTCGGGTGTGGATTGCGTGTGGTTGATGTAATCCCAGATCTCTTCATCATCAATGAAGGGCTGCATGGGTACATCCGGTAGTTTATAGTTTTCAGGAGTAAATTTCACGTCAGTTAGTTTTTATCGTTTCAAAGTCGTGGCAAAGATACAGTGAAAGTAGTGCCTTCATCAGGCTTACTTTCCACTTCGATGGTGCCATTGTATTGTTCGATCATTTTTCTGGTGATCGACAAACCTAATCCGCTGCCGGTGATTTCCTTGGTTTTTGAATTTTTAATACGGACAAAATCCTGAAAGATCTTATCACTGTCTTCTTCGCTCATCCCGATTCCGGTATCCGAAACCTTTATTTCGAGGTCTTTGCCGCGATCGGAAATAATAACCTGAACTTTTCCACCTTCTTTGTTGTATTTCACTGCATTGGAAATGAGGTTATTAAAAACGATTTCCATCTCATCGGCATCAGCTAGCAGCTGTGGATCACCCTCCACATTGAGTCTCATTTTTACCGAACGCTGGATGGCATAAGGTTCCATGGTATCCATAGCCATTTTGGCTATTTCGGCCAGGTTTACATCACGCATCTTACGTTCCTTTTTGCCCGATTCAATCTTAGTCAGATCGAGCAGATCCATGATGAGGTTGCGCATGCCTTTGAGTCGGGTGAGCGACCGGTCGATCATGCGGTCGTAATCTTCCACTTTTTCGCCAAATTGCTTTTCCTGCATCATTTTCAGATAACCTTCAACCGCATTGATGGGCGATTTGAGTTCGTGCGAAAGCACCGAAAGGAACTGAAAACGGATCTGCTTGCCTTCTTCCTGCATTTTACGCGTCATCCGTTTGAGAAAAAGATGTTTGGCGACATTTTCGATGGAGGCGCGTAACTCTTGAGGTGTAAAAGGTTTGGGCATGAAATTGTAGGCTCCGTTGCGGGTAGCTTTGATAGCAAGATCAAGAGAGGCATAAGAGGTGATCATCATCACCGCAACATCAAAATTTTGCTGCTTGATGTAGTCCAGCACTTCAATACCATCCATGCCGGGTAGTTTGTTGTCGAGTAAAACTACATCAACAGGCTGATTGTTAAGTACCTCAATGGCATCTTCACCGGTGCCGGCTTCGATCAGATGAAAATCGAAGTCTTCATCCATAAAGGGATAGCCAACAGTATAATTGCTCAAGATGCGTGTTACGCCGGAGCGGATACCGGGCTCATCATCCACAACAAGCACATGTAAGGTTGCCATGATTAATACATTTTAAAGTTTCAACAATTTATTGATTTCACGATGTAGCTGATCAGGACGGATTCCTTTTTCGAGATAGAGGTCTGCTTTGATCCAGTCGCGGTCGTTTTCATTGTACAAATCAAAATTATATCCTGTTTCGGCTGTTACGGCAGAAGCCAGAATGATAGGCATATCAGGATATTTGCGTTTGGCTTTGTAGGATAGGATGAATCCGCTGTCTTCCTGTTCCATCATTAGGTCGAAAATGGCCAGATCGGGTTTTACGGTTTCCAGCACTTTTTCGGCTTCGGCCTGGCTTTCGGCAGTTTTTACCCTGAAACCCAGGTTTTTTACCATTGCCTCCATCTGAAACAGGTAATCGGCGTCGTCATCGGCAATCAGAATCAGTTTTTTTTCGTTGCTCATGGTTTGCAATTTTTTATCAATTGTTAAATCGGATTACGGGGCAAACGGATGGTAAAGGTTGTACCTGTTGGCCCTTTCTCCGGATCAGTATTTGAATTAACATCTATTTTTCCTTTGTGCATTTTCACAATGCCATAGCATAGCGGCAGTCCAAGACCTGTGCCTTTTCCTACCTCTTTTGTTGTGAAGAAAGGCGTGAAAAGCTTTTCCATATTTTCGGCCGAAATGCCAACACCCTGATCGCTGATGGTGATAATCACATCTTCTGTTTTTTCACTGATTGTAAGTGTGATTTCTCCACCATTGGGCATGGCTTCCACGGCATTTTTTTCGAGGTTTGTGAGTACCTGCATCATTTGATCTGCATCCAGATATACATAAGGATCATTCAGTTCAACCTGAAGTTTGATCGATATATTTTGTGGGCATACGATACTTTGAATGCTTCGGCTTACAAATTTCTCGAGATGGGTTTCGGTGAGACGAACCTGATTTTTGCGGGCAAAATTAAGCAGTCCACCTACTATTTTCCGACAACGTTCGGCTTGTTCAACAATCAGTTTGAGATCTTCTTTGGCAGTATTGTCGTTGGTGTCGTCCATCAGCATATTGCTGTATAAGGTGATTACACCCAATGGATTGTTAAGTTCGTGGGCAATACCGGCAGATAATTGCCCCATATGTGCCAGCTTCTCTGATTGTTTGAGTGCTTCGCGCGCACTGGCCAGCTCCTGATTGCTCAGGTTAACTTTTTCGATTGACTGGTGCAGTTTTTCAATGGTATAGGGCAGGCACATTTCTGTTTCGGCCAATCCCTGTGTTATGGCAATGGCATGTTCCATGCAGGTGTCGTAGCCACATGCGCCACAATCGAGATAATCCGATAGATCGTTCTTGCCCATTTTTTTGAGTACTTCGGCAATTGCGTTTGAAGTTGGGATATGGGTGCGGCGATCCATCTGGGTGAAGCTATTAGATAGATCAACGGTTTTTGCCAGTTCCATATCAGCCTGCCATTGTTGCTGATCGAAGTTATCCAGTTTATGTGCCACATAACTTGAGATGCAGGAACGGCGCAAATATTTTTTCCCTTCTTCGCTCATTCCGGGCCCCATGATGCAGCCTTCGCAACAGAGCAATTCCAGGTGACGGGCATTAAGTGCTCCCTGCGAAAACTCGTTTAAGGCATCTTTTACATTGATACGTCCTTCGGCAACCACCACATCTCCTTTGGTGATGTCGGCTTCCACGTCCATATTTTGTAAAAGGCCATGACTTACCGGGAAAATGGCACCTTTGCCTGCAAAAGGAGGGTCAAAATCACGAGCCAGTTCTTCATCCGGTTTGATGCGATGCTGGCGAAGCAATGTTCTTAACTCAGTAAAAGTAAGCGCATAATCTATTTCGTTCGATTCGGCTTTTTTAGCCACACAGGGTCCTATAAACACTACCTGAAGATCGTCGCCATATTTCTTTTTCAAAAAACGTGAGCTGGCAACCATTGGCGATACCAAAGGAGCCAGATTATTCACCAGTTCGGGCAGGTAATGTTCCACATAAAATACTATGGCAGGGCAATCAGATGAGATGATGCCTTTGGAGTTGTCTTGCTGATAAAGCTCTTTATAGGCAACCGACACCATGTCGGCACCAAATGCTACTTCGGTAACCAATTCAAAACCAAGCTTTTTAACCATTCCGACAAGGATACGATAATCTTCTATTTCCGTAAACTCTGCCGGAAAACTTGGTGCCAGACATGCTGCCGTGCGTTGTCCGCTTCTCAACAATTCACTTACTTCATCTATTTGTTGCAGATAAACTTTGGCTTCCTGACGACACACCCGCACACAATTGCCACAGCCGATACAGCGTTCGCTAATCACTTCGGCCTGGCCGTTGATTATTTTGATGGCTTTTACGGGGCATTCGCGTAAGCAGGTATAACATACCCTGCAACGGTCCTTCACCGTAAAAACCAACTGTTTGTGATGTGCATTATGTGCCATTTCAGAAGCTTTTGGCGTTTAATTTACATCTCGTATTTGATAATGGGTATGCAACAACTCATGGCTCTTATGGCCCAATGGCTTGCCTAGAAATTTATCGTATAATTCGGTGATGTAAGGATTTTTGTGCGATACTTTGATGGCATCCTTTTCATCAATATCATAGAGCGACATCATCCTGGCTTTCACTGCATCTTCATCTGTTCCAATAGGTTGTCCGCCACCATTGATACAGCCGCCGGGGCAGGCCATCACCTCGATAAAGTGCAGGTCGTTGCGTCCGTTTCTGATCTCATCCATCAGGATTTCAGCATTTTTTAAGCCACTCACTACAGCTACACCTACCTCCAGTTCGCCCACTTTTACTTTGGCCTCTTTGCGTCCTTCCAGTCCGCGAACACCTTTCACCTGGAACTTAACCAATTCCTTGCCGGTGATAAAATAATGTGCCGAACGTATGGCGGCTTCCATTACACCGCCAGAAGTACCGAATATCTTACCAGCTGATGATCGTGTTCCAAGTGGAGAATCGGCGAGTTCGGGTTCAAGCTTGTTAATGTCAATGCCATAAAGTCTGATCAACCGGGCTAATTCGCGCGTTGTGAGAACGGCATCCACATCCGAGATTCCATTTTGTGTCATTTCTTCGCGCTGTTGTTCAAACTTTTTGGCAGTGCAGGGCATGATAGAAACAGAATAAATATTTTCAGGAGCGATATTTTCTGTTTCAGCAAAATAGCTCTTTATTATTGCACCCATCATTTGCTGTGGTGATTTGCAGCTGGAGAGATTTTCCAGTAAATCTGACTGAAACTCTTCGGCATATTTTATCCATCCAGGGCAGCAACTGGTTATCATGGGGAGTTTGCCTCCGTTTTGTACACGGTGTACAAGTTCGGATGCCTCTTCCATGATGGTAAGGTCGGCCGAGAAGGAGGTGTCGAACACATAATTGAAGCCCATCCTTCGCAGGGCGGCATTCATCAGTCCGATCATATTGTATCCGGAAGGAAGGCCAAACTCTTCGGCCAGTGAAACAGAAATAGAAGGTGCATAATGAACCACAACGGTTTTTTCGGGTTTACCAAGCATATCTTTTACCTCCCAGATATGACCTTTTTCTTTGAGTGCACCTGTCGGGCAAACCATGATACACTGGCCACAGTTAACGCAGGTTGAAAGATTAAGGCCATGGTTGAAACTTGTTCCTATAAAGGTTTTGCTGCCACGGCCGACAAATTCGATTGCTGAAACGCCTTCGATTTCTTCACAAACCCTGACACAACGTCCGCAGAGGATACATTTTTCGGGATCGCGGACAATGCTGGCACTCGAAACATCAAGTTTGAATTTATTTTTTTGTCCGCTGATTCTTCTTTCGCGGATGTTAAGGTCTTCCGAGAGACCTTGTAACTCGCAGCTTCCATTACGTTCGCAATACAAGCAGTCGTCAGGATGATTACTCAGCAGCAACTCTACAATGGTTTTTCTGGATTCGATAACCCTTAGTGAGTGTGTTTTGATTTTCATGCCATTCATTACTGGTTCGGAGCAGGCGGTAACCAAATTGCGCCGGCCTTCAACTTCCACTACACACATCCGGCAGGCTCCTGTTGGGAACAGGCCTTTCATATGGCAAAGTGTAGGAACGCTCATCCCGTTTTTGTTCAGGGCTTCGAGTATCGTATCACCCTGATCGGCAGTAATAATATTGTTATTTACTTCTATCGTTAAGTTCATAGTTTCAGGTTTTTAACGTTTACACCCAATTAGCTTACCATTACAGCATCAAATTTACAGGCCTCTTCGCAGGAGCCACAGCTGATACATTTGTCTTGAATGATGAAATGCGGTTGTTTGCGTCCGCCGAGGATTGCTCCGGTAGGACATTTTTTTGCACAAATAGTACAACCCGTACATTTTTCAACATTGATAGTATATTCGCGAAGGTTGGTACATACGCCGGCGCGACATTTTTTATCAAAAACATGTTCTTCATATTCTTCGCGGAACCATTTAAGTGTACTCAAAACCGGATTAGGTGCTGTTTGTCCCAGACCGCAAAGAGAGGTGTCCTTGATTACTTTACCCAGTTTTTCGAGCTGCATCACACCTTTCATACGAGCCAGTGGTTCGTGTGTTTCGCGGTTTTTGGGCTTGCTTGTAATGCTTTCCAATATTTCGAGCATACGGCGTGTACCTTCACGGCAGGGAATACATTTTCCGCAGCTTTCGCGCTGGATGAAATCCATAAAGAATTTAGCCACATCCACCATGCAGGTGTCTTCGTCCATCACTACCATACCCCCCGAACCCATCATGGCACCTACCTTGATCAGATTTTCGTAATCTATTTTTATGTCCAGATTTGCTTCTGTTACGCAACCACCGGAAGGCCCTCCCATCTGCACTGCTTTAAATTTTTTGCCATTGGCAATACCTCCGGCTATTTTGAAGATGATATCACGTACTGTTGTTCCCATCGGAATTTCGACAAGGCCGGTAGTAGCAATCTTTCCGGAAAGTGCGAACACCTTGGTTCCTTTGCTGGTGGTGGTTCCCATGCTGCTGAACCAGTCAGCACCTTTGTTTACAATAGCAGTAAGGTTGGACAAGGTTTCCACATTGTTGATGATGGTGGGTTTGCCAAATAATCCATTCACTGCAGGGAATGGCGGACGTGGACGCGGCATGCCACGACGACCCTCGATACTGTGAATGAGGGCAGTTTCTTCTCCGCATACAAATGCACCAGCTCCTTTTTTGATCACGATATCCAGATCGACTGCTGAGCCGAAAATATTTTTGCCCAGCAAGCCGTATTCTTTTGCTTGTTTGATGGCTGTCACCAGGCGTTCGATGGCCAGCGGATATTCGGCACGGATATATACATATGCTTTTGAAGCTCCAATAGCGTATGCTGCCAGTGCCATACCTTCGAGCAGTTTGTGCGGGTCGCCTTCAATCACCGCGCGATCCATAAAGGCACCAGGGTCGCCTTCGTCGGCATTACAGATAAGGTATTTTTGATCTGCTTCGGTGGCCAGGGCAAACTTCCATTTTTTGCCCGTGGGGAATCCACCGCCGCCACGGCCGCGTAATCCGCTTTTCTCAATAAAATCGCAGAGATCTTCGCGGCTGAAAATCTTTAAAGCGTTTAGATAAGCTTTATAGCCATTGCGGGCAATATATTCTTCGATGCTGACCGGATCGCTGATTCCGCAGTTTTCGAGCACGATACGCTGCTGAGGTTTAAAGAAGAAATGATCATTCAGGGAAGGCACGTCAGACCAGCTTGTTTGATCTTCCTGATCGCTGAATTGTCCTAACATTGGATGTTCCGGAAGATTACCGGCAAAAATATTATCCAGGATGGAAGCTACATCAGCACCCTTTACTTTTTCGAAAGAGAGACGTTTTTTTCCGGGGAGTTTTACATCCATGATAGGTTCTGAAGAACATAATCCGATACATCCAACGGATATTACCTGTGATTCGATATTTTTTTCCTGAAGGTATTTTTTAGCGGCTTTGATCGTTTCTGCCGCTCCGGCACCTAAACCACAGGTTCCGGCACCAACAAAAATCACAGCTTTATCGTTGTGTTCTTTTCTGATTACCCTTAGCTTTTGTGCTGTTTCAGGAGTCAGGGCTGTTTTTTCACTTTGCATGAGCACCTGTTCCAATAAAAATTTTTGTTCTGTTTGCATGCTTATTCCTCCCTGTTTCTGTAAGAATCAAAAATTGACTGGATTGAATCGATTGTGACTTTGGCATGGAACTCGCCGTTGATATTGATAACAGGGGCTAATCCGCAAGCACCAATACAAGCGACAACCTCCAGGCTAAAGAGCTTGTCTTTGGTCGTTTGGCCGGCTTTTACTTTAAGCTGCTTTTCAATTTCATCGAGCACGGTTGCAGAACCCAGCACATGACAGGCGGTTCCACGACATACCTGGACGTGGTATTTTCCGGGCTGATTAAATCTGAACTGGTTGTAAAAAGTTGCAACTCCAAAGATCTTGCTGGCAGGCATTTTTAAATATTTTCCTACCTCAATCACAGATTCTTCGGATAAGAAACCAATTTTTTCCTGCACCTGTTGCAGAATGGGAATCAGGCTGTCGCGGCCTGCACCCGGATACTGGTCTAAAATTTCCTGAACAGTGGTTTTCATAACTTATATTTCAATTTTAACATTCGGGCATTGGTTTGTAGCAGCTTAATATGCTGTCTCCTGCTTGTGATTTTACAGGCTCAGGCTGTTGGTTGAGTGGTTTTTTTAGCCAACAAACGTTCTACTTCGGGCAATACTCTGTTTTTGTCAACAGGTTTACGGATAAATCCATTAACCGGAACCCATACTGACCTGCCGTCCTCGGCACGATAATCAATACCAGAGTTTCCGGTAACGATATCACGAATCAGAATTACCTGTAATTCCTTGTAATTAGGGTCGTTACGAAACTCACGAGCCATCGCCTGTACACTGGCTTTGGTGGTCATCAGCACTTCGATAGAGGTTTCTATCAGGGTGGGGATGCTTGCCAACTTGGGATTGTCAACAAACTCACGAGCCATTTCGAAGCCTTCGTAATGTGTGGTCATCATAACATCCAGGATGGCCAGATCTGGTTTTTCCTGTAATGCTTTTTCCAGGCCTTCCTGCTTGTTAAAAGCTGATATTACTTCATATCCTTCGTTGATAAGAATTTGTTCCAGCATGGTGATCACATCCATGTCGTCGTCAACTACTAAAATTTTTGCTTTTGCCATTGTCTTAAGTTTTTTTGGGTTTGACTTATTGTGATAGAATTAACAATCACAATGCAAAAGTACATCAGTCAATAATACAAAAACAGGTTCATTGTTACTAATTTCACAATGGATATTCTGCTTTTTAAAACAGGTGGCACCCCGTAATTTTACGCAATTTGAAACCGATAAAAAGGTAATGCATTTTTATAGTCTGATACCAACAACAATATTTCCGGAAAAAGGAGTAATCTTAAAAAAATGTATTTTTGTCGCAAATCCAATAGATTATGCAACAGCAAGCTGAAAAAAGCAGTAGGCGCCAACTAACGGGTTCATATATCACTTCAGTAGCAAGTATTATGCTGGTGTTGTTTATGTTAGGCCTTTTGGGTTTGCTGGTTTTACATGCACAAAAGCTGTCGGAACATATACGCGAAAATATTGGTTTTGAAATTATTATGAAACCAGATGTGAAGGAAGCTGAGATTATCAGGATGCAGAAAATGCTGGATGCCACACCCTATGTTAAATCGGCAGCTTATATCACCAAAGAGGAAGCTACCCGCCGCTTAAGTGCCGATTTGGGTGAGGATTTTATTCAGTGGCTCGGCGATGAGGAAAATCCTTTGCTTCCATCCGTGGATGTTCGGTTCAAAGCAGCCTGGGCAAATAATGACAGTCTTGCGGTGATTGCTGACGAGCTGATGCAGCAGCCTATTGTGAAGGAAGTATTTTACCAAAAATCCCTGGTTCATCTGATCAATCAAAATGTACAACGTATTGGGATGGTTTTGTTTTTTCTGAGTTTACTATTACTTGTTATATCTATTGCGTTAATAAACAATACGATACGTTTGTCTGTTTATGCCAAACGTTTTTTGGTAAAAAGTATGCAGCTTGTTGGAGCTACCGAAGGGTTCATCCGGAGGCCTTTTGTCTGGAGTGGAATATTACAAGGGGTATTGGGTGCATTACTTGCAATCGTATTGCTTAATCTGGTGCTATATGTGGCAGTAAATAATTTGCCCGAACTGCTATTATTGCAGGATACAGCCCGTGTTATTTTGCTGTATGCAGCTATTTTTATACTGGGAATGTTGCTTACAGGCATATCCACACAACTGGCCATCAATAAGTATTTAAGGAGTAAGACGGAGAAACTTTTTGCCTGAATCCATTTAAAATTTTTGTCCACAATTAACACCAATTAAGAACTGTCCAGTTTTTTGAAGCAGGCTGATATGATAGAATATTGTATTTTTGACCCAATTTTCAATCTTTTCATTTTTCATCCTGAATAGTTTAAGTCATGAAGAAATCCATAAATCAAGTTCCGGAATCCAAACCTGATCAGCTTTCGAAATCAGATGCATTTGCCTTTACGCGCGAAAACTATAAGTGGGTCTTTATTGGCCTGGCGGTGCTTGCACTTGGTTTTTTGCTCATGATTGGCGGAGGTTCGGACGACCCGGATGTGT
This sequence comes from Bacteroidales bacterium, assembly GCA_028704385.1. Lineage (GTDB taxonomy): Bacteria > Bacteroidota > Bacteroidia > Bacteroidales > F082 > UBA5536. The sequence goes on along the minus strand of JAQVLA010000017.1, from coordinate 41,052 downwards.
ATAGCGATAAAATATTCAACTTTCAGCGTTGGACGCTGGCTCCAGTATTAGTGCTTGCCGGTTTTGTGATTCAGATTTATGCTATCATGAAAAAACCGAAAGCCTAAAATCACATGACCTTATTTGAAATTATTATCATTGCCATCGTTGAAGGCATCACCGAGTTTTTGCCTGTTTCTTCTACCGGGCATATGATCATCACCCAGGAATTGCTTGGAACAGAGATCGATGATTTTGTTAAAGCCTTCACAGTAAACATTCAGTTTGGGGCAATCTTATCGGTCATAGTATTGTATTGGAAACGCTTTTTTCAATCACTGCAATTTTATTATAAGCTTTTTGTAGCTTTTATCCCTGCCGCAATAATTGGATTGATGGCCAGTGATTTCATTGATAGCTTGCTCGAAAATGTAGTTGTTGTGGCTGTGATGCTGGTTTTGGGAGGTATTGTATTGATTTTTGTTGATAAATGGTTCGAAAAAACGCCCAAAATCAATACGCTTTCATATCCTTCAGCCTTTAAGATTGGTTTATATCAGTGTATTGCAATGATTCCGGGTGTTTCGCGTTCAGCCGCTACCATCATTGGCGGAATGACACAAAAAATGAGCCGTAAGGATGCAGCCGAGTTTTCGTTTTTTTTGGCTGTTCCTACCATGTTTGCCGCTGCCGGATACAAATTGTTTCAAAATTATGAAGTGATTGAAAGCACCCATATCACCAGTCTGCTGATAGGTAATGTGGTTGCCTTTGTAGTAGCGCTGATTGCCATCAAAACCTTTATCAGTTTTGTAACCAAATATGGATTTAAAGTTTTTGGTTATTATCGCATAGTGGTTGGAGTTGCTATCCTGCTTATGCTGGCACTCGGCTATGATTTAAGCCTGGTATAATGGAGTTTCATTTCGAAGAAGGTGAGGTACTGCTAATTGATAAGCCCGTAGGCTGGACTTCTTTTGATGTAGTTAATTTTGTTCGCTCGCTCATCAAACGCTTTCATCAGATTCATAAGCTAAAAGTAGGTCATGCCGGCACGCTCGATCCTTTGGCAAGTGGGTTGCTGATTTTATGTACCGGGAAAATGACCAAACGTATCCAGGAGTTTCAGGATCAGGACAAGGTTTATACGGGCACTTTTTTGTTAGGCAAAACTACTCCTTCCTATGATGGCGAAACAGAGCCGGATGCCGTATATCCAACAGCTCATATCAGCTCCGAAATGATTGAAGCAGTACGCAAGCAGTTTTTGGGCGAGCAACAACAAATGCCACCCAACTTTTCGGCCATCAAAGTGGATGGCAAGCGGGCTTTCGATTATGCACGGAAGCAGCAGGAGGTAAAACTCAATCCGCGCACCATTTTTATTCATCGGTTGGAGCTGAACCAGAAAAACTTTCCGGAAATCTCATTCGAAACCAATTGTAGCAAAGGAACCTATATCCGAAGCCTGGCACATGATTTTGGCAGGGCACTGCAAAGCGGAGCCTATCTTACCAGCCTGAGGCGCACACAGATAGGAGAGTTTAATGTAGCAGATGCGATAACTCCAGATCAAATCAAAGCTAAGATTATTGGAACAGCTCAATCCACGGAATGATTTTTTTTCTTTGTGCCTGGCATAAAGCTTCTCAAACACTTGACTTCGGCATGATATTGGGTTACCTTTGCAATCCCATTCTAGAGCCATGCTTATTTTACCCGAGGAATTTTAGTAAGAAGGAAGTTGGATTTAATTAATTAAGCAAATGAAATTATCGCAATTCAGGTTTAACCTGCCCCCTAATCTTATTGCCAGTTATCCCCCAAAAAACAGAGACGAATCGCGCTTGATGGTGCTGCACCGAAAAGACAAAACGATTGAGCACCGCATCTTTAAAGACATCCTTGAATATTTTAAGGATGGTGATGTGTTTGTCCTGAATAATACCAAGGTTTTTCCGGCCAGATTGTATGGCGAAAAAGAAAAGACTGGTGCCAAAATCGAAGTCTTTTTGCTTCGTGAATTAAATCGCGAGAGCCGCCTTTGGGATGTGTTGGTTGATCCTGCACGCAAAATCCGTATTGGCAACAAATTGTATTTTGGCGAGGATGAATCACTTGTAGCTGAGGTGATCGACAATACCACTTCGCGCGGACGCACACTCAGGTTTTTGTTTGATGGTCCTTACGAAGAATTCAAAAAGACCATTCAAACCCTTGGCAAAACACCTTTGCCAAAGATCCACGATCGGCCGGTTGAACCCGAAGATGCCGAGCGCTATCAGACCATCTTTGCTAAACACGAAGGTGCCATTGCTGCCCCAACAGCCGGCATGCACTTTAGCCGTGAGCTGATGAAAAGGCTTGAGCTTATCGGGGTTTCTTTTGCCGAAGTTACCTTACATGCCGGCATGGGCAACTTCAGAAATATTGAGGTAGAAGACCTTACCAAACACAAAATGGATTCGGAAGAGATGTTTCTGACCGATGAAAATGCCATCATCATCAACGATGCCAAAGACCGCCGAAGCAATGTGGTTGCCATTGGAACCACCACCATGAAAGCTCTGGAAACTGCCGTAAACATCAATGGCAGGGTGAAGTCCATTAATCAATGGACTAACAAATTTATTTTTCCACCTTATGAGTTTAACTTGGCAGATGCTATGGTTACTAATTTCCATTTGCCCAAATCGCCCATGATGATGCAGGTGGCTGCTTTTGCAGATTATGATTTTTTGATGAAAGCCTACAAAGAGGCCGTAGCTCAGAAATATCGTTTCTTTACTTATGGTGATGCCATGTTGATCCTGTAAATCATCAGCAACGAAAAATTATACTAAGAGGTCTGGTACAGGCCTCTTTTTTTGTGTTTTAACATCTGGTGCACGCTTCAATTTCCTATTTTTGCCGCCATGATAAACCAGGAAGATTTTTTTAAGAAAATAACTGCCCATGCCAAGGAGTATGGGTTTGTTTTCCAGTCGAGTGAGCTGTATGACGGATTAAGTGCGGTATATGATTATGGTCAGAACGGCGTTGAACTAAAAAACAATATTCGTCAGTATTGGTGGAAATCAATGGTGCAATACCACGAAAATATTGTGGGTATCGATGCGGCCATTTTTATGCACCCCACCACCTGGAAAGCTTCGGGACATGTGGATGCTTTTAATGATCCGCTGATCGACAACAAGGATTCCAAAAAACGATATCGTGCCGATGTGCTGATCGAAGACCATATGGAAAAAATTGAAGGGAAGATCAACAAAGAAATTGAGAAAGCCCACAAGCGTTTTGGTGAAGCATTTGACGAAAAACAGTTTCGTGAAACGAATCAACGTGTACTTGATTATCAGCAGCAGATCAATGAAATCAGCAAGCGTTTTTATCAGTCACTCGAAAACAATGAACTGGATGACATTAAAAAACAGATTGAAGAGCTTGGGATTGTTTGCCCCATTTCCGGTTCGCGCAATTGGACTGAGGTTCGTCAGTTTAATTTGATGTTTTCGACTAAAATGGGCTCTACGGCAGATGGCGCTAACGAGATTTATTTACGTCCCGAAACGGCACAGGGGATTTTTGTTAACTACCTCAACGTACAAAAAACAGGCCGGATGAAGCTTCCGTTTGGAATTGCCCAAACCGGTAAGGCTTTTCGCAATGAGATTGTAGCCCGTCAGTTTATCTTCCGGATGCGTGAGTTTGAACAAATGGAAATGCAGTATTTTGTTCGCCCCGGCGAAGAGATGAAATGGTACGAATACTGGAAGGATCAACGAATGAAATGGCATCTTTCGTTAGGCATCCCGGCTGATAAATATCGCTTTCACGATCATGAAAAACTGGCTCATTATGCCAATGCCGCTGCTGACATCGAATTTGAGTTTCCGTTTGGCTTCAAAGAGCTTGAAGGGATACACTCCCGCACCGATTTCGATTTGAGTGCACATCAGCAGTATTCAGGAAAAAAAATACAATATTTTGATCCTGAGACCAATGAGAGTTATGTGCCTTATGTTGTTGAAACATCTATTGGCCTCGACCGGATGTTTTTAGCCGTGTTGAGTCATGCCTACAACGAAGAAAAACTGGAGGATGGCAGCGAGCGCGTAGTACTTAAGCTTCCGCCCGTGCTGGCTCCCTATAAAGCTGCCATATTGCCCTTGATGAAAAAAGACGGACTGCCCGAGAAGGCCCGTGAAATTCTGGCTGAATTGCAGGAAGACTTTATGTGTCATTACGAAGAAAAAGATGCTATTGGCAAGCGTTACAGAAGACACGACACCATCGGTACGCCGTATTGCATTACCATTGATCATCAGAGTTTGGAAGATAATACGGTAACGATTCGCGAAAGAGATACAATGCAACAAGAACGGGTGGCAATTGCTGAGTTGGCTGCCATTATTCGGAAAAAAATCAAGCCCGTGAAGTAGGCTTTACTTGGAAAATAATGCCCCATTGTCGTTTTAGGCAGTGGGGTTTTTTGTTATTTTTGAGTTTCATTCAATTCACTCAAAATCATTTATGAAATTCAATAAATACCTTTGGGAGCTTTATTCTAGTTCTGATGCTGGTATTAAGCAGGTTAACTACTGGTCTAATTATTCTAAGAATACAGCTCAGGAATTAGAAATTAGCGATAATAATGAATTACTTGAGCAATTAAAAGCATTTAAGCTTCATAAATATATAAAGGAAGATAGAATAAACTGGTTTCATTTAGCCTTTGATTTTTTTGCAGAAAAGAAGTTTACTATAGAAAACGCGAAACAAATCTATAGGAATTGGATTGAAGAGGGTATAATAATAAATGATTTTGTTCTGTTAGGAAAAGATTCTTTCGAATATTGGACAAGTAAAATAAATTTTATTTCTGATATACTTTATGCTCTATACCCTGAGTATTTCTTTCCGTATGTTTTCCATGGTGAATATTATAAATTTCAAAATATTTGTCAGGAATTTGAAATCCCTATTCCACCTGTTCCAATAAAAAAGGATTGGGAATCGAGGGCAATGTTTTATATCGAAATCTGTGAATCTTTGTTAGAGTTTCGAAAGTTTTCAGGTTTATCACCAGGAGAATTATGTGCATTTTTATATGATTTTGCGCTTAATGTTATAGACCAAACTTTGGACGATGAAATGCCAAGACCTTCTAAAGCATGGTTTGTAGGTGCAAACAAGAACAATTTTGATTTTTTGGATAAGGCTGAAAAATTTAGTTGGGATTATTGGCAGGGAAATCTTGAAGCAAAAAGAGGTGATATTGTTGTGATGTATTGCTTGTCACCCAGAAGTTATATCCATTCTATGTGGCGTGTGGATATAGATGGTTTTGCAGATCCCTTTTTTTACTTTTATAATGCTGTTGCAATAACACTTCCCATAAAATTGCAAATTCGTCTCACACATTTTGACCTTAAGTCAAATCCTGTTTGGGTTAATAATTCCTTAGTAAGGAAAAATTTACAAGGTATCAATGGGTATCCAATCAAATATAACGAATATCAGGAATTATTATCTATGCTTGAAATTGGAGGTCAGCGAGTATTTGACTTGCCAAAGCTGGAGCTTACAAGCAGATTAGAAACTGATGAATTGAAAGATGAGAGAGATGTTGAAATCCAATTAATTGAACCTTTATTGGTGCTTCTAGGCTATGAGTTTTCAGACTGGATTAGGCAGATGCCAGTTAAAATGGGAAGGGGCGAAAGGTATTATCCAGACTATTGTTTCGGGGCCAATCCTGTTCGCGGTGAAGAGTATGCCAAACTGATTTTGGAGTCAAAGCTTGAAATTAGGACAAAAAATGATCTTAAAGAGGCTTATTTTCAAGCTAAATCTTATGCCTTACGTCTTCAAGCACAGAAGTTTATAATTGCTTCAAAGGAAGGAGTGTGGATTTATCAATCACAAAATGGAAGTTACATTTTTGATGAATATTTTAACTGTAATTGGATTCAAATAGAAAATCCTGATATGCTTTATGAGCTAAAAAGAAGAATAGGGAAAAGTGTGGTTCTTGGGAAATAAAGCTTGCTTTTATTTATTATTATAGGCCGTCATCGTACGTTCGATGCCGACAGTTGTAAAACTCAGCACCATTTCTGCTGCTATATCCAGTCTGGGTTCAAGAATATCTATCTCGGAAGGTTTCCATCTGCCCAGCACATAATCCACCTGACGTCCTTTTGGAAAATCATCGCCAATGCCAAACCTTAAACGGGCGAATTCGTTGGTGTCAAGCGTTTGAATGATATGGTTGAGTCCGTTGTGTCCGGCATCACCTCCTTTTTTCTTCATGCGCAAAGTTCCAATTGGCAGGGCAATATCATCCACCACAACCAACACCCTTTCTATTGGAATTTGCTCTTGTTGCATCCAGTAATGTATAGCTTTGCCGCTCAGGTTCATAAATGTAGTGGGTTTAATCACTACCAGGCTGCGGCCACGATGTTTGATTAGGGTGCTTTGTGCCAGCCGGCCGGTCGTAAAACTTACTTTTTGTTGATCGGCCAGTCGATCGGCAACCCAGAAACCAATATTGTGGCGCGTATCCTCATATTCCATTCCAATATTTCCGAGGCAGGCAATTAGAAATTTCATTGTTGACTTATTTTTAAAAACAAAAGGCATAAGGCCAAAAATAACCCTATGCCTTTTAAGCACAAAAAACGTCTTTGGGTTATTCTTTTGGAGCTTCTCCGCCTTCGGCACCTTTTGTGGTTTCGCCTTCTTCTGCTTCCTCTCCACCTTCGAGTGCTGCACCACGAGCTGTTTTCACATCAATGATCACAGCATTAGCCGGGCTCAGGAAGCTGATATTTTCACTACTCAGGTCTCTGACTTTTATTGATTGACCGATTTGAAGTTTTGAGATATCTACCATGATAAATTCAGGAAGATCCTTGATCAATCCTTTCACGCGTATTTTATTCATTTTCAGTTTTAGTTTACCACCACGGATCACACCGGGAGAAGTTCCCTGATGTTTGACCGGCAGATAAACGGTAACTGGTTTATCCTGAGATACCAGAAGAAAATCTACGTGCAACAGTTTGTCAGACAGTGGATGATATTGTACATCCTGCAAGATGGCATTGTACTTTTTGCCATTCACATCTACCTCAATCATAAAGGTATCTGGTGTAAAAATAATTGGCTTAAAACTGGCTGCGTCTGCGGTAAAGTGAATTTGTTCTTTACCACCGTAAAGCACACAGGGTACTTTTCCGGCTTTACGCAGTGCTTTGGCATCTTTTTTCCCTACGTTCTCTCTCAGAGAACCGCTCAATGATACTGTTTTCATAACACTGTTTATTTATAAATGATTATTTAGTTGAGAATCTGAACAACGAACTAATTGACTCATAGTTTTCCACGCGACGGATCACTTCGGCAAAAAGCTCTGCTGTTGACAGTACTTTTATTTTTTCATGTTTTTCTTTCAAGGGGATGGTATCTGTTACCACAATTTCGGTGAAAGGTGATTTGCTGATACGCTCGTAGGCCTGGCCAGAAAAAATAGGGTGTGTACAAAACGCTCTCACACTGCTGGCTCCATTTTCCATAATCAGTTCGCCGGCTTTGGTAATGGATCCTGCTGTATCAATGATATCATCAATCAGAATCACATCACGATCGGTAACATCACCGATAAGCGACATTTCTTCCACCACATTAGGCTTTGCGCGTTGTTTGTAGCAAATTACAAAACCGGTGTTGAGCATTTTTGCGTAAGAAGCTGCTCTGCGGGTGCCACCCGTATCCGGTGAGGCCATCGTAAGGTTGGGTAGATTAAGGCCTTTAATGTAAGGCACAAAAATATTGGAAGCGTACAGGTGATCAACTGGCATATCAAAGAAACCCTGAATTTGATCAGCATGAAGGTCAATTGTAATGATTCTGTTTACACCGGCAGTATGCAATATATTGGCCACCAGCTTGGCTGCAATACTTACGCGTGGTTTGTCTTTGCGGTCTTGCCTGGCAAATCCAAAATACGGTATTACAGCGATTATTTTGTGTGCTGATGCTCTGCGGGCAGCATCAACCATCATCAACAACTCAAAAAGATTATCGGTGGGAGCAAAGGTCGACTGCACCAGAAACACATCTCTGCCACGCACATTTTCTTCAAAAGAAGGTTGAAATTCACCGTCTGAAAACTCAGTTACGATGGTCTTACCAACAGCAGAACCATAATGGTCAGCAATTTTCTGAGCCAGATACTCGGAGGCTCTTCCCGAAAAAATACTTACAATTGGCTCTGGCATAGCTACTTATGTTTTAATGAAAACTGTCTGCAAAAGTATAAAAATCCTGACAAGCAGCCAAATTTGTTTTCAAATAAAAGATTGAAAGAACAGATATAGCTTTTATACAAATTTTATCCGGCTGTTTGTATCTCTAAAAAAAACCGTATTTTTGCGCTTCATAACTACCTGCTCCAATGCCCGGATGGCGGAATTGGTAGACGCGCTGGTCTCAAAAACCAGTGAGGTAACACTCGTGCCGGTTCGATCCCGGCTCCGGGTACAAAGGGAAGCTCAAGGGCTTCCTTTTTAAATTTTTGGCCAATGTTTTACAAAAGCGTTAGCAGGCTTAAAGGTAGTGAATCAGAGAAGAGTCATCCACTCGTGCCGGCCTGTCTAACTGGCGTTAGACAGGTAGATTCGAGCCTGGCTCCGTGCACAAATTAAACAAAACATGAGCATAATTTTTTATTGTAATCAGCCAATTTGTTTTGATTTTTTGCAGCAGATTTCCCCTTTTTATTATTTTTTCTTTCTTTATCCCCGAAACTATTATCTTAGTGCCTTAAACCTGAAATGACTGTTTGAGTGCAGTGACCTTATTTATGCTCAGGCGGTTCTGAAAAAACAAATAACACCATTTTTATTATGAATAAAGTAGTAAAAAACGCACAGGAAGCCATTCGCGGAATAGCGGATAATATGACGCTGATGCTGGGAGGTTTCGGGCTGTGCGGTATTCCCGAGAATTGCATTGCAGCACTGGTCGAAAGCAATGTTAAGGGCCTTACCTGTATTTCTAACAATGCCGGCGTGGATGATTTTGGGCTGGGACTGTTGCTCAAGAAGCATCAGATCCGCAAGATGATTTCGTCTTATGTGGGCGAAAACGCAGAATTTGAGCGACAACTGCTGAGTGGGGAGCTGGACGTGGAGCTTATCCCACAGGGCACACTGGCCGAGCGTTGCCGGGCCGGAGGCGCTGGTATTCCGGCGTTTTTTGTACCAGCTGGATATGGAACCGAAGTGGCAGAAGGAAAAGAGGCACGAGAATTTAATGGTAAAATGCACTTGCTCGAGCATGCCCTTATGGCAGATTTTGCCATTGTTAAAGCCTGGAAAGGCGATACACATGGCAATCTGATCTACCGCCATACGGCCAATAACTTTAACCAAGCGATGGCGATGGCGGGCAAAATTACGATTGCCGAAGTAGAAGAGCTGGTACCTGCCGGCGAACTTGATCCCAACCAGATCCACACTCCCGGTGTGTTTGTGCAACGGATTTTTAAGTCAGAAAACCTGGAGAAACGGATCGAATTTGTTACAACCCGAAAGTAAAACTGAAAAACAAAAATTATGGCTTTAGATAAAAACAGCATTGCCAGGCGCATTGCACAGGAAATAGAAGATGGTTTTTATGTTAATCTTGGAATCGGCATTCCAACACTCGTGGCTAACTACATTCCAGACGGAATGATGGTTACACTGCAAAGTGAGAATGGCTTATTGGGCATCGGGCCTTTCCCGCACCCCGATGAGGTGGATGCTGATTTGATAAATGCCGGCAAACAGACGATTACCTATACCAAAGGAGCAGCCTTTTTTGATTCGAGTATGAGCTTTGCCATGATCCGTGGCGGGCATATCGACCTCACTGTGTTGGGAGCTTTTCAGGTTTCGGAACAGGGTGATATCGCCAGCTGGAAGATTCCCGGGAAGATGGTGAAAGGAATGGGTGGCGCGATGGATTTGGTGGCTTCAGCCAAAAATATCATTGTCGCCATGACGCATACCGATCGTGATGGCAATAGCAAGCTGCTCAAAAGCTGCGATCTGCCGCTTACCGGTGTGTCGTGTGTGAGTAAAATTGTGACTGATATTGCCGTTGTGGAGGTAACTGAAAAAGGTTTTAAACTGCTTGAACGGGCTCCCGGTGTTAGTGTAGAAGAAATTGTAGCAAAAACTGCTGCACCCTTGTTGGTTGAAGGTGAGATTCCGGAGATGGTTTTGTAGTGGAGAAAGAAAGTTTCCCGCAGAGAAATAATCCGCGGAAATCAGCGAGATCAGCGGGAAAAAAATTGTCCACAGATCATGCAGGTTGTCTCGAAGAAGGAAAAAGATATCCCGCAGATTCCGCAGATGTCCGAAGAAAATGAAGATTAACGAAGGTCAGAAAGACGAAGGTTCAGGTATTAGGGTAACAATTTCACCGGGTTGGATGTCGAACCAAAAGATCAGTTCATCGCCTGATGGGCGGCTTTGAAAAGTTTTGTTCGTGATGCTTATTTTTTTGTGCTTCGTAATAAAGCTAAGGCCGTAAATAGGATCACTTCCGTGGTTTGTTATTTGAATACTTCCATCTGTTTGTGGTTTGTACCCGACTTGCCTGCACTGGCTGTGATAATGGATCAGTTCACCTACTGTTGCAGGAAGGAGTAAACCCTCATTTCGCAGGCTGTCGATACGGGCAAGCGCCTGGTTGAAACCCACTTCGGCGACGATATTATTGTGTTCATCGAAACGCCAAAAGCCTTTTTTTTCCTGCACCCATGCCGGATATACGTGGGTGATATGTGTGCTGCGGTATTTAACCAGCCTCATCAACCGTTCGACGCTGAAGTAGTAATTCCAAAGACGTTCTTCGGGCACTTCCAGTGTGCCATAAGTTGTCCATAACCAGCCATCAAAACTATTGTGAATAGGATGAAACAGCGCATCCGGAAAGGCATCTCCAAAACCCGGATAGGGCTGATGCAACTGACCATCGAAGCTCCATCCTGAAAATGGGGAACGGTCTTCATGGTAAGGATTCCAAAATGCATTTACCCCATATTTTTTCCAGCTTTGCCATGTTTTTAACCGATTGTTTTTGTGCTGTCCGTCGCACACCCAATTTTCGCGGTTGTTGTAGGCTGAATTGTTGTATCCGTGGTCGATCCAGACGGCTGAACCATAATTTTGCTGCATAAAAGCAAGACTTTCGTGCAGGTTTTCCTGGGTGCTAGTGAATTGTTCGGGAGTGTGAAGGCAGATTTCGTGTCCACATTCGTGAAGCTGTTTCAGCAATGAGGCAAAATCATTGTCTCCAAGTATCGTGGCATGTGGTTCACTGAAAAGGCTGTCGCTTATTGCAGTATTTGTTATTTGATCAGGATTGTTATAAAAAACACTTTTTGTCACCGGGATATCATAATGCACAAATCCACCAACCGCACTGTCAGGCCGTGAAATATTTTCGTGGCCGAAATTAACAGCTCTTTGGGTGCGGATATTGGTCCAGTCGGCGTGTTCGGTCCAGGCAAGCGCAGCTTCATATCCATTGGGCACAGGCATGAAACGTGGGAGAAATTCCGGTTTATAACCAATATGCAGCTCAAAATTATTTATAAGCTTACTGCCTTTCTTGATCTGACGCGCGCTTTTATCAACCCATACATCCTGTGTGTCGGGCAAAAGCGGATAATGTAACATGGGATGATCAAAGGCAGCATCAAGATTTAAAAAAGCCTGCTTGTTGCGACTATCGAGCTGTATAGAGCTGAGCTTGGAAGGATGATAGAGTGTAAGGCTTTGTTTGTCGTTTCCAAATCGGAAACCTTGATTTTCAAGGTAATAAATGTTTTGAAAATCAGCAGTATCAATCTGTCTGTTTTTTCGATACACTTCGTTGAGCGGACTGGTAAAATCTATCACCAGTGCCTGTTGTTCCAGTTGAGCCCGTTGTCGGTAACGGGTTTCAATCTTATACCGCACCATTGGATCGTCCCAATTCGTGATCACCTCCAGGACGGTTCGGTGCAGGCCCGTCCGGTTGATCAGCCTGATATAGGTTTCATTGTCTTTTTGCCTGATGCGACGAAGTTTCCAGCGGCTGTTTTGTTGCGTTTGTTTTTGGTTTTTAACTGTAATTTGTGTGAGGGTGAGCCATCCGTTTGTGAGCAGGCGGCCACGATTATCAGCCAGGGCAAAGCTTTGATTTTCTTTAAAATAAAGGAGTTCGTAAAAGCGGTTTTGTGACAGTACTTTTGGCCATCCGATTGGTTTTGTTGATTGGACAGATTGCGGTTGATAATCAGGAAGCAGCAATTTTTGCTGACTAAAAATCAGTTGATCAACAGCAATGGTTGTGCTTTCGGGATTCCAGAAATAGGCTTTCAGATAAGTTTGTTGCAGGATGTCAGCCGGAATCGCAACACTATCACTTACCAGATACCAATGATCTTTAATGTGTGAAGTGCTTTTCAGATCAATGGCGTGCCAATATTGTTGCTTGTTGTTACTATCGAGAAAACTCATCACAAAAAACGCTTTTTTCTCCGGATCTTCCATCCTGATTTGAGCACTAAAGTGAAAAAGGGTTCCCGGAAAAGGAGTGTCTGAACGGAAGTTTAGCGTAAATCCGGGCCCAAACTGCTGTGAGGGATGAATCAAGGCATAACTTTTCCCTGAATATGCTGTGCTATCAGAAACGATATGAACATTAAACCAGTTATCAGTCGGTTTGTCTTCTTCAAAGTCGTTTACTAATTGTTGGCCTAGCAGGGAAGTGATCCAAAATGGCACAACAAACAAAAAAAATATACTGCAAAGCAGCTTACTCATAAGTTAACACTTCCACTTCACCTTTGAGTACACGAAGGGCATTCACTGCATGAGCCTCCAGATCGTTTACGGAAGGATAAAGTGCCAGGGGTGCCAGCTTTCCAACACGTTTTTTTACGTTATCAAGAAAAAGCTGACTGTTAAAAATATTACCGGTAAGTATGATGGCATCAAGTTCGCCTTCGAGTGTAGCATAATGAGATGCGATTTCCTTGCTTACCTGATAGGCGCAGGCTTCGGAGATGAACAGGGCTTTTTGGTTGCCCTCAGCGATCATTTTATCAATTTGTGGAATAGAATCTGTTCCCAGATAAGCATAATACCCTCCTTTGGAGTTTAACATTTTAAGCACCTCTTGTTGAGAATATTTGCCGCTATAACAGAGTCTTACCAGCTGACCCATTGGTAGCGTTCCGGTTCGTGTAATCGAGAAAGGACCACCGCCATCGAAGGCTTGGTTCACGTCCACCACCTGACCCTTGAGGTGTGCTCCAACGGATATGCCACCGAGTCCGATATGACAAACGATCAGGTTGAGTTCTTCGTAGTGCCGGTTGATGCTTTTAGCATATTTGCGTGCGAAGAATTTATGGCTCAGAGCGTGAAAAATTGATTTTCGTACAAATAGCGGGTGACCGGTAACATGTGCCAGATCAGAAAGCTCGTCCACCACCACAGGATCGGCCATATAAGCTTTTACCTTGATCTGGTTTGCAATTTTGTGCGCAATAAGTCCGCCCAGATTGGTTTCGTGCATTCCCATAACACCAACCTTTAGATCTTCGATCATTCGTTCGTTAATTTCGTACACACCAGATTTAAGAGGTTTTACAAGTCCGCTACGGGCCATTATAATGTGAATCTTTTGCAGCTCCAAGTCGTTACGACCCAGCTCTTTGATTACAGCCTCAGTTCGAAAGTCTGTTTGATCAGGGATGTTTTTAAAAGCAGCCAGTTCGTCATCAGCATGTTTGATAGTTTTGAGAAATATTGGCTCAGAATTGCAGTAAACAGCTATGCGTGTGGCTCTTACCTCAGGATAAATGATCAGTATTTTTTTTTGTAGCATAGTGGCAGATTTTTGTAATGCACAAAGTTAAAATTTATCTGGTATTGGAGTGGGTTTAAGCGTTGTTGATTTGTTTATTCGTTGATTTGTTGACCTGCCTGCCTTTAGCAGATAAACTTGACCAGGAAAGCAGGTTTGTGGTTACTTTTCTTCCTGAATGTTGGTTTTTAAAAAAAATGAAGCTGCTTGCCGTACCAGTTAGGCAGGGTCAGTGCGAACACCGAGCGGGATCAAAGGTCTGAAAGTCTGAAGGTCTTGTAGATAAAAAAACCTGCCCGCACCCTGTGCCGGCAGGTTTTTTATGGTTTTGAAAAACCTATCCTCTACTGGATGATGAGTTTTTTACTGAGTCGTGTTTTGCCTTCGAGGATGAGCTGATAGGTGCCAGCGGGCAGGTGGCTGAGGTTGAGCCTGAGCTGTCCGGTATTCGTCATGAGGTCTTTTTGACTGAAGACTACAACACCTTGTGCATCAAAAACTTTAAGGTTGACGCGTTGCTGATCGGTTGAGGCCATCTCAATCCTGAATTGTCCGTCGCCCGGATTGGGATAAACCTTGAGTGCGATAGCATCTCTTTCGTTTATTCCGGTGCAATTGATGAATTCGATCAGCACTTCTTCTGAACGACTCAAGCAATTTTGTTCGCTGATGAGTTCAACCCAGAAGCTTTGAACACCATAGCCAAATCCTGTTGTATCAGCCACAATGGTTTTTGTAGTGGCACCATTCGACCAGTTGTAAGCATAGCCTTCAATTCCGGCATCGAGCGTGAATTGCTCCCCGCCACAAAGCACCTGGTTGCTTCCCAGTTCGGCAACAGGAGGTAACTCGTTGACAGTAACAGTTGTTGTGTCGCTATTCACACATCCCAATTCTGAAGTGAGCTGCACCCAGATTTGATGTGTTCCAACGCCAAGGGTTTCACCACTGAGAACAATTGATGCTGTGGTTTCTCCATTCGACCAAAGGTAAGAGGCACCTTCGTAAGTGGCGTCAAAAGAAATGTTTTCGCTGGCACAGATCTGCTGGCTTTCGCCTAATTCCACTGCTGGAATTTCGCCAAAGGTGACCATCACAGTATCAGCATTTTCGCAGCCATTTTCATTGATTACCTTCACCCAGATTTCGTGCGTTCCATAACCAAGTGTTTCGGCCGAAACGGTGATCATGTCGGCTGTTTCGCCTGTTGACCATTCGAATGTTACACCATCTGTATTGGCTGTGAGTTGGATACTTGCATCTCCGCATTGGCTCTGATTTTCACCCAGGTTGGGTTGTGGCAATGCAAAAACGGTTACAGTGACTTCCTCACCAGGAATAGTGTCATTTTCGAAAGTCACAAAAGGTAGGTATGTGGTAGTTGCTGTTGGGCTAACTTCCAGGCTTTGTGATTCGCCAAGTACTTCACCATCTATATCGGTCCAGAAATAGCCAAATGCTTCACCACCCTGTCCGGTAGCTTCCACAAATAAAGTGCTGCTTCCGCCTTCGCAAAATTCTGCAGGATCAGCTTGTGCAGCAATCATGATATCAGCTACTTTGAGGTGCACAGGAACCTGGAACAACAGGTTATCGGGATCGTTATTTGAAATCTTGAGGTTGGCATAATAATCACCAATTTCCACATCCTGAGCATTGAAACCAACGGTAATGGTGTCTGTTACTCCGGGAGGAATCTGGCCATTGTTAGGGCCATAACTCAACCAACTGATGACATTCAGGGTATAATCTTCTACTTCTCCGTAGGTTGTGCTACCACAAGGACTTACTTCACCAGAATAGGTAATGCGGATACGCATGCGGGTTTCGCCTGAAGGTGTACCAACCGGAGGTTCAATCATAGCGGTATAGGGGCCATCTCCCGGAGTGCCGGAAACCATTACAGGCTCATCATCAAATACGCCATTCTGATCCCAGTCAATCCACACGCCACACTGATCGCTGCTGTATGGATTACCATTTGTTACGGTAAGCAAAACAGGTTCGCCGGTTCTCACTTCGGTTGACATAGCCGTATAATCGGCATAGCCATCTTCGCCTGAAGCGTTGTTGATGCTTCCCAGCTCTACCTTTGAGATGTATTCGTCGCCACCACCCGATGCATCGCAGTAATCGTTAATTTCACGAGGCAAACCAACTACTTCGGAACTGATGCTATATGTCATATCGAGTTGGCCCACATTGGTGATTATCACCAGCTGACTTGCAGTATTTCCGGGTTGCAGAATCTGGTAGAGGCTGGCCGGCTCAACAGCAATATGGGCATCGCCCCATTGAACGCTGGTACGAGCAGCTCCACTTTCTCCATCATCTTCATATGCAGCTGTTATGCCGTAAGAAAATACTCCATAGTCAGGGAGCTGATCGCTATAAGTTTGATCTTCGGTGGTGCCAATCAGTTCGTTATCGCGGTAAATATTAAAATGCAGGAAGTTGGGTGCGTCCTCATATTCCCATGAAAGTTCGGTGATACCAGTTTCGAAAGGCACTTCGGCCACCAGATCAAACGGACGGCTGAGGGCATTGGTTTCGTATGGTGAGGTAAAAGTCATCAAATAACCCAGACGGTTGTCGCCCCAAACAGGATAAACCTTACCGCCACGAGCGGAAATACCAAGATAATCGCCCATATAACCACCTGCCAGTCCGGGAATTGGTGCGGGGGTAAAGGCAACATCAGAAACTTTGAAGTCTTCCCAGGTTTCTCCGGCATCAAAGCTGTTGGCGCAGAACACCTCGCATTGGTTACTGTTTACATCGCGGTCGCCATAATAAATTACGCTAAGAATACCGTTTTCAGGGTCACAGGTGATCCAGGGGAAGTAATGTTCTTTGCCTTCGCCATAAGGATTTTGGTTAATGCGAATGGGGTTAGTCCAGGTTTCACCCTGGTCGGTAGATTTGATCATATACACATCAATACCTTCATTTTGGTTGAGGCCTGGTGTACCGATATTAGACCAAACCACATAAAGTGTTCCATTGTCGGGGCCACCTGAGATATCAACTGACATAACGGGGAAGCTGTTTACACGGTGGTTTTTACTTGTTTCGGTTGTACGAATTCCCCGGATATTCTCAATGATACGGCTTGCATCTTCCCAGGTTTCTCCACCGTCAAAAGAGCGGGCAAAGCCGATAGCACCTTCATCAGAAGGCCAGTTGTTGTAGATTGCCCACACCGCATATACTTCGCCATTGGGACCTGTGTTTAAGTTTACTCCCTGGTTGTGGCTGCCTGCATTAACAGCAGTACTGATAGGAGTGCGCGGAGACCAGGTTTCACCGTCATCTGTTGAGCGTGAAACGACGATTTCAGAATCGTAGGGGCCGCCAAAATCAGTCCAAACGTTGTAAAGATTTCCTTCATAGGGAGATACAAGGCTGTTATCCACCCAAAAATGGTTTTTGTCGGCAAGTGAGCCCGGATTAGGTGCGATTGTACGAGCTGTCCAGGTTTCGCCCTGATCATCAGAATAGGCTACGCCTTGTCCGCCGGGATTTGAGATATAGTTTACAAACCAGCGGCCATCCAGGTTGATGGCAGTAGTGGGGTCGCCACTATTGCTTCCTCCGGCACCCTGCACTTCACCCTGCCAGGTTTCGGCGGCATCAAATGAAAAGAAATCATTGGCACCATAAAGTGATCCAACCGGGTTTTGGGTAGAATTGTTGGATTGCAAAACGATGTCGGGATTGTTGGGATCGACAAAGATGGAATTCTCACTTTGTGTGGAGTTGATGTCTGTGACAGGAATATCAGGTGAGTTGTCGTTTAAGACTGAGAAGGCATTTATTTTGCTGCCTGTGTAAATCGCCTGTGCAGTCCTCATTTCGGGGTTGAGGGTGTACAGACCCTGCTCTGCCAGACGTTTGTAATAACCGTTGTTGTCAACACGGGTATCGACCATGTTGCGGCGTTCACGTTCGCTTTTGCTGTCGTCGCTGATAACCCACTGCAGGCTTGCTGCGAGAAGAATCATGCTGACTGTCAGCAAGATGGTAAATGACTTTTTCATTTGTCGGTTAAGTTATAGTGAATAATTGCCAAAAGTAATTTTTTTTATTAAATGGTGGTATCAGGATAGTAATGTTTTTGATTTTGGATGTTATTAACAGGTTTCCAGTCATTTTAGAAATTTAGATCGTTGGATGGGTGTTATCAAAGTGAGCGCTTTGAGAAGTCGGGTTATGATGTCAGACGAAAGTTTTCGTGTAGTAGTTGGGAAAAAGTGTTCACGACTCACTTCATCACGGTTCGACATCTCGGCAGGCTTGAGGCATCTCAGGTTCCCTTCGGCAGGCTCCCTTCGGCATGGATCGGCAGGCAGGCCCACCACACGTGCTCAGGGTATCGCAGGGCATCGCGACACAGGTGCTCAGCAAAAGTTGCTTGATTACCTTGGCGTAGGTTGAGAATAATTTGTTTATTCTACTGTTACGGATTTTGCGAGGTTGCGGGGTTGATCAACATTGCAACCACGCATCACGGCGATGTGGTAAGAGAGTTTTTGCAGTGGGATGGTAGCCAGCAGTGGTACAAACATCTCTTCTGTTTCGGGTATCTCAATCACATAGTCGGCCATGCCTCGTACGGTTACGTCGCCTTCTGTAACAACGGCAATCACCTTACCTTTTCGGGCTTTCACTTCCTGAATATTGCTCACTACCTTATCGTAGGTGCCCCGGTTGGTAGCGATAAAAACAACGGGCATTTCTTCGTCGATGAGGGCAATGGGGCCGTGTTTCATTTCGGCAGCGGGATAGCCTTCGGCATGAATGTAGGAGATTTCCTTTAATTTAAGGGCTCCTTCGAGAGCCACCGGAAAGTTATAACCACGACCCAGATAAAGGAAATTGCGAACTTCTTTAAATTTCTCGGCAATCTCGATCACCTTTCTGCTGACTTCCAGTGTTTTTTGTACTTTTTCGGGGATGCGTTCCATTTCGTGCAGCAGCTGGATGAAGCGTGTTTTGGTGATCGTACCTTTGAGCTGTGCCATACGCAGCGCCATCAGCGAGAGCAAGGTTACCTGTGCTGTAAAGGCTTTGGTAGAAGCCACACCAATTTCGGGGCCGGCATGGGTGTAGGAGCCCGCATGTGTAGCACGTGCGATGGATGAACCTACCACATTACAGATACCAAGGATGGTAGCACCCTTGCTTTTGGCCAGTTCGATGGCTGCCAGTGTATCGGCTGTTTCGCCGGATTGTGAGATAGCAATCACGACATCCTTCTCGGTGATTACGGGATTGCGGTAACGAAACTCAGATGCATATTCCACCTCAACAGGGATACGCGCGATGTCTTCGAAGAGGTATTCGCCTACAAGGCCTGCATGCCAAGAGGTGCCGCAGCCTACGATGATGATGCGGCTGGCATTCACCATTTTTTGTTCGTAGTCGATGATGCCCCCAAGTGACACACTTCCTGCTTCGGCATGGAGCCGGCCGCGCATACTATCCCGGATAGAAGAAGGCTGCTCATAGATTTCCTTGAGCATGAAGTGTTCGAAGCCACCTTTTTCAAGTGCTGTGAGGTTCATCTCAAGGGCATGGATGTAAGGTGTTTTTTCCTTGTTGCGTATGGTTTTGATCTTGAGATCGCTGCCACGTGCGATCAGGGCAATTTCTTCGTCATCAAGGTATACCACGTTTTTGGTGTGTTCGATGATAGGTGTTGCATCGGAAGCTACATAATAGTCGTCTTTGCCAATGCCGATCACCAGTGGGCTGCCTTTTCGCGCTGCAATGAGGCTGTTTGGGTCGTTGGCATCAATTACAACAATAGCATAAGCACCGATCACCTGATTGAGGGCAATACGCACGGCTTCGAAAAGTGGTACATTTTCATTCTGTCTGATATCTTCGATGAGATTCGTCAGAACTTCCGTATCCGTGCTTGATTCAAAAAGATAACCTCTGGCTTCCAATTCTTTTCGCAGAGAGGCGTAGTTTTCGATGATACCATTATGTATCAATGCAATTTTTTTCGACTGAGAATAGTGCGGGTGAGCATTCACATTATTAGGTTCGCCATGCGTAGCCCAACGGGTATGTGCAATTCCAATGGTTCCGCTAATATCTACGTTACTTACAAAATTCTCGAGATCAGCAACTTTTCCTTTGGTTTTATATACGTTGAGTTTAAGATTGAGCAAGGCTACTCCGGCACTGTCGTATCCGCGATATTCAAGCCGTTTAAGACCATTGATCAGGATTGGATAGGCTTGTTTGGGACCCAGATACGCAACAATTCCACACATAATTTATAAATTTATTATTGATGGTTGGTTCAAAGCTAGCATATGATCTGAATCATAAGATTCAGAAAACAGAGCAAAAGTAAAATGCCTTTTGAATTTGACCAAATATATTTACACTTATTCATTAATTATTGAGTAAACAAGCTGTAGTTTAAGCCTTTGAAGGGTATCGGATTCCGGTTGGGTTCCGTGAAAAACCCAACGATCAGCTTTGGCTGAACCACCGAGCACAAAAAAGTAAAGCCCGTCATCATCGGTTTGATCAGGATTGAGCAGTAAATCCTGCACATAACGCGTCAAACGAAACTCATAACCATTAACTGACGACTTAAATTTGCCGCCAAAAAAAGCTTCTCCCTCCAGCTGATCGGGCAATACCGCGTAAGTGCCATCGCCTTTGTCTTTTACAAGTGCCATTTGTGATGGAGGTGTCAGAAGGGTGTCTTTGGTACTGCGAAACAGAAGTTTGGCCTCATTGATGACAATGGATTTACCTCCGGCACTCATGTTTTTCAGGTTTGGGAAGCGTATTTTTGTTTTCACACCGGCCATAGCCTGTGTATAGAGCAGGTTTTTACCGGCAAGGGTATCCTTGTATAAAACCTGGTTTTGAAAGTCAGGATCAGCGTCCGTATAATTGTTATGGTCGAAAAAGTTGTATCGGGCTTCGCCTGAGGTGATAAAAAAATCATAGCGAAGTGAATCGTCTGTTTCGTTGCTGTAATAAATCACCAAACGCGAAAGGCTCGCCGTCAGGTTGAAATAAAGTATTGAACCATCACTGCCAACCGATTCGGCCATTACGAAAAGGCCTTTGAAGTAGGCTTTAAATTTGTCTGTTGACTCCAGATCTGAATCAGAAGCATTGATGATTTTTTCGCCCAAAGCCGGACTAACATCACTCAATCGTATCCGAATTGCCGGCGAGAGGGTGTCGTCGCCCAAGACAAAAGGAGCACGGGGTGTAGGAGTAAAACTGAAGTTGGCGAAATCTGTTTCCGAAACATTTCGATGGCTGGCTGAGTAATAGGCCGAATCGATGAAGATATCATCAAGCAGTTCGTAAACCCGCATGGTTTGTATGGTATTGGTATCACCATAGTAGCCATCATAAGCCAGTTGCAGCACCAGTGAATCCAACTGTGGGTTTTCGCCGAAACTATGTCCATTGGTTGAGAGCCGCGTCTGGGTGAAGAAGCCGGCTCTGGTGGTACCAAAAACAGGGTCTTTGAGGCTTCCGAAAAGGTTGCGGGCAGGCTCGTCGGTACGGATGGTATCTTCGAGCTGGCTATAGGCAACGATGGTGGTGGTGTCGGTTTGAAGCAACCTGATCTGGTTTTGATCGGGCAGCAGGTTATCACCGATGCGTTCGGGTTTTTTACTGCAGGCAAATGCGATAAGCATCAGTAACACAGCTGCGGGCAGAAGCCTGAATGCTGAATGAGTAAGTGTGTTTTTCAAGTGTATATTTCGTTTACTGTAATTAACCCGGTTTATTTTTTGAGCAGGCTATCGTAGAAGTTGTTATAGGCATCAATATAATTATCCGCTGGCTGGAGGGGCAACACAGGTTTGTTGAGCGTGTTGACGTAGGCTTCCAGTTCGGGGTTAATTTTTTCGCTGCCCAAAATCACGGCATCAGCATATTCGATAGCAGCTTTGGTAAGGCTAACGTAGTTTGCGTCTTTATAGTATTTAAGGTCTTTGGCAGTGATTCCGGGCAGTTTGATTTTTTTGTCGAAATCTTTACGGAAGCCTTCGCTAAAATCGTCATTATAAATGGAATATACCACTTTTGAATCGGAGAATAGCGGATTGTCTTTATAGGCACGTTTCACATAAAGCGGTACCAGAGCCGAAATCCAGCCATGGCAGTGGACGATGTCGGGACCCCATCCCAGTTTTTTCACCGTTTCGAGCACACCACGCGAGAAGAAGATGGAGCGCTCGTCGTTGTCGGTATAAAATTTATTGGCTTTGTCGCGAATGGTAAACTTTCGATGGAAAAAATCTTCATTATCAATGAAATAGATTTGCATCCGGGCTTGCTGTATCGAAGCTACTTTGATGATCAAAGGGTGATCGGTATCGTTGATGATGAGGTTCATGCCAGAGAGGCGGATCACCTCATGGAGTTGGTTTCTCCTTTCGTTAATATTGCCGAAGCGCGGCATAAAAGTTCGAATTTCTTTACCTTTTTCCTGAATTCCCTGGGGCAGATAACGACCTATTCTGCTCATGGGGGTTTCTTTGAGATACGGCATAATGGCCTGTTCTACAAAAAGAACCCTTGCTTTTTCCATTTTTTAGAGATTTGATGAACGTAATCGAAAAAAATATGTGCAAAGGTAGTAAAAATTGTGGTGAATGACAATTTTGGAGTTTATGAGTTTATGGTTGGTGATGTTGTGGGTTCGACGTAGTCACAGACAATGCCGATCGGGGGTGTAAATGTTGGTTTATAGTCAAAAACGAGCCGAGCCTGCCTGCCATGGGCAGTTAGACAGGGCTAATGCTAACGCCAAACAAATTGTTTTATAGCAGAACCTCCCAACGATGCTTTCGGGACAAGCTCTTCTGGGTTCTAATGTGCAGCTGTTAAAAACATGATTACAATAGCAGAACCCCTTCTGGGTTTTGACCAGTAGCCAATAGCTAAAACCCAACTGCCAATAGCAGTAATAAAAAAGTTTGAGTGTGAGTAATGAGCAAGAGGAAGTTGGAGAAGACAAAAACTCATACCTTTACCGCGAAAACACCTTGACTACATCAACCCGATGGTTTCACTTAAATCGCACTCTGTTTGGAATATTATTGGAACGGGCTTGCCCATGCTGGTGGGTTTGGTGTCGATACCTATTCTGATTGAGGCTATTGGTGTTGAATCGTTTGGGCTGCTCACACTAATTTGGACGCTTATAGGATATTTTAGTTTATTTGATTTCGGATTGAGCCGTGCGTTAACCCAGCAGATTTCCAGTGCCAGGGATGCAAACCGTGATCAATTGACCCGGCTGGCTGCAAGCGGATTATTTGCTACGCTGATTTTGGGAATTATTGGTGGTTTAGTGCTTTACTTTGCTTCACGAGCCATGATTTTTCATTTTTTGAATGTCAGCTCAGCCATTAAAGCAGATGCACTAACGGCTATGCAGCTTGCTGCACTGGCTATCCCGTTTGTTACGCTTACTTCTGCCTACAGGGGCATACTCGAAGGATTTGAAGACTTCAAAATGTCGAATATCTGGCGCCTGCTGCTTGGTTTATTGAATTTTTTATTACCGGTAGTGGTTGTATTGGTTTATAAGGCAAATATAATCCCAGTGGTGTGGAGTCTGATTTTGAGCCGTTTGCTTGTCATGCTGCTCCATACCATTTCAGTCAGGCAACATTTAAAACATATTCACAACAGGTTCAATATCAGTTGCTCCCTACTTAAAAGTCTTTTTAGTTTTGGCTTCTGGATGACATTGTCCAATATCATCGGACCCTTGATGGTAGTTGCAGACCGGTTTTTTATCTCAGCTTTTATTGGTGTAAATATTGTTGCTTATTACACAGTTCCACAAGATTTTGTGTTGCGTTTGCTCATTATGCCTGCTGCTATCAGCTCGGCTTTATTTCCGCGACTGGCTTATCTTCATGCCTCCAAAGATACCTTAACGACAAAACGATTGATGACAAAATCATTGCAAACTATTGCACTCATTATGGGAGCGGTAAGTTTGACCCTGGCACTGGGTTCCAAATTTGGCTTAGGACTTTGGCTTGGCGATGATTTTGCAGTCGAGGCATGGCCGGTATTGAGTATTTTGTCAGTGGGTATTTTTTTTAACAGCCTGGCACATGTGCCATTTGCGGTGCTACAGGCTGTTGGTAAGGTTAAAACGACCAGTCTGATACACGTTTTTGAAGCAATGGTTTATTTTCCTGTATTGTTGTTGTTGCTTCACTTTTATGGCATTATTGGAGTAGCAATTGCCTGGAGCCTGAGAACCTTTGCTGATTTTATTATTTTACAGTATTTTGTTTACCAAAACGACAAGAGTTATGCAGTCGTATCAACATAAACCGGAGGCCTATTTTACGAATGCCAGGAAAGATATTCTTCCCTTGTTACCCGGGAAGGCTACAACTGCTTTGGAGATTGGGTGCGGCAATGGGGCCACCTTACGCATGCTGCAACAAAGTGGTCGTATAGAGAAGGCTATTGGCATTGAACTGCACGAAATAATGGCAAAAGAAGCAGCACGGCATTTGGATGAGGTTCTGACAGGAGAGGCTGCAAAACAAATCACCAGGGTGGACAACGGACAAATTGATTTGATGCTTTGTTTGGATGTGTTGGAGCACATGGCCGATCCGTGGGCGTTTTTGGCTCAGGCTGCACCAAAGCTAAAAAAGGGAGGACTGCTGATTGCCAGCATTCCTAATATGCGTACAGCGGTGGTGATCAGTAAGTTGTTGTTTCAAGGAAAATTCGACTATCACAATGGTGGAGGTATCATGGACCGTACTCATCTGAGGTATTTTACGCGCAGGAGTGCACTGGCACTTATGAATCAAAAACCTTTTGAGGTGGAACGGATAATGCCAAGCCCAAATGCTGCAGGGAGCAAGTCGCAACTAGCAAATATTTTTACTTTGGGCCTGATGCGTGCTTTTTTTACGGAACAATACCTGATCCGATCAGTAAAAGTGGAATAAAAATATAGTGTTGAACTTCAGATGGAAGAGGTAAATCCAACATTAAATTTTCAAGAAGGACAAGCAGGCTTTATCGTTTGTTTTGTGACGTATCATCCTGATCAGGGTTTTTTTGAAAGATTGCAATCGGTGTTGGATGCAGGTTATGAGGTGATTGTTTATGATAATACGGAGGTGCCTGATGCGGGATTCGAGAATAATGCCGGATACAGGAATTTGAAGCTTTTTCAATACGGCCAGAATGCGGGACTTGGCAAAGCCTTGAAAGTTTTGATGATGGCAGCGAAAGAAAAGTCCTTCGAATTTGCCTTGTATTTTGATCAGGATACCTTATTTAGCCTTCAGAGTTTGCGGTATATCACAGCCTGGTTGAAGGAGGTTTATGATGAAAATGATGGTTTTGCTGCTGTTCGTTTTAATTCGGAGCAGCCTGATGCAACCGGACAGCTTTTAGCATCAGGTGTTGTGCGTCTTCTGATTAGCAGTGGAAGTTTGTTTCGGTTGGAGGCCTTGGAAAAGGCGGGCTGGCACGATGAAAATTATTTTGTTGAGGGGGTTGATTATAAGTTTTGTCTGGATGCGCACAGGACAGGTTTTAGGCTTGGCGAGGTGAGGCAGTGTCCTGATATTGACCACGAAAGTTTGCAACCACTCGAAAAATCTATTGTTTTCGGACGAACAATCTTATACCGGCGCTATCCTATGCAGCGTCATCTTCGATTTATCACTGCCTTGCTGCGCTTGAGCGGAATTTCACTGAGGCAGGCTGAGCTGGTTTATGCCTTTATTTTTGTCAGGAATATTTTTACACATTTGCTTGCACAAAGTGGTTTTTATTTGCTTGGATTGTTGTTTGGAAGTAAGAGAGAAGAACGGAGCTTAGATAACCAAAGATTGGCATCATGACACTTTCGATAGGTATAGTTGTTTATGGTAATGATACGCGTAAGCAGCAGCAATTGCAGTGGTTGCAGCAGCAGCTGGGTGCAAATCAGCTGTTGGTTTTGAATAATCATGAAACTCAACGGATGCCTGGCGATTTGGAGGCCGATAATCGTTTTTATGAATTTTCGGGTTATTTGAAGCTTGTTCAATTATTTGAGGAGAAGGCTGGTTCTTTTTTGATTTTGAACGATACACTTTTCAAGACGCATTGGTCGTGGGGCTGGGTTTGGTTGCTTAAACGGTTGACTGGAAAGTATGATTGTGGGTCGGCGACGGTTTTGGGTGATTTGCGATTTGATGGTGAGGATTTGGTGGAGCGGCCTCATCCTTTTATGGCATCCTGGATTTTTTGGTTTTCGGATAATGAGGCTTTAAAGGTGTTTGGTGATGGTTTGGAATCGATTTGCCATTTGCCTTTGCCGGAGGTTAGTGCGGCATATCAGCATTTTTTGGATGGGTGGATTTCGCCTTCGAACCGGCTAAGTGGATGGCATGGTAAGGTTTCGGATGTTGAAATTAAGCGGAAAAAGCTTTGTGTGATGCTGGAGCATGCCTTGAGCAGGGAATTGATGAAACAGGATGTCAGGATGGGTGGGTTTGGTGAAATACATCCGATATTTTATAGGATGCTGCGGATTATCGATCGGTTGCGGACCAGGTGGCAGTCTTTTAGGTCAGAAGGTCGAAGTCAGAATGAAGAATGAAAAATGAAAGGCAGTCGTAGGGCAGAAGGTCATGAGTTATCTAAAACTCAACAGTGCTACAATAGCACAACCTCTTCGAGGTTGGTAGTAACATACTTGATTGTTATGGCTACAATAACACAACCCCTTCAGGGTTGGTGGATTTTGGAATTGATTTTGTTACAATAGCGGGACCTCCCGACGATGCTGTCGGGGCAGGCTCTTCAGGGTTCTATTGATGTGGTGATGAATGGGGTGCTACAATAGCGCAACCTCTTCGAGGTTGGTTGTAACTTACTTGATTGTTATGGCTACAATAACACAACCCCTTCAGGGTTGGTGGATTTTTGGATTGGTTTTGTTACAATAGCGGAACCTCCCGACGATGCTGTCGGGACAGGCTCTTCAGGGTTCTTTTGATGCGGTGATGAATGGGGTGCTACAATAGCGCAACCTCTTCGAGGTTGGTTGTAACTTACTTGATTGTTATGGCTACAATAACACAACCCCTTCAGGGTTGGTGGATTTTTGGGATTGGTTTTGTTACAATAGCGGAACCTTTTAAGGGTTGGTCTAAAGCCAATAGCCAATAGCGAAAATGGAACCACGCGAATGGCCTCTCGACTATCGCTCAATGACCAATTGGCGCGGGAGCGAGGGAGGGATTTGAGGATCTGTCTCTCAATGGTCGCCAGGCAGATTTGATAATTTGAGGACCTGTCTTCCTTTGCTCGCCAGGCAGGCCTACCTTTGTCGGTAGGTAAATTCGAGATTGTGTAGTATATTTCGTTTATTGGTTATTGTAGCCTTGTGCGTTGGGCTCCCCCAAGAGTGGGCTTGCCTACTGCCAGGTAGGGGCTGGGGGGTAAATGGGGGTTCGTTCTGGTTACTAATTTCTTATCAGGAAATACCCTTTCAAAATCAGGAGTAAAACTCTTTGGTTTTAGATTTTCATTCATTCATCAAAGGTAGCCTAAATGTGGGTACGCGGCAGCTGCAGTCGGCAGGCAGGCTCACCATGGGCGCTCAGCACAAGCCGCCCGATGATCTTATGTTGAAGGTTGGAAATATTATAGTGTGTATATCCTGAAAATTCTCTTATTTTTGCCGTTGAACATGTTCTAAAAACACCAACATTATGGGTAATTCGGGTTGGAAAGACATCCTAACCAAAGATGCTTCCATTGCTGAGGTTAGCAATTTGCTGAAGCTGGTTTTTCAGCATATGGTTAAAAATGCCAATAAATTATTGTTAATTCCGCTGATCATCGGAATATTTGCTTTTTTGATCGGCTTGCTGATGTATGAGAAGAAGCAAAAAGCTACCTATATCATCGCCGCTGAAGAGGAAACGGCATCCGGTTTTGAAGGCCTGATGGCGCAGTTTGGGCTTGATGTGGGCGGCAGTAATCCGGGAGGGGTATTTAAAGGCGAGAACCTGGTGGAACTGTTCAAAACAAGGAGCATGATTGAGCGCACCTTACTCAATCCCATTCCTGATTCAGATCCGCCACAGCTGTTTGCGGATGTTTTTTTTAAGGACACAAAACATGCCCGAAAAAGTGCTTTCAAAAACATTGACTTTAAACAGGATCGCAGCCGTCATGACCGCAGAACCGACAGCGCCCTCTTCCTTACCTATGAGTATGTGCGTGATGAAGTGCTGAGTGTGAGTAAGCCCGAGAAAAAGATCGGTTTTATTTTTGTGAATGTCACCCATAAAAGTGCAGATGTAGCTATTGCCTATTCCCATATAACGATTAGTACGGTCACGGATTTTTACATAGAATCGCTTACCCGCAAAGCAAGGCTTAACCTGGATATTCTGCGGTATGAGGCTGATTCGGTTCGAGATATTTTAAACGAAAACCTGATGATAACGGCGAGGGAATCAGATTTAAATGTGAATCCTTTATGGCAGATGATGCGCGTTGAACACAGCAAAGCCATGATCGACCTTCAGATTTCCATATCTTTATTTGGAGAGCTGATAAAAAATCTAAAGCTTGCCGAGATTAGTCTGCGCAGACAAACCCCTTTGATTGAAGTGATAGAAGAACCGCGTTATCCTTTGACTGAGGTTGGTTTCAGACCATGGCAATGGGGTGTTATGGGGCTTTTTGCCGGTTTGCTGCTTGCCCTTTATCTTAGTTTCAGGCATTTTAACAGGGATATGGAAACGCGTTTTGAGCAAAAATCCAATGCAAAGAAATAAAGGCTATTTGCTCAATCATCCTAATAAGCCAGCTGCGATATGCTCAGGAAAGTCCTTGGATATTTGATTTACCTACCGAATGTAACGCCATTGCGTGTTTTGTTTAGTTCGGAGATATTTCCATGGGCTTTTTTGTATGCCCTGCGTAAAGATTTGAGGCTCACCCTTCCGTATGCCATCTTTCTTGCTTATCTGGTGATCAGTGTGTCAGTGAATCTTGGCAATTTCAGTGATATCTTTGTTCCGGCAAGGGCATTTTTTGCGCTGGTGAATGCCTCAATGATCTTTTTTCTGCTGATACACCTCAAGCATAAGGAGTTTAAGTTTTTGTCGCGAGCTTTTGAGTGGGTTTTTTTGGCCAATGTTGTAATAAGTTTTATTCAGTATGTGGGGATGTTTCCGGATTTTCTGGAGCCTTTAATGCGTTTTTTCATCGACAGGTTTACAACAGAGATATACGGAGGTGGCAGAGGAGTGGGCGGATTGTTTGCCGAGCCTTCTTATTTCAGCCTGTCGCTGCATTACTATTTTGCCTATTTTATGCTTAACCGTAAGATAGAACCCAGGAGCACACTGGGTTTTGTAGCAATTTCGGCCATGATAGCTTTTGATATCATGATTGTGCGATCAGTAACCGGATTGGTGATGATTGCTATTTATCTTGCCAGTTTGCAGAAGTTTACGAACCTGTTGAAGATAGGAGCTGTACTGACAGTGGTATTTTATGTTTCGCTTGTTTATCTTAGCAAGCAGGAAGATGTACCCCGTTCGGTGGATGTAGCAGTGAGTTTTTTTAAGGAGAAGGACTATCAGGACCCCTTACCCTGGCTGCTTGAGCAAAGCGGGTTTCGTTTTGTGAGTGTGTGGGCAGCCTATGAGTATGGTTTCACCCATCCTTTTGGCTCAGGGATAGGAGGCTGGGGCAATGCCAGCATAGAGGCGATGGACGCCATCGGAGTGCCGGCTTCGGCTATGAGTTTTTTTGCTTCGGCAATGGGTTCGGAGTACCAGGGTGTACGGCCTACCTCCTATGCAGCCGGACTCATGCTGGAGACCGGAATAGTTGGTCTGTTGTTGTTCCTGGTGGCATTTTTTCCGTATATCAGCCGCAAGGAGCTCTACCTGCATCCTAACAGTCGTTCGCTGGCGGTTTTCTTTTTATTTAATATCTTTGCACTGGGCAGTATTGGCGATCCCATTCCTTTTATTTTTCTGGCACTGGCTTATCGGACAATCATTGTGCCAGCCGATGCCGAAGATGAAACGGATGCAGTGGATTTGCCGGAAAGCCTTGAAATTACAAGTAACAAAACAAGCAAATACCTAACATGAATCCGAAGCTGGTAAGTATTATCATGCCCGCCTACAATGCCGCCTCAACTTTATCACAAAGTATCGCCAGCATCTTTGCCCAGGATTACCGACACTGGGAATTGCTGGTGCTGAATGATGCTTCAAAAGATGAAACCAGCAGGATTGCCAATGAATGGGTGAGGAAGGATTCGCGTATCAGGCTGATCTCTTCCGAAAATAATCGGGGTGTAGTACGTATGCGTAATATTGGTATCAGGCTTGCCAAAGGTGAATGGATTGCCTTTTGTGATGCCGATGACTGGTGGATACCCGAAAAGCTTAGCCTGCAGCTTGAGCTGGCAAAAAAAAGAGGTGCAAATCTGGTTTACTCTGCGGTATATTATGCCCGCTTTAAAAAGGTGTTGCGCACCAAAGAGATTCAGTTGCTCCCGGATGTTGATTATAAAGGGATGACACTTACCAATGCTATCCCTATGAGTTCGGCCATTTACTCGCGTGAGGTTCATGGACGGCATTATTTCATGCCTGTTTCGGAGCGGCTGATTCATGAAGATTATGCATTTTGGCTGCAGTTGTTTAAAAAGGGTAAGGTGATCTCGGCCTATGTGAGTGAGCCTACAACCTATATTCGCTTGCTTGCCGGCTCACGTTCGGCAAATATAGTGCACGGGGCTCGATCGTTCGTAATGATTTTGCGGCAGGAATGCGGGCTCACATATGGACAGATTTTCAGGAATTTTATGCATTATTCTTTGACTGCGGCAAGAAAGCGGTTGTTTTTTTAGGTTTGAGGGTTTATGAGTTGTTGTTTTGGATGATCTGTATCGTTTGCGAAATTTTTATCGGAAATCGATGGGTTTGATTGTAATGGGGAATTTTGTATGTAGCTTGATTCAATTTGGTTTCCTTAATTGATCCTGTTATAGTTTGAGGTTTGTCTATGTTACTACTACAATAGCTGAACCCCTACAGGGTTCTTTTAATGTTGGTGTTGTATGTATTGCTACAATAGCGGAACCCATTCTGGGTTCAGCCAATAGCTGCCAAAGACGTTTCGGGCTGACCACTCTGAGGGGTTCAGGGGTGTGCGCAGGGAAAAGGCAGTTCTCGTATAATTTGTCTGAAAACAATTCTAATCTTAGATTTTAAGGTGAAACGGGCCAAGGCTTAAGCCAAATAAATACCGATAGTTTAATAGCGGAACCCCTACAGGGTTCTTTTTTTTACTGATGTTGTTTGTATTGCTACAATAGCTGAACCCCTTCAGGGTTGATTGGGGTTTTTAGGATTGATTGTGCTACAATAGCGGAACCTCTTCGAGCTTGGTTATGGTGTGATTATGTGGATAAAAATGGTTGATATTTCCTGAAGATAAAAAAATCATGTACATTTGCCCTCAAAATCAAGAAACCACAGCCCGATGCAAAACAACCAATTTAAGCATTTTATTGGCTTCTTTTCAGTTTATTGCGGTCAACTCCTTATTTTTATCTTTGGAATTGGCTTTATTGGCCTGCAAGCTCAGACAGTGCCGGTTGGCACCCCATTTTTTGAGGATGCACTGCGGCGTGCCCAGCTTACCGAAAAGGTGAATCCTGATGTTTCGTTTATGATTCGTCCGGTGGATGCTACACGCGCTTTGGGTATCGATAATCCTTTTGGTGAAGATACGTTGCTTTTTCCACTCGACTCGAATAGTTATACACGGTTGTTTGATCAGCGGGGACATTTAAGCTTTAAGGGAAAACCCCTGATCAAGCCATATAATAAGGAAGGTAAAAACAATCTACGGCTGACCTTGTTGCCGGTTTATGCCCATACGCGTTTTAACGGGCACCATCCTTATGGCTGGAGCGATGGTGCCATGGTGCCTAACCGCGGCTTACAGCAATACCTTTCAGCAGGGATTTATGGCAGGATAGGCATATTGGAAGCCCAGCTGCGCCCAGAGCTGGTGTGGGGTCAAAATAAAGAGTTTCAGAATCCGCCTTTTAGACCTATCAGGATCGACATGCCCGAGCGGATGGGACAGTCCAATTATGAAAAGATTTTTCTGGGACAGTCGTTTGTTAAGCTGCACCTTGGCCCGATAGCTGTGGGCTTATCCAATGAGAATATCTGGTGGGGACCCGGCAGGAAGAACGCCATTGTGATGAGTAATAATGCTCCCGGTTTTGGGCATTTTACGTTGCATACCAACCGTCCAATAAAGACCCGTATCGGGACTTTTGAAGGGCAGATGGCCATTGGCAAGCTGCACCGCAGCGGATTTACCTATCCGAGCCGTTATACACCGGGGGAATGGCCACCGATAGCTGGTAATGTAGTACCCGATACCATCGGTGATGTTGTTTATGGGTTTTTTAACGGAATGGTCGGGGTTTATCAACCCAAATGGACGCCGGGTCTTTTTCTTGGTATAAGCAGAGTAGTGCAGCTAGATCGTGAAGCTGAAAATTTATGGGACTATTTTAAAATTTTAACAACACTTCCCAAAAAAGAATTGAATGATGCAGGAGTTGAAGCAGGAAATAATAATCGAAATCAGATCATTTCTGTTTTTGCCCGTTACCTCTTTCGTAAATCCCATGCTGAGGTTTATATGGAAATCGGTCGTGAGGATAATTGGTTTGATTTTGAAGACCTGATGACCCGTCCGCAGTATTCCACGGCTTATATGTTTGGTTTTAGAAAGCTTTATGCGTTGAAGAAAAAAGACAGTTGGCTGGAAGTCTCAGGCGAATATACCAAGATACAGGCTCCGGTAGAAAACTATAACAATCCTAATTTCACTCAGAATTCGTTTTATACGCATGCTAACGGCATTGGCTGGACCCATCGCGGGCAGGTTTTGGGTGCAGGGATTGGCCCCGGTAGTAATATGATGACCTTTGGAGCACAATACTTCCATGGTTTTAATACCTTTGGGCTACAATTTGAACGGGTGATTTATAACGAGGATTTGTTTTACCGTATCGATTACCTCAACCTGGGCTTTGGCAATCCCTTTTTTGTGGATGGCAGCAAGCACTTTGTGGATTGGGGTTTTATTTTTAATCACCACACCTCGTTTGGAAAACTTTTTGTGGGTTATCAGCTGCATCTGATGCGCACCTATAATTTTCAATGGAACTACGATCCCTACGGAGGACAGGGGTTGTTTCGCTATAATGGTATCAACGTTTGGTCGCTTAATGCTGAACTCACGCTTATGTACCGTTTTTAACATAACCAACATAAACACACATGATGTTCGAGCTCAAAGAAGTTACCCTTAAAGCTCCTGAAAGTGCAGTGCAAAAGAAAGAGACAAACAATAGAAACCAGGCACCTATGCTGAAAGATGACATTGTGATGAGCGATTATTTATGCAGCCAGCGTAAGCGGGTGTTCGATTTAGTTTTTTCTGTAATAAGCCTTCCTTTATTGCTCCCACTCACAGGATTGAGTGCTTTATTGGTATTGCTCACCATGGGAATGCCTGTGATGTTTAAACAGAAGCGCATAGGGCGAAATGGTAAAGTTTTTCTGATTTATAAACTAAGAACACTGAAGCGGAAATCGACAAGCCACGACGGCCTTTTTCATAGTAACGGTGATATCACCCCATTGGGCAAGTTGCTCCGTATTTTTCGATTTGACGAGTTTCCACAACTACTCAATATTTTTAAGGGCGAGATGAGCTGGGTCGGACCCAGGCCCGAGGTGCCTTTTTATGTGGATAAATACTCGAAGCTGAACGATAGGTTCAGTGAGCGACATAAGGCATTACCCGGCATTACTGGACTTGCTCAGATTAAGAATCCTAATGCCACCCCTAATGAAAACCTGGATAAGCTGGTATATGATCTGGAATACATCGAAAAAGCAAGTCTGGGAATGGATTTAAGAATTGTCTTTAATACTTTCTCCTTATTATGGAAATAAAAAAACATGCGATACTATTTACTTTGCTGAGTGTTCTGCTTTTAGGCAGCACAGAAGCACAAGAGTTGTTTTATCGCAAAAACCTTGCAAATATCGATGTGCAGCAGCTTTCGCAGCAAGATATTAACAGGTTTAGTTCACGTGTTTCGCAGGCCAATATGTCGGAAGCGGAGGTGATGAGCTACCTTATGCAGAAGGGATTATCGAGGAGTGAGATTGCCAGTTTGCTTCAAAAGATGGATCAGAAATCACTTACAACGGGTCGCAGTATCAATAAAGACCTTAGCAGGATGTTGGATGAGGAATTGGAAAATTCAGACCCCATGATTGACCGGCTTTATCTGAAGAGTGAAATTCCGCCTGACTCACTGATTTTTGGTTCGGAATTATTTTCGAATCTAAGACTTGATTTTGCCCCCAATTTACAGCTGGCAACGCCGGTAAATTATATGCTCGGACCCGGCGACAAGGTGAATATTGCGCTTTTTGGCAGTCAGGAAACCATTGAAGAGTTTGAGATAAACCCCAATGGAAAGATAAATTTTCCTTTTGCCGGTGTGATACAGATTGCCGGACTAACGGTGGAGCAGGCAGAAGCCAGGCTCAAAGCGGTGCTTGCCGAGCGCGGCTACAGTAGCATCAACGAAGGCGAAACCCGCCTCAACCTATCCATACTGGAATACCGTACCATCCCCATAACAGTAATTGGTGCGCGCCAATCAGGGAATTATACACTTCCTTCGGTGGCCTCGGCTTTTCATGCATTATTTACTGCCGGTGGTCCGCACAGGCGGGGCTCCTTTCGCAGTATTGAAGTAATCAGAAGAGGCAGGATCATACAAACCATAGATTTATATAAGTTTTTGGTTTATGGTGATCGGTCGATGGACGTGGTACTTGAGGAAAATGATGTGATCAATATTCCGGTATATGATCGCATGGTGAGGGTAAGAGGAGAAGTGAAGCGGCCTGGTTTTTTTGAGTTACTCGAAGGAGAATCAATGCACACACTTTTGACCTATACGGGTGGTTTTACACCCATTGCCTATAAAGAAAATGTGTACGTGCAGCAAATAGGGGAGAATGAATTTTTGAGCAAGGATTTGAATGCCAATGAATTTGAAGCTTATTTTCCCGGTTCGGGTGATGTGATTACAGTTGGTTCTATTGCCAGTGAATATCAGCAACGTGTTTCAATTAACGGTGCCGTGAAGCGTCCCGGAAAATACGGCTGGCACGAAGACCTTTTACTTTCTGCTTTGGTTGAGCGAGCCGGTGGTTTTACGGAGAGTGCGCTGATGACACGTGCAATCCTTTATCGTTCGCCTCGCGACAACAGCAGCCATTACCTGCGTTTTGTACCTGAAGATCTGTTGGCTGGTAAGGAAAACTTTAGACTGATGGATGGTGATTCGGTAGTGATTGGCGACCGGCGCGAGATGTTCCCACATGAAAAGATTCAGGTGGTAGGAGAGGTAAACAAAGCTGATGAATTTCCTTATGGTGAAGGTATGACGGCGCTGGATGCTATTCTGCTTGCCGGAGGGATGAAAATTTCTGCCATCGCCAACAGCATCGAAGTGGCCCGAAAGGTTGATGGCAATGACGAACTTGTGATCGCCCGCCTGATAAAAGCTGATTCGGATGCTGAGCTGATTGTGCAAGCTGATGAAGTGCTGCTGGAGCCACGGGATATTGTGATTGTGAAACCCAGGCCCGATTATCGTGAGAATCAGATTGTGACCGTGGAGGGAGAAGTAGTATCGCCCGGAAGCTATCCACTCCTGAATCAGAATGAGCGGCTTAGCTCGTTGCTAAATCGTGCCGGCGGCCTTAATCAACTGGGCGATGAGAATGGGGTGTTGATCATCCGGGATGCTTCCACTTCGGTAGTGCCAAAAGATTTGAAGAGCTTTAACCTGGGAGAAAAAGATATGGCTGCCACGCTGGATTCACTGCTGCGCGAGAATGCTTCGCGTAATGTTTATGCACGCACGGCCACGCGGGATTCGTATTATTATGAGGATGATTTTGATTTGTTTTCGGATACCCGTTATCGGGATAAGGACCGGAGCAGCAACAGGTCATTAAGTACCAATGAAAAGCCAGCTGATAAGGACCAGAAGAAGGACAAGAAGGAGGAAAAAGAAACGACATTGATTGCCATCAATAATGTACGTACACTGTTGCAGCATCCGGGTGGCAAATACGACCTGCACCTGAAGGCAAACGACAGAATTATCGTAATGATGCGTGATAATACGGTTGCTGTGAGGGGTAGTGTGAATAACCAGGTTTCTGTTAATTATATGGGTTCCAAGTTAAGGTCATATCTGAAAGAGTCGGGTGGAACGCTACGCAATGCTCAAAAGAATAAGATATTTGTGATTGAACCCAATGGCCGAGCGAAGATGACACGAAGCTTTTTGGGTATTAAAAATTATCCGCGGGTGAGTCCGGGAAGTACTGTGGTTGTGCCCAAAAAACCTGAGCAGAAGGGCAGGTTGAGTGATCCTGCCACGATGGCGGCATTGGCTAGTATCCTGGCTTCGGCGACGAGTTTTGTGTTTATGATATCGACACTGAAATAGGTCTGGAGGTCGGCATCTCGGCTTCGCTCGATGACCTTAGATAGGAAGGTCGGCATCTCGGCTTCGCTCGATGACCTTAGGTCTGAAGGTCGAAGATTAGAAAATTTGAAAATTTGAGGACCTGTCTCCCGATGGTCGCCATACAGGTTTGAAGATTCAAAGATTCAAGATTCAAAGGCCTGTCTTCCGATGGATGCCAGGCAGGTGTAAGTGTTTAAGTTCTGTGATTTAGTTTGTTTGGTCTTGTGCGTTGGGGCTCCCCCATGAGTGGGGGTCGGGGGGCAAATGGGGAGGGAGGGAAGTCGAAAATTTGAGGACCTGTCTCCCGCTGGTTGCCAGGCAGGTTCAGGATTTGAGGATTTGGGGTGGTGTAGAGGGGGTTGGGTGATGGATCAGAAGTCTTAAACAGGTGTGGGCTAAATGTCAATAGCTATCTAAATGTATTTATAAAAGTTGAAATGAGGGTTTTTTGGTTGTGTTTTGTTGTTTGTGTGTTTTACTTCGAGGGGCTGAGGGCTCAGGAGGTGCCTTTGTCTGTGCCTTTTGAGCATCAGCTGGATCGGTATTACAGGGAGGCGATGCTTAAGGCTGGTGAATTTGGACGGCATGATGTGGTGAAACCTTTGCTGTTGGATCATTTTGCTGTTCCGGATATTGGCTTGATGGATACTGCCGGAAAGGAACTCTCGCTGGTGAAACGGAAGTTGTTGTATGAGCATTTGATAAATTACAGTCGTGAAGGTTTTTCGTTTCAGCTTGATCCTTTGTTTGATTTTGGTATTGGATATGAAGGGGTGGCTGGTAAAAAAACCTGGGTGAATACACGGGGCCTGCAACTGCAAGGGAATATTGGTAAAAAGATAAGCTTCTACAGTAGTTTGTATGAAAATCAGCAGGCGACACCTGCCTATATCGACCGTTTTATTAATAGCCACCTGATCATGCCGGTGGTGCCGGGTACGGGGATCATGCCCGGACAAGGTATCGTACGCGATTTTAAGGATGGAACCGGATGGGATTATTCTAATGCCACAGCCTATATCTCATATTCGCCCAATCAATATCTTAATTTTCAGTTTGGGCACGACAGGCATTTTATCGGGAGCGGTTACCGGTCTTTGCTTTTGTCGGATGTGTCCTATCCCTATCCTTATTTCAGGCTGCAGGCCAATCTGGGGCCCTTACAATACACTTACTGGCTGATGCAGCATACCGATCCGGGAGCGCAGCCACTTTCGTTTTTGATGGCTTTCAGGAAGAAGTATGCCAGCATGGGTTTTTTGAACTGGCAGGTGAATAAGAAGTTGCAAATTGGGCTTTTTCAGGCACTTACATGGCTGGGTGATGACAGCATCAGCGGAGTAAAGCCTCCTGCCTGGCAGTATATGAATCCGGTGGTATTTTTGCATCCTGTCCATTATGGTAACGGCAGCGATGGTAATCTGAATATAGGACTCAACCTGCAGTGGGTTATGAATCAGCGGATGACACTGTATTCACAGTTGTTGTTTGATGAGGTACGGATCAATGAGTTGTTTAGTAAGCCTGATGCTGCCACCAATAAGTACGGGGTACAGCTGGGGATGAAGTTTTATGAAGCCTTTAAAGTGCAGGGTTTGTTTTTTCAAACGGAGGTAAATGTGGTACGCCCTTATACCTATAGTCATATTAGCCGCCTCTCGAACTACGGACATTATCTGCAGCCGCTGGCGCATCCTGCGGGAGCTAACTTTTATGAGTTTTTGCTGCTTGGTGATTATCGTTTCAAGGATCGGTGGTATCTGGAGGGGAAGCTGGTGTACAGCACAACAGGTGTTGACACGAGTAATGTGAGTTATGGGAGTGATATTTTTAAGTCGTACAATGATGCACCTGATGGGGTGGCGACCACGAATGTGTATATCGGGCAGGGTTTAGAGTCGGTATTGTTTCATGGGGAGTTACGCTTGGGTTATTTGTTGAATCCGAAGACGAATATGCGGCTGGAAGCACGTTTCATTTACCGGGAGCAGGGACCTTTGCGCGATAAGCTGGAGACGAGCTGGTTTATGGTTGGGTTTAAGACGGCGTTAAGGAATTTGTATGGGGATTTTTAGGATAAATGAAAAGTGAAAAAATAAAAATGAAAAATGAGGATCTGTCTCCCGTTGGTCTCCAGGCAGGTTCGAGATTGTGTGGTATATTTTGTTTATTGGTTTTCGTAGTCATGTGCTTTGGGGCTCCCCCACGAGTGGGGGCTGGGGGGCAAATGGGGCGGGATTCAGGATTTAAGATTCAAGGATATGTCTCCCATTGGTCGCCAGGCGGGTTTGAAGGTTTATCCACAAAGGGCACAAAGGATTCACTAAGGAAACAAGGGGGGAAGGTTGAAAGAGAAATGAAACCTGCCTGACTGCGTCAGCAGGCAGGAATGAAAATTTGTCAAATGTCTGAAGATCGGCATCTCGGCTGCGCTTGATGACCTTGGGTTAGAAGGTCAGTATCTCGGCTGCGCTCGATGAGCTTGGGTCAGAAGGACAGTATCTCGGCTGCGCTCGATGACCTTGGGTCAGAAGGTCGGCATCTCGGCTGCGCTCGATGACCTTGGGTCAGAAGGTCAGTATCTCGGCTGCGCTCGATGACCTTGGGTCTGAATATCACGGATTTTTGATTTGATGGCCTGCATGGCCACCAGGTACATTTTTCTTATCTTTGCTTTTTAAAACATAAACCAATATGAAACCAATCGTTCGCCTCACCGTACTGGTATCTCTTTTGACAGGCTTGCTCTCAAACTTTTCCGGATGTAAGAAAGCTGATGATAGTCAGGGTTATGATGTCTTCCTGCCCCAACAAATCAAAGATGTTTTTTATTACGAGCCCGGAACCTGGTGGATCATGGAGAATACGGCAGCCTCACCCGTTGTTTTTGATAGCATCTATGTAATGGAAGCCAACCTTGATACCATTGATATCATCAATCCCGGGAGCCAGGAGGCTTATGCCAAAAAGGAGGTATTCAGAGTGAAATGCTTCAGTAGCTATTACAATCAGGAGTTTCATTATGTGACCGAATCTTCTAACCTCTGCAGTAATATCAATAACGCTGAACCCTGTCATTTTGTAGTGCTTGAGCATTACCGAAACAACCAGCGTAGCCAGCTTACGCGGATTTATTATTATCCGGATGAGGTTGATGAGGGATGGACAGCCAATCCTTATACCATGGGTACCACCTGGGTGACTATTGCCGCAATAAAGAATGATTTTACGGTTTTGGCAGGTAGTTTTGATCAGGTGCGACAGGTTGATGTCTATCGTGATGTTACGGCACAAAATGCCAATACAGTCCGGTATTTTGTTTCAAATGTTGGTTTGTTGCGGCATACTGTTGCCGGGCAGGCTACGGATTGGCAACTTGTAAGGAAGCATCTTGTGCAATAACTGAAGGTTTTTTGGTGAAAGTGGTTGGATTGGGGTGACACCTCGACCAAGCTTGGTGCAGGCGTGATGGTGAGGGGGTTTCTCTGGCCTTCGGCTAGAAAATGACGGGTCCGTTGATGAATGAATAGGGTTGGTTTGATGGTGGGATTGGTAAACCTTGTTGGGTGGGATGGTATCGCTTTTAAAAGGGAAGCCCGACAGCCTGCCTGAATGCCTTCGGCAGGCAGGGGTTGCTGCTATTGTAGTAATAGGTTAAAAAAGAAGGATTTCAACCTTCCGATATTTAAAAGGACATACCGGCCTGCTTCGAGGAAGAACTATCTATGGAAGACAGTCTGATATGCTGTTGGGGTAAGTGGATATGGGTGAGTTGAATTATGAAATAGGGAATTGCGTAATAGTAGATTGTGTTATTCGTGGTTTTAATTATTTTTGCATAGACAATTAACCTATGATCAAGACTGCTTACTTATCCTTTAAGACTTTTTATGCAGGGCCGATGGGCTTTGTGATAGATGTGTCGCTATTTGCAATTATTACCTATGGGTTTCATCTGGTGTTCAGGTTTTATTCCAGTGAAATTATGTCTTTGCAGTTTGTAAGAACCAGCAGTGCGTGGCTTGCTGAAATGGTGTATCATATCAGTTTGTGGTTTGATCGCAATGTGCTGGGCTTTCATATTACAACCGAACCAGGCAATACCATGTGGTTTAGCAATGGAGGGTATATTATAGTAAACGAGAGCTGCTCAGGTTTAAAACAGTTTTATCAGGTTTTGGTATTGTTTGTCCTATTTCCCGGCTCCTGGAAACACAAACTTTGGTTTATTCCGCTAGGCTTTGCAATCATGTTTATCACGAATATTTTTAGGATTGTATCATTATCTGTTATATTGCTTTGGAAGCCTGAGTATTGGGATTTTAGTCATGATTGGATTTTGAGGCCTTTTTTCTATGTGGTATTGTTTATGTTGTGGGTGTGGTGGGTTGAAAAGTTTCGGATAAAGGCCAAGTTAAAAGTTTAAATCAGTTAGTTGTGTGGAAAGGGTGGACTTACATTGA
>JAQVLA010000004.1 GCA_028704385.1 Bacteroidales bacterium | reverse complement strand
CCAATCCTGCAAAAAGTTTGCGAAGCGTTTTTGGCTTGTGTTTTTCAGGGAAAATATCGAACGGACTAATGTTTTGCAAATCTTTGCGAACTCCAATTACAAGCGTTCTTGTTCTGCTCGAATGAGAACCGTAATCTTTGAAGTTTACAACTTTAAAAAGAATATTGTAATGTCCGCCTAAATTCAGTTTTATAGCTTCTTCAATCGTTTTTTCTTTACCGTCAATATCGGTACAAGTTGTATTTAAAAACGCTCTCACGTTTTCAAAAATGAAGAATTTAGGATTTACTTCTTTTGTGATTTTGATTGATTCTACAACTAACGAATTTCTCGTCAATTCTTCGTTTTTCTTGTGATTGGCAACCGACATTCCTTGACAAGGTGGCGTAGCCATAATTACGTCAGGCTCTGAAATTTTGTGTTCAGTTTGCCATTTTTTGATTTCGGTAAAAAGTTTATTCTTGATTTCTTTGGTAGAAATATCTCCGTCCAAATAGCCTGTGTCGTATTTGCATTTGTTGTTGAAAAGTTGAATTTTCAAGCGTTTTGTCAAGATTTCATTTGTCGCAATACACTCAAAACCGTTTTGTTTAAAACCAAAACAACCAACTCCCGCACTACTGAATAAACTTATATATGTCAATGGTTTGTTCATAGTTTTAGAATTTTATTTCGGTTTGTTTTACATTTATACTTTTCAGATAGTTCACTTTTTCTTCGGCAACAATTAGTGTTTCGGATGAACAATTATACTGATACATTTTTTTAGCGAATTGTTCGCCAAAATATTCTGTTTTCAATTTTTCAATGTCAAGGTCAAAAGCAGTTGCTAATTTGTCCAAGCGTTTTTCATCAAATTCTCGTTTTCCATTTTCGATTTTGCTCAAATTCGCAGAGTCAAGTTTGAGAAGTGCGGCAAGTTCAGTCAAAGTCAAACCTTTGTCTGTTCGTAGTTGTCTTATGTATTCTCCAAACGTTGCTTTCATTTGCTTGTAAAAATTAACTTGTCAATCATTGACAAATTTAACTAATTATTTTAGTCCTGCAAGTTTTTTTTGTCGCATTTTTTCGAGTGTTGGGAAAATTCAAGCTCTTTTGGTATTTGAGCGTTGAATTTGTGGGGTTGGAAAACCAAATGTGCTTGAATGTGCGGTGGGTTTTAGGGTGAGGCATAACGGTGGTGGTATGAGGTCGTGGCGGTCAGACGAGAGTCTGAGTGTCCGACCGAAACTGAGGTTGGGACGAGATTCGACCTGTCGAATCAGCACAAACCCAGCCATGACTTATACCACGTGTTAGCAACCGTATTTATATAAATCCTACTCTTGCAAAGGCATTACATTTAGATGTTAAGTTTATTGCCTCTTGGTTTGAGTAAGTCATCGTTATCGACCAGGTTTTTCTTGCAATATCCAAATTCATCGGGTCTTCATCAAGATTTACAACCAAGCATCCAAAAATTATTAATCTTTCATGAATAAGTTCACCGTTAGTTGTAGAATACAACTCTAACCGATTGAACTTTCTTTTTAAAGAATTTCCATCCGCAAGAGTTGCCCTTAGTTTATAATACTTAACCAATATATTATTCTCAGAAAAGAAATCGAAAAATGGATGACTTATATTTGCATGTCTTTCAATAACTATTGT
Source organism: Bacteroidales bacterium (assembly GCA_028704385.1). GTDB lineage: Bacteria > Bacteroidota > Bacteroidia > Bacteroidales > F082 > UBA5536. The sequence continues at coordinate 206,342 of JAQVLA010000004.1, read as the reverse complement.
TGAAGTAATATTTCTAGGCAAATTAAAGATTTCTTTAAAATACGTTTCAATCTTAGAATTACTATCAAAGTCATTGTATCTTAAAACTGCCTTTCTGTCTTTTAATATACCTAGAAATGATTTTGATATTGGACAGTTTTCAATTTCGGTTAGGCTTAATATGGGTTTAATATTGAAACTGTTTACACCTTCTATAATTGCTATTGTTGTCTTTCTGCAGCAATTTGAAATGTATTTAAATTCCTCCTCAATATCATTTGCATTATTTGATTCGATTATTTCACTTTTTTCATCAATTATATAAGTCATGAATGTCATAAAATCGTTATATAATTCAGAGTTAGGCTGAAATTTCTCATCTAAAAAGTTCAAGTAAATTTTTGATAATACAATATTGTTTTTTGGATTTTCAATGATGGAAACTAAATTATACTCCAACGTTGTTTTATTAAACTCTTTTCTCTTAACTAAATATTTTTCAATTAAGTCAGAGTGAATTGAAATATTAATATGCATTATAGTAATTCTTTAGCAAGTAAATACGATGAATCAAAAAAGCCAGAAGGGAAATTAGGATTTAACTTACCATTTTCCTCAATTCTGTGAATAGTCAATTCTGTTCTTGTTCTTTCTCTGCCAAAGTAGAATATATTAACATCTTCGGGCTTTGTTGAAAAAAGTTTTTGTTTTATGATAACTTGAAGTTTTCTAATAATGTGTTCACTATGGGTTTCAATTATGTATTGATTATTATCTCCAATACTTAATAATGTTTCAATAAATTTAGCTTGAAGTTTCGGATGTAAGTGTACCTCCGGTTGTTCAATAATTAATGTTTTACCGCCATTCTGTTCAGATAACAGAGCTTCAAATATGATTGGTAATTGCAATGAAACACCATATCCTACATCAAAAATGTTACTGTAAAGATTTTTGATTTTAATTTTTAATTCTGAAACAGGTAAATTCTTTGAATTTCTTACATCAACTCCATCAGCGAGACCAAAATTTACAATCAGTTCATTAAAGTTTTTAAGAAAAGAGGGAGATACTTTATTTCCGTTTATTAAACTAATAAACTTTTCAATGTCATTTTTTTTATAAAAGCTTTTAGTATCTCGCATTAAATAAATTCGTTTGGGTTCAGTAAATAAGGGATTTACGAACTCCATATTATTGATTTTCTTTTCGATGTAATTTTGGGTAATCAGTAAATAAGCTATTTCATAATATAAGTCTTCATCGTTTTTATCTAAAGCTTTTTGATTTAAATCATAACCCTCAACTATTGATAAGAATGCCTTTTTCTCGTAACCAATTTTTTTAAATTCAATGGATTCATTTCGTATTTTACTTTCATATCTTATTGTTAAAGTAGGAGACAAGTTACTACTTAATGAATCTTTATATTTCAAATAGTCTTCTTCTATAATTAATTCAACCTTTCCAAGTTTTGAATTTTCTATAATTGTTTCAATAGTTTTGTGTTTGTCAAGTTCGTTTGTGATGGAGAACTGAATTGTAGTTTCATAGGAATCAATGTCCTTAAAAATTCTATCTTTTATTTGATTTTCAGCTTCTATTTCCTTTTGTAAATCTTCATCTACCTCAACTTCCTCAAGGAGGGATTCATTAAAGAACATTATTTGTTTATAAAAATCATAATAATCCCGACCTACTTTAAAACCAAATTTTAACTTTCTGTCCTCTTTATGAAAGTAAATCATGTCGTAATAATTACCGACATCTGCATATTCGCCACTTAAAAGTAAATTAGAATCTTTATTGTTCTCAATGCTTTGCTTTAAAACAAGTAGGAACTTTAAGAGAGAACTCTTACCCGAACTATTCTCCCCAATGAGTATATTTACTCTGGAAAAGTCAAATCTTAAATTCCTAAAACTTCTATAGTTATTAATAGTTAAGCTATAATTCATTGTCGTTAATATTTAATGTTTTTATCCTCATTTAATATGGTTGCTAACGAGTGAATACCCGCACTATAGCGTATATATTCTCCTTATCTGCCTATCCTGTTTCCATGGTTAATAGCTTTTACCGCGTAAAACCATCACACGCCAACTAACCCAATCCATCCCATGGGCTGAGTTTACTATCCAATCCTTTGATCGTGATATGGGCAGAAATTTCAGTTGTATTGCTACTGGCATGGTCAGGTTTTGGTTATTGTCGCTGCTAATGTAGCAATTCTTCTTTTATTAAACCAAGCACCTTCTTAAAAAATTTGATAAATCCGTTTTCTTGACACACTTTTTTGAACAGTCTCGTTCCCTGACCTATCATTTCCGGCAACTTCTCAAACTCCTTCCGGAAACATCCAAACTTTTCCAGGAATCATCCAAACTTTTTCAGGAATCATCCAAACTTTTCCTGAAAACATCCAAACTTTTCCTGAAAACATCCAAACTTTTTCAGGAATCATGCAAACTTTTCCTGAAATCATGCAAACTTTTCCAGAAATCATGCAAACTTCTTCCGGAAACATCCATACTTTTTCTGAAAACACCCAAACTTTTCCTGAAAACATTCAAACTTCTTCCGTAATCATCCAAACTTTTCCTCAAACTATCCTTACTTGCACAAGAAACACGCGAACAAACAACAGATAATCAAACAATTAAATTATTTAGCCCAATTTTGTAACGCTTAACAGCCGCTAAACCCTAAACAATATTTCTTTCAATTTAAGATGTCAGGGCTCCGCCCCTTTGCTGCAATACTCACAATTATTTCTACGAAGATGTCATGGCAACGCCCCTAGTATTTTCCAACCAAAACCGCAGAAAGGCAGGTTTCAATTCTCCACCTCATTTTTCATTCTGCATTTTCATTTTCCATTTCCCAAATAAAACACATTTCCAATTATTGGAACAGACAAGGTAGTCATGCAGCAAAAGAATCCATTTACGACAAGGTAGAACGCATTTATCACGAGGTAGAACTCATTTACGACAAAAAGTTTCCATTTATGACTACGTAAGTCCCATTTATGGACAAAAGTAAACTGATGAGCACAAGAAGTTTCCATTTATGACTACGTAAATCCCATTTATGGACAAAAGTAAACAGATGAGCACTAAAAGTTTCCATTTATGACTACGTAATTCCCATTTATGGACAAAAGTGAGCACGTGAGCACACAAAGTGAACAGTAGAGCACAGAAAGTAAGCTCATGAGCACTAAAAGTTAGGACGTGAGCACAAAAAGTAAGCTCATGAGCACACAAAGTGAGCACGTGAGCACACAAAGTAAGCAGTAGAGCACAGAAAGTAAGCACGTGAGCACACAAAGTAAGCTCATGAGCACACAAAGTAAGCAGTAGAGCACAGAAAGTAAGCACGTGAGCACAGAAAGTAAGCAGTAGAGCACAGAAAGTAAGCAGTAAATCGCAGCAATTAAGCAGATGAGCACTTTGTTTGCACTTGATTTTCGGTAAATGCCACCTGTCCCGCTATATTGCTGGCGGGAACAAGCAAAGGTTCCAGATCAAATAAAGATATAGCGCATCCTCCCGACATTTTAGTCGTGACAGGCTCTTCAGGGTTGTAATCCCTTTTTAAAACACTTTTACTACAATAGCAGCAACCCATTCAGGGTTGCCTATCATGCCAAATCAGATATTCACTACAAATCACCACCGGGCTGGGTGCGATGGCCCGTGTGAGCGGCGGGCGTGCGGTCGGAAGAGCAGCTAAAACAGTTGGAAAACTTGCGGGGCAGCCTCAAAGGCTGTTAGTGTAGGGCAATACCTGCATCATCGCCAGTTGAAACAATGATCCCATGAGAGTTTAATAAAACAAACATCATCTCGTATTGCCCTATACCCAACGCCGCATAGTTTTCCGCTGTTTTAGTTGCTGTGGTCAGATAGCATCGCTCACACTTGATTTTTGGGAACTTTTGATCAAGCAAAAGTTCCAACTAACAGATATTCAACCCTTTTTCACCACAATCGCGACCTAATTGTTCATGTTCCTAACGTGGAAAGATTAAAGATGTCAGGGCGCTGCCCCTTAACCCAAATATATACCAAATATTCTACTAAGATTTCAGGGCTAAGCCTGCCCTGACAGACATGCGGGATCCCTTTAAAAATCCCAAAAATTTTACGCACATACTGTCCTCAATACGCTTGCTCACACTCACACTTCTTCAATCGCACTTGTTTTTTTGGAAATGCCACCTGTCACGCTACATTGCTGGCGGGAACAAGGAAAAGTTCCAGAACAATTAAAGAATTAGCGCAACCTCCCGACATTTCAGTCGGGACTGGCTATTCAGGGTTGAAATCCCTACTTACATCATACCTGCTACAATAGCAGCAACCCTGTCAGCTTGTCCCGACAGCATCGTCGGGAGGTTGCGCTATCAAGCCAAATCACACAAACACTTCAAATCATCACCGGGCTGGAGCCCCCAAGAATTGGGGGGGGGGGCAAAGATGACATCCAACAAACACTCTGCAAATAAAATGTCAGGGCGGCTTGCCCCGTCAACCATTCGGAGCCCCTCACCCAAATTTACCCCAAATATTCTACTTAAGCAACACATTCATTTTTTTTGGAATTACTATGAGGTATAGAATAGCGCAACCCCATCAGGGTTGAAATCCCCTACTTACATCATACCTGCTACAATAGCAGCAACTCATTCTGGGTTGCACTATCATGCCAAATCACACAAACACTTCTGTAACAAATAGGTTTGATTTAGCGCAACCATATCTGCCTGTCCCTACTGAAATGTCGGGAGGTTGAAATCCCTACTTACATCATACCTGCTACAATAGCAGCAACCCTGTCGGCTTGTCCCGACAGCATCGTCGGGAGGTTGCGCTATCAAGCCAAATCACACAAACACTTCAAATCATCACCGGGCTGGAGCCCCCAAGAATTGGGGGGTGGGGGCAAAGATGACATCCAACAAACACTCTGCAAATAAAATGTCAGGGCGGCCTGCCCCGTCAACCATTCGGAGCCCCTCACCCAAATTTACCCAAAATATTCTACTTAAGCAACATATTCATTTTTCTGGAATTACTATGAGGTATAGAATAGCGCAACCCTGTCGGGGTTGAAATCCCTACTTACATCATACCTGCTACAATAGCAGCAACCCATTCTGGGTTGCGCTATCATGCCAAATCACACAAACACTTCTGTAACAAATAGGTTTGATTTAGCGCAACCATATCTGCCTGGTCGTGAGGTTGAAATCCCTACTTACATCATACCTGCTACAATAGCAGCAACCCTGTCAGCTTGTCCCGACAGCATCGTCGGGAGGTTGCGCTATCAAGCCAAATCACTCAAACACTTCAAATCATCACCGGGCTGGAGCCCCCAAGAATTAGTCTTGCTCACTGCCAGGTTGAAGTTGGGGACAAAAAAGATTCAAGCTGTAGTCAACATAGCTACGCAACGGGGCAGTCGCATCGTCCATTTTATAATAACCCTTGTCATTATTTTTTATAACAACTCCTCCACTTTTGCCAACAAGATTAATAACTATTACTTGCATCACTGCTTTAGCCTTATCAATCCAACCCGAAAGCCCTTCAAACAGTGACTGATGGCCGTGCCAAACTATGCTAAATTGCAAAGAAATAAATTAATAATGTGTGAATAACTTGTAAAAACGCTTGATACTCTTGGCATTGCTGACTTATAAACAACCTCTCGTTGAAAAATACCTTTGATTTCTACCAAAAAATCGCTATATATTTGCTGCGGTTCAGCCATTAAGGCGATTTTTAATTTTTTTAAACAATGAAAGACAGAAATTATAACCACTCGACATCAAACCCGCCCAACGACAGGCAGCTTTTGCATTGGATGTTGGAAGAAACAACGGGCAGTCCCAAGCGAGGACTTGCCTGGCAATTGTTTAGCAACCACTATGATGATTATATCTGGCAACTGTGTGATGATGTGTACCACAGTCCTCATTCAAATCCCCGTAAATACAAAACCCGTAAAAGTAAAAAATACTCTGGGAAAGTAGTTAAGCTATACACCAAGGTGATCCTGGCCATTGACGATGATCCTGAAAAATTGCTCCGGACCATACGCAGACTAAAAGATCCGCTAACAATAGAACTGGAGATCAAAGCTGCAATTGGTGTGATAGCAAAGGAACAGCACGAAAAAAAAGAGCATTCCCGCCACAACTACGTGGAAAAGAGAAGCGAAATGGATGCTTTTGCCAGTCCTGAAGCCCAACCGGTTAGCAGTAGTTTTCAGCTCAAGAAAGATAAAAACGATGCTATCGAAAGTTTTTCTGACGAGGATATTGAGGAACTGTATGTGCGGCCTATCACTTTTGAGGGCCACAAACTTGATCCACAAGAACAAGCCACCCGAATAGAAACGTATGTAAAAACGCTGGGCAGGGAGGAGCAAAAACTTTATAAGCTGATAGTGCAAAGCTACAAAGGCCGTAACTACAAAGACGAAGCTGGCGTGAAAATTGCCTGCCGTGCACTTAAAATTACCCCTGAAGCATATTATAAACGCAAAAGCAGGCTAATCAATAACATACGAGATTATTTAATAAAAGATTTGTTAAAATAGTGGACAATTAAAACTGTTTGTTGTACGTTTGTACCACAGTTGTTGACCATTTATTAACCATTTTTTTGCCATGAAATCCCACCACAGGCCTGAGCGTGCTTCGTTTTCAGCTAAAGAAGTATCACCGTGCAATTGCAGCTTCAACATTCCTGCCACTCCCGAAGCCGTAATGCATTACGAAGCCGGCAAAGGGAAATCATCCAAAAAACCCCAGGACGCTCCCTCCGCCGTAGATATCCTCAAAAAGCATCAGCGCCTTTAATTTTCGACTTTCAGACCTTGGTCATCGCGATGTCCTGAGCCCTGTCGAAGGGAGCGATAGTCGAGAGGTCGACTTTCAGACATCCAAACCGTCAACCCAAAAATTCCATGCTTTTGCCAGCTTATGGAGGCTGCCTATCCCAATCTTGTGCTTGTGGTGCGGAAAAATCGTTTCCCGGGAAGGATGCTCCTGCCCTACCTAACAATCAGGGAAAACAAAAACTTCCTGACTGCAGAGCAAGCCTTTTCGACTTTGGAATTCGCTGGACTGACAGCATCCTGAGAAAAATAGCTCAACGAACTGGCGCTAAGCCATGATCCGCATCAGTCAGGTTATCTCTTATTCCCTTTTATTGGTGCAGGTTTTTTGGGCCAATTCATTTTTCACATATCTCTTTTAACTTTGCAAGTGCTTTTGGCCAGGTCTGGTTCATATATTCCAAAAAGCCTTCTATTGCATCTAATTCAACAGTAACTGTTGTGATGCCATCGTTTTCAGTAAATGAATAATTTTCAAAACCATTAGCCCATTTTTCAACTTCCGGGCCTTCTGTAATTTCAATATTATCTTTGAACAGGCCATAATGGCGTATTGAAACAAATTGGTCAGGAATATTATCATTTATCTCTGAAACCATCCCACCTTTTTCCCCATTCTCACCTGTTCCAAGAAATAGTATTTTACCTCCCTTATTCCAACTACCTTCGTAGGTAGATGTGGGATTGAACAATGCAGTCCATTGTTCATAAGTTGATTTATTACTTATGCCCAACATTAGATCATACACTTTATTAACTGTGGCATTGATGTTTACGCTGTATTTTAATTTATTCATAATTGTTCGTTTTTACTGTTTATAATTGGATTTTACTTCCCTCTTTAATGCATAGTTAAAGTCTCAGTGGACTTCAGGTCTTTAAATAACGAATAAAGTCAATTGTTTATTTCCTGCGGGTTGTGATAAAAAAGTACTGATTTCCGGCAGAATACACATAATTAAATAGCTTCGCCTTTGTATGCTGCAATCCTGTTGTTTTTGGCAAAAATAAATATGTTGTCACACTTTACTTTTAATTTCTCAACAGATTATCTCCCTTGTTTGGTGAGCGAGGTTCACTTTTTATATTTCAACCTCAAACTGTTACTTACCACACTTACACTACTCAAAGCCATAGCTGCTCCAGCCAACATCGGGTTGAGTAAAAATCCATTGATGGGAAATAATATTCCGGCAGCTATCGGTATGCCTATCAGGTTATAGACAAATGCCCAAAACAGGTTTTGTTTAATGGTGTTTAGGATTGATTTGGATAGACGAATGGCTTCAGGAATCTTGGTAAGATCAGATGAAATAATGGTCATTTTTGCTACGTCCAGAGCGATATCGCTGCCTTTTCCCATTGCTATACTCACATCTGCCTGTGCCAATGCCGTGCTATCGTTAATACCATCACCCACCATGGCAACTATCTTACCTTTGCTCTGTAATTCCTTTACATAGGCAGCTTTATCTCCGGGTAAGACTTCTGCGATGTAATGGGTAATACCTACTGTTGCTGAAACAGCTTTGGCGGTGTTTTCATTATCACCTGTAAGCATATATACTTCGATACCTGATTGTTGCAATTCCTTTATGGCTTTTTGCGAACCGTGTTTTATTTGGTCGGCAATGGCTAAAATGGTAACAACTTTTTGGCTGTCGGCAAACCAAATCACTGTTTTAGCTTCGTTGCTCCATTGTTGTGCTTTCTCAGAAATGGATGGGTCAATAATTATTTTGTTTTTATCCATTAAATTTTTGTTTCCTGCGTAATATGTTTGTCCATCTACATCGGCCTTTGCCCCCATTCCAGTGATACTTTCAAAATTTGAAACAGAAACAGCATTTTGAATTTTTAAATGTCTCACAACAGCCTCTGCCAATGGATGCTCTGATTGCTTTTCGATACTAAAAAGTATCTGTTTTAATAACGGATTGTCATCTAACCATAAGTCATTGGTAACAAAAGGTTTGCCTTCGGTAATGGTACCCGTTTTATCCAATATCACTGTATCGATGTCTTTTGCCAGTTCCAGACTTTCAACGTCTTTTATCAAAATTCCCTTTTCTGCTCCTCTGCCAACGCCAACCATTAGCGCGGTAGGGGTAGCCAGACCCAATGCACAAGGACAGGCAATTACCAGAACAGTTATAAATGCCAGTAAACCTTGCGTGAAGGCATTGTCGCCCCCAAAAAGGTTCCAAACAATAAAAGCTGTTATGGCAATTAATACTACTATCGGGACGAATATTCCTGCAATTTTATCCACTAATTTCTGAACAGGGGCCTTACTGCCTTGTGCATCCTGTACCATCTTAATGATTTGGGCAAGCATTGTTTCGCTTCCAACCTTATCGGCCCTAAACTGAAAGCTGCCTTTCTGGTTAATCGTTCCGGCATAAACCTTCTCGTTTTCGTTTTTCAAAACAGGAACAGGTTCACCGCTTAACATACTTTCATCCACGTAAGAATTGCCCTTTACAATAGTTCCGTCAACCGCTATTTTTTCACCTGGCTTTATAACGATAATATTTCCAATAGCGACTTTCTCTATCGGAATTTGCATTTGATGTCCGTCTTTGTGAACAATGGTAACGGTTTTAGACTGTAGGCCCATTAATTTTCTGATAGCGGAAGAAGTGTTGCCTTTGGCTTTTTCTTCCAATAATTTTCCTAATAAAATAAAGGCAATGATAACCGTTGCAGCTTCAAAGTAAACATGTGCGTGTAAGCCCCTTACATGCCAAAAATGTGGAAAAAGCGTATTAAATACACTAAAAATGTACGCTACACCGGTACTCAGAGCTACCAGGGTATCCATATTGGCAGAGTGGTGTTTGGATTGTTTCCAGGCATTAACATAAAAATCACGGCCAAACCAAACGATAAAGGGCGTACTAAGGATCCACATTATCTCATTGGCAAAAGGCAGATTCATAAAGAACATCCCGATGAGGGCCACCGGAACGGAAAGAATCAATGCCAAAATGGTTTTCTTTTTCAGTTTGGCAAATTTCTCCTGCTGTTTTTTTTCTGCTGATTCATCATTTGAACCATTTTCATCAATAAGTAATTCATAGCCATTGCTTTGAACTGTATTCCTCAAACTTTCTATGGTGACGATCCCAGGAATAAACTCCACAAAAACATTAGCATTTGCGTAATTCACACTTGCATCAATTACACCTTGTTGCGATTTGAGTATTTTTTCCACTCTCACCGCACACGAAGCACACGACATTTGCAATACGGGAAGAGATTTTTTCACAGTACTTACATCATAGCCTATATCCCGGATGGTTTTTACGGCTTCCAAAAGTGTTTCCGGTTGGTCTGATTGGAGGACCGCAATTTTATTATTCAGCTCCACCCGATGTGCCTGCACTCCTTTTAGTTTGGCCATTGCATTATCCACAATCAAAGTACAATGCTCGCTTTCAACACCTTCAAGTGGTATCAGAATTTTATTATTTGTTGCCATACCTAATGAATATTTATTTTACCTCACAAAGGTCGCAACAAATTACCCGGGAGTCGTTACACGATTTTGGAAAAGACTTACATCATTTACACCTCATCCAATGGTTTCCGTTTATCAACCTTTATGTTTTTATAATGACCCGGCGTTAATCCGGTAACTTTTTTGAACTGATTACTCAAATGTGCCACACTGGAATAGTTGAGTTGGAAAGCAATTTCACTCAGTGTAAACTCGTCATACACCAAAAGTTCTTTTACTTTTTCTATCTTTTGAGCAATATAGTATTTCTCAATTGTAGTACCTTCAACCTCCGAAAACAAGTTGGACAAATAGGTATAATCGTGATGTATTTTGCTTTTCAGAAAATCAGACAAATTTGATTTTAGTCCCTGGTTATGGTTCTGCACCAGTCCAATGATCAAGGATTTGATCTGAACAATTAACCGGCTTTTTTTGTCGTCAATCAACTCAAATCCAAAAGTCTGCAGATGTTTGTTGATGATTTGTTTTTCATCGTCATTTACAACTCTGCTCAGTTCCACTTCGCCCAAAGTCACATTCATGGGATGAAAACCCAGCTTCTCCAATTCACTTTTCACTACCATGATGCAGCGATTGCAAACCATATTTTTTATATAAATTTTCATCTTGTTCAATGCATCCAACTCATGTTTCAAAACTAATCAATTCTTATCAATGAATGCTTGTTTGGTAATTAGGAAATTGATGTGTAAATAATTTTTCCAAATACAGACCTCAGATCTGCACCAGGAGGAATCCTTAAGAAGATTGGTGCTCTAAGTTTGTTCAACAGCAGGAATTGAGAAACTGGCGAATCCAGTTTACAGCTAATCGCTCTGTTTAGCATCTGCAATCCCCAAAGATTGTTACTTTTGCTCAACAACATAAAATAGGGTGGAAACTTCAGCGAAAAGGCCAAACGAATTACGCTTCGGACTCCTGTGCAACAGCTTACAGCTGGAGTGCTGGCAGGCAGAAGCCATCAGGCTTTTGCGCGAGAATGGCATTCAGCTGTCACTGATCGTAATCAATGACGAAGCTCCTACCTCAACGCCTGGCTTTTTTAAGCGAATGCGCTCCTATCCATACAAAATTTTGTTGTTCAGGCTATGGAACAGGTATGGCTTTAAACCCAAAAGCAAAGCCTCAACGGATATCAGTCCGGAAGTCGAATCCATCGAAAAACTGTACTGCACTCCCCTGAAAAAAGGACTTTCAAACTATTTTTCACCTGCTGATATCAGCACTATCCAATCTCAAAAACTGGATTTTTTGTTACGCTTTGGATTCAACATCATCAAAGGCGAAATACTGGAAGCTGCCCGTTATGGGGTTTGGTCGTTTCATCATGATGATGAGCGTGTGATACGGGGTGGTCCTCCGGGCTTTTGGGAGTTTATGCAGGGCCACGAATACAATGGCGTTATCTTGCAAAAACTGACGAAGGAATTAGATAAAGGCCTGATATTGAGAAGGCAGTTTTATAAGGTGATCAGGCATTCCTATGCAGCCCATCTGGATCAGCTTTATTTCGAAAGTGCGAGTTTGCCCCTTCAAAGCTGCAGGGATTTACTCCTCAACCCTGATTTTGAGCCGGAAGTATCGCAATCACAGGCAGCTATCAAGCATCCACCCGGCAACCTGCAAATGATGCGCTATTTTATTACAGCTATTTTCCGCCGTATAGGTTTTCATCTCAATGACTTGTTTTATCAGGAAGACTGGAACATCGGAATAATCAATGCACCAATAAATGCCGTCGTTGAGAAGCCCGAAACTTACCTCAATAGCATCCGTTGGTTTGTAAAGCCCGCGCCTTCCGTTTATCTTGCCGATCCTTTTGTGATAGCTTTTCAAGATGAAACCTATGTTTTCTTCGAACAATATGACTATCGCAAAGGAAAAGCAGTGCTGGCCTGTGCCCTTGAATCAGAGGACTTTAAAAAGTATCACACAGTTTTGGAAGAGCCGCACCATCTCTCGTTTCCTTTTATGTTTGTTTATGAAGATGCGCTTTATTGCCTGCCAGAGAGCCATAGTGCCAATGCCTTAAACCTGTACCACTTTGATGTGATTACCCGCAAGCTGAATAAAGTTAAAACCCTGCTATCGGGCATGGCCGTGGTTGATCCGGCATTGATTAACTTTGAGGATCGCTGGTACCTGTTCTTCACTCAGAAAAACCTGCCCAGCGTGCATTTATTTTGCTATCAGGCTGAAAGTCCATTCGGGCCTTTTGAACCTCATGCCAATAATCCGGTAAAAACCGATATCCGTTCCTCACGTCCTGCAGGGAGTTTTATTCAGATTGGCACAAAACTTCTGCGACCAGCTCAGGATTGTACGCTTCATTACGGGAAAGCCGTTGTACTCAATGAAATTGTCCGCCTGAGCCCGCAACATTTTGAGGAAAAGCCCGTTAAACGTATCATGCCACTTCCAGCATTTGCCTACAATAAAGGCCTGCACAGCCTGAACGGAAATCAACACTATACTGTGATCGATGGGAAACGATTCACCTTTACGCTTGCCGGCTTTTGGAATCAGCTCAAACTCAAACTGAATAAAACTGACTGATGCTGCACAAAATCCTCAGTACAACCGGCACACGCATACTCAATGCCTTTAGTGGCATACTGATACTGTGGATTGCCACCAACGAACTGGGCAAAGCGGCCTGGGGAACGGCCGGCATCATCCTGCTCGACATCACCCTCATCTTGCTGGTGATAGAACTAATGGCAGGCAGTGGTCTTGTCTATTTCAGCTCGCGCTACAGCCTGAAGAGTTTGATAAAAATCTCCTACAGCTGGATGCTGCTGGTAATTGCACTCACCGCTTTGATTTTTGGACTGCTGTCATTTATTCCGGAGATTTATCAGCTCGTCATTCCGCAAGATTATGGGCTTCATATACTGGCACTTTCGCTGATCAATGCCCTGCATGGCTTTAACATGAATGTGCTGCTGGGCAAGAAAAAGATTACAGCTTTTAACAGCCTGTTCGTTTTGCAATTTGGGTTGCAACTGCTGAGCTTTATTGGCTTTGTCTATCTCATGCAGCTGAAAGACGAAAGAGCTTTCGTTTATGCCTTGTATGTCGCTTATGCTGTTCCGGCGGTGACGGGATGGTTGTTGCTGGTTCCTTTTTTCAAGGATAAGAACGGCCCCAAAGCAATTGCAAGGCCACGAATCATCCTTAACTATGGCAGCATGACACAGCTTTCGAGCATTGCCCACATGATCAATAAGCGGCTCAGCTATTACTTTCTGAAAAGCCTGAGCGGGATTGGTTCGGTGGGTATTTATAACTCTGGCGTACAACTTTCGGAAGGCCTGCGGTTGATAGGACAGAGCATCTCACTGGTACAGTTCTCAGAAATCAGCAATTCAAAAGACGATCAGGCCAGTGCCAGGCTTAGTATAGTGCTGCTGAAATTTGCGGTTGGCCTGACAGCCTTGGCACTTTTAGTTTTAATAGCCATTCCACAAGTGATATTCGAATGGGTTTTCAGCAAGGAATTTGGTGAGATAAAAATTGTCATCATCAGTTTGACTCCTGGCGTTATTGCCTTGGCAGCCAACACTATATTCAGTCATTATTTTTCGGGAACGGGGCAGCCCAGATACAATCTGATTGCCTCACTTTGCGGATTATTTGTAACGGTTCCGGCTCTTATAATTTTTGTTCCGGCTTATGGGCTTGTTGGTGCAGGTTTGAGTGCTTCCGTAGCTTATACGGCATCTGTGGTTTATCAATTGGTGGTATTTAAAAGGATCTCCAAAACTGCTTTTAAATCATTCTTGATCACTAAGGAGGATTGGATACTTTTAAAAAAAATACGAATTAGAAAAATGTAGGTTTGATTTAAATTGACCACGCGAAGAGCATCTCGACAGAGCTCGATGACCAATTCGTGCGGGAGCGGGTGGCATTAGTTGGCTTAATTGATTGACAATTCCACTTATAACATGTAATTTTACGAACCATTTAAAAAACAAAAGCTTATGAAAAAAAATGTAGGATCTACTGATCGCATCATCCGGATTATCATTGGCCTGGCCATTGGTGCCATTGGCTATTATTATCAAAGTTGGTGGGGACTTCTTGGCTTGATTCCAATCCTTACGGCCTTAATTAATTTTTGTCCGCTTTATGCCCCATTTAAAATCAATACCGGTAAAAAGACTTCCTGATTTAAACCGAGATTATCATTGGACTTTCTGTAAGATAGACCAAATGCCCTTCGACCGGCTGTATGAACAGTTCCTGAAGGGCATTTTTGTATGCCGAAATCTGACTTAAATGTGATTGTGACTGTTCGCCAGTTTTATAATCAATCACCATAACTTTTTCGGGCAGGATAGCGATACGATCAGGGCGCAACAGCTCACCCGTATGTGTCAAGATTTCAGCTTCATTCCTGATTTTTGCCGGAGGGGAAAAAGCTTTTTTTAATTTCTCATCCTTTGCAATTTGTTCAAAAATAATACCTAGCTTTTCAGCTTCTGAGTGATCCAGAAAACCTTGATTAACATTCCATTGCAGCACTCCCGATAGCTGATCGGCATAGCGCAGCCGGGCCAAAACTTCGTGCAGTTTGTTGCCATATTGCACAGCTTTGGTGGCTTTTCCATAAGAGGCCGGTCTGGCAATTTCAAGTGCATCACGCCAGTTTCTTGATGTGATATGTTGCACTGCTGCTTCATTTTCGTCTTGTTTTGAAGCCGATTTCAGAGGTAAACCTTCTCTGCTTCCAAAGCTATAACAGTATTGATCATCCACCCAATATCCTGCCTCTTTCAGGAAATGATACTGAAAGGTTTTTTCAAGGTCTCCTTTGTAGCTGGTGATCGTGTATAGCTGCTCAACAGCCCGCGTGCAGGCCACATACATCAGATTAAGACTATCCAGCTCACTCTTTTTTCTTTCCTGGACATAAAGCGCTTCAAAATCAGTGCCTTCTAATGATTTATTAACGCTTATCATGGCTTGATTCAGACCCGGGATGTGATAGGCTTCAAGATCGACCCAGGCATGACTTTTTGTGTTGTTTCGGCTAAATCCGGAAGCGGCATAGGGATAAATTACTACCGGAAACTCCAAGCCCTTGGCTTTGTGAATCGACATTACTCTGATAGACCTGTCATCTTCAGGAAGCTTCACCGCCAACTTCTCCTTGCTGTCTTCCCAATATTGAAGAAAATCTCCCAGTCCGCCTTTGGCCTGATTTTGCCAACGGAAAACAGATTCCAGAAAGAACAACAGATAAGCATCAGCGTTTTTATTCAGTTTAAAATGACGCAACAGATGCTCGCAAAAATCATAAATACTGTAATGGTTGAGCTGAATCGGATTGAGCGATCCTACAGGCAAACCGAGAAACACCTCCATCTGCGTATGACTCATTGCTTCCTTTGAAAAATAAGCCGTTGGATCAATTTTTCCTTTGGATGCCAATGGATTTAACAAGGCATGGTAATACCTGAGTCCGCTGGCAATAACTGCATCAGCCGGATTAAGCAAAAAATACAGGGCATGAGTAAGCAACTGAACCTTATCAGAATTTTTTACCAGAAGCGAATCGGGCGAAACCACACTATATCCCTGCGAAGTAAGAAAGCGTGCCATGTCAGCACCGCGTTCATTCTGCCGTGTCAAAATCACAATATCACCCGGGCTATAACCAGAATCAATCAGATCGACAATTAGCGCTGAAACCCTGAGTTGTTGCATATCCGTATCTTCCTGCCCATCAGCTTCATTCAGTAACTCCAGCTGTACAAATCCGGCTGCTGACTTTGAAATAAATTTTTGCTCCACCTGCTCGTAAACCTGCATATATTCTGCCGATAACAAAGAAGAAACTGACTTAAAAAAGGCATTGTTAAACTTCACGATTTCGGGCAATGATCTGTAATTGGTATCCAGTGAAAAATCCTGATACTGCTGCTTCAGTATTGACGCCATCTCATTGGCCTGCAAAGAATTATCCGGCAATTCAGTCTCAGGCAAACGGATAAACTGCTCCACCTCACCACTGCGGAAACGATAGATAGCCTGTTTGGCATCACCAACCAGAAGACTTAAATTACCAGCTGCCAGCGAGTTAGCGATCAAGGGTAAAAAATTCTGCCACTGCAGGAGGGATGTATCCTGAAATTCATCGATCATAAAATGTCGGAAACGTTCGCCCATCCGCTCATAAATATAAGGCACAGAGGCATCATATAAGGTTTTGGACAGTCGCTTGTTAAACTCTGAGATATGCACTTCACTCGTTTCGCTGCGCAACAATTCCATCTCCTCTGTGATACGCTGTTGCAAGGCAAACGAAAGCAAATTTTTCTCAAGCATACTGAATAATGTCAATTGAGAATTAAACTTCTCCACAAATGTTTTTAACTCATCAAAAGCTCTTATTAGCTCAGGTTCAATACTTTGTATGGTAGCTTCTTTTGCTTTTGGCAGTTTGCCTTTTGCCCATTTGCCGGCCTCTGGTGATTGCTTGAAAAATGCAGTTTTCATGGCATCAGAAAAATCACCCCCGCGAACACGTTTGATCACCACCGGAAGTCCGTTGCTTCCTTTAGCCATCTCGTCAGGACTTATATCATTTTTGGCCAACAAATCTTCAATCTTATCTACCAGCAGATCAGCCTGATCCAGAATAGTTTTTAGCGTTCCCCGAATGATTTTTGTTGCCTTCCTGACCGACTCCATATCAGAAAGCGTATTGGCTTTGCCAAGCAAAAAAGCCTCTTCTTCAAGAAGTTGACTCACAAACTTACCTAATCGTGATTCGATGCGCCAGTTCTCATCTTCCTGAAGTTGCTTTTTGATGAAATCCAAAATCAAACGGCTTACAAATGGATCCTTACCCACCGATGCAATAATCCGATCACGGGTTAAATTGACCAGTTGTTCGGTCTCAAGTAATATCTCATATCTCGAAGGAAGACTCAATTCGCGCGTAAAAGTCCGTGCCAGTTTTTGTACAAAAGCATCAATCGTACTAACTGCAAACTCATGATAATGATGCAGTATGTGATGAAAAACCCAGTTGGCACGCTCTTGCAACACAGTCTCATCAAGTTGGGTACGACTGGCCAAAAAGGGAAGCATCACCTTTGTAATGGTATCATCAGCCTTGGCTGTTGCGATGGCATGTAAGGCCTCAAGCATACGATCTTTAAGCTCAAAGGCCGCTTTGTTGGTGAAGGTAACAGCTAAAATCCGTCTGTAATTGATTGGATCTTGCAACACTAAGGCAAGATATTCAAGTACCAGTGTGAATGTTTTTCCAGATCCGGCAGACGATTTATATACCTTCAGATTTTTCATTCGGGAACAAGCATTTTGCCTGTTGCATGAACGCCTTTAGCTGTAATTTGAACCGTGAAAAGTCCTTTCGTTTTCAATTGTCCTTTAGCATCAAACAAAATCAGATTTTCACCTTGTGTTAAGAGGCGTTCCTCTAAAAAAACAAGCTTTCCCTGCTGATCAAAAACAGTAAGGCAGGCCGTGGAAGCTGTCGCTGAATACAATCTGAAAGTCGCAGATTGACTTACCGGATTCGGAAAAATTGAAAGCGTTGAGATGGCTGGCTGTTTTTCATTCATGCCAACATTGATTATCCGTGCCGAATCACGATAAACAACCATAGTGCCAAACATTTCATCAATGGTAGCCTGCAGCAACGGGACAGCCATTCCCTCAGCAAGCCAATGGTATTCCGTATAATCTCGGTATATCCCCTGCCCTATCCCATTCATTTCCAGGCTGTCATATTCTGACACCTC
The DNA here is from genome assembly GCA_028704385.1 of Bacteroidales bacterium. Classification (GTDB taxonomy): domain Bacteria; phylum Bacteroidota; class Bacteroidia; order Bacteroidales; family F082; genus UBA5536. The sequence continues at coordinate 188,141 of JAQVLA010000004.1, read as the reverse complement.
CGACTTATACCGCAGCACTTCGAAGGTGCCATAAGGTGTTGTAAGACTTCCCCAGCCATCAATGGTGTTTTGCCGGTTCCGCTCGATAAGTACATAGCCTACGCCAGGCAAGGCCATTTCGAGCGCAGCTTCATCTGAATAGGCTTGACCATAATTCATCGGAAACTGGTACCATTCGTCAGGATCATTGTACTTCAACGGAATTGGCGTTCCTTCATAAATCAGGCCATATCCTAAGTCCTGATACCTGCTGCTGCTGCTTTCTAAAAAACGATAGGCCCTGGTATCAGGCAGTCCGGGAAGTAGCGTGGCAGGATTAAAGGTGTTTACCAGATCGGCACTGCTCAGAAAAAAAGGCCAAAAGACAACCGGTGTTGATGTCACAGCCAAAAAAGTATCTACGCGCTGGCTTATTGGAATCAGATCGCCAAAATTCCAGTTAAAATCTTCGCCGGTTCGCGAAAAATCATAGCCATCCGTATCAAAGGCTGTACTTGTTCTGACTGTATCGCCAATGGCGGGCATATCCGATGAGGTAATCGTGATTTGTGTGTGCGCTATTAAAAAGCCAAATATTGCAATTAAAAGTAGAATTGATTTTTTCATCTTATTTGATTAATTGGGGTTTCGTTTTTTCTTTCTGCGGAACAGCTCGCCAAAATTATCAAATTCCTGACGATACGACAAACCTATTCCCTGAGTATAAGGCGCATAGTTGTCGAAGTTGCTGTAGTAATAATAAGAGTTTACGTTGGAATGGTTAAATGCTTTGGCTCTGAGTCTTCCATCCTTCGTAATTTTCACGGTGATATCCACATCTCCCACAATATTACTTGCGTTTTGAGTGGTATTTGTATTGTTGATCATTCCAAAATTACCGTCAATCGTAACGCGATCGTTAAAAAGCTGCGTTGAAAGGGCGACTTCCAGCTCTTCGTTCGAAAGCTCATCGCCTGGTTTGTAATGCAGCCCCACGTCAAAATCCTTACTGATCTGTGACAGCCAGCTGCTCAATTGGTTACTGATCACATTGATGTAGGAACTTCCCAAATTGGCACTACTTCCTCCGGCATAGCTAAAACTGCCCAACACCAGCAGCGAAATCATTTGCTGGGTCATCAGTGCGGTATTGGTGGTATCCAAAACGGAAAACACTATCTGACGGGTTTCATCATCAGCATTTGGCAATCTGATACTAAAGCTGATATCCGGATTAAACAATTGGTTTTTGAGTTGGATGATGCAATCCACATTCACCCTGTTTCGGATAGATGAGCTGGAGTCGAGTACTATGCCCAATGAACCCAGTGAGGTTTTGACACGGTACAGACCTTTTACGTCCAGTTCAGCATCAAGCGGATCACCTGTCCAGGAGATACGTCCGCCTTCGAGCAGTTCGAAGCGTTTGCGCACGAGATTTTCAAACACAAAATTAAACTGCCCCGACTGCACATTATAATCGCCCAGCAGGCTGAAATCACCGGCGGCATTCACACCCATCCTTATATTGCCACTTCCTCTGGCAGCCAGATCGCCCATATTATAAGGTAGGTAAATCTGCAAACCAGCATCTGGTGTAACCGCGGCATTAAGGCTAAGGTTGAAGTTCTGAGCCGGTTTTGGCATTGCAGTTTTTGCGGCGACTGCTTCAGCTTCTTCACTTGGAGGAGCAACAAAAACTATAAAGTCGTGATCACTTACATAAGCACTGTTATTCAAGGGGATAAACAATCTTGTTCCGCGGTTAGTGGCAGCATTTATTGCCAGGTTGATGTCGTTGAGTGGTCCCGTTATCTGCACATCACCAGTAACAACTGCTGATCCATAAAACAGCTCATTCATTTCGCGGGTGGTATTGAGTGCAATAAATGATTCAGGATCCATCCTGAGCCTGAATCGGAAACCGGACAGATGATTGTGGCTTACCTCACCACTCACAATGGCTTTGTTTCCGGTTGTATCGTAGAGCATCATATCTTGAAAGGCGATTCTGTCCTTTTCAAAAACAAATTTATGTTGCAGCGAATACAACGTATTGAGGTAATCTACCTTAAAAGCAGTTCGGAAAAGATCAAGTTCGCCGGTTAGTTCGGGCTGTTTGAGGGCACCCCGAAGTTTAAAAGCTCCACTGGCCAGGCCTTCTATATTACTCAGGATGCCGGTCAGAAAAGGATTTAAAGTCCTCAGTCTGAAATTCTCCAGATTCAGATCAAAAAACATATTGTCATCCTCCCGTGTTGGATAATAAAATCCGGTCAGATTAAGCATCCGGCTTGTAGAAACATTTCCAACATTGATGATCTGTGCATTCAGATAAATTGATTCGTCGGTATTGTTCCAGCTACTTATAATGCGGGCATCGCCCAGTTTTTCAGTGTTCAGATGCAAACCCGAAAGGTTCAGGTTTGAAAAGAATGCCGGCCGGTGAACCAAATTAGCCAATTGAAGCTCACCCGAAATTATACCATCCAGGTTGATCCCAAATCCTAAAGTGATGAGATCGAAATTAGAGATATCCCAGTCGCTGAAAACTATATCCAGCGTATCGGCTTCGTTGACAGGAAGGTTACCATCAAAGCTGATAAACTGATGCCCAACATCGAGCCGAAGGTTTGAAACAGCTGTATATTCTTTTTTGAAAAGAACCTGATTATTTTCGGCCAGCTGCCAAATTGAATCATTTACAATGAGATCCGATTTTGTGATCTGTAATAAACCCCCATAAAGGCTATCCGGTAAAAAAACAGCATTTATAACCCCCTCATTTCGCGAAGGCTCTAATCTGTCGTTCCAGTGCAGCATTGCCATCAAACTGTCGTTTCTAAGTTTAATATTAAAATGTGGCCGTTGAATCCCGAGCACGGTTGTGTCAAACCGTGTAGAATCGCGAAAGATAAACTCTGAGAGGCTCAGGTCTAATTCAGCCTGCTCCGTATCGCTGGTGTTTTTGATGTAGATATTTTTCATTTTAAAATCACCAAAAGCGATATAGGGCGATCTGAAAGTAAGTTCCAGATCGTTACGATTACTGGTAAACACACCGCTGGCAGAGGTGCCGGGAGCCAGCTTTAATACAGGACTTAAAAAACGGGTCAGTGTTTCTGTTTCCAAAAAATTCAGGCTCATAAAAAAATCCTGATCAGGCACTTCCTTTTCTTCCATCAAAACACCCGGAATATGGATATATCGATTCACATAATTGCTTACGGATTCCGGCAGGGTAGCAAAATGCACATCACCTCCAAGTTCGAATTTAAAAAAGTCGGTCGTTAACTCATATTGCTTGCCCAACAAGGCAACATCAGTAGCTTTCAGCACCAATGAATCCATTTGATAACTTCCCCGGCTATCAGTGAATTCTGTCATACTTAAGCGTAATAAACCTACCAGTTCATCGGGTTTAAAACCCGTGAGATTAGCCCTTACTTTTGTTTTGAGCAGCATAATCGTATCGGTTTTCAGGAGGTTCATCCCATACAAATCTGCATGTTCAATTTCGGCCATAAAATCCATCACCGGTTTTTCAGGCTCAAGGTCTATTTCGCCATTGAAATCAAGCTTCAACTTTTCATCATTTACACCTAAATATCCATTAAACCGCTGTCCGCTCATGTCGCCATTCAGCTTGATCTGCCGATAGGGAATTCCCAACAGGTCCAATCGCTTCAAAACACCATCAACACTCAGGTTAGCCGTTTCTATTGCCAAACCGCTGCCTTTTATCCTGGCACTCATCGAAAGGATCCCGATCTGATCTGAAGCCAGCAGGCGGCCAAGCTGTAGTTTGTCAGTTTGCAAATGGCCTTCATAATTTATTTCATCCGATTGCTTATCCCTGAACATCCGCAGATCCGATTGCAACGCACCTGCCTCTGTTGTTATATTTGCCCTGGCAAGGAAATCATCCGGTTTGCCCTTAAAGGTACCTCTTACAATGGTGTTGCCGGCTGATTTCAATTGCTCCGGAATTGTAATACGCATGTTACCGGGAAGAGAAAAAGCAGCCAGATCATCTGCATTAATTCTCAGCCTGTCGATATCAAGTTCCATATAACTCTCAAAAAAATCAGGTAAGCCTCTGATGCTGTATTCGCCAACAAAACTGGTATAATTCCCCACTTGAAAACTAAAATCACTGGTCGAAAAATTGGCTACTGTACCACTGATATCTCCTGCCAGACTGACATTATTTTTCATATCAAACATCACAGGTGCGAAAAAGCCAATATCAGCCATGTATAACTTTGAAGGCCTGATACTTGCCTTGATATGTACATTCTCTACAAAATCAAGAAAATCGGCATAAGAATCATATTGAAATTCCAGGTCCATATTGAGGCTGGTGTTGGGGGTGACCAATTCCATATTGCTAGCCTGAATAGAATTTGGCCCCGCCCTAAAAATCCCGTGCAGGTCTTCCAGGCTTACCCCGCTTGTATCTCTCGCTCTTAACCTTCGGATATCGGCATAAATACTGTCGCCTATTAACACTAAATCAGTGGCCGAAAGACGTATGTCACTAATATACAAATGGCTGTAATCCATACCCTCGGTTCCGGGGCTGTCTTTGTTCTGATCCCAAAACTGAAAACTTCCCTTGCTGATCTGTATCTGATCAATCCTTAACAGAAAATTGCCCGGTGACTCGTTTACCGTAGTATCTGCTTGTTCACCGGCAAAATAATCAGTAAAAAACTGAAGGTTTAAATCCTCTTCATTTTCATACTTAATCAGTGAGGCATAAGGTTTTCCAAGAACGAGTTTACGGATATGAAGCCCATTTTTCAAATCCTGTGGTATCATGCTCACCCTCAGATAAGGTGCTGCAAACATCAGGTTCGACTTTTTGTCATATGCCTCAAAGCCATTAATCGTAAGCGAAAGGTCAAGATCAATAAAAAATCCTTTGATCAAGACAGGTGTTCCTAATTGTTTTGACAGATAACCGGTTGCCAGCCTGGCCAGATAATTTTGGACAAAAGGATCCCGAATGGAAACGTATAGACTCACTGGCAGTGCAACCAGCACCATCAGCAAAGCCAAGACACTATTTCTGATCTTTTTTTTGATAATTTTGTCCCTTAAAATCTGAACATGAACACCTACATCCTCGGTATCGAATCATCCTGCGACGAAACATCTGCCGCTGTGCTCCAGGGTACCCGATTGTGCTCCAACATCATCGCCAGCCAAAAGGTTCACGAAAAATACGGAGGAGTGGTGCCAGAGCTTGCCTCCAGGGCGCATCAGCAAAACATCATCCCGGTAATTGATACAGCCATTAAGGAGGCAAATATAAATAAAAATGAACTGCAAGCTGTGGCTTTTACAAGGGGTCCGGGATTGCTTGGCTCGCTTTTGGTCGGCACTTCCTTTGCCAAGGCTTTCTCAATGGCGATGGATATTCCGATGGTGGAAGTGGATCATATGGATGCACACATCTTAGCTCACTTTATCACTGACGAACAGCATAAAAAGGTTCCTGAATTTCCATTTCTATGCCTCACTGTTTCAGGAGGACATACCCAGATTGTGCTGGTAAAAGACTATTTCGACATGGCCATCATTGGGCAAACCATTGACGATGCTGCCGGAGAGACCTTTGACAAAGCAGCTAAAATCATGGGACTTCCCTACCCTGGCGGACCTGTAATCGACAAGCTGGCACAACAAGGCAATCCCTTTGCATTTCAATTTGCCGAGCCTCGTATTCCTGATCTAAATTATAGCTTCAGTGGATTGAAGACCAGTTTTTTATATTTCCTTCGGGATGAACTTAAAAAGGATGAACTGTTCATCGAAAAGCACAAAGCCGATCTGTGTGCCAGCATACAGCATACCATTGTTGACCTCTTGATGAAAAAACTTATACAGGCTTCGAAGCTGACCGGCATTCGTGAGGTAGCAATAGCCGGTGGCGTTTCGGCCAATACAGGATTGCATCAGGCAATGCAGCAAGCCGCTTCAGAAAATAACTGGGAGATTTATATCCCAAAACTGAGCTATAGCACGGATAATGCAGCCATGATAGCCGTGGCAGGATACTTTAAATACAAACAAAAACTTTTTGCCGATCAGAATATTAGGCCCTATGCCCGGCAAAGCATTAAAAAATAAATCCATGCCATGATGAACTGGACCCAACTACTGCCAACCCAAAGATTAACTTCTTCCACTGATCAAAAGGATATCCGATCGGCCTTTCAGCGCGATTACGACCGGATAATCTTTAGCAGCCCCTTTCGCCGCTTGCAAAATAAAACACAGGTATTTCCGCTTCCGGGAAGTGTATTTGTACATAACCGTCTCACGCACAGCCTCGAAGTAGCCAGCGTTGGCAGGTCTATTGCACGTATCGTCTCGCGCGAGCTGATCAAAAAAATGCCAGAACTGGCCAATACCGCCGTCAACGAAATTGACACCATCGTGTCAACGGCCTGTCTGGCGCACGACCTGGGTAATCCGCCTTTTGGACATTCCGGCGAAAAAGCCATCAGCAGCTATTTTGAAGAAGGATCAGGCAAAATCCTGAAAGAACAGATTCCAGCCAATCAGTGGTCTGATCTGATCAATTTTGAAGGCAATGCCAATGCCTTTCGCACGCTTACCCATCAGTTCAGTGGCAGAAGAAAGGGCGGTTTTTCGCTCACTTATGCCACACTTGCTTCATTGATAAAGTATCCATACCCTTCATTTTACAAAGGTGATCGCAAGAAGTATGGCATCTTCAATTCAGAAATTTCAACTTTTGAAGTTGTAGCCCAAAACTGTGGTTTGATAAAAAAAGATCAGGACATGCCGGTTTATGTCAGGCATCCGCTGGTGTATCTGGTCGAAGCTGCCGATGATATCAGCTATCTCATCATGGACATGGAAGATGCACACAAGCTCAGGATTCTTTCGACAGATCAAACCGAAACCATGCTCTCAGCTTTCCACGATCAGGAGGATAAGGAATTTGCCAACTATAAAAACCGCATTTATCAGGAAGTTACTGACACCAACGAACGCATCGCCTTTTTGCGAGCAACAGCCATCAACCGCTTGGTAAAAGCTGTAAGCAGCCTTTTTGTTGCTCACGAAGAGGAAATCCTGGCTGGTGAGTTTACAGGCAGTTTGGTCGATTATCTTGATGATGACCTGAAAAATGCCATGGATTCGAGTCGAAAGCTCTCGGTAAAAGCCATATACAACCATCCGGAAGTGGTGAAAATAGAACTAACCGGTTTTCATGTGTTAGGTACTTTAATGGAAGAGTTTTCGAATGCTGTGCTGTCGCCGGGATCCAATTATCACCGCAAACTTCAATCACTCTTACCTGAGCAGTTTACACCATTAAAAGCTGATAATTACACCAAACTTCAATCGGTGCTCGATTTTATCTCGGGCATGACCGATCTGTATGCCATGCAGCTCTACAAAGACCTGAGGGGCATCGAAAGCTGATCAAGCCAAACATTGCTCAAGAACGACTTTCCACTTCAGGAAGCCATCCTGCAAATCGCTATAATCGTGATAGATTCGTTGAAATGGCTCTTCCACTGTATTCAGATACGCCGTTTTGCCCTGCACCTTAATCACATTGAGAATATCATCCAGCTTGCGCATGGCCAGCTTTAGCTCGTCCAGTTGCTTATCACAACTCCAAATATAGGTTGCTTCCTCTGTGTCGAGCGTTTCCCAGATCAGGTGATAGTATTTTGTTCCTTCAACCAGAAAAACAAACGAAAAAGGTTTCAGCACAAACCTGAGCTTCATGATATGATGTGCATGGATGGAAGATAAATATCTGAGGTTGCGGTAGTGCTTGGTATCAGTGATCTGTAGCAAATCGTCAAATAAATCCGATTCGGACTGAAAAAAAGCATCAGAATGAAAACCCTGCTCACCAAAATGTGCAAGCAGTTCGTCCATAGTAAACAAAGAATGGTCAATCTCCAGCATACTCTTTTTCCGTTTGAACCCTGACACAAATTCGAAGCGGACGGTTTCGATCAGGGCTTTGTCGATGCGGTCAATTTCGGGAGAGTAAACATTCAAAATTCTAACCTCATCCCCCTCCAGTTCACAGCTCACCCTGACGTTTATATGCTTAGTCTTGAGCGCATTGATAAAATAATTCTTCACCGCATCAAACTCCTCCCTCAGCTCATAATTCTTGATGTGGATATCCAAAGCATCCCGGCTAAACCAAAACTTACGTTTGAAACTAACTGCCCCGAGCTGAAAACGAAGAGCGTTGATTGGTATGCTGAAACGCTCATGAATGACTTTGCTATTTTGCTCAGAAACAGAATCCTTTAATATTTCCTCGTTCGGATTGTCGGTAAGTCCGCTCAACATCCTTGGCAAACGTTCACCTGAAGCAGAACGCAGCAGGCTACGGGTATCCAGTTGCCGGAAATAAATTCTTTTGATTTGGTTGAGTTGGCTGTAGAGCTCTTCAGGGTTTTTCTCCTCTTGCCTGCCTGATACATTATAACTGACCACTGAAGCATGAAGGCTATTGTTTACCTTGTCATGCCTGGTGATTAAAATTTCCCAAACCGCTTTGGTCTCAAAAAACTGTATGGAAGATGGAATGTTAATATCCTTCAATTCGAGCCACTGATCGGACAGCGAGGCCCTGTCATGATCAAAAAACAACAAAAGTGTTTTACCGGTCAGTGATTGATATGCTGCATTTTCGGACATATTCCATACATGTGTAATGTCCAAAATTACTAAAATAAAAACGAGTTACAGTAGATGGAAAGCAAAGGAAAACTTACCTGACCACACTCACATTCATAGCGGCAGGTCCTTTGGGTCCTTTTCCTATTTCGAAAGTTACCATATTGTTTTCCTTGATGGGTTCGTTCAGGCTGCTCACATGCACAAAGATACGCTGGTCGTTTTCCAGGTTACGAATAAAACCAAATCCTTTACTTTCGTCAAAAAAGCTTACCACGCCATTCTTCAATGTATCAACAACCGCATTAGGATCACTTTTGGCAACACTTATTTCAATATCATCCAGTTCAACCTCTTCTTTTTCTGACGGATCTGGCGGACTATCCAGGATGTTGCCAAATTCATCAACATAAGCAATCATATCATCAAAGCTGTTTTTGTCCTGATCTTTACTTTCGAGGCGGCGCTTTTCTTTGTCTTTACGTTTTTTCTCTTTTTTCTGCCTTACGGCTTTTTTTTGCATGGATTCCTGTGATCTTGCCATAGTTTAATTTTGGTGGTAAAAAAAATAGCGGTTGATTAGCTGTTCTGGCCGAACAGTAAACCAACCGCCGGAGTTCTTACTTATCGGTTAGTAACGACGACGTGGAGCTTCAGTTTTTGGACGAGCCTCATTTACAACCATTTCGCGGTTTTCGAGGGTTGCACCATTGAGTTCCTTGATGGCCCTTTGGGCTTCTTCATCATTGTTCATTTCAACAAAACCAAAGCCTTTTGAACGGCCATTGTATTTGTCGATGATAATTTTTGCAGAACTAACAGTTCCGTATTCTGCAAAGAAACGTTCTAAATCCTGATCGTTTACATTGTAATCAAGATTTCCTACATAAATGTTCATGAAACTAAAAATTAAATGAGTAAAAAAATCAACCTTTCGAAACAACATTGCCTCTCAGGCTTTCAAAAATCAGGATTTAAACAGCAGGCGGGTCGTGAAAAATGATCGGTTAGAACAAAAAACAAACGAAAGCGCAAACAATCAAATTCTGAAATCTGTGCAAAGATAGCTAATTAATTTAAAATCAAATATAATTTATAAAAAATCTTCTTTTCACATTATCTTCAGGCAAATACCTAAAACGAGGTATTGAGTGATTTTCATTTATGGCTCACCTTTGCATCATAAATACGAAGTATGCTGAAACGCATCAACACATATGGTTCTCTACTTCTGATCATGATTCTGGCCGTTGTGTCATATAGCCAGATAACAAGCCTGCACAACCATATTGTAAATGGCGTGATGGTTTCACATGCTCATCCTTACAAACATCAGGACAAAGTGCCTGTTCAGAATCACGACCATCGTCCGGTAGATTTTGCCCTGTTATCATTTTTTAAAGATTTTCAGCATTTTACCATTACCGCTGTTTCCATTGAGTTTGCTGAGTCAATCACAAGTATAGCCTCAAAAACGATAGTGGAGGCGGTGAATCCACTGCCACAAAACAGCAGTTTATTCAGCTTCTGTTTCAGAGGGCCTCCGATGAGCTGAGATCCTGTAGTTGTCTTTTCGAAATTTTACACCTAAAAATATTTAATATGTCACGGATTCAGTATCTTATCATACTGTTAGTGGGAGTGTTTGCCCTTCCGCTACTGGCTAATGAGCCACCTTTCACACTCAGAGGCATCGTAACCTCGAACAATCAGCCTGTACCTTTTGCCACAGTAAGTATCGAAGGAACCACAACCGGCACTATTGCTGATGAACACGGCCATTTTTTGTTGGAGACCATCAAGCAGGCTCATTACAGTTTAAAAATACAATCGGTAGGCTATAAACCACAGCAGCTGACAATTACCGGCTATCGTAAATATCAGGAAGTCAAGGTTGAGCTAACAAAAGACCTGATTGGGCTACATGAAGTGGTTGTTACAGCTAACCGCCACGAAACCAGCCGGCAACAAGCTCCTGTGATTGTAAATGTGATTGGATTGAAACAGCTTGAGACAAATAGTGCCGTGTGCATGGCCGATGGACTGAATTTTCAGCCTGGCTTACGTATCGAGAACAACTGCCAGAACTGTGGTTTTCAGCAGGTTCGCATCAATGGACTGGAAGGCCCCTATTCCCAGATCTTGATTGACAGCCGTTCCATATTTAGTGCTTTGAGCGGAGTTTATGGTATTGAACAAATTCCAGTAGCAATGATTGAGAAGATAGAAGTAGTAAGAGGCGGAGGTTCTGCACTTTATGGATCCAATGCCATTGCCGGAACCATCAATGTGATCACACGTGAACCAGTGAAAAACACCTTCGAAGGCAGTTTCAATTCGGCTTTGATTGATGGAACAGCGGTTGACCGCAACCTCAGCCTGAATGGTTCCTTTGTTTCTGATAACCGAATGGCCGGTATCAATGTTTTTGCAGTGAACCGAAAACGAGATCATTATGATGCCAATGGTGACGGATTTTCTGAACTTGGCCTGATAGAATCTGATGGCCTTGGTTTTCGTACCTATTACAAATTTAATTCCTTCACCAAGCTCTCAGCTACCTATCATTATATCAGCGAGTTTCGCAGAGGCGGGAATAAGTTTGACCTGCAACCGCACGAAACGGATATCACCGAACAAACCGATCATAAAATCAACGGGGGTGAGCTGGCATTGGATATTTACAGCAAAAACCTCAAAAATAAATACACGCTTTACACTTCACTCCAACACATTGATCGTCAAAGCTATTATGGTGTAGAGCAGGATCCAAACGCCTATGGAAGCACCACAGATCTGTCCAGTGTGAATGGTTTCCAATATCATTTGAAAACAGATCGGTTTCTGTTTGCCGAAGCTAATATTACCACCGGCTTTGAGTTGCAGCTCAATTCCATGCACGATCGCATGCCTGGCTACGGACGCGATTTGAAACAAGATATCACAATTGCCGGACTTTTTGCACAAAGTGAGTGGAAGTTCACGAAAAGCAGCATATTGCTGGGCGCCAGGCTCGACAAGCATAATCTGATAGACCGCTTCATTGTAAGCCCGCGACTTACCTATCTTCGTGATCTGAAACCCGATTTGCAATGGCGCAGTAGCTTTTCTACCGGTTATCGGGCACCACAGGCTTTTGACGAAGATTTGCATATCCTGGCAGTTAATGGAGGTGTGATGCTGATTCAGCTGGCACCTGACCTCAGGCCAGAATATTCGCTGAGTGTGAGCAGCTCGCTGGATTATTACCTCAAAATTTTCGGGAAGGAAAGCAATCTGATGCTGGAAGGATTTTATACTTCACTGGATGATGTGTTTGTATTGCAGAGCCTCGAAACTGATGCAAACGGCAACCTGATCGTTGAAAGAAGAAACGGCTCGGGAGCCAGGGTTTACGGCATCAATCTGGAAAACCGAATTGCCTTTGATTCCAGAAATCAACTTCAGTTTGGGTTCACCTGGCAGCACAGCAGGTATAAGAAAGCCGAAGCCTGGAGCGATGATCCGGAAACAGCTTTAATGCATTCGCTTCCGAAATCTCCTGATCTGTATGGTTATTTCACACTTACAACTGCTTTAAGCAAAAAATGGTCAAGTGCTTTTACCGGCACATTTACCGGCCCCATGAAAGTTCCTCATTTTTCCGGTTATATCGCACAGGATCAGCTAAAAACCACAAAATCCTTTGCCGATATCAATCTGAAATTTGCGTATCAGATTGCTGTTGGACAAGCATTTGATATGAAGTTGGAAGCAGGAGTTCAGAACATCTTCAACAGTTATCAGTCAGATTTTGACTATGGTGTAAACCGGGATGCGGGTTATATGTATGGCCCGATGAAACCCAGAACAATTTTTATCGGACTAAAAGCCGGAAATCTGCTGTAGAAATTAAAGTTTAAGTAAATAAGTTTGTATAAAAAAGCCTCTGCAAAGGGGCTTTTTTATTTCCCTGTGAGCTTTCCTTTAAAAGATTTGCCATATGTTTCCCAATCTTGATCCTTATAGGCATTGCTGCCAAAGAAATGAATCACCGGTTCAAAATTCTGAGCAGGGAAAAAACCCGGAACAACACTGATGATCCGCATTTCTTCGTTCATGAAAACATAACTTGGATACGACATCTTGCCCTGCAGCAAAGCCTGCGCCAGTTCGTGCGAGCTGCGCGATTTGCCAGGATTGGGGTTCACAAAAGTCCGATTGGCAAAAACCACAGTATCGGAGCGTTCGGCATCGAATTTCACCATATAAAAATTTTCCTGCATATAGGCCGCGATAACCGGATTGGCAAAGGTTTCTTTATCCATTTTTTTACACCAGCCACACCAGTCGGTGTACATATCAATAAATATCTTTTTGGGCTTTGTCTTCATCTTTTCGACTGCTGTTTCAAAATCGAGCCAGTCTATTTTAGTTTCTTGAGTCACAGCCGAATAAGAAACAAGAAAGAGTAATACAGCTGCAATAATCGTCTTTGTCATGATCCAAATACATTAGAAATTCTTCAACCGGTCCAGCTCGCGTTTGCTGTCTTTCTTTTTGAGGTCTTCTCGTTTGTCGTAATGATGTTTCCCTTTTGCGAGGGCTATTTCGAGTTTGGCCAGGCCTTTTTCGTTTACAAACAACACCACCGGAACTATGGTATAACCCTTTTCATTCACTTTTGTTCGTAACTTTTTGAGCTCGCGGGCAGTCATCAAAAGTTTTCTGTCGCGTTTTGGGTCGTGATTGTTATAGGTTCCAAAGCTGTATTCAGCGATATGCATTTCTTTTACGAATAGTTCGTCCTTCATAAAAACACAATAGGCCTCATTGAGGCTTACTTTGCCCAGCCTGATGGATTTAATTTCGGTGCCGGTGAGCACCATTCCGGCAACAAATTTTTCTTCCAGAAAATATTCAAAGCTGGCTCTGCGGTTTTTAATTCTGATCGTTTGTGGTTTCATAGGAAGTGCAAAAGTAAGACAAATCAAAAAGTTGCCAACAAAAAACGCTCCGACTTAAAAATCAGAGCGTTTTTTTTTGAGGTATCCTAAAACTATTTATTATCACCCAGGATGATTGGCAAGCCATCTGCTGAATTACCAATAATTACCACCTTTGAATTTGGAGATTCTGCCAACTTCAGGGTTGCATTTATTCCTTTCTCGCGCAGAATTGACTCTGTAATACTTGCACTTAAAATTTTATTAGCGCGCGCTTTGCCCTCAGCATCAATACGCTGACGTTCGGCTTCCTGCTCGGCCTTTTCAAGTTTAAACTCATATTCGAGTGCTTCCTGCTCTTGCTTAAGTTTGCTTTCGATAGCTGTTTTGATTGTTGGCGGAAGCGTTATGGAGCGAATCAGCACCTGATTGAGTTGTACGTATTTTTGGTCGAGCAATTTCTTTGTCTCATCAAAAATCTCAACCTGAATGGCATCGCGCTTGGTAGAATAAATCTGCTCCGGAGTGTAGCGGCCAACCACCGAACGGGCGGCTGATCTCAGGGATGGAATAACCACGCGTCGCATATAATCAGTCCCAATCTGTGAATGTAAAAGCCCCAGCTTATCCCAATTGGGCTGATACCAGGCCGAAAAATCAACCCTGATTTCCAATCCGTTTGAGGATAAAACATTCATTTCTTCGGCTACTTCCTGCTGACGGGTTTCGTAAAGATACATCGTATTCCAGGGAGCCAAAAAATGAAATCCTTCCTTGTAAGTCGTTTCAGTATCGACACCGCCTGCAAAAAGCCTAAAAAGTACACCGCCATGACCGGCAGGGATGGTAATCGTCATTCTGCTCCAGAAAATAATCAGGATCAGCACTGCCCCAACAATGATGGCAATGGGTAAAATCTTTTTAAAATCAAGGTTTTGTTGTTGTTGATTCATAGGTATTGTATTTAAGGTTTAATCGGATAAATAGAATAATGTTCAGTTAAATCAATTGATATCAACTGCTTATGGCCATCCATAGTTTCTTCTATTGCCAGGATTTTATTTTGCTCCGACAGATAATGCAGTAAATGTAGTGATTTTTTTGCTTGCCATACAATTTCCGGTTTGCTACCGTCTTTTCTGACATTGATGATATAGGTCTGCTTTTTGCCTGAAGCTAAGGCAAATAACCGATAATCACTTTCTGACCAAATGGCCTGAATGAAATCGAGTGTATCATTTTGAATGACATTGTATGGTTTTGCATACCAATGAAATAGCTTTAATACCTGCCTGTTGTTTTCGGTTGTTGTGCAAACAATTAATTCATCCGAGGGCGACCAGCTGGCATAGCGGCAACCTTCGGTACCCTCAAACTGATTCAGATTTTGGTAAATAAAATCAAACGTAAACAAGCTTGCTTCTGACTGGTTAGGCCTTCTTCCCCGAAAAAGCAGTAAATTCTCAGTATGATTCAATTGTGGATCGTAAGCCTGTATATCACGATCAGTCATCAAAGGAATGATTTTTTTCTGCCTGACTTCAAAAAAACGATCTTCGGAGGCAACAATAAGTTTTCCTGATTGCGTCCAGAAAGCTTGCTGAGGCTCCATTCCAGGCCATTTCACTTCATTTATTGCAGCAACTTCTGGATGCCACAAAAAAAGTTTATTCCCTTCTGCAAGACGACTTAGGATAAAATACTGGCCATCTCTATTGATTCCGGCATCCTGCACATTCCATCGCGCATTGAGGATCAATTCAAGCTGTGAAGAAGGATTTTGACTAAAAAGCAGACCGGGCAGAAAAAGAATAGCAAACAATCGCATCCAAACCATTGCGCAAAAATAGTATTTACACATCATTTAAATGCTGTTGCATCAAAGTTTACAAGCGTCCCTTAATGATCTCCTCCACAATTTCGGGATCCAGCAAAGTGGTGGTATCACCAAAGTTACCTGTTTCGCCTTCAGCGATTTTGCGCAAGATACGTCGCATAATCTTGCCCGATCTTGTCTTAGGCAAACCACTTACAATCTGAATCTTATCTGGTCTGGCAAAGGGCCCGATCAGTTTTGATACCGCCATCAGCACTGATTGCCTGATTCCCTCTTCGCCTCCCGTGCTAAAATCGGTACAAACCACATAGGCATAAATGCCCTGTCCTTTGATATCGTGTGGATAAGCAACCACTGCCGATTCGCTCACCAGTGGATGCTCATTGATGGCATTCTCAATTTCTGCCGTTCCCATCCGATGACCAGAGACGTTGATCACATCATCCACCCTGCCCAGGATACGATAATAACCATCTTCATCACGTTTCACGCCATCACCGGTGAAATACAACTTTTTGTAGGTTGAAAAATAGGTTTGCACAAAGCGCTCATGATCGCCCCAGATGGTGCGCGCTATGCCGGGCCAGGGATATTTTATACAAAGGTTACCTTCCACACTATTGCCTGTAAGTTCTTTCCCTTCAGGATCAACGATCACGGGCTGGATGCCCATCAGAGGCATGGTGGCATAAGAGGGTTTGGTGGGCGTGATACCTGCCAGCGGACTGATCATCATGCCACCGGTTTCGGTTTGCCACCAGGTATCCACAATAGGACAGCGATTTTTGCCTATATGATCGTGGTACCAGTGCCAGGCTTCTTCGTTGATTGGCTCACCCACAGTTCCCAGCACTTTGAGACTTGTAAGATGCTTGCCATCAAGCCATTCCATCCCCAGTGCCATCAGCGAGCGGATGGCAGTTGGTGCAGTATAGAACTGATTCACTTTGTGCTTGTCCACAATCTCCCAATAGCGTCCGGCATCAGGCCAGGTGGGCACGCCTTCGAACATTAGAGTGGTAGCACCATTAAGCAGGGGGCCATAAACCAGGTAGCTGTGTCCGGTGATCCAGCCAATATCAGCGCTACAGAAATAAACATCGCCATCGCCATACTGAAACACATTCCTGAAAGTGTATGCCGTATAAACCATATAACCGGCAGTGGTGTGCACCAGTCCTTTGGGTTTTCCGGTTGAACCACTGGTGTAAAGGATAAAAAGCGGATCTTCGGCGTCCATCACTTCGGCCTGATGATCAGTAGATGCACCGGCAACAAATTCGTCCCACCAGATGTCCCTTCCGGCTTTCATCTGAATGTCCTCTCCCGTTCTTCTCAGTATGACAGCCTTTTTCACACAATTACAGCCTTCCATGGCTTCATCCGCAATGGCTTTGAGCGGAGTGGTCTTGCTGCCACGAAAACCCCCATCAGCGGTGATCAAAATGGTGGCACCGGCATCAAGCATTCTGTCAGATAACGATTGAGCCGAAAATCCGGCAAAAACAATGGAATGAACTGCTCCAATCCTTGCACAGGCCAACATGGCTATTACCAATTCGGGAACCATTGGCAAATAAATCCCTACCCTGTCGCCTTTCTTAACACCGGCACGTAGCAGCGCATTGGAAAAACGTTTTACTTCATCAAAAAGCTCCTGGTAGGTTAACTCCCTTACAGGTTCAGCCGGATCGTTAGGCTCCCAGATCAAAGCTTTTTGGTTGCCCCGATAAAACAGATGTCGCTCAAAAATATTTTCTGTGATATTCAGTTTTGCACCTGAATACCACTGCACGCGAGCCTTCTCAAAATCCCAGTCGAGTACACAATCCCATTTTTTTCGCCAAAAAAAACTATCGGCTACATGCGCCCAAAAACCGGTCGGATTAGTCACACTTTTTTGATATTCAAAGATATAGCCACCCAGGGTGGAAATTTGTGGTACCATAAATATAGGAATTTGATTGTTAGTATTCAGCTTGATTTGATGCCTATCAAACTTCATTTAAAAAGATAAAAGTAGAAAAAATCTCACAGAACATCTTTATCCTGATTGCTGCTGCTAAAAAAAATGTCTGGTTTCTTAATACGAACAAACTCAAAAATACCTAAATAAAGGGATGGTAGCAGGTTCACATTTCAATTTTATTTGTGCGGCAAATAATCTCGTTTTCAACTAATCCAACTAAAATGTTTGTAGCTATAAATTTTATCAGTTGTAAGGAAAGTTATAAAAGTCGTTTTGAGGAGTTGTTCTCCACACGTGCGGGTGCCATTGATACCATGCCGGGCTTTCAGCATATGTACGTGCTCAAACCCAACGATCAACAATCAGAGTACCTGATCGTAAGTCATTGGGAAAGCCAGGATCACTTCAATGCCTGGACATCATCCGAGGCATTTATTGAGGGTCATAAAAGAGGTTTTGAAGACATTACCGAAGCCGTAAAAAACGGACAGGAGCCACCCATGAAAAGCAGTTTTAAAACCTACGAAATACTTACACGATAAAAAAACTCCGGCTTGAAAGATCAGGCCGGAGTTTTTTTTGCCATCAACAAAATCAGAACATCACTGATACTCCAACAATGCCATGCAGCAAGGCTTGCGGAAAATAGCCATCCATAGTATATTCCTCATCATCCAGAACATACTGATAAACCCAGCCATTGGTTTCGTACCAGCGGCTGGTGAGATTGTTGAGTTGTAGCTTGAGTTCAAGCTTTTTAAATATTGACTGTGGAACTACATAACGCATGTTGGCGTTTGTGATAAAATAGGGGTCAAGACTTCTATCCTTGTTGGAGGTGTTGTCCAGAAACTGACGGCTGACATAACTTCCGGTCAGGTCGATCGCGAAGCCATCAAAAGGCAAAATTCCCAGCGTGAAACCACCCACTACTGAAGGGGAAAATGAAATATCCGTCGTTCCCATCTCGTAAGCGTATTGATAGGGCTGATTATCAGGATCGTCCCAATAGTTCCAGTTATCAACATAATGGATATAGTTCAGGATTTTGTTGCTGCTCAGGCTGAGGTGTCCACCTATGCTAATCCTCCGGCTGATGCTGTATTCCAGGCTATTTTCAATTCCCAACCGATAACTGGCAGGCACATTGGTAAGTATGGGTGCTCCAACATTGTTTATTTTACCGGTTAACACCAGTTGATCGTTGTAGTGCATGTAAAATACGTTAGAATTAAACTTCAGCCTGGATGACTGGAATCCATATCCAAGTTCAAGATTGATCAATTGCTCGTGTTTTATCTGCTGACCGGGATCGGCATCACGATAGACTGAACGATTGGGTTCGCGATGCGAAACAGCAGCTGACAAATAGGCCTGACTGCGGCTGCTGATCGTATAGAATACACCTGCTTTGGGATTAAAGAAATCAAAGTTATGCTGCTGACTGATATCCCGCAGATCATCATGAATACCTTTCATGGTGTAGTCAATATGCCTGTATTGCAGATCGATAAAAAAACTCAGGGAATTGCTCATCCTGTAAAGACTTTTCAGAAAAAAATTAAAATCTGTCTTTAAAGCTGTGTTAGTGTACCAGGGTTCCTCGATCATTTTTTGCGAAGCAAATTGTGCCCAGCTGAGATAACCAAAATGATCCCCATCATATTGATTCCAGCCTGCACCCAATGTGCTGTTCAGTCGTCCTTTATCATGCCTTAGTGCCAGGTTGAATCCATAAAAATCATTGTCGAGCCACTTTTGCTGGACTACATCAGTCCGGCTTATCGTATCCAATCCGATGATTACATCCGGAAGATCAAATTCGCTAAACTTTCGCTGGTTTTTCCAGCTTTCGTAATAGCCTTTTCCCTTAGTAAGAAATGCTGTTCCGCTAAGGCTGGTAAAGCTTGTAAACTGATGGGCAATATGCAATTGATAATAATCCTGTTGGTAATTATCGGTTTGGTTTTTATAAAACCCAATAAATTCACCATCACTGTTAAACATCTCACCAGCAGGATTATACCGTCTGCCGGAAGCAGTTTTCAAGCTGTCTTTTGGCACACCATTCCATGCCTGATAAGTGGTTTCCGTACCACTTGTGGTGATAAGTTTTATCAAAGTATTGGCATTCGACCATGAAGCTGAGAGATAGTAAGATTTCAGGTCGGCCCATCCCCTGTCAACATAGCCGTCTGAGGTGATGCGACTCAGCCTGCCATCCAGCACAAAGCCTTTTGAACTGCGTCCGGTAGAAAAACCAAGGCTGTTGCGAAAGGTATTAAAAGAGCCTGCCTGCGATTCAAATCGGGTAAAGGCAATGTCGGAAGGTGCTTCTGTTTTAATGTTGAGGCTGGCACCAAATGCTGCTGCCCCATTGGCTGAAGTGCCAACCCCGCGCTGAATGTGAATATTCTCGACCGAAGCAGCAAAATCAGGCAGGTTAACGAAGAATACCCCGTGCGACTCAGGATCGTTCACCGGCACCCCGTTCATGGTCACATTGATACGTGAAATATCTGTGCCTCTGATTCTCATGCTGGTGTAGCCAATCCCTGTACCTGCATCTGAACTGACAACCAGCGAAGGTGTCTGTTGCAACAGATAGGGCAGGTCTGCTCCGCTGTTTTTCTCTCTTAACTCAGCAGCATCCACCACGCTGTAAGTCAAAGGTGTTTTAGGCTCAGGACGTGAAGCACGCACAACGACCTCATCCTGCAAAAAAGCCGCTGGCTTCAACACAAAGGACAGGGTTTCATCCTGCTGTAAATGAATCTCTTCGACTTCATTTTCGAAGCCGATAAAACTTACATTAAGCACATATGTGCCTGTCTTGAGGTTTTTAAACTCAAACTTCCCGTGGACATCTGTAACCAGATGTTGATTCCCGGGATTAAGTGTGAGATGTGCTCCTGCCAGTGCTTCGCGACTATCAGCCGTGATAACATCGCCCTGCAGGGTGAATTGCGCTGCGAGCCCTAAAGGCAGCATTGCTAAGGCGAAAAGAATGATTTTGTTGAACATAACTCTTTGATTTAATTGTTAAACATTTAAATCAATAGAGGAAAATGTGAGATTCGCTTGTTCCCTACGCCGGCATTATCCGTTCAGGTTCAAAGGGTTTGATCTCAGCCTGTCTTTCATCCCGCTTCCTGGCGGGCAAAGGCACCCCTATTGTGTATTATCCTTGCAAAGTTAAGCTTTTTTAAGTATTATCAAACTTGTTGGATTGTTATCCTTCAAAAAGAACCCATGACCTAAACAAATCAACAATTTCCGCTCAACAAAAAGTTGGCATCCCTGTGTCTCATTAAAAAACAGCTACCCTCCCATCAAACCTCAGCAGAGAGAAACAAAATCAAAGCATCAGGTGTATAAATAACGTTTGATATTTTTCTTCGGGGTTTTCACAAATTCCACATCCACAATCTCCACCTCAGAAATTTGTTCGTAGGCAGGCAGTTCCTTATTGAGATGCTTGAGCATTTCTTTCATTTTGTTTTCGATATCAGGAAAGTCAAGCCGGTCGCATTCCATGGCCTCCCTGTCGGGATAGATCATGGCAACAAGCTTTCCATTTTGTTGCTTCACTACACATTCGGCCACACAAGGTAAGTTCATGATGCGGGCTTCCAGCTCCTCCGGATAAATATTTTGCCCGGATGGGCCCAGCAACATATTCTTGCTGCGGCCTTTCAGGTAAAGATAACCCTTAGAGTCCAGGTAACCCAGATCACCGGTACGCAGCCAGCCATCATCAGTGAATGCCTTTTTAGTATCAGCATCATTTTTGTAATAACCCAACATTAAGTTATCACCTTTTACCTGCACTTCACCGGTTTCATTGATGGCATCTTCTTTTTCAATTCTGATCTGCATCCGGTCGACTACCTTACCCGCCGAGCGGAAACGTGACTGTTTATGCCCGGAATAACTGATCAATGGGCCACACTCGGTCATTCCGTATCCTACAGTATAACGAAATCCGATTTTACGAAAAAACTGCTCCACTTCTTCACTGAGTGGTGCGCCCCCAATCACGATTTCACTAAAACGTTCGCCAAAGGTTTCGGTAAGGGCTTTATTCACCTTTTGCTCAATTACTCCATGGATGACAGGTGTTTTCAACAGCAATTTCATCATCGGCTTGTCAATCTTTGGCAGGATGCGCTTTTTGTAAATCTTTTCGATCACCAACGGAACTGACAAAATAAGATGAGGTTTGATTTCGCCAAAAGCTTTGGTAACAATGGCCGGTGAAGGCACCTTGGTAAGAAAATTCACATGACATCCCATCGTAAAAGGAAACAAAAACTCAAACAATAATCCAAACACATGAGCCAGCGGAAGAAATGATACGATTTGGTCGCCGGCATGCAAAGGCATATGTTCCTGTGCAAAAATAATGTTCGACCACAGGCTCCTATAGGGCAACATCACACCTTTTGTAAAGCCTGAAGTACCACTGGTATAGGAAATCACTGCCACCTCGTCCGGATCAACAGCCTCAAATTTCATCAGGTTTAATACCTCTTCCTGTTGAAGGGTGATTTGTCGGGCATTTTTTACGACAGCCTTGAGATTGTTTTTGGCTTCAAAATTTACCTCCATATCTACCAAACTAATAATCCCCTGAATATTAGGCAAATGCTCCGGATCAATCCGACCCAGTACCGAAGCCGAAGCAAAAAACAACCTGGCATCAGAATGATTAACAATATGATGGATATTCTCGGTCGAAAAGTCGGGCAAAATTGGGACTACGATTGCTCCATAACTAAGGATACTTAAAAAGGAGATTGCCCAGGCCGAACTGTTATGCCCCGAAAGTGCAATTTTATCTTCCTTGTGGATATGAGCACCTTCGAATATGCGATGTATTAGCAGGATCTGTTCTGCAATCTGCTGGTAGGTGAAACCAGATGCACCATAGTCAGAAAAAGCCTGACGGTCGGCATTTGTGCGTATGGAATTTTCAAAGATCGTGTGCAACGACACTGCTGATTTAGAGGTCATAACAAATCCGGGTTTAGGGTAGATTAAGCTTTTGATTCTCCCAATTCGGCTGCAAGTTAATTCTTTTCGAATGTAAAACCCAATTTGCTAAAGAATATCCTGATTTACTTTTAAAATACTGTTTTTATTGGGTTAAGTAATGCTACATTTATCACAATATCAGCTTTCCGTTCAACTAATCTCAAGGATCTACTGCTTTAATGCGAGTTCACGAATTTTAATCAAAATCTTTCGAATTCAAAAGAAAAGCCAACATCCTCAAGTTTAACTTAAACCGACCAATTGATCAACCTAAATTTGCTTCATTGTTTAACCTAAAACCAATGAGGATGAAAAATGTCAAACTGCTTGCGCTGTTTATCGCACTTTTATTTTCGACTTCCATTATGGCACAAGTAAAAATCGATCTAAAGAAAAAACTCAACCGCGAAACCCATCAGCGTGCCAATGAAAAAACAGACAAGGTAATCGACAAAAGTTTCGATAAACTGGAAGAAGGTGTCGGTGGCCTTTTTAAGAAGAACAAAAACAATAAAACTGACTAGGGAACAGCAGACACTCCCGAAAACAAAGAAAAATCAAACGAAGAAACCAACTCAATTCAAACAGTTAAAAAATCAGAGATGGATGTGCAATGGCCCAAATTTGATTTTGTGCCTGGCGATATCATCATCTTTGAAGACGCCCCTGCTGTTTCCGAACGAAACGGAGAATTCCCCAGCCGATGGGATTTGGTGAAGGGACAGGTTGAGGTGATGAGCATTAATGGCGAAAATGTGATTGCCTTTATGGATGGAAATCCGATGATCGTTCCCTACCTTAAAAATGCTGATAAAGACTACCTTCCGGATGTATTTACTGTTGAATTCGATATTTATCGTCCGGCAAGCGGAAACCGCCTAAAAGTGTTTTTTTATGATCAGAAAAATCAGAAAAAATTCCATCAGGAAGAATTGGAAATCAATCTGAATCGCGCTGATTACAAAGAAATCATCAGTTTTGAAACAAAAATGGGAGATGGCTTAGAGCCCGATAAAGGACTGTTTGGCAAACTGTTATCAGCCGCTTCGCGCAAAATTACCGGTGAATCTATTTTTATTACGCACTTTACACACCGCGGCATGGGGAAAAGTCAGGTAGCCTTTGCAGCTCCTTATCCAGGCACTATCATTCCAATAGATTTAGCCGCTATGGGTGGCCGGATTATTGTTCAGCGCGATGCCTTTTTGTGTGCTGCACTAGGGACGAAAATCAGCCTGCATTTCAATCAAAAACTGGGAGCAGGATTTTTCAGCGGCGAAGGATTCATCTTGCAAAAGCTACAGGGCGATGGCAAAGCCTTTATTCACGCAGGAGGCACTGTGATCGAACATGAACTAAAAGGAGAAACCTTGCGTGTTGATACCGGCTGTGTGGTTGGTTTTCAGGACGGCATAGACTTTAGTGTGCAGCGCGCAGGCAATCTGAAATCGATGATCTTCGGCGGGGAAGGGCTTTTTGTAGCCACGCTTAGGGGAACAGGAAAAGTTTGGCTGCAGTCGATGCCCATCAGCAAACTCATCAATCAATTGTCGCCAGGAGGTGGTAACACCAGAAAAGAAGACCGTGGGGGCTTGCTGAATAGCTTATTGGAACAGTAGTTGAGAGGCTGTTGGATGTTAGCTTTTGGCTGTTGGATTTTTGGATTTGGCTTTTTTAATTCCTCAATTTAATCGTTACTGACATTCGATATTGATGATGTAACAAATTCATATACAGGCAATATATGAATTTTTAGACCATCCAAGAGTAGGGTATCATTTTGGTTCTGCGTAAGGATAAAACCTTCTGTAATCTTGAAAAATGCCATCGCTTCCTTTAAACCTTCGATCTCGCGATGCAGGTTATCCTTATTCAGCTCTTCGCAAACTTGTATCAGCCATTTACATTGCTTATTTTCGAAAACAACAAAATCACATTCATGCTGTTCCCGGAAATAAAACAAGCTGTTCTTTTGTTGTCTCAAGTGCATAAAAACGGCATTTTCGAGCAGTCGACCGCGGTCTTCACGAAAGCTTAATGTGTTGGCATTTACCAAGCCATTGTCGATAGCATACACCTTACGTGGATTTGTCGCGATACTTCTGGCCGACCAACTAAACTTAGGCAGAAAGAAAAACAGATAGGCATCTGCGAGCCACGAAAGATAATCAGAAACGGTATTTGCAGATCCAATATGGAAGTTTTTTCGGATTTTATTGTAAGAAAACTCCTTTCCAATATTTGATAACAAATAGAGTGTTATGTCCATTAAACTAGCAGTATTTCTAATGGAATAACGAATCGCGATATCTCTTAAAACTATATCCTTCAGCATATTCTGCAACACTTCAGGGTTTTCGGTATCAAGGTATTCAGGAAAACCACCCTTCAACAAAAACTGACCAAAAGCATTCGCATTTTTTTCCAGCTGCTTGTAATTGAGAAATTCCTGATATGAGAAAGGGAAAAGCTCATGCCTGATATGTCTTCCGGTAAGTTTTGTTCCAAGCTCCTTGCTTAGCAATGTGGCATTCGAACCGGTAATGTACACTTTTTCATTGCGGTCGTGCAACTGTCTTACAAACACTTCCCATGATGTCACATTCTGTATTTCATCAAAGAAATAAGCATCAATACCCTGCCCGATTACCTCATCTAATTTCGTGAAATCATTCACTTCAAAACCAAATACTCTTGCATCTTCAAAATTAAAATAAGCCGTTTGTTTATACTTACGCTGGATAATTTGTTTCATCAAGGTGCTTTTTCCACTCCTTCTGATTCCTGAAATTACCTCAATATGTTTTCCTGTCGTCTTAAATCGTGCTAAAAACTCTCTTTCAATAAGCTTAGCATTTAGCTGTAAATTGACTTGCTGAGCTTGAAAGGCATGTTCAATATCATTCTTAAGTATCATGCTACCAGAATATTAAATTTTATATTACAAATATACAAAAGTTTATATTGATAATGCAAACTTACTCTTTCTTATCCTCGAATGGTACTTATTTTTTGATTACTGCGGATAAGGACAGCCATTCGACATCTCGACATTTCAGCTGATCCAACGCTACCTAAGCTCGATGCATTTCTGGTGAGTGCAGTACTGCAAAAACGTATTAGCACTAAGATAAAAGGTCTAGACCCAGAAAATTGATTTACAAATAGTTTCTTTCTGTTTTGATTCGATTTAAGAGTGCACCAGGCTACAATTTTTAGGTTTTGTTAAATCACTTTTTACATCAATTATCAGATTATCTTCACCGGCCGGTTAAGACAACAGAAAATCCCTTTACTATCTTAAAAATCTGCTAGATCAGCCTTTAATCTAATGAATCCCTATCAAAGGCTCTACACGAAACAAGTCTCTTCCGTTAGCTCTCAGCTTCTCCTGAATAGCCTGATTGCCCATCACCATAGTGATCTCATTGAGGTCGAGCAGATTGGGATTATTCCACCATTTGTTGATGTCCATTCCAATGACTAAAAGTGCCTGAGGATTATCGACCAAAAATGAGGCACCGTCCAAACTAATTTCGATATAGTTTTGATTGCCGTTTGTGGGGCCGGTATGTGCCTGAAAATTGTTTTGCACCTCCCCTGCTGCCACCTTTCCTTCCAGCTTCATATAATGATAGCCTCCGCCAAGCGTAATGGGCCATTCCATATTGTTTTCAGGAAAATTAGGGAAGGCTCCGTTAGTATTTCTGGCCTCGGTCAGACCGAAGACAAAACGTATTGCCGAATAATTTCCATAAGGAATCTGAAGATTATAATTGAGGCTTTGCGTCTCCGGAACCATTCCATCCACATAAAAGGCAGTATCAATTTTGAAAGTACGGCCATCTTCATGCACCAATTCAAAATCAGATACGAAATACTGTAAACGGGATACACTATATTGATTTCCAAACTCATTGTTGTAGATCAACTCGTTGAATTTGAGAATGTCATTGCTAACATGATGGAACATTTCAATCTGGAGGCTTGCCTGTTTTACTTCATCTTTATCTTTTTTGCAGGAATTAAACAGCGTCACTAAAAGTCCTGAAATAACCAGAAAGAATACAATTTTGAATTTCATAGTTTTGATTTTGCACTATAAGACAATTCAAATGAATAATTGTTTACCTAAAGATTGGCATTTTTTTTAGCCTGCCGGATGACATTCTATTTATGATTAAAAATATCCTGAATGTCAACTACATTCAACTCATAATTTTTTATGGCTACAATTAATGTACCGCAACTGCCAATTGTAATATTGATCGAAATTACCAGTTTTGGATTATTCAACACGTATTTCACGATCTAAAAACCCATAACCAAATACATATAATCACCAAGAAGAATTAGGTATTTATAAAAACATTTGCCTCTCAACATTCTGATGACGATCATTTCTATTGCCCGTATATAAGGATTGGTTGCCGGAA
This sequence comes from Bacteroidales bacterium, assembly GCA_028704385.1. Lineage (GTDB taxonomy): Bacteria > Bacteroidota > Bacteroidia > Bacteroidales > F082 > UBA5536. The sequence continues at coordinate 161,264 of JAQVLA010000004.1, read as the reverse complement.
AGGCCTTTTGAGCAAAAGCCAAAATCGCAAACTCTTGCGATATTTTGTGCACCGTTTTCAATGAATTTTCCGGCAACATAAAGTCACAAAGCCAATAATAAAGTTAAACCAGCTTGAATCACTTTTAGTTCCTCTCATTACAAAATCTGTAGTCTGGATGTAGCATTCAAGGGTTGATCAGGTTAATATCTTCAAAATACACTTACAGTGGATCGTTTAGTATTTTAGTGGTGATGTCCATGATGGTGATCATCGCTGTCGTGATCGCAGTAATTGGCAGAAAGTGCCAAGCGATCATTCAGAAAATCATCCACCAACTCTTCTGCGGTTTTTACTGGTGCTCCTACGAACACATTGATTCCAAACTGGTTAAAAAGACCAACTGCCTGAGGTCCCATACCACCGGCCAGCACATCTGTTGCGCCCTGGGCAGCAACCCAGCGCGGATAAGTACCCGGCTGATGCTCAGGCGGATCGAAGCTGGTGACTTTTACGATTTTACTATCATTAACATCAACAAAGGCAAAAGCTTCGCAGTGTCCGAAATGGGCCGACAATTTGCCGGCTGCCATTGGAATGGCAATACGTTTATTCATCTGTTTTAATTTGGGTTTATGGTATTTATTCAGTCAATTCTCATCTAAAGAAATGACGTTTTAAAAATTAATCCTGACCTCCTCTGAACCGCTGACCACGGCCTCGGCCGCCAAAGCGCTGTCCGAAATCTCTTCCTCCGCCACGGAATGGAAGCTGATTAGGATCATCGGATTGTTTCGAATTGCCGAACCATCCTCTTCTGAATGCATTACGGCGATTACGCAGGCCTTGCTCATTTCCGCAACGACCTCTTTGACCACCTGTTTGAGGGCCTTTACCCTCGGGTCCTGTTTGATCAAATCCTGGCATGATAACCTCCTTATTTATTTAGGTTTATTGTAATTAAGTCTTTTTCCTTTTCCTTCGCCTTCAGCACAATCACTGTGACGGCGTTTCCCGAGTCCTTTTCCAAGTTTCTCGAGTAGTTCGTCACCATCCACTTCCCTTCCCTTTCCGAGGCCTCTTCCTGTTTTTGGCCCTTTGCCCTCAGGACCAGTACGATCAAGCTTTGGCATGATGTGTTTGTTTTAAAAGGTTTATAATTTGTTGTATGCTTGTTTCGGGCTTTCGAATCACAATCAGTTGGATACGCATCTGATCCAGCAGCGGCTGAATTTTTGGCCCAAAATCACCTGCCACCAAAGATTTTACCCCTTCGGAAGCCAGCCATTTCACAGCACTGATACCAGCCTGTTCAGTAGCTTCTTTGAAAGGGTTCGACCTGATTTGCAATTCGTTGGTTTCCTTGTCATAAATCACAAAAAAGGCACAATGTCCGAATTGAAGATCAATCAAGTGATCCAGCGAATTTCCTTTTGAAGCTATGGCCACTTTCATAAACTATTATTTTGCAGGTTTGGAAAATCAAGCTGTTCAATCTGCTGGATTTGGGGATGTCCACAAAGCGGACAATCCGTTGCAACTTCCTCAGGATGTGGCTGATTGAAATAACTTCCACATAACAAACACTGGAGCCAGTTACTTTCGAAATACACCTCTCCACCTTTAATCACCAAAGGTCTTCCTTCAGCCATCGATCGGGCAATTTTATTACGTGCTGAAGCATAAATACGGGTAAAGGTTGGACGTGAAACCTGCATCAGTTTGGCCGCCGCCAGATGATTGAGGTTGTCGTAATCGCACATTTTAAAGGCTTCATACTCCTCGAAGTGCAAAACAACGGCTTCTGCATTTTTATCCAACTCAGGTCCGTATGGCCTGAAACCTTTTACGGCAGGCATTGCAGTAAGTTTACGGGGGGTTTTAAATCGTGGCATATTATGAGCATATGTTCGTTTGCAAAAATAATGAACATATGTTCATTAATCCAAATTATTCAACAAAAAAAAGTGACCAGAAAATAATTATTCTGATCACTTCATTATAAACTATTGATTAACTGACTCTTACATCTGCCTGCGAGGCATCACCAACACCTCTCCTACCATCACTTCATCCGGCTGTGTGAGTGCATAATAGATAGCATTGGCAATATCTTCTGCTGCCAGCGGAACCATATCACCACCTCTTTTGCTAAAACTTTCCAAAATATCCTGATCGGTAATGGTTTGTGTAAGTTCGGTTGCCACAGCTCCGGGTTCGATTGCCGTAACCTTAATATTCATAGAGGGCGTGAGCTCCATGCGCATGGCCTCAGAGAGAGCAGTAACCGCAAACTTTGTTGCGTTATAAACTGCAAACCCAGGCCAAACCTTACGCCCTGCCACAGAAGAAATATTAATAATATGCCCGCCACCCTGATTTTTCATCACGGGAAGCACACCGGCAATGCAATACAGCAGACCTTTCAGATTCACATCAATCATACGCTCCCATTCGTCAATCTTCAACTTGTCCATATACGAAACAGGCATCAATCCGGCATTGTTGACCAAAACATCAATCCGTCCATAACTTTCCGAAATTTCTTTGAAAGCACTAAGTACTGATTCTCGTTCGGTGATGTCCAGTTTGATTACCATCGATTCTGTTTGATAGGCATCCATCAATTCCTGAGCCAGTTCCTGGAGGCGTTCTTCGCGACGGGCTATTAATACCAAACGTGCACCATCAGCGGCAAGTTTGCGAGCCGTGGCTGCTCCGATACCACTTGAAGCACCGGTAATCACAACAACTTTGTCTTTTAAAATCATATTATTTCTTTTAGGGTTTGAATGCTAAACAAGTGTAAAAGCAAATGGTTTCACTCAATTGTCACTAATAACCATATCGCTCTTTCCATAAATTACGAAGGTTTCGGCGCATTTCTTCTTCCCTGGGATTTTTTCCGGGATCATATACTACTGTTTTACTGATCTCATCAGGCAAAAATTCCTGCTCGGTAAAATTCCCCGGAAAATCATGGGCATATTTATACTCAGCACCATAGCCAAGCTCTTCCATCAACTTTGTAGGCGCATTGCGCAGAGGCAAGGGCACAGATAGATCTCCTGTTTTTCGGACAATTTCCTGGGCTTTGTTAATGGCCATATAAGAGGCATTACTTTTGACTGAACAAGCCAGATAAACAGCAGTCTGCGACAAAATAATCCTGCTTTCCGGAAAACCAATTTTTTGCACCGCTTCAAAGCAACTATTTGCTAACAGCAAAGCATTTGGATTGGCATTACCGATATCTTCGGAAGCCAAAATCAACATGCGACGGGCAATGAACAGCGGATCCTCACCAGCCTCAATCATTCGCGCCAGATAGTAAACAGCAGCATTGGGGTCGCTGCCGCGCATGGATTTGATAAAAGCAGAGATGACATCATAATGCATCTCACCTTTTTTATCATATTTTACCAGGTTGTTCTGAATGCAACGTTTTGCATCTGCATCGCTGATGATCAAATCTGCTTTTCCCTGACTTTCTTCTGCCAAAACATCTACAACCAATTCTATAGCATTCAATAATTTACGCGCATCGCCACCACTTATTTGGAGCAAGGCGCCTATTTCCTTGAGTTGTATTTTGCGTTCATAATCTTTTTCAAGGGTGATCAAAGCATTATCGAGTAATTTAAGTAAATGTTTCTTTTCCAGAGATTTGAGTACATAAACCTGCGAACGGCTCAAAAGCGGGGCAATCACCTCAAAAGATGGGTTTTCGGTTGTAGCTCCAATCAAAGTAACCAAACCTTTTTCGACAGCAGCAAGCAAGGAATCCTGTTGTGATTTACTAAACCGATGAATTTCATCAATGAAAAGTATCGGTGGTTTTGCCAGCATCCTGGCCCTTTCGATTACATCGCGCACATCTTTTACCCCAGAACTTACGGCACTCAGCACGAAAAACTGTCTGTCGGTTTTTTTGGCAATGATATGTGCAAGCGTTGTTTTACCCACGCCGGGAGGCCCCCAGAAAATCATCGAAGGAATACGTCCGCTTTCCAAAGCTCGGCGCAGAATAGCACCTTCACCAACAAGATGTTCCTGACCTATATATTCATCCAGTGTTTGTGGGCGCAATAACTCGGCAAGTGGTTGCGAAGATTTGTTCATCAGCCTTTTTTTATTGCCACAAAGTTAAGATGCTTTCGGCAGCCATGCCAGTTTTGATATTTAAAATCCGATTCATTACAATTTTATACTTTTGTGCTTCAATAAAAAAAAGGGAAATGAAGGTGTTGATGATGTTTTGTTATTCTTTTTCGTATCGTCCGGCGATAAAAAATCTGGATTCAGCCCCCGAAGTTGAATCGTCTGAAAGTTTTCAAAATGTGCTGGTTGCCTTTATTCAGGCCGAGGATAAAGACGAACTAGACCCCAAAGGAACTGAGGATAAATTATTAAATGTTGTTAAATGGGGAGCCCGCAAGAACAACTGCCGACATGTAATTTTACATTCTTTTGCGCATCTTTCGGAAAGTAAGACTAGTCCGGAATTTACACATGAGCTTTTCAACCGTTCGCAGCAGCGCATGCACAAGGCTGACTGGCAATGTGATCAAACGCCTTTTGGATATTTTCTGGATCTCCAACTATCTGCACCGGGCATATCGCAAGCCAGGATTTTCAAATCTTTCTAATGATTTTTTAAACTACCTTTTTGCCGTTGCGGTTTCCAATCTGTGAGATAATCAAAGGAAATTTTTCGAGGTTGAAGGGTTTGCTTATGTATTCATTCATCCCGGCTTCGAGGCATTTTTGACGGTCGTCTTTCAAAGAGTTAGCCGTGATGGCAATGATCTGAACTGGCTTTTCAGTTTTAATATCCTGCTCCAGCTGTCTGATCTTTCTGGTTGCCGTAATGCCATCCATCACCGGCATTTGGATATCCATCAAAATGAGATCGTAAGGATTCTGTTTGAATTTTTCGATGGCTTCCTTTCCATTGACGGCCAAATCAACTTCAAATCCCATTCCATGCAAACTTTGGAGCGAAACTTTCTGATTAATAAGATTATCCTCAACAAGGAGAATTTTTCGGATATGGCTCTCTTCAACAAAGCCCGGTTCAGTACCGATGGGCAGCTTTACTGTAAACCAAAACCTGGCTCCCCTGCTCTGCTCACTCTCAAATCCTATTGCACCTCCCATAAGATCAGCCAGATGACGCGAAATTGTAAGTCCAAGCCCCACACCGCCATGTTTTCTGGTATAACTTTGATCGCCAGATTGAAATAATCCCCAGATTTTCTCACTTTGGTCTTCCGAAATGCCAATACCTGTATCGGTGACCTCCATCTGAATCAATGCCTCAACTTCATCCTTTTGGACAAGCCTGGCACTAAACAATATCGAGCCGGAATCGGTGAATTTTATTGCATTATTCAACAGATTACCGGCAATTTGCCTGATTCGAGCCATATCTCCAATAAGATAAACCGGAATGTTTTCGTCGATACGCGTCGTAAACTCCAACCCTTTTTCACTAGTTTCCTTGCGATAAACTGCTAAAAGCTCGTGCAGCTCGTTGTGAAAATGAAAATTAAGCTGATCCAGTTGCAACAGATTACACTCCAGTTTGGAATAATCAAGCATATCATTGGTCATTCTGATCAGGTTGTGGCTCAACATATTGATTTCGCTGTGCAGGGCAACCAACTCATCAGCAACAGGCATTTTGCGGGCTATTGTCAATAAGCCAATGATTCCATTCAAAGGCGTTCTGATTTCATGGCTGATATTAGCCAAAAAACGTGTTTTGGTTTGATTCGCAGCTTCTGCTTCCTCCTTCAGCCTGATCATTTCTTTTAGGTTGCGTTCCAGGTCGTTTTTTTGGTTATTGATAAGCTGATGTCGCTGTTCGAGCAGATGAAGCAACCGCTTGTTGGTGGCTGTTTGTTTTCTGGAATTGATTATCGAAATCAAAAGGATAACAAGCAAAACAACAAACAATAATCCAATTATCCAGAAAGTTGATCCTTGTTCATCCGCCAACAACAACTTAATACTCAGGTCAGTTCTAAACCAACCTGCCAAGTACCAAAAATGAATCAGATAGAGGAATATCATTAAGTTGTGGACAAAAAAACAAAAATTGAGCTGCAATCGGTTAAATATTCAAAATATGTGCCATATTAAACCCTGCTGTATGATGTTGTTTTTCAAGGAATAATAAATCCAAACAGAAATTTAATTTCCAATTTCAGGAATTGTTTTCCAGAAAATGGATTTAATGTCAGCCTAAAAATTCGATCAGTTGTATTTTCCTGTGTCGGGTTTGAAAATCAAGAACTTGGACGAAAGCGAAAACTCTGGTGATTTGATCAATTGTAACTCACCAATTTTTACGAAGAAACGAAAACGACCCAAAGTAAGTTCTTCATTACGAATAATATGCAATAACGATGCCTTTTCTACAAAAAAACGTACTCCCTTTTGATCAGTTAAGGGCTTTTGTTCAAATCTCAATTCGGGATAAGCGTTTAAATACAATTTATGCAATTCACGCTTTTTTTGAATGAGTTCCATGCCAAAAACAAAATCTTTATGCTCAGAAGCATTTATCGATACACACCTTAATTCTATAACAGATCCTTCAGTTCTGGGGTTATGGTCGAAAATGATAAATTGCCATCCGCCTACAAATTGCTCCGAAATTTTATAGGTTTTTGGCCTGTTTTTGTACCATTTCCTAAAGGCATAGGCACTGGCAAATAAAATTACCAATGCGATTAATCCCAGTTGATCAGCTGACATGAAAAGAATTTTGGACAAAAATACAAATTAAGTAAGGCAATGCTATTTCTCTTAGCTGTTCGAGCGTGATTATGTCAGAAAAGAACAGAAATTCTTGTATTTTTGACCAATTAATTAGCAAAATTCATGGACGAAAAACTCCTGAACAGCCTTACAAACTTCCTGAATTTCGGGATGATCAAGCCGGACAAGATACAGGTTAACTTCTACAAAATGCTGATTGGCGTTTTGACATTCTTTACCCATACACTTCTCAGAGCCTTACACCAAAATTTATAAAAAGTGAGTCAAAAAGGAGTACATGATTTGCATAATAAGCTTGACGATTCCTTTGGATTCAGATTCTTTTATCACAGCGAGATAATTACTTTAAATCAACAACTTAAGAAGTCAGAAACACAAAAAACCCTAATAAGTATGAATCAAAAAATTAAGCTTTATTTTCTCCTTGTTTTAAGTCTTGCGGTTTTTTTTCAAAATCCTTTGTTTGCCTGCACCAATTACCTGATCACAAAAGGAGCCTCCACAGACGGATCCACTATGATCAGTTATGCTGCCGATTCTCACATTCGCTATGGCGAGTTGTATTTCAGTCCGAGAGCCGACTGGCCTGAAGGTAGTATGCTTACCATATACGATCGCGGAACGGCAGAACCGCTGGGCGAGATTCCTCAGGTTGCGCATACTTATCAGACCATTGGTTTTATGAATGAATTTCAGGTTGCCATTGGTGAAACCACTTTTGACGGCCGTCCGGAACTCCAGGATTCAACAGGCCTGATGGATTATGGAGCCTTGATGTTTATTGCCTTGCAACGTTCCAAAACAGCACGTGAAGCGATCAAGGTAATCGGGACTTTGGTTGAAGAACATGGCTATGCCAGCAGCGGTGAGTCCTTTTCAATAGGCGACCCCAACGAAGTATGGATCATGGAGATCATTGGAAAAGGAACTGAATTAAAATACGATAAAAAACAAAAAAGAGAAGTGAACACCCAAAAAGGAGCCGTTTGGGTAGCTATCAGGATTCCGGATGGTTATATTTCTGCCCATGCCAATCATGCCCGAATTACAACTTTCCCATTGACAGATGGCAAGACCTCCATTACAGATAAAATGTGGGACAAGCTTGAAAGCCCTGAACTCAGGGTGATTTATGCCCATGATGTGATCGATTTTGCCAGGCAAAAAAAATATTATGATGGCGAGGATAAGTCATTCAGTTTTAGTGATAGCTATGCCCCGCTTGAGTTTGGTGCTGCCAGATTTTGCGAGCTAAGGGTTTGGGCAATGTTCAATCAGGTGAACAGCGAAATGGATCAATATTGGGAATATGCAACAGGCATGGATCTGAACAACGAGCGTATGCCTCTCTTTATCAAACCAGATCGCAAAATATGTGTAAAAGACCTGATGAAGTTCAAAAGGAATTATCTTCAGGGAACAGAATTAGATATGTCAAAAGATGCCGGAGCCGGACCTTATGGAATGCCATACCGATGGCGTCCGTTAACCTGGGAACATCAGGATTCAACTTATTTCCATGAAAGGGTAACCGTTACACAACAAACCGGCTTTTCTTTTATCGCGCAGATGCGCAGTTGGCTGCCCAACGAGATAGGCGGCATAAACTGGTTTGGAGTGGATGATGCCGGCACAACGGTTTACGTACCTTTTTATGCTTCCATGAATCGAATTCCGCGGGCGTATCAGGAAGGATTTGGCGATATTTTAAGTTATGAAAAAGATGCTGCTTTCTGGGTTTTTAATCGGGTGGCACATTTTGCTTATTTGTTCTACAACAGAGTGATGCCCGACATCAAAAAAGTGCAAAACGAACTGGAAAATAAATTCACTAATTATGTGGCCGCCACAGATGCAGCGGCTCTAAATTTATACGATTCTGATCCCGCACTTGCTGTTGACTACCTTACAGATTACTCTTGCAATATGGCGCAGATGACCGTTTCGCGCTGGCAAAAGTTAAGTGAGTTTTTACTGGTGAAATATTTGGATGGCAATTTGAAACAGGAAAAAGACGGAGAGTTTCTGCGAAATCCCTGGGGTTATCCCTTGCCACCAAAATTTCCCGGCTATCCGGACAGCTACAAGGAACAGATCTTGCGTAATACCGACAACCGTTTTTTGTATCGTTAAGCCAGTTTCAATTAATTCATATCGTAAGAAAGCGGTGCATCCGGTCCGATAGGCAAACCAAAAATCATCCAGACCACCAACATGATGGTCCATACAATGAAGAAAATCATGGTATAAGGCAACATGGTGGAAATAATCGTTCCAATGCCGGCTTTTTTATCGTACTTCTGCATAAAAGCCACTATCAAAGCAAAGTACGACATCATGGGCGAGATGATATTGGTAACTGAATCGCCGATTCGATAAACCACCTGCGTAAGTTCGGGGCTGTATCCGAGCAACATAAACATGGGAATGAAAACAGGTGCCATGATCGTCCATTTGGCCGAAGCACTTCCCATTACCATATTGATCATAGCCGTGATGATGATAAACCCAATCATTAGCGGAATGCTGCCCAAACCCGATGCCTGTAGTGCGCTGGCTCCTTCGATGGCAAAGATCAATCCCAGATTGGTCCATTTGAAGTATGCCACGAATTGTGCAGCAAAAAATACCAATACGATATAAACACCCAATGCCTCCATCGATTTCCCCATACCTTTCATTACATCGCTGTCGCTCCTGATTGTGCCGGCACCAATTCCATAAGCAATTCCCATCAGGGCAGCTGTGATAAATAAAATTGCCACGATTCCATCCATAAAAGGGGAATGCAACAGACTGCCAGTTTCGGCATCACGCAAAAAGCCATTGGCCGGCACAGTACCCCACAACATGACGCCAACCAATACGATAGCTGTATAAACAGCATAACGCAAACCTTTTTTCTCTTCCTTGCTCAGGCGTTTGATCTCCTCTGTTTCAGAACCGCCATATTTACCCAGACGTGGCTCCACAATTCGTTCGGTAACCCAGGTGCCTGCAATGGCTATGACAAAGGTGGAAGCAAACATAAAATAATAGTTAGCTGCCGGATTTACCACATAAGCTGTGTCGATAATTTGCGCAGCCTCCTGTGAAAGTCCGGCCAGTAAGGGGTCGATCGTTCCAAGTAACAAATTGGCACTATAACCACCCGATACTCCGGCAAAAGCTGCCGCCATCCCGGCAATGGGATGTCGCCCCACAGCCAGAAAAATGATGGCACTTAACGGAACCAACAACACATAACCTACTTCACTGGCTGTATTGGATAATATTCCGGCAAATACAACCACAAAGGTCAGAATCCGGCGTGGAGAGGAGAGCACCATCAGGCGCAGCGCAGTGCCAATAAGCCCCGAACCTTCCGCTATTCCAATACCCAGCATGGCAACAAGCACCACTCCAAGAGGCGCAAAACTCGTGAAATTGGTCACCATTTCGGTGATGATTTTATGGAGCCCATGCACCGAGAGCAGATTAACAGGATGAATCAGTTCACCGGTTCCCGGATGGATCACTTCAAGATCGAACTGACTGGCCACCCACGAAAGCACCAGGGCTAATCCGGCAAATATGGCAAAAAGCGTTGCCGGATGCGGAAGTGCGTTCCCCACTTTTTCAATTATATGCAAAAACTTACCAATCAAACCTTTAGGTTTTTCTTTTTTAGTTGTCATCAAAATAAATTTTGTGCTGTTTCAGGAATAAGGCGCAAACATAGAAAATTCTATTTAGAATGTTTCTAAATAAATGTTAAAGGTAAATCACGGTGTTCGATGGAAAAATGAATTGGGAAGATTATACCACTACCTCAAATATTCAGGTAAATGTTGTCTGCTACTGTGCTTCAAAACAAAAAAGAGTTACCAAAACAATAAAGGTAACTCTTTCTTTTTCAACGTGGGGCGTACTGGAATCGAACCAGTGACCTCTTGCCTGTCAAGCAAGCGCTCTAAACCAACTGAGCTAACGTCCCAAATTTTGGCAAAAATAAGATGTTTTCTATTTGCCACCAAGAAGTTTTGACCGATAACTGTTTCGAAACTTCAATTTCAGATACAGACATACAGCTTATTCAAATCTTTTATAAATTCGCTTCCAATAAAGATTGGTGTGTTTTAAATTCCAAATCCTGTTTTATGAATACTTTTAAATCCCTTTTGCTTACAGCCCTGTTAATTGGCTTTACCTGTCTGTTAATCGCCCAGGAAAATAGCAAAACCATTACCATGACCGACATCTGGTCATCGGGTAAATTCTATCCTAAAATGGTTCGTGGCCTCAATCCGATGAATGATGGTGCCACCTATGCCATGCTTGAAGATAGTATGTTAAATGTGTATGATTATAAAAATGGTGAGAAAGTTCAAACCTTGCTGAACACCAAGAAACTTATACCAGACGGTACCAACTCACCACTTCCTTTTGGAAGCTATGAGATGAGTCCGGACGAAAGCATGATTTTAATCCCGGCCGAAACAGAGTCGATTTACCGCCATTCAACAAAATCGAATTATTATATTTATGAATTGGAATCCGGCCGTTTGTATCCGCTTTCGACCAATGGGAAACAACAGCTGGCCGAGTTTTCGCCCGACAGCAAACAAATTGCCTTTGTGCGCGATAACAACCTCTTTGTGGTATCGCTTGAAAGCCGGGAAGAAAAACAGCTGACCACAGATGGCGAATTCAACGCGATAATCAACGGTACAACAGATTGGGTTTATGAAGAAGAATTTAGTTTTACGAAAGCGTTTTTCTGGTCGCCCGACAGCAAGACCATTGCCTTTTATCGTTTCGACGAAAGTCATGTAAAACTCTATCAGATGGAACTTTTCACCGGTTTGTATCCTGAATGGTACACCTATAAATATCCAAAAGCCGGAGAAGATAACAGCATCGTAACGATTCATACGGTATCGACCGAAACGGGCAAGCTTCAAAAAATTGACACCGGAAGCGAAACTGACCTGTATTTTCCACGCATCAAATGGTCAACCAGCCCTGATAAACTGGCGATTTATAGGTTAAATCGTTTACAAAACAAGCTTGAAATCCTGCTGGCCAATACACAATCGGGAAGTATCAGCACGCTTTACGAGGAAGAAAATCAGTGGTATATCGACATTGAGAATAATTTGAATTTTCTGCCCGATGGTAAACATTTTGTGATCAGCAGCGAAAAGGACGGCTTTAATCACCTGTATTTATATGGTATGGATGGCAAACTGATCAGGCAGCTCACTTCAGGGCCGCATGATATTACTGCAGTGTATGGATTCGATTCCAAAAATCAGACGATCTATTTTCAGCAGGCAGTCAGTTCGCCTATGGATCGCCAGATTGCAGCCGTAAACCTTAAAGGAAAAACACAATTGATTATTGATTCGGAAGGCAGCAGCGATGCCAGTTTTAGCAAAGATTTCAGCTATTTTATTCATACTTTCAGCACGGCTAATGAACCACCCGTATTTAGTTTGCGAAACAACAAAGGTAAGCTGATCAGAACACTCGAAGACAACCAGGAGTTGAAGTCGCGGCTGGCAACCTATAATTTCAGTCCGAAAACCTTCTTCAGTTTTGAACATCCGGATGTAGTTCTACCCGATGGCAAAACCACCCACCTGAATGGGTGGCAAATCCTGCCTGCCAATTTCGATCCCAACAAGCAATATCCGGTTCTGCTGTTTGTATATGGAGGTCCGGGTATCCAAACTGTGAGAAATTCGTGGGGCTGGAACGACTATTTCTGGCATCAGTTGCTGTCGCAAAAAGGTTTTGTCGTGGTTTCTGTTGACAACAGAGGTACCGGAGCACGAGGTGAAACTTTTAAAAAGATGACTTACAAAGAATTAGGAAAATACGAAACTGAAGACATGATTTCTACCGCAAAATATCTGAGCAGTTTACCCTATATTGATGGCGACCGCATTGGGATTTATGGCTGGAGTTATGGTGGTTTTATGGCTACATCCGCCATCACTCTGGGGGCCGACTATTTTAATACTGCTGTTGCCGTTGCCCCGGTTACAAGCTGGCGTTATTATGACAATATCTACACCGAGCGCTATATGCAAAAACCACAGGAAAATCCTAAAGGCTACGACAATAATTCCCCTATCAATCATGTGGATAAACTAAAAGGAAACTACCTGCTGATTCATGGCAGTGCCGATGATAACGTGCACTATCAAAACACGATGGAGCTCATTGAAGCACTGGTGAGAGCCGACAAACAGTTTGACCTGATGATCTATCCCAATAAAAACCATGGGATTTACGGCGGGAATACCCGAAAACATGTTTTTGACAAAATAACAAATTTCCTCATCGGAAACCTTAAGCCTAATGAGTGACAATTAAAAAAGTTCGGATAATATTTTGTATTAAATTGAAAAACACTATTTTTGCGCCCCGAATTATCATTTAATTAACCTTAAAGAAAGAGAGTGTATTTAACATGATCATTATTCCTGTAAAAGAAGGCGAAAGCATCGACCGGGCGCTGAAAAAATACAAGCGCAAATTTGAGAAAACCGGCGTAGTAAAAGAATTACGAAACCGACAGAAGTTCACCAAACCATCCGTGGTAAATCGTGAAAAGAAGCTCAAAGCTATTTATATTCAGCAGCTCCGTCAGCAAGAAGAAAATTAGTTCGCTTTTTTTTCAAGAATCAAAAAAACTTTGATGTTTTAAATATGTTTACTATATTTACATCAAAGTTTTTTTATTGCATATGATTCAGGATTTTTTACGTTATCTGGAGACCGAAAAAAGAGCCTCACCTCTGACCATCAAAAGCTATGCTACTGACTTAAAGAATTTTGAATCCTACATTAATGAGTTGTCCCGGGAAGGTGACATTGGAGAAATCAACAGGGCAATCATCCGTTCATACACTGTACACTTAAGCAAAAGCAAGCTTTCGCCTCGCTCAGTCAACCGGAAAATCTCTGCAATAAGAGCTTATTATCGCTTTTTACATCAAAAACAACTTATTGCAAAAAACCCGGCTTCAACAATAAAATCACTTAAAACTTCAAAAAAGGTACCCGATTTTATTCCTGAAAATTTACTCAAATCACTTCAAACAGAAATTCCGGCAGATTTTCAGGAATTAAGAGATTATTTAATTTTCGAGATACTTTATCAAACCGGTATGCGACGCGCCGAGATCTGTCTGCTCAAAGATCAGTCAATCGATTTTAAAGCTTCGCTAATCAAAGTGCATGGCAAAAGAAATAAAGAGCGATTGATCCCGTTTACAAATAAACTGTCAGATTTGATGAAATACTACCTGGAGCAACGTAATTCATTTTATGACCAACCCTCATTCGAAAGTTTTATTGTAAGTAACAAAGCAGGGGTATGTTATCCACAGCTAATCAATCGAGCCGTTGAAAACCGTGTACAATTCATTTCCGGAAAACTAAAAATCAGTCCACATACCCTACGACATACTTTTGCTACTCATCTGTTAAACAATGGAGCCGATTTAATTGCAATAAAAGAATTGCTTGGCCACAGCTCGCTGGAAGCCACTCAAATATATACACACAATACCATAGATCATTTAAAGAAAATTCACCAACAGGCCCATCCTTTGGGTTAACTAACTAATATTATAAGGAGGTATATCATGAAAGTAAACATTAATGCCGTACATTTCAAAGCAGATCAGAAGCTTGAGAGCTTTATTACCAACAAGATCGAGAAGCTCTCGAACAAACACAACGAAGTGATTGGCTCTGAAGTAACTTTAAAACTTGACAACACTGATGTTCCGGACAACAAGATTACTGAGATCAGGATTTTGTTAAAAGGCAATGATCTCTTTGCCAGTAAGCAAAGTAAATCATTCGAAGAAGCAGCCGATGCAGCTATTGATGCATTAAAAAAGCAATTAGAGAAGCACAAAGGAAAATATAGCAAATAATACCAAATTTGAATCGTAAGAAATCGCTTACCTGAATATCAGGGAGATAACCGCATCTTTTAAGTAAATTTTGCGTGTTAAACTCCCAACATCAGATAAGCGATTTTCATTTTCTATAATACTTATATCATTGATTTTCAACATATACAGCTGTATAAATATAATTTTATTATACTTTTTCAATAATTTTCTTGGTGGATAAAATTAAACTCTCTATTTTTGCAGACCTTTTTGGAACCCTGAAAAGGTGCTATAAAACGTTCTTTTTACACAAGCCGGTGTAGCTCAGTTGGCCAGAGCAGCTGATTTGTAATCAGCTGGTCGGGGGTTCGAATCCCTCCACCGGCTCATGTAAGTTTCATGAAAAAATCCATGGGGGAGTACCAGAGCGGTCAAATGGGGCAGACTGTAAATCTGTTGGCGCAGCCTTCGGAGGTTCGAATCCTTCCTCCCCCACTGCTTTAAGCGGGAATAGCTCATTTGGTAGAGCGACAGCCTTCCAAGCTGTAGGTGGCCGGTTCGAGCCCGGTTTCCCGCTCAATAGCCGATGTAGCTCAGGGGTAGAGCACTTCCTTGGTAAGGAAGGGGTCATGAGTTCAAATCTCATCATTGGCTCGAGTAAATTTCATTCAAAACACCTTAAATAAAACAAAGTAGATATGGCTAAAGAAAAATTTGAAAGGTCCAAGCCACACGTTAACATTGGAACTATTGGTCACGTTGACCACGGTAAAACTACGCTCACAGCTGCTATTACGCTCTGTTTGGCTGATAAAGGTTTATCTGAATATAAATCTTTTGACTCCATCGATGCTGCCCCTGAAGAAAAAGAAAGGGGTATCACTATCAATACGGCTCACGTAGAATACCAAACAGAAAAACGTCACTATGCACACGTTGACTGCCCTGGTCACGCTGACTACGTAAAGAACATGGTAACAGGTGCTGCCCAGATGGACGGTGCAATTATCGTTGTTGCTGCCACTGATGGTCCTATGCCTCAAACCCGTGAACACATTCTGCTCGCCCGTCAGGTTGGTGTACCTCGTTTGGTAGTTTTCATGAACAAAGTTGACCTCGTTGACGACGAAGAGTTGCTCGAACTCGTAGAAATGGAAATCAGAGATCTGTTGACTTTCTACAAATTCGATGGTGACAACACTCCTGTTATTCAGGGATCTGCTCTTGGTGGTCTTAACAAAGAACAAAAATGGGTTGATAAAATCTATGAACTCATGGATGCCTGCGACGAGTGGATTCCGCTTCCAGAACGTGATCAGGACAAACCTTTCCTGATGCCAATTGAGGACGTTTTCTCAATCACTGGCCGTGGAACTGTTGCTACAGGAAGAATCGAAACAGGTGTCATTAACACTGGTGATCAGGTAGACATCATTGGTATGGGTGCCGAAAAACTCAAATCTGTTGTGACAGGTGTTGAGATGTTCCGTAAAATCCTCGACCGTGGTGAAGCTGGTGATAATGCAGGTTTATTGCTCCGTGGTATTGACAAAGACGAAATCCGTCGTGGTATGGTAATCGCTGCTCCTGGTTCAGTAAAACCACACGCTCACTTCAAAGCTGAGGTATATATCCTGAAAAAAGAAGAAGGCGGTCGTCACACCCCATTCCATAACAAATACCGTCCACAGTTCTACTTCAGAACCACCGACGTAACCGGTGAGATCGTTCTTCCGGAAGGCGTTGAAATGGTAATGCCTGGTGACAACCTCACCATTGAAGTGAAACTGATCGCTGAGATCGCCATGAGCAAAGGTTTGCGTTTCGCGATCCGCGAAGGTGGCCGTACGGTTGGTGCTGGTCAGGTAACTGAAATTATTGATTAATAGTGATTATTCACCATAATTAGCAGTCAAAAGGTATCATCTCAAAAAGAGAGATACCTTTTAACTGCTTCACACGGGTGTAGCTCAATTGGTAGAGTAGCGGTCTCCAAAACCGTTGGTTGTGGGTTCGATTCCTACCACCCGTGCAACTAAAAGTTTAGATTCAATGTCAAAGATTAGTATTGTAAACTACGCAAAAGAAAGTTACACCGAATTGATGCAAAAGGTGTCGTGGCCCACTTGGAGTGAGCTGCAAAGTAGTGCTATAGTTGTATCCATTGCTTCCCTTATAATTGCCCTCGTGGTATTTTTGATGGATAAATCTTTCCAGACAATTCTAGATAGTTTTTACCGACTGTTTTAAATTGTCAGGTTTTGAATCTAAGTGTGCATTGGCTAATTCTCTAAGTACAGAAAAAGCATGAGCGAACTGGTAGAAAAAAAATGGTATGTAATCCGTGCGATCAGTGGTAAGGAAAAAAAGGTAAAAGAATACCTTGAATCCGAAATTAATCGTATGGGATTGCAATCGCAGATTTCTCAGGTGCTCATCCCTACTGAGAAAGTGTATCAAATCCGTAAAGGGAAAAAAATAAGCAAAGAGCGAAATTATTTTCCCGGATACGTTTTGATTGAAGCTGTTCTCACAGGTGAAATTCCGCATATCATTAAGAACATTCCTAATGTTATCGGATTTTTGGGTACAAAAGGAGAGGCTGATCCGCTGCGTCCGTCAGAGGTGAACCGAATTTTAGGAAAAGTTGATGAACTGGCCGAAATGGGCGAAGAAGTCAATATTCCTTTTATAGTAGGCGAAACCGTGACTGTTACCGACGGGCCGTTCAACAGTTTTAGCGGGGTGATCGAAGAAATTAACGAAGACAAGAAAAAGCTGAAGGTAATGGTTAAGATTTTTGGTCGCAAAACTCCACTCGAACTAAGTTTTATGCAAGTGGAAAAAGAATAACTAGCAGGATGCACCAAACTTCCTGATTAACGATTTAATTAAGGATTAAACAATGGCAAAAGAAGTAAGCGGATTAATTAAACTGCAAATCAAAGGAGGAGCCGCTAACCCCTCTCCACCTGTAGGCCCTGCATTGGGATCCAAAGGTGTGAACATCATGGAGTTTTGTAAACAATTCAACGCCCGTACACAGGATCAGGCCGGTAAGATAATTCCGGTTATCATCACGGTGTACAAGGATAAGTCGTTTGATTTTGTTCTGAAAGCTCCACCAGTGGCTGTGCAGGTCATGGAAATGGCAAAGCTCAAAAAAGGTTCAGCAGAACCCAACAGGGCAAAAGTCGGTTCTTTGAGCTGGGATCAGGTTCGTACGATAGCTGAAGATAAGATGAAAGACCTTAATGCTTTCACCATTGAATCAGCCATGAGTATGGTAGCCGGAACCGCACGCAGCATGGGAGTTAAGGTAACCGGCGCTTCACCTTTTGAAAAGAACTAATGAGTGCATTGGTTCGTTGCATTTTGTAGAACCTCAAAAAAAAGCGTAAATGGCTAAAATTTCGAAACAAAAAAAGGAAGCCCTTGCTAAGTTCGACAAAAGCAAAATTTACTCCTTGACAGAAGCAGTTGATATCGTAAAAAAAATCACCTATACCAAATTTGACGCTTCGGTTGACCTGAATGTGCGATTGGGTGTTGATCCACGTAAAGCCAATCAAATGGTTCGTGGATCGGTTACCTTACCTCACGGAACAGGAAAAACGATGCGCGTTTTGGTGCTTTGTGGCCCTGAAAAAGAACAGGAAGCCAAAGATGCTGGTGCCGACTTTGTTGGTTTGGACGAATACGTTCAGAAAATCAAAGATGGCTGGACCGATATCGACGTGGTTATTACCACTCCTAACGTAATGCCTAAAGTGGGTGCGCTGGGCCGTATTCTCGGACCGCGCGGCTTAATGCCAAACCCAAAAACAGGCACCGTTACAATGGAAATAGCTAAAGCAGTTCAGGAAGTAAAGGCTGGTAAAATCGATTTCAAGGTTGACAAGTATGGTATTATCCATGCTGGCGTGGCTAAAGTTAGTTTTAATGAAGATAAAATTTTTGATAACGCCAAAGAGCTTATCACTACCATTATCAAATTAAAACCATCGGCAGCTAAAGGAACCTACGTAAAAAGTATTTTCCTCTCCAGTACGATGAGCCCTGGTATTCAAGTAGATCTGAAATCAGTAACTGCCAGCAGCTAACTAAAAGGAAGTTAACGACATGAGAAAAGAAGAAAAGCAGGCCGTCATCGAATCCATGACGCAGCAACTTAACGAAAATCACAACTTCTACCTGACTGATATCTCAGAGCTTAATGCCGAAAAGACCAGTCAGCTCCGCAGGTTGTGTTTTAGAAGCGACATTAAGCTTGTTGTGGTTAAGAATACCTTGCTGCGTAAAGCAATGGAGAATGCCGGCAAAGAATACAGTGAACTGTACGACATTCTCAAAGGTGCTACCTCGGTAATGTTTGCCGAAGCCGGTAATGCACCTGCCAAACTGATTAAAGAGTTTCGTAAAACCTCAGATAAACCCATTCTTAAGGGTGCTTATATTGAAGAATCTGTTTATATTGGCGACAACCAATTGGACTTCCTCATCAGCATCAAATCCAAGAATGAACTTATCGCCGACCTTATTGCCCTGTTGCAATCACCAGCTAAAAACGTGGTTGGAGCACTACAGTCGGGTGGACATAAACTGAGTGGAATATTACAAACTCTCTCAGAAAAATCAGAATAGTCTCACAGAATGATTAACATTCACCAAAAAATAAATTTTAAAATCACTTAAACCGAAAATAAAATGGCAGATTTGAAAGCTTTCGCAGAGCAATTAGTAAATCTTACTGTTAAAGAAGTCAATGAATTGGCTACTATCCTGAAAGAAGAATATGGCATTGAGCCAGCTGCTGCTGCAGTTGCAGTTGCTGCTCCTGGTGCTGGTGGTGGCGAAGCCGCTGCAGTTGAAGAGCAAACTTCTTTCGATGTAATCCTTAAATCGGCTGGTGCTTCTAAGCTTGCTGTTGTTAAGCTTGTAAAAGAACTCACAAGCCTTGGACTTAAAGAAGCCAAAGAATTGGTTGACTCAGCACCAAAAGCAATTAAAGAAGGTGTGAGTAAAGACGAAGCCAATGCACTTAAATCTCAACTTGAAGAAGCTGGTGCAGAGGTTGAAGTTAAATAAGAAGGATTATTTTCCACAAAACATCTGGCAAACAACCTCTATCTCAGCTTTATGAGGTAGAGGTTTTGCGCCTGTTTTGCGGTTTGGTTTGTAAATTCTTTTTATCCTTACCCTGTCTGCCCCTGGCAGGCAACAAAAAATTAAGACCTTGGCAGAAAAAACTTCGGAAAGAATCAATTTTGCATCAACCGGATATCAATTAGATTACCCGGATTTTTTGGATATTCAGCTACAGTCTTTTCAGGACTTTTTCCAACTGGAAACAAACCCTGAAAACAGAAAAAATGAAGGCCTCTTTAAAGTCTTCGCTGAAAACTTCCCAATAACCGATGCAAGAAATAACTTTGTACTCGAATTCCTCGACTATTTCATTGATCCACCTCGCTACGCGATAGAAGAGTGTATTGAACGTGGGCTTACTTACAGCGTGCCGCTGAAAGCCAAGTTAAAACTTTATTGTACCGACCCCGAACACGAAGACTTTGAAACCATCGTTCAGGACGTTTATCTGGGAATGATCCCTTATATGACGCCCAAAGGCACCTTTATTATTAATGGTGCTGAACGTGTTGTGGTTTCACAGCTACACCGCTCTCCCGGGGTGTTCTTCGGACAGCATAAACACGCCAACGGAACTACCCTCTTCTCAGCCAGAATCATCCCTTTCAAAGGTTCATGGATGGAGTTTTCGACCGATATCAACAACGTAATGTATGCCTACATTGATCGGAAGAAGAAACTCCCCGTAACAACGCTCCTGAGAGCGATAGGTTTTGAAACGGATAAAGATATTCTCGAAATATTTAATCTGGCCGAAGAAATCAAGGTGAGCAAAGCCGGACTGAAACGCGTTTTGGGACGTAAACTGGCTGCGCGTGTGGTACGCTCATGGATCGAAGATTTTGTGGATGAAGATACCGGTGAAGTAGTATCAATCGAACGTAATGAGGTAATCATCGAAAGAGAAACAATACTGGATAACGAACATATCGACCTGATCGTTGATTCTGGTGTTAAAACAGTGTTGCTGCATCGTGAAGACTTCAATACGGCTGATTACTCCATCATCTTCAACACACTCCAAAAGGATACAGCTAACTCCGAAAAAGAAGCTGTTGAGTTTATCTACAGGCAGTTGCGAAATGCCGAACCGCCTGATGAAGAAACAGCACGTGGTATCATCGAAAAATTATTCTTCTCTGATAAACGTTATGATTTGGGAGAAGTTGGCCGCTATCGGATCAATAGAAAGCTTAACCTTTCGATAGCTGAAGATACCAAGGTTCTTACCAAAGAGGACATTATTTCCATTATAAAATATCTGATTGAGCTTGCCAACAGCAAAACCGAAGTGGACGACATTGACCACCTGAGTAACAGGCGTATTCGTACAGTTGGTGAACAACTATACAGTCAGTTTGGTGTAGGTTTGGCACGGATGGCCCGTACCATCCGCGAACGTATGAATGTCCGCGACAATGAGGTGTTTACACCAACAGACCTGATCAATGCCAAAACCCTTTCATCTGTTATAAATTCTTTCTTTGGCACCAATCAGCTGTCACAGTTCATGGACCAAACCAATCCGCTGTCAGAGGTTACGCATAAAAGGCGTATCTCTGCTTTGGGACCAGGAGGTTTGTCGCGCGAGCGTGCCGGGTTTGAGGTGAGAGACGTACACTATACACACTATGGACGTTTGTGTACGATCGAAACACCGGAAGGTCCGAATATCGGATTGATATCATCACTTTGTGTTTACGCAAAAATCAATAAGCTGGGCTTTATTGAAACACCTTACCTCGAAGTTGAAGAAGGTAAGATCGACATGAAGAAAGATCCCATTTATCTGAGTGCCGAAGAGGAAGAAGATAAAATTATTGCACAGGCCAGTACTCCTATAAGCGAAAACGGCCAGTTTCTGGAAGAAGATGTAAAGGTTCGGTATCTGGCTGATTATCCAATCATCGATCGCACAAAGGTTGACCTTATTGACGTAGCTCCCAACCAAATAGCTTCAATAGCCGCTTCTCTCATCCCATTTCTCGAACATGACGATGCAAACCGTGCCCTTATGGGTTCGAACATGATGCGTCAGGCTGTTCCCTTGATGAGACCCGAAGCACCCATTGTGGGTACAGGAATTGAAGGTAATGTAGCGCGCGACAGCCGTGTACTGATACATGCCGAAGGTGAAGGGGAAGTACTCTACGTTGATGCTGAAAAAATCACTATTCGATACAACCGTTCCGAAATAGAAAAGATGGTAAGTTTTGATGATGATGTCAAAACGTATCGCTTGACTAAATATGCCCGAACCAATCAAAATACAAGCGTAAACCTCAAGCCAATTGTTAAACGAGGCCAACAGGTCACAAAAGGGCAGGTATTGTGTGAAGGGTACGGAACAGAAAATGGTGAACTTGCCATCGGTCGCAACCTGATGGTTGCTTTCATGCCCTGGAAGGGATATAACTTTGAGGATGCCATCGTTATCAGCGAAAAAATCGTTAAAGAAGATATCTTTACATCGGTGCATATCGAGGAATTTAGTTTGGAAGTTCGTGATACTAAACGTGGTATCGAAGAACTAACCAACGACATTCCAAACGTAAGTGCTGATGCCACCAAAGACCTGGACGAAAACGGATTGATCCGTATCGGTGCCGAAGTAAACGAAGGTGATATCCTGATTGGAAAAATCACTCCTAAAGGTGAAAGTGATCCCACCCCTGAAGAAAAACTCCTCAGAGCTATCTTCGGTGACAAGGCAGGCGACGTGAAAAATGCTTCACTTAAGGCACCACCATCTATGAAAGGTGTGGTAGTTGACAAGAAACTCTTCTCCAGAGTCATCAAAGACCGCAAATCAAAAGTTAAAGATAAAGACCTCATAAGTGAATTGGAAGCTAATCAGAACAAGGAATCCACGATTCTGAAGAATAAACTGATTGATAAGCTTACAGTTTTACTAAATGGCCGCACAAGCCAGGGTGTCTTCAATAACTTCAAGGAAGAAGTTGTTCCTAAGAAAGCCAAATTCACTCAAAAAATTCTGCAGGGAATTGACTATTTGAATGTGAATCCAAACAAATGGACAACGGACAAAGAACGTAATGAAATGATCAAGCAATTGATCAATAATTACAATATCAAATATAAAGAGATACTGGGCATTTACAACAGGAAGAAGTTTGTTGCCAGTGTTGGCGATGAGCTTCCAAATGGTATCGTGCAGATGGCCAAAGTTTATGTAGCCAAAAAACGCAAGCTCAATATCGGGGATAAGATGGCTGGTCGTCACGGGAACAAAGGTATTGTAGCGCGTATCGTACGCGAAGAAGATATGCCTTTCCTCGAAGATGGCACTCCTGTAGATATCGTATTGAATCCTTTGGGCGTACCTTCACGTATGAACCTCGGACAGATTTATGAAACTGTGCTGGGTTGGGCAGGCAAAAAGTTAGGTGTTAAATTTGCTACACCTATCTTTGATGGTGCCTCTATTG
Organism: Bacteroidales bacterium; assembly: GCA_028704385.1. Taxonomy (GTDB): domain Bacteria; phylum Bacteroidota; class Bacteroidia; order Bacteroidales; family F082; genus UBA5536. The sequence continues at coordinate 138,001 of JAQVLA010000004.1, read as the reverse complement.
ATCAAATAAACGACTATCTGGCAAAAGCCGGATTACCCGAAAACGGAAGCGTTTACTTGTATGACGGCGGAACTGGCGAACGTTTTGACCAGCCGGCAACAGTAGGCTACATTTATATGTTGAAGCTTCACCATATGGTTGACGACAAGATGCATGCCCGCTCGATAGGACCCTATTCATTGATCACACAACAACCACTGGGTGGTAAAGCACAGTTTGGAGGTCAGCGTTTTGGTGAGATGGAGGTGTGGGCACTCGAAGCATTTGGTGCCAGCAATATCTTACAGGAAATCCTTACTGTAAAATCAGATGATGTTGTAGGCCGTGCCAAAGCATATGAAGCCATTGTTAAAGGCGACAATATGCCTGTGCCCGGAATACCGGAATCATTCAATGTACTTATCCACGAATTGCGTGGCTTAGGCCTCGAAGTTACCTTCGACTAATGATAAGTGTACAGCCTTCTAACGGAGGCTGTACTTAACCGTTCTTTTAACTAAACAGATCCAAATTTATGGCCTTCAGAAAAGATAATACAAACAGCAGCTTTTCTAAAATAACAATCAGCCTTTCCTCTCCCGAAGCAATTCTGGAGCGTTCAAGTGGAGAGGTGCTGAAACCGGAAACCATCAATTACCGTACTTATAAACCCGAACGCGACGGCTTGTTTTGCGAGAGAATTTTTGGTCCGGTAAAAGACTGGGAATGTCATTGCGGAAAATACAAACGTATTCGCTATAAAGGCATTGTTTGCGACCGTTGTGGTGTTGAGGTAACAGAAAAAAAAGTTCGACGCGAACGAATGGGACATATTCAACTCGTAGTTCCGGTTGCACATATCTGGTATTTCCGCTCTCTACCAAATAAAATAGGAGCTCTGCTTGGCCTTCCAACCAAGAAGCTCGATATGATTATTTATTACGAACGCTATGTTGTAATTCAACCTGGCATCAAAGAACAGGATGGCATTCAATATATGGATTTCCTCACCGAAGAGGAATACCTGGATATTGTTGAAGCTTTACCAGCCGACAATCAGCATCTTCCAGATGAAGACCCAAATAAGTTTATCGCCAAAATGGGTGCAGAAGCCATCCATGATTTGCTTGCAGGATTGAATTTAGACAAGATTTCGTTTGAGTTGCGTCATAAAGCAAATACCGAGACATCACAGCAACGTAAAGCCGATGCCCTCAAACGCCTTCAGGTTTTTGAAGCTTTCCGCGATGCCAGATCCCGGATCGAAAACCGTCCGGAATGGATGATAGTAAAAGTTGTTCCGGTTATTCCTCCCGAACTCAGACCACTTGTGCCACTTGATGGCGGACGTTTTGCCACTTCCGATCTCAATGACCTGTATCGCAGGGTTATCATCCGCAACAACAGGTTAAAACGACTGATCGAGATCAAAGCACCTGATGTGATCATGCGTAATGAAAAACGTATGCTTCAGGAAGCTGTGGATTCGTTATTTGACAATTCACGCAAAGCAAGTGCTGTTAAAACAGAATCAAACAGGCCACTTAAATCACTCAGCGACAGCCTTAAAGGCAAACAAGGTCGATTCCGTCAAAACCTGCTTGGTAAACGTGTTGACTATTCAGGTCGTTCGGTAATTGTGGTAGGCCCGGAACTTAACCTCAACGAGTGTGGATTGCCAAAAGATATGGCTTCAGAGCTTTTCAAGCCTTTTATCATTCGTAAAATGCTTGAAAGAGGCATCGTGAAAACAGTGAAATCGGCCAAAAAAATCGTTGACCGTAAAGACCCTGTTGTCTGGGATATCCTCGAAAATATTCTGAAAGGTCATCCTGTATTGCTCAACCGTGCTCCTACCCTGCACAGACTTGGCATCCAGGCTTTCCAGCCCAAACTGGTTGAAGGTAAAGCCATTCAGCTTCATCCACTCGTATGTACAGCTTTCAATGCCGACTTCGACGGCGACCAGATGGCTGTTCACGTTCCCCTTGGAAATGCAGCTGTTTTGGAAGCTCAGATTTTGATGCTTGCTTCTCATAATATCCTCAACCCTGCTAATGGCGCGCCAATTACAGTTCCTTCGCAGGACATGGTTTTGGGACTTTATTATATCACCAAACCCAGAAAGAGCACCGAAGATCATCCGGTGAAAGGTGAGGGCAAAAAATTCTATTCATCCGAAGAGGTGAACATTGCCTACAACGAAAAACGCGTTGACCTTCATGCCATTATCTATGTAAAAACCAAAATTCGTGAAAAAGGCAAACTGGTCGAAACCATGCTTGAGACCACTGTCGGTCGCGTATTGTTCAACGAAGTAGTACCTGAAGCGTTCGGTTTCGTAAATCAGCTCCTGACCAAAAAATCACTTCGCGATATCATTGGTGATATGGTGAAAAGATTGGGAACAGCAGCTGCAGCTCAGTTTCTTGATGACATCAAAAACCTTGGCTTCCGGATGGCTTACAGAGGTGGACTTTCCTTTAATCTTGGAAATGTGATGGTACCAGCTGTGAAGGAGGAACTCATTGCTCAGGCTAATGAAGAAGTTTCGGAAGTGCTGGCCAATTACAATATGGGTTTCATCACTAACAATGAACGTTATAATCAGATCATTGACATCTGGACACATACCAACTCACGCCTTACCAATACGGTGATGCAACAACTTTCGCAAGACGACCAGGGCTTTAATCCGGTTTATATGATGCTGGATTCAGGGGCCAGGGGTTCAAAAGAGCAGATTCGTCAGCTCTCAGGTATGCGTGGTTTGATGGCTAAACCTCAAAAATCGGGAGCAACAGGTGGTGAAATCATCGAAAACCCGATCTTGTCCAACTTCAAAGAAGGACTATCGGTTCTCGAATACTTTATCTCAACACACGGTGCCCGTAAAGGTTTGGCTGATACTGCGCTTAAAACTGCAGATGCCGGTTACCTTACACGTCGTTTGGTTGATGTGGCACAGGATGTCGTTATCACCGAAAAAGACTGTGGAACCTTGCGTGGACTAACAATCTCTGCACTCAAGAAAAGTGAAGAAGTTGTAGAAACGCTTTATGATCGTATCCTTGGGCGTGTTGCCTTGCATGATATTTACCATCCGCAAACCGCTGAACTCATCATTCAGGGTGGTGAAGAAATCACAGAAGAAATCGCAGAAGTTATAGAAGAATCACCCATCGAACAGGTAGAGATTCGGTCGGTACTTACCTGTGAATCGAAACGAGGCGTATGTGCAAACTGTTACGGACGTAACCTGGCTTCAGGCAAGCTGATTCAAAAGGGTGAAGCTGTTGGTGTTATTGCCGCGCAGTCAATCGGCGAGCCTGGAACACAGCTTACCCTGCGTACGTTCCATGTTGGGGGTACGGCTTCTAACGTGGCTGTTATGTCAAAGATTGAAGCAAAATATGAGGGTATCCTCGAAATAGATGAACTTCGTTCTGTGGATTACAGTAAAGACGGAAAAGACTACGAGATCGTATTAGGCCGTTCGGCTGAAATGAAAATCGTAGATAAGAAAACAGGCGTGGTCCTCACTTCATCCAACATACCTTATGGTGCCAATCTTTATGTAAAAAATGGCAATGAGGTGAAAAAGGGTGATTTTATCAGCGACTGGGATCCTTACAATGCTGTGATCCTATCCGAATACGAAGGAAAAATCAGCTTTGAAAATATCATCGAAGGGGTTACTTATCGCATTGAGTCGGACGAACAAACCGGCTACAACGAAAAAGTTATCATCGAAACAAGGCAGCGTGCCAAGAACCCGACAATCAGGATTCTCGACAAACATAACGAGGTTGTAAAATCCTATGATATTCCTGTAGGCTCCCATATCATCGTTGACGAAGGTGATGAAATCAAAGCTGGTGGTATGTTGGTTAAAATTCCGCGTGCTATTGGCAAATCGGGTGACATCACCGGGGGTCTGCCACGTGTAACCGAGCTGTTTGAAGCCCGTAACCCTTCAGAACCTGCAGTAGTTTCTGAGATTGATGGTGTTGTTTCGTTTGGCAAAAAGCTAAAACGTGGTAACCGCGAGGTCATCGTCACATCAAAAACAGGAGAAGAAAAGAGCTACCTCATCGCTACATCGAAGCAAATCCTGGCGCAGGAAAACGACTTCGTAAAAGCCGGTACACCTCTTTCAGAAGGTGCTATCACGCCTTCAGATATTCTGTCGATCAAAGGACCTATGAAAGTGCAGGAATATATTGTAAACGAAGTTCAGGAAGTGTATCGCCTGCAGGGTGTGAAGATCAACGACAAGCACTTTGAGGTAATTGTACGTCAGATGATGCGTAAAGTTGAAGTAGAAGATCCGGGTGATACCCGTTTCCTCGAAGGAGAATTGATTAATAAAATTGATTTCCAGGAAGAAAATGATGACATCTTTGGCAAAAAAGTCGTAACAGATCCAGGCGATTCAGACAATCTACTTCAGGGTCAGATTATCACGGCGCGAAAGCTTCGCGATGAAAATTCATTGCTGAAACGTAAAGACAAAAAACTGGTTGAAGCCCGTGAAGCCAAACCTGCTACTGCCTTCCAGGTATTACAGGGTATTACACGTGCTTCGCTGCAAACGAACAGCTTTATTTCAGCTGCTTCGTTCCAGGAAACAACCAAGGTACTCACTTTAGCTTCTATCAATGCCAAATCAGATGAATTGATGGGATTGAAGGAAAATGTGATTGTTGGACATAAGATTCCTGCTGGTACCGGTCTGCGTGAATATGAAGATTTAATTGTTGGCTCACGCGCTGAATACGATGCCGTTATGGAAGCAGCATCCCGTACTTTGAAACCTGAAATTGAAAAAAAGTAAGTATTTTCAATAACATTTAAAGCAGGTAGGACGTTGCTTATGCAGCAGACCTACCTGCTTTTTTAACACCTATAATTATGGCCGAACAAAAACCTAAAAACCAAATGAGCATCGAACTCAGTGAAGAAGTCGCTGAAGGGATTTATTCCAATCTGGCTATCATCACCCATTCGCACTCAGAGTTTATCATTGATTACGCCAAACTTATGCCTGGCGTGCAAAAAGCAAAAGTAAAATCCAGGATCATTCTAACTCCGGAACATGCCAAACGTCTTTTTAAAGCTTTGGCTGATAATTTAAAGAAGTATGAGTCGGTTCATGGCCCGATCAAAGAGGCTCCTGCCCATGAAAACATACCCTTTAATTTGGGCGGACCGACTGCAGAAGCATAATTACAACCTATTTTGACATTTAAAAGGTGAAGCTAAACCAATTAACTTCACCTTTTTTTGATTTAAGATCCAATACTTTATTTCGCAGCCTTTAAAGCAGCTTCATAATCAGGCTCCTGCACAATTTCAGGAACCTGTTCGGTGTAAACAACCTTACCCTCTTCATCCAGAACCACTACCGCACGTGAATGCAATCCGGCCAGAGGGCCATCTGTAATGGTAAGACCGTATTTTTCACCAAAGTTGCCATCCCTGAAATCGGAAGCATTAACTACATTATTCAAGCCCTCAGTACTGCAAAAACGATTGTGAGCAAAAGGTAAATCTTTTGAAACACAAACAACTACTGTGTTATCGAGAATTGAGGCCTCCTGATTGAACCGCCTGACCGAAGCCGCACAGACATCAGTATCCAGGCTGGGGAAAATGTTCAATACTACCTTTTTTCCTTTTAAATCTTCCAGACTTAAATTCGAAAGGTCAGTCTTTACAAGTTTAAAGTCAATCGCTTTGCTTCCTTTAGCCGGCAGGCTGCCCACCGTATGAATTTGATTGCCTTTGAGTGTAATTGTTGCCATAAAATTCGGTTTTATATTTCTTGAATAAACAAGTCATTGCTGAACATGTTCAAAACAAAACCAACTTCATGTAAAATCAAATAAATGAATAATACACAAAAAAGGATCTAGGCCGTATATCCAACTGTTATTATTTTGTTTAAGGACCAGATCAAACCATATCTAAATTATTGAACAAAAGATTTTTGCAGTCATTTTTTGGTTCAATATATGAGAAACAGATTGATGACATTAAACTATCCTCGTGAAATAGTAAACTTACCCTCATTGAATTCTACTATATTTGTTACATGTAAATTGTAAAAATCATATGAAACCAGGATATTTCATTCATTCATTATTGTGGCTGATATCTCTGCTTTTAGTAAGTTATAGTGCCTTTGGGCGACTGCGACCGATTGCTTCAATTCCTTTCAGAATGTCGGGCACTTATATTATTGTTCAAACCAGCATCAACGGTGGTCCAAAACTCGAATTGATTTTTGATACAGGAGTTCGGCATACAATCATCACAGAGCTTTTTGAAGAAGACAGCATAAATATCCAGCTGGAAAAAAGGCAAGCCATACACGGACTCGGTGAGGGGAAATCTGTGTATGCCCTTATCAGTTCAAACAATGAACTTTCGCTTGGAAAGCAACGTCTTCATGACAAAACCATTTATGTTATCGAAGAAGATATCTTTGGCCTTTCGGCACAAAACGGCCGTAAAATAAATGGTTTGCTGGGGAATACCATCATGCAGGATCATGTAGTTGAAGTGAATTATACTGCAAACAGGCTTCGATTTTATCTACCGGAAGAATTTGAACCTCCCCGTAATTATATCGCCTGCCCACTTCTGATCGAAAACAATAAAATCTATCTTACCATGAGTATGCTTGACGAACATGGCCAAAGGCACACGATTAAAATGCTGATAGATTCAGGAGCCCAACTGAATGCCTGGTTCAAAACCGGCAAAAACGATCATTTGCCCGAACAAAGGGTTAAGGCACGAATTGGCGAAGGTTTCAGCGGCGAGATCAGAGGGTACCTGGCACGCATACCACGCATCTGCCTGGAAGATTTTTGTTTTAAAAATCCTATTGTTGCATTTCCGGATTCGAGTACTATTGCTGAGATTTTTCTGAACTCCGACCGCGATGGCACAATTGGTTCAGAGTTGCTCGCTCGTTTCAACTACTTCATTGATTTGAACAAAAAGATGCTTTACTTAAAACCAAATGGAAAATACAAAGCAAAATTCGATTACAATATTACAGGAATAGAAATTATCAAAACCTCATACCCCCTTCAGCAATTCGAAGTTGTACATCTTTGGGAGGAATCACCTGCCATGAAAGCCGGCATTAAATTAAATGATGTGCTTTTAAAAATCAATGGGCGGGATATCCATAAACTGGATCTGTCGGAAGTAAGAGGAATGTTCAGACGTCCATCTCGTATGCCACTCACCTTGTTGATAAGACGCAATAATCAAACACTGGAGCTGGATGTTGATATGCGCGACCAGCTTGCCATCAAAGACGATTAAAAATAAAATAAAGCACAATAGTTCCGATTTACAGGATTAATATCACCTACCTTGCCATCCTAAAATATCCTCTAATCAGGAACTGTTGTTTAAACCAACATTAGTCAATAATATTTTGATTTTATGAATCACAAAAAAAATCCTCCGATAAAACTTACCGAAGGATTTCATAATAATCAATAGATCAACAGATTAGAAATTCATTCTCAAAGCGAAAATAAAATTCCTTCCTGATGAAACCAATCCCGAACTATATGGCATATAGCGCTGATCGGTAATGTTCTCGATACCCCCACTTAATGTAAAAGTATCATTGATTTTTTTCATGGCTTTGAAATTTAAAGTGTACCATCCTGGTGAATAGGGATTCCCGTCACCATCCGCAGGATATAAATAATCCTTTGAAATCTCTGACTCGGGCATATCTTTAAAGGGCACTTCCTGAGCATATTGTGCATACAAATCGAGACGCAAACCCCTTTGTTTGTAGCTCAATCTGGTGATGCCGAATACAGGAGCCGAGTGCCGCAATGGGCTTTTGGATCCGTCATCCAACTCCTCCTCACCTTTTTGCCAGGTTAGATGGCTGAACAAGCTAAATCCATTGTCCATCTTCCATTCGGCTGCAATCTGTAATCCATAAACCGTAGCTTTTGCTGCATTCTGAATGGCCTGTACCTTACTTAGCTCACCATCATACATGATGCTATCCATGCCGTTGAATAAAAAGTCGCGACGTACCATGGCCTGATCCAGCAAGGTGTAAAAAGCTGAAATATCAATCTTTACACGATCGGCAAAAACCCGTGCCAGGTCAAATTCGGCATTGTAGGCATACTCAGGTTTGAGGTTGGGATTTGGAACAACAACTGCTCCAGGTTCCGAATCGAACACCTTACCGATATCATCTACATTGGGAGCCCTGAAACCAGTGGAGACTCCTGCCCGTACTATCCATTTTTCGTTGGGGCGATAATTAAATCCCAGGCTACCCGTGAGTGCCCCATCCTTATTATCCGTTTTTACAAAGGGGAACTTATAAAAGGTGGTATCAAAGGTTGCATTCATCGAAAAGTAATTATAACGTGCGCCGGCCTGAATCATACTTTTGTCAGACAATTCATACTGGTAAGTCGCAAATAAGGCTGCCGAAAGCCAATCCGTCTGCGGATAGCGTGCCGGGCCTTTTTGTCCCAGACCACTTAGTACATCAGTATCAATTCCTGAAGACGCCACATCATTATAAACAAATTCAGCACCATACAACAATCGCGAACGATCACTCAGATTTTTCCTTAAGTCAAGGTTCATTGCATAAGCATTCACCTTTTCAAATCGCTCATAAAGCACTGAACCATTAAAATCTCTATCGTGACGGCTTTCTTCAAATTGTTGGGCAGAAAGGTTCAAAACAAATTCATCAAAAAGCACGAGCTGTTTTTGGTGTGTTATGCTGAATCGGTTTACCAACCATTTTTGGGGTCCGTAATACCATTCAGCACTACGCGGAATTCCGTTTTTGTAGCGTAAAAGTCGGTCGTAACGACTATAATTTGTTGTATTGGAATAGATCAAACCATATTCAAAATTCCAGTGGTCATTGGGTAGATAACTAATTTTCTGCATAAAATGCCCCATTTCAAAACCCGATGGAACCTGAAGCTGTTGATCTTCATTCTGAAAAACCACATCCGTACCATTGATTCGCTTCACATAGTCCTTTCGCAGGTAAAAATCCGGGCCATCCGAACCCATTCGCAAATCGCCAAAACGATTGAAAGTGAATGAAGTAACTGATGCAAGCTTTTGACTTCCAACGCGCACATCCACATGAGAGGTAATCTCGTTATTGGCTGATGAAAAGCGGGTTGAAGCACTTCCGTTCACCAGAATTTTGTTGTCCTTTGCAAATCCTGGTTTTAAAGTCGAAAAATTCATTACCCCACCTATAGCATCGCTTCCGTACATCACTGATCCCGGGCCGTAAAGCACCTCTGCCTGATCGATCATAAAAGGATCTATATTGATGATATTCTGAATATTACCACTTCTGAAGATGGCATTATTCATACGCACGCCGTCCACGCTGATCAGCAATCGGTTGGTCGCAAATCCACGAATCATCGGACTTCCCCCACCCTGCTGACTTTTTTGAATAAACACCTCACCGCTGGCACCCAGCAAATCAGCTGCCGTTTGCGGATTACTTACCTGAATCTCCTCCGGACGGATACTGGTGACACGACTGGTGAGCTCTCTCCTTGATTGTGCCCAGCGTGTAGCACTTACGATTACCTCATCCAATGAATAATTTAATGCCTTTAAGCCGGCGATAAAATCCTGCTGTTTCAATTGCTCCCAGCTTATTATCCTGGTTTCAAATCCAATACTTGAAAAATAAATACTATCCAGCTCGCTAAACATTGAAACATCTGCCAGGCCCGATTCATTGGTTAAAGAAGATAATTTTGGCGAAACAGAACTGATCGTGACAAACTCAATAGGATCACCTGATTTCTGTTCGATCACCTTAACTGTCTGGGCATTAAGGCTATAACATAGCATACTTATTAAAAGCAGCCCAATGTACTTTTTATACATAATATTAAACGAATAAAGTTATTAACTGGTTAATTTATAATGTAATATCTATAACCAGTTCATTTGAGGAGGGTGCTCAATATGTTGTATGGGTTGAAAACTATACTGATCAACAAAATACTGATAAGCTGTTTTATGCTCCAGGCATATTCCGAAATCTATGGTAGCAGCCCTTCCTGCAAACCAGTGAAAAGAAATACTTTGTTTGGATGAAGTGGTAGTTAGCCCCGATTCGGAATGAAAAGCTTTTGCCAATGCAATCTTTTGCTTCAGGACCTTTGTTTCTTTGTAATCAGGATACACTAAAAACCAGGTTTGATGCGCTTCGGGAAAGGAACCCACGATGTCGTACATTATCCCGTCCCAAACAAATTCGGTTGCATGGATGCGCACAAAACGCGATCCTCTTCCCTCCAACTCATCTTTCGGAATGGCAATATATTTTAAAGTCTTTGCGTCATACTTTTGCTGCATCATCGACAAGGCTTCCGAACGTGCTTCAGCCTGTTCATATTGTAACAACCTCATCAGCTGAAACGGCAAAACAAGTGAAACAAGCATCAATAAACCAAATAAAAGCGATACTATCCTTGACACGGTGCAAAAATACAGTAATCCTTTTAATACAATTCAATAAAATCAATAGCTAAAACGATAACTAATGCTTAGCTGAAACTCAATTAATTTGCAACTCAGCAAAACATACACTCTAAACTGATTATCAATATAATACAGTTAAAGTTAAGTTATTACAACAGAGATATTTTCTATTAACTGATATTTTCAGTTATTGAATAATCAACTTTTTCCTGATAAGAAGGTTGCCATCAAATAATTCTATGACATATACCCCTTTATTCAGGAAGCTCACATCCAGTTTTTCTTTGGCAAACCATTCTCCCTTACTGAAAACCAGTTTACCATCCAGCTGATAAAGATTAACTGTTTCAAATGCCTTGGGTTCAGCACATTCAAACCAGAAAACTCCTGATCCGGGATTGGGATAAATCTGTACTTCAGAATTTGTTGCAATGACTGTACTTACGTCCATAATTGTTGCAGTAGCCGGAAAAGTGATGTAATCGACCCAGGCACAATCGCTACCCTCGCTCATGCTGATGTCTTTTGAATAAACCCACTTCAAAGTATGGTTGCCCTCAGGAATATCTACTGTAATCAATTCCCAATCTGACTCGCCCGACCATTGTCCGAGCTGCGTATCGTCCACATAAAAACGCAGATAATCATACCCCGATTCTGATGATACTTTTCGGTAAAAACTGATCTCATCCTGCATCCAGACATACATATTGATCTTTAACTCTGTAGTTTCATTGTGAGTGATTGTTGCTGATTTGGCAGCATAATCCCCTTCATACACCACATCATCAACAATTTGCCAGTTCCGGCCCAATTCCTGAATCCATTCATAAGCTGTGAAGTCGCCGGTTTCAAAATCTTCAATCTGCACACCAATTGACATTGGCCACATCCACTCATCATCATACCAATAATCACCTAGCAGACAATCTAATATAGCTTCTATGACAATAATAGTTCCCTGAGGAGCATATTCATCCACATGTACTGTATAACTCACATCGAAAAATTCACCTGGATACAAACTTCCAATGTATTGATTGCCATTTTCGATGGTGAGCCATTCCGATGCATATTCGCTCAAACTGATCGAGATGTCATGTGCAGCACTTGTTCCTTTATTACCGCCAAACACATGGAATTGAACTGTTTCGCCGGCATCAAGCATTCCGTTCTGGTTACCTGCTTCATCATCAATTTCATAATGAGAAATATGATTTCCAGGAATGAGAATCTCTAAATCAAAATGATCAGTCCAGCTTTCATCTCCCGAAGTTAGCACCATTTCAATTCCGATAGCATAATCTGGTGGAACAAATGTCGAAATTTCTAGTAAAAACACGTCTTCCAGGATTACGGTTTCGCCAGCAGTGATGGTGCCTATCTCAAGCTCAGATTCAAGTACGGTTACAATCCAGTCATCCTCAACACTGATTTGTGCCATAACGTTTTCGATATCCTCTGAGCCAATATTTTTGATTCCGATATTCAGGCTGATAGTCTCACCATAATCGGCTTCTCCGTTGGCATTACCCTGTTCATCAACCACTTCCATGCTTTCCCAAATGAGATAAGGCCCCTCATTGGGAATGATTGTAACAGGCAGATCGACAGGCAAAATATTCTGGCCAACTACAACCAGACTTGCTTCTCCGGTTTCATTCAAAGCTTGATCAAAAACAATCACAGCATTTCCATCTGCATCTGTTTCACCAACGCCAATTATCTCACCATTCTGTCGCAGATGACAACGATATCCGGCCAGCGGTTCACCGGCCCTACTTACATACACTGTTGTTTCGGTCAATCCGATAATCAACTCAGAAGTATAATCAACTTCAGGCTCAAATGGTTCTGATGTCCAAACACTTAGCATCGGATCACCCAAAATATTCAGGTCATAAAAGTTCCAGCGTAAAGCCCCTTCTTCCCATTGTCCGGGTGCCGTAACCCATGGTGCGGTTTCAACTTTTGATTCTCTGAGTGCCAATCCGAGATAAGGAATCCTGTCATGGTAAAAAGCATCTGTCATTTCGCGATGCAAATGAGCTGACGGCCCTTCTGTCTGGCCTTCGTTAAACCAACCATAACGCGAATTTCCTATCACTGCTACCGCAAAATTTTCAATCAAAACCATTTTTTCCAGAATACAATCGTTATAGTCAAAAGCTCCGCAATCGCAGCCGTGTGTGTGCATGAGCGTGAAATTGTGATCAATCCCATTGGTTGCAGCAAAATTAGCTGCTGTTATATCAGAATTATCCAAATGCGCGACATATGTCTGGCTGGCATGTCCCACATGATGCACAAACTGCTTGCCCTGATTGATGCTGTTGATCAAATCACTTCCAGACCAATAATTATCGAATTCATACATTTTTTCAATTTCGTAGGACTCAGGAATACCAATGGTCGTATAGCCATTTTCATCTGTTTCACCTACCAGAAGCTCCAGGTAATCACGTCCCCAGGTATCCGGATTACTATATAAATTTTCGCCTGCAAACAATGGATTTTCAAGTTCACCCAATACCGGCTGATCCTGATACATAAGAATTTTATTGAGCATATTATCCAATTCGGCAACATTACCAAATGGCATTCGGGCTACACCAATTTCGGGCAACAAATCATCTTCTCCCGGTTCGCCCCAGCGATCATCACCATCATCATTCCATGTCCCGTCAAGTGCTGCATAGTACAGATCAGCCGGAATATCATTACTTGAGTAACCGCTTCCGGATTCCACATAACAATACAAGCCTCGAGCCGGAACAATATCCACATCGCCGCCCAGCAAAAGACTGTGTATGCCTTTTTCATTATACTTTTCGATCACAAAATTTCGGATTTTTTCCTGCAGATCAATACCCGAACCACTGGCAGCGATTGCTTCAATTGTTTCAAGTTCTGAAGTAAAACCTCTTTCCAATAAAAACGCCTGGTATTCAACAAACTGTGTTACGTAGCTGGCTTTTGTGATGATCAGCAAATCTGTTTCGGACAGCTCCCTGCTTTCTATGGATTGCTGTTTATAAAGGGCCATCATATCAACATTCTGTGCTAGTTTTGAGGCTGTCGAAAGTTGTGTGGGTGTTTTTTGAAACTGAACAAACTGATCCGACCTTACTGGAGCGGTTTTAATTTTTACCGTAACTTCTTTTGCGTAATAAACCTGTTGTTCTGCCGGAATATAATGCACTGGTGTTATTGTTGAGATCGCAAATCCCATTCCGTTGAACCAGGAAGTGAGCAACTCCCCATGCGCTTTCAGCGGATAAATATGATTGGAATTATAAAGCTTCTCATCTTTCACAAAAACCGAAGGCTTGTCTTCTGAGAGCGGTCTCGAAGGCTGATAAGGTGCAAGTAAATGTTTTGTTTCGAGCTGGACGAAGTCGCCATAAATCACTTCAATGGCAACAGCTTCCTCGCCAGGAGGTAATAACAAACTGATGTTTTTCCAGGGCAAAACGGGCTGTCCGGCCCTGGCAGATAAAAGGCAACCATCTATTAAGAGGTGGTCTCCCAATTCGGTGCTGACAAATTGTGGTTCATCAAAATAATAAGTCTTCTCAATAGACTGTGCCACCACAAAACTGCTGCTTAAAAAAGCAAACAGCACAACCAATAAACGTTTCATAGGTTTGGATTTCAAAATTCAAGAGCAGTAAACTATGCGTCAAAGTTAAGCTTTCAATCATAACAACACTATAAATGAACCCTTTAGATTGATTCTAAATAAACTTTCGGGTAATAAGTATCAAATCCTAAAAACTTCCATTGTACGGTATAATTAAGCTACAAAAAAAATTGGGTTTTCCTTTTGAAGAGCTAAAGCACTTACAGGATAGTATTTTACAAAGAAATGAGAAATATCCAAATTTCAATCCAAGTCAAACCAACATTTCACCTATTTTTGTTGGAGTTCCAATTTGATTCGTGATGACGTATCTCCATGCTTATTTCTACAATCCAGGGGATCTAACTCTTGAAATATCAACCTTTTTGCTTTTTGGCTTTCTGTTTGCAGGGACTCTGAGGGTATATTTTTTCCACCAACTACTCCACTGGAATATGGGAAAATCAAGTCTGGCAGCAGCCCTAAATATCAGTTTGGTGGGAGTCCCTATACCACTTTGTTCGCGCAGCTTTATTCTGATCAGAACTTTATTCAGAAACGGAGCATCCAGAGCAAATAGAAATTCGTTCCTGATTTCAACTCCACAAACTGGTATTAATCTGAAATACTTCAAAAAAAACCTACTCTAAAAATAGTAAATATGGACACAAAAGAGAATTTTGCACGCTTCAGTGTGCAGGGAATGGAATGTAATCATTGCAAAAATAATGTTGAATTAAATCTTAGCAAACTACCTCAAATAAAATCTGTTGAAGCAGATTTGATTACACAGACCGTAAAAATTGAAGGAAAAAACTTTACTGAGGAGGATATTAAAAATACGGTAGAATCATTAGGTTATAAATTCGGAGGTAAGCTATCCTGATTTAAGATTAACAAACCGTTAATTCTTGAATTTATGATTTCTAAGACCATCCCAATCAGTGGGTTTTCCATATCTTTGATGCCCAAATTTACATCATTGAATGATGAAAAACTGCTGCCAGCTCATCCTCCTTTTACTCCTTTCGGTTCAGGCGATTACTGCCAGAAGTCAGCAAAGTTTTTATAGCTGTTTTACTGGTGATAATCAGCATTATGAAATGAGATTGCATCTTGTTAATGCAAATAATAAACTGCAAGCCACCCTACTTTTAAAAGGCAAATCAAATGATATTGAACAGCTTGATCTGATGGGAAAAGTGAACCAGGCGGGAGATTTCTATCTGGGACAAAATTTTGGCGAAGACACCCTTTTGGTGGGCCGGCTTAGCAACACCAGGCTTGAAGCATATTTTAAACGCAACGAAAATGATTTGGTTTTGATGCACATGCAAGCCGAAACTGCTGCAAATCACTTACTTCTGAATGTTGAAACATTTGAGCAACAACAATTTTTAGATGCTGCCAGACCAGACAGTCCACAAGCCATTTATGAAGGGCAGCTGTTAATTCCAAACAATAGCAATGCGCAGCTCGACAGCCTTTTCTCACTTCAAAAAAATGGAAGCAAACTGCAGTCAGCAAAGCTAAATGAACTGTTGCAACTTGAGGCAGAAACATTTTTTTCAGACTACAAAAAACTTAATAATTTTGAAGATCAGGATTCTCCGGTTTTTCAATGGATAAAAAGCAGTGAAGTAGCAGTACAGTTCAATCAGCAGGGAATCATTTGTTTTTCAACAACCGATTATGTTTATACCGGAGGTGCACACGGCTTAAATTCAAAGTGGTTTTTTGTGTTCGATCTATTGAACTATAAACAGCTATCTATCCATGATATTTTTAAGACAGAAGCCCTTGCTGTTTTACCCTCATTTATTGAACAATCCTTGCGAAACAGTTTTCAAATTGAGTCAGACAACAGCTTGCGTTCTGCTGGTTTTTTTTCTGACACAGTGGAACTTAGCAAAACCTTCTGGCTAAGTGCAGCCGGAATTGGTTTCTACTACAACAGCTATGATATTGCCCCTTATTACTTTGGACATACTCCTGTTTTACTTCCCTTTAATAAGATACAAAGTCTTTTGCAGCCAGCCTTCTTCAATCGCCTGAGAACGATTCAGGAATCATTAAATCCAGGCTTATGAAAATGGTTTCGCTCTTTTATGAACTTCTGAGCGTGCTTGGTGCACTGGCGTTTTTCCTCTTCGGGATGAAGCTCATGAGCGAATCGCTGCAGAAAATTGCTGGTTTCAGGATGCGTCAATATCTATCGGCCATTACCGCCAACCGCTGGAAAGGATTATTGACAGGATTTGCTATTACCGGCATTCTGCAGTCATCATCAGCTGTAACCGTGCTTGTGGTGGGATTTGTAAATGCCGGGCTGATCACCATTCTAGATTCCATCAGCCTGGTCATGGGAGCCAATATCGGCACTACGGTCACCGCCTGGCTGATCACCTTTTTTGGCTATTCATTCAACATCAGAGTGATCATTTTGCCCCTGATAGCGTTTGTTATTCCTTTGTATTTCAGCAATAACTCCAAACGAAAATCGCTTGCAGAGTTTGTTTTGGGATTCGCCATCTTATTTATCGGACTGCAATTTTTAAGAGATATATTACCCGATATTCACCGGGAAACTGGGATAGTGAATTTCCTAAGCACAAAAGCCGAAAACAACTTTCTCTCACTCCTGTTGGCCACGCTGATCGGTGCTGGCATTACTTTAATTATCCAATCATCTACTGCTACTATTACACTTACCATGGTATTATTAAGTGAGGGAATGGTCAGTTTCGAAATAGCTGCAGCAATGATCATTGGCGAAAATATCGGAACTACAGCCACAGCCAATATTGCTGCCATTGTTGCAAACCGGGATGCCAAACGAATAGCCCTGATACACAGCATCTTCAATCTTACAGGGGCTTTGCTTATCATTCCTGTATTTAACTATGTTTTGCTGTTTATTGAGGAGCTCAAACTCCTGATCCTGCAGTTAAGCAACAATGATGAAATGCTGGCAGCTCCACTAAAAGTAAGTTTGTTTCACAGTCTTTTCAATATCAGCAACACCCTGATTCTGATTTGGTTTATAAAACCACTGCAAAAATTAAGTTATGTCATTTTACCATTGAAGCCAAAAGAAGAAAACAGCAAAACCCTTAATCTACAGGAAAATTTTGTCACCCCGGTATCAGAACTTTCGTTGATACAACTTGCAAAAGAAATTAGTAGGATGGCCGAAATCAGTCAAAAGATGTTTGATCTGATCCCGAGACTTCTGATGGAAAAAAATCAGGAAGAATACCAATTGCTCAACAATAGGATAAAAGAAATGGAGCAGGAGGTCGATCAACAGGAACAATCCTTAATGAATTATCTTGCCAGGCTTACAGAAAGCAAGTTAAGCACCGAAAGCTCAAAACTTGTCAACGGCAGTATGATCATTGTGAACAACATTGAAAGCATTTCAGATATATGTTATAAACTGGCCAGAATAATCGAGCTCAAAAACAGCCAAAAAGCCTGGTTTAGCCAGGCCCAGCGCGACAGACTTCATCTGATGTTCGAGCTTGTGAAAGAAAGCATGAGCCAGATGAAAATAAATCTGGACAGACCTCAAAAACCAGATTTGACAATCGCGCAACAAATTGAAATTCAATTAAATGACCTCAGGGTAGAATATATTGAATCCCATCTCGCTGATCTAAAAGCCGGAGCTTATCCTTTTAACTCAGGAAATTTTTATCAACAAATTATAGTTTATTGCGAAAAGATTGGAGATCATGCCTTTACGGTTTCCGAAACGCTAAACAGAAACAATTGATTACCATCCGGAAGCCAAAACATCTGCCAGATGAATGGTCTTTATATGCAATTTATTCTTGTTGATATAAGCTTCCTGATGCATCAGACAGGAAAGGTCAGTTGAAACGATATACTCAGCTTCTGTATCCAGCGCATCTTGTATCTTTTGCTCCGCCATGGCGGTAGAGATGGCTTCATGTTTCACGCTAAAAGTTCCTCCAAAACCACAACAAACATGGCGATCTTTCATCTCGACCAGTTCCAATCCGTTCACCTTGGATAACAACAGACGAGCTTCATCCTTGAGGCCATATTCGCGCAGGCCGGCACAGCTATCGTGAAAAGTAACTTTGTGAGGAAAACTTGCACCAAAATCGGTAAACTGAATTTTATTCACCAAAAAATCTGAGAGTTCAAATATATTTCTTATCAAACGTTTATATTCCAAATGGTTAGCGGTATTATGAAAGAGCTCATGATAATAATTTCGAACATAAGACGTGCAGGAGGCTGAAGGACTAACCACAGGACGATCATTGGGAAAATCAGTCAAAAACTTATTGCCCAGCATTTTGGCATCATCCAAAAATCCGCTGTTAAAAGCCATTTGACCACAACAAGTTTGTTCGGGATTATAGTGGATGCTCACCCCCGCTTTTTCGAGCAGTTTTATCATATTCATTCCTGTCTCCGGATAAAACTGATCAACAAAACAGGGTATGAACAGATCTATTGTCATGGTTTTTTTTGGCAAAATTACATGAATTTTTCACATTTCAATTAATGCTAACAATCCAAAAACTATCAATCCGTCAGCTTTGAAGTAATACGCCTGTTTTCTTTATCATCGACCAAAATGCCGGATAAGATTTTGCAACCACATCAGGCTCGTTCAGCTGAATTGCACCTACTTTAAGGGCAAGTGGCGCAAAAGCCATGGCAATGCGGTGATCGGCCCAGCAATTGATTGACAGCGGTTTGGATATGTCAAAAACTGCTAACTTTTTGTTCGGTTTCAGGATATAGGAACCTTTTTCCAATTCTTCAAAAAGAACTTCCAGCTTCATTAACTCGGTTTTTAAAGCCAGTAATCTGTTGGATTCTTTGTGAACGAGATTATCAAGTCCGGTAAATTTTGCTGTAATACCCAATCCTGCACAACTAACTGCCAATGCAGGAAGTACATCAGGGTGATGCCTCAAATCGTACTCAAATTCTTTTACCGGTTCACCTTGTTTAAAAATTCTCACACCATCAGGTTCCTGATGCGATTGAACCCCAAACTGTTCAAATAATTTAGCTATTACCTTGTCACCCTGAATCGACTCCAGATTCAAATGCTCAAGTATCAGCTCTCCACCTTTGCTCAGCGCCATCATCTCATACCAATAAGAGGCAGCACTCCAGTCGGGATGTATTCGAAGGCTGACATTTTTATAAGGCACTGGTTCCACAGTAATCTTTTCGTTGTGTTGGTTCACAACAGCTCCAAAATGTCGCATCATCGAAAGCGTCATTTCAATATAGGGCAGCGATCTCTTATCGCCCTGTAGCTGCAGTACCAACCCCTTTTCCCATTGAGGAGCCGCCAGCACTAAAGATGTTGCAAACTGGCTGCTTCTGGAAATATCAACAGTGGCATGGCCTCCATCAAGCACTTTTCCATGAATACGTAAAGGAGGATAACCTTCGTTATCTGCATAAGAAATTTCGGCTCCCAGGCTACGAAGGGAATCGACCAACTCGCCAACAGGCCTTTCCTTCATGCGGCCCGAACCGGTAAGCATCCATTTTCCTGAAGTAGTAGCCAGGTAGGTAAGCAAGAAACGGAAAACCGTACCTGCATTTCCACAATCTATGACAAGTGGGATAGCAGATTGCGAACATTCTTCAATCATTTTCAGATTTGTTCTCAAAAGACTGGTATCTTCAGCATCGCTCAGCTGGGTGATCAAGCGGTCAAAACCTCCATAGGCCCGAATCATCAGGGCTCTGTTACTTTCGCTTTTACTGGTACTTAATTGAATCCGGCCTTTAAGTGGGCTGTTGCCTGGAGTGAGGATTTTTACTTTTGCCATATTAAAACAATTCGCTATACCACCTTAAACACTTTCTGAGCAGCTCTGGTTCAACACTTACATCAAAAACAGGCATATGATGACGGTCAATACAAACCATTAACAGGTCTCCTCCCCTGTTTTTCTTATCATGAGCGATGATATCCACAAGCGCAGAAATTTCAGATGGGCTAATCTGAAATGGCTCGAAATGCTTCTGATAAAAGCTTATATATTCCTCTAAAACGCTTTTTTTCAATCCCTTTAAGTCAACAGATAGAAAAAGCTCGGCAATTATTCCGGCGGCAACCGCTTCGCCATGCATCAAGGTCTTCCCACTGCTCATTGCAAAGCTTTCGAACGCATGTCCGATGGTATGGCCAAAATTCAGGATTTTTCTATACCCATTTTCCATTGGATCTTCTGCTACTACTTTCAACTTAAAAAGTGCTGCATCGGTAATTACTTTCTGCAAATGTTGATTCCGGTCTGAAGAAAAATTCTCGATCAGACTAAGGTCTTTGCCTGTTAAAAAACTATATTTGATCAGCTCGCCCAATCCTGATTTCCATTGCTTTTCAGGTAGTGTCTTCAAAAATTTTGTGAGTATATAAACTCTCAGGGGCTGATAAAATGAACCGATATGGTTTTTGTAACCTTCAAAATCAATTCCTGTTTTTCCGCCCAACGAAGCATCCACCATTGCCAATAAAGTGGTAGGGAAATGAATTGTTGTTATCCCTCGTTTATAGGATGCTGCAGCAAAACCACCCAAATCGGTGATCACCCCGCCGCCCAGATTGATCAAAACCCCATCTTTCGCTGCACCTGCTTTGGTTAGCTGTTTCCAGATTATCTGAAGCTGATCAATATTTTTATTCTCTTCGCCGTGAGGAATAACAATGAGTGCAATATCATCCTGCATTTCAGCGCAATAAGATTGAATCAACGGCCAGCAATAAAGTCTGGTGTTATCATCCAGCAAAACAAATATTTTTTGCCTTTTTTGTTTGAAAACACGTAATAGCTGTTGAAAATCAGCCAGGGCATCCTGATCAAAAAAGAGAGAGGCTGAATAAGGATTCATCTTTTTACTTTGAGCAAATATAGACGAAATAAAATGATCAGATATAAAATCCTGCGTTAATAAAAAGCAGCCAGAAGCAATTCCAGGTGATGAAACGGCAAGCGATGTTTCTGTGCAATATAATGATTGGTAAGTTTACCGTTAAAAGCATAAACGCCTTTTGCAAAAGCCCTGTCAGATTGAAGATATGCCTGCACTCCACCCACTTCGGAAATTTGCAACAGCAATGGCATAAAGAAGTTGTTGAAGGCAACAGATGCCGTACGAGGAACCCGTGAAGCCATATTTGGCACAGCATAATGTGTGATACCAAACTCCTGAAAAACAGGATTTTTATGGGTTGTGGGCCGGCTAGTTTCGAAGCAACCACCCTGATCAATGCTCACATCAATGATCACTGCACCTGCTTTCATTTTTTTTATCATCGCTGCGCTGATCATGCAGGAAGTAGTACCATCATTGGTATGCTTGGCACCGATCACTACATCAGCCGTTTGCAGGGCTTCACCGATCAGGTCAGGTTGAAGGGCAGAGGTAAAAATACGCTGTCCCAAATTATTTTGCAGGGTTCTCAGTTTATACATAGAATTATCAAAAACCTTAACCAAACATCCCATCCCCAGAAAACCGCGTGAGGCATACTCGGCCACATTGCCTGAACCTATGATAACCACTTCGGAAGGTGCCACGCCCGGAAAACCACCCAGCATCTGTCCTTTACCGTATTCAGGATGACACAAATACTCAGCGGCCACCACAACACACATATTACCTATTATTTCGCCCATTGATCGCAAGAGTGGAAGCGCTCCGGATTTGTCCTGAATGTTTTCGTAGGCCACTCCCAAAAGCTTTTTTCTAAGCAACAACTCAAACCAATCCCTGTTGTGTGTGTTTTGTTGTAAGACAGAAAAAATTGCCTGCCCATTGTGCATATAAGAAAGCTCCTCCTCATCAGGGGGTGCAACTTTCAAAATAAGGTCGGACTGATATATTTCGCGTGCATCATCAACAATTACAGCACCGGCTTCGGAAAAATCGTGATCGCTGTATTGAGCAAAATTTCCGGCGCCACGCTGCACGAAAACCTGATTGCCATGCTCTGTTAAAAGGCGAACGCCAACCGGAATCAAGGCTAAACGACGCTCATCGGTTTGTTTTTCGGCTGGTATTCCAATTTTCAAGCTGTCTTTCCTGAATGCTTTTTCGAGCTTTTCTTCCTGTGGCATCAGGTTGTGACTTCCTGCAAAACGAATAAACTGATTTTCCTGCGACATGGGCTATACTGCTGTGATGAGCCTGCAGCTGATCGTACGCACTCCGCTATGCTCATCAGGTTGAATATCAATTTTTACGTGATTTTCCGGTAAAAGTTGCATAATCTTCTCAGGCCACTCAATCAGGCAGCAATTACCACTGTAAAAATAATTCTCATATCCAATATCAAAGGCCTCTTCCAGCTTCTCGATGCGGTAGAAATCAAAATGAAAAAAAGACTCCCCTTCCTGAGTAAGGTATTCGTTTACAAGTGAAAATGTGGGGCTATTTACCTCATCGGTGATATTCTCGAATCGACAAAAAGCCTTGATCAGCGTTGTTTTTCCGGCTCCCATCGGACCATAAAAGGCCATCACAGGAAAATCCTTTCTAATTTCGGAAAGCCAGGCGGCCACCTCCGTCAGATCATCTGGCCTGGCTGCCACGAAAAGCTTTTGGGTCATATTCTTTGCACTTTTGGTTTGAGGTGAATAACCGGAATCAGCATCTCATAAATGGAAATTCCGCCATGCTGAAAGGTGTTGCGGTAATAATTCACATAATAATTATAATTGTTTGGGTAGGCAAAAAAGTCGCCAGAACGCGCAAACACATAAGCTGTACTTACATTGATACGAGGCAGGAATACATCTTCCGGATTTCTGACCTCAAAAACTTCTTTAGCATTGTATTTCAGACTTTTTCCGTATTTATATCGCAGGTTTGTATTGACATTTCTGTCGCCCAGAATTTTTACCGGATCTTTCACATATACCGACCCATGATCGGTTGTCAGTATCACTTCCGATTCTTTGCGTGAAATAAATCTAAAGATATCAAAGAGACTCGAATGCTCAAACCAGGATTTCATCAACGAACGATAAGCTGCCTCATCCTCAGCCAGTTCGCGGATCAATTCCATTTCGGTACGGGCATGTGAAAGCATATCCACAAAGTTGTACACGATCACATTAAGCTGGTTATTCATCAGGTTCGACATGTTTTCGGCCAGCTTTTTTCCTGCATTCAGGTTAAGGACCTTGTGATACGAAAAGCGTATATCCTTACCAAATCGTTTGAGTTGTTCCTGTAATAGTTCAGCCTCATACTGGTTTTTGGTTCCTTCATCTTCTTCATCGGTCCAGTATTGTGGATATTTCTTCCTTATCTCATTCGGCATCAGACCTGCAAAAACCGCATTGCGGGCATATTGTGTGGTAGTTGGCAAAATGCTGCAATACACTTCATCGCGTTCCACTCTGAAAAATTCTTCAATCATGGGTTGTATCGCTTTCCACTGGTCGTAGCGCAGATTATCTATCAGGATCACAAACAATGGACGCTGACTTTTTACAAGATGTGGAAAAACCTTATCCCGTATCAGGGTATGAGACAAAACAGGTTTACCCTCCGGAGAATCATTCAGCCAACTGACATAATTCTTTTCCACAAAACGAGAAAACTGGAGGTTAGCCTCATCTTTTTGCATATTCAGAACCTCTATAATGCCCGGATCAGCTGCCTTTTCAAGTTCCAACTCCCAACGTGTGAGACGCTTAAAAATATCAACCCATTCTTCAAAATTAAGTTGATTATTCAGTTCCATGCCGATGTTTCTAAACTCCTGCTGATAGGTCATGGTAGATTTTTCGCTGACCAGTTTTCTGTTTTCGAGGTTACGTTTCAGGCTCAGCAAAATCTGATTCGGCTTTACGGGCTTGATCAGGTAATCGGCAATATTACTTCCGATTGCATCTTCCATTATCGATTCTTCTTCACTTTTGGTGATCATCACCACAGGGAGGTTTGGATACCTGGCTTTGATTCTCTCCAATGTTTCGATGCCGGAAAGTCCGGGCATATTTTCATCCAGAAATACAATGTCGAGATGCTCTTCATTGATTATATCCAGGGCTTCATCGCCATTGTTAATGGCGATCACTTCATAACCCTTCTGTTCGAGAAACAGGATGTGAGGTTTCAACACGTCAATTTCATCATCTGCCCATAAAATTCTGATTTTATCCATAAGTCTAAATTTTTATATACTGATCAATTTAAGTGGGTAAAGATGTTGACGATAAGTTTACTTTTGTTGTTAAAATGCAAGAAACGTCACTTTTATTGTGACTCCTGACGTGATAAGTACAAAATTAACAATAATTATGCCCTTTGACAGTGCTAACAAAAAGAAAATATTTAACGATCCGGTTTATGGTTTTGTAAGCATTCCGGATGAATTGCATTTCGATCTGATCGAACATCCCTATTTTCAACGATTACGACGAATCAAACAACTTGGGCTCACCCATCTGGTTTATCCGGGAGCACTGCACACCCGTTTTCATCACAGCCTGGGAGCCATGCACCTGATGCAGCAGGCAATACAGCTGTTACGCAATAAAGGCTATGCCATCAGTGATAATGAAAAACAGGCGGCCTCAATCGCAATATTACTGCACGATATCGGCCACGGACCCTATTCACACACACTTGAAAAAACAATTATCGAAGGTGTGAATCACGAAAACTTGTCTCGTATTTTTATTCAGCAATTAAACAAGCAGCTGTCAGGAGCATTGGATGAAGCACAGGCGATTTTTGAAGGTAAACATCCACGTATGTTTTTGAGTAAACTAGTTTCGAGCCAGCTGGATATGGATCGGATGGATTACCTGAAGCGCGACAGTTTTTTTACGGGCGTTACCGAAGGCAATATCAATGCCGACAGGCTTTTGGCTATGTTGGAAGTGATGAATGATGAGTTGGCTATTCAGGCTAAAGGTATTTATTCCATTGAAAAATTCATTGTAGCCCGTCGTTTGATGTATTGGCAGGTGTATCTGCATAAAACTGTGCTTAGTGCCGAGCATATGCTGATGAATGCCCTGTTGCGTGCCCGAGAAATTTCGGACAGCCTGAAAACAGCCACTCCCGAACCGCTTTACTATTTCCTGCCCAGACAAACCAAACCACAGGATTTTGCCAGAACAGACGAGACCATTTACCAATACAGCCTGCTGGATGATTTTGATGTTTTCTCTGCGCTCAAATCATGGAGCCGCCATCCTGATAAAGTGCTTGGTTTATTAAGCAACGGAATCGTCAACCGTAAATTATTCAGGGTGGTGATGGCCGAACGGCCTTTTGAAGAAGAACAGCTTCAGCAGTTGCGAAAGACAATTTGCAAGCAATATGGAATAACCCATGAGGAAGCCGGCTATTTACTGATCATCGGAAAAACATCCAATCATGCCTATCATCCACAGCAATCCAGGATTAATATTCTTTTTAAAGATGGAAGCATCAAAGATATATCTGAGGCCTCCGATCAACTTAATATCAGCGTTTTATCTCATCCAGTAAGTAAGTATTTTCTTTGTTTCCCGAAGGATGTCCCGTTGGGTATATTTTAGAAAGAGCTTTTTAAGTATATCAGCGTGCCTATTATTGTCCAGTTTTCATTGCAAGCTTTCATTCAGCTGATCCAGGCAGATGCTAATAAATAACTTACACAATCGATTGCATTATGAAATTTAAAGAACTTATCTGAATAACTTCCGATTTAACGGGTAATCATTTAAATTTGTTAGCATTAAATTTATTAGCAGGTTGCTAACCCCCTCCCTGCTAAACCACAAACACAACGTTACAATCATGAGAAAAAGTAGACTCTATCAGGCTATTTTGCCCTTTTGCGCACGCATTTTTTCCATCAGTTTTCTGGTATTGTTTCTTCTGATTTTTAGCTCAATAAAGGGATTTGGACAGATTTATGAACCTGATGGCTTGCGAATGCCCGGTGATTGGAATAGCTGGACAAATAACCTTAATATGGGTGGTCCCTTCGACCTTTCCAAAGTGAATACCGGAACTGCCCGCTGGCAGACAAGTTTTGAATACACCGGAACTTCAGGAGTGCAGGAATTCAAATTTGTGAGCACCAGTTTTGAAAATGACTGGGGAAATCAATGGACAGGTAATGCTGCCGTTTCGCTGGATGCCTTAAACAACTTTCAATTTGGTGATTATGGAAATAACAGCGTCAGCCTTATCAATGGAAACTGGTACACGATAGTATATGAAGATTCCGGTTATGGAGATACCAGGGCCATTTTCATGGAAACATCTGCTGAGCCTGTTGAGCTAAACAGCTTAAGTGTTCCGGCTGATATTGTCCAAAATGAAGCTGCTGAAGTTACCCTTACATTAAGCGCTAATCCATCAACAGAAGAGATTTTTTACTTGCGCTACACCACAGATAACTGGGGTACTTCCAGCCTTTTGGCATTCTCCATGACAGGAAGCAGTGGCACAGCAAGCATTCCCGGACAAGATGCCGGAAAAACTGTTAGCTATTATGCGTTTAGTTCTACTGTTAGTGAAATTACTGTAGACTATGATCTTTATACAATAAAACTTAACAACAACGGTGGAAGCAATTACAGCTTCTCAGTAGCCGGACTGAGCAGCGATGCCGAAATCCTGACTTTCACTTTGACTGAGCAAACAGCTGCTGCGGTGATCAATTCGGCGGAAGCAACCGTTTCTATTGAAGTAGCGAATGGTACTGACCTTAGTAGTCTTACGCCTACCATCGCCATTTCGGAGGGGTCTTCTATTGATCCGGCAAGTGGTGTGGCACAGGACTTTTCTGCTCCGGTGGAATATACGGTTACTGCTGAAGATAATACTGAAAAGGTTTGGACGGTGACCGTAACAGAGGCTGAGATCGTGATTGCATGGGCTAATTTGCAATGGCCTGAAAACGGAAATATTTCTATCGAAGATGCTTATAATGTGTATGCACGGGTTTATAGTGAGGGCGTAACTGATCAGGCCGGACAGGGGACAGGCATTACTGCATGGATTGGCTTTTCAACAGAAGATACGGATCCTGCTAACTGGACTGACTGGATTGAAGCCTCCTACAACAGTGATCAGGGCAACAATGATGAATATATGGCTGATCTGGGCGTTGAAATTTCTGCTGCCGGAACTTATTATTATGCTTCCCGCTTCCAGCCTGAGGAGGGTAGTTTTGTATATGGTGGCTTTGATGGTGGTTTCTGGGACGGAACCAATAATGTGTCTGGCGTACTTACGGTAGCAGAGGTCATTGAGACTTTCCCAGTGCTGTTTACCGTTATTGATGAAACCGAGTCTTATCAGGCCATTGAATTTAAAGGTTCAATGACCAATTGGGAAACGGTTCCCATGACGGAAGGCCCTGACTTTACCTGGACGCTCTCACTGGATATTCCTGCCGGTACTTATGAATGGGGAGCCATTGAAAATGATGGTTCGGATGACGGCATCTGGCTAATCGTTGGACCAAATTTGTCTGTGACCATCGCAGGGAATGGAACTGTTTCAGGGGATGTGAGTTACACCATTTCTGCTGCTGTCGATCCGGTGATCGGTTGGGCTAACCTCCAATGGCCGGCTTCGGGGAATATCGAACCGCTGCAGCAGTTTAACGTTTACAGTCAGGTTAACATTGAAAATATAACAGGCTCAGGATCGGCTACGGCTGACCTGCAGGCCTGGATAGGATATTCATCAGATGATACCGACCCCTCCACCTGGACAAACTGGGTGGCAGCTGATTTCAGTTCGGCACAAGGCAATAATGATGAGTTTGTGTTGGATCTGGGGGCTGAAATGACGGCTGAAGGCACTTTCTATTATGCTTCCCGTTTTAAATACCTGGAACAGGATTATGTGTATGGTGGCTTTGATGGTGGTTTCTGGGACGGAACCAATAATGTGTCTGGCGTACTTACGGTAGCAGAGGTCATTGAGACTTTCCCGGTGCTGTTTACCGTTATTGATGAAACCGAGTCTTATCAGGCCATTGAATTTAAAGGTTCAATGACCAATTGGGAAACGGTTCCCATGACGGAAGGCCCTGACTTTACCTGGACGCTCTCACTGGATATTCCTGCCGGTACTTATGAATGGGGAGCCATTGAAAATGATGGTTCGGATGACGGCATCTGGCTAATCGTTGGACCAAATTTGTCTGTGACCATCGCAGGGAATGGAACTGTTTCAGGGGATGTGAGTTACACCATTTCTGCTGCTGTCGATCCGGTGATCGGTTGGGCTAACCTCCAATGGCCGGCTTCGGGGAATATCGAACCGCTGCAGCAGTTTAACGTTTACAGTCAGGTTAACATTGAAAATATAACAGGCTCAGGATCGGCTACGGCTGACCTGCAGGCCTGGATAGGATATTCATCAGATGATACCGACCCCTCCACCTGGACAAACTGGGTGGCAGCTGATTTCAGTTCGGCACAAGGCAATAATGATGAGTTTGTGTTGGATCTGGGGGCTGAAATGACGGCTGAAGGCACTTTCTATTATGCTTCCCGTTTTAAATACCTGGAACAGGATTATGTGTATGGTGGCTTTGATGGTGGTTTCTGGGATGGCAACGACAATGTAAGTGGAGTTTTAACAGTAAGTGTGACACCGCCTGATCCGGAGATCACTTTTGCCAATTTACAGTTCCCGGGATCCGCTTCAATTCTTATTGGTGGCAGCGTGGAAGTGTATGCACAGGTCGAAGCTACAGGCGTGGACTTGAACGATACTGGCTATATCGGCATGACGGTTTGGATTGGATATTCTGACGATGACACGGATCCTGCTAACTGGACTAACTGGCTTGAAGCGGATTACAATGGCATTTCAGGCTTTACTTCCCGTCCGGAATATCTGGCCGAAATTGGCAGTGATATCACTGAGGCCGGCACTTATTATTATGCTTCACGGTTCCTGTTGGATGGTGGTGCATTTATTTACGGCGGCTTTGACGGTGGTTTCTGGGATGGCGTAAATAATGTGTCGGGTGTGCTGACGGTTAACGAGGAAGTGCCTGACCCGGAGATTAGCTTTGCCAACTTGCAATGGCCGCCTTCGGGAACAATCGCACCTTTGCAACAATATGATGCGTACGGACAGGTTTGGATTGACGGATTAACGGGTTCTGGAACAGCTACAGAGGGTTTACAGGCCTGGATTGGTTATTCGACCGGCAATACGGATCCTGCCACCTGGACGATGTGGATTCCTGCTGACTTTAATACTGCAGTGGGAAACAATGATGAATTCGTGGCTGATCTGGGAGCAGAGATGGCTTCGACCGGAACGTTCTATTATGCTACTCGTTTCCAATACGAAGATCAGGAGTTTGTTTACGGTGGTTATTCAGCTTCCGGAGGTGGCTTCTGGGATGGTGTGGATAATGTTTCCGGTGTGCTGACAGTCTCTGAGGATACACCTGATCCGGAGATCGGATGGGCTAACCTGCAATGGCCTCCTGATGGTGTAATAGAACCCGAAGAGGAGTTCATCACTTATGGGCAGGCCTGGATCGAAAATATTACCGGAAGCGGCACAGAAACAGAAGGCCTGCAGAGCTGGATTGGCTGGTCGGATGAAGATAGCGACCCTGCCGGTTGGACCAATTGGATCGCTGCCGACTTTGGTCAATCCGTGGGAAATAACGATGAGTTTATGGCCAACCTGGGGGCTGTCCTCACCGATGAAGGCAACTATTATTATGCCTCCCGCTTCCAATACCTCGATCAGGAATTTGTTTACGGAGGTTATTCTGATGCAGGAGGAGGTTTCTGGGACGGAGAAAACTATGTCTCTGGGCAGCTGATCGTAGTCAATGAGGTAGTAAGCTATCCCGTAACCTTCACTGTGACTGATGCTACCGGATTGTATTCCAATATCAAACTCAAAGGCGAAATGACCAATTGGGAAACCATTCCCATGCAACAAAACGGCAACGAATGGACACTCACCCTCGACATATTGCCGGGATCATACGAATGGGGTGTGATAGAGGATGACGGCACTCCCGATGGCATATGGCTGATCGAAGGGCCAAATCTGGAAGTGAATATCACTCCAGATGGAACTATCACAGGTGATACAACTTATGTGATTACTTATGTTGGCCTGGCAGAAAACAAACTTGAATTCAATCTTTATCCTAATCCGGCAAAAAACAGCATCTTCCTGAAATCAAACATTACCGTGGAAGCAAACATCATTTTGACTGACGCACAAGGAAAAATCATCAATGAGTTTCTGGCCAGCGAAAACACACTAATGATGAACCTTACCGGCCTGGAGCCAGGGATCTATATTTTACATATCATTACTAACAATCAAATGATAACAAAAAGATTTATCAAGCAATAAAACAAAGAATCATCATAACACCATCCATAATGAGAAACTATATTTTTTTGTTGACCCTTTTCCTGACAGGCTTTTTACTCACAGGAATTTATCCTTCCGGACTTCAATCCCAGATTTTTGAGCCGGAAGGCCTCAACATGCCAGGAGCCTGGAACGATTGGACTAATCCTCCTGTTAATAATCTTACACTGGCAAGGAGCACCTCCGCCACCACCTTACGGACATGGCGGAAGCACCAATCAGCCTGCTGGTAATACAGCTCCCATTGGCGGTGGTCTGGGCATTTTATTGGCACTGGGTGCTGCCTATGGCGGTAGGAAAGTTTACAAGGAGTGGAAAGAGCAAAAAGAAGTATAGGGTAAAAAAAATCCATTTTGTTCAATTATTGTATCTTTACATCTTAATCAAATAAACATTTTTCCTCATGACTAAGAAACTTTGGATACTTGCATTATTCTTTGCAGGAAGTATTACTATGCTTCAAGCGCAAAGTCCGGAGCAAATAGTACGTTTGCAGTATCTTGCTTCGCAACTCAAGCAAAAATCTCAGGCCGAAAAAGCCGAAGCGGTGCAGGTGGCTAACGAAAAGGGTTGGCCTGTTCGCATCGAAGACAAAAACGGCCGTATCACCGAGCTGATGCGTCTGGACGAAAACGGCATGCCGATGTATTACACCACTTTCAACGCCGAGGGCGCTGCACTCATCAACTCTGATGAGTTGTACACTGGTGGTGCTGCCGGTCTGACTTTAAGTGGAGCGGGGCAAACATTAGGCATATGGGATGGTGGAGCAGTGTTAGGCACACACCAAGAACTAACAGGAAGGGTTACACAAGGAGATAGTCCTGCTTCAACACATTGGCATTCTACCCATGTGGCAGGAACGATGATAGCCTCCGGAGTATGGGATTTGGCAAAGGGAATGTCGCCTGCAGCAAGCTTATCAGCTTACGACTGGGATAATGATGCTTCAGAAATGGCTACTGAAGCTGTCGGCGGCATGAAAGTGTCACAGCACAGCTATGGCCAGATTACCGGGTGGTACAACGACGGCTATAACTGGTACTGGTATGGAAATACATTAATCAGTGAAACAGAAGATTATAACTGGGGATTTTATGATAGTTTTGCCAACGCCTGGGATGAGATTGCGCACAATGCCCCCAATTACCTGATCGTGAAATCGGCCGGAAACGACAGAGGTGAAGGGCCGGCATCAGGTAGCAATCACTACTTTTGGAATGGCTCGAACTGGGAACTTAGCACAACATCACGCGATCTTGATGGTGGTGCAAGTGGATTCGATTGTATTGGACACCGTGGTGTTGGGAAAAATATTATGACGGTTGGTGCAGTATCGGCTGCAAGTGCCATGTCATCCTTCAGCGGCTGGGGACCAACTGATGATGGTCGCATTAAGCCAGATATCGTAGCAAAGGGAGTAACTGTGCTTTCCACTCATAGTGCTGGTATCGATCAGTATGCAAACTCAAATGGTACCTCCATGTCAGGTCCTATGGTGAGTGGTTCAATAGGTTTGCTGCTGGAACATCAGGAAAATCTGCATCCTGGTGTAGCTTTGCGTTCAGCCACTATGAAAGGATTGATTCTGCATACCGCTACTGATCTTGGGAATGCCGGGCCAGATTATATTTATGGCTGGGGGCTAATGAATACAGAAGCTGCAGCTGCTATCATGACCGATCAGGTTGCTTCGCCGGTGCATATCTACGAAAATACGCTGGCTGATGGACAATCAGTCAATATGAAGGTGAAAGCCACAGGCAACGCTCCTCTTAAAGCCACAATTATTTGGAATGACGTGCCCGGAACGCCTGTTGCCATTGCATTAGATCCACCTGATCTGATGTTGGTAAACGACCTCGATATGCGCCTTACAGATGCGGGTGGTACAATTAGCTCCCCATACATTTTAGATCCGGCCAATCCAGCCAATGTGGCCACTACAGGCGATAATTTCAGGGATAATATAGAAGTGATCAATATTGCTTCACCAGTGGCAGGAGCCATTTATACCCTGACAATCAACCACAAGGGCACTCTAAGCAGCCCACAGAACTACTCCCTGATTATTACCGGTAATGAGGATTTTGATTATACTTACCTGTTTAATGCCTCAGATAATTCCTCAAATTACGGAGGTAGCTGGACTAATGGAAGTAATGAGGGAAATGGTTTTGGCAATTGGGTATTAAGTTCAGGAACGAATGGTGGATTTGCTGGTCATTTCACAGGTGATCCCTCAATAGCTGGAATAACAGGTATGACAAACCCTTCATTTGGACTGTATGCTAATCCTGATGATAATGGCAATTATGCAAATGCAGATCGTACTTTTGCCGGGCCATTAAGCATAGGCAGTACTTTTAGTGTTGATTGGGCTGTGAACTGGGATAGTAATGGTGAAGGTAATAAAGGCATCAATCTCTATACTGAAGGCACTTCAGGCGCACAAATTATAAATATTAATATGGGAGGGAGCAGTGCGATTACCATTAATGGAAATCCAATGTTCAATAATTATGGCACCAACCTAATGACGCTCAACTTTGAGTATGTGTCAAACGGTAACTTACGCGTTTATGGAACAGGAAGAGATGGCAGCGAAACATATGACCAAACGATTGCTGTGGCAGGAGCTCCGGATGCGGTAAGGTTTTATGCCAGTGGACTTGCATCAGGGGATCAGCGGCAACCCTATTTCAATAACCTGAGTATCACAACAAACTTCTCAAATGTAGCAGCTAACACAGATGCCATTGCTGTGGGCGACCTCACTATTGACGCCAACCTCACTCTCGACAACCTTTTAATTGAAAACGGCAATAGTGTTACAATTGAGCCAACAAAAAGCCTGACGGTTATTGCTACTACCGATAACCAGGCCGGCACAGCTGCCTTATTCCTTCAATCTGATGCTACCGGAACAGCTTCACTGCTGCACAACACCGCTGATGTGGATATGACCATTCAGCGTTACTTAAGCGGTGATGCCAACACAGCCAATGCCAAATACCACACCGTTTCGGTGCCTTTAACTGCCGGCAGCAATCCGCAAACCGGCCTGTTCATGGGTTCCTACCTGTATCGCTTTGATTTTGCCATACAGGATTATGTATCCATGGGTACTTCCACTACCACACCACTGGAGGTGGATGAAGGCTATTTGCTTTACTATCCAAACGATAATATCACCTACGATTTTGCCGGAAAAGCCAACAATGGCAATTTTGCTACAGCGGTAGAGTATGGCGTACCATTTAACTATAATCTGGTACCCAACCCCTACCCTTCGGCTATTGACTGGGATGCGGCAAGCGGCTGGACCAAGACGAATATGAATAATGCCATTTATATTTATAATACGGCACAATCAACCGGAAATGGTGAAGACATCAATGTCGTTTGGGCTTCGTATGTTAATGGTACTGGTGCCAATGGCGGTTCCCGCTACATCCCTGCCGGACAGGCTTTCTTTGTGCAGTCGAATGCTGCTGCTCCAGCACTTTCTATGACTAATGAGGTTAGGGTGCATAACAGTCAGGCATTCTATAAAAATACAACAGAAGAAACTGAAACCCTCCGCTTGTTTGCACACAGTGGCGATTTTACAGATGAGATCGTAGTGCGATACCTGCCAGAAAGCAGCATTGATTTCGACGGGCAATATGATGCCCTCAAATTTAAAAACTGGAATACTGCTCCCAATATTTATTCCCTTACACCCGATAAAACGGAGCTGAGCATCAACAGCATCCCTTATTCTGCTGAGACTTATGTGATGGAAGTTGGCTTTGAAAGGGGCGAAGCTGGTGAGGCTGTTATTGAGGTGCAGGGCATGGAAAGTTTCGGCGATTGGGTAACGATCTTCCTCGAAGACCTGCTTACCGGAGTCCGCATCGACCTGCGCGAGCAAAACTCTTATCGCTTTATTCATGAAACGGATAATGATCCGCTACGGTTTACGCTTTGGTTTATGGGTGTTACCAGTACGGATGAACTCAGTAATGCTAATGACATCCGCATCTGGTCGGCTGAACAAATGCTTTTTTTAAGTCATTTTGCGGATGCACCGGCACAATTGGAAGTATTCGACTTACAAGGGCGGTTGCTCTACAGCAAAAAGCTGAATGGAACTGGTAGCACGAGCGTGAGCGAACTGCCACTCGATCAGGTGCTGATCGTGCGGCTAAGTAGCAACCTTAGCGTAACAAATCAAAAAGTTGTCATCCGATAAACATCAAAACCATGAAAAAGATAATTGCTAAACTCAGTTTAATTACAGTTTTAACCATCGCAAGCACTGCCCTGCTGGCACAAGGCCCGCCTGAACCGCCTGAAGATCCTGGTGAAGGCGGCGGCCCTGTTGGCGGAAACGCTCCTATTGGCTCCGGCCTTGCCATACTACTGACACTGGGAGCTGCCTATGGCGGTCGCAAGGTATATCAATACTGGAAAGACCAGAAAGAAGAACTGGAGGACTAATTCCATCATAGTTCATCCCCCCAAAAAAATCTCCCCGTTGGCTTATGCTGGCGGGGGATTTTTTTTGAAGAGGCTCTTAGCTTTTGGCTACTTGTCCCGCTAAGCGGGAGCTTTTGGCTAATATTAACCTATAAATCATTATTTTCGTTTTTTTATTCCTGTTACGAAGCAACAACAACTTTTTCCTTTTTCCTTTTTCCTTTTTCCTTTTTACTTTTTCCTTTTTACTTGGCTCTTTTTTTTAGGCTTTTGGCTGAGTGAGGCGTTGGCATTGGCGTTGGCTTTGGCATTGGCTCATTATTACTAAAACTAACAAAAATGCTTTTTTTTAATCGTAGCGGAGCGGTCATCAAGCTGAGAGGTCATCGAGCGAAGAGGTCATCGAGCGAAGTCGAGATGCCTTTCGCGTAACTAT
The DNA here is from genome assembly GCA_028704385.1 of Bacteroidales bacterium. Taxonomy (GTDB): domain Bacteria; phylum Bacteroidota; class Bacteroidia; order Bacteroidales; family F082; genus UBA5536. The sequence continues at coordinate 102,548 of JAQVLA010000004.1, read as the reverse complement.
TCTTTATTGCTCACCCAACACAAACCACATCAAGTCTTTTGCTTTTTCTTCTTGGCTGCCGGAAACAGAATGTTATTCAGGATCAGGCGATAGCCGGGTGAATTGGGAAACATATCCAGCTCGGTAGGCGGGTCGCCAACCAGATGTTGATAATCTTCCGGATCGTGGCCTCCAAAAAATGTCCAGAAACCATTGCCAAAATTCCCATGAATATAACGATCTTCATTAAAAGCAATATTATCCCCCAAAATGATCACCTCCGATTTCACCAGGTCTTTGTTGAAAGCCGTGGTTTGGCCCATAAAACCTCTGATCAGCTTTTCGTGGTTTTGAGTTAGCATGGTTGGCACAGGATCCCATTTAGCGGAAAAATCGAACAAGCTAAACACATCATTGATTTCGTTGATACTCCTTGACCTGTAATTGGTTACATCAATATCTGAAATTTCATATTCCTGAGGATTGGTCGAAACCTTAAAATCCGTAAAGGCCACACAATTATCATAATTCAGCAATTGTGTATGGCCCGATCCGATGGGATCGCCATCAAACATCACATCACAGATATCCAGCCCATCTGCGGCCAAAGCCACATCGTAACTATCTGTGGCCGAACACATGGCAAACATATAGCCGCCACCCGCGACAAATTCCCTGATTTTTTTCACCACAGCAAGCTTGAGTTGGGAAACCTTTTGAAAGCCATGCCGCTCAGCCGTTTGCTGTTGCTGTTGCACATCTTCCTGATACCACGGAAAATGCCTGTAACGTGCCCAAAACTTACCAAACTGACCTGTAAAATCCTCATGATGCAGATGAAGCCAATCATACATCGGCAGCACATCCGAGAGCACCTCATCATCGTAAATAATGTCATAAGGTATCTCGGCATAAGTGAGCACGAGCGTTACGGCATCATCCCACGGAAGCTTGTTTTTGGGTGAATAAACAGCAATACGCGGCACTTTCTGCAATTTCATCTCGTCCATATTCTTGCCCGGATCGGCAATATCCTGCAAAATGGCAGCTGCCTGCACATCGGCTATCACCTGATAACTCACATTGCGCAGCTTACATTCCTTTTCGAACAAGGGATGATGCGGGATAAGGTAACTTCCACCACGGTAATTAAGCAACCAGCTGATTTCTATCTCTTTTTCGAGTACCCAATAAGCTACGCCATAAGCTTTTAGGTGATTGGTTTGGGTTTCGTCCATGGGTATCAGCAAATAAGCCGCCCTGGAAATTCCCGGCATCAAAAACAAAAGGATAAGGATAAGTTTACTATAGTTGCGAATGAAGTTCATCAACATCAATTTTGGCTACAAAACTACAATTATGCTGATAATGACGAACCTTTAAGCCCCAAATCAATTGTTAAACAGACTTAAATCTCAGCTTATTGCTTTATCAGCCTGGCAAATGCCTGCCGGCCATCTTTATCAAGCAGCTGGATCACATAACTTCCTGGCTTCAGTTTTGCCGTTTGGAAATAATTGCAATCACCAACAGACAAAGCAGCAATAGGCCTGCCTTGCTGGTCATAAACCTGTGCAGTTTTCCAACAATGTTGCTCATCCACTATCCGTACAAAATCTGATGCAGGATTGGGTGCCAGATTCAGTGATTGCAGCTGTTGAGCAGGCAGTTCGAGCCTGCCTACAAGCTGGCCATTGGCATCAAAACGTACAACAACCACATCATGCTGAATCATAGCTCCAGGATAATGATTGTAATCCCATACAGACATAACTGCAACAAAGCCACCATCAGCAGTTGGCATCGTGCCTGCGCTGCGATATTTTCTAACCCCATCTCCATATACTACCTGATACTCCAACTCCAACTGATGATTTAGTTTGTTAGCCATATACCAGGAAGGGACCGGCTCAATTACACTATTTATTGTACCAGCAATAATTAGGCAATCACCATCTACATTCATGCTATTATAAAAGTCAAGCGTGTCAACAGCTCCAAAATGATGTAATGGCATGATTTCACCTTTCCAACTTACAGGCTGAAAAGCCATCTCCATATTATCAATGGGTGGTGGGCTTCCCTGTTTAAGATAATTACCTACATAATAAAAGGTAGTATCATTCAAAACTCCAAAATCCCTTTTCTCAATTTCCACCTCTCCCTCAAAATCAATTATCGAATCTAGTGTAAAATCAGTATTAAGTCTAATTATTTTGTTAGGATAACCACTCTGATAATACATTCCATCCCCACCCAATTGTACAAGGCCAAAGCGTATAATTGAACTTGTATCTGTAAACTGTTGTATCAAACTTCCTTCCTGACTCATTTCAATGAAAAATCTGTGATCAGCTACTGTAGAATCCGTATCATCATATCCTCCGGCAAGCACAACATTGCCTGCCAAATTGACTAAAGCAGCATGGTAACGCTCACGGAAAGCTGATGAGCCAATCAGGGAATCCCGGGAGAGCTCCAACCCGGCATCAAACCAGCGCAAATACAGCTGAAAATCACTGCTTATAGAATCGTAGGCGAGACCCACAGCCAGATAATTCCCATCCGGCAGTGGGTGGATATTCGCTATCCGCGTACCATATCCTTCTATTGTATTGTAGTGCAGACTATCAATCAACTCCAACTCATCTGAAACAAGATAAGTGATATTGTTATAATCGTAAAACTGATTTACGTCATCCGGAATAGGTTCATACTCGCCTCTGGTTATCGTAAGCAAAAAGTGATCTCCATTCAAGGGTGTAAGAAAACCACCTGGCTCGTCCATACTGGTTTGAATGATTAGCTTGTGCTCTGTTTGAGCTTTCGCAGATTGAATGAAAAGCCCGACTAAAAACAACAGCAGCAATTGTAAGAGGTTCATTTTCATGATTACGCTATTTAGATCATGTTGTTTTCAAGCCCAAATATACAAAAAGCCCTTCTTTGTTTGACTTGTACAATTTTTCTTATCTAAAAAAACGCTACCTTTGAAGTTTACAACTTACGCCCATGTTGGGCATTTAATTATTTAATCTTCAGTAAATTACAATTATCATGAAGCAAACAGCATTAAACCGTATGCACCACGAAATGGGTGGAAAAATGGTTGAATTTGCAGGCTTTGAAATGCCTGTTCAATTTGAAGGCATCAATGTGGAACATGAAACTGTGCGCAAAGCGCTTGGTGTTTTCGACGTGTCGCATATGGGCGAGTTTTGGGCAGAGGGGCCAAAAGCCTTCGAGCTGGTGCAAAGGATCACTTCAAACGATGTGGCTGCCCTGTTTGACGGAAAAATTCAGTACAGCTGCTTCCCGAATGGCAAAGGCGGCATTGTGGATGATTTGCTGGTTTACCGCTTTAATGCTGAGAAATATTTACTGGTTGTAAATGCTGCCAATATCGACAAGGATTGGAACTGGGTGGTAAAAAACAACAGTCAAAACGCACAGATCAGCAATGCCTCCGACAGCACCTCACAACTGGCCATTCAAGGCCCTAAAGCCTTGGAAGCCATGCAATCGCTTACAACTACTCCCATCACCGACATGGAATACTACACCTTTAAAATGGTTGAATTTGCGGGTGTAAAGGACGTTTTGCTCTCTACTACCGGCTATACCGGTTCAGGTGGATGCGAGATCTATTTCAAAAATGAGGATGCTGAAAAAATCTACAAGGCCGTATTGCAAGCTGGTGCAGGTTTTGGCATCAAACCTATCGGATTGGCAGCAAGAGATACCCTAAGGCTTGAGATGGGATTCTGTTTGTACGGCAACGACATCAACGACAGCACCAGTCCGATTGAAGCCGGATTGGGCTGGATCACCAAATTTACGGATGGCAACGACTTTATTGATCGTCCACTACTCGAAAAGCAAAAAACAGAAGGTGTGGACAAGCAACTCAGAGCTTTCGAGATGATTGACAAGGGCATCCCAAGACAACACTACGAAGTGGTGAACGAAAATGATGAGGTGATTGGAGAGGTGACTTCCGGAACCATGTCGCCCATGCTTAAAAAAGGAATCGGTATGGCTTATATCAGCAGACCTCATACCAAATTAGGAACGCATATTTTTATCAAAGTACGTGATAAAAAACTGGCTGCAGAGATTGTAAAACTGCCTTTTTACAAAGGCTAAAAAAATATTCACCGAAGTGCGGGTATGCCATTGCCCGCATTTTTTGTGCCCGCCGCAAACCACTTTTCCTATCAGATTCTTTAGTAGTTTTGCGCCTTAAACAAAAACAGCTCATGTCAAACGAAACTGTAAAAGACTTCATGTGGCAAACAGAACAATTTGCCGATATCCGCATTTTACGTTATCAGATCAATGGCTTCGAAAATCTCAGCCTGAACCAGAAAATATTTGTCTGGCATTTATATCAGGCTGCACTGGCCGGGCGCGATTTGATCTATGATCAAAACTATAAATACAATCTCATTATTCGTAAAAGCCTGGAAGCTGTTTATCAGCATTACGAAGGTGAAAAAACGGATGAAAACTGGAACCAATTTGTTACCTATCTCAAGAGAGTTTGGTTTTCGAATGGTATCCATCATCACTATTCGATGGATAAATTTTTTCCGGCCTGTACCGAAAACTGGTTAAAAAACGCTTTGAACAGTCTGGATGAATCACAACTTCCGGTTCCTCTCCATCAATCAAAAAAAGAGTTTGTTACTTGGCTTACTGACATCATTTTCAATCCTGTAATCGCCCCAAAAAGACTATATCAGGACGAAGGAGCTGATCATGTGGCCCAATCAGCCTGCAATTTTTATGATGGCGTAAACCAGCAGGAAGCAGAGGATTTTTATGCCAGGAAAATACAGCCTGATGAAAATGAACCCTTGTGGCACGGCTTGAATACCAGATTAGTAAAAAGGAATGGTGAGATAAAAGAAGAAGTTTACAAATCGGATGGACGCTACGGAAAAGCAATCCGCAAAATTGTTGTGCTCCTCGAAAAAGCAAAAGATTATGCTGAAAACGAAGCACAACAAGCCATACTCGAAAAACTGATTCAATTTTACGAAACCGGCGATTTGAAAACCTTCAACGAATACAACAAGCTTTGGGTTCAGGACACTGATTCAGTGATTGATCTGGTGCATGGTTTTATCGAAGTGTATGGCGATCCGTTGGGACGACATGCCACTTTCGAAGCTGTGCTTTCGATGAGAGATGAAGAAGCCACGCAGCGTTTTGGAAAAATCAGCGAGCTGGCTCCCTGGTTCGAGGCTCATTCTCCGATTGATGAGGCACACAAACGCAAAGACCCGAAAGGCGTGAGTTACAAAGTGATACAGGTGATCGTCGAAAGCGGCGATTGCAGCCCCTCCTCTCCTATCGGCATCAACCTGCCCAATGCCGACTGGATCAGAGAAAGATACGGATCAAAATCTGTTTCATTGGCAAATATCGAAGATGCCTACGAAAATGCTTCTCAAAGTACAGGCTCAATTGAAGAATTTTATCTGCCTGAACAACAGGAAAGAATCAAAAAATATGGCGCACTGGCTTCCAAAATTCATACCGGACTTCATGAAGTGATTGGTCATGGCAGCGGACAGCTAATCCCCGGCGTACCAAGCCCTAAAGAAAGCCTGAAAAGTTATGCCAACACCCTGGAAGAAGCTCGTGCCGATCTGGTTGCGCTGTATTATATGCTGGACGAAAAGCTTATCGAAGAAGGATTTATGGAAAACCTTGAAACCGGTAAAGCTGAATATGACAGCTTTTTTCTCAACGGATTGATGCGTCAACTGGTGCGCCTGGAACCCGGCCAACAACTGGAAGAAAGCCATATGCGCAACAGACAGCTTATAGCGAAATGGGTGTTCGAAAAGGCCGCTCCCGAAAGGATCATTGAAATGCTGGTAATCAATGATAAAACGTATCTCCGCATCAATGATTACGAGCAAACCAGAAAGCTTGTTGGTGAGTTGTTACGCGAAGTACAGCGAATCAAGTCAGAAGGCGATTATCAGGCAGCCAAAGCTTTGGTTGAAGGTTACGGCGTAAAAGTTGACCAACAGCTTCATCAGGAAGTTCTGGAAAGGTGGAAAAAATTGGGCATAGCACCCTTTGCAGGTTTTATAAATCCTCAACTCCAGAAGATTTGCGACAGGGGAAGGATTGAAGATATACGAATAAGTTGTCCAGAAGATTTTACCGCACAAATGCTTTATTATTCAAGTCATTTTGCGTTTTTGCCGGTTCTAAACGATTGAGCAATCAATTACCAGCGATATGCTATCCACATTTTATCTCTTGCAGGGTTTTTCCATCAAGGATAAAATATGGATAGACCGCTTAGTGTAAAATTCAGAATTGTAGTACAGATACCAATTAATTTCTGGCCAACTGAATATTCAACAATAACTTTACCTCATCGGCTACTACCACCCCACCTGCTTCGGTAACGGCATTCCAGCTGAGGCCAAATTCTTTACGGCTTACTTTGCCCTGTAATTCAAAACCGGCTTTGGTATTGCCATACGGATCTGTCATCACACCGCCATGTTCCACATCTAAAGTGATCTTTTTTGTTGTTCCGCGCATGTTAAGGTTTCCGGTGAGTTTGTAGGTGGAATCGCCTGTCTTATCAAAGCTTTCCGAAACAAAACTGATCTTGGGATGGTTAGCAGCATCAAAGAAATCAGCCGACTTAAGGTGGTTATCACGATCGGCATTATTCGTGTCGATACTATCTACTTCGGCTTCGAAACTGATCTTTGCCGGAGTAAAATCATCCGATGCAGTTTCGAGCTGTCCGCTAAAACGACCAAAACTTCCGGTAACAGTTGAAATAACAAGGTGTTTCACTTTAAATTGCACCTCTGAGTGTGAAGGGTCAATAGTCCAGGTTTTCATAAGTTAATCTTTTTGTTGTGAGCAAATTTGTTTAATCTTTGGATTATCCTTAATCCACAAATGAAACAAACCAGCCTGATTTACGTTCAAAAAGACCATGTTAATTTTTCTAAATTGCTTATTTTCGCAAAAAACTATGCTATGCTAAAACTGTCGGGATTTTCACTACTGCTTTTGGTGCTTATGAGTGCCTGTTCGCCCAACCCACGTAAAACAATGGAACTGATCGAAGAAGGCAGAAAACTCAGTTATCGGGCTGACTACAAAGGAGCCGTGGAAGCATACAGCCGTGCCATAAAATATGACGATCAGTCGTATGAGGCCTATTTTTTACGGGGATCATCATTCTTTAACCTAAGAAATTATAAAGCCGCAGTAGAAGACTATCTGAAAGCCGTTGAAATAAAACCCGACTATGCTGACGCCTGGTTCAACCTGGGACAGATCATGGATTATGAACAGGATCGCGAAATGGCCTGCTATTATTACAAAAAAGCACACGAGTTTAAAAAACCCAACATTGGCGATTACTTGCGTAACTGCCCCTAAATGCCATTGATGAATCCCAAGCCGGTAATTTTCTGGGACTGGAACGGCACCCTGCTGGATGATGTAGATTGCTGTGTGCTGGCCATGAACAAACTTCTCGAAGCCCGCAATCTCAAGCAACTTGATCGCAACAGATACAGGGAAGTATTTGACTTTCCGGTAAAAAATTACTACGAAAAGCTTGGTTTCGATTTTCGCAGAGAAGCATTTGAGTTGCCTGCCCATCAGTTTATGAAGCACTATAACGAGCTGGTCGGACAAGCCACTGTTTTTGAAGATGCAGCCCGCTTATTGGGCAGCTTGCAACAAAAAGGATTCCGGCAGTTTATCCTTTCGGCCATGGAACAGGCCCTGCTCGAAGATTTGACACAAAAGAATGGTATTCAACAATATTTTGAGGGCATTCATGGCATCGACAACCACCTGGCCGATGGAAAACTTGAAACGGCCAAAAAGCTATTCGCAACCATTGATACCTCCGCTGAAAACTGTCTGCTGATTGGCGACAGCCTGCATGATGCCGAAGTCGCAGAAAAGCTAAACATTCAGGTGTTATTGTTCAGTCAGGGTCATTTTAGCCAAAGCAGATTATTAAGATCGAACAAAGCTGTAGCACACGATTACCAGGCAATCGAGGTATTTATTGAAAAATATTTTGGCTTTTAATTGTAGGAAATTGAATAAAAAAATAGTCCGGCTTTAATGCTGACTACCCCACCCTCTCCGCATACAAATCAAAGGACTCAGCTGCTGTAATACGGAGATCATAAAATTCGCCAATCCGCATGGGTTGCTGTTCCTGTATTATCACCTCATTATCCACTTCAGGTGAATCGTATTGGGTGCGGCCAATATAATATTCACCTTCCTTGCAGTCGATCAGTACTTTTTGAATGCTGCCGACTTTTTGCCTGTTAAGCTCCAGTGCGATATCCTGTTGAATGGCCATCAACATTTCAACGCGTTCCTGTTTTTCGTTTTCAGGCACCTCATCACCCAAATCAAAAGCCGAGGTGTCTTCTTCTGCTGAATAAGCAAAAACACCCATCCTTTCAAAACGCATATCCCTCACAAAATCGCACAGCTCCTCAAACATTTCCCTTGTTTCGCCCGGATAGCCAACGATAAAAGTGGTACGGAATGCCAGATCAGGGATGCGCTGTCTGATTTTCATCACAAGTTCTCTTGTATGTTCACCGTCAAGACCACGTTTCATGCTTTTGAGCAATACACTATTGATGTGTTGAAGTGGCATATCCAAATAGTTGCAAACCTTGGGATGTGTTGCAATCAATTCGATTAAGTCCTCAGGGAAGCCGGCCGGATAAGCATACTGTAATCTGATCCACTGAATTCCATCAATCGCTGCCAATGCATGGATGAGGGGAACAATCATGCGTTTGCCGGTCAGGTCAATGCCATAATACGTCAGGTCCTGCGCAATCAAAATCAGTTCTTTAACACCTGAAGCGGCAAGCTGTTTGGCTTCATCAATCAATGCCTTCTCCGGTACAGAGACATGTTTGCCACGGATAAGCGGAATTGCACAGAAAGAACATTTTCTGTCGCATCCCTCCGAAATCTTGAGGTAAGCGTAATGTTCAGGCGTAGAGAGGTTTCTTTTGTAGTGCTCAGGTATGTTGATCAACTCTTCCTGCTGAATCAATGCAGCAACCTCTCTTAACTGATCGACACCAAAAAATGCGTCCACCTCATGTATTTCCTCTTCCAGAAAATTCTTATACCGTTGAGACAGACAACCCATCACAATCAGTTTCCTGATCCGGCCCGTTTTCCGTTGCTCTGCATAAGCCAGTATAGTGTCAATACTTTCCTCTTTGGCATCACCGATAAAACCACAGGTGTTGATGATGACGATATCAGCCTTCTGATCAGTGTTATGAAGTATCTGATATTTTTCCGGCCTGAACAAGGCTCCCAGATGCTCGGAGTCAACGGTATTTTTAGAACATCCGAGTGTAACGATATGAATATGTGATTTTTTCAAGGAAAGGGCTAATCAAAGAGTGTTTCCACAAAAAGCTTTCGATCAAACGGCTGCAAATCCTCCATCTTCTCTCCAATTCCGATATATTTCACAGGTATTTTGAACTGATCTGAAATACCAATTACAACCCCGCCTTTGGCAGTGCCATCCAGTTTGGTGAGTGCCAGGGCATTTACCTCGGTGGCTGCAATAAACTGGCGTGCCTGTTCGATGGCATTTTGCCCGGTTGAAGCATCCAGTACCAGTAAAATTTCATGAGGCGCATCAGCCACCACCTTTTGCATCACAGTTTTTATCTTAGTGAGCTCTTTCATCAGGTTTATCTTGTTATGCAGTCGTCCGGCGGTATCGATAATCACCACATCAGCCTGCTGGCTCACCGCCGACTTCACCGTATCAAAAGCCACAGACGCCGGATCGGAACCCATAGCCTGAGCCACAACCGGCACATCCACGCGCTGACCCCAAATCTTTAACTGATCAACCGCTGCAGCCCTGAAAGTATCCGCCGCACCCAAAACAACTTTTTTTCCTGCCTTTTTGAAGTTATAGGCCAGTTTGCCAATGGTTGTGGTTTTTCCAACACCATTCACCCCCACCACCATGATTACGTAAGGTTTGGTATTGGCAGGGAGTTCAAAATCAGTACCGTCACCGGAATTATTTTCTTGCAATAATTCGGCAATCTCTTCTTTTAAAATGGCATTCAACTCATTTGTTCCGAGGTATTTATCACGGGCAACACGGGCTTCGATGCGTTCGATAATCTTCAAAGTGGTATGTACACCCACATCAGAGGTTACTAATATCTCCTCCAAATGATCAAGTACCTCATCATCAACCTTTGATTTTCCGGCAATAGCCTTGGCAAGCTTACTGAAAACACTGCTTTTTGTTTTCTCCAGGCCCTTGTCGAGGTCCTGCTTTTTATCCTTCGAAAAAAAAGAAAAGATTCCCATATTGATGAGTTTAAACGAAAAAAGCTCTTCCGGCAAAAGCCGGAAAAGCCTCAGTCATTACTGAAATAGTTTCATTATCTTTTGCTCAGAAATTCCTGAACCTTGTCGTTAGGAACCATAGTTTCAGAAAAACTATAGGCCCCTGACTTGGAAGATTTGGTCATTCTGATAACTTTTGCAAATTCTTTACCAGCACCTGTTTGCAGGGTTGCAACTACTTTCTTTGCCATAATTCAGCTTATTTTATTTCTTTGTGAACCGTCATTTTTTTCAAAATGGGGTTGTATTTTTTTAATTCCATACGCTCTGGCGTATTCTTTTTGTTTTTGGTGGAGATATACCTGGAAGTACCCGGCATTCCACTGTTTTTGTGCTCGGTGCATTCAAGAATAATCTGCACCCGTGCGTCTTTGCTTTTCTTAGCCATGCTTCTGTCTTTTCAATTTTTCGGACGGCAAAAGTATTATAATTCGGTGAATTATCCTAGTTTTTTTCGTTCTTTTTTAAGATATATTAAAAATGGCTTTGAGGTAAGGTGATATACCGGTAAAAAAGAATTCAACAGCAATCACCATTACAATCAATCCCATCAGTTTCATCATGATTTTATTTCCGGTGTCGCCCAGGTATTTCATGATCGAATTTCCACTCAACAGGATAACTAAAATGATCAGACAAACAATTAATATTGAACTGATTAAAATAATTTTCTGGCTGATTTCCGGACTTTGATCCATCAAAATAATTGCATTGGTGATTGATCCGGGTCCGGCAATCATAGGGATTCCAAGCGGGGTGATCGACACATCATCCACATATTTATTCACCTCTTCCGGAGTGATCTTGATCCGGCTCAGGCGGGCATTCAACATATCATATCCTAAAATGAAAAACAAAACCCCGCCAACCACCTTAAGTCCGGAGACAGAAATCCCGAAAAAAGTAAACAACATTTCGCCGCCAAAAGCAAAAACCACCAGTGTGAAAAAGGCTGTGATCAATGATTTTATAGCAGTAAGTCGTCTTCCACGCCTGTCGAGACTGCTGGTCATGCTCAAAAAAACAGGCATCACCCCCAGGGGATTCATGAGGGTGAGAAATGAAGTCATGTAAAGCAACAATAGCGTGAGATGCTCGCCCATCTTTTAAGCCTGCTTTTGAATGATTGCCTCAACTTTTTCGAGTATGCGCTTCTCCGATTCCACAGCTTGTTCCATCAACCGGGCACCTTTATCGACCATTTGAGTGGCAAAGTTCCGGTCTTCGATACCTGCTGCATTGATCTTTACATTGAGGAAAGCCCCATTAACAGCTGCTTTGGCGCATATCGCCCCTACTCCCGCATCAGAAACTGAATTGGGATTACCCTGTTCGGCCATCGCTTCAATCAGTTCCATTGAAGATAGACTAAATTCCATAACCTTCAACGGCACTTCAATGGCATATTTAGAAGCTGCCTCAATGGCTGCTTTTCTGGCCTGTTTATCAGCTTCAGATTTTTTTGGCAAGCCAAAAGCATCCATGATTTTGTTAAAAGCATTGGTATCTTCATCCACCATAAACAAAAGCTGATCTTTGAGCTTCTGCCCTTTTTCGGCCCAGTCGGAGAAAAACTTCCACCGGTCGTCCCAGCCTCTTTTGTGGGAGGATAAATTGGCAACCATAGTAGCCAAACTAGCTCCAAGAGCACCCAAATAGGCTGACACAGAACCTCCTCCCGGTGCAGGTGATTCTGAGGCTGTTTCGTGCGCAAAGCCGGCAACAGTGAAATCAACCAGCTTTTTATGGCCAGCATCTGCAGCAAGCTTGTATTCGATGATCTTCTCGTGCGGATTAAATGGTTTCAATTCGTCCAAACCCATTGATTTCACAGCAATTTTGATCAGTTCAGCCTCATCCACACCTAAGGAACGCTGTTGTTTTTCGAGGAAATATTTTCCTGCATCTGTAAGGGCTTTCAAAGGAATCAAACCAACTAATTCCGAACCTGTAACCCTGATACCACGGGCTTCAGCCTTGCGACACACCTCATCAAAAGCGATATGAACCGGCGTGATGCCAATATTTGTAAGGTTCATCGAAATCTGAGCCACCCCATATTCTTCAATAAACCAGCCAATGGCTTTCACCGCTTTCAAACTACCCGGAATATAAACCTGATTGCCTTTCTCATCTTTCACGATCTTTCCGGTTATGGGATTTCCTTCCCGTTTCACGCGTCCGCGCTCACGCACATCAAAGGCGATTGCATTGGCACGTCGGGTGGAGGTCGTATTCAGGTTTACATTGAAAGCTACCAAAAAATCACGGGCACCAACAGCCGTTGCTCCGGCTTTCTCATTCAGCTTATCCGGGCCAAAATCAGGCTTCCATTCAGCCCGTGTGAACTTCTCGGCCAGCCCCTCATATTCTCCTGCCCGGCAGTTTGCCAGATTTGTGCGTTCTGGTTTGTAGGCAGCATTCTCATAACAATAAACCGAAATATTCAACTCATTACCAATGCGTTCGGCAAGCTTGCGGGCAAATTCAACTGTTTCTTCCATGCTGATATTTGCAACCGGAATCAACGGACAAACATCCGTGGCTCCCATGCGTGGATGTTCGCCTTTGTGTTTTCGCATATCTATCAATTCAGCAGCTTTTTTAACGGCCAGAAATGCAGCCTCAATCACTTGTTCGGGTTCTCCAACCATCGTTACAACCGTACGATTTGTAGCTGCACCCGGATCAACATCCAGCAGACTTACACCTTCCACACTTTCTATTTGATCCGTGATCTGCTTAATGATATGCATATCGCGTCCTTCACTAAAGTTAGGAACGCATTCTATTATTTTCTTCATAAAATATTAGGTTTTTCGATTAAAATTTTCCTTTGATCATCGTTTTCTCAACCTTGTTGATGCCATAATAATAAGGCATATAAGCCAGGTTATCCAGTGGTTTTGTCAGGATAAGATTTGCCTGCTTACCAATGCTGATGCTTCCGGTTTCTTCGCTCAGATCCATGGCATAGGCTCCGTTGATGGTGCAGGCATTCAAACCTTCTTCAGGTGTGAGCCGGTATAAAATGCTTGCCATGCTCAGGATCAACTGCATATTTCCCGAAGGCGAGGAACCCGGGTTAAAATCAGATGCCATGGCAACCGGCAGTCCGGCATCGATCATTTTTCGCGCCGGCGCATAAGGCATATTCAGAAAAAAGGCTGCTCCCGGTAGAATGGTTGGCATGGTTTCGGAGCCAAGCAAGGCGGCAATTTCCTCATCACCTGTATATTCCAGGTGATCAACAGATAGCGCATTGTACTTCACGCCTACCTGAATGCCTCCTGAATAATCCAGTTCGTTTGCATGTATCTTAGCCCTGAGGCCATATTTCATGCCTGCATTAAGAATGCGATCGGTATCTTCTACCGTGAAAAAACCTTTATCACAAAACACATCCACATAATCCGCCAGTTCTTCGGCGGCTACCTGAGGAATCATTTCGTTGATAACTAAATCCACATATTCCGATTGCCGGCCGCGATACTCCAATGGCACCGCATGAGCCCCCAGAAAATTTGCTTTTATTGTTAACTCACTTTTTTCTTTTAGTCGTCGAATCACACGCAGCATTTTAAGCTCTGACTCAGTAGTTAATCCATATCCGCTTTTTATTTCAACGGCTGCCGTACCCATCGCACGAATTTCATCCAAGCGTGGCAATGCTTCTTCAAAAAGCTGATCCTCACTGATCTCCTGCATCTTTCGGGCAGAATTTAAAATCCCTCCTCCCCTTTGGGCTATCTCTTCGTAACTGAGACCATTGATCTTATCCACATATTCCAACTCTCTGGAAGCAGGATAGACCAAATGCGTATGACTGTCGCAAAAAGCCGGCAAAACCAAACGTCCGGAAGCGTCAATCTGAAATTCATTGGGAATCTGACTGCGGAGTTCCATAAAGCGGGTATCGTCCATTCGGCCATAATCGGCAATTTTGTCAGCTTCGGTTAAGAGCCAGGCGTCCGTTATACTATTCACATGAGCCATTTCTTTGCCCCGCAAGAGCAACTTGTTATCTTCCTCTATACCAATAAGTTCTTTAATTGAATGAATTAAATATCGCGCCATTTCCAAAGGTTTCAGTGAAAGGGCAAAAGTAGTGTTTTAGGCTGAAACGGCAAAAGCAAATCAATGGCATTTAGAACCTGAAAGTTCTTTGAAAACTACTATTTAATCGCAGCAATCAAATGCTTTAAAAGGTCTGATTTGCCTTTATCGGTAAGACATTCCATGATTCTGGTTTTAAATTTCCAGCAGGTCATTTGTCTTTTATCAAAAACCCTGCTGATCTCATAAGTTGAAATATCTGGTTGTTTGCACACTGTTTCGGCCAATTTAACAGCCTCTGTCAAAGGAATCCTGCATCGGTGAAAAACAGTATGAGCGGTGGCACTTTCCTCTGTTTTACACTTGGTGCACCTTCGTGAATAGGGTTTCTTTCCGGCACAATAATGATCGTGGCCACATTTGCGGCACACAAAACCTGTGGCCCATTTATAATTCGCCAACACCTGCAAAACAGCAAGTTCCGGGTCTTTTTCCGTGACCTGGAATTCAGGAGTAAGCGGTGTAATATCTACTGACATGATAACAATTTAACTGCTTAAACGTTAATCGAAACAAGTGACTCTGAAATTTTCAAACAAGACTAATTTAGAGTTTTGGAACACTTTTTGCTGCAAAGGTAAAAAATTAAGTGATATTTAAGCGATTTAAAAATAAAAAGTATTACTTTTGTCGCAGATTTTAAAGATTAACAATACCGATAAACTATGATCAGAAAATCATTCTTACTTTTAGCTTCCTTTTTTGTGCTCATGACAGCGTGCAGCAGCACAACCGGCAAGCAAACCAATAACGACAATGCTCCAAAAGTAGAAGAAGATGTATCCGGAAAACCGGTTTACCTGACTTATGATACCTTCCTTGAAAAAGTGTGGAATTTTGAAGAAAACCCTCAAAACTGGGTTTATGAAGGTGAACTGCCAGCCATCATCGACTTTTATGCCGACTGGTGTGCACCCTGCCGGAAAATTGCTCCCATCATGGAAAAGCTGGCAAAAGAATATGAAGGAAAACTACTCATCTACAAAATTGACGTGGATGATGAACAAAAACTTGCCGCTGTTTTTCGTGTGCAAAGCATTCCATCCGTACTTTTCACTCCGGTGGATGGCCAGCCCATGATGCAGGCCGGTGCATTATCTGAAGAGATGTATCGTCAGGTAATTGATCAGGAGCTTATCAAAAACTAATCGAAACACAATCTTATAAATTATTAATAATGGAACATTTAACAAAAGAAACTTTTCTTAATAAAGTATTCAATTACGAACAAAATAAAGACTGGAAATTTGAAGGTGAACTTCCCTGTCTGATTGATTTCTATGCAGATTGGTGTCAGCCCTGCAAAATGGTCGCCCCCATCCTGGAAGAACTTTCAAAAGAGTATGAAGGCAAAATCAATATCTACAAAATTGATACAGAAGCCGAAGTGGAATTGGCAGGTGCTTTTGGAATCAGAAGTATCCCTTCGCTCCTTTTCTGCCCGAAAGACGGACAGCCACAAATGGCAATGGGTGCTCTTCCGAAGGATACCATGAAAAAAGCAATCGAAGACGTTTTGCTAAAAAATTAGACCTAAATAATCATTGCATAACCGTTGAAACAATATTTCAACGGTTTTTTTATGCCGTATAAACCGGGATTTGTAGCTTTGCAGCACATGACAGGATTATTTTCGACAGCATATTTCCCTCCGATAAGTTATTTCAGTAAACTTATAAATTGCAATAAGATAGTATTCGAAGCTGAGGAAACCTACATAAAACAAAGTTACAGAAATCGTTGTATAATTCTGAGTGCCAACGGTATTCAAAAGCTGGTTGTTCCGGTAAAAAAACCTAATGGTACGCATTCTAAAACGAAAGTCATCACTCCCGATTACAGCATCAACTGGCCGGTTCAGCACCTGCGAAGTTTACACGCAGCCTACAAGTCTTCTCCGTATTACGATTATTACATTCATTACTTTGAAGAAATACTACTTTCAATACCAGCAACCAGCTTACTAAGCTTAAACAATACCCTGTTAAAGAAAATAGCAGCCTTGCTGAAAACTGACTTAGAAATCTCCTACACCGATGTTTTTATAAAAAATCCTGATGGCATCACAGATTTCAGAAGTTATTTCAATCCTAAGGTCGCTTTTCCAGTAAATTCTTTTGAACCCTATTATCAGGTTTTTGGTGATAAATTTACTTTTCATCCGGACCTTAGCATTCTTGATTTGTTATTCAACGAAGGCCCTCAAAGCATCTTTTATCTAAAAAAACTGATTTTGCCTAATCCGGATAGGCAATCCTGATGTGATAGATATTCATCAGTTTCTTTTTCAATACCTTTTTTACTGTGTTAATTTCTTTTAAGGTAATGTTGGCATTCACAAACTGATTGGTTTGCATCTGTTTAGAAATGATGTTTTCAATCAGATCGTTAATTTTTTGTTCTGTTGGATTTTTAATACTTCTGGAGGCAGCTTCCACCGAATCGGCCATCATCACAACAGCTGTCTCCTTTGAAAAAGGGATGGGGCCATGATAACTAAAGTCACGCTCATCCAGCGTAAGGCCGGGGTTTTGCTTTTGTTCCATGAAATAAAAATACTCAACCCTCCGATTTCCGTGGTGGGTGCGAATGAAATCAATGATCTGCTCCGGAAGCTTTGCTTTGCGCGCTTTTTCGATGCCTTTTCTAACATGATCAATAATAATTTGAGCACTTTCGGCAAAAGTAACATCATCATGAGGGTTATATCCACCCATTTGATTTTCAATAAAATAAACCGGATTATCCATTTTGCCAATGTCATGATATAAAGCTCCGGTTCGTGCCAGTAAGGTATCACCGCCAATCTCATACAAGGCTTCTTCAGATAAATTAGCCACCTGCATGGAGTGCTGAAAAGTTCCGGGAGCCTGTTGCGCCAACTGTCTGAGCAAAGGTGTGTTCGTATTGCTCAGCTCGAGCAGGGTGAGAGCAGTAATCATTCCAAACAACCTTTCCAAAAGATAGATCAGGGGTAAAGCCAGCATGGTAAACAATGCACTCAACATAAATATACCAATGTGCTGCCATTTCACTGCAGCGATATCACCCTCTTGAATAAGCGTGAAACCTGTATAAACGAACAAATAACCCAACAATATTAAAACCGAGGTTCTGAAATAATATATTCGTTTGTTGTGATTCACCAATCCAAATAAAACCACAAAACCTGTGACCAATTGCAAAAGCAAAAACATAAATGGGTTTGGAACAACCAATCCCAATAATATGATTGTCAGCAAGTTAACCATCATGGTAATACGGGTGTCGAAAAAAGTTATCAAAATGATCGGCAACAAACCATACGGCATTAGATAGATCAGCGTGGGGCGTATATCTAGGATTAAAAATGAAGGTAACAAAATGGTTAGCATCAAAAGCAGGATCATATTTACCTTCTTAAGCTGATCAAAAACTTTAGGCCGGATGATTTTCAAAAATAAAAACAAGACCAGCATAACAGTCACAACCAAAATCAGCTGTCCAAAGAGCAGTGCATTCTGCTCAGATCTGGTTCCGATGCGTTGCTCATACGCTTTTTGTAAGGATTTCAATACATTAAAATCGTGATCATCAACCAGTTCACCCTCTGATATGATTAGTTCGTCCTTTTGAATAATCCCACGAGTAAGTGCCACTTCATTTAATACAGCCTTGCGTTCTCTTTTTGTCGCAGCCTCATCATAAATCACATTTTGAACAAATGCCTTACCCATATCATCAGCATAACTTTTCGACAAACCGTGATTGGTTCGCGACAGAAAAACAAGCGCACTGTCATAAGCCGATTTCAGGGTGTAAAATTCACCTAACTCACTAACCGTAACTACTTTATCATCAATTAGATTAAGCTTTGACTGGGCTTCCAGATTCTCTAAAACCGGGTGATAGGCTAAAATACCCTGCAGTTGAATTGAATCAAAAATTCCAAGCAGAACCTGCTTCTCGATGGCTTTAACAGAATCATCAGCCGCTTCCGGATCAGGTAAATAATTCAGCTTTGCAGCAAAACTCTGGCGAGCCTTGTCAGTAATTTCCTGTTGTTTAACAAAATACGGAAAAACCTTAAGGAGCAATTCCTGTTGTTCCTGCTTCAGGATATGATCAGGTTTGTAGATCGCAAAATCAAAAGGTGCAAACAAACTCTCCTTTTGCCAGGGCTTTCCCTTTTGAAAGTCGAAACTAAATTTTCTTTCGCGTGGAATCTGCCATACGATCAGGGCAGCAACGATCAGAAAAATCAATATCTTTATGAGTTCATAATAATTATGACGCAAAAAACTGACCCACTGTTGAAGCATAAATCAAGGCCTTAAATTGAGCAACAAAATTTGTTCTTTGATGCTGCGAAAGTAAAACATTTTATCTAGCTTAGCAGCACCAAAACCAGCTAATCAAATGGTTTATAGCAAATTTAAATGAAATTCGAACTTAGTATGGAAAATTTTGGCATATGCCTTTTCACGCTGATACCGGTACGATCGCAGGCTACCGACAAATCTGAGATGGTGAGTCAGCTTCTTTTTGGTGAAACCTACAAAGTGCTCGATAACAAATCGAAATGGCTGCTGATACAAGGACAGGGTGATGGCTATGAAGGTTGGATCGACAGCAATCAGCATCAGGCTTTAACGGAAGAAAACCTGGAGACCTACGCTTCAGATAACCAATTGTTCCTGAATAAACTGACAACAATTATTCACACTAAAAATGATGGAATCCGATTATTGAGTTTTGGAAGCATAATCAGAGAAAGCTTATTTGAATTTTTTCCGGATTTAATCAGATCGATCTCAAAAGAGGATTTCGTTACCCTGCCATCAACGTTTGACGCCGACAAAATGACAGCCGCTGCCATCAAGCTCGCTGGAACAACTTATTTATGGGGTGGCAGATCAGTTTTTGGCATGGATTGTTCCGGTTTTACTCAGCTATGTGCCAAAGCAGCAGGTTATCAGCTGTTCAGAGACGCCAGCCAGCAAGCCGGTCAAGGCAAAATAATTGATTTTCTGGAAGAAGCGCAAACAGGTGATCTGGCATTTTTTGATAACGATGAAAGTCAGATTGTCCATGTTGGCATTATCCTTTCGCCCGGAAAAATAATTCACGCTTCCGGCTGTGTACATATTGACACCCTTGACCATCATGGCATTTTTAGTAACCAACAAAACAAATACACACATAAATTAAGGCTAATCAGAACTTTAAGGTATTCCTGATTGCTTAAATCCAGGATCATCCATCTTTCACTCTGGCTTATTTTGAAGATTTTTTAAATCGCTTAAATATCACTATTTGGCATACTTTGTGATAGGAGAGATTTAATTATTAACACAATATTCTATAAATTATGGTCTTACCAACACCCTTAAAACACATCGAAACAGCAGATGAGCTCACAAAAATCATCAATGAAAAGGAAAACGTAATGGTATGTTGTGGTCGCATGGGCCCAATGTGCATTCCGGTTTACGGCATCATGGAAGAACTTCAGGACGAATACCGGAATGTTGAATTTCGTGATATGGCTTTTGACTCTCCCGAAGCACACATCATCCGCAAACTTCCTGAATGTTCAAGCTTTATGGGACTTCCCTTTACTGTTTATTACAAAAACGGAAAAGTAGCCGCCGCAACCAGCAGCATTCAAAACCGGGATCAGATCACATCGATTCTTGACAAGGAATTTGGCAAATAAGAAGTAAAAGTCCGGCGATTCATGTATACGTTTCGCCGGATATTTTAATAAATAGGAATTATGGAAACCAATCATTACGATAGTATAATCATAGGTGCAGGCCCTGCAGGTCTCACTGCCGGAATCTATCTTTCGCGTGCAAAAGCTAAAACGCTAATCCTTGATTCGGGTATAGCTGGCGGACAGATGATTCTGACGCACGAAATAGCCAATTATCCTGGCATCGAATCTATTTCAGGATTTGCACTCAGCAACAATATGCGTTCACAGGCTAAAAAATTCGGTTGCGATATGCTTTCGGGCATCTCTATCACACAAATAGATTTTGAGTCAGGGCTTAAAAGTCTGTCACTGTCCAACGGAAAAACTTTTAGTGCCGACACCGTCATTCTGGCCACAGGTGGTCGTTCGCGCACTTTAGGTGTTCCTGGTGAGGCCGGGTTCAAAGGCCGTGGTATTTCATACTGCGCCACCTGTGACGGTGATTTCTTTCAGGATAAAGAAATAGCAGTGGTTGGAGGTGGTAATACGGCTCTTGAAGAAGCTGTTTCGCTCACTAAATATGCATCAAAAGTAACTTTGATACATCAGTTTGATCACTTTCAGGGATTTAAACACGCTGAGGATGAAGCCCGAAGCAACGAAAAAATACATATCCAACTGAATAGTCGTGTTGTATCATTCAATGGCAACGACAAGCTTAAGAGCATCACTGTTGAAAATCTCCTCACGCACGAACTTACTGATATCGAACTGGATGGAGTGTTTATTTTTATCGGCTATGAGGCCAATACTGATTTCCTGCAAGGCCGATGCATCAAGCTCAACGAAAGACAGGAAATTTTAACAGACGATAAACTTCAAACCAATATTCCCGGCGTATTTGCAGCAGGAGATGCGTTGGCGAAAAAATTTCGTCAAATCACTACGGCTGTATCTGATGGCACCATTGCGGCATTGAATGCACTGGAACATATCAATCAACGCAAACAAAAAGCTGCTAAAGCAAAGGCAAGCTAATTTAAATTGGTTCTAAATACATTGTTAATTTGCAAACAATAAAAAAATAAATTTATTTTTGCAGCAACTTTTCTTCGGGGCAGGGTGAAATTCCCGATCGGCGGTAAAGTCCGCGAATCCCCCTCAAAGGGATTGAATCGTTGAAACTACGATACCGACAGTTAAAGTCTGGATGGAAGAAGAAAATGTCAATATGGTAACTTGCTTTATGGCAGAGTGTAGTATCTAAAGATATAAAATACATGAGCCATATCTGCTGTATTGAATTAAAGCTTTGCCCCGTAAAAAGTTACGGGGTTTTTTAATTTAATACAATTACCATGAAAAATTTATCGCTTCTGCTGGTACTTATTTCAGCTTGCCTGGGCTTAAACGGTCAACAATTGATAAAAGGCAGGGTTTATCATCAAAACACCAATGAACCCTTACCCTTTGTGAATATTTCCGGCCGACATCCCAATCAAAGCACAAGCACCGATCTCAAAGGGCAGTTTACAATCCAACTCGATACTCTCGAACAGGAAATAACAATTTCGCATCTGGGGTTTAAAACCAAGGAAATAGCTGTTAATACAGCAATGCAAGAATTAAACATAGCCCTTGAGCCAGGTGAAATCAACTTGCAGGAAGTGAGCATTTTGGCAGAGATTGCGCAGGAACGTTACAATCCGGTTTCGTTTAATCAAATTGATGCACAAACGATTAGCAGTCGTCTGGGTGATCGCACGCTTCCGGAAATTCTGGAACGTACGCCTGGTGTTTATGGCAGTCGTGATGGGGGTGGCTCTGGAGATGCAAGTCTCTCGATCAGAGGTTTTAAACAGGAAAACATAGCTGTTTTGCTTAATGGCGTTCCCATCAATGGAGCCGAAAACGGACTGGTTTACTGGAACAATTGGCTCGGACTCACTGAGGCAACAGCTGGCTTGCAAGTACAACGTGGCATTGGGGCATCTAAAGTGGCTTTAAATTCTGTTGGCGGCACATTGAATATCATCACGGCTCAGGCTTTCCCGAAACAACAGGGTTTTGCCAGCATAGGGACTACAAGTTATGGTAACCAAAAATTCTCTTTTGCGTATCAGACCGGACAGATGAAAAATGGCTGGAACCTTTCATTTTTAGGTTCACGGCTCAGTGGAGAAGGCTATATTGACGGCACTTATGTGGATGCCTGGGCATATTTTTTTAGTGCCGGGAAAACATTCGGGAAAAATCATCGGCTGGTGATCACCCTCCTGGGAGGACCGGAAAGACACGGACAACGCACCTTAAAACTAAGCCATAACGACATTGATAAATACGGTGTCAAATTCAATAAAGATTGGGGTAGTTATAATGGCAAGATCAACAATGCCTCAGAAAATTTCTATCACAAACCGCATTTTTCAATTAATCATTATTATAACCTAAGCGAAAAAGTTTATTTGAACAGTGCCGTTTATTTGTCGCCTGGCTGGGGTGGTGGAAAGTGGCAGGACAGCTTTCAAAACAGCCCCGGGATTTTTGATTTCAGAAATCCTTCGGGTCAAATTGACTGGGAAGCGATTTATCAATACAACGCAAGCTTCAATGATACTGCGATTTCTGAAAATGGAAACTTCATTGGCAAAGCCTCCAGAATTATTCAAACACACTTTTTGGCTAGTCATTTCTGGGGAGGAGCTATGAGTACTGCAGAAATTCGGTTAAATGAAAAGCAAAAAGTCATAACCGGATTACACTATCGCTATTTTCAATCTTCACTTACACAAAAAGTAGCTGATTTGTTGGGGGGCGACTTTTACATAGACGATTTCAGCTGGTCAATGGCAGGCGTTGCAGGTCGCGAGCAGATAAAAATGCCCGGCGACATTATCCGAATCAATAATGGCGCGATGCTGCACCATACCAGCTTATTTGCACAGTGGGAAATGGAAGCAGGAGACTTCACTTTTTTTGCAGGTGGCACCCTGTCGGATAATCGATACCGTAGACATGATGAGTATAACTATCCCGAAGACAAATGGAGTAAGTGGGTTGCTCATTCAGGCTTCGACCTGAAAGGTGGTGTCAACTTCAATGTCTCGAAAAATCAGCAGCTTTATCTAAATGGCGGCCACTTTAGCAAAGCACCTTATTATAAGTTTGTGTTTGGTAACAATACAAATACCCCTGTAACAGGAATAAGGAATGAAAAAGTTACGACCATTGAACTGGGATATGGTTTCAGAAACGACATATTCCATATCGGATTAAATGCCTATCATACGATGTGGCAGGATGTTTCGTTTCTCAACAACGAATACATTCAGCTCGAAAACCAACAACAAAGCCGGGCAATGGTTCAGGGGCTTAACGCACTCCATCAGGGCATTGAAATTGAAGGTAACATAAAACTGGCAAAACAACTCCTGCTGGGCTCCTATCTGTCAATGGGCAACTGGCAATGGAAAAACAATGTAGAGGCTGTCCTTTTTAACAACTTGGATGTAGCAGTGGATACCGTTAAAGTTTTCGCTGATGGCCTCATGGTTGGAGGGCAACCTCAACTTCAGGCGGCAGTTTACCTCGACACCAAACTTTTCGACCTGTTTAATGTAAAGCTTGACCTTACCTATTATGACAAACATTATGCAGATTTTGCCCCTGATGGCAGACAAAATCCTGCCGATAAACTACAAAGCTATCGTATTCCAGCTTATGCATTGCTTAACATTCATCTTGGAACACAGTTAGAAATTGGAAAGTTGCCTTTGTCAATCTACCTGAACGGAAATAATCTGACAGATAAAGTCCATATCCTCAAAGGTGAAGACGGACCAAATCACGATCGTGAGAGCTTCAGAGGTTTCTGGGGATTTGGCCGAAACTTTAATGTGGGTGTTAAGCTTCAATTCTGATTACCTATCAAAAAAAAGGATTGCATTTCGTTTTAACTGTTTATATCATGTATTTCCCGGAACATCAAGTCCGGCCATCGTTATTGTTAACAAATATCAAACTTTGTTAACAAAAAATTAAAACTTGTCAGGAAGCAAACTTCTATTTTTGAACCACGAATTAAACCATTAATCAAAATTATTCCATATGAAAAAAGTTCTACTACTCAGCCTTTTAGCAACTTTAGCGATTTTCGGCTGGCAAAGTGTTTTTGCACAAGGTACTACCACTTCCGGAATGAACGGAAGAGTATTTGATAACTCAGGCGAAACCCTTCCGGGGGCAACGGTTATTGTTGTTGACCTGCCAACCGGGACACAGTTTGGTACCGTTACAGATGCCAGCGGTTATTACAGGATACCCAATATGAACGTTGGCGGGCCTTACAAGGTAACTGTTTCGTTTGTTGGTTTTAACCCTTTCGTGAGGGAAGATATCTTTCTCACACTGGGACAAACCTTAAAACTTGATGTAAAACTTAGTGAAACTGCGGTTACACTTGCAGATATTGAAGTGGTTGCCTCGCTCAACGACATCTTCGATGGCAACCGGACCGGTGCCGAAACCTATGTCAGCAAGGACGAAATCGCTAAACTACCCACACTTAGCCGCTCCATCGGCGATTTTGTGCGTCTCACACCACAGGCAAATGTTACGGGAAGCACTGGTGCCATTACCGTGGCCGGGATAAACAACCGGTATAATGCCATTTCGTTCGATGGTGCCGTAAACAATGATGTTTTCGGGCTTTCGTCAACAGGAACCAATGGCGGACAAACAGGTGCTACTCCTGTCAGCCTGGATGCTATTGACCAGTTTCAGATCGTTGTCGCCCCATACGATGTCCGTCAGGGTGGATTTGCAGGTGCAAGCATCAATGCCGTTACCCGTCGTGGCACAAACGAATTTGAAGGTTCGGCCTATATGTTGTACCGCAATGAGAGTTTGGCCGGAAAAACACCTGGCAAAGATGTGAAAGACAGAACCAAACTGGATGAATTCACAGCCAAAACTTACGGTATGCGCGTTGGTGGTCCCATCATCAAAAACAAACTCTTCTTCTTTGTAAATGCCGAGTTTCAACGCGATGAAACACCACAGCCTTTTGATTTTTCCAATTATAGGGGCAATTCAACACAGGACAAGCTACAGGCCTTAGCCGATAAGCTTAGAGGCTTTGGCTACGACCCGGGAGGTTTTTTAAACAATGTTCGCGAACTTAACAGTGATAAATTTTTAGCCCGATTCGACCTTAACCTAAACAAAAATCACAAGCTGACCCTGCGTCATTCCTATACGAAAAGTGAGGCCATAAGGGCCAACAGATCTAGTAATTCAACGATCAATTTTTATAACAATGGTGAGTTCTTCCCAAGTGTAACCAACTCTACCGCACTGGAATTGAAAAGCAACTGGAACACCATGTCAAACAACCTGATCGTTGGCTATACCGCCGTACGCGACGACCGTAATCCAATTGGTGGCAAGTTCCCCTATTTACAAATCTTTGATGGTGAAGGTACAATCTACGCCGGATCAGAACCCTTCTCAACCGGGAATCAACTTGATCAGGACATTTTGACAGTCAACAACAATTTCACAATTTATAAAGGCTCTCATACAGTAACTTTTGGGGTAAACATTGAATATGGCAAATCCTACAACCTGTTTATGCGTCAGGCATTTGGTCAGTATCGTTACGATAGTCTGGGTGCTTTTTTAGCTGATCTTCCTGCTGTGCGATACGACCGAGGCTATTCTCTCGTAGATAACATTGTAGGTGATGGTTCTGCAGCTGCTGCTGATTTTCGTACCATACAATATGGCTTTTATGTGCAGGATGAATGGCAGATTAATGACAATTTCAAAATCACTGCAGGTCTGCGTTTTGATATTCCACAATATCTCGATACACCAAATGCAAAAGGCCGTCAGGCCTATTGGGACGGATTTAATGATACCACTGTCGCTAAAATTGAATCGTATGGTTATGATTTGAAAGGCGCAAAGGTAGGTGAAATGCCCAATGCTTATCTAAGCGTGAACCCCCGGCTGGGCTTTAACTGGGATGTATATGGAGATCAAAGCACTCAGCTAAGAGGTGGTATTGGGTTGTTTACTAGTCGCCTGCCTCTGGTTTGGCCTGGTGGTGCCTATACAAACAACGGCCTTACTGTTGGAGGTGTGATTTATAATGGTGCTGTTGATTTCAGACCAGAATGGGACAATCAATATACTGCCACAGATTTCGGACAATCAGACCCGATTCCAAGTGGTCAGGTTGACTTATTCTCTAAAGATTTCAAAAATCCGCAGGTACTCAGAACCAGTATCGGTATTGATCACAAATTACCCTGGTGGGGATTGATTGGTAGTGTTGAAGCTATCTATACTAAAAACATCAACAATGTGATTTATTATGACGTTAATCAGGTTCCTTCGAATGGAGCTATTCTTAATTCTAACCTTGATCCAGAGGTTGGATCCGTTTACCCTGATCATCGTCCAAAATATCCTTACCAAAGAATCGAAAGCGTTTACTCCCGTATAATTTATGGCACAAATACCAGCGAAGGTTATACTTATAACTTAACTGCTCAACTCACAAAACCAATTTCCAAAGGGTTTTCAGGTACTGTTGCCTATACTTTTGGCAGGGCAAAATCTGTTAATGATGCAACTTCATCACAGAATAGTTCACAATGGCGTTATATGGAGACAGTTCGTGGATTAAATCACCTTGATATGAGTTATTCGGACTTTGATTTAGGAAGTCGCGTTTTGGCTTTCCTATCTTATCGCTTTGAATATGCAAACAATTTTGCTACTACACTAAGCCTTGTATATAACGGACAAAGTGGTCAAAGATATTCTTATGTATATAACGATAATAATGGACGTTTGAATAATGAGCGCGAAAATGCCGGTAATCTCATTTGGATCCCTGCAAATCAAAGTCAAATTAGTTTTATACCTATCTTAAATGACAAAGGTGAAGTTGTAAAAACTGCTGCTGAACAATGGGCTGCTCTAAACAGCTTTATCGAAAGTGATAAGTATTTGAGTGAGAACCGTGGTGATTATGCTATTAGAAATGGCAGTCGTCTTCCTTTCGAAAGTGTGATTGACCTCAAACTTGCCCAGGATTTTTATATTAATGCTGGTGGCAAGCGTCATACCTTACAGCTTACCTTGGATATCTTTAACTTTACTAACCTGCTTAATTCTGAATGGGGAATTCGCAGATATATCACAAACGATGCCTGGCAGTTGATAAAATATGAAGGCGAGGATGCAATCGGAAATGCTCAATTCACCTATACCGGTCCGGATAATGTAGATGATATCTATAATGTGAGCGATGTTGGTATCTACGGTTCGCGCTGGACAGGCCAGATCGGTATCAGATACTTGTTCAACTAATCCTGAATATTTATTAATCTATTAAAAAGAGGCTCCTGATCGAGCCTCTTTTTTTCCTTAATTTCGTTGTTCTATTAATTGAAACTTTTACAAATGAAACAGCTATCCTTACTGGTGCTTACGGGATGTTTTTTTCTGCTTTTCGGTTGCACTTCACAAAACAATAATAATCAAAATGACGAACGCATCCTCGTTGTTCTGTCACTTGACGGTTTCCGCTGGGATTACCCAAAAATTCACGGCACACCACAGCTGGATCAAATGGCGCTCGAAGGCGTTAAAGCTGAACGAATGATTCCGAGCTTCCCCTCTACCACCTTTGCCAATCATTATACCATGGCAACAGGTTTATATCCAGATCATCATGGAATTTTAGTAAACAGATTTTATGATCCTGAACTGAAGGAATACTATAATGATAAAAATAACAGAATTTCTGTGGAGCAGGGAAAATTTTACGGTGGCGAGCCTATCTGGGTAACAGCCGAAAAACAAGGCATAAAAACAGCCACCTTTTTTTGGGTAGGAAGCGAAGCTGATGTACAAGGCATCAGGCCAACCTACTGGAAAAGATACGAACACAACTTCCCTTACGAACAGCGCCTCGATACTGTGATTGCCTGGCTGCAACTCCCCGAAGAACAACGCCCGCGTTTGATCATGTGGTACTTTGATGAACCCGACTCAAGCGGACACCGGTATGGCCCCGAAAGTGACAGCTTGCAACCAATTATTCATCACGTTGACAGTTTGGTTGGTGTTTTTCGCAACAGGCTGGCACAATTGCCCATTGCTGGGAAAGTAGATTTTATTGTGGTTTCTGATCATGGTATGGCAAGTCTTTCGCCAGATCGTCGAATCATACTGGATCAATATGTCGACACCAGCATGATTACTTTAATTGATGGCTGGAATCCAACCATGAATCTGATTGTGAAAGACGAGTTCGAAGACAGCGTTTACAATGCTTTAAGTAAGGTATCGAACCTAAAAATCTGGAAACACGGTGAAGCCCCACAACACCTCAACCATGGCACGCACCCACGCACACACGATATGACACTTCTGGCAGATGACGGATGGAGTATTTTCTGGTCGTGGACTGTTAACGAAGCAAAAGGAACCCATGGATACGACATCCGCAACAAAGATGTGAGTGCCATCTTTTATGCAACTGGTAAATCCTTTAAGCAAAATACCGTTGTAGAACCTTTTCAAAATATTCATCTCTACCCCTTAATGGCCGAAATACTTGGCTTAAAACCTGCTGAAGTTGACGGCAAGCTCGACAGCATAAAAATGGTTCTAAAATAACCTTCTAATGAAAACTTGATTTTCAGGACAGCTTTTGCAACTATCACCATAATAAGGTTTCCAAAGCTTAATGCCTGAAATTCGCACCCTATTCCAGCAAAAGTGTTCACTGATCGTAACTTTGGAACGGTAAAAGTGAACTGACTCTTATAAGAAAGACGGCTGGAATTTTTTTCCAGGAGTAAACAAGCAAAGTCATTAATAACTTTTAACTACACAAGAGAAATCAGAGTTTATCCGCTTGTTGTTGAGCCTGTTGCATGATATTGTCGGCTTGCCTTTGCGCTTCTGATTCTACCTGATCTGCCCGCTGATTTACTTTTTGCACAAGGTTGTTCGCCTGATTATCAGCTTCTGAGCGCATTTTCTTAGCTACTTCTTTTGCTGCAGCTTCAGCCAGTATCCCTTTCTTTTTCCCCTCTGCAATAACATTAGCTGCCTGCGTTTCTGCTTCATCACGAACTCTTTGGGCTGCCGAAGCACCTTCTTCTCTTATCTTTTGTGCTGCCGATGCGGCTTCGGCAATCAGCTTATCAGCTTTCGCCTGAGCCTGATTCAATAATTTGGCTGCTTCCTCACGGCTTTGCTCGCGCAGTTTCTCTTTTTCCTCATCAATCTTTTGACTGATCTGATCATTAATTTGTTGCTTTAAGTTCGACGCATAATCCTTGTAATCAATACTAAAGACCGGATCGGAAGTTGTTCCTGTCATTTTTGCCTTGATTTGCATTTCCTCCTCCGGATTCACCGAAAAGGTATTGCCTGCCAAACCTGCCAAGTCAGTGATTCCCTTTTGAATTGAGGATCCAAGCTTACCATAAGGTACTTTAAACAACAAATCATAATCAAGGGTCTGATCAAAACCTGTGCTGCCCGACATGGTCGTTTCCTGCCCACCCAACTTTACATTGAAAGGTTTTTGATAAATACGTCCGTTGATAAATTCGAACGAAATATTCAGACCATCTGTTACCATTTGGTCAAATTGCTGAGTTCCAAGCAAAGAGTTTAGCTTTTGCAAACTACTCAGGTTTGAAATACTTAACTGACTGGTCTTTAAACTTCCGCCTCCTTGCATATTTTCATATACCGGACTAAATTCAGCATCCAGCTTTGTTGATACCTCAAATTGAGCTGACATGGTTCCTTTTGCCTGTTGCGCAATAGGCACAGTTTTCTGCAGAAGTTCGATGGTTTGCCAGGCTTTTGGAATATCCAGATCAGTAAGTTTGAAATCCACTTCCAACTGAGCCGACATATCTTCCAGGGCAGCAAAGGTGCCGTTCATATTCATCTTTCCATCCAATAATTCTGCAGCAAACTCCTCGAACTTAATTTCTTGATTTTCATAATGCAACTTCGCTTTTACTGCGGTAAGTTCATACGGCTCAAAAATGAGTTTTTGCATATTCGATTCAAAATCAAATATCAGATTTTTCGGTAGTTCCAAAACAAATTCGCTCGAGTCAGAATTAACACTTTCTGTCGGATCCTCCTCTTCCATCAGCTTCATTAATTCATCCACATCCAACAAAGCTGACTGATGTTTTAGACTACCTTTCAATATCCCGTCTGCAAGGGCATAGGACAGGTAATCTTCAATACGGCCATTCAGCACCAAATCGCTTTCCCCAATCTTTATACTCGTGTTGAGCAAATCAATATACTGGGGCGACAGATTAAGTTGAGCATTAGAAATTGACAATGGTAAGCTCAGGAAGGTGGTATCTGCCAGCTCAAAATTCTTCAACACCAAACTTCCGGAAGCTGTCACCTGATTAAACCGGTTGTTTTCGATATCAGACATCTTGCCTTTCAGCTTGAAATCAGCTTCCAAAATGCCTTGCATATCCATGTTTTGCTGATCAGCTAACAAAGTACTCAGCTGCTTAAAATCGAGAACACCCGAAGTGGAAATATTGAATTGCGGATCAGAAATCGGAGTTTTCAGGCTAAGATTCATCCGAAATAGCTGATCTGCAAGCTGCCAGTTGAAATCGGAAATTTCTATTTCAGCATCATCGGTTTCGCCTGTTTTATTACTTACCGAGGCATTCAGATTCAGAGTTTCGACCCTGGCAGGTATATCCGGATATCCAAAGGAGGCGTCATCAACCTTAAGATTAAGGCCATAAGCCGGAATTTGATTTTCGCTATAGGTGCCCTTAACAAAGCCATCCAGCTGAAAATTTCCTTCAGCCTGAAACTTATCGAATTCATTTTTATAAAACGCCGGAACAAGTGAGATCAACTGCCTGAACTCGGATTTTGGGGCATCAAAATTCATGAGCAGTGTATAGCTCTCAGGATTTAAACCAACCGAGCCTTCAAAATTGACCAAAAGATCGTTGAGTAATAATTCATTCTCTTTAAAAGTGTAAATATTATTGGCTAAATCTATGAGAAACATGGCATTAAAACGCACTGCTACACCTTTAAAATATGGAAAACCTTCATAACTCAAATCAAAAGAATTTGCTGTAAATCGGGTAGCTAAATTCGATTTGTCGGATGATAAATTGCCTTTTAAACTCATCTCTATTCCGTGAAGTTCGGCCAATAAGTTCATGGAATGATCTGAATATTTCAAGGCACCATCTGTCAAACTCAAATGTCTGAGCTCAAGCTGAAGAGCCTCGGTGTTCGTTTCTTCCGCAGGAGTATCACCAGATTCCGAAGCTGCGACTATATCCCAGTTAGCAAGCCCGTCCTTGTTCACGAGAAGATGAATTACAGGTTTATGAAGCCGTAATTCCTTGATCTCAAAATCACCCTTAAAAGCTTTTATCACATCTATTCGCAGGGTCAAGGCATCAAGATTCAGGAGAGTATCAGCTTCAAATTCTTCAGAACCTACAATACTCAACTGATTCAGATCGAGCGTA
The DNA here is from genome assembly GCA_028704385.1 of Bacteroidales bacterium. Lineage (GTDB taxonomy): Bacteria > Bacteroidota > Bacteroidia > Bacteroidales > F082 > UBA5536. The sequence goes on along the minus strand of JAQVLA010000004.1, from coordinate 70,751 downwards.
AAATCAGGAAAATTCCGGATAAGACTCAGCCTGGCATCGGTAAAATTTACTTTTGCATTCACCTGCTTATTCAATTCATCCTTAACGATTTCAACAATTTCTGCCTTAAAAAACCAGGGAAGGATCAGCATAACAGCCAAAACAAAAATGATGACGATCGTGAAAATTTTTAAAAAGCGTTTCATAAGCTTAAAATTTATTGGTTTGTTGACGAAGCAAATGATCAAGGCACACCAAAGCAGCCATTGCTTCTACAATAGGAACTGCACGGGGAACAACTGTTACATCATGCCGTCCTTTGCCTTCCAGTGTCACCGCTTTGCCCGTATTATCCACTGTTTGTTGCTGTTGCATAATTGTGGCAACAGGTTTAAATGCCACATTAAAATATACCTCAGCACCGGTTGTAATTCCACCTTGTATACCACCCGAAAAATTCGTTTTAGTAGTCAGCTTTCCTTCCTCCTGAACAAAAACATCATTATGATCTTTCCCTTTCATGGAGGCTGCTTTAAAACCACTTCCATATTCAAATCCTTTTACGGCATTAATACTCAGCATAGCTTTCCCAAGATCAGCATGAAATTTATCAAAAACCGGTTCTCCCAGTCCGGCAGGCAAACCTATGATACGTCCGTGAACAACACCTCCGAGGCTATCGCCATTGGATTTTGTTTCCAAAATAAGTGATTCCATTTTTGAAGAAATCTGTTTGTCGGGGCATCGAACTACTGAAGCTTCCACCTGCTCCTGGCTGAAAACTTCATCAATTCCAGTAAGCTTTACAGACCCGATCTGAGAAACAAAAGCTATAATACTAATGTTCCTAAGCGAGAGAAATTGTTTGGCAATGGCACCGGCAAAAACTCTGGCTACCGTTTCGCGGGCTGATGACCTTCCACCGCCACGATGATCTCTAAAACCATATTTTGCATGCCAGGTAAAATCGGCATGTGAAGGTCTGTAAACATTTTTCAGATGTTCATAATCCGAGGGTCGTTGATCAGAATTCCTGATCATAAAGGCCAGAGGTGCTCCTGTTGTTTTGCCATCGAAAATACCAGACAAAATTTCAAAGATGTCACTCTCTTTTCGCAAACTGGTCAAATTCGACTGGCCCGGTTTACGTCGATCCAATTCTGCCTGAATAGCAGAAAGATCCAGCTTAAGTCCTGGAGGACAACCATCTATAACACCACCGATTGCTGCGCCATGTGACTCACCAAAAGTAGTTAGCCTGAATAATTCGCCGAATGAGTTTCCTGCCATAGAAATAATCGTATTAATAAAAACAACCCAAAATCAAACACGAATTTATGCCATCCAAAACAAATAAACAATTTTTATCGATTTAAGTTCGTACTGTATTTTTTATAATACTTGCAATTCCGTCAAACAAATCATATTTTTACACCAAATATTTAATTATATGTTAATTGATAAGCTCAAATCAGTTATTCTAATCAGTACAACCATACTGATATGTTCCTCCTGTAATGTAAGAGAGTTTAGCGCCTACGAGAAAGAATTGATATATAAGGCTCAGGCTGACAGTTCCATGCGTATTACGCTCGTTACGAATCAAGAGGACTCACTGCTTTTGCGAACCACTTCAAAACCGATTAATGATCCTTCTGATCCTACAGTTAAACTACTGGCAAGAAGAATGTTAGCAACAGTTACCGACCCTATGCATAAAGGTGTGGGTATTGCAGCTCCACAGGTTGGAATCAACAGACGACTGATCCTTGTTCAAAGATTTGATCAGGAAGATAAAGTATTTGATGTAATAGTAAATCCTCAAATAATTGATTTTTCCGACTCATTGGAGGCTGTAACCGAAGGCTGTCTTTCTATCCCCAACCTCAGAGGCGAGGTGTTAAGACCCTGGTTGATTAGCATTGAATATCAAGATACTACCGGGAGATTAATAACTGAAAAAGTTTCGGGTTATACAGCCAGAATTTTTCAGCATGAAATAGATCATCTGGATGGTATTCTATTTATTGACAGAGTTGATAATCAATAATAAAGTTTTAAATTGAAAGCCTATTCATGCGGAATTGTTTTTGTTTTGACCAGCGTCCTTTCTTTAAACATTTTAAGTTCGTGTAAAAAAAACGAAAACTATGGATTAACTATGCCATCTGGAGAAATTTCGGAATTATTCAAATCTTATACACTTTTTGATACCTTAAGTTATTGGGTTTATATAAATTCTGATAATCAAGATGTTGATACAGTATTCCAGCTTGATTATTACACTGAAAAACGATATCACACACCCGTCAATCAAAGCCCGGGATTTCACTATGATGCTTATGTTATAAATTTTTTGAGCAAGAAAACAGGCATTATCAAAGGGGAAATAACCGGATGCTACACGGCAAAACCAAGTGATACCCTGGCAGAAAGTTACCGTCTTTATTTCAATAATAACAGATATTTTAGCATTTTAACACCCAGATATCCAAGGGGAGAGCAGCAACTGTTAGGTATTCATGAAGGGATTTATACGAATGAGTCATTTCACAATACTTATGAGCAAAATGGAACTATCTTTAGTGCAGTTTTTCAGGTTAGTGTAAAAGATTATCAGCAAGCACCGGATACTGTTTATATGCGATTTTTTATGGCAAAAAATGTAGGGCTAATCCGATATTCCAGGCAATACAAAAACGAAACAGAAAACTGGATATTAAGTTCCTGGAATGCATCACCAGCAGGTAATCCGTAAAAAAAACCCACCTATCAGGCGGGTTTTAAATTATTTAAACACTTCTTATTCAACAAGAATTTTCAACTTCGACTCAAGAATTTTCAGATCATTCTTTGCTCTGTTGATCTTTTTCTCATATTCAGCCTTCATCAGATCGGCCTGTTTGCTATGCGCAAAAAACCCAATATTATTCTCCCAGAGTTGAATTTCCTCACGTAATTTGCTGATTTTTGTCGAGAGTGTATTTCTTTCTCTTCTGATACGGTCACGAGCATCCGGATCCTCTTTCATATTTTCGACCATCCCACGATATTCAACTGCAGTGAGCTCTGCTTCAGAAATTTTCATCCGATCAAAAAGTTTATCAACCGCCTTGCGATAATCCTGTTGCAGTTGCTCTTTCCTTTTTATTGGCACAAAACCTATCTCCATCCATTCACGCTGAAAAGCTTTGGCACTTTCCAGATTTTCAGAACGATTTTTCTTTACTTCAAAAGCTTCAATACGACTGATCAACTCTAGTTTTTTCTTCAGATTATCTTCTTCATTGGCTTTCATACCAGAAAAATGTTCTGCTTTATGGCTAAAGAAGGAGTCGCAGGCTGCCCTGAACCTTTTCCAAATCTTATCAGAATGGCGACGCGGTACCGGCCCGATATCTTTCCATTCCTGCTGAAGCTGCTTTAACCTATTAGTGGTTTTGCGCCAGTCGTCTGAATCTTTAATCGACTCAGCCTCAACACACAGCTCTAGTTTACGGTTATAATTTTCGAGCTGCTGTTCTTTGATCACTGCAAAAAATGACTTCTTCCCTTCAAAGAAAGTATCCATTGCAGCTTTGAATCTGTTCCAAATCTCGTCATTAATCTTTTTGGGAGCCTGGCCAACAGACTTCCAAAGCTTGAACAGATCATTGATCTCATTCGATTTTTTTTGCCAGGCCGAGACAGACTCTGGCAATTCACTTACCAGCTCCTCAGCCTTCTCACATAAAGCCACTTTTGTTTCATAGTGCGCCATTTGCTCTTCGTGGATCTGAGCATAATGCTCACGCCTCAGGGTGTTTATCTTATCAGTGGCTGTTTTGAAGCGTTCCCAGATTTCATCTTTTTTCTCCTGTGGAACCGGGCCAATCTCTTTCCATTCGTCGTGGTATTTTTGAAGCAGCTTAAAGGATTTGGTGATAGAAGTCTCAAGCAAAAGCTCTTCAGCTTTCTCACAAAGCTCAATTTTTGCCTCGAGATTCTTCTTCAAATCCAGATCGCGTAATTCGCGGTTGATTTTTACCTTATCAAAAAACTTCTCAACCAAGAAATGATAATTATTCCAGAGATTTGTTATTTCTCCGGCCGGAACTTGTCCGATTTGCTTCCATTTATCTTGAAGAATCTTAAACTCATCATAAGTCTTTTTGAGCGTTTCCTCCGAGGCAATCAGTTCTTTGAGTTCATCTAAAATGGTGTTTTTAGCCTGTAGGTTTTCCTGTTTCTGCTTTTCGAGCAGTTCGTTAAACCTTGCCTTATTCTCCTTATATTTATTAAAGGCAGCCTTAAACCTTGTTTCGAGGGGGTCATCCGTGTGTGCATAGGAATCCTTATCGCCACCATCAAGAATAAACTGTTCCATTTCCTTCTCTATGTCCTCTTTGTTGAGTTTCAGGAAATGTACCTTGATTGCAGCTACCTTACTTTTAATCTGTGGAATATCAGCGTTTTCGACTGTTTCTTCCAGTAATTCAACCAGTTGAAGCTTGTTTAATGTAGAAAAATCATGTGTTTCATCATCTTCATCGTCCTCATCATCAAGGTGTTGATCGGGGGCAATCAGTTGCTGAATTTCACTAATCTCTTCAGGTTTTAAAATTTCCGTTGCAAGAGATTCAACTTGTTCCTGTTCAGGCTGTAGCTCCTGATCTTGTTCAAAATCTGTCTCAAGGTATTTACCAGTGATCAGTGCGATAATGTTTTGTTTTTCAGCTTCACTGATCAGTTTTTCAACTTTGGCCATGATTTTCTCCTGTTTTACAAGATTTTCTTTTCCGGATTGATTTTCCGGCTGGATTCCATTTTCGCTGTTTGCAGCGCTTTCGGATGTGGGCAATAGTTCTAAATTATCCATTTTAAATTTTGTTTAACGAATCAGAAAAACCATCTGAATGGCATTCTGTAAAGCAGTTTCAAAATAAGGCTGCAAAAATAGGAATTATTTGACAAAAAAGCTTTTGCACGGCTGATAAACAGTAATATATTTAACAATTCAGCCGGAGTTTCAGAAACATTTCAACAATTAATTGATTTGCCGGCCTCTTCAATCTGTTTTTGTATAGCGACAATCCTCAACGAAGCCCAATATTTTCATCTTCTGAATTTTTTTCAGGTTTTTCCGTTTCACTTTCCTCCCCTGTTTTCATGTCATTTCGAACCATTCCTTTCGACATTTTAATCCCCAAATGCACCGAAATTCGCGCCAGAGCATGGGTTGAAATGGGTGCTGTGGCTATAATAAACATAATCAGCAGCAAGCTTCCTAGGACTATGCGCCAGCCAGGATGAGCCAATATCAATGCTATCAGGAATAAAATCGTTGCCAGGGAGGAGGCTTTGGTGATGGCGTGCATGCGCATATAAACATCATGCAATCTGATGATTCCGAGTGAGGCTACCAGGGTAAAAAATGAAGCCAATAACAACACAATTGCGATTAAAAATTCCATTATTTTTTTAAAGTTTTTCTCAGGTAACGTGCAAAGGCAATATTTCCCATAAACATCACCAGTGCCGTGATTAAAGCCACGTTCAGGTAAACAGTTTCTCCACTTACAATGATTAACATGATAATCAATCCAATCAGCGAGGAAGCTGAAAGATCGATCACGATAAGCCTGTCAGTTATTTCAGGTCCTTTATAAAGCCTGAAAAGCGTCGCAAGAAAAGCCATTGCCAAACTCGCGAAGGCAATATATATCGCTATTTCCAGGACGAGTGATTGTATTGCCATCATTCAAAAACCTCCCTGATACGTTTTTCAAAATTAAGTTTCACATCTCTCATAAATTTTTCAGGATCTTCCAGATACATGCTATGAATATAAAGAATTTTTCGGTCCGGACTTAAATCCACACTTAAACTTCCGGGTGTCATTGAAATCAGATTAACAAATGCCAGAATAGCTGTTTCAGACTTTAAATCAAGTTTGTATGCTACAATTCCATGTTTAAAGTCTTTTTTTGGTCTGAGGATATCATTAGCCAAAATGGAACTTGAAAGGATCATTTCGAGTGCATAGAAAGGTATAAACTTCAAAAAAGCCCACAGCTTTCCTGGCAATCGTTTGAAAATGGATGGTTTACTTTGAGACATACTCTGATTTTTTTTAAGGTGTTTCTGGCAATACGGCTTTGATATATGACATTGGATCAAGCAGTTGACGGGCAGCTTCAGCAAAATAATCGTATGTGTATCCGATTGTCAATCCCAAAAACAAGGTTAATAATACAACGATAAATGTACCCATCCAGGCTGCAGGATGAACCTTTTTTGCAACGAGATCAGCTGTAATTTTTTCGGGTTTCCACATGGCCTCATTCCAGATTTTCACCATTGAAAACAACGTAAGGATACTAACAACAAGGGCAACAATCGTTATTGACCAGTGTGCACCATCAAAACCGGCATATAAAAGCAAAAATTTTCCAAAAAACCCAGGCGTGGGCGGAATTCCGGCAAGCGACAGTGCCGGTATAAGGAAAAGAAAAGCCAGCAATGGCTTCGTTTTATAGATCCATCCTAATTTTTTCAGGTCGTAACTTCCTTTGTACAGATAAATCAAACCACCCGCCATGAAGGTAGCCGTTTTTGAGAACATATTATGGACAATAAACAAGATAGCTCCTGCCAGTCCCACAACCGAAAACAGCCCTATTCCCATAAGCATATAACCAATTTGGCTTACGATATGAAAAGATAAAATCTTGCGGATGTCATAAGACGAAGCAGCCATTAAAACCCCAAAAACCATCGTTAATCCGGCAACGACAAAAATTACAGGCTGCCAGAATGCAACATCAAGCTGCGCAAACATACTATAGAACCTCAGCATTACATAAACACCCACTTTGGTAAGCGTAGCTCCAAAAAAAGCAGTAACAGCAATTGGAGGTGTAGGATAAGATGCCGGTAGCCAAAAGAAAAAGGGGAAAACCGCTGCCTTGATTCCAAAAGCAATAAAAAACAGCATAATAGCACTGTTTACCAGTGGAGGTGCAGGCTGTAAGCGTACCTTATAGGCAAGATCAGCCATGTTTAAGGTTCCCATCTGGCTGTATAAAAGTCCAATAGCTGCAACAAAAAGCATTGAGCCAATCAGATTCATAACGAGGTATTTTACCGATGCACGCAACTGCAACTTCTCAGAACCCAAAGTAATCAACACAAAAGATGAAATCACCATTACCTCAAACCATACATAGAGGTTAAAAATATCACCGGTAAGCAATGCACCATTTACACCGGCAAGCAAGCCCTGGTAAAGCAGAAAAAGACCATTCTTCTGCCGGTCAAAATCCACAAAACCAATACTATATATTACCGAACCTATGGCAACCAAACTAACGGCAAGCAACAATAACCCACTGGTATAGTCGGCCACAAAGCCTATTCCGAAGGGAGCAGGCCAGCCTCCGGCCTGAGCTACCAGATGTCCATTCCCGCTCAACTTCAATAAGATAGACACGGCAGCGAACAATTGAGCAAACACCGACACAATACTCAATCCCTGCTGGTATTTAAGACTATGACGAAAACCGATCAGTAAAACGATCGAAATCAGGGGGATAAGTACGGGTAAAAAAAGCATCATGACTTTTCTGGTTCAGATAATTCGTCTAAATCAACCGTTCCGGTTTCTTTGTAAAACCTGTAGATCAATACCATGCTAAATGCGGCCACCCCAAAACCAATAACCAGTGCTGTTAAAATAAGGGCTTGCGGAAGCGGATCACTGGTCTGTATGATTTCGGCACCTGCGTTTGGATCAGCAAAAGCAGGGCTGGTTTCGGTGAGGCCTCCTGCAAAAAACAGCATCAGGTTTGTTGCATAACTTAAAAACAAAATACCGAGCACCAGTTTTACAATGCTGCGTCGTAAAAGCAAATAGATGCTTACCGCATATAAAAATCCGATCAAAATGGCCATCAATAAACTCATACATCCTCCTCCATCACCGTAAAAATTATTTTAACCAACATTCCAGCAACAGTTAAATAAACACCCAGATCAAATAATAAAGGTGTACCCAGTTTCAGTGAATACGTTCCAAAGGTGAGCGTTGTCCAAACACCTGTGAAAATACTCTCAGCGCCATTCATCAAACCAATCATACCGCTAAACAGGGCAATGCCAATTCCTAATCCCATAAAAAACATGGGTTTAGCCAAACGAAGTTGTTTTGCTTTGCCAACCCCAAAGGCACCGGCATAAATCACATAAGCCATGCCGGCCAAAAGTCCTGCAATAAAACCTCCGCCCGGTTCATTGTGCCCACGGTATAAAACAACCAAACTCAGAATGAGTAAAAATGGCTTCAGATGAGCGGCAGCTATTTTTAATATCTCTGTTTTCATCTGCTACTTTTTTTCCGGGCATTCAACTTCAAAAGCGACACTATTCCTAAGGCAGCCAATGCCAGCACAACAATTTCGCCCAGCGTATCCAGTGCTCTGAAATCAACTAAAATTACATTCACAATATTCTCTCCAAAAGCCTTGGGATAACTGTTTTCAACAAAATAATCAGAAATTTTTGTAATTGTTGTTGGCTTGCTGGTCTGTAAGGCTAAAAAACCCATCACAAACCCAAAAAATACTGCTACAATTCCATCCCGAATGCGCGAACCAACACCTGAGTAATTCAGATACTTTGGCAAATGATAAACCACCATGGCTCCTAACACAACTGTGAGTGTTTCCACCATGACCATCGTAATTGCCAGATCGACACCACTATACAAAATAAAAACAATCGTTAATCCAATACCAACAAAACCCGCAGCAATCAGTGCAACCAAACGACTTTGAGCCACAACAACGGCTATACTGCCGGCTATAATCATAATCGCTGCCAGCATCACAAAAAATGACAACCCGTCAAATTTAAGATCGAAATCGAATTGAAAATCAATCGCAGGCATTGTCAAAATCAATAGCAAAGCAGCAGCAATAAAAATTGTCATCAGATAAAATCGATGATAGCCATGCTGAACCACAGCTGTTTTTTTCTTCGTAAAGTTTAGAAATACATCAATACCTGCAAAAAACCTCTGCGAAAGCTTCAGATTAAAGTAGTTGCTATTCAAATAGGAAACAATCCGGATTATCGCCTTTCTGAAAACAAACATCACAATGCCAAGTAACACAGTGAGAAAACTCAGCAATAAGATTTCATTGAATCCGTGCCACAGCTTTAGTTTGATGAGCGTTTCGCCAGGAAGGATAGCCTGAAAGGCCGGACCCAGCAATCCGGCGATCTGATTGGGAAAAATCCCCAACAAAAGACTGATAAAAACCAAAACAGCCGGGCCAGCCAAAAGAGACAAATCCGGCTCATGTGGTTGTTTCTTAAAATCCTGCTTCTTGTTCCAAAAAACACCAAAGGCAAAACGCAGAGAAACAAAGACAGTAAAGGCATTGGCCAGAAAGCCCGTCAACAGGATGAAGTTTCCTGCTGCAGGTGCATTGAGTTTTGCTTCGTACATCAGTTCTTTGCCAATAAACCCGATCATGGGAGGGATTCCGGACATGGATAACAGTGCTAACAAACTGATTACGGTTGCCACCGGCATATACCGGTTCAACTGCCCAAGTTGATTCATATCGCGTGTGCCTGTAATCTTTTCAATGTTTCCAGCCATCATAAATAGGGTGGCCTTGTAAAAAGCATGAACGAGCAAAAACACCAGTGCTGCAGTAACGGAATAAGCAGTAGAGGTGCCGATCAGTAAAACCATCGTGCCTAAAGCACTCACTGTTGTGTAGGCCAGAATCTTTTTCAGATCCTGCTGTGCCAGGGCAAACCATGCACCAACAAACATCGTAACAACCCCAAAAACTGACAACGTATAAATCCACAATTCCTGCGATTCCATCACCGGATGTAAACGTGCCATAAGGTAAATACCTGCTTTGACCATGGTTGCCGAGTGCAGGAAGGCGCTAACCGGCGAGGGAGCCTGCATGGCACCAGGAAGCCAAAAATGAAAAGGGAAAATGGCTGATTTTGTAAAGGCTCCTGTTAAGATCAACAGGGTGGCTGGTACAAATAATCGGCTCTGTAAAAATGGCTGTGGATCATTAATTACTGCTTCAAAACTAAAGGTATCATACGGAAGCGACATCATAATCAAGCCTGCAAGCAATGCCAGCCCTCCTACACCGGTTATGAGCAGAGCCTGAAGTGCGGCTTCGCGTGCAGCTGTTTTTTCATGTTTAAATCCTATCAGCATGAAGGAGCTGATACTTGTAAACTCCCAAAACATAAAAAGTGTTATCCAATCACTCGCAGTGACCAACCCCAGCATTGCAGCCATAAAAAACACCAGATAACCAAAAAATCTGTTGGTTTTTTGATACGATCGCATATAATAACCCGCATAGATCATGATCAATGCGCCTACACCTGTAACCAGTAGCGCAAAGAACAACGACAAGCCATCAAGATTGAATGAAAAACCAATGCCCAAATCCTGTATCCAGGGATAAACTTCTTTGAAATCATCAGCCCAACCAACAGCAGGAATCTTGCTCAGGAAAACAAAAAAAAGACTGGCCGGAACGATACCAAGCAACCATCCTGATATTTTCGGAAATCTCCGGTTAACAAATGGAGCTAAAATGGCCAGCCCAAATAAACTGAAAACACTGAATATTATTATCACCTAATATCGTTCTATAAGTTATCTAAACAATACTTTGCTATATTAGTTTAACCATCAATCGAAATTTGAACGATTAAACAACAGATAACCAAAGTTTATCGCAAACATGAACTTATTATTTTCGCGGTCGTAATAATTTAATGCAGCACTCAAAGGGCCAAGGGGTGTATGCAATACCGCCCTTCCCGAAAAAACAAATGACATTGGGGGAAAACTGACACCTAAATCAGGAATCTCGTTAATGCCTTGATTTACTATTCTTTGGTAAGGTTGAAACAAATAGGATTCAACACGAAAATCTACATTTCGAAGAGGAGAATAAATTACTTTTAATCCGGCTCCCAGATAGTTATAAGCCCGGTAACTTTCCAAAAAAATCGTCTTCATTTCACTAACTGGTTCAAAAACAGGTGCAGACAAAACACTGGAAGTAAAATTGTTTTGCAATTGCTGATCAGAAAGTATGGCTTCCACTAATAAGCCATAAGTAAACCGACCTGTTTTAGCAAAAAAGTTATCATAATGAAACTTCAACCTGTAAAAGGCCTGATTTTGGCTAGATATCAACGACTTAACTAAATTTGAACCGGGAATATTTTTCTGCTTCCCTTCAAAAAAGGCCAGTTCGATAAACCAATGCATGCCGGCATTCGCCAGATACTTCTTATTTAGCGAATTGTAATAAATCCCCACTTGAGGTTTTATAAAATCGAGCTGAGAAATATCTGCCGTATCATTTCTGCCAAAGTTGTTTGTTTGGTAATAATCAAAACTCCTTCTCCCGCCTGCCATACCAATAGCTGCCTTAGTTTTGCTTCCCAGGTTGTGACCCATTTCAATTGCAATACCTGATTCATTCTCAATAATGAAGGCAGGAGTTGGATCTTCAAAAAAATAGGTCGCATTTTTAAAATAATCTTTACGTGCCAGCTGTGCCCTCACCAAACCAAAAATAGGCTGTGCTCCAGGCAAATCATATCGTACCTCACCCTGAACAGATGAATAAAACCTCCCGAAATAAGCATTAACCCCATAACGACTGCCTATCCTCGAAAGCTTTCGATATGTTAAGCCTACAAAAGCCTGATTTGTTGCAGAAGAAGATATATTACCTCCCACTTCAGCCAAAAAAGGCTTCGACAGAGTTACATCCAACACCAGATTAAACTGCTGACGCGAGCTGTCAAAAACCAGTTGTGGGTTGATATAACTTATCTTGTCATCTGCCAACAGATCAAAATAAGTTGATTTCAAGCCTTGCAGATCACTATACTTTTTGTTAAAATTCAACTTTCGGTTGATATAAACCGATTGCGAAGGTTTAACTCCTTTCACGATGATGGTGTCGAATTTCAAATCAGGTAGTCTTTCCCTGTACGACGTCCTTCGCTGCTTTATAACAATAGTATCAGTCCTGCGATTAATTATTGATTTAATTTCAGGCAATTTGTTGATTGTTGCCTGATAACCACTGTCAATGTACATTTCAACCCGATCGAAATCAAGCAAGCCGACAGGACCTATTCGTGATCGGATCAAAACACCTTCCTCCTCCGAAAGTGTGAGGTCAGCTTTTCGCATAAGCATGTTCTGCAATTGCGAAATAATATCATTATCTTTTGGAGGATTGTAATTTCCTGCTGCAACGCTCCCGATAATTATATCAGGATTAAACTCACTACGAGCAATTTCTGTAGGGAAATTATTGAACATCCCACCATCAAAAAGCAATCTTTCATCAACAACAAGTGGCTTGATCAGCAAAGGAAATGTTGCCGAAGCCCTGATTGCAATACCCAGTTGCCCCTTATCCAACACCACAAGTGTTGAGGAATCAATATCCGAAGCCACACATCTGAAAGGAACAAAAAGCTTATCGAAATTATAATCCGATGCTGCAGAAGCACTGCTAAACAACTCCATCACAGCATAGTCCATAAGATAAGGAGAAATCAGGCTCGAAGGTAAGCGCGAGATCAAACGTTTTTCAATGCTAAACGGAACCGAAATCCATGCAGAATTAGCCTCTTCAAGCCGATAGTTAAAAAATCGTTCATCGATTTTACCGGTTACCCATTGCTTAAAATCAACACTCTTAACCAAGGTTTCTATTTCGGAAGGGGAATAACCCGAAGCATACAATCCACCTATAATTGCACCCATCGAGTTACCCACAATATAATCTATCGGTATCTCATTTTCTTCCAAGGCTTTAAGCACCCCAACATGGCTCAATCCCTTAGCACCTCCACCACTTAACACCAGAGCTACCTGCTGAGCCTCAAGATGATAGCCTGACACCAACAAAACAAAAAACAATAATATTTTCCTCATGTATCGCATGGCCAGATTGCTGTGGCTAAAATACAATTATACCGGAGATTAACCAACCGGAAGAAATAAAAAATCCGTTAAACCATTGTTGATCTAACGGAATTTTACAATCTCTATCGTATTAATCAATCATACTTAAGTGCCTGATCCAGATCGGCAATGATATCTTCAACATTTTCTATGCCAACAGACAGGCGTACCAGTCCATCGGTTATGCCTGCAATATCCTTTGCTTCCTTGCTCAATTTGGAATGGGTCATGCTGGCCGGATGCTGAATGAGTGTTTCTATGCCTCCCAACGAAACTGCCAATAAAGCTAGTTTCACATGATCCATCATTTTCTTTCCGGCTACTAATCCGCCTTTCAAACCAAAGCTTATCATGGCACCCGGCCCTTTCATCTGGCGTTTGGCCAGTTCGAATTGCGGATGAGATTTTAATCCCGGATACAATATCCACTCAACTTTTGGATGCTTTTCGAGAAACTCAGCTACTTTTTGTGCATTTTCCTGTGCCCGATCGATTCGAATACCCAGAGTTTTCAGACCACGGCGGGTGAGCCAGGCCTGATGCGGATCCATATTGAAACCCATATTAACCATCACTCCGTGCATCATTTTATAATGTTCTTCTGTTTTGGAAACCACCATCCCCGCTACAATATCAGCATGACCATTGATAAATTTGGTCATCGAATGCAGCACCACATCAGCTCCCAGATCAAGGGGTTTTTGAAGATAAGGACTGCAGAACGTGTTATCCACACAAACCGGAATATTATGTTCGTGGGCGAGCTTGCAGATGGCTTCAATATCAGTGATGCCAATTGTTGGATTAGCAGGAGTTTCAAGGAAAATCAACGAAGTATTGGGTCTGATCGCATCTCGTATATTCTCTGGCCTGGTCGCATCTACAAAACTTGATTCAACACCAAATTTTGGATAAAGGCTTTCTATAATGGCGCGCGAAGGGCCGTAAAGCGAATTATGAGCTACCAGATGTTTTCCTGCTCCCAAAAATGCCAGATAAACAATATTTACTGCCGCCATACCCGAGCTGGCTGCTATGCCGCCAAAGCCACCTTCGAGGCTGGCCACTGCATTTTCAAGTTCGTTGATGGTGGGATTGCCAATCCGCGTATAGATATAGCCATCTTCCTCGCCGGAAAAACACTTGGCTCCATGATCCGCATTCTCGAATTTAAAGGTGGATGTTTGATAAATTGGTGTTACCGCACTACCTTTCGGATCTTCGAAACCTCCTGCATGTACGGCCATGGAGTTAAATCCCAAATTTTCGTCTTGCATGATATTAAAATTATTATTTGATTAAAAGAAAGAAAAAACCGGTTGAAGCCGGTTTTTTGTAGAACTTGGATGCCTTTTAAAAAGGCCAGAATTGATTATCGTTCCAGATTTGTTCCTTCAGGTCTTCGTTCAACCTGTGAAGTAGCCGGTGATGTGTTTTTTCCCAGTCGGCCAGCATTTGATACATCTCCTTTTCGTTTGGATCCTTTGCACTATTGGCTCTTTCGGTATATACCTCAATCGCTTTGTTCTCGAAATCGATGGATGCCGAGATAGCAGCTGCCTCAAAACTTGCTGCCGAAATTTCTTTTTTTACCTGATCCGAAAGGATACGCTCTACATCGGTATCGTCCACATCTTTGTGCAACTCATTCTTCAGAAATTCATGATTGGCTTCATAATGCTTATACTGCTTCGAAAGAAACTCAATATGTGCCTGTTCTTCTTCGGCCATGGTTTCAAACACCTGTTTCACTGCTTTGCTTTCCGTTTGACGGGCAACCTGTGTATAAAATGCTCTTCCTTTACGCTCAAGCAAAATTGCTGTTTTCAGGATGTCAGTTGTAGTTTTTGGGCTTTCCATGTTCAAAATGTTTTAATGGTTTTTTAGTTTGGCATCAAAGGTAAGGATATTTGCACAAATTGCTTTCTAAATAAGTTCTAAATAAGGAAATTTCAAAAGCAGTTTTGACGACATTGCATTCGGTTTATCTTTGTACCATAAAGCATTTTTATGAAGATCTTAATTCTTAACGGCCCAAATTTAAATTTAACCGGAACACGGGAGCCAGAACAGTATGGATATCAGTCTTTTGAGGAATATATAGAGCTGCTAAAAATGGATTTCCCCAAGATTCGGATCACTTATTTTCAATCCAATGTTGAAGGCGAATTGATTAATAAACTTCAACAATCTGATAAGGAACAAGATGCCGTAATTTTTAATCCAGGAGGCTATAGTCATACCTCTGTCGCCCTTGCTGACACCATCAAGGCAATTTCAATTCCGGTACTCGAAGTTCATCTGAGTAATATTTTTTCCCGTGAACCTTACAGGCACCAATCGCTTACAGGAGCTGTAAGCAGAGGAAATATTTCAGGACTGGGCATGGAGGGATACCGATTAGCCTTGATTTATTTGTTTAAGTAAAATCGGCTGGATCGAGATCGGTAAATTTTGTTTTCTTTTTGATAAAGTGTTGAAATACAATATTTTTTTGGTACATCTGCCCTACCTGATGTGGTTGTATCTTTTCTCTTTTCCTGGCCAGTGAGGGCAACTTACGATAGAAGTGCAAATGCGCACGGGCAACGGCCAAAAAATCTCCAATACCACCTTCTACTAAGAATTTAATACTGGCAATGCCATCCAATATCAGTCTGATAAAAATGACCTTGTAAAGACGATTCTGCGGTAAGTTTTTGTAAAGGAGCGACAGGTTATTTCTGAAATTAAGATAGGTTTTACGAGAAGATATTTTGGGCAGTGTACCTCCACCTACGTGATACACAACGGATTGGGGACTGTACATGATTTTATAGCCATTATTTTTCAATCGCCAACAAAAGTCGATCTCTTCCATGTGGGCAAAAAAGCTGTCGTCGAGGCCGTCGAACTGATGAAAAAGTTCGGCACTTACAAACATACAGGCACCACTGGCCCAAAAAACCTCAACCGGATCGTCATATTGTCCGAGGTCCTCTTCCAAATGCTGAAAAACCCTGCCCCTGCAAAAAGGATATCCAAACTTATCAATAAAACCGCCACCAGCTCCTGCATATTCAAAGTGATCTTTTTGATGGATTGCCCTGATCTTTGGCTGACAGGCAGCTATCTTCGGATCACTTTCCATAAGTTTGACAATCGGAGCGATCCAATTGGCAGTTACTTCAATATCCGAATTGAGTAATACATAATAGTCAGCTTTTATCTTTTTCAGTGCCAGGTTGTAGCCTGTCGAAAAACCAACATTTCGAAAATTTTGTATCAGACGGACCTGCGGAAAATTTTCTTTTAAAAAGGCGACAGAATCATCTGTTGAAGCATTGTCTGCCACAACCACAGTAGCGTCCTCCAGACTATGCCTGAGCACAATCGGCAGATAACGTTCCAAGAATTTCTTCCCGTTATAATTAAGAATAACAACGGCTGTTTCAGGCATCAGGCGATATTTTTTCGTTGGTGTTTCCAGCGTCTGTGCGACCAAAGCCAGTTATCGGGCTGTTCGCGTATGGCTTTCTCAAGCATACGAACATACTTCTCAGTAATTTCATTGGAAGCAGTTTGCCCTGGATTGAGCGTTACAGGAATGAGTTTTATCTTGTAGTATCCTCTTCTTATTCTCGAATTTTCAACAAATATAACGGCATAATCGAGTGCTTTGGCCATCTTTTCAGGTCCATTAAAAAATGCAGTTTCACGATTCAAAAAATTGGTCCAATAGTCCTGTTCGTTTCCACTGGGGCTTTGGTCAGCAGCGATAAAAACTGCATTATGCCTGTCGTCCAGTTGCTTTAGACCTCTGTAAGTGGAGCGCGATTCGAGCATAGTAAGATTGTTGTGATTGGTTCTGATCTCTTTAATCAGTATTTCAAAAGTCTTGTTCGATAGCCGTTTATATATGGCAATCCCATTATGTGAGGTGTTGAGCGGTATGGCTTTACCAAACCACTCCCAATTACCACAATGACCAGTGGCCAAAAATACACTTTTCCCCTGAACAGCAAGCTCTTCAAGCAATTCAGCATTTTCGTAATGCATCCTTTCATCTAACTCTTCTTTACTTATCCTGGCCATCTTCAGGTATTCGGCGAAGAGATCGGTTAAGTTATGGTAAAACTGCTTTTCGATGAACTTTATCTCTGATTTAGATTTTTCAGGAAAGCTGTCCAAAAGATTTTTCCTTACCACACTTCTACGGTAACGAAGCAGATAATAGGCTATATAATAGAGAATATCAGAGAAAACATAAAGAAACCGCAAGGGGAAATTACCCCAGAAACGGGCAAAACTTCTGAGAATTTTATATCCCGGGCTGTTCATTTATATCATTCTTTGCTTGAGTTTAAAAACAATCAGGCAAAGGTAAGGAATTTTAAAACCTGAAAAAGCACCTGATTAATCCGGAAATGTCATCACCGGTCATGGCAGTTTTTACTTCAAATCCTTGATGATTTGTGTAGCTCTGTTGCCCCATGTGTCTTCTGGTGCTGTTTCGTCAATGCTGTTGGGATCCCAGGTTCGGCGGTAGATATCCAGTTGCCAGCGATAATTAGCCAGCTCACCAAAGGCATCTGAATGTATCAACACAAAATCGTTGGTGGCCATGTCGCGAGTATAAAAAACAAAGCGTTTATTACGCTGATTACCAAGGGTATAATATTGCCAAATCTCGTAGGGATAAGCGCCAGGCTCGTTATAGCTTTCCATGATCTGATTGGGAGGGCCATATTTAAGATAGACGCGCCCACGATCTGTTGCATAACCTTTTTTTGTAGGTGTTTTATAGGCCAGGTTAACTTTCTGAACTTCGTAATAATATTGTTGCCAGGCTTCTTCAGGTGAAGAATAATTACGTGAAACCCAGAAATTATACAAATACTTTTTCATAAGGTCTGTTTCATTCTTTGCAATCAGATTGTAAACGTAATCTCTTTCTACCTCCGATGAAATAGGCTCCAGGCATAACAAATATTCACGAAGGCTATCCGGTGCAGTGATGCGGTTTACGAAAGTATTACTAATATTCACAGTAGCTAAATCATTAATCTGGTAACCCATTCCGGGATTTGAACGTCGGAAAAATAAACTATTTTGTGTGATCTGCTTATTATCCCGATCCCGAACTTCCAATACAAGTTTGTAATTTCCGGATGGTAAATCACTGATATCAATAGTATTAAACACAATGTTAACAGGTTTGGAATCCGTACGTTTCCTGAATTGAAAACCATCAATTATTTTACCACTCTCAAAGGATTCTATATAATAGTTGAGGAGAAATCCGGAGTCTTTTCCAAAAACTTTATCGGTATGATAAACTTCTGCATAAAATGACATCGACTTCATGGATTCGGGGTAAAAGGCATACACCAGCGGAATCAGGTTATAACCGTTCTTTGTCAACACACCTTCAGTATCTGTCTTTTCATAACTCTCAATTAACTGAATGCCACTAACTCCGACTTCATTATCCGAAAATTCCAGCTGAATATTTTCCAAGGTTTGGAAAGGAGGGTCGAGTTCATTGTTGATGTCCGAGATAATCAGCTCGAACTGATACTCCCCGGTTGGTAACGAAAACCGCTGTTGGTCGATAAAACCAAAATCAATGGCAGAAGTGTCAGTGATAGATGGGCTATTCAGGGCATACTTCGCATAATCTACAATGGAATCATGCTGTTTGAACAGCATAATTATTTCAATACTGGCTTTAAAATTTCCAGGTTCTGTTTCTTTGAAGTACACTGAATTTCCATCAACGGCAAGATATGTTTCGATGTAGGGTTCAGCGCCAGGAACATAAAACATTGCGTAGGATAAATAAGCCCTCAAACTTTTTTTGTGTTGTTCCTGGGCAATACCCTGAAACATACAAAGTATTAATAACAAAGTAAATAATTTTCTCATAATCAGTGTTTTTGTTAATGAAGCCAAGCTTAAAACTGGAAAAACTCTTACAAAGATACGACCATTTAAACTGAATGATCAAGTGACAGCAAGCAAACGGCATGAAGTAAGCAGTTAATGTAAGCTATTCAACGCTTTACATAACAGATCACTAGCTTAGAACAAGAACATTGGCCTGATCGGAAAAGTGACAAAACTCAAAGTTCAAAATGCCTAATTAAAAAAATCAATCTATTTTCGGTTCAGGCCTTGTACAAAATCAAATTTTCGTACTTTTGCAGCGGAGGAATGGCAGAGTGGTCGATTGCGGCGGTCTTGAAAACCGTTGAGGTGCAAGCCTCCGGGGGTTCGAATCCCTCTTCCTCCGCAGAAGACCATCA
The DNA here is from genome assembly GCA_028704385.1 of Bacteroidales bacterium. GTDB lineage: Bacteria > Bacteroidota > Bacteroidia > Bacteroidales > F082 > UBA5536. The sequence goes on along the minus strand of JAQVLA010000004.1, from coordinate 51,452 downwards.
AAATAAGCAAAAACCACCGAAAACTGCACGTTTTTGGTGGTTTTTTTATTAAAATAGGATTAAAAAAGGTAATGCTTTGAAACTACTCTTCAAAAACACTGAGTTTAATCATTTTATCCCCCTGGCGTAACATATCAACCACCTCTATATTTTCGATTATCCTACCAAAAACAGTATGATTGCGATCCAGATGTGCCGTATTTTCACGATTATGACAAATAAAGAATTGTGAACCTCCTGTATTTCGTCCGGCATGTGCCATTGATAATACTCCGCGATCATGCCTTTGATTTTGGCCGTCAAGTTCACAGTTAATGGAATAACCCGGGCCACCTGTGCCATCGCCTTTGGGGCATCCGCCCTGCACTACAAAATTGGGAATAACCCGATGAAAGGTCAACCCATCATAAAATCCCTTTTTTATCAGGGTCACAAAATTTTCAACTGTTTTTGGTGCATCATCTTCATACAGTTCCGCTACCATAGTTCCTTTTTCTGTTTCGATTTTTGCTTTTTTCATTGCTATTAAACTATCTGATTTAAAACTTATTTACTTCTTATTATTTAACAATACGCATCGATTTATTGAAGCGAATTTTCCCGCCAAACAACGATTTGTTGGGATCGAGTGACAACCAGACAAAAACAGCTTTACCAACAACATGATCTTCCGGCACAAAACCCCAGATTCTTGAGTCGGCTGAATTATGACGATTATCACCCATCATCCAGTAATAATCCATCTTAAAGGTATATTGCATCGTTGGTGAATCATTTATAAGTATCTGATTATCTATAACTTTCAGAGTGTTTCCTTCGTAGGCCGTGATGATGCGCTCGTATAACGGAAGATTTTTCAATGTAAGGCTGATTGTAGTTCCTTTTTTTGGAATCCATAAGGGTCCAAAATTATCTATATTCCATTGATACGCTTCGTCATTTGGGAAAACTTCAGGATCCCATATTTCAGGTGATTCTATTACTTTTTCGACACTTCGCACATTGGGTAGCTTCCTTAAATCATCAGCCACCTGCTCACTGATCCAAAACATATATTCATCGGGTTGGCTCAGTCGCTTGCCTTCAGTGATATTATACTTATCCATAATTCGCTGATTTATCATGGTTCCATCTGTTTTTACAAGATGTTTAAACTGCAATGTAACTGGTGAATCAGCTTTATGGCCGTTCACATACAAATCAGCTTTTACGATATGGATTGTATCTCCTGGTAATCCCACACCACGCTTGATATAATTTTCACGTTTGTCAACAGGGCGTGCAATGATGTTGCCAAAATTTCTTTTATCCGTCCAAACCCTTTCCCTGCCATATTCGCGTACTAAGGAATAATAGCTTACATTACTCTGAAAACGGTCGCTTACCGTATCACCTGCCGGATAGTTAAACACAACCGCATCGTTTCGTTCAACATTACCCAGACCGGAAAAACGATAAAAAGGCAGCTTGATCCATTCAACGTAACTTTTAGCGGTTTGGCTCCAGGGCAGGGTGTGATGAACAAATGGAAATGCCAGTGGTGTATTCGGGATTTTTGGGCCATAGCTTATTTTACTTACAAATAAGAAATCGCCAACCAAAAGGGATTTTTCCATACTGGAAGTTGGAATGGTATAAGCTTCAATTAAAAAGGTACGGATTATTGTAGCTGCAACCACAGCAAAAATAATAGCATCCAACCATTCGCGTACCGGCCCTTTTTTGGGGCGTTTGGTAATTGCAGGATCCAGGTAAGAAAGTTTTGTGTTGGCACTGATCAGGGGCAGATATACAAATGGCACAACCACAGCCAAAAACTGCTCACCAAGACCGTATTTTCCATAACACTTTACCAACTCCACGAGCATCAGCATATATACAAAAACATTGAGAAATGGTATCAAAAGCAGAATGTACCACCACAAAGGTTTCTTTATAATTAGCAGCAACACATAAAGGTTGTAAAATGGAATCAGGCTCAGAAAAGCCTTCTTCCCGGCTTTGTTAAATAATTGCCAGGCAAAAATGGTTGGAATGGTAAAAAGCAATGGGATAATAATAATCAGTGCAAGCATGATACTGTTTTTTGAAGGTGCTAAATTAGGAAAGTGAACTCAAAAGCCGGCCGTGATTTTGTTAATAATTCGTAATCACCTGAGCGGCAAGGCATAAAAAAAATCTTTTTGCTGCTTATCAAATCTAATCAGGATTCCACCATCGCGTGCCATCGCATTAAGATAAGACAAATCTATTGATATACTGTCAGTTATCAATTCCCGACAGACATCATCATCAGAGATTACCAAATCAAGCCTCGCCTGTTTTGGATAAAATTCATTTTCAATTTTAATTAAATTCACTTTCACCTGTGGAATACTGCAGCCACCACTGTACCTCACAACTGTATGAAGGCAATTATCATCCAGATCAAACGAAACTATGTCGTATGGCCTTCCCGTAATTTTGTTGTCTTTGCTATCCAAAATATGAATACTCAGACAGCCATCAGATACATCCTTTTGATTTTCGTCTAGAATTCTTGAGCCAGAACAACTTAAAAAGAAAAATGAGGAATAAATCAGTGCAATTAAGCTTGAAAACAAAATAAGAAATCTGTTAATCTTCATCGGTTTGCAACAATTCTTTCATAGTAAATACGCCTTTTTTACCAACTAAAAACTCGGCAGCCATCAATGCTCCCTCTGCAAAACCATTTCTGTTCAGTGCTTCGTGAGTAAGGCTAAGTTTTTCATCAGACGAAAAAAGTTCAAGGCAATGCAGGCCATTCACTTCTCCTTCGCGAACTGCTTCGATTGGCAAAAGCATTTGATTTGGTGTTTCTTCCAGCGCATATCCTTTGATAAGCGGATGATATTCCTTTACCAATCGGGCAATTTCGAGTGCAGTACCACTTGGTTTATCAACTTTATGCTGGTGATGTTTCTCGAATAATCTCATCCTGAATCCATATTTTGCTGCAAGTTGACTTAAGTCTTTGGTAAGCATAAACATCAGATTCATACCAATACTAAAGTTGGAAGCGTAAAAAATGGCCTGTTTTTGCTCATCACACCAACTAATCACCTCATTCAAATGATGATACCAGCCAGTAGTACCAACTACTACCGGAATGTTTGCATCAAAACACTTATGGATATTATCCACAGCCTTATCAGGAAGGCTAAACTCGATGGCAACATCAGCTTTCACAAAATGATCCAATTGATTGTGCCAATCTCTTTCGTTATCAAGATTGGCAACAATCTGATGACCACGGGTTAAAGCCATTTTTTCAATGATCTTACCCATGCGTCCGTAGCCGATCAATGCTATCTTTAAGCTTTTCATTAAACAATTACTATAAATCTATCAGATGATATTGCACGAAAATAGCACTTTTTGAATAAATGCAGAACAAAAGGCCTAAAACTTAATCTTAAGACTTAGACCGGCCTGCATACCTGCATACGAAGTCGGAATCTCTCCAAGTGGCTGATCGTGAATGATCACCGGCTCCACTCTTAGAGACAAATCTTCTGAAATGTTGTAATCAAAAAAATGCGCATCCACAGTAGCATCAATAATATTTACAACATACCAAAGCCCCATCACGACCCAGCTTAGTTCCATATTTCGGCGGTAATAATCCCTAATGGTTTGCAGATCCTGTGCCGTGTATTTATCAACAAAGTCATTATCAATAGGATAATCGCTTTCGCTCGCAACATAATTGTAGGCTTCGCGTGCTTTGCGATACATTTTGCCATTGGAGCTTGCAAAATAATATATAGTTCCGATCCCGGCATAAACCACAGGGATTTTCCAATACTTGCGATTATACGCCTGTCCAAGGCCAGGCAGAATGGCAGAATATATTGTTGCTTTATGCGGCGAGTGAATTTTTTTTATCATTTCCTTGCTTACAACTTCCTGAGCATTTAGGTTCAGAGACAGAAAAAACAAAACAAAAATTGATAAAAAAACCGGCCACTTCATAGCTGTTTAATCATTTTCCAATTGCTCCATCAGTTTGTTAAATGCAGCATCATCTGCAAAACTAATCAAAATACTGCCTTTACCTTTGTTGTCTCGTTTTATCAAAACTTTTGTGTTTAGCCGTTGTCCCAGCTGTTTCACTTTTTCTATGTGGTAATCCGGAATACTGCTTTTTTGTTTGGGAGTTGATTTTGATTTTGTCTGAGGCATATTTACAGCTCTTACCAACGCTTCCACCTGTCTTACATTAAGTTCTTCCTCAATTATTTGTTGCAAAATAATCAATTGTTGTTCAGCACTATCCAGATTAATCAAAGCTCTGGCATGGCCCATGGTGATATGTCCATCGCGCAGCGCAACCTGTACTTCAGGTGGTAATTTCAACAAGCGCAGGAAGTTCGTTATGGTTGACCGGCTTTTGCTTACCTTTTCGCTGAGTTGTTCCTGGGTTAACGAACATTCTTCGATCAGTCGTTGATAAGAAATAGCCACTTCCACAGCATTCAGATTCTCTCTGTGGATATTCTCAATTAATGCCATTTCGAGCATTTGCTCATCGTTGGCAACCCTGATAAAAACAGGAATGGTTGTTAATCCTGCCAGTTTGGAAGCACGTAATCTTCTTTCGCCAGAGATAAGCTGATATTTATCATACCCCAGTTTTCGTACGGTAACTGGCTGTATAACCCCCTGATTCTTAATAGAAGCAGCAAGTTCGCGCAAGGCCATATCATCAAATTCTGTTCGGGGCTGGAAAGGGTTTGCTTCAATTTTTTCAAGTGCTATCTCAGCAATTGCTCCGGCTACATAATTACCCGAGATATCAACTGATGTGATATCAGTATCCGGGCTCTGAAGTATTGCTTCCAACCCCCGCCCCAACGCTCTTTTCTTTGATTTTCCTGAACCTGCTGTCATTTTTTTCTATTCAATTTATTCCTGTTTTGCTTTTACCTGAGTGCTAAGGTTATTCTTTCTTAATATTTCCCGGGCAAGGTTTAAATAATTCACTGCACCAGTGCTGGTAGCATCGTGCATTATTATTGTTTGGCCAAAACTGGGAGCTTCACTTAAACGTGTATTTCTGTTAATAATTGTATCGAACACCATGGTCTGGAAATGTGCTTTCACTTCATCAACCACTTGTTTAGAAAGCCGCAAACGACTGTCGAACATCGTTAGAAGTATGCCTTCGATGTCGAGTTTTTCGTTCAGGCGTGTCTGGACAATCTTAATGGTGTTTAATAACTTCCCTAATCCTTCGAGCGCAAAATATTCACACTGAACCGGAATAATCACCGAATCTGCTGCTGTCAATGCATTTACAGTGAGTAATCCCAGCGAAGGTGAACAATCGATGATGATAAAATCATACTCCTCTTTGATCTGATCCAGCACATTCTTCATCATCCTTTCCCGGTTAGGAAGGTTGATCATCTCAATCTCTGCGCCTACCAGATCAATATGAGCAGGCATAATATGTAAAAATGGTGTATCTGTTTCGCGGACAATCTCTTTGGGTGGAATGCCATCGATAATACACTCATACACGCTGTTTTCAATATCTTTCGGATCGAAACCCACACCGGAAGTAGCATTGGCCTGTGGGTCGAAATCGACCACTAAAGTTTTATATTCAAGCACAGCCAGGCTTGCAGCCAGATTTATTGCTGAAGTTGTTTTGCCAACACCACCTTTTTGATTTGCTATCGCAATGGTTTTACCCATAAATAAATGGTTTTCTGTTAAATTATGCATCTCACTACCATCAGGCAGTATCCTACAAAAATACATTTTTCGAACAGGTGTCCGAAGCAAATGAACATTTACTTTTCAACATTTGCTTTTCGGAGCAATTCGTAATAAATAGTAAAAGCTGCCTGAGCAGCTTCTAAATTACTAATTACAAAAGCTTAAATCTCTTCGTCTAATTTATCGAGATCCTCAAAGGAAACATCAACCGAATCTTCATTCAGGCCTGTTGTTTCCTCTTCATAATCTTCAGGAATCTCACCTGTTTCGATGAACCTGACAGAGTCGTTCAGTCCCTTTAAAAATTTTTCAAAATCCTCGCGATAAAGGAACAGCTTATGCTTTTCATAAAAAAACTTGCCCTGTTCGTTGCTAAACCGACGCTTACTTTCGGTAATTGTAAGGTATTGCTCGTCTTGCCTTGTAGCCTTTACGTCAAAAAAGTAAGTTCGCTTTCCAGCGCGTATCGCCCTCGAAAACAATTCTTCACGTCTGTTTGGCCTTCCTTGATCTTCCATTGCGCTATCCATAGTTTTTGCTTGATAAGTTTCAAGGCAAAAATAATAATTTCTGATAATTGCAGCTAATTTTGTTGGCCGGCCAATATAAATACCACCTAAGTATATAATTTCCTGATCAATTGAATTGTATTCAGAGGCATTCAATTTAGAATTATTCCAAATTTCAAAATTTATCCTAATTTTGCAGCCACATTTGAACAAAACCTGTGAACTGGCTTTTAATACATTATTGATCAAAATATTTCAAAAAAATATAGCATGGCCAAATTTGAAATCGTAATGCCCAAAATGGGCGAAAGCGTTATAGAAGCAACAATTACACGTTGGATCAAAGGAGTTGGCGATACAGTGGAAGAAGATGATGCTATCGTTGAGATAGCCACCGATAAAGTTGATTCTGAAATCCCTTCTCCTGTTGAAGGAAAAATTGTTGAAACACTATACAGCGAAGGCGACGTTGTGGCTGTTGGTAAAGTAATTGCAGTTGTAGAAATGGAAGGCGAAGACGAAGAGGAATCTGTGCAGGCCAAATCCGCAACACAAGTAGAAAAAACTGCCAAACCAGACGAAAAACAAGCTGAAAGTTCTGCCAGGAAGGAGGATTCAGAAAAAGATACTGTTGTAAACTTTGCCGATTCAAACCGTTTTTATTCCCCCTTGGTAAAACAAATCGCTAAAACCGAGAATGTAAGTCTGTCACAGCTCGAAAGCATTAAAGGAACCGGAAAAGAAGGTCGGGTAACCAAGAACGATATTCTGGCTTTCCTCGAAAACAGAACTTCAAAACCAGAGCAGACTACTTCGGCCAGGGAAAAATCAACAGTCACTTCCGCAACAAAAGCTGTTGCTATTGAAGCACCGAAAGTGAATGCCACCACCGGTGATCAGATCATCGAAATGGACCGAATGCGTCGTCTCATTGCCGATCATATGGTTATGTCGAAACAGGTTTCGCCTCATGTTACTTCTTTTATTGATGTGGACGTAACCAATGTTGTGAACTGGCGTAATAAAGTAAAAGATCAATTTCAGAAACGTGAAGGTCAAAAAATTACTTTCACACCCATCTTTTTCGAAGCTGCAGCCAAAGCACTCAGAGAATACCCGCAAGTCAATGCTTCTGTTGACGGTTATAATATCATTCTTCGAAAAAATATCAACATCGGTATGGCCACTGCCCTCCCCAACGGCAACCTGATTGTACCGGTGATAAAAAATGTGGATGAAAAAAACCTGCTGGGCATCACCAAATCTGTTAATGACCTGGCTAATCGGGCCAGAAACAACAAGCTGGAGCCAGATGAAATTCAGGGAGGCACTTTTACGATTACCAATTTTGGCTCGTTCGACAGTCTGACCGGTACTCCGATCATCAATCAGCCACAGGTAGCAATTTTGGCAGTAGGTGCCATTCGCAAGCAGCCCGCAGTGCTCGAAACGGCTATGGGTGATGTAATTGCAATACGTCATATCATGATTCTTTCGATGGCTTATGACCATCGTATTGTGGATGGTGCACTGGCTGGCATGTATCTGAGACGAATGAAAGAATTACTTGAAAACTTTGATCCGGAAAGAGAAATCTGAAAAATCTCAAATGATTAAACAGGGTTGGGAAGCTGACTTCTCAACCCTTTATTTTTTATCCTATGGAACTTTTGCTCAAAAAACCACTGGCCTTCTTTGATCTGGAAACAACCGGCCTGAACATCACCGAAGACCGGGTGATTGAAATAAGTATTTTAAAAATTCAAACAGACGGAAAGGAAGAATTAAAAACCTGGCGAATAAATCCAGGCATACCCATTCCGGAGGCCTCGGTGCAATTTCATGGCATTACGCAGCAAGATATTGAACAATCACCTGTATTTAAGGTCATAGGCAAAGAAATTGCAAAATTCTTACAACATTGCGACCTGGCTGGATACAATGCACTTAAATTTGACATTCCTATGCTCATGGAAGAGTTTCTGCGAAATGATATTGATTTTGATCTTAAAAACAGAAACTTGATCGACGTTCAAAACATCTTTATGAAGATGGAACCCAGAACATTAAAAGGTGCAGTGCGTTTCTTCTGCGGTCGCGAACTCGAAAACGCTCATTCAGCAGAGGCTGATACGCTTGCCACCTATGATGTGTTAAAAGCAATGATCGAAAAATACAGGGACCAGGAATATGAAGATAATCTGGGCAACAAAAGCAAACCTGTGGTAAATGATATGCAGGCCTTGCACCTTTTTTCGCAACATCATCGCAATGCCGACCTCGCCGGACAGATAATTTATGATTCGGAAAACCGGGAAATATTTAATTTTGGGAAGTATAAAGGCCGGACGGTGGAGGAAGTTTTCCAGCAAGAGCCATCCTATTACGACTGGATGATGAAAGGTTCGTTTCCGCTCTACACCAAAAAACTTATCACTGCCATCAAGCTGCGAATGTTTGGGAAAAATGTTAAAATGTAAATCTTAAATCCATGAAGATCATTTGTATAGGCCGTAACTATGTGGCTCATGCCAAAGAGCTGAATAATCCTGTACCTGAAAAGCCGGTCTTTTTTATGAAGCCGGATACCGCCTTGCTGCCTCCGCACAACCCTTTTTTTTACCCTGAATTTTCGAATGATGTGCATTACGAAACTGAGCTTGTGATCAAAATCAGTAAAAACGGCCGACATATTGCTGAAAAATTTGCCTATAAATATTATGATGAAATCACGGTAGGGATCGACTTTACCGCACGCGACCTTCAGGCCGAATGCAAAAAGAAAGGCCTGCCCTGGGAAATTGCCAAAGCATTTGATTTTTCGGCACCCCTTGGAAAGTTTCTGCCTATTGAAAACTTTAAGGAACAAAAAAACATTCCGTTTGGCCTAAAAATAAATGGGGAGTGGCGTCAGGAAGGCAATAGCAGCCAAATGATCTTCAGTTTTGATCGAATCATTGCCTATGTTTCACAATTTGTTACCCTGCGAAGTGGTGATCTCATTTTCACCGGAACTCCCGAAGGCGTTGGGCCGGCGCAAATCAACGACCATTTTGAACTCTTCCTGGCTGATGAAAAAGTGCTGGATTTCAAGGTAAAATAATTTCTCTGTTTTTAGTCAGGAGTTGTCCTTTCATTTTATGCCCTGCAAGGAAAAGTACAACAGGAAATTAGTCTGAGTAGTTCTTAAAATTCATTTACCTTTGCTTCATACCTTGATAAAATGTTAAGAAAAATAATCGCTGTACTCGCAGGTATTATTTCCGGATTTCTGACCATTGAACTGATTGAGAATTTATTTCAGCACTATACCCCCATTCAGGCAGAGATAATTACAAAAAATACACAATTCCCGGAAGCACAGGAGTGGATTGATGCCTTTCCATTGGATCGCTACCTTTATATTTTAATTGCCTATCTTACCGGTTCATTTATCGCCGGATTTATCACCACGCTCCTTTCACCACAAAAATCACTGGCCTTTCTAACAGGTTTTGTATTGCTGATTGGTGGATTTATCAATGTGATGCTACTGCCACACCCCATCTGGTTTATTCTTGTCAGCTTGAGTATTTACCTGCCTCTTGCCTACCTGGGCGGAACTTTAGGCATGAAACTATTTCGAAAATCCTGAACCTTAAAACATATAACGTATGAAAAAATTTCTAATCATTTCATTCACAGTAATATTAGGATTACAGATGAATCATATGAATGCAGCAACATCAAAGACAACGGACTTTGGAGAAGAAAACCTCCAGTTGGTAATCAGCGAATTAAAGCAACAATCCGAAGCAGATCAATGGGAACGCATTGAAAAAAGCGTTCATCAGGCTGCCCGCCTATGGACCACAGAAGATGGCAGTTTTGAAGATTTTAGAAATCTTTGTTTAACCTACAATGCGAAAAATGCCGTCGAACGCAATCAATTGTTCTTGCGCATTCAGGATAATTTCGAATTGCTGTGGGGCAGTTTTAATAAAATGAATGTAGGACTCAAAATTCCATTGCATGTTGACGAAGGCGAAATTCTGGAGGTTGACAGGCTTTTTGGGGGTTATAGCCCGGGGGCACACCTCACATCCGATTTTTTTAAGAATAAAATTGCCTTTATCGTCCAGTTGAACTTTCCAAATTTTTCACTGAAAGAAAAAACAGCACTTGCTCCCAACTGGGACAGACTGGACTGGGCCTACGCCCGAATGGGAGATGTTTTTACGGCACGAATTCCGGCCACTTTGCTACAAAATTATGCACAACTTTCAACAGATGCCGATTCCTATATTTCTGATTATAACATATTTATGGGAAACCTTAGAGATGATAAAGGTCAGCAATTATTTCCCAATGATTTGAAACTGATCACCCATTGGGGCCTGCGCGATGAACTTAAAACACACTATGGAAGCAAAGATGGTCTTGAAAAACAAGCCATGATTTTTGCTGTTATGGAACGTATCATCAACCAGGAAATCCCATTACAAGTCATCAATAATGATGAATACCTGTGGAATCCCTATAGCAATATGATAACCAAAGAAGGCACAACCTACCGCTACACTTTTGAACCCAATACACGATATCGTCATCTGCTTAACTTGCATGAGGCACTGCGTGAAATTGATGCCTATTCGCCAAATGCTCCAACCTATATTCAACGGCAATTTGACGAATATATGGAAATCCCTGTCAGTGATGCAGAAAAGTTATTTGTCAGTTTGTTGAGCGATCCCATTTTAAAAGATGTTGCGAAAATCATTGAAAAAAGAATGGGCAGAAAACTTCAGCCCTGGGATATCTGGTACGATGGATTTAAAACGCGTTCCTCATTGGATATCAATAGAATTGACGCCACATTAAAAGCTAAGTATCCCGACAAAGCCAGCTTTGAAGCCGATTTGCCAAACATTTTGATCAAGTTGGGATTCAATTCAGACGCTGCACATTCGCTGGCCTCACGCGTGAAAGTTGATCCATCCAGAGGAGCCGGACACGCCTGGGGAGCAGCCATGAAAGGCGACAAAGCCCGTTTGCGTACACGCATTGGTGCTGATGGGATGGATTATAAAGGTTACAATATCGCCATCCACGAATTTGGTCATAATGTAGAGCAAACCATCACCTTGTATGATGTGGACTATTATATGCTGAACGGGGTCCCAAACACCTCTTTCACCGAAGCACTTGCCTTTGCTTTTCAGGCCAGAGACCTGGAATTGCTCGACATGGAAGTAAACAACGCCGAAGCTGTGCATCTGGCTGCCTTGGATCAGTTGTGGTCAAATTACGAAATCATGGGCGTTTCGCTGGTTGATATCAGGGTGTGGAAGTGGCTTTACGATAATCCGGGTACGGATGAAATCAAACTTAAAGAAGCGGTTACAACCATCGCCAAAGAAGTGTGGAACACCTTTTACGCACCTGTCTTTGGCATAAAAGACTCACCAATTTTAGCTGTGTATTCTCATATGATTGATAATCCACTCTATCTGTCGGCTTATCCCATTGGTCAATTGATCGAATTTCAATTTGGCCAGTACATCAGCGATAAGGACTTTGCAGCTGAGGTGTATAAAGCTTTTAAGCAAGGTCGATTAACCCCACAGGAATGGATGAAAGGTGCTGTCGGCGAACCAATATCTACAAAACCAGTGATTGAAGCTGCCGAAGAGGCAGTGCAATATTTCAAATAAATGAAAACTGTATTGATTTAAAAGGATTGGCTTTTTTGTCAGTCCTTTTTTTTATTTATCAATGGCGTACTTTCCAGGGCCAAAAACAAAGAGAGTCGCAAACAATAATAAATACAACAGGCTCATCTCCATGCGGGCAAACGGATCGCCGGCATGAATAACAAAAGCTGCAACAACCATCGTAAAGATCAGCGAAAATGCTGCAAAACGCGTAAAAACCCCAAGCATTATCAACACTGATCCAATTACTTCGGCTCCAATAGCAAGGAGGAGCGACAGCAAACTGCCCACACCGAGCGGATCAGGAAATCCTTCGGCTTTGCCATCAATTAAACGCATCAATTTGGGATAGCCATGTGTAAGCATAAAGGCACCACCAGCCAGCCTGACGATCAGCAACCACAACGAAACCAATCCCGACAAGGGTTTGGATGAGGTTAGAAAAGACATGATATTTTTTTTAAAATTGTTTCAATCAACAAAAAACAAACTGTTATTCTTTTTCGCGCAGTTTGCCATAACCTTTCATAATTCCGCGTGTTGAATTGGCAATGAAACTCAAAATTTCATCACGCTCGGGCGAAACAGGAAAATTTGCTTCGATATAACTCACAGCCTGCGAAACATTTTTTCCTTTAAGGTAAATGATTCTGTATATATCCTGAATAGCGTTGATGCGATCATCAGAAAAACCCCTTCGACGCAAACCGATTGAATTTACTCCTACATAAGATAAGGGTTCCCGGCCTGCTTTGGTGTATGGAGGGACATCTTTACGCGCCATTCCTCCTCCGCTTATCATTGAATGAGCTCCTATTTGCACAAACTGATGTACGGCTGCCAGGCCACCAATGATGGCCCAATCGTCAACTCTGATATGGCCGGCCAGGTTACTAGCATTAGCTAAAATCACATTATCACCGATTATGCAATCGTGAGCTACATGCACATAAGCCATCAGCAGGCAGTTGTTGCCTACAACGGTTTCCCAATTGGCTTTAGTTCCTCTGTTGATAGTTACAAACTCCCGTATCGTAGTATTGTTTCCAATGCGAACAATAGTTTCTTCGCCGCTATATTTAAGATCTTGTGGAGCTGCCGATATAACTGCTCCGGGAAATATTCTGCAATTTTTGCCGATTCGGGCACCTTCCATTATTGTGACGTTCGAGCCAATCCAGGTGCCTTCTTCAATTACAACATTCTTTTCGATATTTACAAAAGGTTCAATCACAACATTATTGGCTAATTTAGCCTGTGGATGAACATATGCCAGTGGTTGATTCATAGCAATTTATTGATATTAATGTTTTTTAGCTATTTGAGCCATGAGTTTTCCTTCGGTAACAATTTTGTCGCCAACATAGGCAATTCCTCTCATATTGCATATTCCTCTTCGAATGGGAGAAGTGAGCTCTAAAGCAAAAACGACCGTGTCGCCAGGTACTACTTTATGCCTGAATTTTGCTTCCTCAATTTTCAGAAAATAGGTGATGTAATTTTCAGGGTCAGGAACTGAGTGAAGCACAAATATTCCACCTGTTTGTGCCATCGCTTCAATCAGCAGTACACCAGGCATCACGGGTTCTTCGGGAAAATGCCCAACGAAGAAATGCTCATTCATCGTCACATTCTTTAAACCCAGGATATGTTTATCGCTAAGTTCAATGATTTTATCAATCAATAAAAAGGGTGGACGATGGGGTAAAATTTTCCGGATCTGAATGATGTCATAAACAGGAGGTTGATTCAGATCAAAAGGAGGTTCTTTTAACATGATCGTTTTTTTTGTTTGTAGCTTTATCAATTTAGCGAATTCAGTATTAGCATAATGTCCTGGTCTATAAGCTTTAACATGTCCCTTGATGCGTTTTCCCAGCAGACTGAGATCGCCAATTACATCCAAAAGCTTGTGGCGTGCAGGTTCATTATTAAAATGCAAATCAAGGTTATTCAGTATACCTTCATCCTTAACCTTCACTTTGGGTTTTTTAAATAAGTCGGCCAGGCGATCCAGCTCTTCCTGACTAACCTTTCGATTTACAAATACAATGGCATTGCTTAAGTCGCCACCTCTGATAAGATTATTTTTTAATAAAAACTCCAGTTCATGCAGAAAGACAAAGGTACGGCAAGGTGAAATTTCATCCTTAAATCGTGTAAGGTCATCAAGTGAAGCATCCTGTATATTAAGTACTTCTGTGCCATAATCAATTTTCACATCCACCTTAAAACCATCGTAGGGTTCGATTGAAAGCTCAAAACCTTTTTCTTCGTTTTTTAAATGAATGGGTTGCTTTATAACGAAATACTCTCTTGGGACATCTTGTTCCCTAATTCCGGCTGATTCAAGGGCCTCAACAAAATATCGTGCGCTGCCATCACGAATTGGAATTTCATCCATATCCATATCAATCAGCAGGTTATCAACGCCCAAACCTGTTGCAGCCGCCAGTACATGTTCGATTGTATAAACCCTTGCTCCATTTTTTCCGAGTGTTGTCCCGCGTGATGTGTCAACCACATGATCCACATCAGCTTCTATGACAGGATGTCCTTCTATATCAGTGCGTCTGAATTTGATGCCATGATTGGCCGGAGCCGGATTAAACGTGATCGTGCCTTGCTGGCCGGTATGAAGTCCGGTACCTTCCACACTAACCACTTTTTTGATAGTACATTGATTCTCTGTCATAAATATGCGACAAAAGTATTAAGTGCGTAATAAAAGTCAGCGCAAAAGTAAGTGTTTTAAGTCAAATTTACACCTTTGAATTATTCGACTGGATTTCAGAAAGTTGCCTCTCGAGTTCCTGTACACGATCCATCAGGCGGTCCAACCTTCGCGAATGCATATAAATGCGTTTATATTCATCCGCCGGAATAGCCGGTGACCCCATAAATACGGCATCCTCTTTGCGGATACTCGTCCCGACACCAGATTGTGCAGCAAGCTTCACTCCATTGGCAATAATTAAATGGCCGGCAAGACCAACCTGCCCGCCAAACATACAGCCTTTACCAATTTTGGTGGAGCCACTGATTCCGGTTTGGGCGGCCATCACTGTGTTTTCTCCTATCTCCACATTGTGTGCCACCTGAATTAAATTATCCAGTTTTACGCCTTTGCGAATCACTGTGGCTCCCAGCGTAGCCCTGTCAATGGTTGTGTTGGCACCAATCTCCACAAAATCTTCCAGGATGACCTGACCAATTTGTGGCACCTTTTTATATTGATTATCCGATTGTGGGGCAAAACCAAATCCATCACTGCCCAAAACAGCCCCTGCGTGGATCACACAGGATTTGCCCAGTACTGTACCAGCATACAATTTAGCTCCCGGATACAAAATGCAATCATCCCCTATCTGGCAATCATCCCCAATATAAACCTGTGGGTATATCTTAACATTATTACCCAACTTCACTCTATCACCTATACATGCAAAAGGTCCGGCATAAAGGTTCTCGCCATTTTCTACCTCCTGTCCGAAAAATGCCAGCGTTGAAATACCAGTTTTAGTACTTGTATATTGCTGATACATCTCCAATAATTTTGCAAAGGCGGTATAAGCATCATCTACTCTTATTAAAGTGGTTTTAACCGGCTTATCTGGTTTAAAGTCTTTATTAACAATCACAATGCTGGCCTCGGTTTCATATATATAAGGTGTATATTTTACATTGGCCAAAAAACTCAGGGTCTCTGGTTTTCCTTCCTCAATTTTTGAAACATTTGATACTGTTACATTTTCATCTCCGTCAACAATACCCGAAAGCAAAGCAGCTATCTGTGCGGCAGTAAATTTCATATTATCTCTGTTTAATCCTGAATAAATTTTGACATACAATATAGAACAAAAACGGCTTGCAAGTTACGATTATTCAACTTACTAAGTGAGAAATTGATGAAATAGCAGACAAAAAAAACCTGATAGGATTCACATATACAGAACAAGGTAACATGCTTAATTTCTTTAACTTACATTAATTCCGTTTAACTTTTTTTAACGCGACTACACTTTTGCCTTTGCTATATTTGCAATCCGAAAAATAACATATAAAAATAATATGATGCAGACCGATATCAGTGCTTTGAATGAAAGAATCAAGCAGGAGAGTCAATTTATTGACCTGATCAATCTGGAAATGAACAAAGTAATTATTGGCCAAAAAGCCATGACCGAACGCTTGTTGATCGGATTACTGGGCAATGGTCATATATTACTGGAAGGCGTTCCGGGATTGGCAAAGACACTTGCCATCAAATCTCTGGCCAATGTTATTAAAGCCGATTTCAGCAGGATACAGTTTACCCCTGATCTGTTACCGGCCGACTTGCTCGGAACCCTTATCTATAGTCAAAAGACAGAAGAATTTGTGGTTCGCAAAGGACCCGTTTTTGCAAATTTTATTTTAGCAGACGAAATCAACCGTTCGCCTGCCAAGGTGCAAAGTGCTTTGCTCGAAGCCATGCAGGAACGTCAGGTTACACTTGGTGATGAAACCTTCACTCTTCCTGATCCGTTTTTGGTAATGGCAACTCAGAACCCAATTGAGCAGGAAGGAACATATCCGCTTCCTGAAGCACAGGTTGACCGTTTTATGCTTAAGGTGGTGATCAACTATCCCAAAAAAGAGGAAGAGAAATTAATTCTGCGGCAAAATATCACCAACGAATTACCAAAAACTAATTCTGCCATAAGTCCGGAAATGATCTTAAAAGCCAGGGAAGTCACCAGAGAAGTATATCTGGACGAAAAAATAGAAAACTACATCACCGATATAGTTTTCGCATCTCGTTATCCGGCAGACTATCGCCTCAAGCGATTCGAAAATATGATCAGCTATGGCGGATCGCCCCGTGCCAGCATAAATCTGGCTTTAGCTGCCAAAGCGTATGCCTTCATAAAGCGAAGAGGTTATGTAATTCCCGAAGATGTGCGTGCTGTGGCTCACGATGTTTTGCGGCATCGCATAGGCCTCACCTACGAAGCTGAAGCAGAAAACATCACCTCCGAAGAAATTATTAACGAGATTTTGAATACGATTGAAGTGCCATAAAAATTCATTAAACGGCATTTACTAACGCAAATCAAAAAATCGTGGAATCAACGGATATATTAAAAAAAGTAAGAAAGATAGAGATTAAAACACGGGGGTTGTCCAATCAAATTTTTTCCGGACATTACCACAGTGCTTTTAAAGGGCGGGGCATGGCATTCAGCGAAGTGCGCGAATACCAGTATGGCGATGATATCCGCAATATCGACTGGAATGTAACAGCCAGATTCAACCATCCGTACATCAAGGTTTTTGAAGAAGAACGTGAGCTCACAGTGATGTTGGTGGTGGATGTATCAGGTTCAAACAATTTTGGATCGGGCAGGCAACTGAAGCGTATGCTTGTTGCTGAGATCGCAGCTGTACTGGCCTTTTCGGCAATTCAAAACAATGATAAAGTAGGCGTGATATTTTTTAGCGATCAGGTGGAAAAATTCATTCCTCCCAAAAAAGGCAGCAGCCATATCCTGAGAATCATCCGCGAAATTATCAGTTTTGAACCGCAACACCAGCAAACTGACATATCTGAAGGTCTGGCTTTCCTGACGAGTGCAATAAAAAAACGATCGACGGCCTTTTTAATCTCTGATTTTATGACCGAATTGCCCTTCGATCATGCCCTTCGTATCTCGTCCCGAAAACACGACCTCGTTGCTTTGCGTATCACTGATAAAAGAGAATTGGAAATTCCATCGCTGGGCTTACTAAAGCTCAAAGATCCTGAGACCTTTAAAGAGATTTGGGTCGATACTTCCTCAGCAGCATTCAGAGATGAGTACAACAAAAAAATAATGGCCAAAGCGCAACACCTCAATCTTCTTTTTGCAAAAAGCGGAACGGATAATACCCAATTGTTTACTGATGAAGATTATGTGAAACCTCTGATGAAACTTTTTAAACGCAGGGAGGCCCGAAGATGAAAGCTGCAAAACAAATAATTGCGGTGATTCTGATTGTTGTGTTTGGATTAAAAACCAACGGACAAGCTGTGGAGGCTATTAGTAAGATTAGCACGGATTCGCTCAGACCAGGAGAACGTTTGATACTGGAAATCAACATGAAGGCTCCGGAAGGTTTTGAAGTTGCCTGGCCTGATTTTCAGGATACGCTTGCTACCGGAATTGAAATCCTTGATAAAAGTCAGATTGAGCAAATACCACTCGATAAAGATGGTAATGTGTGGATGCGACAGGAACTGACGCTCACCATTTTTGATACAGGTTATCGGGAGATTCCACCCATAAACCTTAGTTTTAAACCACGTGGCGACTCAGCCAATTTTACGGCTAGTACTCCTCCGCATCAAATTTACGTAATTCCGGTTCAGATAGATACCACTGCATCATTCAAACCCATCATTGGTCCGCGAAAAGAACCCGTCACCTTCGCCGAAATACTACCCTGGATTATTGGAGGTCTTGGTTTGGCCGCAATTGTTGCACTCATCATTTGGTTCTTCGTTTATCGCCAACGCAAAGAAAAGGCATTACCAATCTTCCAAAAACCGGCTATTCCTCCCTATGTCAAAGCATTGGACGAGCTGGATACATTGCGACACAAGAAACTTTGGCAAAACGGCAAAGTAAAAGCTTATTATTCAGAGCTAACCGATATCGTTCGCGTTTATATTGAAAATCAGTTTAATGTGCCGGCAGTTGAAATGACAACACCTGAAATCCTAAAGGGAATCAAACCTTTACAGATCAATGGTGATGCGAGCAGAAAATTAGAACATACCCTACAACTTGCTGATTTGGTGAAATTTGCCAAGATGCAACCCTCCGCCTTGGAGCACGACCTCTGTCTGGAAGGAATTGTCACCTTTGTGAAAGAAAGTCATGCCAATATTTCGGACAATACTACAATTGTTAAAGCAGTAATGGAGGTGCAGCAATGATCGAGAATATCACCTTTGCCCATCCTGATTTGCTCTGGCTTTTGCTGATCATTCCGCTGGCCATTGTCTGGTATGTATTCAGAGCCAACAAACAACAGGCATTTCTTCAGTATTCTGACCTCAGCATTATGGCAACTCTTGCAAAAAACTGGAAAGTGATCTTTCGGCACAGTCTATTTGTCTTGCGTTGGTTAGTCATTGGCTTACTGATAGTTGCACTTGCCAGGCCACAAACCAGCTCTTCGTCACAAAATATGACAATCGAAGGTATTGATATCATTATGGCACTTGATGTTTCGGGTAGTATGCTGGCACGCGACCTCAAACCAGACCGATTGGAAGCTTCCAAGGCGGTAGCCTCTACCTTTATCGAAGAACGTCCGAACGACCGTATAGGATTGGTAATCTTTAGTGGCGAAACGTTTACGCAGGTGCCACTCACAACGGATCATGCCATTTTGTTGAATATGTTTAATGACATCAAAAGTGGTATGATAGAAGATGGAACGGCTATTGGTGATGGGCTGGCCACTGCTGTAAGCCGGATAAAAGACAGCCGTGCCATTTCAAAAGTTGTTATTTTGCTTACGGATGGCGTAAACAATGCCGGATCGGTGGATCCTATGACTGCTGCTGAAATTGCAAAGGTATTTGGTATTCGGGTTTATACCATTGGTGTTGGTTCGTTAGGGACAGCACCTTATCCGGTACAGACACCTTTTGGAATCCAACTAAGGGATATGAAAGTAGAAATTGACGAAGCCTTGTTGCAAAATATTGCTAACCAAACAGATGGACGGTATTTCAGGGCAACTTCCAATAAAAAACTGGAAGAGATCTATCGCGAAATTGATCAGCTTGAAAGATCAAAAATTGAGGTAACTGAATTTAAAAGAAAGCACGAGAAATTTCTGCCACTGGCACTAATGGCTTTCGCTTTACTATTTGTTGAATTTCTTCTCAGACAAACCATTTTCAAATCAGTAATAGGATAAAGGAATATGGAACCAAATGTGATCAGACTCGAAAATCCGGACTACCTTTATTTGCTGGCAGTAATTCCTTTGTTTTTCTTACTGTTTTGGTGGGTGAGCTGGCACAATAAAAAACTCCTTAAAAAGTTTGCACAGCCGGCTTTGCTCAAAACGCTTATGCCTTTAAACTCTCCGGGAAGAAAACGACTTAAGTTTTTCATTTTTGTATTGGCTCTTGCCAGCCTGATTATCGGACTGGCCAATCCGCAAACCGGCGCACGACTGGAAGAAGTGAAACGGGAAGGCATCGACCTTTTTATTGCAGTGGATATTTCCAACTCCATGCTGGCTGAAGACATTGTTCCAAACCGGCTCGAAAATGCCAAACAAGCCATTAACCGATTAGTTAACAAGCTTCAGGGCGACAGAATTGGGATAATTCTTTTTGCCGGAAAGGCTTACATACAACTCCCGCTCACTACAGATTATGCCGCAGCAAAGATGTTTGTTTCGACCATTGAAACCAATCTCATCGATGCTCAGGGAACAGCCATTGGCGAGGCCATCCTCACTGCCTCTGCTGCCTTTGACCAAAACGATCACAACAAAGCCATCATCATTATTTCAGATGGTGAAGATCATGAAGAAAATCCGATGGATGCTGCCAGGCAAGCTGTAGATAAAGGAATTAACATCTACACCATCGGAATGGGATTGGCCGAAGGAGCGCCCATTCCGGTATATAACCAATATGGTAAAAGAACAGGGTTCAGGAAAAACAAAGAAAACAGCACGATCATCACCAGGTTGAATGAATCAATGTTGCAGCAAATTGCCTCAGCCGGAAATGGCAGCTATGTAAGAGCTAACAACAGCCGGTCGGGCCTGGATGCCATATTTAACGAGATCAACCAACTTGAAAAATCAGAAATTGAAGCAAAGATTTTTACAGATTATGAAGATCAGTTTCAATGGTTCATAGGTCTGGCATTGATTTTGTTGATTCTGGAAGCCGGAATTTCAACAGCCAGAAAACAATGGGAAAAATGGTTTAACATTTTTGACAGAAAGGAAAATCATGCGTAAACTGTTCATCCTTATGATTTTAGTTATAAGCACAGCACAACTTTCAGCCCAAAGTGACAAGAAGTTGATTCGCAAAGGAAATAAAGATTATGAAAACGCTGCTTATCAGCAAGCCGAAAAAAACTACAGCAAAGCATTGGAAACAAACCCAACAAGCAACAATGCCGCTTTTAACCTGGGAACTACACGCTATGTTCAGGAAAATTATGAAGAAGCCGCCAAAGACTTCAACAAAGCCGCTTCGATGAGTATAAATTCGGACATTGAAGCTGAAGCACTTTATAATTTGGGAAACAGTTTGATGAGTCTTGAAAAATATCAGGAAAGCATCGAAACCTATAAACAGGTTTTAAGGTCACAGCCCGAAAATGAAAACGCCCGCTACAATCTTGCCTATGCTCAATATAAACTGAAGGAACAGCAAAACCAACAGCAGGATCAAAATCAGGATCAACAGCAAGATCAGAATCAGGAGCAACAGCAAGATCAGCAGGAGCAACAAAACCAGGATCAGCAAGAGCAAGAACAGGATCAGCAACAGGATAAGCAACAAAATCAACAACAAGCCGATGCTGATCAACAACAGCAGCAAGGTCAGAAGCCACAGCCACAGCAACTTACAAAAGAAGATGCTGAACGTATGTTACAAGCCTTGCAAAACAATGAAAAGAAAACTTTTGATAAGGTAAACGAACAAAAAGTGATATCGGGTGCCCGCATCAACAAAGAAAAGGATTGGTGATGCCATCCGTAAAGGTGATATATTTGTAAAAAGATTAAACTTGCATGAATGCTTGAAATGAAATACATCAGAAGTTTACTTTTCTTTTTGCTGATTCCTTTAGCTGGATTTAGCCAGGAAGTAATGCTTAAAGTGAGCACAAAAAGTCAGGTAGGTCTTAACGAACAGTTTCAGGTTGTATTTGAGTTAAATGCAGAAGGTGAACGATTTAAAGGCCCCAATTTTGCAGACTGGCGTGTGCTTTCGGGCCCAATGAGTTCAACTAGTTCCAGTATTCAGATTATTAACGGTCAGATGACCCGAAATTTTACACAATCCTATACCTATATTGTTACAGCTACGAAAGAAGGTACGTTCGAGATTGGTTCAGCCGAAATTATTGTAGATGGAAAAACGATTAAAAGTTCGCCTGTTACTGTTAAAGTAGTAAAAGGAAGTTCGTCAGCTTCAACAGAATCAGGCAATCAGAGTCAAGGTCAGGGAATTACAGATAAAGATTTATTTTTAAGAGCCATCATCGACAAAAAAGAAGTTGTAACAGGTGAACAGGTGATTGTGACCTACAGGATTTATACACGCGTTCCGGTTTCATCTGTTTCAGTGACAAAACTCTCTGCTTTTCCGGGGTTCTGGACCAAAGATTTGCTAAGTGATAATGAAGCCCTGCAGCAGTCAACAGAGGTAATCAATGGGGTAGAATACACGGTAGCCAATATCCGAAAAATGGCCCTGTTTCCTCAAAAAAACGGAAAACTAAACATCGAACCCATGGAGCTTGAATGTGTTGCCCAAGTGAGAACACAAACAAGCCGACAACGATCAAGAGATCCATTTGAAAGTTTTTTTAACGATCCATTCTTTAACAGAGGAATCGCCAATGTTCAAAAAAATCTTGTATCTGAACCCCTCTCCATTGAAGTAAAATCGCTCCCAAGTCAGGGAAAACCTTTGAATTTCAGCGGTGCTGTGGGACAGTTTGAGATCAGCTCCGGCATTGACAAAACTACGTTACAAACAAACGATGGACTTACTTTGTCATACACCATTAGCGGACAAGGAAACATTGAGCTTGCCGAACTACCTCAGATTCAGTTTCCACCTGATTTTGAGGTGTATGATCCAAAAATCACTAACAACCTCAAAACATCGGCAAATGGCATCAGCGGCTCAAAAAAATTTGAGTACCTTCTGATACCCAGAACATCAGGTGAATTTAAGCTTAACGAACTGCAGTTCAGCTACTATGATCCTAAAAAACAAACCTATAACACGCTGAAAACGCCCGCTTATAACATAACTGTTGAAAAAAGCGGAGATGTAACTACACAAGGTGTTTTTGTGCCAGGCCAGTCAGATGTTAAGTATATCGGCAGTGATATCAGACACATAAAAACCAATAAACTTGCGCTGAAACCAATTGGTAAGTTCTTTTTTGGCTCCCCGGCTTATCTGGCGGCCATTGCTTTAATGCTAATAATTTTTGCAGTAAGCCTCATTTATACACTTAAGCGCAAAAAGCTCAATAAAAATCACAAATTAATCAGAAATAAAAAGGCAACAAAAATTGCCAGGAAACGCCTCAAAACAGCAAATTTACATTTAAAGAATAAAAATCAGAATGAGTTTTATACTGAGATCAGCCAGGCTCTGTGGGGATATATCAGGGATAAGTTTGATATAGAACCTTCAAAACTTGCCTTGGATTATATTGCAAAAGTTTTAAAAGAAAAAGACACACCCGATACCCTGATTGATGAGCTTGTTGAAACCTTAAATAAATGTGAATTTGCCCGATTTGCACCAGGTGAATCCGGCAAAAAAATGGAAGAACTTTATAGTAATGGAATTGAGATCATTACGAAAATTGAAAAAACGGTAAAATAATGATTAGATTCAAACATATACTATTCAGTATGAATATGTTATCCTCATATCCAGCCGATTTAAATACATCGCAGCCACGTAAAAAATCATTCTCATTTGCTGTTATTAACCGGATGTTTGCTTTAGTGATGGTGTTATTCTCATTCACTACCTTACAATCTCAAGAAAATGATTATCAATTGCTTTATAATATTGGCAATCAACAATATAATGAAGCAAACTTTGACTCAGCCTTAATAGTTTACAACAAGATTTACGATTCCGGCCACACTTCGGCAGAACTACTATATAATATAGGTAATACTTATTTCAAATTAAAACAAATCCCATCGGCTATTTTGTTTTATGAGAAAGCACTGAAGCTTTCGCCATATGATGCAGACATCATGCACAATCTGTCCCTTGCCAACAGCAGAATTGTTGACAAAATAGAACCCGTACCGCAATTGTTTTTCAAAAATTGGTGGGACACTTTTTACAAAATGTTTTCGGCCGATTGGTGGGCAATCATTTCATTAATTTCGGTCGGAGTTCTTCTGGTGTTAATGTTTGTGTTTATCGTTTCCGAAAATCGCTCATCGCGTAAAATTTCATTCTTTCTGGGTTTGATTTTTTTACTGATTGCTACCGGAACAATTGGAATGGCTTCACAAAAGTACTATTACACCAAATCTGTTAACGAAGCTATCGTATTTACTCCAACAATTACAGTAAAGAGTTCACCATCTGATTCAAGTGTTGATCTTTTTGTACTCCATGAAGGAACCAAAGTTAATTTGTTGGATGAAGTGGAAGGATGGAAAGAAATAAAAATAGCGAATGGAAGTGTAGGTTGGATGCCTTCAGAAAGTCTGAGAGACATATAAACCAACTTTTTTTGCCATGCAAACCAGGTTTATCAATTTGTTGACAATCACTGTCTTATTAATCAATGGTTTGCTATTTCAATCATGTCTGAAGTCGAAACGTCCCGGAATACCGGCCGAAGTAGTTAAATCAATCTCAGAAACCGGATTTAATCGTATTGAACTCACAAAAACAATCGCTCATTATATCGATCAGGATGACAGTTTATACTTACAATCAGCCTATTTTCTAATACAACATCTTCCGCATCAATATGCTGTTAAATACAAAATGACCAACGATCACGACAGCACATTAAATTTCGATCCTAAACAGTTTGATTCATTCCAAGCACAGCAAAACTGGTGGTATGATCAAAAATACAACAAAAATGGTATCCGCTATAAAGCCAAAAAATATAGCCTAGACAAAGACACCATCACTGCCGAACTTTTAATAAACACAATTAATCTGGCCATAATGAGCAGATCTTATCCATGGACTACGGCTTATTCAATCGACGATTTTTTTGAGTATGTCCTTCCCTATCGTTTTGGCAATGAAAGCCTGCACGATTGGAGAACGTCCATTCTGGAAAATTTTAGCTGGATGATTGATTCCCTTGACAACCAAACTGACCCATCCGAACTTATCGATTTTATTGATCTTTATGTAGATAATCATTTTTCATTCGATAAACGATACCTGCGAATTCCTGAACCACAATGCCTTGAGGAAATACTTCAAAGTAAAACAGGAAATTATCAGGACATAGCCTACTTAAAAGCCATGCTCCTAAGATCATTTGGTATTCCATCAACAATTGATTACATCCCCTTTCTAGCAGATACTACAGGTAGTTTTTATTTTACAGTAGCTATGAACAGCGACGGAATATTTGAGGCATTGCTTCCGCTAAATACCGAGTATCTTTTCAAACAAAATAAAATACCTAAAGTTTACCGAAGAATATATTCCAAAAACCCAAAGAGCCTGTTTTCCCTCAAAGAATTAAGCTTAAGCACCCCGCCATTTATCGGGCATTATCACTATCAGGATGTAACCAAAGACTATGTGGCTACATTGCCAGTTGAGTTCAAGGTCAAAAACAGCGACACCTTATATTATACAGCAGTGTATAATGATTCGATGTGGCGTGCTGTCGACTGGGCAATCACCAAAAACCAGCAAATTATTTTTCCGGATCTTGGCCAAAATATTTCATATCGGATAATGGTAGTTGTTAGTGATTCGTTAGTTTTTGAATAAAAATGGCTTGGAACAAAACCCATAAACCAATAGCAGGAACCAGGATTCAAGGCTGTAAACTCCTCAAACTTAAGGTCATTTACCGAAAACTGGAAGACTGTTGCGCTAATAAATTTTAAGTTTATCTTTGTTGCGTTGAATAAAACCAGCACAAACGTTAAGGATTGTTAAAGAAAAACCGATTTTAGGTGTTGCAGGTTTCAATATTTGCTGTAACTTGTGCCACTATTTGAAACAGTCAATGAACTGAAATATAATCAAAATTACATGATATGAAAAAAGGATTTCTACTGTTAAGTTTATTATTGACACTCACACTCTTAGCCGGAACAAGTCTTTTAGCCGGAACCCCGGACAATGAGGACGCCAAGAACCCTCAAAATGATCAGCAGTACACTGCTGAATCCTATTTAAGAAGCCTGAGAGCCAACCAACATACTGGCACAATAGCTGTCAGAGACGTGTTGGAAGCAATAAACCAGACCCAGGCAATGTCCGAAATACGTAATCGCGAAACTTTAAACTGGACAAATCTTGGCCCTGACAATTTTGGCGGACAGGTAAAGGCTATCATATTCGACAACAGGTCTGGACATGAAGGCAATATTTTGATTGGAGCTAGTGGTGGAGGAGTATGGAAATCTGTAAATAATGGAATCACCTGGAATAGGGTTAGCCAAAACAATATGTTGGTTAGCAGTATGGTACAGGCACCCAACGGAGATATATATGTAGGTACAGGTGATGGATTTGAAGCTCAAAAACTAAATGGATTAATTGATTTTAATTACACCACAGGTTTGGTTGGTCAAGGTGTTTTTAAATCAACTGATGGAGAAAATTTTGTTCAGCTCGAAAGTACTAAACCAGTTGTTAATGATAACTCAGCTGCCTGGGCATTTGTTAATGAACTTGCCATAAACGAAGCAGGTCATGTGTATGCCGCAACCAACAGCGGGCTAATGGTTTCTACAGATGGCGGAAATAGCTGGACGGTTGCAGCAGATGAGGATGGCGCTGAACTGAATATGAATGCCACAGACGTTAAAGTTGGTAGTGATGGAATTGTGGTTGCCAGCGTTGATAACAAATGTTATATCTCCAAGCTTGGAAATGTAAATGCATTTGTAAATCGTTCAACCGGTGATTCCATTTCATTACCTTCAACTGGTGTTGCCCGTCTCGAACTTGCCGTTGCTCCCTCAGATCCTAATAAAATTTATGCCAGTGCTGTAACCATGTATGGAGTTCATTATGGTATTTATGCATCTGCGGATAAGGGTGACACCTGGAATGTTATACTCCCCGCAACTACTTCAATAAATATTTATCAAGACTATGGCAACTACAATAATAACATAACAGTATTTCCCAATGACCCTGACCGCATCCTGATAAATGCCGTTAACTTATGGCAGGGCAAAAAAGTTACTGAAGTTGGATTTTATTCTTGGGATACCAAGTCAGACGAGTTTGCTTTTGAACTTAATCCTCTATATATACATAGAGGACAGCATATTACGGCATTCAACCCAACTGCTCCAAATCAAATCTATATCGGAACTGATGCAGGCATATTTAAAGGAACAATTTCTGGTGACGACTATACTTTCCAGAATGCAAATCGTAATTTCATCACTTCCAGATTCTATAGTGTTGCACCTACTGGTCAGGAGAACAGAGTGGCAGGTGGTTCACAGGAAGACGGAATAATCTATGTTTCATCAACCGGTAATACAAGCAAACAAGGCAAGATAATTTATACTGTGGCAAGCCCCAATAATGGTGGGTCAACAGTAGTTTCGACCATTAATCCGGATGCTGCAGTTCTCAGCTCGGTTGCCGGGAGTATTGACAGAACTGAAGATATGGGCTTCACATTATCTACGCAATTTTTGTCTGATCAAATTAGTAATACATCTTTCAAAACACCTATTGCATTATGGGAAAGCTATGACAACGAAAACAGCAGAGATTCTATTACTTTTCATGCAAAGAAAAATTACTCGGCTGGTGAAGTATTAAAAGTGAAAAGTTCAAACTTTGATCATCCATTCTATTATACGCTTCCCGTTGCGCTTCAATCTGGTGACTCAATCAGAATTAAAGATGTTGTAACAACAAGGTTATTCATTGCAACTGCAAACAGGATTTGGATGACCAAGGACTTGTTAAATTTTGGTATCCAGCCCGAATGGTTTGAGATTTCTAACACAAGTGTTAATTTCTCAGGCGTTCCGCAATCCATAGCCTATTCAAAGGATGCAAATCATGTTTTTGTAGGCACCCGTGATGGAAAATTATTCCGAATCTCAAACATTGCCCTCGCCCATAACTACGATCTGGCTGATGTAAATAGCCCACGATGCATCATCGCAACACGTCAATTGCCTGTTAACATTCCGGGTACTTCTGAACCCATTAGTCAGGCAATCACATCTATCTCTGTTGACCCGAATAACCCAAACAATGTAATGATAACCTTGGCAAACTATGGCAATGATCATTATGTATTAATGACGACAAATGCCTTAGATGCAGAGCCTGCTTTTGTTAGCAAACAGGGTAATCTTCCCAAAATGCCGGTTTATTCATCAATAATCGAAATGAGCAACCCCGAGAAAGCAATGCTTGGAACAGAACACGGAATTTTCATCACTGATGATGTTTTTGCAGGCAGCCCGAACTGGGTAGCCGAACAAGGGGAAATGGGTAATGTGCCAGTGTTCGATCTAAAACAGCAGTTGATTAACAAATCCTCAGATACGGCACAACTGATCAATGTTGACACAACGGTACTACATTATCCAGGAACAAACAATTATGGTATTATTTACGCTGCAACATTCGGAAGGGGATTCTATAGATGTAACAACTTCAGAAAACCTGTTGGAATAGAAGAACATCCTATACTGGCCAATAATCCTGAAGAGCCAATAATAACAATGTATCCTAACCCTTTAAGCACACAAGCAACCTTAAAGTTCGAAGTATTTCAAAATGCTGTTGTTAGTTATCAGATATTTGATCTCACCGGAAAAGAAGTACTTTCGCAGGAACTCGGCAAGCATAGTGTGGGTTCGTATGAAATGCATCTGAATCTGGGTATGTTAAAACGTGGTGCTTACATTTTAAGGCTTAATAATGGCAACACCAGTAAAGCTTTAAAATTCTTCGTTTATTAATTGAATATTGACCTCAAAATCAAGTAAACAATGAAAAGATTTTTATCCGTTTTAATCATAGTGCTACTAGTTGGATTGCAACTTTCTGCACAGGAACGCATTTATACGCCAACAATGAAAGCCCCATCAGATGGAGCAACAGGTCAAATGCCAAATGTATTACTCGACTGGGATGCTGTTACCGGACAAGGAACAGAGGTTGTATATGAGATACAACTTTCGCAAGATGAAACATTTGATAATCCGGTTTCATTCCCACAAACAAGTGTAACAGCTTATGAAATGGCAGAACTAATATTTGATGAAACCTATTTCTGGCGTGTCAGAGCTAGTGATGGTATAGCCACCTCTGAGTGGTCAACACCGTGGTCATTCTCAGTCGTTAAAACAGTAACCATTACTTCCCCTGCAAATGCTTCTGTTCAAAATCCGGATGCCTTGCTTAAATGGAATGAAATAACAGGTGTAACCGGATATGATATCCAGGTTGACACTGCTTATAGCTGGCGTTCGGAAAGTTCGGGCCAAAGTAATAATCTTTTTGGAGTATTCGATGTTGATGAAACAACTACCTGGGCAGTAGGAGCTACCGGCACCATACTAAAACTAGAAAATAATGTTTGGTCAATAATTTCCAGTCCTGTTAACAGCGATTTACTTGATGTGTACTTTGTTTCTGACAATTCAGGCTGGATTGCAGGCTTGGATGGAATTTTGCTCCATTTTGATGGTGCTTCATGGGAAGAAGTTGAATCCGGAACATCAGAAGATCTGAATGCATTATTCTTTGTTTCGGAAACAGATGGATATGCAGTTGGTACCAATGGAATTGTACTCCATTACAATGGTTCAGAATGGAGCCAGATTGACGTAGGATTAGGTGATACTGACCTATTTGCTGTTCATGGAATCGACAGTGAAAATATTGTAATTACAGGTGCTTCTGCAAAGAGTGCGATATTTGATGGTAACAGTTGGACAACATATTCCTCGGGAAGCAGAGATATGCTTGGCGTATGGATGCTTGCTCCGGATAATATCTGGGCTGGTGCAAAGGGAGGCCGTATATACAGTTTTGATGGAACGAGCTGGACTGAACTGGTATTAGGAAACCGTGACTGGCGAAGTATTCAATTTCTGGATTCCGAAACTGGATATATCGTGGGGCGTAATGGAAATTTAGCAGCCTTTAACGGAACGCTCTGGGAACTTGCTGCCAGTGGAACCGGAAACGACTTAAGCGACATCCATTTGTTTGATGAAAACAGTGGTTATATAGTTGGAAATGATGGTATCGTTATTTCCTATCAGGGAGATGGCTTTAACAGTGAGTACCTTAAAAGCTTTTCTGTGGGCAGTAACCTACTTGAATACCGGCTTAGTAACCTGTTATTTGGTAAAAACCACTATTTCAGGATGAGAACAAAACATGCTGCTTCTACCTCAGATTGGTCTTCTGCAGCATCTTTCGTTGTTATTTCAAATCCAACTCTGAAAACACCTGCAAACAATGCCACCGGAATTATACTGGATCCAACCTTAACCTGGGATCCAATAAGCGGAGCCGCACGCTATACGATGGAAATTGCATCAAATGTGGATTTTTCCGATCCTTGGGTTTACGAAACAAATGAAACCACATATACTGTTGCCGGCTTATCATTTGGCCAGGATTATTATTGGAGGGTTAATGCCCGTCATGCTGGTGGTGTTTCTGACTGGTCTGCTCCTTTCAAATTTAATACAATCAGTACAGTGAATTTAACTGCACCTGCTAACAATGCTATCGATGTTGCCCGCGTACCACGCTTTACATGGGAGGAAATTCACGGAGCACAAAAATACATGGTGGCCCTCGATAAAGCATCTGATTTTCCAAATGGAGAAATTGAAGTAGTTGAACATAACTATTGGCAACATATGTTTATGCTCGATCCGTTAGCTACCTACTTCTGGCGTGTAAAAGCCATTCAAGGACTGGATACAACCGATTGGAGCCAAACCTGGAGTTTTACTACTGCTAACGAAACCTCAGTTGATGAACAACTTCAACAGGCTTTCAAACTATATCCAAATCCTGCAAGCGATTATATTCAATTAAAGATTGAGTCACCAAACTTCCAGCAGGCAAGCCTGGAAATATACAATATCATTGGTAGCAGAATTTTTGTACAGGAAATAACTTTTGGATCTGATTCACAAATGATTACAATTCCACTCGAAGACTTTAAGTCTGGTTTGTATTTTGTAAAACTAATCGATGGATCTAACGCCTTCACCCAAAGGCTTATCATTGAATAGCTTTTTTAGATAAATTACTTAGAAACACCTGTTGATATTGATTCAGCAGGTGTTTTTTTTAATCTATCTGATAACATAGCTGTTCGGTAAGTTGAACTCCATTTTGTCAAACCTAAGATGAATTAAATTTCCAAGCTTAATACCATTTCTTAATGCAAATTCTCACATCTCAAAACTTAGGGAAACAAAATTATAGAGCCTTACACTTTCAGGAAAACTAAGCTGGATTGTGTCATAGCAACCGGCTAATCCATACCCTATTTACCTATAGAAATTGAACCGCTTTCCAAAACCAAAACTTATGTAAAAAGTAAGGAAAAACTTTTGATCCATATTGTCAGCAAGGATGGTTACACCTTGTGGATAGAATTCAATCACTGCACCTACTTCAGCAGCTTTAATTTGAGTTTTTGTGTAGCCAAATTCAAAATTAAAACCAGACTTGAAGTACAATCCGGGTCGTAAGGAAATTTCACCCAGCCCTTTGGTAAAAGGAGCTCTGCCATAGATATCATGCGTTGAAGTAGTGCTTTCGTTATAACGTTTGGTGTCGATAACAAGATTACCATTTATTCCTTGCTCAATATTGATAACAAAATAGTAATAGGGTTTTTGAAAGGCTATACTGGCTCCGCCTTCAAGTAACCATCTCAATTCTATCCCACCCCAATAAGGTTTTTGGTTTAATAGTTTCTTCACACCATAACCACCACGCAAAATAAAAACATCATTTAACTTACCATAAACATAACGCTTTGAATTATTATAATAGGGATTAATGATTTTCACCTGCTTAGGCGATTTCATTGTTAATAATTCAATGTTTAAAACGGTAGTGGTGAAAGCATTTATGTTTCGTCCGGGTTTATAGCTAAGTGCAAAACCCAGGTTATGGGCTGTAATATTACCGGTTCGCTCCCGGTTATAAATAATTTGCTCGGCAACATCATCCAATTCATCATCCTGGATAACCTGACCATAAACAATTCCCGAAAAAAACAGGAGTGAAACCAACAAATATAATGAGGCCTGCTGCATGTTTAATTTGTTTAAACCAGCCATCATCAGACAAAACAAAATCCGGCCAATCAGTAGCGTGTTTCGCGCTGATACTTATGTGATTCACCATAAGCAGCACATTTACTTGTTGATTTGCAAGAAGTGGCCGCAATTGATACAGCAAATACAAATAAAATTAGGACAGCAATTTTTTTCATACCTTAGCGGAAGTTAATTACCATTAAAAAATTTGTTACAAAGTAACATATAATCTTTTAAAGAACAAAAAACAAAGTTTAATATTGTACAGACAAGAAAATTATGTCGGTCAAACCCGAAATTGATGATAGTTGGTATAAAGTGCTAAAACCCGAATTTGAAGCACCCTATTTCAGTGAGCTCAAACTTTTTTTGAAAGAGGAAATGTCTCATTATACTGTCTTTCCACCGGCAAAACTAATTTTTAATGCATTTAACAAAACACCACTACCCGCCATTAAAGTAGTTATTCTGGGTCAGGATCCATACCATGGCGATGGGCAGGCACATGGATTGGCTTTCTCTGTTCCGGATGGTGTGAAACCTCCACCAAGCCTGATGAACATCTACAAAGAATTGGCTTCTGATCTGGGAATTAAACCTCCTGAAAGCGGTAATCTTGAAAAATGGGCAGCTGAAGGTGTTCTTCTACTAAACACATCATTAACAGTACGTTCGGGTACAGCAGCCTCACATGCAGGGAAAGGATGGGAAAAATTTACTGATGCTGCTATCAAAGCCGTTTCAGAATATCGTGCCGGTGTAGTGTTTATGCTTTGGGGAAATCATGCGATCAGTAAAGAGCGATTAATAGACACTTCCAAACATTTGGTTCTTAAAACAGTACACCCCTCTCCGCTTTCTGCTTCAAGAGGTTTTTTGGGTTGCAGACATTTTTCAAAAGCTAATCAGTATTTTCAACGTAATGGTCTCCTTCCTGTAAACTGGCAACTTAATTCGTGATATCATAAAATATTAAGCGAATTTTCAGCTGACTCAAATGATTGGAAAGCTCAATAAAAAATTTTGTACCTTGCGCCGATTTAATTAAAAAACAAATTTATGCGTAAACAGTTTATTATCACCACGATGCTGGTGATGGGTCTGCTGACTCTTCATGCCGGCGGTTATCAGGTGCGTCTGCAAAGTAACAGAAGCACAGGTATGGGTCTTACAGGTACTGCCGTGCAAATGGGTGCAACTTCAATGTTTTATAATCCCGGAGCTTTGGCGATGATGCAATCAAAAACCGACTTTGCTTTGGGAGCAAGTGGAATTATTTCGCGGATCAGCTTTCAAAAATCTGAATCAGACCTTATTGCTGAAACAGATAACAGCATGAGCACCCCGTTTTACTTTTATGGAGCCGGAAAGCTCAATGATAAATGGTCTGTTGGATTGGCTGTATACACACCCTATGGAAGTTCTTCCAAGTGGAAAGACGACTGGGCAGGCAAATTGCTAATCCAGAATATTGCCTTACAAGCGATTTTCTTTCAACCCACAGTAGCATATAAAATTAGCGATAAACTCGGCATCGGAGCAGGACTTGTTTATGCAACAGGCAAGGTTGAACTTCAAAAGGGACTAAACTATGGCCCGGAGAGCTATGTAACACTCGAAGGCAGCACCTCCAATATCGGCTTTAATGCCGGTGTGTACTATAATGCCAGCGAAAAACTCTCGCTTGGATTGAATTATCGTTCAGAAGTTATGATGGAAATCAAGGGTGGCGATGCCGGTTTTAATGTTCCAGCAGCTGTGGAAGCTAATATTCCAAGCAAAAACAAATTTGATGCAGCACTTCCAATGCCAGCCAATCTTGATGTTGGTGTTTCCTATCAGGCAACAGAAAAATTGCTCTTATCAGCTGAAATCAATTATGTAATGTGGAGCTCCTACAAAGAGCTTGAATTCAAATTTGAAGAAAAAGGAGAGCTTTTAAACTCCAAAAACCAGCGTGATTATAAGGACACTTTTATTCCAAGAATTGGTGCCGAATATGTTTATAGCGAGTTGTTTACATTTCGCATTGGCGGATATTATGATCCAAGCCCTACAAACGAAAAATATTTCACACCCGAAACGGTAAGCCTCAATAACTTAGCTTTTACTTTAGGTTTAAGTATTACACCTACTGAGAACTTAAGTATAGATTTATCCTACTTACAGATAAATGGTTTGCAGGCAACCAAAACCTACGAACCTGATCAGTTTGGTGGCACTTACAAAACAGCTGCCTACATCCCGGGTATTGGTGTGTCGTATCGTTTCTAATCTTAAAAAATTGACAATATGAAATTGAGAATATTATTTGTATTGGTTGCTGCAGCCTCATTGTGGGCATGTCAACCTGAAATAAACGAATTTGAGCCAACAAAGGGAAGTGCTGATTTCTCTGTCTATATGTCGGCTGGCAATTCACTCACTGCCGGATATGCTGGTGGTGCCTTATATCGCTCAGGTCAGGAAAATTCCTACACGGCTATTCTGGCCAAACAGTTCGAAGCAGTAGGCCGTCAAGGAGCATTCAAAATCCCTTATATAAATACCGAAGATGGAATTGGAATCCAGGGTGCGACATTGAGAACAAAACTTGTGATGGGATATTCAACTGACTGCCAAGGTAACACCTCTCTGGCTCCCGTTCCGGCCAACCCAAATGCATCACAGCAGGAGCTGGCCATTTTACTTGGCACCAGCGTTGCTGCTGATGGCCCTTTTCATAATATAGGTGTTGCCGGCGCTAAAATAACCCATTTGCTGGCACCAGGATATGCAAGCCTCAATCCGTTCTATGCCCGTTTCGCAAGCGACCCTGCTAATGCTGTGATCAATGAAATTGGTCAAATTCAACCAACGTTTTTCACACTTTGGATTGGCAATAATGATGTATTAACCTTTGCCCTGGCAGGTGGAGCAGCCGACGAAATAACTGCCGTTGAAACCTTCGCTGCCAGCCTCGAAGCTATTATCATGACTTTTAAAGCATCTGCCACAGCTGGTGCGATTGCTAATATTCCTAATATCACTGATATTCCTTATTTTACAACAGTTCCTTACAATCCAATTGTGCTGCAGGATCAAACATTGGTTGATCAACTCAATGCCGGATATGCACAATACAATGCAGCGATGGAACAATTCGGACTGCCACATCGAATCAGTTTTACTATGGGAGCTAACCCAATGGTGATCCAGGATCCAACCATACCAACCCCTCCCGGCTATGAGATGTTGCGGTTCAGGCAAATCAGTGAAGCCGAACTCGTTTTACTCTCCATTCCACAAGATTCACTAAAATGTGGTTTCTGGGGAAGTATGAAACCGGTTCCCGGCCAGTTTGTTCTTACGATGGACGAAAAATCTGAGATTGAAGCAGCTATCATTGCCTATAACCAGATTATTGAATCAGCTGCCCAAAACAATGATCTGGCCCTGGTGGATATGAATAGTGTTTTAAAACAGGGATCAACTACCGGCATCAAGATGGATGGTGTTTTGTTTACTGCCGATTTTGTAACCGGTAATGCCTTTTCGACTGATGGCGTCCACCTAACACCTCAAGGTAATGCGCTGGCTGCCAACACATTTATTGACGCAATTAATAAAAAATACAATGCCCGGGTTCCAAAAGTCAATGTAGCTGACTACGAAGCCGTTAGACTTCCTTAAATAAACGCTTAAAAGCCGGCTACTGTAAAAAATTTACAGTAGCCGGCTTATTTATTTCAATACCATGAAAAAACTCATTTTTGCCACAAATAACCAACACAAACTACAAGAAATCAATGCAATACTCGGAGATCAATATCGGGTTCTCAGTTTAACTGACATGAATTTCTATGAAGAAATTCCAGAAACTTCGCCCACAATTGAAGAAAATGCCGTTCAGAAAGCACGCTATATTTATGATCGGACAACCAAAAACTGCTTTGCAGATGACACCGGACTCGAAGTAGAAGCACTCGATGGCAGACCCGGAGTTTTTTCAGCAAGGTATGCCGGTGAAAATGCAACTTATCAGGACAATGTTGATAAACTTCTGCTTGAAATGAAGGAAAAACAAAACCGGAAAGCCTGTTTCAAAACAGTGATCGCTTTGTTCTGGGATCATCAATTGTATCTTTTCGAAGGTAAAATTTGCGGCCAAATCCTCACCAAAGCTGCAGGGAAAGGTGGTTTTGGTTATGATCCTGTTTTTGTTCCGGATGGATACCATCAAACTTTTGCAGAAATGCCAACCGATCTTAAAAACATTATCAGTCACAGAGCTATCGCCACACAGAAGCTAATCAGCTTTTTGCAAAAACACTAAGCATCAGGACATTATATTCTCCAAAGCCATCTCAAATAGCTTGGACAGGCTAATCCCCATAAATTCAGCCTGTTGAGGCAGGATACTTGCTTCAGAAATTCCGGGAACGATATTTACTTCAATAAAGTAAAGCTCATCGGCTGTCAGGATAAAATCAAACCGTACGAAACCCTTACACTCAAGTAAAGGATACAACTGAGCCCCTGTTGTCTTGATCCAAAGCTCATCCTCTTCACTAATTGGTGCAGGCGTAATTTCGTCAGCCATGCCTTTGGTGTATTTGGCTTCATAATCAAAAAATTCATTCTTGCTTACTATTTCAGTCAGTGGAAAAACTATCATGCGATTGTTAATTTCCATCACACCACAGGCAATTTCGCGCCCTTGAACATAGGTTTCTGCCATTGCCTGATGATCTTCTTTTAATGCTGTTTGAACAGCTTTTTGAAAATCTTCAAGCTTTTTCACCTTTGTGATTCCCACACTCGAACCGCCGTTATTGGGTTTCACAAAAACCGGAAGTCCACCCAAAAAACTGATGATCTGACTTGCATCAAAAGACTCGTCCTTATTGATTAAAACTGACTTCGCAACGCGAAATCCATGCGATTGTACTACCCTTTTGCAAAAGTCTTTATGAAAAGTCAGAGCTGAAGTTGTGTGACCTGAAGAAGTATAAGGAATATTAAGTAAATCGAAATAAGCGGTCAATAAACCATTCTCGCCGGGATACCCATGAATTGCATTAAAAACTGCATCAAAAACTATCTTGCTATCTTTATAGATAAAACTAAAATCATTCTTATCAATCGCCGCCTCCTCACCATTCTCGAATAGCACTACCCATTTTCTTTTCGAAATCAAAACGAGAAATCCCTTATATTTTTCCCTGTTGAGATTTGCCAATACAACCCTCCCACTTTTCATTGAAATCTCATACTCACCGGAATCGCCCCCGCAAACAACAGCAATATTTTTCATAATTTCATTTATATTATGGACTTGCAATATGCTTTAAACGCAAACAAAAGCTGTAATAAAATAGCTATCTTTGCCGCCAACAGACAATAAAAACAGGCTGTTGTAGTTTTTAAGACAACTTATTGCTTAGTCAGGCTAAATTATAAAAAAATGAAGGCTTTCAGTTTTCTTTTCAAAAAGAAATTCTATCTGCATCTTGCCATCATCATGCTGTTAAGCGTTTTATTGATCTGGATGATTTTTCGGTCGCTTGATAAATATACACGACATGGAGAAGTATATATCGTTCCTGACTTTACAGGGCAAAACCTTGAAATACTTCAGGACCAATACGCCGGACTGTTCAATTTTGTATTACTCGATAGTGTTTACGTCAAAGATTTGCCAAAAGGCTCTGTTTTTCAGCAAGATCCGCTTCCCGGCTCAAAGGTGAAATCCGGTCGTAACATATATTATGTGAAAGTAGCCCTAATGCCAGAGCAGGTAATCATGCCAAATTTGAGAAACCTTTCTATCCGCCAGGCTATGGTACTACTCGAAAAAGAAGGACTTAAGGTAAATCAGTTGCTGTATATTGATCATTTTGCCAAAAATGCGGTTATAGAACAACAATTTCAGGACGAAGTAATTGAGCCCGGTACACCAATTTTTAAAGGAAAATCCATCGATCTGATCCTTGGAAATGGTAATACGAGAGACACCCTAACCCCTATGCCTTTCCTCACAGGAATGCTTCCTGCACAGGTAACAGTGGCCTTGTTCAGGGCAGGATTAAATCCTGGTGAGTTTTATTTTTTAGATCAGGATACTGTCTCATCAAGAGTTTTTCGCAGTTCGCCATCATCATTACCCGGTAGTTATGCCCCTTTAGGGAAAAAGGTTGACATTTGGTTTCGATCCGCAAAAACTTTCAATTTTGAAGAACTTATCCTGCAAATGCAATCGGACAGCATCAGCCGCGACAGCCTTCAACTTATAATCAACGAAATTTATCACTTTGAATAACAATGACAAGTAAAAGTCAATTTATTGCTGCAATGTTCATCTTCCTGATAGGGCAAACTGCCACACAGCTTTTTTCACAGGAAGTAGTGAACGGGCTTTCAACCAACCCTGCCTATCAAAATCAAACTCATGATTTACTAAAAACCAATGAAGGCGAAATTACACTACGCCTTCCCTTTTTCGAAGATTTTTCAACAACAAAAGTCAATACTGATCATCTCAAATGGCCTTCCAATGCAGTTTTTATTAATGCTGACTTCCCCTATCTGCCGCCAAACCGCCATGCTGCCACCTTTGATGTGCTTGATAATCAGGGAAAAGTTTATGAACATGCCTCCATCAGGCCTTTCGTCGCCGATGTTTTGGAATCTGCACTTATTCGCCTTGATTCTGTGTTTGAACCCACACAAAAAGCCCTGAATCCGGCTGATTCAATTTATTTTAGTTTTTACTATCAACCTCAGGGAAGGGGTGATAAACCCGAAGCCCACGACAGCCTCGTACTGCAGTTTGGTTATCCAAGTGGTGAAATTGAATTTGATTTTATTGATTCTACTAAGGTGTGGGTGGACGACTATCTTTTGGCCAACAATATTGATACCATATATCCATTGGATACACTTTATGCTCCCTATGGTTGCGACACAAACCTCTATTGGATCAGCAACCGGATCCTCAGCTGGGGTGATGAAGTTACCTTACCATGTGATTCAGTTTTTAAACCGGCAGTGCATTGGGAAACGGTGTGGGCAATGCCTGGAATGTCGCTCGATTCCTTTTATTTCTTCAATCAGGCTTACTTTAAACAAATAATAATACCCATAACAGATACCTCGTATTTTAGTGAAAGATTTCAGTTTAGGTTTTACAA
The DNA here is from genome assembly GCA_028704385.1 of Bacteroidales bacterium. Taxonomy (GTDB): domain Bacteria; phylum Bacteroidota; class Bacteroidia; order Bacteroidales; family F082; genus UBA5536. The sequence continues at coordinate 12,041 of JAQVLA010000004.1, read as the reverse complement.
TTACGGAAGCATAGCCGACAATACACTTCCTTCCAACCGGAGTAATGTTGACCAATGGAATGTGGATTTGATCAGACTTGACCTTAACCGCAACCATGCCGATACAAGCTACCCGATGCTTAGCTTCTCGGAACGGGCACCTTCCTTCCTGCGAAGGTATCAGGCAATGCCTTATAAACAATATCGGTCTGACCCTACAAATGCAGTCAAACCAAGCTTTGAGCTTTTTATCACAAATCTCGACAACATTACACATAATACCACTTACGAATACAATGTAAAACAGATAGCCGGTAATCAATATTTTGGATATTATGGCGGAAACTGTAACCTGGAACCCTTTAGCACAAATGGATTCCAAACCTGCGAGTTAGGATGTGGAGCAGCTCATGCCTGTCCGAATATTCAATCTTTGTTTTCTCTTGATTTTGATCGCGATTCCACCTCCTATCTAATCACACATTATATTAGCGACTCAACCAATCAGCCACCGCTTGTTGACTCGATCACCTATCGTCAGGGCTTTTACAACTATTTTGCCTACGATGACGGAACACCGGAGCTGGGCTACGGACTGGAACCAGCCGGAGCGAATATGGCTGTGCAATTCAGAATGGTTGTACCCGATACATTAAAAGGAGTACAAATGCTCTTCAACAGAACCCTGAACAACACCAATAATAAGTTTTTTGATATAGTGGTGTGGAAAGATAATAACGGGATGCCCGGAGAAGAAGTTTACAGGCTCGTCAGACAGCGTCCAAAATGGAGTGATGATCTATATGAATTTCATTTATATAAATTTCCTGATCCGGTTATAATGAATGGGATATTTTATGTTGGTCTGATGCAGGAGGAAATGGGAAGTATCAACATTGGATTTGATGCTGCGCTGGATAATAGTCAGTATAATTTTTACCGTTCTGATAATCAATGGAGAAACAGTCTGATCCCCGGATCAATTATGCTGCGTCCGGTGATTGGTTCATCCTATTTTATTGACATTCCTGAAATTACAGATTCAGAAACCCATCGATTGAATTGTTATCCTAATCCTGCACAAAATTATGTTCGGTTTAGTATTAACGACTTTGTTCCTGATCATCAAACCAAAATACTTTTTTATGATTTGACCGGCAGAATCGTTCATGAACAAAACTGGCAAAGTGAGGTTTCCCTCTCAGGATTTAAGAAAGGGATTTTATTTGTTCGTGTAATGCATCAAAACAGGCTTGTTGCCACTCAAAAATTAGTGATTACACCCTGATATGGAATATACGATAACCGACGAAAACAATCCGGATCAGCTGGAAGATAACAACGAGCTTTACGAGCATTTTCGATTTGTGGCCGACAAAGGGCAGGCTTTGCTCAGGGTTGACAAATTCCTGCTAAACAGAATTGAGAACGTTTCAAGAAACAAAATCCAGCAAACAGCCAAAGCAGGAAACATTCATGTGAATGGCTCTGTTGTTAAGCAAAATTATAAGGTGAAACCCGCTGATGTAGTAAGCGTTGTGTTTTCCTATCCGCCACGCGAAATTGAAATTCATCCGGAAAATATTCCACTTGAAATTGTTTACGAAGATCAGGATGTGATCGTGATAAACAAACCATATAACCTTGTGGTACATCCCGGCCACGGCAATTATTCAGGAACCTTGTTGAATGCCCTTGCTTTTTATTTTCGGGAAAGCTCACAGCAGGTTGAAAATGGATTTGGCTATCTTGCCCATCGCATCGACAAAGACACAACCGGCCTGCTTTTGGTTGCAAAAACAGAGCTTGCACAGGCTGTGTTGGCACGTCAATTTTTCGAACATACGATCGAAAGAAAATACCAGGCTATTATCTGGGGCTCACCAAAAGAAGAAAACGGAACAATAACCGGACATATTGGCCGCAGCCTGAAAAACAGAAAAGTAATGGATGTTTTCGTTGATGGAAGTTATGGAAAAGAAGCCATTACACATTACAGCGTCTTAGAACATTTTGGATATGTAACCCTGGTAGAATGTCAGCTCGAAACAGGACGGACACACCAAATCAGAGCGCATATGCAACACCTCGGACATCCATTGTTTAATGATGCCTGGTATGGGGGTGACAAAATTTTAAAGGGGACATCGTTTACCAAATACAAGCAATTTATCGAAAACTGTTTCAAGATATTGCCCCGCCATGCCTTACATGCCAAATCACTTGGCTTTGTTCATCCAACAAGCGGGAAAAAACTCTTTTTTGAAAGTGAGCTGCCAAAAGACATGCAAAATTTGATCGAAAAATGGCGTGTTTATACTTCTTCCAGAGATACGGAGCTTGAATAATTAAATCTAATTACTTTATTAACAACACTTTATACATCTTATTCTGATTCGTGGAGATCACATTAAGAAAATGTATGCCTGTTTGAAAGTTGGTTGGATTGACAATCAATTTATTATCCGATCTTATAACTGAAAAATCAATTTCTCTTCCTCTCATATCGAACAAAAACAATTGCGGATTTTCCGGAAATTCCTTTCCAAAATCCAATGTAAATGCTGAAGCAGCAGGGTTAGGAAAGATGTTATTCGAAACCTTAATATAATTGTCCAATACTAAAGTATCACTCGCTGACTCATTGGAAACCACCAGAATAACATCATAACTCCCGGTATGGTGATAGGAAATCATTCCCGGATCCTTTTGGTCAGATTTCTCCGGCTGACCACCTTCGAAAAACCATTCATAATCCAAAATATTTCCTGAAGACAAATTTGCAAAGCTCACCTCCTGTCCTACAACAATATCCCGATGTTGCGACACAAAATAAGCAATCAGCACTTCAGGATCATATCCCAAACCTGACAGACGCGTTACACCAGTATGCTCAGGATCGAGCCAGGGCGCCAGTTGGCTACCGGGAGTTGTGCCATTTTCGCTCCACGAAAAGGAGAACTTACCAAAATAATCAGGTGTTGAAGGCGAATCGCAAGTTGCCAGACCACCAGTTAAAGTTCCCATTATCAATCCGTTATTATCAAATAATGGCGAGCCTGAGGAGCCACCTTCGGTTACTCCATGCCCATTTCCAGTCTCAGCCCACACAACACGCCAATAAGGAGCTTCAGGGTTTTCAGTACCACCTTGATAGAAAGTTGAAAGCGGTGCAACAGCATAGGTAGAAATTTTTTTGATATCCCCATCCGGATGGTGAATTACATGACCAGCTGCTGAAGTTGTATTCTCTCTGTTCCAACCATTAAAATAAGGACGAAAATGTTGTGGAACATCCTGAAGCAAAGACAGCAGTTTGAAATCGGAATCAGTCATAACATCATCAGATGACTGTGCCAACAACCGGGCTCCGGTGAGGGTTTGAAATATCGGCTCTGTGTTAGGATCTTCACAGCCTTCAGCTTCATAATTAAATGCAAAAATCCATCGGGCATAATCTGCTTCCGTGGCATTTTGTCCGCAATGATTGGCCGTCAAAAACAAAGGGGCAAAATCCCGACGTGTATTATTTATCAAACTTCCGGAACAATAAAACAAACCCGAACCCTTCTTTACCAGAATACGCGCAACACCTTGTTTTTGATTTGTCAGGGAAGCTCCTTCATCACAATTTACATTCACTTCGCAATCGCCCGATGTTCCAAAACCATATGCATCTTTAAAAAGCACCCCTATTTCATTTAATGCCAAATAAACACCAGTTGAATCTTCAACCGTTAGCTCGAAAACAATCTGATCACCATAAACCGGCCCGTAAACCAAGGGCAAGTTCTCTTCTAAAACTATTTGTTGAAACCTTTTCTGAGTACCTTCAGTAAGTTCTACTCCAAGACTCGAATTTGTTGTGTTTAAATCTTTATCAAAATAAAAAACCAACGGAGAATCACTTTCATTGGTAATCAGAAGTTGCCACTGATATAGATTTTCATCCTCAAAAAAATGCCAGCCTGAATTGCTTTTGGTGTTAATTTTTGTTGTTTGGGTATAACCTATTTTTAAGGGAAGGTCGTCGGCCCTATTGCCCGATTCATTCGCTAATTGTACCTTAAATGTCAAGGGTGTTGGATGCAGATGGTTTATTGACTGCCCAAAACTGATCTTCAAAAGAAGAAGATTAAGAGCAAGTATAGCAAAAATTAAAGTCACACTTTTTATTTCCGCCAGCTTACTGCTATAGAGGATTCCCTTACTTATTATAAATTCAAACACACTTCTTTTGATTAGTTTTTCATTTCCGGTGTGATGGGAATGCGGATATCATTTTGATATGCAACCACAAAAGCATCATGTATTCCTTTATTTCTCATCACATTGGCATAATTCTCTGCAGCTTCGAAACTTGAGAAACTACCTGTTGAATAGCGATAAATTCCCTGGTGTTTATTCACAACAATGGGGAAATCGAATACTACGTTTGGAAAAATTCTACTGATATGCTCAACCTGTTCACGTTTGGCCAAAACCTGCACCCTAAATTCAAAAGTCTTTGATTTTTGCACCGGTTCCAGATCAAGTACAGGGATAACAGTTGGTTGAACGGTTTCCTGTTTTTCCGATCTTTTTGACTCGTACCGGTCGTATTCAGTCACTTCAACAGGGCCAACAGTTGATATCCCTGAACGAACAGGTTTTGGTTTTTTATTTCCACTTCCCGAACCCAGATGATAGGCAACTCCGATATGTGTAAAAAACAAAATATCATGTTTAAAACCATCTGCGTAATAATCCAGATCATCGGACAATACAGTATGAATTGAGCTGTTGAAATCGAGCCACAAATTATCAGACAAAGCAAATTTCAATCCCAAAGCGACCGGAATAATCATGCTACCTGATTTATATTTGGTTCCGGTATTGTTGCTGCTATTTTCAACTATTATGTTCTGTGTCTGGCTGTTTCTCAAGGTACCTTTCCAGTCGCCATAGTGCAAAGCCAAGGTTCCGTAAAGGTTGACACGGTGATTATTGTTGCCTCCCCAAAACAAATTCGACATATTTAAAAACCCGTGAATCCCCAATTCAAAAACCCGACCGTTATATTCCAGGTCAGCAGCTGTACCATTCAAAAAATTATCTTTAACGGAATGAAGTCCTGATCTTTGCAGGCTAAAACCAAGGCCATAACGCTCGTTAAAATGCCTTCGTGCAATTAGCTGTCCGGAAAACCGCGTTTCTCCTGAAAACTTCTGAAAAAAATTCTTCTTGCTGATGTCACCATAATACTGCCCAAATCCCATTTGAACACCAAATTCCCAACCCGGTATCGGCTGTTCAAAGCCACCACTACCACTTTGCGCTTTCAGAGTTGGCAGTGTTATAACATAGACCAAGAAACAAATAAAAACTTTAAGTATCAGGCGCATTGCAATAGCTATTTCTTATCCTGGCGGCCACAATATTCATTCAGGTATTCGCTGGCACTGCCATAACCCAGATCATATGATTTTTTCCAGTCGGAACAAGCTTCTTCTGTTTCTTCGAGATAATATCTGGCTACTCCTCTGTTAAAATAGTTCTTAACCCAGTTAGAATAGTCCATTACTTTTGAAGGTTTCAGATCGATCGCCTTGTCAAAAAAGGACACTGCATCTCTGTACAATCCCGATTTACTCAGTGAATTGCCCAGATAAGCATACAACATAAAATCATCTGTATTTGGATTTTCTTCCAGGGCTTTGTAAAATGCTTCTGTCGCGCCAAGATAATCTCCTATCTGATAACGAAGTACTCCCCAATTATAATTTGAGGTATAGGCTGAACTTACTTCTTCAACCGGTACAAAATATGATCTCGATTCCTCTATAAAGCTGCGATAAGTTGAGAATGGGATTTCATAAAAATAACTATCAAACAGATTGGTCCAGTTATCCGGAGAAGTCTGCATCCTGACCAGATTTTCATTTCTGTATGTATCAATTATTTTGAAGCGAACAACCTCTTTTTCTCCTGATTTTATTGGATATACGGCAAAAATCATATTCCGATCATTAACTACTCTTCCTGACTTTATCTCCTGAATTTTCCGAATGAAAAAATCGATCGTAAATCCGGTCTTGCTCCTCGGAAACGATTTCATTGCACCGGTTGCATACTTGTGTAATCCGCTATGTCGTCCTGACACTACTGTTTCATCATAATTTTTTATCTCATCAACCAGATAGCATTCCAGATCAACAAGATACATGGTATTAAATGTTAAATCCTCCGGAAGAAGTTCAAAAAGCTTCTCACTACGGAAAACGTAAAAAACCAATGAATTAAAGCTTTTCCATCCCTTTGCCAGATAGTCAAATTCGTACTCCCCATCCTTATACCTTTTGATCAACACATTATACTGTATATCATCAATCATGATTTTGCGAAGCGAGATTGAAGTAAAATTATCCAAACCGAGTTGTTCAACAGCTGGCTGACGTGTTGTATTTGTCCGGCTGTCGGTAAATGGTATTCTGTTTTCACTATACGCCCACTTGCCATTATCCTGCATTGACCAGCCTGTCGCGTGTTTAATTTCTGATTGTATCGGACTAAGAATTGAAAAATTCTGTAACTCATATTCATCAACTTCTTGCTGACCAATAAGTTGAACTGAAATCGCAATTAGAAATAAGATTAAAATATGCTTCATGGCGATTGGTGAGCTGAGTTATTGCGTGGTTTATTACTTCAAAATTAGTAAAAACATTTAATAAGGCTAAAATAACGATTAAACAACTATTTGAATTAAACCTGTCCTATATTTATTCCAGAACTTATTAACATATTATGATTCAATAGGCCAATAAAAACCTAATTGCGTGATAATATGATCCATGGCATCATCCAGTCCTTCGGCATTCTTTCCGCCGGCAGCAGCCAGTGTAGGCTGTCCTCCGCCCCCGCCCTGAATCATCCTGGCTGCTTCACGGATCAAATTAGAAGCATTCCACGACTTTTCCTTAACCAGCTGATCTGTAATCATTAAACACAAAACAGGCTTGTCCTGACTCACGCTTCCCAGCACCACAATCATTCTTTCGGCTTTCGATCGCAAAGCCGTTGCAATCTGTTTCAATTGATCCATTGAGGCATCAGCAATTTTCTCAAAAACAAGTTTTACACCATCTATTTCTTTAACCATCTGAAGTAATCTGGTTGATTCGGTCTCAGCCTTTTCCGTCAGTAAATCCTCATTTTCCCTGTTTGCCTTTATAAGTTGCTGATTCAATTGAGCCACTCCTTTAACAATATCACCGGTGCTTTTTACAATTTCCCTGATTTGATCAAGCTTATCCTGTATTTCATCTACAAATTGTTCAGCTATTGAACCCGTAATAGCTTCGAGACGACGCACTCCTGAAGCAATTGCACCTTCGGAGACGATTTTGAACAGTCCTATTTGTCCTGTTGATCTAACATGCGTACCACCACACAGCTCGACAGAATAGGACCGGTCAAAGGAAACCACACGCACCTTTTCACCATATTTTTCTCCAAACAAGGCCATTGCCCCCATTTGCTTTGCCTCGTCAATCGGCACATTTTCGAGGGTTTCATTCGAAATATTTGCACGTATTCTATCATTTACAATCCGTTCTACTGCTTTGATTTCTTCTTTTGTCATCTTCCCAAAATGACTAAAATCAAAACGCAAGCGATCTGCATCAACCAATGAGCCCTTTTGTTCGACATGAGTTCCAAGTACCTGACGTAAAGCAGCATGCATCAAATGTGTTGCACTATGGTTATTGGCAGTGCGCAGTCGGTTTTCAGAATTAACTTTGGCAGTAAATTCCATTTCAGGCTTTTCGGGTAGTTGAGCACTTAAATGAACAATCAGGTTATTTTCCTTAATGGTGTTGATGATAGCAATCTCTTCATGTTCAGACATAAGCACGCCAACATCCCCAACTTGTCCTCCTGATTCAGCGTAAAAAGGGGTTTGATCAAGAACAATTTCAAAATGCTTTTTCTTTTTTGACTCCACTTCCCTGTATTTGACAATTCTGGCCTGCGCCTCCAGATGAGTATAACCTAAAAAACTGGTTGGCTGATTGGTTTCATTTACAATTACCCAGTCGCCAGCAGCCACAGAAGCAGCATTTCTGGAGCGGTTTTTCTGTTCCTCCAAATGTTTCTGGAACCCTGTCATATCCACATCCAACCCTTTTTCGCGAGCTAAAATTTTTGTCAGATCCACCGGAAAACCATAAGTATCAAATAATTCAAATGCAAACGTACCATCAATAATTTTAAGGTTGGTATGTTGTTCGGTGTAAGTTTCGAATCGTTTGATACCATGTGAAAGTGTACGCAAAAACGACTGCTCCTCTTCAAAAATAACCTTTGTAACAAGCTCCTGTTGGTGTTTTATCTCAGGAAATGTGTCGCTTAACTGACTGACCAGCACTGGCAACAATTTATATACAAAAGGTTCCTCAACGGCCAAAAAAGTAAATCCATATCGAACGGCTCTTCGCAGAATCCTTCTGATAACATAACCAGCACCCGTATTACCTGGCAACTGACCATCGGCAATGGTGAAGCTCACCGCTCTCAAATGGTCAGCAATCACACGCATCGCAATGTCTTTCTTTTTGTCATCACCGTAATGGCTGTTAGTGATTCTTGCAATTTCCTGTATCAACGGCTGAAAGATATCCGTATCATAATTTGACTTTTTATTTTGCAAAACCATTGTCAAACGTTCAAACCCCATTCCCGTATCCACATGTTGTGCCGGAAGTTTTTTCAGACTACCGTCGGCCATGCGGTTAAACTCAATAAAAACCAGGTTCCAAATCTCAATTACTTCAGGATGATCCTTATTTACAAGCAAAGCTCCGTCAGTAATATTTCTTTCCGAATCATCCCTGATGTCAACATGAATTTCCGAGCAAGGGCCACAAGGACCAGTATCGCCCATCTCCCAGAAATTATCTTTTTTTGATCCTGCTAAAATCCTTGACTCCTCAATATGATTTTTCCAATAGTTAGATGCATCATTATCTTTCTGCAAATTATCCTGTTCGTCGCCGCCAAAAACTGTCACATAAAGGCGGGATTTATCAATTTTGACCACTTTGGTTAAGTATTCCCAGGCAAACTCAATAGCCTCATTCTTAAAATAATCACCAAACGACCAATTACCAAGCATTTCGAACATGGTGTGGTGATAGGTATCATAACCCACTTCTTCCAGGTCGTTATGTTTGCCTGACACCCTCAAACACTTCTGAGTATCAGCAACTCTGTTATATTTTGCTGTTTCATTTCCTAAAAAAATATCTTTAAACTGATTCATCCCTGCATTGGTGAACATCAGGGTTGGATCATCTTTAACTACAATAGGTGCAGACGAAACTGTGGTATGTTGTTTATTTCGAAAAAAGTCAAGAAAACTCTTCCTTATTTCAGATGATTTCATAATGAGGCAGTTATTAACAAAATTTAGTTTAAAACCTTTACAATAAAGCTTGCAAAGTTAGCTGAAATAATTAATTTTGCCTCAGTACAACTATTTAAAGGGTTATTTTTGTAAAGTACAACAATATTAATGGCAGAACCAAAATATCTATTTAATCATAAAACGCTTTCATACGAAAAATATCAACCAGGATGGCGGCAACGGATGATGCGTTTTTTTTCGTATTTACTTGCAACGGCTGCCTTTGGTTTGGTGTTTGTAGTTGCCGCATTCTATTTTCTTGGTTCACCAAAAGAACGAGTTTTACAACGTGAATTATCCTTTATGAATTTGCAATACCAAATTCTCAGGGAACGGCTCGAATCCATGGAATCGCTGCTTGCCGAAATGCAGGAGCGTGACGATAACATTTACAGGGTTATATTTGAAGCAGAACCCATTTCAAACGCTGTTCGTAAAGCAGGTTATGGGGGTGTAGATCGTTACGATAACTTAAGTGGATATAAAAATTCAGAATTAGTTAAAGATGTTTCGATGCGTTTAGATGAGGTTGCCAGTCAGTTGTATGTGCAGTCTAAATCGTATGATGAAGTTTATGAAATGGCCAAAAATAAAGCCGAGATGCTTAGTGCCATCCCTGCCATTCAACCTGTTAACAATTTGGATTTAAAGCGAATATCCTCCTATTATGGGGTAAGGATGGATCCGTTTTATAAAGTGAACAAATTTCATCAGGGTGTTGATTTTTCAGCTCCTGTGGGAACAGAAGTGTATGCCACCGGTGATGGAAAAGTTGTTTCCGCATCGAAATCAAAATGGGGTTACGGAAATACCATAGTCATTGATCATGGTTTTGGTTATCATACCAGATACAGTCATTTACAGGAGTTTAAAGTAAAAAAAGGCGAAAAAATAAAGCGGGGCCAGTTAATTGCAACAGTCGGGAATACCGGAAAATCAACAGCACCACACCTTCATTATGAAGTGCACAAAAACAAAAGGCCCGTCAATCCAATTCATTTCTTTTTCAATGACCTCACCCCCGAGCAATATGAAATGATCCTTGAATTTTCTGTTCAGCCCACTCAATCAATGGATTAAACCCATGAGTAAGACTACATCATCGAAAAGGGTGTATTATCCGATTGGTAAGGTAGCAGAAATGTTTCAGGTTTCTACTTCATTGATACGGTTCTGGGAAAAAGAATTTCCGATTCTTCGGCCCAGAAAGAATAAAAAAGGAAATCGACTTTTCACTGAACGCGATGTCAGATATCTGCATATAATTTACCATCTTGTAAAAAACAAAGGTTATACATTACAGGGTGCAAGAGAAGCACTTAAAAGTGATTTTGATCAGATTGAGGAGAAGGTAATCGTGTTAAGTACCCTAAACAAAATGCGTAGTTTTCTGATTGACCTGGACCAACAATTGGCTGAAAAACAAAAAAATCAATAGGTTTTCCCTGAAATCAAATAGTTGGTAACATAATCTTTCACGCCACCTTCGAGACTAATAAACGGCGTGTTAAAGCCAACATCGATAAGTTTCGACATCTTTGCTTCAGTAAAGTACTGATACTTGTCTCGTATATCAATTGGTGTATCAATAAATGATATCCGTGGTTCAATGCTTAAAGCCCTAAATGTTGCAACAGCAAGATCGTAAAAAGCACGTGCCTTTCCGGTACCCAAATTATACAACCCACTTGCAGGTTTTACATCCATCAGGAAATCAATAACCGCAGCAACATCCATTACATAAATAAAATCACGCAATTGCATGCCGTCTTCAAAATCAGGTCGATGAGAACGAAAAAGCCTGACTTCACCTCTCTCCTTTATTTGGTTAAAAGCATGAAAAATCACTGAGGCCATTCTACCTTTGTGATATTCATTTGGGCCATAAACATTAAAAAATTTCAGTCCGGCCCAAAATGGAGGAGTTTCGTCTTGAGCTAAAACCCATTTATCAAACTCATTTTTAGATTTCCCATAAGGATTTAATGGTTTCAACTGACTAACAATTTCATGATCATCGTGGTAACCAAGTTCTCCTAGACCATAAGTCGCAGCAGAAGAAGCATATATAAGAGGGATTTTAAACTTGGTACAGGCAGCAAAAATGTCTTTTGAATAAGCAACATTCAATTCTTCAAATATTGAATAATTAAATTCAGTTGTATCTGTACGGGCACCAAGGTGAATAATAAATTCTATGTTAGAATAATTCAACTCCAACCACAAAACAAATTCTTTACGATCGATCAGCTGCTCGTATTTCTTGTTGGAAAAATTCGACTTTTTATCCGCCCGGGAAAAATCATCAACCAAGATCAAATCACGTCTATTCTTTTCATTTAAAAAGCCAGTTACTACACTCCCGATAAAACCAGCTGCTCCGGTCACAACTATCATAAGATTCTATTTTACCTGCAAAAATAAGAAATACCACCATAATTAAATCAAAAATCCCCACTACGTGTATGTAATGGGGATTAGATAAGGGGCGGCGACGACCTACTTTCCCACCTGTTACGGCAGTATCATCGGCGCTGGCAGGCTTAACTTCTCTGTTCGGAATGGGAAGAGGTGGGCCCTGCCGCAATAGTCACCATAGTATTTTTTGATTGCG
>JAQVLA010000053.1 GCA_028704385.1 Bacteroidales bacterium | reverse complement strand
AAAAACAAGACAATGTGTTTTTAATTATAGAATGGAATGATGGAAGGTTTAATCATAATACAGCTTTTGGTTTTTTTAATAAAGAGGCTGTTGATTCTGCTAATAAATTAAGAAATAAGTTGATAAAACTTTTGAAATAGATAATATCTATATCCATTAAATATTCAATAAAAACTATCAATCAAAACCGTGTCGAAAACCTCTTTTTAGATTGTATCTTTGCTGTGATAAAATTTTCGTTCAATGTTTTGTATCTACCCTCATAACATAAGAGAAAACCAGGCAGGTTTCTGTTGCCGCGAGGCGCAGTCGGTTTACGAAAGCCGTATCACCCTGTCTGGTTTTTTCTGTGGAGGACATAAATCATGTTACAATCTCACCCCGCAACTGTAACCACAGTTGCCACAATCAACAAAACACAAATTGTTGTAATCGAGAACGGCGAAAAAAGAGTTGCCGTTAAACCGCTTTGCGAAGCTTTAGGAATTGATTTTTCTGCTCAGCTTCAACGCTTGAAACGCGATGAAATTTTGAGTTCAGTTGTGGTTATGATAACCACAACTGGATCGGATGGAAAGCAGTATGAAATGGTCACCATTCCGTACAAATATGCTTTCGGTTGGCTGTTTACAATCGACACATCAAAAGTGCGTCCCGAAGCAAAAGATTTTGTTTTGAAGTACAAAATGGAATGCTACGATGCTTTGTACAACCATTTTGTTGAGCTGGACGAATACATTAAGTATCGCGATGAGCTTTCGGCTCAAATTTATTTGAAGGTGGAAGCTGCCCGCGACGATTTTAAGCTGGCCAAAAACAAGCTGGAAGAATACAAAGAGGAGTTTGCAGCCGCCCGCAAGCTTACACTCGAAGATTGGCGGGAGCAGCGCAAACAGCTCGAAATTGATTTCGAAAACAGCGAGGAAGGAGGTGAGTAATGAAAAAGGAAAATGATGTAGTGGTAAACGGAATAAGTTTTACGCCTGATTTTTTGGATTTGCTTACTGATCTGCAAAAAATAGAAGAAATAAGGCAGCTTAAAAACGAAGTGTTTGATTTTTTGAATATGAGCGGTAAGCTGGTGATGGAAGATGGTACGCTAAGCGATGGTTTTGAAAGGCTTAATAATGCCAGCTACAAAATTTATTATTTTCTGGATGCTTTGGAAGGTGTAGTTTTTAATGCCGAAAACTCAAAAAATCATGCGTGAACTACAGTATTTCAGAAATAAAGAAGCCATCACTGTTGGTTTTGTACATATTGATGCACACAGCCTGTGGCGGCTCGATGGCGATTACCTGGTGCTGGTGGATGACGATCAGTTTATCCAAAAGCGATACGAACCTAACAAAGATTTGTTTGATCTTACGTCTCCGGATGATATCATAAAACACACTTAGGCGTCCCCACGCTGGCCCCGCACTTGCGGGGCTTTTTTTTTGTCCTTTCAATCGGCCTTAAGCTCAATTATTATTGCAGCATGGAAGGACGATTCAACGAAACCCAGCTGCTTTATATCAGCGAAGTGCTGTATCAACATGGCGATTACCTGGTTGATCTGCTTACCGAAGATATTACGCGCAAAAATATCCGCGATACCGATGCCCTGATGGATAGCATTGATTTCAAGGTTACCAAATATGGCATTGATCCGGTGCTGCAAATGAGCTTTATGAGCTATGGCCGTGCCCTCGAAATTCGCTGGCACAAACGCAGCAAGAATACAAAAGCCTGGACTACCGACACCAATAAAGTAGTGTGGGGCAATACGGCACAAAAACGCAAAAAGCGCAAAAACGTGCTGTTTTATACGCGCAATGTTTTCGGCAGCCAAAACCGCCTGATCAGTATGCTCTCGCACGAATTTACCGAGCAGGAACAGCAGCGCATCAAACAGATGCTTCATAACCAAAAAATAAATCTGAAGGTATGAGTCTCAAGATTGATCGCATGCAGCTTGAGATCATTATCAATAATGACCAGGCACGAAAATCGCTCCGGCACCTGGAAGAGGAAACCCGGCGATTAAAAAAAGAATTGCGCAAGGTTCCGGAAGGTTCTGACGAGTGGAACAAAATCAATGATCGGCTCAAATCGATCAAACAGCAGCACGATGGCATTATCGAGAAGCTTGGTATCGAAAAGCTAACCATACGCGAGCTGGGCCAGCGGCAAAAAGAGCTCAATGCCATTATGCGCAACCTGGATCCAAGCACTAAGGCCTACCGCGATCTGGAAAAACAATTGGTGGCTGTAAAAACGCGGCAAGGCCAACTGCGGATGCAAACCCAAAAAACGAATTCATCAATTGAAAACCTATCCAGAAGCTTCAATAAATATTTTGGAGTAATTGCCGGGGGTGCAGCTTCATTAACAGGCTTGATAATGGCTGGTAAAAGAGCTGTTACTACGTTTGCTGAGTTTGATGACAAAGTAACAGATGTTATTAAAACCACAGGACGTACTCGCGATGAAGTGTATGCTATCAACGAGGAACTAAAAAAGATTGATACACGCACCGCTCAGGAAGAATTGCTCGATCTGGCTTATGTGGCTGGTAAATTGGGTATCACTGCCAAAGAAGAAATTGAAGGCTTTGTGCGCGCAACTGATCAAATAAGCGTAGCCCTTAAAAGAGACTTAGGCGGCAATACCGAGGAAGCTGTGCGACAAGTTGGTAAATTGGTTGACCTATTTAAAATTAAAGATGTTTATGGTATAGAGGAAAGCTTACTGAAAGTGGGCTCAAGTATCAACGATTTGGGTATGGCCAGCACTGCGTCAGAAGGCAGTATTGTTGATTTTGCTAATCGCGTAGCGGGTATTGCACCAATTGCCGGCGTATCTATTGAAAATGTGCTTGGACTTGGAGCAACGCTCGATAGCCTTGCTCAAACTTCCGAAACATCTGCCACTGTTTATTCGATGGTGTTAACGGGTATGGCAAAAAAAACAAGTGAATTTGCTAAAATTGCCAAAATGGATATTACTGATTTTAGTAATTTATTAAAAACAGATGCTAACGAGGCTTTTATACGGGTAATGGAAGGGTTAAAAGGAAACGATGAAGCTTTACAAGGCTTGGTTGCAAACCTTAGTGAACTTGGCCTCGAAGGCCGCCGCTCTACTGCTGTGCTTGGTGCATTAGCTAATAATACGCAAAAGATTCGCGAACAACAGGATTTGGCCACGGCAGCTTTCGAAAAAGGCACATCAATTACGGATGAGTATAACATCAAAAATGAAAGTGCACAGGCCATTTTGGAGAAAAAACGGAAGGCACTTAGGAATATTTCAGTTGAACTTGGTGCAAAGCTGCTCCCAATACTTATCGGCGCTAATTCAGCACTTGAGTATTTTTTAAAAGCAGTTATTACAATAATGCAATATCTGCCAAAATTAGCCCCTGCATTTGTAATTCTTACTGGCTATATTATAGCTTACAAGGCTTCTTTGATTTATGCCAAAGTCGAAATGATAACTAACAATCTTTTAATGGAACAAGGCATCGGCCTGAAAATTAAGGATGCAGTTGTTTTGCAGGCACTAATCATTAAAGAGCAGCTATACACTATCTGGAAAGGCAAAGGTACAATAGCCTCAAAAATAGCTACTACAGCACAATGGCTTTGGAATGCAGCCGTGGCAGCAAACCCAATAGGCGCATTAGTTACCGCTTTAACAGCACTTTATTTTGCCATAAAAGCCTATGATAAGTACAATGCTGAATCTATACGCCTCGAAAGAGAAAAGAAAATTGTACTTGATAAAATTGAGAAAGCAAACAAAAAGCTTGAAACTATTTATGGCAATCAAGCTATTGCCATTAGCCAACTTAGCAAGTTTAGTAAAGAACAAAAATTAGCACTTTATGAGCAAACAAAAGCAACTATACAGCAAGCAGAAGCTGAATTAGTGCTTTTAGAGGCTGAAAAGAAACGGATTGCAAATGAAAATAATAAAACTACAGCCTGGCAGAAAACTAAAAATTTCCTACTTTCTATTGGCAACCTCTATACGATGGATATTCGCAATGCTAAAGATGCTGCTGAAAACAGTGCCGAAGCTGCTGATGAAGTTGGAGGCTCTATAGATGGTTTAAGGGCTCAAATAAAAGCTTTAAAACTACAATCAAGCGATTTGTTTGCTCAACTTGATGAAGTAATTGAAGATGGCGGTGGAGGCGGCACATCCGTAAAGAAAAACAAATACGGCCAAACCTTCGAGGAGTGGAAGCAGCAGATGCAAGAGCTTGAAGATATGCGCCGGGTGCTGGCATCCACCAGGCCAGAGCAGGATGCGCCTACCATGACTAATAAAGAAGCCTGGGGGCAGAATTTTAGAACAGACGAGGAAGAAATACCCGAAACAACAGGCCTCGAACTGCTGCAGGAAATGATGAACCGGCAAAAAGAACAGCTTGCCGAACAACGTGCAGAAGGTAAACTAACACAGCAGCAATACAATGAGGAACTTGAAAATATGGAGTTTGCTCATTTGGCTACAATGATAAATTTGCGCCGTCAGCTGGGTATGGATACGCTCGATCTGGAAAAGAAAATCAACCAGATGCGTATTCAAAACCAGGAAAAAACTGAGCAGGAACTCATCGAGAAACAACAGCGCATGGTTGAGCGCTTTATGGAGTTTACAAAAATTGGATCTTCTGCCATCGAAGATTTTATGGCCGGAAATGAAGATGCCTTGCTCGAAGGTGGTAAGGCAATGATCAATTTTGCACTCGACATACTGAAACAACAGATGCAAATTGCTATTGCCGGGGCAACAATGCAAAGCCTTGTGCAACCTGATAGTATTGCCACTTTTGGTATTAGCGGCCTTGCCCGTGCAGCTGTTATGGTGGCGCTTATCGAAGGTGCTTTTGCAGTGGCTAAAGGCGCTGTTTCGCGTATTGGAAAAAGCCGCTCTGATGCCTATGCCGATGGTAATTACCAGGATGTTACAACCAAATCGGGTGGCCGTTACCGTGCCCAGGTAGTTTCTCCATCGCACCGATCAGGGCTGTTTAGCAAACCTACTTATGTTCCGGGCTTTGGCCTCTTTGGCGAAACAGCACAGCCCGAGCTGGTGTTTAATCCACGCGATACACAGGCAATTATGAATGCACCCGGCCTGGTAAATGCCATCAATGCAACGCTGGGTAGCACCGTGCCGCAGTATGCCCGTGGCAATGCCCGCGAAATCATCCGCGAATCCAGCACCACCGTCGATCCAACAAGCATACAAATAATGGCCGAGCTGCGCGATGAGCTGCGTAAGGGAATACAGGCCAAACTTATCGCTTCCGAAACGTATTACCGCACGCACAACGAGGGTGCCGACAGATTAAACGACTTCAAACAAAAATTACCATAATGCTTCCTACAATTAAAACATTACCGCCTTTGTATGCGCTGGCTGCCAACGAGCTTGTGTGCCAGGTGCAGGCTTCGGATAGCTTCCCTATTGGAGGTTCCGCAGCACTGCTTAGTATCTCCTTTCCGGGCACCACCTATCTAAGCTCTTATACCGATCAGGATTTTACGCTCTCGTTTTTGGGCGATGATCATAAATTTTACTTTCGCACCAGCCCGCAAGACAACGGCCTTGAGCTTCGCACCTGGCATCCTGATGATACCAAGCTTGAGTTTTTGGGTAAGGTGATCGAAGACCTGCGCAAAAATCACTACATCAACAAGTATTATAATGTTTCGCTTGTTTCGCCCTCGTCGGATGCTGGCATCAAACTCGAAGCCAAAGCCGATGGCAAAGCCTATGCCATCACGCTGGATACCGAAATTGCTGATTTTACGGTGATAACCGAACTCGAAGGCACTGATGCCACCACGCCGGCTGATTACCGCATTTATATGGGCCTCAAATCGGGCAGTGATCTGCTGGCCGAAGAGCTGATCCCTATCAACAGCGATAAGGTGGCCACTGCCGATTTTGCGGCTTACCTCAAAGAGCAGGTG
>JAQVLA010000035.1 GCA_028704385.1 Bacteroidales bacterium | reverse complement strand
TGTAGCGAGACCGAGAGTTGAACTCGGGACCTCCGGGTTATGAATCCGACGCTCTAACCATCTGAGCTATCTCGCCATAATTTTGAGGTGCAAAAGTAGTATTTTTATGATAAATGGCAAATGCATTTCGAAAAAACTTTGCTAATCGGAAGAAGCTTTGTGAGCCTTAAAAATTTGTTGCTAAATAAAAGTGAGATTGCTTTTTGATAATATGAAATCAATCAAATTGAAAACAACTATATTCTGGTTTCGCATAATGTTAAAAAAAAATCAAAATTCAATTTTTATTATACCTTCGCAAGTATTAATCTGACTAACAAAACATGTATTTATCGTATAAAAGTTTATGAAACAGTGGCTTACTAAAAGTTCCTT
This sequence comes from Bacteroidales bacterium, assembly GCA_028704385.1. Taxonomy (GTDB): domain Bacteria; phylum Bacteroidota; class Bacteroidia; order Bacteroidales; family F082; genus UBA5536. The sequence continues at coordinate 23,170 of JAQVLA010000035.1, read as the reverse complement.
TGTACACCTTCTGTTTTTAATTTTAATTAGCAGTTCGGTTACAATCACTGCAAGCCCTAAAACATCCTATCATGCTGATTCCATAGTTATTTCCAAATGGCTGGTGCCCATCAACGACTCACTTTTTATAAAACCCGACGCCATATTACCCTGGATGGATTCGTTGAAACAATTTGCTGCCCAAAATGAATCGCCTTATGTAGATTTCACATACAACAATTCGAGAGCAAATTATTTTTGGGCAACAATTCAATACGATTCTGCCCTAGGTTATTATCGGAAGGCCTACCAATATGCTTTGAAGGGTAATCTCAAACGGCCACTTGTTTATGTACTCGGAAACCTTGGAATATTATATAATTATCTTGGTAACTTTGATTCTTCTACCTATTATTATACATGGGCGACCAACAAAGCCAAAGAGTTTCAGTTATATGACACCTATGTTCGCAACATCATAAACCACAGTTTTATACTCAACCAACATGCGCAATATTCCAAATCAATCGTTATGCTTCACGAAGCGCAGCAGATTAGTGCGAGATTAAACAATGCAGAACTTGATGCTTTGCTGGCTTCAGCACTGGCTAATGTATATTATTCATTGAATGATATTGATCAGATGCACAAACACTTACGAGTGGCATTAAGCTATTATAAGGATACGCAAAACCAGCCGATATTAACTACCCATTATGTCAATTTTGCCGAGTCGTTTTCGAGCCTGGTGTTTAATTACGATTCAGCATTTTTCTATTTTAACAAGGCACTGGCCATCAGCAACGACCGAAACAGGCCTGAAATTTTAAATGCAATTGATTTTACGAAAGGAAATCTAAATTATCAAGCAGGACGATTCGATTCTGCCGAAATTTTTTATTTGCGTTCTTTGAATAATCCGTTGACAGAAAAACATTTGAGACGTAAAACTGCACTGCTCATCAACCTGGCCAATGTTTACAGGAAAACAGAAGACTATAAGGCTGCAAGGCATTATTATACTGTTGGAGAGCGTTTTGCGGATTCGTTGCACTTCATCGAATACCAGCTGAACGCCATATTGGGTTTGGTAAGAATCGACAGTGCCCTCAAAAATTATGAACAGGCATTTTTCAAAAACCAGGAGTATCAGGGATTAAAAGAGACCTTGAACAAAACAGAAGTCTCCAACAGCCTGAAAGTGATGGAAGCTGAACGAAATCTGGAAGTGCAAAAGCTTGAAAATGAACTTCTTGAAAAAGAAAATCTATGGCAACAAAATCAAATTCTGAATCAGCGGATTCTTGTCGTTTTTATTCTGCTGGGCTTTGTCGGCTCCTTGATATTTACCATTGTTCAGCTGCGAAACAGTAAAAAGATCAGACGGTTAAACACTTTGTTAAACAATAATATCGCCAAGCTTGACGAGCAAAATGCAGCCTTGGACAAAGCCAGCAAAACAAAAGATAAGTTTTTTGGGATTTTAAGTCATGATTTGCGCAGCCCGTCGGCTACACTGCAAACCGGCTTAAGCATGCTTAACAAGGAGTGGGATGATTTTTCGGAAGAGGAGAGGACCCATCTGATTCATCAACTCGACCAAACATCTGAAAATACACATGCCTTATTGGAGGATTTGTTGCGATGGACTCAAATTCAACAGGGTGGCCTTAAGGTTAGTGCTACCAAATTCCGGCTTGCCGATCTGGTGGAAGAGCTCAGACTGCTATTTTATATGGCATTGTCGCAAAAGCAGCAGACTTTGACAACGAGAATCAATCAGTATATTGAAATGATGACCGATTATCAGATGCTCAAACAAATCCTGCATAATTTGCTGTCTAATGCAATCAAGTTTACTTCACGCGGAGGAAACATTACTATTGAGGCTGCTGAAGACGAAACCGGTTTGAAGATCAGCGTGATTGACAATGGCATCGGGATACCTCAGGATATGCTTGGTCGTTTGTTTGATCTTGATACTGATTTTGGAAGACCCGGAACTGAAAACGAAAAAAGTTCGGGTATGGGGCTGATCCTTTGCAAGGATTATGCAACGCTACTGGGGGCAACGCTTGGAGTTGATTCGAAAAAAGATCAAGGCAGCAATTTTAGTTTGCATTTTCATCCCGAAAGAAAGAATTCCATAGCCTGATGAAGTATGATTTAATTAGGGTTCGCTAAAAGACTTTTATCCGATTGGATTTGTGGTAATGAATAGAATGCTTAACGCAGGTTTCTGTAAGGAATTTGCTTGCCTCCAATTAAAATCCTTGCCCCAGATATTATGCCCACAAAGCGAGGGTGAAATTTTATTGGAGTCAGTTTTAAGTTTTTCAGCAAACCCAAATCAGGCTCTGAATCCATAAAACAGGAGGTAGAAAAAGTCGATTTCGTTAATTGAAAAATTTATATTCGCTTGTAATATTATCAGGGATCTGGTGTCAAATGCATAAGTGTTTAAAATCCTAAAGACGAAACATGGATCATGTAAGCGAAGAATTTTCTTTCATCTACCTGGAATACAGTAGTAAAATAAAAAATCTTTGTTTTGGTTACACCAATTCAATGGATGAGGCTGATGATCTTACACAAGAGACTTTTTTATCTGCATGGAAGCATTGGGATAAATTTAAGGGTCAGTCTTCACGCACCACCTGGATTTATAGGATTGCGATAAATAAATGCCTCTCCTTTATCAAAAAAAATGAATCAAAAGCACTGGATATCAATGCTATAAAAAATGCACCAGTCGTTAATGATGATACTCAGGATCATCTAAGTCTGTTGTACAAATCAATCAATAAGCTGGATAAAATTGACAGGTTAATAATTACCATGTTTCTTGATGAATTATCCTATAAACAAATTGCAGAGGTTTTGGGAATCAAAGAAAACTCAATCGCTGTAAGAATCCATCGCATAAAATTAAAATTAACCGAAATATTTAATAAGTATGAAGGAATTTGATGATCTAAAAACTATTTGGTCAGTTAATCAAACTCAAACCAAGGATACAGCTGGATTTTTAGGCAAAAAGAAAAGCCATCCGCTTTCGTACTTGAAGAAGCAGTATGCATTAAGTACAATGGGTTTATTCGCATCTGTTGTTTTTATTTTGTGGTTTGGCTTCTTGAGCGGGAAAGAATTTACTTTTGAAATTTCATATACGGCTTTGGCACTTTTGGCTGTGAGTTTGTTCGTAATTTTGTTTGTGAATATTTATAATGTTTTTTTAATTAGCAAGCTTGATGAAACGCTAGCACCCAAGGAATATTTAAACCATTGGCGCAACTTCTACAAAAAAAGACTTCGGTTTTTTAGCGTGTATGCCCCAGTCATTTCAATCATCCTCTGCCTTTCTTTTTTGCTTTACGTTCCTGAAATTATAGGCTATTACCCAAATATATACTATAAAACCGAATTTGTATTTTTTCTTATTCTGGTCTTTTTTGTCAGTTATATATTGGGTAAAAACGCAAGCCGAGAAGAAAAGATAAAACTGAATGAACTTAATGAGGTATTTAATTTGCTTTCAAAGAGCTAAAATTCAGAAGCAGGGCTCAATCATTTCATATTTGTGTGCTTTACCCACCGGATGTGACAAGGCAACTCGCACCGGAGGCACTAATTACTTCGGACTTGTAAATTCAAAATTAATCTTGAGAATCAAGTATTTGTTGCAAGCTCACAGCAAATATTCAAAATGAGTATTTCTTAATCAACAAATATTTATTGTTTAACAATAATTTTGTATTATTTTTGCGGCATCAATTAAAATCATTAAAAGAGATGTCAAAAAACTTCAACTTCGTATTTAATGGCTTACAGATCGTAGCTTGGGTCATTTTTGTCGGATTATGCATCGAAACAGGTGGCTTGATTGTAAATTTCATTTTCAGTATTTTCAAGCCAGAATTTATCCAAAATCTTTATCAAAAATTGGACTTAACTCAAATGTATCGAGTGAGCAAATGGGCTTTTTTCGGTATTTATGGCTTTATACTATCCATTTCAATTTTAAAGGTCTTCCTATTCTTCATAGTAATAAGACTCATGTATAAAATGGACTTAACAAAACCATTTAACACTTTTGTTTCGAACCAAATTTTGAAAATCAGCTATTATACACTTTCAATTGGTTTGTTTAGTTTCATTGCCAATCAAGTCGCTAAATATTTAATGCATCACGATTTTGCCACCGATAGTTTAAGCCAATTTTGGGTTGACAGTCAAGCCTTTATATTAATGGGTGCAGTGATTTATATTATTGCAACCATTTTCAAAAAGGGAGTTGACATTCAAAAAGAAAATGATTTAACAGTATAAGCTATGGCAATCATTGTAAATTTAGACGTAATGATGGCAAAGAGAAAGATGTCACTGAATGTACTTTCTGAAAAAGTTGGGCTAACTTTATCAAATCTTTCAATTTTAAAAACAGGAAAAGCAAAGGCAATTAGATTTAGTACATTGGAGTCAATTTGTGATGTATTGGATTGCCAGCCAGGTGACATTTTAGAATACATCCATGACGAGCAAAAAACAACGACCCGCTAACAGCCTGGTTAAGAAACAGCACGTAAAGTGATAAATCGAAGGCTGGGCTTTTATTTATCTTTTGCCAAACTGAAAATGAAGTGCTATTAAATTCTCTGCTGCACATACACGCAAACCTTATGCAGAAAACATTAAAATCAGACATTGTTGCTAAAAATTTAACAGAATTCAAAATATTCAGAAATTTTAACTTCATTTACAAGTGGATTTATTAATTTTGTTGGCAAATAATGTAATTTCCACTCTTACTAAAATGCTTAATACAATGCGAAACATAGTTTTAATTTTAGTCACATTCTTTTGGTTTAGCCAGCTGGCAACTGCACAATCAGAAGAAAAGAAAACTGCCAACGGACCTGAGATCACATTTGAAGAGACTGTTTTCGACTATGGCGATATCATGCTTAATAGTGATGGAACCCATGAATTTGAGTTTACCAATACGGGTAATGAGCCTCTAATTCTATCAAGGCCAAGGTCTTCATGCGGCTGTACAGTTCCTACCTGGCCACGCCAGCCGATTTTGCCTGGTGACAAAGAAAAAATCAAGGTAACCTACAACACTAACAAAGCTGGTGCTTTTAATAAGACAGTAACCATTCTTTCAAATGCTAAAAATTCCAGTAGTGTTGTGCTTCGTATTAAAGGCAAGGTGGTAGATACGCCAGCAGAGGCAATGCCATCGAAAACCGAAACAAGCGGGGCTCCCGTAAATAAGTAAAAAGTCTTGTCGAGATAAAAATCTTCCCGGCTGCCAAACAGTCGGGTTTTTAATTATTATAAAAGTATAACCTTATGCCAAGTATTTCGATCAAAGGCAAAAAAATGCCTGAGTCTCCTATTCGCAAATTGGTGCCATATGCCGAAGAAGCCAAGAAACGGGGCACTAAAGTGTATCACCTGAATATTGGCCAGCCCGATATTCCAACACCGGAAATCGCCATTAATGCAGTACGCAACTTTTCGCAAAAAGTTGTAGCTTACAGCCATTCGGCCGGCGTGTTGTCTTATCGTGAGAAGTTGGCTTCTTATTACAAAAAGCACGACATTCATATCACCGCCAACGACATCATCATTGGTGCCGGAGCATCCGAAGCCCTGCTTTTTGCTTTCCAAACCATCATGGATCCGGGTGATGAAGTTATCATCCCTGAACCCTTTTATGCCAATTACAACGGTTTTGCTGTTAATGCAGGGATCAATGTTAAACCTATTTACAGTTCAATCGAAACCGGCTTTGCCTTGCCACCCATAGCCGATTTTGAAAAAGCCATCGGACCCAAAACAAAGGCAATACTGGTTTGCAATCCGAATAACCCGACCGGATACCTCTATAATGCTGAAGAATTGGAGGTGCTGCGTCAGCTTGTGATCAAGTACGATCTTTATCTGATCGCTGATGAAGTATATCGTGAGTTTGTGTATGACGGCAACAAGCATTATTCTTGTATGCACCTGAAAGGAATAGATGACAACGTTATCCTGATTGATTCGGTATCAAAAAGATATAGTGCCTGTGGGTTTAGAATTGGTTGTATGATCTCTAAAAATCGCGAGGTGATGAAGACTGCCCTTAAATTTGCGCAAGCACGGCTTAGTCCGCCCAGTTTCGGACAAGTGGCAGCCGAGGCAGCCATCGACACGCCCGACAGCTATTTCGAAGAGGTTCTGAACGAATATCTGCAAAGAAGAGCAACCGTTGTTGAAGCTATCAATAAGATGGAAGGTGCTTTTTGTCCGAACCCCCAAGGCGCATTTTATGTGGTAGCACGCCTCCCGATTGACGATTCTGATAAGTTTTGCCAGTGGTTGCTCGAAGATTTCAGTTACCAAAATCAAACGGTGATGCTTGCACCTGCCAGTGGATTTTATTCAACCGGGGGGAGGGGCAAGGATGAAGTCAGGATAAGTTATGTGCTGAATGTTGATGATTTGAAACATTCGATGAATACACTCGAAGAAGCCTTAAAAGTTTATCCGGGTCGCAAGGTTTAAAAAACTAAACCCTCATAATAAATTTCAACATCCTGCTACAAATTTACTGTAGCAGGATGTTTGCATTTATACCCTTTCTAAATAACAGATTCAGGCCTGTTTTTATCTGTTAAATAATAAACAGATCATTTGTTTCAACTATTTTTGTGGAAATACAAAATCAAAATGGCCCTGATAAGTGACCTTTCTGCAAAAGTGATTGAACGGCTCAGTCTTTACCGTCAATTATTATTAAAATACAGATTTACCAAAGGTCCCCATATTAATTCTGCCGATTTATCACGACTTACGGGAGCTACACAGGAATCAGTCCGTCGGGATTTAATGCTGATTGGATGCCAATCCTCTAATATCCGAAAAGGTTACGAGGTAAATGAAATGATCGACTGTATTAATTCGGTGTTGAATCCTTATGAACCCTGCCGGATGGCCCTCGTAGGCGACAATGATGCCTTTACCGAGACCTTATTGTATGAATATGAAAATGAGAAGATCAGACTTGTTGCCGTTTTTGATTTTGAACCCGTAAGCGAACATATTCATCATGATGATATTGCACGTTTTCGATTTGACGTTTTACATGATACGATTCGGAACCTGGATATAAAATTGGTGATATTAAATGTGCCAGGTGCCTACACACATCAAACCGTAGAGATTTTAATCAAAGCGGGTGTCAGGGGAATCATCAATCTCAGTCCGGTACATATTGATACAGACAGGGTTTATGTTGAAAACCTCAATATGATAACGGCAATAGAGAAAGCGGCATTTTTTATGAAATGGCGGCAATATGTTTAAGCAGGAATTATAAAAATCCAAGTCCTACGGGTTTTCTGAGCATCCATCCTGTAATGCTAAATCGTTCAACATGAGTTTGCATCACCTCATGTTCAATTTTATCGCTTAAAAAGCAGACCAATGTTCCTGCATGAGGGTCTACGGTCACTGGTTCGGCCGCATCGCGATATATCACCAATTCGCCCCCCATACCGGGCTCCCAATGTTGATTTAAATATAGCACAACAGAAATGATTCTGTTGCTTCTTTCATTGAATTGGTCGAGATGACGTTGGTAAAATGTTCCCGAAGGATAAATGGCCATGTGCATCTCAATATCCTGCAGTCCAAGAAAAAGCTCACGATTGAGTCCGCTGCGTAATATCGTCATTACATTTATCCATTCCTGCAGGACAGGCTCCGAAGGATGTGGGCTGATCCAGTGGATAAAGTCTCCGCGTACCTTGTTGTTGAGTTGGTAATCTGCTCCGGCACCAATACCAGCTCTTCTGAAATTCTGATTAAAACGTGTCTCACTGACGATCTCCAAAAGTTGCTTTGAAAATTGTTCATCAACAAAATCCTGAATTACAAACCATCCTTCATCTGCCAGCGCATCAGCATACTGCTGTATTTCGGCCTGATTGATTTTGTGCATAAAGTAAACGAAATTGCGCAAATGTAATTCACTTTTTAACCCACAAAACTAAAGTATTAAAATATTTATCAGCTTTCTGAATAACTCCACCTCAGTTGTTAATATTTTGAAATTGAATCATTTACCATTGCATTCAAAGTGATTTAAATTGATAAGCTTATTCATCATTGAATGTATAAGGAAGATTTTAGTGTCTGCCAATTCAGACTTTTACTAAACAGGAAATAAATATGATTAAATGCCTGAATAAAAGTTAAATAGCATGAATAAATTCTGTTTTACGGATTTAATGTACCTTTGTTTTATACGATAGTTATAATGCCCTATAAAAAAGAGAAGAAATTTCTTGAGTTGCCACGTTACAGTGGTGGAAGGCAAGCCTTGTCAAAGTTTATCCGTCAAAATCTCAATTATCCTGATGAGGCACTAGCTGCAAGGATTGAAGGAAAGGTGGTTGTGGGCTTTGATGTGGACGATAATGGCGTGGTACACAACACGCATGTCGTTCACGGAATTGGATACGGCTGCGACGAGGAAGCCTTGCGTATTGTGAAGTTGTTGCGCTATCAAAAGGTTAGTAACAGGGGTAGGAGGGTGCTGCTCCACTCAAAACTTAATATCAGATTCAGCTTTCCTGAAAAAAGCATGCCGCAATATATCATCAAAACAAAAACCATCAAAAGCAAAACAACGACTGAACCGAAGAAAATCACTTATAATATTAATATTTCGTGATTTGTAGTATTTGAAAGTCAGCTGTATCAGATGGCGAAATACTTCAGTATTTTTTCGCGGGTAATTGGTTTTACGATAAATTCATCGCATCCGGAAAGTTTTGCTTTTTCTATATCGTCTTCAAAAGCATAGGCTGTTTGAGCAATTACGGGAAGCTCAGGATTAATTTTTTTGATCTGCCGGGTGGCATCAAAGCCATCCAATTCAGGAATACGGATATCCATTAAAACCAAATCCAGATCGGGTAATTGCCTGCAGAGCTCTACAGCCTGCAAACCATTAGTTGCCACAACCAACTCAATGTTTTCATGTTTAACAATTGATCTTATCAGGGAAATATTGTCAGGTTCGTCTTCGACAAGCAATATTTTAGCACCTTTTATGAGTTTGGTTTGCTGCTGTTTTGGTTGTTCAACTGCAGAGGCCGTTTCATAAGGCAAATCAAGAACAAACTCAGTGCCTTTTCCTGTTACAGATTTCAAAGTGATATTCCCATCCAACAGTGTTACATAGGATTTTGCAATGGAAAGGCCTAAACCATTTCCCCGATATAATTTGTTCCGATTGAGTTCTATTTTCCTGAAGCGGTCAAAGATCACCTCATGAAACCTGGCATCAATTCCAATACCGGTATCCTTTACAGAAATTATTAATCTATCATTTTCCTTGCTAACCTTTACGTCAATTTGACCTTCATCAGTGAATTTGATGGCATTGTCGAGCAACTGACTAATAATTTCGGAAAGCTTCAAAACATCCGTTCTTATGAGAGCCTCTTGATCATTTAATTGACAATCCAATTTAAGCCTGCACTGCTTATCCTGAAGTTTACTGTCGTATTTCTTTAGAAGCGAGTTAATTAACTGCTTACAATTCACAATTTCGGGTCGGGCTTTTATAAGTCCTGTTTCGAGTTGCGATAGCAGAATTATATTAGAAATCATGCTGAGCAAGTCTTTACTGTTCTGATCAATAAACTTGTAAAACTCAAGCTTTTCGTCAGTAGTATATTCATCCATGCAGAGCAATTCGGCAAAACCAACAATACCATTGAGCGGGGTACGGATTTCGTGTGACATATTGTTCAAAAAAGAAGTCTTCAACAGATCGCTTTCTTCTGCCTTTTCCTTAGCAATACGAAGCTCATGCTCCGACAGTTTAAGTTGATTTAGCAAAGCCACTTTAGCTGCCATTTCAGCTTCAAGCATTTCATTTTTGGATTGAAGTGTATTGGTAAGCCGTTGGTTTTCTTTTTTTATGTAATATGACTCAAGTGCCTGATATATAACAGGTTTTAACTCTGACTCGTCCCAGGGTTTGTTGATATACTGATAAATCTTACCCTCGTTGACGGCCGAGCTCAGGGCGTCGATATCACTAAAACCTGTGAGCAATATCCTGTTGGGTTCAGGATTCAGATCGATTATCTGCTTCAAAAATTCAACCCCGCTCATCTCAGGCATGCGCTGGTCGGTGATGATCAGATCAATGTCATTCTGCTTAAATATTTCAATTCCTTCATCACCTGACGTTGCAGTAAAAACGTCAAATTCATCTTCGAAGGTTGACCTAAAAACCCGTAGATTGATTTCTTCGTCATCAACGTATAAAATGCTGAATTTGTCTTTTTTCATTGTACCGATTTTTAGAAAAACCTGAACTAAAAGCTGTAAAGTTAAACCAATTTCTGCATGGAACAAAATTAATTTGATGGTAAAAATATGTCGAATTTGGTTCCTTTGTTTACCTCACTTGTAACCTGAATACTTCCCAAATGCTTTTCGATAATTCCATGTGTGATGGCCAATCCCATTCCCATTCCATCGCCAACTGCTTTGGTAGTAAAAAAAGGATCGTAAATTCTGGAAAGCAGTTCGGCAGGCATTCCAATGCCATTATCAGCAATGGTAATGCTGATCCCTCCTTCGATATCTGTCACTTCAATCTGTATAGTTCCATGGTCTGGTATTGCATCTATCGCATTGTGAATGAGATTGATAAAGGCTTGAGTAAGTTGGCCTGGATAACAGCTGATGGATTTTAAATTTTGCTGGTATCTTTTTTCAATTTGTATCCGGTTTTTATAACTGTTTTTGAGCAGGAGCAAGGCTGTTTCAATGCTTTCGGTGATATTAGCCCTGGTTTTTGGTTCGTTTTCCGATCGGGAAAAAAGCCTCAAGCCTTTCACAATTTCTGTTGTTCGGATAGCGCCAGTTTTGATATCGCCTGCGAGCTGCGGAATTACTTCCAATCGTTTGTCTATGGCGTAATTCTCTTTTATCTGTTCTAGTTCATCAAGCCGTTCAGGCTTGTTCTGTCTAATCCATTCTATGACTTCCTGAACACCTTTTTCAAGCTGCGTGAAGTTCTTAATCAGACTGTTAATACCCGCGTAAACAAAATTAACAGGATTATTTATCTCATGCGCAATTCCGGCAACCAATACGCCCAGTGAGGCCATTTTTTCGGATTGGATTAATTTTGTCTGTAACTGTTTGATGTTGTTGAGTGTGAGTTCAAGCTCCAGGGTTTTTCGCCGCAGGAGTAAATGGGTATGAACCCTCACTTTAACTTCTTCAACCTGAAAGGGTTTGGTGATATAATCCACACCACCCATTTCGAGTGCTTTTACTTTGCTGCCGGTCTCAGTGAGTGCACTGATAAAAATTATAGGGATATCTCTGAAATTCAAATCGGCTTTAAGGTGTTTGCAGGTTTCAAAGCCATCCATCACCGGCATGTGAATGTCGAGCAAAATGATTTCCGGCTTATCCAAACCAACACTTTTCAACACTTGTTCACCATTTTTTGCAATCCTTACTTCGTATCCCTCCGACCGAAGCATGGTACTTAATACGCGCAGGTTATTTTCATTGTCGTCTGCAATTAATATCGTCCCTTGTGATTTCATGAGGTTTGTTTTTCAGATTCTTCAATTAAATTGATCAGGGTTTCAAAGTCAAAACTATCTACCAGCTTTGTGAGATAAACAGCCAGCTCAGGATATTGATTTCGAATTTCAGTGATTAACTGCATCAACAGACTGATATCACCCAGGTTTGCAGCTCTAAGCAGTTGATTTCTAAGTTTTGAATCAACCTGCCTTAGGATTTCATCTGTTGAAATGGTTTGTTTTTCAATTTCTGACTCCTTATCCTTTAGGTGTAAATAATTATACTTTATGCCGGTATGTAATCGGATTGATTCCAGCAGGTCGTTCATTTTAAATGGTTTCCGGACAAAATCATTCACTCCAAGCGTTAGTATTTCAGCTCTTTCTTCGTCCAGTGCACTGGCCGTAACCGCTATTATAACGACCTTTTTGCCTTCAGGCATATTACGAATTTGACGGGTAGCTTCGCGACCATCCATCACCGGCATCACGATATCCATAATGATGAGCTGAGGATTCCACTCCTTAAATTGTTCAACAGCTTCCTTGCCATTAACAGCAAATTTGCAGGTGAATCCCAATGGTTCAAGCATTTCTTTTATGATGTTGCGGTTGTGGCTTTTATCGTCCACCACCAATACATTAATCGGCAGGCTGGCTGAATCAACTGATAAAATTCTGGACTCATTAGTGGTCCTTTTTGGTTGCCCAATACCGGCAGGTTCGTAATGAAAGCTAAAAGTGAAGGTTGATCCAATGCCCAACTGACTTTCAACAATCATGCTTCCACCCATTAGGTCGGCAATTTTTTTACTTATTGCCAACCCCAGGCCTGTTCCTCCGGCAGTATTAATACCCTTTTCGGTTTGTTCAAAGGGTTCAAAAATCACATCAAGCATTTCGGCAGGAATGCCAGGTCCCTGATCAGACACTGAAACAGCAAGCAAACTATCAGATCTCAATACCAGATCAATATTGATGATTCCTTTACTGCTGAATTTCACTGCGTTACCTATCAAATTGATCAAAACCTGTCTGATACGTCCATCATCAGCAAGAATATTACGTGGTACATTTTCCTGAATATGAATCTGCAGGTCAATGTCTTTTTCAGCAATTTTCAGGTTAAACAGTTCACAAATATCATCGAGCAAAGCATACAGGTCAAAGGAAACCGGAATAAGTTTGATGCGGCCTGCTTCAATTTTCGACATATCCAGAATGTCGTTGATTAGAGCCAGCAGGTGTTCGCCGCTTTTGTTGATCGAATTGATGTATTGCAACTGTTTTTCGGAAAGATTTTCATCGCGCTGCAGAATTTGCGAATAGCCTAATACAGCATTCATTGGCGTTCGGATTTCATGCGACATATTGGCCAAAAAAGCACTTTTAGCCTGATTGGCTGATTCGGCAGCTTCTTTGGCTTTTTGTAATTCCTCCTGAGCCTTTTTGTGATTGGTAATGTCGACGACCGTAGCGATAATGGCTTTTTCGTTACCCCAAGGAATAAGAGCAGGGATTCCGGAAACCCAGATTATTTCGCCGTTGCTGCGAACATAACGATATTCCATTCGCTCAAGTTTTTCTAAAACAAGGCATTGCTCAGCAGCATTATTAACATTTTCGTAATCATCAGGATGTATGATCTGTCTGGAAATCACCTCTGTTGGATAACCTGTCAGCGCACTTTCCTCATATCCTAAAAGCCTGCAAAATGCAGAGTTAACGTATTTTATTTCCTTTTGATTGTAAACGGTGACCCCCTCGTCCATTGTTTGCATGATGATGCGAAGCTTTTCTTCTGATTCTTTTAACTCGGCTTCGGCTTTGGTTCGGTCGTTTATTTCGTTCATCAAGGCAAAATTCATGTCTTCAAAAGCTCTTGTGGCTTCCTGAAGTTGCTCGTTTGATTTTTTGAGTTCTTTAGTTCTCTCGTCAACAAGCCCCTCCAGATTATTTCGATAATGCTCGATTGCATCTGCCATTTCGTTAAAACCTTCATACAAACGGCCAATCTCATCATCGCTTCGTTTGGTCATTTTAATTGAAAAATCTTTGGTCTCCATGATGTGATCAAAGGTTTCTTTTAGTTCCATAATCGGCTTACTGATAGCTTTTTGCGTGTAGTTGGCCAGTAAAAAACTAATGATAATTCCAATCAGAAAGACAAATGATGTCACCAAAAACATATTAAACAGTTTTCGGTAAATTAAATCAATCTCAAGTTGAATAAAGAGATAACCCATTATTTCGCCGTTCTCAATGATGGCCTGGGTATAATTAATTTCTCCCTGATTAAAATTAAATATTCCCCGATCGAAGTTGATCCGTTTGTGGCGATTTGTATCATCAGCAGGGAAAGATGCAAAATGTTCGCCCTGTGTATCAATAAGTTGAATGTATTTCATCCCTTCATATTGGTCCATAGACCGAAGCAATCTTTCGGCTTCTTCGCGATCATTAAAGGCAATCGCCGGAACAGCGTTGTAGCTAATCACTTCGGATAAAGCATCCAATTCACTCATTAAGGTAGTTCTGTAGTCTTTTATTTCGATAACGAAATAAACCACCAAAAAGACCGACAGCATCACTAAGGAGGTAAGAAGCTGAATAGCTATAATTTTATTCTTAACGGATTTACGTATTCGTTTAAACATGGCAGTGAATTTTTAAATGACTTTAACTGCAATCTTTAATAATCTGGAGCTTACTTTTAATCCCTGGTTTCTGATTGCTGTATGGTTTATTTCAAAACCTATTTTGCCATCCAGGTTTGTAAAATTGATCATCGCACCTTTTTCCAGCCCATTTTCTGTTGCACTGATAATAAGGGTTTGATGTTCAGGGAAATGACTGTTGTAATTCTCAAGCAATTCAATTTGTGCTTCCGGAACAAAGAGTAAATCGCATTGATCCGGTGCCGATTGATTTTCAGACTGAATGATGCGTATCTTTTTTTGACCAACCATTTTTATTGAAGCGATATATTGCAGCGGTTTATCAAGCTTGCCGTCACCTAAAATCACAATATTAAAAACACTGTCTGAACTGGGTTTGTCCCATTCAACATAGTTAGTGAAATTGTAAATAAAAGTAGCCATGAGGTTTTCAGAGGATGCCTCCTGCGCTTTTAAACCAGTGTTGAGAAGTCCGAAAAACAGTAAAAATGAGAGCTTAAGTTGTACTACTGTTTTCATCGGCTTGTGTTCGTTAAGTGGAAATTAAGCTGAAGAAATATAGTTCGCCCTTGTTGAATATAGCGGTCGGGTGGTCGGTTAGAAGTATGATAATATCTGGTATTCAGCATGTTGTCAACTATTAACTTAAGCTGAAATTGCTCATAAAAGGTGTATGAGATATTAAATCCCAAAACAAAAAAAGGTTCAATTTCAGGATAGCGCATTTCGTCACTTCCCGGCATAAGGCTCAAACTTGCATTTGGACGGGCACCTGCATAATTGAATCGGAACCCATAGTTTAAATTTTTGAAAAGTAAATGATTGAAGCCACCATTAGCTGTTTGTTTACTTATTTCGGGAATGCGTGAATCGTTATCGTCAACAGAGAAATTGAAGGTGTAATTTATCCATGCGTTTATTTTTGATTTGATGTAGTTGAATTCAAACTCAAAGCCTTCGGTTTTTACCTTGCCCAGATTCGTCCATAACCATTGATCGTTCAACAGGTTTTGTATGGTGATCAGATTTTTATAATTGTTTTGGTATAAACTCAAATTTATCAGCGTTGATTCTTTAATTTTAAACGTAGTCACCCATTCAACTGATTGCATTTCTTCTGGTTTCAGTTTAGGATTTCCAATGCCGTTTGTGAAGTCCCAGGGACGGGGTGCACGAAATGCTTCATTGTATAATATGCTGGTTTTAAAGTTGTTAATCTGATAACTAAAGGCCAGTCTGGGTGTAAAAATATCCCCATAATAACTGCTGTTATCAAAACGTAAACCAGCATTTACAGTAAATACTTTCAATAACTTAACATCTGCCTGTGCATACAATCCAAGCAGATTATACGATTTCATTGGTGGCTTTGGAGCCTTTTCCGATTCTCCGTTTATCGGAAAACTAAACATTCCAAAGTCCTCGGCAAGGTTTTCTCTCTCAAGTACAAGGCCGGAGGTTATCAATGCATTTTCCCTGATTTTTAACAAGGTCATAAAATCTGCTCCAATCAAGCTTCCCGGCCTGTAATAGCTCGTTTTTGTGATGCTATCCGCATAGGCAATTGAATTGGGTAGCAGGGTGCTGTTTCGATAATAAACCTTTGGCAAGAAGCTGAAGTTTTCCTTTTTCAGTTCCCACCTTATCTGTGCATTACTAAAAAGCATATTCCAGAGGGTTCCCTGATCACTAAATTCGCTGTTTGTTGTTTTGTAATTAGTTGCTCTTGAGGCTTTTTTGTTCATCAGGTTAAACCCAAGGAACAAATTTTTATGTGATGCATTTAAATCAACCGCAAAATCTCTCTCAAAATTATCAATGTTATTACTCCAATTATTATCGCCTGCAGCACCACCCAATGGCCTCTTATCGGTGCTGAAATACCTTCCGGCCACACTAAAACCGGTTTGACGTTCCTTATCGTAAGCAGCATAGCGAGCCTCTGCCAGAGCAGTATTATAACTGCCCAAACCAACCGATATGTCCAATCCCGGATGATCCTCCGCTTTTTTAGTAATGAGATTTACGATACCCGAAACGGCATTGGTTCCATAAAGCGCTGATGCCGGCCCGTAAATTATCTCGACCTGTTCGATATTACCCAATAAATACTGTGAACCTGCGTAGAATCCACCTGAATTCAGCTCATTAACCAGAACACCATCGATCATTACCAGCATCAAATTGTTTTGGTTGGGTATTCCGCGCTGAAAAATATAACTGTTGAATCCCTGAATATTTCTAAACTGAAAACCAGGCAGATCACGTAACACATCCTCAAGCGACTGATAACCACGTTCTTTAATATCTCTAGCAGTAACGACCCTAACTGTGGCAACAGCCTCACTAACCGATTGCTCAAACTTGGCGGCTGTAGTGATTTTTGTTTCAAGCAAGCGCTCAATATCCATCCCAAGCAATAAGTCAAGTTCTGCATTTTGACTATATGCTAATGATAATGAGCAACATATAAGTACAAATGTTAAAATAATATTTTGAAGCTTCATATACCTCTTTATAAAAAAAATTAAAGATAAGGTAAAATTCGCTGAATTGTTAGCGTACATTGTTTTATTTTTTGCTTCAAATAACAGATTCAATGAATGCCTGATAAATTGATCTTTCTTTTTCTGTATCGCTCTTCAGCAACAGCTTTGGTAATTATTACGGTTGCTGGTTTGGCTTTTTTAATAGAAGCTAATCGTTGTATGCTCATAGACTAAATTATTAAAAATAAAGTATTTAGCCTGAATAATGAACAGATTTTATATTTTTTTTTGAAGGCACAGATCATTTTGTCTGATAATATGTCGTATGTTTGCGTCATAAAACATAATAATGATAAAGACAGAACTTTTTAACCAGCAAGAACAGGAGTTGGCCTTGATAGCCAAGGCTTTATCGCATCCCGCTCGCATTGCTATACTCGATTTTCTGGCGCAATCAAGTTGTTGTATCTCAGGCGATATCTCCAACGAAATCCCCTTGAGCCGTACAACAGTATCCCAACACCTCACAGAACTCAAAAAAATGGGTTTCATACAGGGAACTGTTGAGGGTGTTCGAATAAACTATTGCCTGGATAACAAAAAACTGCAAGAAATAAAAGAAGAGTTTAATCACTTCTTTAACAAATTGTTAGACAATCCCAATCCAAATTGTGAAGTATGAGAATCCTTATTTTATGTACAGGTAATTCCTGTCGTTCGCAAATGGCAGAAGGCTTTCTAAAGTCTTTTAATCCTGAGCTTGAGGTAGTTTCAGCAGGAACAAATCCTTCCTCTGAGGTTCATCCCAAGGCCATTGAAGTAATGCGCGAGTCGTTTATCGACATCAGTCATAATAAACCCAAACATGTAGAAACCTTTCTGAATCAATCATTTGATTATGTGATTACCGTTTGTGGAGGAGCTAACGAAAGTTGCCCGGCCTTTACGGGCACAGTAAAACACAGATTGCATATTGGTTTCGACGATCCGGCCGAAGCAACAGGCACAGAAAAAGAAATTCTCTCGGAATTCAGACGGGTGAGAGACGAAATAAAAAACGATTTTTTTAAATTCTATAAATCTTTAAAATCATGAATAATTCAGAAGGTATAAAATTGATGGTTCGCGAAAAATATGCAGCCATTGCAGATCAATCCAAAACGCAAAATGAAACCTCTTGTTGTGGCTCCGGTTCATGCTGTGGCGATGTGGATTACAGCATTTTTAGTGATAGTTACGATCACCTGAAAGGTTATGCAGCTGATGCTGATCTTGGTCTGGGCTGCGGGTTGCCGACTTCTTTTGCCATGATCAAAGAAGGTGACACCGTGGTTGATCTTGGCTCAGGAGCGGGGAATGATTGTTTTGTTGCACGGGCCCAAACCGGTGCATCCGGAAAGGTGATCGGAATTGATATGACGGAAAAAATGATTGCCAGAGCAGAGGAAAATGTGCGCAAACTGGGTTATGAAAATGTGCATTTTTTGTTGGGCGATATTGAAGCCATTCCGCTGGAAGCTAACACTGTAGATGTAGTTGTTAGCAATTGCGTATTGAATTTGGTGCCTGATAAACCAAAAGCTTTTGCTGAAATTTTCAGAATTCTAAAACCAGGTGGTCATTTTTCAGTTTCTGATATCGTGCTCGAAGGGGAGTTGCCTGCTTCCATTCAAGCTGCTGCCGAAATGTATGCAGGCTGTGTGTCGGGTGCCATTCAAAAATCAAGCTATCTGCAAATTATCGGGCAATCCGGTTTTCAGCAAATCAAAGTTCAGAAAGAAAAACGCATCGAACTGCCTGATGACATATTACTTAATTATTTAAACGAGAAGGAATTGGTCGCATTTAAGAATGGACATACAGGTATTTTTTCGGTTACTGTTTATGCCGAAAAGCCATTGTAGCAATAAACCGTATATAACTGTAAACCAAAACAATATTGTTATGAACGAAAAGCGTGGCATTGGGTTTTTTGAGAAATTCCTCACACTTTGGGTTGCGATGGGTATTGCTGCCGGCATCCTCATCGGAAATCTCTTTGGAAACACCATTCAGGTACTCAGCGAATGGGAGATTTACAAAGTGAACATTCCGGTTGCCATACTGATCTGGGCCATGATTTATCCCATGATGCTTCAGGTGGATTTTTCGCGCCTGAAAGACGTTAAGAAAACACCCAAAGGACTTGTATTGACTTTGGTTGTCAACTGGCTGATCAAACCTTTTACAATGGCATTTTTTGCCTGGATATTTTTCGATAAGCTTTATGGCGCATTTATCAACCCTGATCAGGCTGGCGAATACATTGCCGGAGCTATTTTGTTGGGAGCGGCTCCCTGCACGGCCATGGTTTTTGTGTGGTCGTATCTTACTAATGGCGATCCAAATTATACTTTGGTACAGGTTTCGGTAAACGACCTGATTATTTTGGTGGCTTTTGTCCCTATTGTGGGCTTACTTTTAGGTATTACCAATATTACCATTCCTTATGACACGCTGGTTGCCAGTATTATTGCCTTTGTTGTGATCCCATTGATTGCCGGCTATTTTACCAACCGGATACTCATCAAATCGAAAGGGGAGGAGTGGTTTAAAAAGGTGTTTCTTCCACGCTTTAAACCTATGAGTATCATAGCTTTGCTGCTTACACTGGTTTTGCTTTTCGCTTTTCAGGGAGATATTATCACCAAAACCCCATTCATCATCCTGCTGATAGCCATTCCATTGGTGATTCAAACTTATTTTATCTTTTTTATCACCTGGTTTGCAGGAAGAAAACTAAAACTTAAACACGCCATCTGTTCGCCAGCTGCTATGATTGGAGCAAGCAATTTCTTTGAACTGGCGGTGGCTGTAGCGATTTCATTGTTCGGTTTGCAAAGTCCGGCTGCACTTGTAACGGTTGTAGGGGTTTTGGTAGAAGTGCCGGTGATGCTTTCGCTGGTGGCTTTGGCCAATAAGTGGAAGTATTAACATCAATAGAGTTGTGATTATATTTATAACTTGACATTTTAAGCTGTGATTTTTATTTTTGCCTCATAGTTGATAATGAAATAACCAAATCAAAATGAAAAAAATTATTTTCGCATTACTTGTTTTTCTGGCAATACAAGCAAATTCACAGGAAATTGATTATTTTGAAAATGATCCTAAGTGGAGGATAGCTTATACTTTTGGTGGTCAATATCCATGCCTGTTGGACTACAATTACACCTATTATCTAAATGGATATGATACAATTGACGGTGTGGTCTATAATAAACTCTATCAACTTGGTTCTGTTATTTATTGGGAGTTTCCTTCACCATACCCTTCATCAGACTGTTCAGGAGAATTTGAAATTAATTTTTTCACAGGGCTTTTCCGACAGGAAGGAAAAAAGATTTACAGATGGGAAGGAAATCAAGAAGTGATGTATTACGATTTCGAGCTTGAGGTCGGAGATACACTTCCAGATTCGCCACTTCTTGAAGAAGACAATATTTATGTTACAGCTATTGACAGCATTATGATAGGTGAAGTTTACCGAAAAGTTTTCACGCTACATACAAACGATTCTTTTGAACCATCTATTATGATTGAAGGATTAGGATTTATAAGTGGATTTCTCTCTGGTTTCCCTGATTATTTCTATCCAGAAAATATTTTATGTTTTGCCCTTGGTGATGAAATAGTATATTATAATGACCTATTTAATGGTTGCGATATTTTTGTTGGAATCCCAGCATCTGATGAAAAATCTCATCAAATGAATATTTTTCCTAATCCAGGTAATGGTCATTTTACGATTCGTATTAATTTAGAGCAATCCACGGAGACTTATTTAAACGTAATTGATGTTTCCGGACGATCTTTATTACATGAATCTTGGTCACTTAAAACAGGGGAAAATGAGAAATACCTTGACTTGACAGCTTTACAGACTGGATTATACTTTGTTACAATTACAGGCGCTAATGGTGAATTTTTGTTCAGAAATAAGATCCTGATTGAATAGCCTGATGACTGCTTAATGCATAAGCAATACGTTGTAAACCTACCTTTTTGAATAGGGTAAATTTTGAATTTCCCACTGCTCAAAAGCCCCATCCATATTGATGATGTCAAGCTGAGAATTTTCCTTCAAATACGCCACAAGTTGCACACTGCGGATGCCATGCGCACACATCACTACGATGGTTTTATCTTTGGGCAGGCTGGCAAGATGATGAATAATTTGCGACATGGGAATATGCATGATATGCTCGCTCAAATTAGGCCGGTCTTGTTGTACCTCCCAATCTTCGCGAATATCCAACAATATTGCTTCACCAGAATTGATGATTTCAAAAGCTTCTGAAGGCGTAATATGAGAAACGTTTTCGAAAGTGTATTGCTGAAATTTAGGTGTTTTGTAAGCCATCTAACAATAACAGCTATCAAGCTGAAATTGTTGAGATTGATGGAACCATTTTCATTCTCTCTCTTACAAAGATAAATTCCGATCTTTTTTTCGAAGTCCTTATTCCTATGGTAGTAATAAATCCATGTGGTTTATTAAATTTGTTTGGTACTAATGTCACAAAATGCCAACTTAACAGACTTTAATATAAACGCATCCGATTTGAATCAATTTGAAACCACATATCAGGAAAATTACAATCGAATGTTCAATATCGGACTTAAGATGACGAACGATGAGGAGGTGGTTAGAGATATTATTCAGGACATTTTCGAAAAATTCTACCTCAGAACTAAAAATGGAATTTCTATTTCTAAACCTCAAAATTGGCTTGTGAAGGCAACAATATACAGCTGTATCGACTGGAACAAAAGCCGGAACCGGTTTAAAGACAATGAAGAAGCTCTCAATATGGTTTCGGATGAAAAACAGCTTGCCACGATTCAAAATAATAATGCGCTTGAGTATGCCTTATCAAAACTCAAATCCGAAGAAAGGACCATCATTATCTTGTACAGCGAGGGATTTAAGTACCTAGAAATAGCCGATATTACGGATGTGAAGCACACATCAATCGGGCAAACCATTGCACGCATTTTAAGAAAGATGGAAAAAATTTTAAAAGCAATAAACTATGAACTGTATTGATGAAGGGAAGCTTCTTGCTTTTTTGGATGACGAACTCTCGTCAACTGAGAAAATATTGATCAGGGAACATATCGAGCATTGTGCGAAATGTGCCGGAAATCTGAGACTATTACAACAGCGTAAGGAAAATCTGATGTCATTGATGAATGAAAACATTGCCAGGGATTATTCTGTGCCTCCTTTTAAGCCAAAAGCAACAAAACCCTTCATTTCAAATAAAAAAAGACAATATCAAAAAATTGTTTTTTATGTTGCTGCTGCAGCCATTTTGATTTTGATGCTTTTGGTGCTTAAGCCAAAAACAACTGATGATTACATCATTTATTCTTACGATCTCACCTCCGAATTTGATGCTAATCTGCCCATCACAAAACAAGAAATGACTATCCATATTTATTCAAACAATGATTTCTCTGAAAACAAGTAATCATTTGTAATTAAACCAAATACGAATTATCATGAAAAATTTAATTCTCGGTTTCTTCCTTAGTTTAGGAGTTGTATCAGGGTTTTCGCAAGAATTGCAAAACATGTATAAAACCGGTAAGGTAAAACTTGTCGCAGATAAAAATTATGGTCAGGGAAATGACTGGAATACAGTTTTCAGGTCCTATTACGATTCAATTCAGGGCAACCACATTGGTTCGAGAAAATCTCTTCTGGTTTTACCAGATGGTTCGGTAATTGTTAATCATGCAAATCAGAAATATCATTCGATATTCTCTCCCTCAGGTGCTTTCAGCAAAGAAATTATTGTCGAAAACTCATCAAATCGTCCGTTCTTGGGAGTATTGAGTGGTGATAAAATGTTTACAACGATTGATAATATGGGTAAACTTTTTGTTACTGACTTAAACGGTAAACTGATCAAAACACTCCATCTCGATTATATGTCGCGTCAGGTGGTTGCACTCGGTGATGATAAGCTGGCTGTGTCAGGAGCGGCGATCTGGACCAAAAAGTTCAGAAGTTTTGTTTCTATTGTTGATTATCAGACCAATGAGGAGAAAATTATTTGGGAGCATTTTACTGACAGGCCGGAGGTCGTAGCTGGAAATAATAAAAAAAGTATGCCATTTAACTATTACGTCAGACTTAAAAATGGACTTTTATACAGCTTTTCATCCATGCCATATTCTTCGTTTACTGGAAAAGGACTTCCTGTTGAAATCACCAGCCTTAAGGAAAAACTGTTGCTGGCTAACCCAAATACAGGAGAACTGATACTGTTTGATGCAGATGGAAATCAGCTGATGAAAGAAAAAGTAAGTTGGGCTAACAAAAGTATTTCAGTAGAAGATCAAAAAGTCATAC
>JAQVLA010000016.1 GCA_028704385.1 Bacteroidales bacterium | reverse complement strand
TAGGGAGGTCGAACTGCTGAATCAGGCTACCACCAGCTACAACAATGCCGTTGAGAACTATAATCAATGGCTTGAATGGCAACAGCATAATGGGCCGCGACACACCTCCACCAGCGATCAGTTGTTATTGAATTCAGGCCGACAACTGGCTAATAGCCTGGCGGTTATGGCACAATTGCAGCAAGCCTCCTCCGAACTAGGCAAAGACGTCCGCTCGCTTACCAAAGCTGTAAACTCACTTAAAAAACAACTGGAAAAAGAGGGATTGAGGTTTGAGTAGATCATTTCACCCTTTGCCCGAACAGAAAGATATATCACGCAATTTTAAGGACATATCACCTTTATGAAATTGAAATTCTATTGCGTTGGATGTTTATAATAGCTTGAATATTATTCCAGCCATTAACATAATCAACGATTTTATTGAACCAATAAAAAACTTTAAAGTCTAGCAATCAGATATAAAAACTCAAAGTGCAATTGAACGACAGCTTGGAATTATTGGGGAAGCTGTTAATAAATTCGAAATGATATTTTGGGGTATTTTACTTTATTAAATCACTCGCTCTCAAAGCCCCAAACTCAAACTCAGCAGTTCGGCAATATCGTAATTCTTCATGCGCTCTTCCTGGTTTTTGTATTTGATGCCATCTGTCATCATCACCATACAAAACGGACAGGCTGTAGCAATGATATCAGCTCCGGTAGCAATGGCCTCTTCGGTGCGCTCGATAAACACTTCCTTGTCACCTTTCTCGGCCTCCTTAAACATTTGTCCGCCGCCTGCACCACAACACAAGCCAAAGCTTTTATTGCGCTTCATCTCAACCTTTTCGGAGGGAATGGCATCCAACACCGAACGGGGAGCTTCATACTCGCCATTGCCCCTGCCCAGGTAACAGGGATCATGAAAAACAATTTTTTTCGAAGCAAAGGCATCTGTAATATCCTTGAAATCGCCCGCTTTTTGTCGTATAGCCAAAAACTGCGAATGATGCCACACTTCGTAATGTCCACCCAACTCAGGGTATTCATTTTTGAGTGTATTAAAATCGTGCGGACAGCAGGTCACAATCTTTTTCACTTCGTATCCGTTCAGTATTTCTATATTCTGCAAAGCCTGCATCTGAAAGAGCATTTCGTTTCCCGCACGTCTTGCCACATCACCGCTGTCGGTTTCTTCGATACCCAAAACGGCATAGTCAACACCCAGATAAGTAAGCAGTTTTACAAATTCGCGGGTCACCTTTTTATACCGATCGTCGAAAGCACCTGCCGAACCCACCCAGAAAAGCCATTCGGGTTTATGGCCTTGAGCTGCCAGTTCAGCCATTACAGGTACTTCAATTTTTATTTTATTGTCTGACATATTTTTTCCTTTTTATTTCAGGCTTTATTCATATACAACTCTTCGGCCCAGTTCAAGCGGTCTTCGGGCGAATATTGCCAGGGGGCTCCATTATTCTCGATATTTGTGAAGGCAGTGTTCAATCCCGAAGGTGCTTTGGATTGTTCCAAAACCAGGTAACGACGCATATCCAGGATAAGCGAAGGCTGGTTGATATTGATCGGACATTCCTGTGCGCAGGCATTACACATGGTGCATGCCCACAATTCTTCCTCCGTGATGTAGTCTCCGAGCAAGGATTTGCCATCCTCAAATGCAGCACCTTGCTTCATCAGTCCGGCACCTTTTTCTTTCATTCTGGCACGTACATCCATCACTATTTTTCGTGGCGAGAGCAATTTGCCTGTGATATTAGCCGGACAAACAGCAGTACAACGTCCGCATTCGGTGCAGCTGAGGGCATTCATATAATTCACCCAGTTGATATCGGTGGTATCCGAAACACCAAACTTTTCAACAGTTTCGTCTGCCGCAACATCCATTGGTGCAGCAGGATCGAGCATTAATTTGACCTCTTTGGTGATGTTTTCCATATTATCTACTTTGCCAAGTGGCTCTATGCGGCTGACAAAAACGTTAGGCACCGACATAAAAACATGGAAGTGCTTACTATAGGGCAAAACATTAGCAAAAACAAAGATTAGCAGGATATGAAACCACCAATTGAAATGGTGCCAAAAAATGATTTGCTTATCCGACATACCGGCAAAAAGATCAGCCAGCGATTGGCTCACCGGAAAAACACCCTCAAAATCCTGCCCGGCATTATGCATTTCAAGCAGATAAAACGTGTTCATCCCCAGCAGGCTCAGCATCAGCAAAAGGATAAAGCTCAACGCCAGATTGGCATCTGCCTTGGATACCGGTTTCATCTCCCTGCCATAAAAACGCTTCACATGCAGGAAAATCCTTCTGAATAAAAAAATCAGGATAGCAACTGCGATAATAGCTGCAAACACATCACCTGTTAGCATCAGCAGATCATAAAACCATCCCAGCACAGCAAAACTCCGAACCGTTCCAAAAAGCCCATCAACAACCATTTCGAGGCTGCCAAACAAAATCACTATAAAACCCCAGAAAACCAAAGCATGTACAAGACCCATCACAGGATGGCGAAAGATTTTTTGTTGCGCAATAGCTACTTTTACCGTCTCCCTGATACGGGCAGGATAGTTAGTGAGCTTTTTCTTCCTGGTAAACCTGAAGTTGAAAAATATCCTGCGCATGGTGAAGGCAAATACAGCCAGGGTGATCAGCAAACTCAGCGCAAAAAGGATTTGTGCAGTCATAATGCGATTTTTGATTCCTTTATAAGGCTGCAATAATACGGAAATTAGGAAAACAAATATGAGTTCTGATCTTGCATTAGATACTGAAATCACTGATTTATAACACATAACCCTTTGTAAATGTCATTGTTAAGTGATTAACAATAACTAAAAAATTTATCCTGTATCAAACAAACTCTGCTTAAATACCCTACTTTTGTGTTAAACATCCTCAAACAGTTTATGACTGGTAAAAGATTTATTTATCTTGTTTTACTTCTTTTCGCTTTCAATATCACGCTGCTTGCAGAACAAACTAAAACTAAAAATGAACACAGCGACTGGATAGTGATTTTTTCGGATCCACAGCCCGATCAACAACTTGGCTTTGAGACAATAAGCGATTTCGAGAGTTTAACCATCCCCATCAAAAGGGCCGGAAAACTAATATTGCTGGATGCCCTTGCCGACAGCATTTCGGGCAGCCTTATCCTGGATACAGGAGCTTCGGGCCTGGTGCTGAACAGCATCTATTTCAGAGACGGGCGGCCAAAAAAAGGCTATCAAACCGGCGGAATTACAGGACGAGTAGAACAGATAAGCCAGAAAACGATTAAATCCTTACAATTTGACGAGGTATTTTTCGAAAACATACAAGCCGATCTGGCTGATCTGGGTCATCTGGAAGCAGCCCGACAAACCAAGATCATTGGCTTTTTTGGCCTGACCATGTTCCGTGGGTTTGAGGTGGTACTCAACCTACAACAAAATTTGATCGAACTTCACAGGCTCAATAGTTCAGGTAACAGACTGAATATCCGTCCAATGGCTAAGCCAGACCTGGAGCTATCTATGTACAACCACAACGATGTTTACTTTGTCGAAGGCCGTATTGGCAACAAACGTTATACTTTTTGCCTCGACACCGGAGCCGAAGTGAATGTACTGCACAATTACCTGCCCGACAAGATTTTAAATACCATCACCATCACCAAAAGGAGTACGCTGCATGGCTCAGGTCAAAAAAGCACAGAAGTGTTTTATGGTGTGATGAATGATTTCAAAATAGGTGATGTTTCACTTAACGGGATGCAAACCATTATCACCAATTTAAATGCCATGAACGATGCCTATGGAATATCAATTGATGGCATGTTAGGTTGTGCTTTTTTTGAGCAGGGTGTTTTTCATTTCAATCTCAAGAAAAAACAACTTGGTATTTATTTCTATAAAACCGATACGCCATGAAACACTTGCTAACCTTGATACTGGCCATTTTTGTCAGCTATAATCTTATGGCACAATACGACTTTGAAGGTGCCCGCATACAAAACGGACGTTTCGAGCTGATCGTAAAGCTGGATATGAATCCTGGCGAACAAAACAAATTCATAGAACAATACGAACTTGATTCACTTATTGCCCGGCACCTCTTTCAAAAGGACTTCCGATTCATCAACGACAGCACGCCCTGGCAGGTGGTTCTGCTTTCAAATGAAAAAGTTCTTATTTCGAAAGCCTTGTCCGATGAAAAAGCAATCATGCCAGTGCTTTCTCAATTCATACTGGACGAAATGTTCAGACAAAACCAAAACCAGCAACAAAATTTAACTGCACTTTGTGGAGTAAACAAACTTTCTGACGAAGCAGCTTTTAAATTCAACAACAACGAATATTGTTTCTTCCTCAGTGGTTTTACATCTGCCGAAAAAGTGATGCTGGCCGGATCGTTCAATAATTGGAACACCATGCAAACCTCCATGCAAAAGATTGATAACGGCTGGCGCCACTGCCTGAAGCTGAGTCCCGGAAAGCATACCTATAAATACATCATTGATGGAAAGTGGACGGATGACCCTGCCAACAATCAAAAAGAGAACAACGAACACGGCACAAAAAATTCAATTGTATTTGTTTATAATTACACTTTTAACCTCAAAGGCTACAAAACGGCTAAAAAAGTTATGGTGGCCGGAAGCTTCAATAATTGGAATCCGAACGAATTACCGATGCAGTCCACGGCTGAGGGCTGGAAACTGCCCATGTACCTGCGCCAGGGAACCCACACCTACAAGTTTATTGTGGACGACAATTGGATCCTGGATCCCGAAAATCCGGCCAACCAAACCGATGAATCAGGTAATATCAACTCTGTATTGAGTTTTGGCAATCAGATAAATTTCAGGCTGCCTGGCTTTGCCGAAGCGAAAAAAGTGATCTTAAGCGGCAGCTTCAACAACTGGAACCAGGACGAGGTGAGGCTAAAGCAAACTAACTTTGGCTGGGAAACCAATTATGCCCTTGCACCCGGCCTGCACGAATACAAATATATCATTGATGGAAGATGGATTCACGACCCTGCAAACCCTTATACTACCGGCGAACCTCCTTATCTTAATTCGATAATTGCCGTGAAACCCAACCATATTTTCAGTCTTGAAAATCATGCAGATGCCATCGAAGTGATTGTTACAGGCAGCTTCAACAATTGGCGACATGACGGATACCGCATGCAGCAGCGCAGTAACGGCTGGATATTTCCTATCCATCTGCCTCCCGGAAGGTATGCTTATAAATTTATTATCGATGGCGAGTGGATTGTTGATCCTGACAATCCCTATTATGAAAAAAATGAACATGGCACAGACAATTCAGTGCTTTGGATAGAGCAGGAATAAGCTTGAGCTTACACTGCTTAATAAATTAATAGCCGATTTTTTTAAAATCTGTTAAACAATGATTTATACGATAATCCAGAAAACAAACTCCAAATTTTTACATATCTTTTATATCATGACAAATTTTAAAACATCATTACTTTACATTGTTTTAATCCTACTTTTTAGTTTTCAATCAAACATTGTATCTGGTCAAACCAGTAAAAATCCGGGAGAGGAAGTAAATACCATTATTCTTGTCATTCCGGATTCTATTCTTAATAGAACTGAAATTCGATTCATAACTTTTCTCAGGGCAAACGGTTATCAGCTAAACTCTATATCTAATCAAAAGTTTAATCATACATCCAAAATTGAGAATAAAGGCACAGGTTCTGGTCTGCCGACTCTCACTAAAATAAAACCATCATCAAATCACCAACTTAAACTAAATGAAAAAGAGTATTATGAAACTACAACGCATCATTTTTCTGATTTCATGAATGGCCCTTTTGGGGGTGAATTGGCATTTAAATTTGAAGAGGAAAACAACAAAATAAGAATTGTCATTTGGGGTTATGTTCAACGACACAATATGCTTTCAGACAAAAAAAGTCTGAGAATGCAAAATAAAGGCAAGGGGTTAAACTGGGCGCAAAAAAGTATGTTTAAAGCTGTAGATAAACTCATGCGTGATTTTCCGGGATTTGAAGAAATAACTTATTCCATGAGGGATAATTAATTTTATTTCACCTTTTTTATAACTGATACTTTATAATTCAAACAATTCAGTACTTTGGATAGAGCAGGATTAGTTCTAGATGGCGAGCCCATCAAATTAATTCCCTTAAATTTGCAAACTACCAAAACGATGAGCTTATGCTGCAATTTCAAGGAAACATTCCTTCCAAGCTACCTCAAACCGGAACCTCCATCTTTGCTGTGATGTCGAAAATGGCAGCCGAACACAAGGCCATAAATCTTTCACAGGGCTTCCCCGATTTTCCCATTGATGCCCAACTGATTGAGCTGGTAAACAAAGCCATGCGCAAAGGACATAACCAATACGCCCCCATGCCCGGACTTCCTAAGCTGCGTGAAGCAATAGCCGAAAAAGTATCGAATACCTGCCAGATCAACTATTCGCTCGACACTGAGATCACAATTACAGCAGGAGCAACACAAGCTTTGTTTACGGCCATTACCACCTTTGTTGGCGAGGGTGATGAGGTGATAATTTTCGAGCCTGCCTACGACAGCTATGCACCCGCAGTGAAAGCCTGTGGAGGTATTGTTAAATACGCCCAACTCAAACAACCTGATTTTCATATCGACTGGGACGAAGTAAAACGGTTGGTGAGTAATCGCACCCGCATGATCGTGATCAACAGCCCGCACAACCCCACCGGAAGCCTGCTATCCCAACACGACCTCAAAACCCTTGAAGCACTCACCCGAAACTCAGATATTCTGGTGCTTAGTGATGAGGTTTACGAACACCTCGTCTTTGATGGCAAAAAACATGAAAGTGTGTGCAATTATCCTGAATTGGCATCCCGAAGCCTGGTGGTTGCCTCCTTCGGCAAAACCTTTCATGCCACCGGATGGAAAATGGGTTATCTGCTGGCTCCCGAAAACCTGACTACAGCCTTCAGAAAAATACATCAGTTTGTGGTTTTTGCTGTAAACACCCCCATCCAACATGCCATTGCCGAATACCTCAGCCATCCGGATCACTACCATCAATTGGGCGGGTTTTATCAACTGAAAAGAGACTTTTTTATTCAACAGCTAAGTCGATCCCGTTTTAAGATTATCCCGGCCAAAGGAACCTATTTTCAGGTGCTGGATTACAGTGCTATCAGCGAGCTGCCCGAAATGGTATTTGCCGAAAAGCTTATCAAAGAGCATGGCATCGCTTCGATTCCACTGGCTCCGTTTTATAATCAGAACATCAACAATCATCAGTTACGTTTCTGCTTTGCCAAAACCGATGAAACCCTTCAAAAAGCTGCCGAAATACTATGCAAAATCTAACCCTGGCCTTTATTCAAACCGATTTGCATTGGGAAAATCCGGAAGCCAACCGGAATCATTTTGAAACCCTGATTGCTGGCATAAAGCAACAGACCGATTTAATCGTACTGCCAGAAACTTTTAATACCGGTTTCCCTGTCGATCCTAAACTATGGGCAGAACCCATCGAAGGAAAAACAATGCAGTGGATGCAAAAACTGGCAGCCCACTACCAGTCGGTTATCACAGGGAGCATCCTGCTCAAAGCCGATTCAGGGTTTCAAAACACCCTGATTTGGATGCAGCCCGATGGCAATTATAAAACCTATGCCAAAAGACATGTCTTCCGGCTTGGAGGCGAACACAAACGCATTCAGCCAGGGCAGGAACAACTTTTTGTTGAACTGAAAGGATGGAAAATAAAACCATTGGTTTGTTATGATCTCAGGTTTCCGGTTTGGTGTAAAAACACTGTTCAAAATGGCGAATTTGCTTACGACCTATTGCTTTTCGTTGCCAATTGGCCTGCTGTGCGAGCCCTGCCGTGGCAGCAGTTGCTCACAGCACGGGCAATAGAAAATATGGCTTATGTGTTGGGTGTAAACCGCATTGGTAGCGATCCCGAAGGAATAAGTTATCAGGGCGATTCGCGACTGATCGATTTCAAAGGACAGCCAATATCGCAAGCGTTTGCGGATAAAGAATCGATACTTGTAGCCACAATAAATAAAGCTGATCTGACACAATTCAGAGAAAAATTCAATGTCAGCCTCGACTGGGATTCCTTTGCTATCAACACCTAGCGTTGGTATTTGGTTCCTGGTAAGTATTTCCTCCAAGTGATTGAAAATGATATCACAAGGATAATTTGACAGGAGACCGGATAAAATGATAATTTTACCGCCCAAAACTTTATTAAAATGAATATCGTAATTGCGGGTGATGGTGAAGTGGGATTGCATCTGGCAGAAGCGCTTGTAAACAGCAACCACAACATCACTATTGTCGATCCGCATGAAGACTTACTCAAAATGATCGAATCGCACACTGACCTGATGACAATCACCGGCGATTCAACTTCGATAAGCATATTGCAGCGTGCCAATGTTCGTAAAGCCGATTTGGTGATATCAGTGGTGCATGATGAACACATCAACCTGATGACTGCCATACTGGCAAAAAAACTGGGTGCCCAAAAAGTGATTGCGCGGGTCAATACGATGGAAAACCTGAGTGCCGAGAGCTGGAAGATCTATCAGGAATTAGGCATCGACGGCCTGGTATCGCCCGAAGATATTGCTGCCCAGGAAATTATCACCCTGCTCAAACAAACTGCCGCCACCGAAGTATTTGATTTTTCGGATGGTAAACTACAGCTGTTTATGATCAAACTTGAACAGGGTGCTCCGGTATTGAATAAAAGTTTGAACGACATCGCTAACGAGTATAAATATCTTGATTTCAGAGCAATAGCCGTACATCGCAATCGTCAGACATTTATTCCCTACGGGGACGATGTCTTTTTGGAAAACGACCTTTCCTATGTAATCACAAAACCCGAAGCTATTGAAAACCTGTTACATCTGGGAGGTAAAATTCAGCACGACATACACAATGTGATGATTGTTGGTGGTGGTCGGGTGGGCCGGATTACTGCCAAACGACTCGAAAAAGAGATGAACATCAAGCTGATCGAGAAAAATAAAGACCGTTGTATTTTTCTGACCGATTACCTGGAAGACACTTTGGTAGTAAATGGTGATGCCAGAAACCTTCAGCTACTTGAAGATGAAGATGTCAGGAATATCGATGCCTTTATTGCCGTGACAGACAACACCGAAACAAATATTCTTACCTGTTTGCAGGCACGTACCTATGGCGTGAAAAAAACCATCGCCCTGGTCGAAAATATTGACTATATTGACATCTCGCAAAATATTGGTATTGACACCATTATCAATAAAAAACTGATTGCCGCAAGTTATATGGTACGCTATACCATGGGAGCCGAAGTAACCTCGCTCAAATGTCTCAGTGGTATCGAAGCTGATGCAATGGAATTGATCGCCCGCTCAGGATCATCTGTGACACGCAGGCCAATCAGAAAACTCAACATCCCCGAAGGCGCTATTATTGGTGGAATAGTGCGAGGTGATGAAAGCTTTATCGCCACAGGTGATTTTCAGATAGAAGAAAATGATAAAGTGGTCGTTTTTGCTCTTCCGCATGCCATTCACAAAATCGAAAAGCTCTTTCACTAAATATTTATGAAAAGCTTTCTGCGAAAAATAAATTACAGCCTGATTATCCGTATCATTGGATTTCTGCTTCTTGTTGAAGGGATTTTCATGTTTACTGCCCTGCCATTTACCCTTAAATATGGAAACCTGGAAAGTTTTGCAATACCTCTATCAGGAACCATCACCATTGTTGTTGGTGGATTGATGTTTCTGCTCAACCGAAAGTCGTCCAGAAATATTGGGAAACGTGAAGGCTATATCATTGTAAGTTTCACCTGGATATTGATCTCGCTTTTTGGTGCTTTGCCTTACTACATCAGCGGTACAATACCGAATTTTACGGATGCATTTTTCGAAACCATCTCAGGATTTACCACTACCGGAGCTACAATACTCACCGATATTGAAGCTATGCCAAAAGACCTGCTTTATTGGCGAAGCCTTACGCAATGGCTTGGCGGGATGGGAATTATCGTGTTTACGGTGGCGATTTTGCCTGTATTAGGCATTGGTGGAATGGCACTATTTATGGCCGAGATGCCTGGTGTGACATACGACAAGTTACATCCAAGAATAACAGCATCAGCCAAAAGACTTTGGGGTATTTATGTGTTGCTTACACTAATCCAGACTTTATTGCTTTGGGCTGGTGAAATGGATTTTTTTGATGCCATCAACCATGCCTACACTACCATGGCAACAGGTGGATTTTCGACCAAAAACGAAAGTGTTGCACCATTTTCATCCTATAGTCAATACATAATCATTGTTTTTATGATTTTGGCCGGCACCAATTTTACTTTGCACTATTTTGCCCTCCACGGGAAATTGTCGCGGGTTTTTAAAGATGAAGAATTTCGTGGATACCTTACTATTATTGGTGTTGTAAGCCTGTTTATTGCTGGGGGATTATTCCTGATAAGTAAAACAAATCCTGAAGCTGCCTTTCGGGATGCTTTATTTAGCGTTGTCTCCATCCTCACAACCACCGGATATGCAACTGCCAACTACCTGATGTGGCCAACCATACTTTGGATGCTGGTCTTTGTTTTGATGTTTATTGGGGGATCGGCAGGATCAACCAGTGGAGGTATCAAGATAATCAGACAAATGCTGCTGCTCAAAAATTCGCGGATGGAACTCAAACGTGCCTTTCATCCTAATGCCATTTTACCGGTCAGGTTCAACAAAAAATCAGTTTCGCAGGATTTGATTTACAAAGTAATGGCATTCTTCCTGATGTATATCCTCATTTTTTCAATGGGTATGATTGCCCTTTCGGCCATGGGGCTTGATTTTCAAACGGCTGTGGGTGCGTCTATTTCCAGTTTGGGCAATATTGGTCCTGCAATAGGAAAAGTGGGCCCTGTGGATAATTATGCTTTCATGCCTATGACAGCCAAATGGTTACTCTCATTCTTGATGCTGATGGGCAGACTCGAAATTTTTACCGTATTATTACTTTTTTCGCCCCAGTTTTGGAAACGATAAGTACTTTAGGTGTGTTAAACATTTCCAAAAAAAACAGTACTTCAAAAAAAAACTACAACTTTGCATCAAATATTTCTTAACCAAAAATCATAAGATTATGAAAACAATGACCAAACTCATCCTATTATTGGCAGCAGTATTTATGTTAAGCCCCGGGTGCGAAAAAGCAAAAGAATTGCTTGATGTAAAATTCGAAGCAAACTTTAAAAGTGATCTGAACATTGATGTTCCGGCCGAATCAAAAAGTGCCACTTTCAATGCTGAAGCAACAATTGATCCGCTATCAAACAGCGATTTTGCCGAATATGGCAGCAAAATCAAAGACATCGAGATAAAAGGAGTAAAAGCTGTTGTTACGGCTATTAATAAAAGTGTTGTGCTCGAAAATGCTGAGATCTCCGTTACTTCAGGTAGTATGACTCCTGCTGTCTGGACTTACAGCGATGTAACGCTGGCCGTTGGCACCGAACTCGTAATGGATAATGCAAACAATCAGTGGGATAATGTACAGGCTATCTTAGAATCGCTCAACCCATTCACCACTGCTATGAGCGGAACAGTGAGCGAAAGCGGTGTTCAGTTTACCCTGCAAATCGAAATAAAAACGAGTGTTACGGCCAATCCGCTCGATTAAAAAAATATTAAATAAAAGCGGCTGTGAAAGGAATCTCACAGCCGCTTTTGCTTTTCATCTGGTGTTCTGTTTTCAGAACACCATGATTTCGGTAAGCAAAACCTCTACACTGTAGCGTTTATTGCCATCGCTGTCTTCCCAGCTGTTGTTGTTGAGTTTACCACTCACAGCCATTTCCTTTCCTTTTTTCACAAGCTTCTCAACCAATTCAGCTGTTTTGCCCCATGCCACCAGTTGATGCCATTGGGTGTCCTCAGTTCGCTCACCTTTTTGATTGGTATAATAGGTCGTTGTGGCCATGCTGAACCGTGCCATTTTGCGATCATTTTCTAAGGTTTTGATTTCGGGATCGTTACCTGCCCGACCGATTAATTGTACGAAGTTGTTCATTGTAGTCATGATTATCAAGTGTTTAATTTAAAAAATATACGAGTTCTGTTGATTCAATTTTATTATTGCTTAACCAGCTGCTTTGCCAAAAGCGTGAATTTCATTTAACACGATTTCGACGATATAGCGTTTGTTGCCATCCTTGTCTTCCCAGCTGCGATTGTTCAGTTTTCCGCTTACAGCAACTTCTCTTCCTTTTTTTACGAGTTTTTCCACTATCTCGGCTGATTTTCCCCAGGCAACCACCTGATGCCATTGGGTCTCATCTATGCGTTCGCCTTTTTTGTTATAGTAATAGCTGTTTGTGGCAATTGAAAAACGGGCCATTTTACGCTCCTTATCAAAGCTTTTAATTTCAGGATCAAGGCCTGCGCGGCCAATCAATTGTACGGTGTTGTTCAAAGTTGTCATGATTTTCAAGTATTTAATGAATGAATAATGTTTAATTCAATAATGGGTTAATAAACTTAACTTATGCTGTGGATTTCGTTCAGCACTATTTCGGTTTTCGTACGCAGCTTACCTTTGCGATCTTCCCAGTTGCGGCTGCTGAGCCTGCCACTGATGGCCACCTGTCTGCCTTTTTTTACCTGCATCTGAACCACATCTGCCAGCTTGCCCCATGCAACCACTTGATGCCATTGGGTTTGAGAAACCCGTTTGCCATTTTCATTGATTGATGCGTTGCTTGTTGCAAAAGCAAATCGGGCTATTTTGCGCTCATTTTCGAGATTTTTGATTGTCGGGTTGTTTCCGGCTCGTCCGGTGAGTTGAATGCTGTCATTAATTGTTGTCATGATTTTCAAGTGTTTAATGAATGGATAAAGATTATAATTCAAAAACGGATTTTTCGGCTGTGCCTATCCGGCCATTTTTCCAATAGCCTGGATTTTGTTAAGCACAATTTCTGTTTTCTGGTGTTTGCTACCGGCCTGATCTTCCCAGCTTTGGCTTGTCAATTTTCCGGACACGGCAAGTTGCCTGCCCTTCTTCACGATTTTCTCAACCACATCGGCGGTTTTGCCCCAGGCAATCACCCGATGCCATTGGGTGTCTGCCACGCGCTCACCCTGCTGATTATAATAAAAGTTATTAATGGCAATCGTGAAACGTGCACGTTTGCGGTTGTTTTCAAAGTTTTTGATTTCAGGATCTATGCCTGCACGGCCAATCAATTGTACGGAGTTGTTAAAATTTGTCATGATAGTAATTGTTTAGTGATTAATAGTTTTACATTTTGTGAAAGAACGATGAGGCAAAATTACAGTGGGCTGATTCGCAGAGTCGTATAATTACCGAGTACATACGGATATAATCGTTTGTAATCATTTGTCAACGTTTATAATCTTGATATAAAGTAGTTTAATTAATTTAGTATTATCTAAAAAAAAGGGTAATATTTAAAATTAATACCACACTGAAAACAATTCCTGCTGTATGTATTGATTTTGCTTTCTTTAAATAATACTGTATAATTTGAGAAAAAGCCGGCGGATATTTGCATATATTAAAAGAATAAATACTTTTGTGCCAACAAAACAAGTTGACCCCCTAGTCAGCTCATAATTATTAGTTTAGAATTATTAGGTCGAACAACTGAACAGTTCATTTCTAAGTATTCAATGGATCACTTTTTTTTGTTCAATCTAATCAATACAGTTGCTAAGTATGCTGTCTTTGGATCTGGATGACGAACGTAAACTGGTCATTATAAAACACATAGGTGATGTAACATTCGCTTCACTTGCGCATGGCTGGCTAACCCTTTTACATACTAAAGCATTTAAAGACAAGGGTTACAATTTATTATCAGATTATCGGGGAGCAAAATTTACTTTCAAACTGAATGAATTAATTGTTGCAAGAAAGTTTATGAAAGACTTTAAGACAGTTTTAAAAGGTAAAAAAGTTGCTGTGATTACTGATGAACCTTATATTACTGCAATCAGTACCCTCTTTGAAATTTATGCTTATGAAGATGCCGAACTGATACTTAAGATTTTCGCAACCGAGAAAGCAGCCTTAAAATGGGTAATGGATTGTCATTATAGATGTAACTGTAAGCAAAATGCATGCGTTTTACGATAAAAGCAGGCTTAAAAAAGATAAAAATTTAATACCAAAATTAGAAAATTTTCACAATAAACAATCTGATTAATAAGCCTTTATATCTTTTTGATTTTGTCTGCAATCAAAAAGCTTAGGTACGATAATCTTATTTTTTCTTATCGCTAATCCAATTTACAACAGATTCTTTGCATAAAAGAAAATAATTATTCCACCAGCTGCGGCACCCGCACCAGTTTACTCACATCATAACCCCGCTCAAGGGCTTTTGAAACGAGCATGGTATAGGTTTTTTCGTCCAGTTGTGGCTCACGGGCCAAAATCCAAAGGTATTTATCCGAACTGCTGCCAACCATCACAAATTGATAATCAGCATCAAGTTCTAAAATGAGGTAATCAGCATAAAAAATCCAGAAAAAACTTACCCGCAAATGAGCCGGATTGCCCGATTTGGCTACTTTTGCCTTGCCTACAGCACGACTTAGTTCGCCATCCAGACTACCTTTAAAGCCCTGGTTTATAACTTCTATACGGCCATTTTCATTCAGATTATACGTTGCAGTAACACCTACCAATCCTTCTTCAAAACGGTGTGGAAAACGAGCAATCTCATACCAGGTACCGACATATCGGTCCAAATCAACATTTTCGGCAAGGTTCATTTCATTGACTTTTTGTGCCGACGAGCATGCAGTAATCATCAAGAGGATTAAGCATAGAGAAAACGAAAAAGAGCCTAACTTTTTCCATGACATAGGCAGTGTATTTGGAAGCATAAATATACGATAAAACGACCAGCATTTCATTGCTTTTTGGCCGGTTTCTACAAATGATTCTGAACATAACAACCAAATACTGATTTTTAGATGCAATTTTTGAAACTTTGTGTATCTTTCGCCTTCAAACATCGCATGATATACAAACCCTAAAAATTATCAAATTTATGTCATCATTCACGCATAAGCTAACAGCCATATTGCTGTTTTTCCTTTTTTCAGGAAGCCTTACGGCAATGGACGACGCACGTTTGCTCCGCTATCCCGACATTAACAACAACCTGATCGTCTTTGTTTATGCCGGCGACCTGTGGACGGTAAACGCTGCCGGAGGCGAAGCACGCCAGCTCACCTCACACGAAGGGATTGAATTATTTCCCAAAATCTCGCCCGATGGCCAATGGATCGCTTTTTCGGCCGAATATTCGGGTAGCCGACAAATCTGGGTGATGCCTTCCGAAGGCGGCGAAGCCAAACAACTTACCTGGTACAATTCCGTTGGCGTGATGCCTCCCCGTGGAGGTTTTGATCATGTAGTAATGGGCTGGACTTCAGATAGTAAGAAAATCCTGATCCGTGCCAACCGCACGCCCTTTGGTGAACGTAACGGCCGCTACTACCTTGTTGATATCCAAGGCGGTTTAGAAGAACCACTGCCCATAATGAACGGCGGATTTGCTTCACTTTCACCCAATGATAATATGCTCTGCTTCACACCGGTAGATCGCGAATTTCGTACATGGAAACGCTATAAGGGTGGACGGGCGACCGATCTCTGGATTTACGACTTGAACAACAACGCTTCCGAACAAATCACCAGTTTCAATGGCGCTGACCAATGGCCTGTTTGGCAGGGCAACGACATCATCTTTGCCAGCAACCGCGATCTGCGCCTGAACCTTTATCGGTACAATACAGTGAGCAAGAGCACCGAGCAGCTCACACAATTCACGGATTTTGATGTGATGTGGCCATCCGGCAAAAACGGTAAAGTTGTCTATGAAAATGGTGGTTTCCTCTATGTATACGATTTAATGAACAAAACCAACACAAAAATTGAAGTGAGCCTCAACTTCGACAATCCCGGGCTTAAGGCATATTATAAAAACGTGAAAGACGACATCCACAGCTATAATATCTCGCCAAGTGGCAAACGCGTACTTTTTGATGCCAGAGGCGATATCTTTTCGGTTCCGGCCGAAAATGGCAACACCATCAACCTTACGCAAACACAAGGCATCCGCGAAATTTATCCCAGCTGGTCGCCTGATGGCAAATACATCGCTTATTTTTCTGACGCCACTGGTGAATACGAAATTTATCTGCTCGAAAACAAAGCAGGAGCAACTCCGCGCCAACTCACCAGCGGCTCTTCGGCCTGGAAATACGAAGCCGATTGGTCGCCCGACAGTAAATACCTGATTTACTCCGATCGCACCATGCAGCTGTGGCTGGTCGACGTGGCAACCGGCACACAAAAAACAATTGATCAGGCCACCCGCAACGAGATACGCTCCTATGCTTTCTCACCCGATTCGCAGTGGATCACCTATACCAAAGAAGCTGAAAACGATCTTTCAGCCATTTGGGTTTACAATATCGCATCTGCTGAAGCCACTCAGCTTACGGATGATCAGTTCAACGATTGGTCACCGGTTTTTAGCAAAGATGGCAAGTTTATCTTTTTCGTCTCCAACCGTGATTTCAACCTGGAGTTTTCCAGCTTCGAATTCAATTACCTCTACAACAAAGCTGCCCGCCTTTATGCTGTTGCATTGCAAAATGACGGCACCCGACTGATGCCACCCAAATCGGATGAAGAACCTGTGAAAGCAGCCAAAAAAGAAGTGGAAGAAAACAAAAAAGACAAGAAAAA
Source organism: Bacteroidales bacterium (assembly GCA_028704385.1). Taxonomy (GTDB): domain Bacteria; phylum Bacteroidota; class Bacteroidia; order Bacteroidales; family F082; genus UBA5536. Next base: position 64,072 of record JAQVLA010000016.1, on the reverse strand, counting down.
AGAAGAAAACCCTTCAACTGAAGAAATCGCAGTAAGAATTGCTTTCGATGGTATCAACGGACGTATTGAAGCGCTCCCGGTTTCATCCGGCAGCTACCGTATTTTGGGCGCAGTAGATGGTGGACTGCTCTACAGCAGCGATGGTAAAATTATGCGCTACAACCTGGAAGATCAAAAAACAGAAGAAATCATGGACAAGGCCTGGAGTGCAACACCCACCGCTGATGGCAAGCAGATGTTGTATCGCTCGGGCGGAGACTATGGCATTGCCAAAATTGCTCCCGGACAAAAACCAGGAATAGGAAAGCTCGACCTCGAACAGCTCGAAATGAAAATCGAGCCTCAGAAGGAATGGCAACAAATCTACAAAGACGGATGGCGAATTTTCAGAGATTACTTTTATGTTGAAAACCTGCATGGTGTAGATTGGGAAGGGCTTGGCAAACGTTATGGCGAACTGATCCCATTCGCCGGGAGCCGCTTTGATGTGGATTATGTGCTCAGCGAACTGGTTTCGGAAGCCAATGCAGGCCATGCCTATGTTGACTGGGGCGATATCAAACGTCCAAAACGTATTAATACCGGACTCCTGGGAGCCGAACTCGAAGCCGACTTCAAGGCAGGAAGATACCGCATCATGAAAATTTATGAAGGCGAAAACTGGAACCCTGCCCGCCGTGCACCACTCACCGAAGCTGGTGTTGACGTGAAGGAAGGCGATTATATCCTGCAGATTGATGGTAATGAACTTACCACCGCTATGAACCCTTACGAATTGCTCGAAAACAAGGCCAACCGCCTGATCGAACTGGAAGTGAGCAGCAATGCCGAAGGAAAAGCACCCAGAAAATCTCAAATAAAGACCATTGATAGCGAAATTGAGCTGAAATACCTCAATTGGGTAAACGAGCGCCGTGCTATGGTAGATGAGCTCTCGGACGGAAAAATCGGGTATATCCACGTGCCCAATACTGCTTTTGAAGGTAACCGCGAACTGCATCGGGGCATGTACACCTATCATAACAAAGAAGCGTTGATCATTGATGATCGCTATAATGGAGGCGGATTCATACCCGATCGTATGGCCGACCTGCTCGACCGAAAAACCCTTACCTACTGGCATCGCAACGGCATGCAGCCCGACAAAGCTCCTGGCATCTCACATGATGGCCCCAAAGTGATGCTTATCAACGGTTATTCCTCTTCCGGTGGTGATGCTTTTCCGTATTTCTTTAAAAAACTGGGGCTTGGTAAACTGATCGGAACACGCACCTGGGGCGGACTGGTTGGCATCTCAGGAAATGCCCGACTGGTAGACGGCGGTTATATTTCGGTACCTCGTTTTGGCATCTTCGACGAAAATGAAAACTGGATCATCGAAGGTATTGGCGTTTATCCTGATATCGAAGTGGTTGATCGCCCTGAAAAGCTGGCCAAAGGCGAAGATCCTACCATCGAAAAAGCGGTTGAAGTCTTGCTTAAAGAACTGGAAGATAAACCAGTTAAAAAAGTGAAATCTCCTACACCTCCCGATCGCAGCAAATGGATTGAAGTGGAGATTAAATAGACAATATTCCCTAAAAATTTCAAACGCAACAGCATATCAGTCCATGGATTGATATGCTGTTTATTTTAAATTTATCCAGTGTTTCTAATGTCGCCAATTTGCCTTTGTATCCAAACATAGCAGCTGATATAGAAAGATCAAATTTCAGATCCAGGCTTAAAGTGCATCCTGCCTGCCTGAAGCAAACAACTTTCGCTAATTTTTTAGTGATAATTTAAGTCTGATGATAGAAATTTAATGCCTGCGACAAGCTGATTCAACAAATGGAAAGGCTCAGATCAACACCTTTCGGACATGATTTGATAGTTAAGTGTTATCTGATTAATAGTTTTCTTGCAATTGGCCTGATTTTTCACGTTATTTGTTACAGTTTTATTGTCCCTTATCATGAAGAAGTTCAACTATTTTTCTGATCACTATATTCAGAAAGTACCTGTTTCACTTGTTCTATTAGTGATCAGCGTGGCAATTCTGATTAGTTTGAGTGGATTCTTTTATTTTCAATATGAACGACACCAAACCCAACTTAAAAGTTATAACGAACTCAAAGCTGTTGCCAAACTTAAAATCAACCAATTAATACAATGGGATAAGGAACGTTTGTCCGAGGCTGTTTTTTTCTCAGGTAAATATCCGTATGATGTTCTTGCGGCAAGGATTGCTTCGGGTGACACATCGGCTATCCCTATATTAAGAGAATCCTACAAACATATTCTGTCTGATGACCGCTTTGATAATATAGTCATCATCAACAAAAGCGGAAAAGTTTTATTTACTGCCGTTGAGGAAAAGGTATTTGTTGATAATGAAACCCTGATAGCTGCAAGATTAGCTGAAGAAACCGGATTGATCCAATTGCGTGATTTTTATTATTGCCCCCATCATCAATCCATTCATGTCGAATATATCTCTCCTGTATTCAAGGCCGATAAGCAACCAATTGCATCAATGATATTCAGGTCGAATCCGCAAAAATATCTTTACCCCTTAATAAAAACATGGCCAACACCAAGCAAAACCTCCGAAACATTTCTTCTACGACAAAAGGGTGATTCTGTCAGGATACTTAACGAAGTATTATATCGCGAAAATGATAAGCTGCAATTGATGTTTTCGATGGCCGATACCTCTAATCCTGCTGTTATGGCCGCAAAGGGATTTGTTGGGATGTACGAAGGACCGGGCTATATTGGCAGGCAGGTACTTGCCCACATTGATACAGTGGGTACGCTGCCGTGGAAGATGATTGTTAAGGCCGAAACCAGCGAACTTTATGCAGATTTATACATTAAAACAAGCCTTATTACTGTTATCGTAGTATTAGGAATTTTGTTTTTTGTTGCGCTGGTGGCATGGATTTATCATAAAAGGCAAAAAAAACTGTGGAGCAGTCTGGCAAACAAAAGCCGGGAGTTAATAGAATCAAAGGAACAATTCAGTGCTACCTTGTACAGCATTGGCGACGGGGTGATAACAACCGATACCAACGGCTTTATCATTCACATGAATCCGGTTGCAGAAAGACTTACCGGCTGGACTGAAGCCAAAGCCAGGAATAAAAAAGTGGATGAGGTTTTCATAATACTCAACAAAGATTCAAAGCCTGACGATGAAAATCCGGTACAAAGGGTTCTGCGTCAGAAACAAGTGTTCGTTAAAGCTAAACACAGCCTGTTACATTCAAAAAAAGGAGTGAAAATCCCCGTCAATATCAGCGGAGCGCCAATTATTGACAACAAAGGCAATTTGCTGGGTGTAGTAATGGTATTTAGCGACCAGACCGAAAACTTCAACAAACAATTATTGCTCAAAGAAAGTCGCGAGCGATTTGAAACACTCTTCAATAATGCACCCTTAAGTTATCAATCGCTCGACGAAAACGGATTAATTCTTGAGGTAAATCAGACCTGGGAAAAAACCTTGGGATATAAGCATAGCGAAGTGGTTGGCACCTGGTTTGGAGATCTCCTTACGGCTGATTATGCGGAGAAATTCCGGGAAGATTTTGAGCGTTTTAAGCAGGCCGGAACCGTAAACACCAATTTTGTGCTCAGACATAAATCCGGAAATCCCCTGCAATTTGAAATCAATGGCCGGATCGGTCGTAATCCGGATGGAAGCATTGACCGGACACTCTGTATTTTGCAGGAGGTAACCTCCCGGAAGATGATGGAAGAACAGCTGCGCAAGAGCGAGGAAAAATACCGAAAGATTGCCGAAAATATCTCTGATGTTGTGTGGACTACCGACCTCAATTTCAATCCGAGCTATATAAGTAGTTCTATCGAACGCCTTGTTGGCGAATCAGTTGAACAGCATTTGAAACGCAGCTTTGATGAAAAATTTCCACCAGACTCACAAAAGAAAATACAGGCGATTTTAACAGAAGAACTGGAAAAGGAAAATGATCCTGAGGTGGACAAAAACCGGAGTCGCCTTGTTGAGGTGCAGCACTATCGGGCTGATGGCAGTTTGTTCTGGGCCGGTATGAATGTTTCCTTTTTAAGAGATGAACAAGGAAAACTAACAGGATTTCAGGGAATATCGCGCGACATCACCTCTGTGAAGGAAGCCGAGCTAAATCTGATCGAAAAGGAACGCCAGCTTAGCTCAATGATCACCAATCTGCCGGGCTTTGTGTACAGATGCCTCAACGATGAAAACTGGACCATGCTCTTTATTAGCGAAAACTGCATAAAAATAACAGGATATGATCCGGCTGATCTGACGAATAATAATAAAATTGCCTACAACGACATCATCCTGCCCGAGTTTCAACCGATGCTTAGAGAAACATGGAATCGCAATTTAAACAACAAAGAACTTTTCCATGAAGAATATCAGATCAAAACCAGGGAAGGCGAAATACGATGGGTGCTCGAACGGGGGAAAGGTATTTTTGATGAATCAGGCGAACTGCTTTTCCTGGAAGGATATATCGAAGACATCACCGATAACAAAAAAGCAGAAATAGCCCTCTTCGACAGCGAAAAAAATTACCGCGAACTGATTGACGGAATGACAGAAACAGTATGGGTTATCGATCTGAACGGTAACATAATTGATGTTAACAAAACTGCTGTCAACGTGATGGGCTATTCCAAGCAGGAGTTGCTCGAGATTGGCTTAACAGGAATTGATGTAATGCTGGATGCTGCATCCATACGCGATTTATTTACGAAAATGCCTGCCGACGAAATTCAGGTTTTTGAAACCGCACACAAAACAAAAAGCGGCAGGTTAATCCCTGTTGAAGTGTCGTCCAGTTTGATTAATTTTCAGTCGCAACGAGCCATTCTGAGCATTGCAAGGGATATCACCACCCGAAAAATAATGCAAAACAAACTCCGTGAAAGTGATGATACCATACGTCTGATCTTCGATTCGACAGCAGAAGGGATTTTTGGAATTGATAAACGGGGCAATTGTACGTTTTGCAATAAGGCAACAGTGAAAATGCTGGGCTTTACAAATGAAAAAGAGATAATTGGAAAAAATATACACAGTTTGATTCATTACGCCTATCCCGACGGAACAACATTCCCCGAGTCGGAATGCAGTGTGTTTGAAGCCATTACGACCGAAACGGGCAAACATGTTGACGATGAAGTCTTCTGGCGAAAAGATGGAAGCAATTTCCCTGTTGAATATTGGGCCTATCCTATTCTTCGAAACAAAAAAGTTATCGGCTCGGTAGTCACCTTTCTTGATATCACCGAGCGAATGTATAACACAAATATCCAGCATATTCTTTACGAAATTGCCCGGCAATCGATCAGTACAACCTCCATCAAAGATTTGTTAGTACTTACACGTACCGAGTTGTCGCGGGTTTTGGATACCACCAACTTTTATGTTGCCTCCTATGATCAGGAAACAGAGATGCTGCAACAGTTGATCATGTATGATGAAATGTCGTATATTGAATCCTGGCATATGGCCGATTCGCTCTCCGGTATGATTATAAGCACAAAAAAATCAATGCTTTTGAGTGAAGATGAAATCAAAAAACTGAATCAAAACCTGAAGCGGCCGGATAATTATGTTTCGCCACTTTGTTGGATGGGTGTTCCATTGATTGATGGTGAAGAGGTAATAGGTGTAATGGCTGTTCAAAGCTATAACAATTCTAAAGCCTATGACTCCTCCAGCCTTCGCCTGCTTGAACTGATTGCCCATGAACTCTCCCTGTTGCTGCAGCGTAAAAAAATGATTGCCGACCTCATCAAATCCAAAGAAAAAGCCGAAGAAAGTGATCAGTTGAAATCTGCATTCCTGGCCAATGTGAGCCACGAAATCAGAACGCCGATGAATGGCATCCTGGGTTTCCTCGAATTACTCAAAGAACCGGATCTTAGTGAGGAGGAAAAAGCAGCTTATATAAAAATTGTAAACAAAAGCGGACAGCGTCTGCTGGATACCATCAACGACATCATCGAGATCTCGCGCATCGAATCAGGCGAGCTGGAAGTGTTTGAAGATGAGGTTTGCCTTTCGGAGGTCTTTAACTACTATTACGATTTCTTTAAACCTCAAACAGATCAGATCGGCTTGCAGCTGATATTGAATAATCAACTCAACAAAAATGACGACTGTATGGTCACTGACCGTCATAAACTTGATGGGATATTGACAAATCTGATAAAGAACGCTATTAAATTCACCAAACAAGGCTCCGTTGAGATAGGTTGTTATGCTGAAAAAGAAAAACTGCTGTTATATGTCAAAGATACAGGTATCGGTATTCCGGCTCACAGAATCAATGCCATCTTCGAACGTTTTGTGCAGGCCGACATACATATCACAAGAGCCCACGAAGGGTCGGGCCTCGGGCTTTCGATCGTAAAAGCCTACACCGAAGCTTTAGGGGGCGAGCTAAACCTTGAGTCAGAACCCGGAAAAGGAAGCAAGTTTATGGTGGCACTACCCTTACGACAAGCTGATGTCTCCGAAAAACCAAAGGAACAGCCCGAAAAGCAAGAAGTGAATCAGAATAACAGTAAACTCATCCTGCTTGCCGAAGATGACGACTCCAGTTTTGAATATCTGCGCATTATGCTCCAGTCGATGGGTTTTAGTATGATGCAATGTGTTGATGGAGAAGCCGCTGTAAAAATGGCCAAAGAACATCCGGATATCGCTTTGATACTGATGGATATCAAAATGCCGGTGATGGATGGCCTGGAGGCAACCAAAAGGATCAGGAAGTTTAATTCGGAGATACCCATTATTGCACAATCAGCCTTCGCATTGGCTGGCGATGCCGAAAAAGCCCTGGCTGCCGGCTGCAATGATTACGTTACGAAACCCATCAACCGAAAAACCCTGACAGACATCATAAAAAAATGGCTTCACTAATTTCTTTGTCTTGATTTCAACACTTTAGGTTCTGATATTGCAGAATGCTGACTTAGCCATAAACCCATTACCCTATTACCTTTCCGAGGCCAACTCGGTTTTATTGGAATTTCGTTTTCCATTTCGCCTGAGCCACTCCATCCCCTGTATCGTCATCAGCATCATCATCAGGCTGTAAATGCTGTCCTCAATCGGAATGCTTAAAATGCGCACACCCAAATTCTGACTGTTGTCGTACCATACAATGGGCTCTTCCGTAAAATAGCCCGTGAGTAATCCATTCACAATCAAAAATGGAATCAGCGAAACAAGGTATGCCAAAAGAAAATAGCCAAGCCAGGCTTGCTTTTTGTAAACATTATAAAGCAACAACAAAGCCGTCAGAATAAATATCACTGAGGTGTAAAGCCGATCATAATACAAAACCCCAACCACAATCAATATAACACTCAAAGCCATTAAAAAAGGACGATGCACGCTTTTTAAAATGTCTTTTTTAACATACACAAGCAAACAGGCATAAATAAAAACGATCGCATAAGGCACCGCCACAAAAAAGAGCCATTCCTCTATTGGAAGCCCCAACATCCTGAACCCAACCAGATAGCGATCATTAAAACCCCAAATTCCTGAGGCTGCAAAAATCACGTCTTTGGCGATAAATACGACACCCATCAACAGCATGGCCGGGAACAGGTATTTCCACTGCTTGTAAAAAGCCACGCGCTTATCAAAACTCAGTAAAAGAGGAGCTGAGATGGTGAGTAAATCAATTGTAAGATAGAGCTTATTCATGATTAGCGAATGCTTAAATTCTGATCCAGAATAAGTACAACAAAAAACAAAGTTTGTATGCCTATAACATAGATAGCCAAACGGTTGCGCAGGTTTTTAACCAGATAAAATGCCCCGAGCAACATGCCGAAGGAAATAATCCACCAGGCCAGATAATTTTGATAAGGAATAGTGCCGTCTGCCCAGCTCCAGAAATCAAAGCGTATTGCCACAGGTTCCAGCAAAATATCATACGAAACCATTAGTGTTGCGGCAATTGCAGCTTTCACCCATCGGGCAAGCCTGAAATGCTGTATCAAAGCTGCAGTTCCAAAAACCAGTACGCCCCAGTTTACCCCGATCATCAGTGGAACGCCGAGCCATTTTAAACCCAATCCATCACCATAATTATAAGTTCCAAAAATCAATCCGGTTTCTATACCGAGTACTTCAACAAAAAATCCTGCAAGCATTACTATCAGGAGCCAACTGCCATAGCGCCTGTCGAAACCTTCGGCATTGTATATTAAGAGGCCGGAGGCAAACAAAAGATTATAAGGTGTGAGCAGCATCAGCGATTCGACATAGCCCAGCAAAACAGTTACAAACCCAACTGTGTAAACAATTACCAGAAGGGTCAAGCTTAAATAAAATCGGTCTGTGAGTAATTTTTTCATGGCTGAGGAATTATTTCTGAAACAATCTTGGCAGATAACAAACATAATGGAATTCCTCCGCCGGGATGCACACTGCCACCAGCAAAATAAAGTCCATCAATGTTTGAATGATCATTAGGATGACGCAAAAAGGCAGCATAACGACTATTGGAACTGGTGCCGTAGAGTGAACCGCCAGCCGAAGATGTCTTTCTTTCGATTTCAAGCGGACTTAAGGTTGCTTCCGTTTCGATAAGGTTTGCCAGATCAGTTCGCAAAATCTTATTCAATTTTTGAATGATTATGTCTTTATATTGCGGAATTAACACCTCCCAATCCTGACCATTATGCGTAGGCACATTTACCATCACAAACCAGTTTTCACAGCCTTCAGGTGCATCATTGGGAATATCTTTTGAGGTAATGTTCACATATACTGTTGGATCAGCGGCTGGCACTTTGCCATTAAAAATTTCTTCAAACTCTTGTTTATAGTTGCTGCTGAAGAATATATTATGCAAACCTAACTGCGTAAACGCTTTTTTAATCCCCCAGTAAAATATCAGGGCAGAACTCGATTTTTCTTGCCTTAATTTGGCTTCAGGTGCCTTCACTTCAGGCATAAGCCGGCGATAGCTTGGCGTGATGTCCATATTGGAAAGTATCACATCAGCCTCAATAATTTCATGTCCAACAACAATTCCGGTGGATTTTTTACCCTTGGTTATGATTTTGTTAACGCGGCTGTTAAAGCGAAAAATAACCCCAAGCTCCTTGGCAAGCGCCACCAAACTGGTTGTGATCTGATACATGCCTTTTTCAGGCAAAAAAGTGCCCACTCCATGTTCTAAATGAGGGATCATATTCAAAATTCCGGGAGCGCGATAAGGATCGGAGCCGTTGTAGGTTGCATAACGGTCGAAAAGCTGAACAAGTTTGGGATTCTCCAGCTGATCGGCATTGGCCTTGTGCATACTTTTTAGAAGATCCAGCTGTGAAAGATGCAAAAGAGTTTTTACTACATCCTTACTCCACCAGGTGCTGAAGCGGTTGAGCGGTTTTTCCATAAAAATCTGACCGGCCAGCTCATACATCCTTCGGGCTTTTTGGAGCCTTTTGGTGACTTTAACAGCCGGCACACCCAGTTTTTTTTGTACTTCGGTAGCAAAATCATCCTGATCGACCCAGGCAGTAAGCTGAGTTCCATCGTCCCAAAAATAAGTACACGAAGTGTCTTTTTTGATATAGTTAAAATATTTGCGCGGGTTTTTTCCGGCCAGTGCAAACAACTCATCCACATAATGCGGCATGGTAAAAAGCGATGGCCCGGCATCAAAACGAAAACCATTCTGCTCAAAAGCCGTGAGCTTGCCACCGGCATAATCATTGGCTTCAAAAACGGCAACCTGATATCCTTTTATGCTGAGCCTGATGGCCGAAGCTATTCCGGCGATCCCGGCACCAATTATAACCGCCTGTTTTGTTTTATTTGGTTTGGATTGTGACATGGCTATTCTTTTTTCCAGGCAAATCTTACCAGTTCGTTCAGCGAGATAAAGCGTAAAAGATTTTCGTGAGTAGCCTCCAAAACTAGCTGAGGAGCCACGCCTTCGCGATGGGCTTCGAGCCAGCGACTGGCACAAAGGCACCATCTGTCACCGGCTTTGAGGCCAGGAAATTGATATGCCGGAACTGGTGTTATTAAATCATTCCCCATACCTTTTGAGAAAGCTAAAAAATCATCCGTCATCACTGCACAAACCGTGTGCGAGCCTCTGTCGTCCAGACCCGTATTGCAATGACCATCCCGATAAAAACCCGTGGGAGGTTGCTCACTGCAAACAATCAATTTCTCACCAAAAACATTTCTCTGCATGTCTTTTTTGTTGTTAGCCACCATCATTAACAAACTGATAGACATTTAGTTTTGATAGAAAAGCAATTTTTTACGGCTTCGGGTATGGGGAAACGGCAACTTAAAATATTAGTCGAACACCCACAACCACCAGAAGCAGTAATCGAATCAAACGGAGATGACTTTTGCTACATCTTTAACCAATTCTGCATCATCCGCCAGCCTTCAAAGGTCATATACGACTCCGGATGAAACTGCAAAGCATCAACCGGCCAATGCGCATGCCTGAATGCCATCAACCGGCCTGCTTCGTCATAAGCGGTTGGCAGAAGCTCTTCCGGAAGGGTTTCATGATCTATAATCCACGAATGATAACGTCCGGCGATAAATTTAGGTGGAACACCCTCAAATAACTTTCCTGCCGAATTAGATTGATGCAACATATGATCTGCCCCGTGAAAGCTGTGTGGCAGTTGCAACATTTTAGCACCAAAATGCAATGCCAATGCCTGATGTCCCAAACAAATCCCCAAAACAGGCTTTCGTCCTACATAGTGTCCGATCATGGCCATCAGATTGCCCGATTCTTCCGGAATACCAGGCCCTGGCGAGATCAAAACCTTATCTACCTCAGCTGGCAAAGCCGATAATTCAATCGTATTTTTAATGATCTGTAACTCATGTTTCACGCCGCTTTCGCGCAGCAGCTGCACCAAATTATAAGTGAACGAATCAAAATTATCGATCAGTAAAATCCGCATGTAACATATTTATTTCGCGAAAATAATACATTTCATACCCAAAACCTCTTGCTAAATACACACACTCAAACTTCTTATATTACGGCTATTAGCTGTTGGGTTTTAGCTTTTGGCTTTTAGCTCATATCAGCAATCAAAAAAACTCAAAGTTTTATAAAAAGCATTTCATTTTTCATTCTTCATTTTTCACCACTTGTCTCTTTCCACTCCAATCAATATTTTGAGTAATTTTACGCAGCTTATTGAGTAAATTGTAAAAGTATGTATAAAAGACCAATATTCAACGAATTAGCGGCAAGGTTAACTGAACCCAGACGTTTTATTCAAGTCCTTGTCGGTCCCCGGCAAACAGGAAAAACCACATTGATTTTGCAACTGTTAGAACACCTGAAAAGTAATCACAGGTACGAAACTGCTGATGCAGTGCCAGCTACTTCCTCCATCTGGATAGAGCAAATTTGGGAAGCAGCCCGATTACAGGCAAATAATTCACCTGATGAAGAAATGATCCTGGTAATTGATGAGATTCAAAAAATAAACAACTGGAGTGAAACCATTAAAAAACTTTGGGATGAAGATACCAGGTCGCAACAAAACCTTAAAGTGATCCTTGCTGGTTCTTCACGTTTACTCATGCAACAAGGTCTCACCGAATCCTTAGCCGGACGTTTTGAGTCGAGTTACATCGGTCACTGGTCTTTCAATGAAATGGAAAAAGCTTTTGGCTTTAACAGTGTGCAATATGTTTGGTTTGGTGGGTATCCGGGGGCTGCTCCTTTAATAACAGACGAAAAACGTTGGAAAGAATACATCCTGAACAGCATCATCGAAACAAGTATTTCTAAAGATATTCTTATGCTTACACGGGTTGATAAACCAGCCCTCATGAAAAGACTGTTTGAAATGGGCTGCACTTATTCCGGTCAGATTTTATCCTTCACAAAAATACTCGGTCAACTACAAGATGCAGGCAATTCAACAACTTTATCACACTATCTGTCGCTGCTCAATACGGCCGGTTTGCTTGCGGGAATAGAAAAATATGCAGCTGATATCATTCGGAAAAGAGCCTCCAGCCCAAAATTTCAGGTGTATAACAATGCATTTATCAGTGCATTGCGTCCGGAAAATCTCACTGCAATGCTTCAAAAACCTGCACAATGGGGTCGGTTTGTTGAATCTGCCATTGGAGCCCATTTGATTAATGAGGCCCAAACAGCCGGTTTCAAAATTTATTATTGGCGTCATCGTAACGATGAGATTGATTTTGTTTTGGAAAAAGCTGGCCAAATCATTGCAATAGAAGTAAAAACCGGATCAGAAACGCTCACCACAGGCATGAGCGCATTCAAAAAACAATTCAATCCCAATAAATTACTTCTTATAGGCAAAAGTGGCATACCCTGGGAAGAATTTCTGACCATCAATCCTATTAATCTGTTTTAAACAATTCAGCTTATTTTCAATTTTTGAGATTTAAAGCACTTTAACCCTTGTTCCACAAAATAGTGTCTTTTCCTTGGCTCTTTTTCCCTGGCTCTTTTTCCCTGGCTCTTTTTCCCTGGCTCTTTTTCCCTGGCTCTTTTTCCCTGGCTCTTTTTCCCTGGCTCTTTTTCCCTGGCTCTTGTCTTTTGGCCTTTAGCTTTTGGCCTTTAGCTTTTGGCTAGTATAAACTTATAAATCATTATTTTCGTTTTCTATTCCTGTTACGAATCACCAACAACTTTTTCCTTTTGCCTTTTTACTTGGCTCTTTTTCCTTGGCTCTTTTCCCTTAACTTTGTCCCTCAAAAAGTAAAACTCATAACACAAGATAACCATGCAACTCATTCCTATCGAAACCGGAAACCTCAAACTCGACGGCGGTGCCATGTTTGGTGTAGTGCCCAAAGTACTCTGGCAAAAAGTTTATCCCTGCGACGAAAACAACCTCTGCAACTGGGCCATGCGATGCCTGCTGGTGGTTGATGGCGACCGCCGCATCCTGATCGATAACGGCATCGGCAACAAACAAGACGAAAAATGGCTCAAACACTACCACCTCAATGGTGATGCCACACTCGAAAATTCGCTCAAAGCTGCCGGATACACCCCGGAAGACATCACCGATATGGTGATCACCCACATGCATTTCGACCATTGCGGAGGTAGCGTAAACTGGAATGCCGACAAAACCGGCTTTGAGCTGGCTTTCCCCAATGCTACCTACTGGACCAGCCGTCAGCAGTTCGACTGGGCTACCAACCCCAACCGCCGCGAAGAAGCTTCCTATCTCAAGGAAAATATTCTCCCCATCCAGGAAAGCGGCCGGCTCAAACTGATTGAAGAAGAAGGTGAATACATCCCCAACATCACCTTTAAACTGTATAACGGACACACCGAAGGCCAGGTAATTCCACATATCCAATACAACGGCAAAACAGTTGTCTTTATGGCCGACCTAATGCCCTCGGCAGCTCACATTCCCATGCCCTGGATCATGGCCTACGATACCAAACCCCTCGAAACACTCCACGACAAAGAACGCTTCTATGCCGAAGCCCTCGAAAATGATTACATCTTATTCCTCGAACACGACCTTTACAACGAAGCCTGTGCACTTCACGATACCCCAAAAGGCGTCCGCGTAAAAAACAGCGGCCTGTTAAGTGATTTTATTGCCTAAGCAGTAATTGCAGGTCTATCAGCTTCTGAATATTAGCGATTAGCACAATTTTACTAAAACTAATAATTTATGGCTGCACTGAACTTCAGACCTTCAGACTTTCAGACTTTCAGACCTTCGACTTTCAGACTTTCAGACCTTCCGACTTTCAGACCTTCAGACCTTCCCATTCTGGCCTGCTTTTTGTTAATTTAGCAGAAATTTCAAATCAACACTTATGAAATCGCGTTTCGTCCTTCTCAGCTACCTGATAACAATTATCCTTATAGCTTTTACCCAGCAAAGTTTTAGCGCTCCTCAGCAATATGATTACGATAAAGCCTGGAAATCTGTCGAGGAAAACTTCGAAAAAGGACTGCCCAAGACCGCTGCTCAAACGATTGAGCAAATACGGCAACAGGCAATAAACCAACTAAATGAGCCGCAACTTCTCAAGACAATTATCTATCAGTTCAAGGTGTTTGAGCATACAACCGAAGCTCCCACAACCACTTCCATAAATTTTGCCAAGGAGTTTTTGTCTCAGCTTAGCAAGCCATCGAAAGTCCTCTTGCACAGTATCATCGCCGAGCAATACAAGCGTTATTACCAACAAAACCGCTATATTTTACTGGAGCGACCTGATCTGCCCGGCGAAAATACGGAGGAGCCTGAACGCTGGACCCTCAGTCAACTGCGCGATACCATCCAATATCATTATCTGGCTTCGTTGCCTCCCTTCAATGCCTTTGATACCATTCCACTGGCAAATTACAAAATCATCCTCAGCAATACTGAGTCAGAGTCCATCGACCGAATTCCTACCCTGTTTGATTTACTTACACAACGAGCACTCAGCTTTTACCTTAATGCTGATGCCGGCCTTAACCCACCTCAACCCGCACCCGAACAAACTGATCAGATTGGCTGGCTTCCGGCTCCTGATTTTGCCCTGGCAAAGCTGCCCAAAAGCGATAACCCGTCAGTAAAAGCCCTCCGGTTGATGCAGCCCCTGTTACGCAACAACCTCAGCCGCAAACATTTAACTGCCTATGTGCACAACGATCTGCAAAGATTACAATTGGTTTACGAACTTACCGACTCCACCTTGGAGGCTGCCGATTTGTATCAGCAGGCACTTCAATCAATTATCAAATTCCTCGACGGCAAACCCGAATCAACCGAAGCCTTTGCCTCGCTGGCACAGCTATTAATAGATCAACAAAACAACAATCCGGATTCTGCCTTCAAAGGCAACAAGGCCAAAGCACTGAAATTGTGCGAACAAGCAATCACAAATTTTCCTGAAAGTAGTGGAAGTGTGCGTTGCAAAAGCATCAAAAACGCTATTCTCACCAGGCACCTTTTGCTAAACCTTGATGGTGTGGCACTTCCTGACCAGCCGATACCGGGACAACTTCAGTATAAAAACATAGAAAAGCTTTACCTGAAAATCATCCGAATCGCTTCTGATGAACTGGCAAAAATACGTCAGGAAAACGAGTTTAAAGCTCAGATTACAAGGCTTAACCTAAAGCCAGTGATATCGCAGCAGTCGCGCAGCATACCCTTCGAACAGGATTACGACCAACATCAGTCAATCATCAGCCTGCCTGCCCTCACAAAAGGATTATATGTTGTTTTGGCATCGCACACCCCTGATTTTGAAAGCGAAAGCACTGTGTATGCTGATTTTCAGGTGAGCCGCCTGAGTTTTATTGAACGCCAAAATCCGGAAAATAATGTTTTTTATGTGCTCGATCGCGAAACCGGTGAAGCTATCAAAAATGCCGAAGCACGGCTGATGATTCGCACTTACGACTACAATAAAAGAGCATACCGCATCGAAAACTTCCATACCGCCTATACGGACAAAAATGGGCGATTTACCGTTGATCAGCATTCCGGACTGCCCAAGAATCAAAGCTTTTATGTTGAACTGAGCTATAAAGATGATAAGCTTTACAGCAACAATTATTTCGACCTTTACACCAAACGACCTGAACGACAACTTACCAAAACCTGGTTTTTTACTGACAGAGCTATTTACAGGCCGGGCCAAACAGTTTACTTCAAAGGCATTACCCTCGAAAAAACTTCAGGCGATTATGCGATCCCAACCTCAGTAAAAAGTGATGTAGAATTGCGCGACGCAAACAATCAGCTGATAAGCACCTTATCACTTGCTACCAACGACTACGGTAGTTTTGAAGGCCGCTTTGTTTTGCCTCAGCAAGGGCTCAATGGTCGCTATACCCTGCGCAGCCGGCATGGCTCAACAAGCTTTAATGTGGAAGCCTACAAACGCCCTGAGTTTGAAGTTAAAATTGAAAATCCTGATACACAATATAAGCTGGGCGAAAACCTCAGGCTTCAGGCTGAAGCCCGCGCCTTTGCCGGATTCCCGCTGGATAGCGTTACAGCCCGCTACACCATCGAACGACGGCTTTTCTATCCCGTTCTGCGCCATTGGTGGGGCATTCCGCCTATAATGGAGCAATCTACAATCATCGGGTCGGGAAATACAATCACTGATAGTGAAGGAAAATTTACTATTCCGGTTGAGCTTACTCCAACGCCAGGAACAAAAGCTCGGCAGCAGCCATTTTTCCATTTTATCATCACCGCCGAAATCATCGACAAGCAAGGCGAAATGCAGTCAGCCTCTTTGATGCTCCCGGCTTCTTATCAGGCACTTCAGCTGCAGACAAACCTAAATATCCTTGCCGACCAGCAAAAACTTAATACCTATCAGCTTCAGGCACGAAACCTGCAAAATGAAGCTGCCGAAGCCCTGGTTGTCAGGAAATTTTACAAACTTGAGCAAGAAGCTGGTTTCGAACCCGACATTTTAATGGCTCTCAACGATCGCCGGCTTTTAACTGAGGATAGCCTGAAAATGTTATTCCCCCGCTGGAATTTTTACCCAAAAAGTCCTGATGAACGTTTCAAAACCCTTGTTTATGCGGATAGCATTCAGGTAAAGGGTGATACCAATCTATTTCCGGAAGTGGCAAAAAACTGGGCAACAGGGGAGTATTTTCTGGTGATGGAAGCCAAAGATCATTTTAGCGAAACTGTTGAAAATGAAACCCTTTTCAGCTTGTTTAAGGCTAATTCCAATAATGCATTACCCGGACAATTATTTGTAACCTCACTGAGCACCCCAAAAGCACAGCCCGGCGAGCTAATTCATTTTACTTTTGGAACTGACGCGCCGGATTCACGCATATTGGTCGAAATTTATGCTGGTGATACAATCCGCTTCAGTCAGTGGCTCAAACTGGATCGCAAGCAACAACAAATTTCCTACACCGTACAGGAAGCTGATCGTGGCAAGCTGAACTTCCAGGCAGTGATGGTACGCTATGGAAGGGTGTTCACCGAAAATCAATCCCTTGAAGTGCCTTTCGATAACCGCAAACTGGAAATTGAGCTACTCACGCTTCGCGACCAGTTGAGCCCCGGTGCAAAAGAAAGCTGGGAACTCATCATCCGCAATGCAAAGAAAAAGGGAATTCAGGCCGAACTTTTAGCCGCTATGTACGATGCCTCTCTTGATCAAATCATGCCTCACCATTGGAATTTCAATCTGCTGCCCAACTTGCCAAACGCCAGAAGCTGGTCTGTTGATCGTGGCTTTTTCCGCACCGGAAGCAGCTACCTCAACCCTTCACATCCTCATTTTGATTATCCAACTCCTGTGTCACTGCCCGAAATTAACTATTTTGGCTTGAGAGGCTATTTTGATGATAGGTTTAAGCTAAGACAGGTCCATCAACAAGGAGAAGTTTTTGATATGGTGCTAGGTGAACAGGAAAACCTTTTACCTATAACTGAACAATTAAGTACTTCAGATGAAGTCCCGCCAAAAAACGAATCACCAAATGCACAGCAAACAACGCCCCCTCCCCTGCGCACCAACTTCAGCGAAACGGCCTTCTTCTATCCACAGCTGATAAGCGATGAGGAAGGAATCGCCCGCCTGGAATTTACAACACCCGATGCCCTCACCCGATGGAAACTGATGCTGTTGGCACACGACAAAAACCTGAATACTGGCTTGTTGACAAAAGAATTCAAAAGCAGCAAACCCCTGATGATCATGGGAAATACGCCACGTTTTTATTACGAAGGCGATAGTGCCCGCATCACAGCACGTATTGTGAATACAGGTGATGAAGTGGTTACAGGCATTGCCAGGCTCGAGGTGATGGATGCCACCAGTCTGCAATCACTTGATCTGCTTGCTGATACCGACAGAAAACCAATTGTCAAACTTCAACCCGGACAAAGCATCATGCTCAGTTGGCGGCTCAGGCTGAATACCTTGCCCGGATTACTGGCTCTTAAATTCAGTGCCACAGCAGGCACTTATACCGATGCCGAACAAAAGCTGGTGCCTGTGCTTACACGCAAAAAAATCATCACCAATCGGCTGGCCATCACCGTTGAAGGAAATACTCAAAAGTCATTCGCCATGGCAAAACCGATCAACGATTTCAAAACCACTCAATTGCAATTGCAAGTTACACCCAATCCCATTTGGTTTGCCATACAGTCCTTGCCCTATCTGGCAGAATCTAAATCCAGAAATGCCGATCAGGAGTTTTATCGTTTATATACCAATCTGTTAGCTGGATATTTAGCTGACGAAATTCCGCAATTGAAGGCAACGATTCAACGCTGGCAGACTGAAAATCCGGAGACCTTATGGGCACAACTTGAAAAGAATCCGGAACTCAAATCTCTGGCCATCAACCAAACACCCTGGTTATCCGCTGCCGAAGCAGATGCAGCTCAAAAAGCACAGCTCATCGAACTCTTCAACCTCAACCGGCTTACTTACGAAGTGAACAACAGCCTCGATAAGCTGCAACAACTGCAACTGCCCAACGGTGCCTGGCCCTGGTTCGAAGGCATGCACGAAAGCCGTTTCATCACGCGCACCCTGCTCGAGGGGTTTGGCAAGCTTGAAATGTTGGGAATCAACGAAAGTCGCCTTGATGCAAAATCACAACGCCAGATCAGCCAGATGAGTCGTAAAGCCCACGCTTTTATCGCTGGTGAAATGACAAAAGATTATGTTAAGATACGCGAGAAAAAGCGTTTGGAAGAATATACGTTGAGCAGCACCCATCTTAATGATCTGTATGCGCTTAGCTTCAACTGGATCGTAGCTCCCGAAGGAGATCAGGATGATGCGGCTCGATTCTTCCTTGGTCATATTGAGAAAGACTGGCTCAAATTAAGTGCTGGCAATCAGGCTATTGCCATTTTGGTGCTGCATCGCAACGGTCGTAAACAAGTTGCAACAGACATACTTAAATCGCTGAGCGAAAGATCTTTATATAATCCGGAATTAGGCAGATACTGGATCAATAATCCTTATGCACGCATCAATGCTCAAAATATTGAAGATCAAAGCATAATTATTGCTGCTTATAAGGCCTTGGCCGCAGATGATACCATAATTGATCAGATGCGCCAGTGGCTGCTGTCGCACAAGCGCACAAACAGTTGGAACAACAACCGTTCAACTGCCGAAGCTATTTACGCCCTGCTGATTCCCGGAACAAACTGGTTAGCTGCTACACAGCCACCTGAAATTTTTATCAACGATAAAGCAGTGAAGCTGCCACAACAGGAAAGTGGCACCGGATTTTTTAAACTCAGTTTGCACGAGTATCATTTTTTGAACGACAGTTTGCGTATTAAAATCATCAATCCAAACGATCAGTTTTTGTGGGGAGCATTGTTCCATGGATTCGTTCAGGATGCCGATCAGATTGACGCTACAGATAACCCACTCAGAGTGACGCAGCAGATTTTTGTGAAGCGGATCATAAACGGGAAGCAACAATTTATTCCTTACTTAAACGAAGGTTTGAGCGTTGGAGATAAACTTCTAGTGCAGATCCGGATTCAATCCGATCGTGAGATGGAGTATGTGCAATTGCGCCATCATCGTGCAGCAGCAGCAGAACCATTAACACAATTGTCGGGTTACCAATACCGCGATGGACTGAGCTACTACCAAAGCCACGATGATTCCGGAACTGACTTCTTTATTGACAAGCTGCCAAAAGGCAGATTCCAGCTACAGCTCGAACTTAAAGTTGAACAAGCAGGCCATTTCAGCGGAGGCTTTGCAGAAATACAATCTTACTACGCCCCTGAATTTGGCAGCAACACCAAAGGATTAAGGCTCAATATCAAAGAATAACAAAATGCACAAACCCCATTAACCCGTTAACTCGGTGTAGCTCGGTGTATGTTGTGACTACGACAACTTTTCTTGCATATCCACGCCAATCTGTCTAATATTGCACATCAGCTCGGGCTGCCTATAAAACCATCAGGTCAAACCAAAAAAATGGTTATGCGTATTTTCATCACAATCACCATATCCCTTCTGCTTGGAGGCACAATACTCAAGGCACAGACCTTTACCGATATCCGTGCAGGACTCACCGGAGTAGCCGAAAGCAGCAGCGGATGGATCGATCCCGACCGTGATGGTGATCTCGATGTGTTTGTCGCTGGCGAATTCTTCAATAATGATCACAGCAACCTGCAAAGCCTTATCTACCGCAATCTGCGAAATAACAACTTTACAGCAATAAACCACAACATTCCGGCTTTCTATCGGGGCGATTTCGATCAGGCCGACTTCAACCTCGATGGCATCAGCGACCTCTTTGTGATGGGCGAACTATCCGACGGCAGACGCATGGCTAAAATATTTAACGGAAACACTTCTGGTGGCTTTACACCTTCTGGTCAAAACTTCGAAGGCCTGCGCGATGGTGCCGTTTCCCTCGCCGACTATGATGGCGATGGCGACACCGACATACTGATCACAGGCGAAGGCATCAATGGCCCGCGAACCCTGCTCTACCAAAACGACAGAAGCAGTGGATTTAAACTCATACAAACAGGAATCACTGCCCTCCATCGGGGTGATGCCTGCTGGATTGATTTCAACCTTGATGGCCGCCCTGATCTGATTTTAAGTGGAATAAATGAAAACGGCAGGGCTGCCAGCCTGCTTTATCGCAATACCTCTGAAGGCTTCATCCGCGAAGAAGCAGGTTTTATCCCTGTAAAAAACAGTGCAATAGCGTGTGCTGATGTAGATAACGATGGTGATCAGGATGTGTTGATTATGGGCGAAATGGATAATGGAAAGCTCGTGACCAGACTTTACCGCAACGACCGTGATAAGGGATTCAGTCCGGTTCAAACGCCTTTTGTCGCTATACGTTCAGGCTTTGCACACTGGGCCGACATGGATGCCGATGGAGATATGGACCTGCTCATCAGCGGAGAAACAGCAATGGGTGCTGTATCTAAAGTTTATCGTAACGATCGGCGGCAAGGATTCACAGATATTGAAGCCAACCTTATACCACTTTACATGAGCGATGGCGAATGGGGCGACTTCGATCTGGATGGCGACCTCGACATCCTGATCTCTGGCATGGCTGCCGACTTCAGCTTCCATACCCGTATCTACCGGAACAATGGCAGGCAACAAGCCACTCAGACCACAGCACAAGCAGATGCCGAAGAACCTGCCGAAGACATATGGAACAACCAAACTGTTGTGCCCGAAAGACGCAGGCCTATTTACTATTTCGTTTATTCCTCCACCTACAGCGATCTTTTAGAAACAGGAACAAAAGAATATTTCACCTTCATAAGTCCCATCAAAAAACCCAAGGCAGCCTACGAAATGGAAAACATCTTCAACCCGCTCATCCGACAAACCTATCCCAGTTGGGGTATGATTGACCAGGGAAATATCATTACCAACGGCTATCACACCCTCGAAGAAGCACAAACAGCCCGAAAAACAGTCATCGAAGCCTACCAGGCCAAAAACTTCCAAATCATCGAAGTCAACTGGTAAGGACAGCTGTTGGCTTTTGGCGATTGGACTTTCAGACTTTCGACTTTCCGACCTTCAGACTTTCCGACCTTCGACCAAAGGTCATCGAGCGTAGTCGAGATGCCGACCTTCACACTAATTTTCCTAACTTCGCAGCCTGAACTCAGTAAGCCTATCACAATGAGAAATATCCTGCTTTTCTTCTTCCTCCTGCCAGGTTTTCTGCTCGCCCAGTCGCAAAGCAGCAATCCCTACAAGCTGCCGCTGATCAGCGATCAAAACAGCTATCACAGTAGTGTGAATAAAGATCCTGATATGCAGATGATAAACCTCGAAACGGCAATTTCCGGCATCATTCTCGACATCCGCTATGCCACACACAACAACTTCGCCGGCGAAATCATCTACCCCCAAGCTGCTGCCTGGGCTCGCAAACCCGTGGCCGAAGCCCTCGCAAAAGCACAAAATGCATTCAAAAGCAAAGGACTCACCATCAAAATATTCGATGCTTACCGCCCTTATGCTGCAACCCTTCGCTTTTACGAGGTGTATCCGGACACCAATTTCGTGGCAGCTCCCTGGCATGGCTCGCGTCACAACAGAGGCGCTGCTGTTGACATCACCCTGGTGGATCTCCAGACAGGAAAGGAACTCCCAATGCCAACTGCCTACGACGACTTCACAGAAAAGGCGGGCCCGGACTATCCACACCTCCCTGATGAGGTGATACAAAACCGTAAACTCCTCATCACCACCATGCAGCAATCCGGCTTCAGCGTTTATCCGCACGAATGGTGGCACTTCGACTATACCGGTTGGGAAAAATTTCCACTCATGGATCTTTCATTTGATGAATTGGAACACGATCAATAATTTTTAGCATATAAACTTCAAATCAGCATATTAACCCATGGACTACAATTTTAACGCGGTAGAAAAAAAATGGCAGGACTACTGGCGCAAGCACAAAAGCTATAAAACAGCCATCGACCACAGCAAACCCAAATATTATGTGCTCGATATGTTTCCTTATCCTTCCGGGGCCGGCCTGCATGTGGGCCATCCGCTGGGCTATATCGCCTCCGATATCTTTGCCCGCTACAAACGTCACAAAGGTTTCAACGTGCTACATCCCATGGGTTATGATGCTTATGGCCTTCCCGCCGAACAATATGCCATCCAAACCGGAACGCATCCAGCCATTACTACCGAAAAAAATATAGCACGCTATCGTGAGCAGCTTGATAAAATTGGCTTCTCCTACGACTGGGATCGTGAGGTGCGCACCAGCGATCCGGCTTATTACAAATGGACACAATGGACTTTTATCCAGCTCTTTAACTCCTGGTACAACAAACAAACCGATAAGGCCGAACCCATTGCTTCTCTTATCGCAGCCTTCGAAAATCAGGGTAGCCAGGGTGTAGAAGCCATTTGCACCGAGCATAACGCCTTTTCGGCAGCACAATGGATTGCCTTTACCGAGATCGAACAGCAGCAACTGCTGATGCATTACCGCCTGGCCTACCTGGCCGACACCATGGTTAACTGGTGCCCGGCACTTGGAACTGTGCTGGCCAACGACGAAGTAAGCGAAGGGCTCTCCGTTAGAGGCGGTCATCCCGTGGAACGCAAATCCATGAAGCAATGGCTGCTACGCATCACAGCCTATTCCGACCGCCTGCTCAAAGGGCTCGACAGCCTCGAATGGAGCGATTCCATCAAAGACATTCAACGCAACTGGATAGGGAAATCCGTAGGCGGCACCCTCCAATTTCATGTGCAAGCCAGTGATCATCAGATTGAGGTGTTCACCACACGCCCTGACACCATCTTCGGCGCTACCTTTATGGTGCTGGCACCCGAGCACGAACTGGTGATGCAACTCACCACGCCGGAACAAAAAGCTGCCGTTGAAAGCTATATCCAAAAAACCAAAAACCGCTCCGAACGCGAGCGTATCGCCGAAGTGAAAAAGGTAAGCGGAGAGTTCACAGGTGCTTATGCTATCAATCCCTTTACCGCTCAACCCATCCCTATCTGGATTGCCGATTATGTGCTCATGGGCTATGGCACCGGCGCTATCATGGCAGTGCCGGCACACGACAGCCGCGACTTCGCCTTTGCCCGTCATTATAGCCTCCCTATCATACAGGTAGTACAGCAAGCTGGCGAAACAGCTGTTGATCCTGCCCTTTGGGACGACTCCTACGACGCCAAAGAAGGCATCATGATCAACTCGGGCTTCATCAACGGCCTCCAGGTTAAAGATGCCATCCTGAAAGTTGTGGCCGAAGCCGAAAAACAAGGCATCGGAACAAGCAAAACCAATTACCGCCTGCGCGATGCCATTTTCAGCCGCCAGCGCTATTGGGGCGAGCCTTTCCCGATCTACTACAGAAACGGCATGCCCTATACCCTCAACGAAGATCAATTACCCCTCGAGCTGCCTGCTGTGGACGCCTACCTGCCTACCGAATCGGGCGAGCCGCCTCTGGCACGTGCCAAAGACTGGCTAACGCCTGAAGGCTATCCCCTCGAAACCAATACCATGCCCGGATTCGCCGGCTCCAGCGGTTACTACCTGCGCTATATGGATTCAAAAAATCCTGATGAATATTTCAGCAAAGAAGCCAATCAATACTGGCAACAGGTTGATCTTTATATGGGTGGAGCCGAACATGCCACCGGCCACCTCATCTATGCACGCTTCTGGAATATGTTCCTCTACGATCTGGGCCTGACCGTGAAAGACGAACCTTTCAAAAAGATGATCAACCAGGGTATGATACAAGGCCGCTCAAGTCTGGTCTATCGCGTCAATGCAGAAAAGATGGCTGAGTATTACCTCTGGCAAAAACTCCAAAACAAAAGCATGGGAGTGGAGTTTGTACGCGAATTCCGTGATGGCCACCGTAAATTCGACTTCTTTAGCCCCGAGGCCAAACTCATTATCGAAGTACGCCGGGTGCGAAGCCTCGAAAAAGTGGTGCATCCCTATGCGGATTATGCCCGCGAAAAAGGTTATAAAATCCTGTTAATCCCTACCCGGGATATGTTACTCGAAAAGGAAAACGTCTTTAATAAAATCGCAGCTGCCATCCGTGGTGAGGACGTGCCCGAATTTGAAGAAAAACCTGAGTTGAAAGCGATTCCTGTTTTTGCTTCCAAAAATATCGAAGGCCGCGAACACTTTACCGATCCCATCCATGTGGACATCAGCCTCGTGCACAACGACATCCTCGACATCGATGCCTTTAAAAAATGGCAGCCACACCTTGCCGAGGCCGTCTTTTTGCTCGAAGAAGGTAAATACTACTGCGGATGGGAAGTGGAAAAGATGTCGAAATCCAAATACAATGTACAAAACCCTGACGAACTGATCGAACGCTATGGAGCCGACACCCTGCGCATGTATGAGATGTTCCTCGGCCCGCTTGAGCAATCCAAACCCTGGGACACACAAGGCATCGAAGGTGTTTTTCGGTTCATCCGAAAGTTTTGGAGGATGTTTCATGATGAGCAGCAACTTTTCAACATCTCCGAAGAAAACGCCACGAAAGCCGAGCTCAAAATCCTGCACAAGACCATCCGCAAGGTGGAAGAAGACATCGAACGCTTCTCCTTCAACACCGCCGTCTCGGCCTTCATGATCTGTACCAACGAGCTGGCCGACCTCAAATGCAACAAACGCCTGATACTGGAGCCGCTTGTGATCCTCATTTCACCTTACGCCCCGCACCTGGCCGAAGAACTTTGGCAGCTGCTCGGCCACAGCCAAAGCGTTACCAGTCAGCCCTACCCGCAATGGGACGAGCAGTACCTGATCGAGAACACCTTTACTTATCCCGTCTCCTTCAACGGCAAAAAACGCTTCGAGCTCGAACTACCTCTGGATATGGACACAAAAACCATCGAAGCCCAGGTACTTGCCCACGAAGAATCAGTCAAATGGATCGCCGGTAAACCCATCAAAAAGGTCATCATCGTACCCAAACGCATTATTAATATAGTAACATAAACCAGTAAACCCATAATAGCCATTGGCATTAGCTTTGGCCCCGCTTAGCGGGGGCTCGTTTTACCTTAAGCAGACGCTGCCGCCGCTCTATCTTGATTCTTTTTACCTTTCGGCATGCTCAGGGCATCGCTTTTGCCTTGGCTCTTGAATCCTTAAATCTTGATTTCGGAATCTTGAATCTTTGAATCCCCGGTGCTCTCGGCTTACTTCGGCAAGCCTACCTTCCTGCGGTCGGCAGGCAAGCTCAGTACAAGCCGCTTGATCACCTCCAAACCTTCTAAAACATCCAACCTCTCAACCCGTGAACCCGTAAACTCATAAATCAAAAAAATACCATAATATTGCACAATATTTTTCCTGAATTTTGCACAATATAATTTCTTTATTTTGCACAATAGAAAAATCCTCATACCTTTGTAATCAAATTATACTGCTAATTATGAAGTACATAAACAGAATAGTCGAAGACGACTTAAAAGAGAAATTATCCGCTTCTGGAGCAGTGCTAATTAAAGGACCAAAAGCATGCGGAAAGACAGCTACAGCAAATCAATTTGCCAAAAGCATCTTGGAAATGGACAGAGACCAGCAAGTTCCAATCATAATGGCAACAAATCCACAGCTCTTGTTAGCGGGCGATACACCAAGATTAATTGACGAATGGCAGATTTATCCCGAAATATGGAATTACGTCAGGCATGAAGTGGACAACCGAAAAGCTAAAGGACAATTTCTCCTCACGGGTTCGGCTAACCCAAGTGATGATGCCAAACTTCATAGTGGTGCAGGTCGTTTTACCATTGTACAAATGGATACCTTGTCATGGCAGGAACTGGGATTTTCTTCTGGTTTAGTTAAAATGTCTGATTTGTTGGAAAAACAACTTCCCGACTTTTACGAGCCCGGCGTTTCACTTGATTTCATTATCGATAAAATACTGATAGGTGGATGGCCGGCTTTAATTAACGCAAACCAAAAAAATGCAGTCAAAATTAATGCCGGTTATGTGGATTTGCTTTGTGAAGTGGATATGAGCCGGACCTCAGGTGTTAAACGTGACCCGTTTAAAGTACGTAGTTTATTGCGTTCAATTGCCAGAAACACAGCAACCCTCGTTGATAATAAAACGCTGGAAAGAGATGTAAAAACTTTTGACAATAATGAAGTGTCAAGAAATACTATTACTGCGTACCTTGATGCCTTATCGCGCTTAATGATTTTATTCGAACAACCCGCTTTTAATCCACATATCCGCTCATCAGCCTCCCTCAGAAGATCACCCAAACGTCACCTGTGCGACACTTCTTTGGCCGCTGCAGCATTAGGGCTGGATGAAGGGTCATTGTTTAAAGACCTGAAATACACCGGTTTTTTATTCGAGTCTTTGGCTACCCACGAATTAAATGTATATGCCAAAGCAAATGACGCAAGCGTATTTCATTACAACGATTCCTACGGACTGGAAATTGACACCATCGTGCAAAAACGCAATGGCAACTATGCCGCTTTCGAAATAAAACTCGGCGCAGGTTTTATCGAACAGGCAGCTAAAAACCTCATAAAGTTTGCCTCATCCATCGATGTCACCAAATCAAATTTACCCCAATCTTTAAATATCATCACCGGTACCGGAATGAGCCATCGCCGCCCAGATGGCATAAATGTGATTTCACTCGCCTCCCTGGGAAAATAAAAAGCAATAAACTTTAACCCATAAACCTTTTAAATCCTCAAATTATCAAATTTTGAATTTTGAATTTTGAATTTTGAATCTTTGAATCCCCGGTGCTCTCGGCTTACTTCGGCAAGCCTACCTTCCTGCGGTCGGCAGGCAAGCTCAGTACAAGCCGCTCGATCACCTCCAACCCCACTAAATAACTCAAATCTTCAAATCTTCAAATCCCTCAAATCTTGAATTCGGAATCTTAAATCTTCAAATTGTCAAATCCTCAAATTATCAAATTATCAAATCTTGAATTCCCTCCCCATGTGCCCCCCGGCCCCCACTCGTGGGGGAGCCCTAACGCACAAAGTGGCAAAAACCAATAAACGAAGTAAAACATAAAATCCTTAAATTGATAAAACTGAAAATTGATACGTTTTCAAACTGTCAAATTTATCTAGCGACCAGCGGGAGACAGGTTTTCAAATCTTCAAATCCATTAAATCTTGAATCATTACGCCCCCCATTTGCCCCCCCAGCCCCCACTCGTGGGGGAGCCCCAACGCAAATGGCTACAAAAACCAATAAACGAAATATATCACATCATCTTAAATTTTGAATCTTGAATCCTCAAATTGTCAAATTGCCAAATTATCAAATCTTGAATCCCCTCCCCTCCGCACCCCATACCCCTAAAAGGGGCTTCCCAACACTTGCCGGCTTCATTTTTCATTTTTCATTCAGACCTTCGGCAATCTTTCATTTCCCATTCACAAAAATCATTTTTGTAAAATTTATTTTACAATTTTGCGTACTTTTGTAAATAAATTCTTACACAATGTTAAAACGCGCACTTTTTTATACCATAGAAAAACAACTAAACCACAAAAATGCTATCGTCATCACCGGAATGAGGCAGGTTGGCAAAACAACCCTTATGAAGCAATTGGCAGAGGTGTGGAAGGGAAAGCAAATCTGGTTCGACTTTGATAATCCCCTGGATCACCTGCTTTTCGAAAGCCAGGATTATAATAAAATTTACAACGACCTTCGCGATTCCACGGGGGCTGTTCCCGGAGAAAGATTTTTGGTCTGTATCGACGAAATTCAAAATTTTCCAGAGATCACCACAATCATCAAATACCTTATCGATCATTACCAGTTAAAATTCATCCTTACAGGCTCCTCTAATTACTACCTCCGAAATCTTTTCCCAGAATCACTCAGCGGCCGAAAATTTCTTTTTATCCTAAAACCATTGAGCTTTAGAGAATTCCTTTACTTTAACGAACAACTCCCTGTTTCTGATATCCAGCCCAACTTTGATGAGGTGATTCAGCTACATAGCAAATACAGCCAGGTGAAACGCATGGAGCTCTATGAGCAATATATGAACTACGGCGGATTCCCTGAGGTCGTACTCACCCCCAACCTGGAAACAAAAACACTGATCCTCAAAAATATCTTTGCCTCCTTCTTCGAAAAAGACATCAAAGTCTTCAGCCAACTGAAAGACATCAAAGAGCTGCGCGATCTGATCTTGCTCCTTGGACCACGCAATGGTAATATTATCGATATAACCCGATTGTCTTCCGAATTAGGCATCAACCGCCTGAAAATATACAATTACCTCGAATTCCTTGAAGGCATTTTCTTCCTGTCCCTCATCCCAAAACACACCGCTAATATCGACCGAAGTGTTGCCGGAGGCAAAAAAGTATATTTTTCTGATACAGGTATCCTGAATCTCATTACCAAAACCAGCACGGGTCAACTGCTCGAAACTACTGTTGCCAATCAATTAATGCATTATGGCAAACTAGTGTATTACAACCTCCGCAATACTGCCGAAATAGACTTCATCCTCAACAATAACATCGCCCTGGAAGTAAAACAAAAAGCCATCAATCAAGACCTGTTTAAACTCGAAAAACTCGCTAACAAACTACAAATCCAACACCACTACATCATCTCAAACACCCCCGAAACAAAAGAAAAAATAATTTTCCCCTGGTTTTTATAACATTTATTGACCTTAAGACTTTCGACAAAGCTTCATTTTTCATTTTTCACCACTTGGCTCTTTTTACTTCTGCCTTGGCTCTTAAAACAGCTCTTACAACTTGGCTCTTTTAACTTTTGCCTTGGCTCTTTCTATCATAAATCCCCGGTGCTTTCGACTCCGCTCGATCACCTCTAATCCTACTAAATAACTAGCTGACCTTTGACTTTCAACCTTCAGACCTTCGACTTGAATCTTAAATTTTGAATCTTGAATCCTTGAATCCCTCCCCATTTGCCCCCCAGCCCCCACTCGTGGGGGAGCCCCAACGCAAATGGCTACAAAAACCAATAAACGAAATAAATCACATCATCTTGAATTTTGAATCTTGAATCCTCAAATTGTCAAATTGTCAAATTATCAAATCTTGAATCCCCTCCCCAGCGCACCCCATACCCCTAAAAGGGGCTTCCCAACACTTGCCGGCTTCATTTTTCATTCTTCATTTTTCACTTTTCATTCTTCATTTTCCATTCTTCACCACTTGGCTCTTTTTACTTCTGCCTTGGCTCTTTCTACCATAAACCCCTTAACAAAAAAAATAACCAAAAAAAATTTGCTATTCTCAAAACCATGAGTAATTTTGCTACTCCAATTACAAACCAATTGCTCAACCCACAATATGACCACTTGTAACCAACATACATCAAATAAACTAAACCATACTAAAGCGCTGTGTCCGGCCTGGTCTATGGCACGCTCGGCGTAGTCTGTGACTACGTCAACACACACTATAACCGTTTTTCACCTCACCACTCGCTACCACACCCCACCACGCGATAAAAAACATAACTACAACTTCAACAGTTACTTAGCCAAAACAGCATGTGACTTAGAAGGCGAGAGCTTGCCTGCCGCCTGCCTGGCCGGCAGACAGGACTGAAAGGAGGCAAATCTTCAAATTTATCTGGCGACCAAAGGGAGACAGATCCTTGAACCCGGTGCTCTCGGCTCCGCTCGATCACCTTTAAACCTACTAAACTAGCTGATCTTCGACCTTAAAACTTTTCGACTTGAATCTTGAATCCTCAAATCCTCAAACCTGCCTGGCGACCAACGGGAGACAAATCCTTAAATCGATAAAATTTGAAAATTCTGTTCCGTCTCGGCGGATAAAAATTGAGACGCCTTCAAATTGTCAAATTATCAAATCTTGAATCCCTCCCCATTTGCCCCCCAGCCCCCACTCGTGGGGGAGCCCCGACGCAAATGGCTACAAAAACCAATAAACGAAATAAACCACATAATCTTGAATTCGGAATCTTGAATCTTGAATCCCCTGCACGGCCGAAGCCACATTCAAAGATTTAAAAATCCATTAAACACCACAACAAAATTTGAATCTTGAATCTTGAATCTTGAATTTTCAAATCCTCAAATCTTCAAATCCTTAATTCCCCGGTGCTCTCGGCTCACTTCGACTCCGCTCAGTGCGAGCCGCTCGATCACCTCCAAACATACTAAGTAACAAGCTGACATTTGACTTTCGACCTTCAGACCTTCGACTTGAATCTTCAAATCCTCAAATTATCAAATTATCAAATCTCATGCAACCCACTTTACACACCAAACTAAAAGCAATGCTCTGGGATATGCCTGTAGAACAACGAATGAAAGTGGTCAATGATATCTTGTCCAATCCTGTTGAAACCTTCCGGAAAAACGACCAGATTTTCATCAGAGCATTGAACAGCCTTCAATGGTATGAGTTAACCAGGCTTGTAGGAAAAAAAGATTTAATGTTATTATTAACAGACGCTACCATCCAAAAACTGTTCCCTGCTCAACGGCGAACCTATTATACCAATGCACGACGCTTATTATCAAAATACGCTCTACCCACTTCAGGATAAAATTCTTGAAACAGTTGGAAAGCTTCCTGTTGGCTTCTACCTAACAGGTGGCACTGCATTAAGCCGGGCTTACTTGTATCATCGGTATTCTGATGACCTCGACTTTTTCGTTAACAATGCACCCGATTTCAAAAATCAGGTAAATCTGATATTCAAGGCGCTAAACGAGGCAGGGCATGCCATAGAAGTATCCGTTGCTGATGATGGTTTTGCACGCGTTTTTATCGTTGAGGGCGAAACAGTTCTAAAACTTGATTTTGTGAATGATGTCCCTTTCCGAAGCGGAAACATCATCTCAACCAGTCTCTTTCATAAAACCGACAACCTGCACAACATACTTTCCAATAAAATCACTTCCTTGGGAAGACTTGAAGCAAAAGATCTGGTGGATATCGTTTTTATCTGCAACAACTTGAGCTTCAACTGGGAAACTATCATGAAGGATGCATCCGAAAAAGACCTGTGGGTAAACCCGGTTCATGTTATTGAAGTGATCGAGCAGTTTCCATTTGAAAGACTTCAGGAAATAAACTGGATCAAAGAAACACCTTCACTTGATTGGTTCGATGAACAAATCAAACAAATGATTCCTGATATCCTTGATGGAAGCGCAAACTCACTGTTTGAATGAGATTTGAAAATTTCTGATTCGCCTCGGCGGATGAAAATTGAGCCGTCCTCAACTCTTCAAACCTGCCTGGCGACCAACGGGAGACAGGTCCTCAAATTGTCAAATTGTCAAATCCTCAAATCCTCAAACCTGTCTGGCGACCAGCGGGAGACAGATCCTCAAATTGTCAAATTATCAAATTATCAAATTGTCAAATTGTCAATTCTCATAAACCCCCGGTGCTCTCGGCTCACTTCGACTCCGCTCCCTTCGACAGGCTCTGGGCATCGCAGTGCGAGCCGCTTGATCACCTCCAAATCTACTAAATAACACCCTGACATTTGACTTTCGACCTTCAGACCTTCGACCTTCGACTTGAATCTTAAATCTTCAAATTGTCAAATTATCAAATCTTGAATCCCTCCCCATTTGCCCCCCAGCCCCCACTCGTGGGGGAGCCCCGACGCAAATGGCTACAAAAACCAATAAACGAAATAAACCACATAATCTTGAATCCGGAATCTTGAATCTTGAATCTTAAATGTGCAAATTGTCAAATCCTCAAATCTTCAAATTTATTTGGCGACCAAAGGGAGACAGATCCTTGAACCCGGTGCTCTCGGCTCCGCTCGATCACCTTTAAACCTATTAAACTAGCTGATCTTCGACCTTATAACTTTTCGACTTGAATCTTGAATTTTGAATCTCTTGAATTTTGAATCTTAAATCCTGTAATCTTGAAATATCCCCACTTCGAAGACCTCCCCATCTGGCAAAAAGCCCGCGACTTAGCCAAGTACATCTTCGAAATAACTTCTGAAGAACCTTTCAGTAAAGACTTTCGATTCCGTGATCAAATAAGAAGTGCTTCTGGTTCTATAATGGATAATATTTCTGAAGGCTTCGAAAGAAGCGGCAACAAAGAATTCATTCAATTCCTCTACATCGCCAAAGGTTCCTGTGGAGAAACCCGCACGCAAAGCTACAGAGCACTCGACTGCAACTACATCACCCTGGAAACACTCGAAAAACTCAAAGAAAAAACCACAGAAATCTCCTCTGATATAGCAGGACTCATTAAATACCTTAAAAACTCAGACTATAAAGGCTCGAAATATAAATGAATTCAAAATTCTAAATTCAAGATTGAATCCCACAAAAAAGCACTTCTACTTTGAATCATTCTAAATTCTTGAATCTTTGAATCTTGAATCTTGAATCTTGAATCTTTGAATCTTGAATCTTGAATTTTGAATCCTAACCCAGTGCTCTCGACTCCGCTCGATCACCTCCAAACATACTAAATAACACCCTGACATTTGACTTTCGACCTTCAAACTTGAATTTTGAATTTTGAATCTTGAATCCTCAAAAAAAATGCTAGAAGCCCTCATAACTTCTAAAACCAAGCTCAAAATGCTGTTGAAATTCTTCCTCAACAGTTCCAACACCGGTTTCCTCCGTGGCCTTGCTGTCGAATTCAACGAAAGCACCAACGCCATCCGCCTGGAACTGAATAAGCTGGAAGAAGCCAAACTGCTCGAATCACAGTTCGAAGGCCCGCGTAAGGTTTTCCGCGCTAACGCCAAGCACCCCCTCTTCCCTGATATACAATCCATCGTCCGTAAATACATCGGCATCGAAGATATCATACAAAGCGTGATCCTGCACCTCGGAAACCCATACGAGGTGTACCTCATGGGCGAACTGGCACAAGGCATCGACAGCGACAAGCTTAACCTGCTCATCATGGGCGAAAACATCGATATCGATTACCTGAATAAGTTGGTAGCAAAAGCACAGAAACTCGTAAGCCGCGACATCGGCTACCTCGTGCTCAGCCCAGAAGAGTTCAAACAACAATACCCCAGACTTAATCAGCAAAACCTGCTGCTGATCTGGCAAAGGGAGGAAGAACCAAGGAAAAAGTAAAAAGTAAAAAGTAAAAAGTAAAAAGTGGTAAAACTTAGCATGACTTTCGACTTTGTGACTTTCGACTTTGTGACTTTCAGACTTTTGACCTTAAGACTGTTCTACCGTTTAGTTGTTTAGTGTTTAGTTGTTCAGTAGCCAGTGGCTTTTTGTTCGATATCTGGAACCATTAATGAAATAAATTTCAATAGCCTCATGACATTATCCTCGTTTGAAGACCTCGATATTTGGAAAGAAGCAAGAGAATTAGCTAAAGTGATCAGAAATTTGACCCGTAATGAAAAATTCTCTAAAGATTTTCGTTTTGTTGCACAAATAACTTCTTCATCTGGTTCAACAATGGATAACGTTGCTGAAGGTTTTGAACGCGACGGACATAAAGAATTCATCCAATTTCTATATATCGCCAAAGCCTCAAATGGTGAATGCCGATCACAAGCCTATCGCGCATTCGATGCCAGCTTTATAAATCAGGAAGAATTAGACGATATCTTATCACGTACATCAAGTATCAGAAACAAAACCCAAGGACTTATAAAATACCTTAAAAATAGCCAACACAAAGGTACAAAATACAAGCAGGTTTAATTATTTATTGTCAAACACCTGAACACTAAACAACTAAACAATAAACATCATACATGAAAAACTTCGCCCTCATAGGTGCCGCCGGCTACATCGCCCCGCGCCACCTCAAAGCCATCAAAGAAACCGGTAACACCCTCCTCGCTGCCCTCGACCCTTTCGACAGCGTAGGCATCATGGACAGCTACTTCCCCGATGCGGCTTTCTTTACCGAGCCTGAGCGCTTCGACCGCCACCTCGACAAGATGCGCCGCAGCGGCAACGGCCACATTGATTATGTAAGCATCTGCAGCCCCAATTACCTGCACGATGCTCACATCCGCATGGCCCTGCGCAACGGCGCCCATGCCATCTGCGAAAAACCCATCGTGCTCAACCCCTGGAATGTGGACGCCCTTCTGGAGATTGAAAAAGAATCCGGCCGCAACATTTACACCATCCTCCAGCTCCGCCACCACCCAGCAATCATAGCCCTGAAGGAGAAAGTAAAAAGAGCCAAGGAAAAAGAGCCAAGTGAGCCCTATGATATTGATCTTACATATATAACTTCCCGAGGCGCATGGTATCATAGAAGCTGGAAAGGTGACCTTGAAAAAAGTGGCGGTGTTGCAACAAATATTGGTGTACATTTCTTCGATATGCTCACCTGGATTTTC
Organism: Bacteroidales bacterium; assembly: GCA_028704385.1. Taxonomy (GTDB): domain Bacteria; phylum Bacteroidota; class Bacteroidia; order Bacteroidales; family F082; genus UBA5536. The sequence continues at coordinate 29,182 of JAQVLA010000016.1, read as the reverse complement.
GGCCCGGCCAAAGAAAATGTGGTGCACCTCAGCGAAGCCGATCGCGCTGCCGGCTTCCTCCAACTCGAAAACGCCAGAGTCCGCTGGTACCTAAGTATCGACAGGGCAGACCTGGCCAAAGCCAATGCTAAACAAATCAACAAATCAACAGCCTCCTCAACAAATCAACAAATCAACAAATCAACAAATCAACAACCCCTCACAACCTACCGCTCCATCACCGTTAACGGCGAAGAAATCGAATTCTCCGGCGGATTTACGGATTTACATACAGTAAGCTACCAAAACATACTCGAAGGCAAAGGCTACGGTCTGGCAGATGCCCGCCCAAGTGTGTATATCGTGCACTCCATTAGGAATAAGAAACCTATTGGTAAGACTGGAGATTTTCATCCTTTTGTTTGAGGTGTTTAATGTTTAATGTTCAGGTGTTTAATGTTAGACCTTCAATAAACAATCAAACAAATAAACAATTAAACAACAATAACTTGGAAAAACGGGAGAGTATCATCCTTTTGTTTGAGGTGTTTAATGTTTAATGTTCAGGTGTTTAATGTTAGACCTTCAATAAACAATCAAACAAATAAACAATTAAACAACAATAACTTGGAAAAACGGGAGAGTATCATCCGTTTGTGTGAGATGTTTAATGTTTAATGTTACACAAGCTTCAAACAAATTAACAAGCTAAAATTCCGCCTCAACAAATCAACTTTCTCAACAACTCAACAATTTCTAATCTTCAAATGATCCCACTTGTCTCTTTATACCCTTCGGCAGGCTCTGGGCATCGCTTTTGCCTTGGCTCTTTAAACAGGCTCTTCAAACTTGGCTCTTCTTACTTTTTACTTGGCTCTTTCTACCATAAACCCCTTAACAAAAAAATAACCAATAAAAATTTGCTATTCTCAAAACCATGAGTAATTTTGCTACTCCAATACACAACCATATATTCATAAGCACAGCCGCAGAGCAACCAAATTTCAAAATACATGTTAGAAGCACTGATTACTTCTAAAACAAAACTCAAAATGCTGTTGAAGTTCTTCCTCAACGCATCCAATACCGGTTTCCTCCGTGGCCTTGCTGTCGAATTCAATGAAAGTACCAACTCCATCCGCCTGGAGCTGAATAAGCTGGAAGAAGCCCGGCTGCTCGAATCACAGTTCGAAGGCCCACGTAAGGTCTTCCGCGCTAACGCCCGTCACCCGCTGTTCCCCGATATCCAATCTATTGTCCGTAAATACATCGGCATCGAAGATATCATCCAAAGTGTGATCCTACACCTCGGCAAGCCCCTACGAGGTTTACCTCATGGGCGAACTGGCCCAGGGCATCGACAGCGACAAGCTTAACCTGCTGATCATGGGCGAAAACATCGATATCGATTACTTGAATAAGTTGGTAGCAAAAGCACAGAAACTAGTAAGCCGCGACATCGGCTACTTGGTGCTCAGCCCCGAAGAGTTCAAACAGCAATACCCCAGACTTAACCAGCAAAACCTGCTGCTGATCTGGCAAAATGATGAACAATTGACTGAAAAGTCATCACAAGATAAACCCGGCTTGAAGTCTTAATAACTTCCAGCCGAAACAGCTTTTCCTGTAAAAACGGAAAACTGACTTAATAACTTCATTAACAGTTCCATAAGCATAATAGCATGGGACTTAGAAGGCGAGAGCATGCGCGGCCGACTGAAAGAAGGTAGTCGTTTCTACTGACTGACTGCATTCAGCAGATAACCCTGATCAGCAGACAGTACCTTAAAAAGAGGCAGATACTCAAATCTTCAAATTGTCAAATCTTCAAATCTCATAAACTCCCGGTGCTCTCGACTTCGCTCGATCACCTTCGCTCATACTCTTAAAATCTCGAATCTTCAAACTTAGCTCCTTTTACTTTTGCCTTGGCTCTTCCAAATCTTCAAATCCTCAAATTATAATTAATGACCAATAACAACACCCTCTTAATCACCGGCGGTACAGGATCGTTTGGAAACGCTGTACTGCGCCGATTTCTGAATGATGATTTTTTTAAAGAAATCCGCATTTTATCTCGCGATGAAAAAAAGCAGGATGATATGCGTCAGTTTTACAAAAACGATAAAATCAAGTATTATATCGGTGACACACGCAACAAAAGTGCTGTAAACACTGCTATGCGAGGGGTTGATTTTGTTTTCCAGGCAGCGGCTTTGAAACAGGTCCCCTCTTGTGAATTCTTTCCGATGGAGGCTGTTAAAACAAATGTGATCGGAGCTGATAATGTACTGGATTGCGCCATCGAACGGGGCGTTAAAAGTGTTGTGGTTTTGAGTACTGATAAAGCCGTTTACCCCATCAATGCCATGGGTATGAGCAAAGCCCTCAGCGAAAAACTCATGGTGGCAAAAAGCCGCGGACTAAATGGCTCAGGACAAACTTTCTCCGGCACGCGCTATGGCAATGTAATGGCTTCAAGAGGCTCAGTAATACCATTATTTATCGAACAAATCAAAGCAGGCAAAGCTCTCAGCATTACCGATCCGGGCATGACACGCTTTATGATGACTCTGGATGATGCCGTTGAATTGGTCTGGTTTGCCTTCAACAATGCCCAAAACGGAGATATGTTCGTTCAAAAAGCACCTGCCGCTACAGTCGAAGTATTAGCCATTGCATTAAAAGAGCTCTATAACGCTAGTAATCCGATTAACATCATTGGCACTCGTCATGGCGAAAAACTCTTTGAAACCCTCGTAAACAGAGAAGAAATGGCAAAGGCCATCGATATGGGTGATTATTACCGTATCCCTGCAGATAACCGCGATTTGAACTATGGCAAATACTTCACCGAAGGAGAATCCAAAGTTTCAGAAGTAGAAGATTACACCTCACATAACACCCATCGACTCGATGTGGAAGGCATGAAAAAACTACTCATGAAACTCCCCATCATCCGCAAAGACATCCTCAACGAAGACATCACCAACATATACGAACCTTAGTGTATAGAACACTGATAACACAGATCGAACAGATGAACACAGATAAAAATCAGCGTAAATCAGTAACATCAGCGTCATCTGCGTTCCATTAATATGCAACTTATCAAAGGTAACATTCATATAGATCAACGTGGAATTGTAAGATTCGTTAACGATTTTCATTTTGAAAATGTAAAACGCTTCTACACCATCACCCATCCGGACACCAACATCACTCGTGCCTGGCAGGGTCACAAACTCGAAACCAAATACTTCTATGTCACCAAAGGCAGCTTCCTCATCAACTGGATAAAGATCGACAACTGGCAGCAGCCTTCAAAAGACCTCGAAACAAACACGCACACCCTAAGTGATTCTGAAAGCGAAATTCTCATCATCCCCCCCGGCCACGTCAACGGTTTCAAAGCTTTAGAACCCGATTCAACCATGATTGTGTTTTCGGATATGAGTTTGGAAGAGTCAAAGGAAGATGATTACAGGTTTGACTTAGCATATTTTAAGTTTAAAGCGTAATGCGTAATCAGTAATGCGTAATCAGTAATCGGCATATCACAGATCACTCATCACTCATCACCCATCACCCATCACCCAATAAAAATGAAAACCCATCACGATCTTGATGTCTGGAATAAATCAATCACTTTCGTTACGGCTATTTACAAAGTGACAGAAAGCTTCCCAAAAACAGAAGTGTATGGATTAACAAATCAAATAAGACGGTCAGCAGTTTCTATACCTTCCAATATAGCTGAAGGTGCTGGAAGAACATCATTAAAGGAATTTGCACAATTTCTTTCAATTACTTTGGGATCAGTAGCTGAATTAGAAACCCAGCTTATCGTTTCAAATAACCTTGGCTTTCTGACAAAAGAAAACTTCGATTTACTTTTGAAAGACCTTATTTCCATTAGAAAAATGACTATTGGATTAAAGAAATCTTTGTTGACAAATACTAAATAATCAAATCTACACGATTTAAAGCCAAACGCTTATTATTACCATGAGCCACCCATCACGCATCACGCATCACGCATCACGCTTAAAAATAGGCATCACCGGTCAAACAGGTTTTGTAGGTACTCATTTGTATAACACCTTGGGATTGCACCCTGATAAATTCCAACGCATCCCATTCCAGGATGAGTATTTTAAGGAGGAATCAAAGCTCAATGAATTCGTTAAGCAATGCGATGCCATCGTCCACCTAGCCGCCATGAACCGCCACAACGACCCCGAAGTAATCTATCAAACCAATATGGGCCTCGTCAAACAGCTCATCGCCGCCTGTGAAGCGACTAACTCAACTCCACATATACTTTTTTCATCCTCCACCCAGGAAGAACGCGACAACCTCTACGGCAAATCCAAAAAGGAAGGCCGTGAACTACTCGAACAATGGGCACTCAACAACAACGCCCAATTCACCGGTCTCATCATTCCCAATGTCTTCGGCCCCTTCGGACACCCCTACTACAACTCCGTTGTTGCCACCTTCTGCCACCAACTAACCCACAACGAAACACCAAAAATCGAAGTGGACGGAGAGATCAAACTAATCTATGTTGGAGAATTGGTTAAGGAAGTAATTGAATATATTGAAGCCATGGCTGCTGAAGAAGAAAAAGGTCTTGCCGACACGGTTTTTGTTGATTATACAGCCATAATTAAAGTTTCCGACTTACTTACCAAACTACAACAATACAAATCCAACTACTTCGAAAAAGGCGAAATACCTTCTCTCGACACCCCCTTCGAACGCAACCTCTGGAACACCTTCCTCTGCTACCTCGACCACGAAAGCTTCTTCCCGCATCATCTCAAGCTCAACACCGATAACAGAGGCAGCTTCGTCGAAACCGTCAAACTCAACAGCGGAGGACAGGTCAGCTTCAGCACCACCGTTCCCGGCATCACCCGCGGCAATCACTTCCACACCCGCAAAGCCGAACGTTTCGCTGTGATCAAAGGCAAAGCCACAATTGAGTTGCGCCGCATCGGCACCGACAAAGTGATGACCTTCGAACTCGATGGCACACAACCCAGCTTCGTTGACATGCCCATCTGGCACACACACAACATCACCAATGTTGGAGACGAAGAACTCTATACCATCTTCTGGATTAATGAACACTTCGATCCTGAAGATACAGATACGTTTTTTGAAAAAGTTTAAAATCTCTCGCAGATAAACGCAGATAACATACGCAGATCTGCGCCAATCAGCAAAAAAAATCAGCGCAGATCAGCGAGAAATTCTATCATAGAAACAATAATCTGCGCCAATCAGCGAGAAATTTATCAGCGTAAATCAGCGAGAAATAAAATCAGCGAGAAACACAATGAAAAAACTCAAAGTATTAACAGTTGTAGGCACAAGACCCGAGATCATCCGCCTCTCCCGCGTCATGGCCAAGCTGGATGAATCCGAAGCCATCGAGCACATCACCGTCCATACCGGCCAGAACTACGACTACGAGCTAAACGAAATCTTCTACGAAGACCTCGGCATACGCAAACCCGACCACTTTCTCAACGCCGCCGGCAAAAACGCATCCGAGACCATCGGCTTAATCATTGCAGCCATCGACCCGGTATTGGAAGAAATCCAACCCGATGCATTTCTGGTTCTAGGCGACACCAACAGCTGCCTCTGTGCCATTCCCGCCAAAAAGCGCCACATCCCCATCTTCCACATGGAAGCCGGCAACCGCTGCTTTGACCAGCGCGTACCCGAAGAAACCAACAGAAAGATCGTGGACCACATCGCCGATATCAACCTCACTTACAGCAGCATTGCCCGCGAATACCTCCTGCGCGAAGGTCTGCCAGCCGACCGTATCATCAAAACCGGCAGCCCGATGTTTGAGGTGTTGAACCACTATATGCCAAAAATCCAGGCCTCCGATGTCCTATCACGCCTCGACCTCGAAAAAGATAAATACTTCGTTGTCTCCGCCCACCGCGAAGAAAACATCAACAACGAAAAAAACTTCAAGGGTTTACTTGACTCACTCAACCTCATTGCAGAAAAGTATGGATACCCAATAATTGTATCGACCCATCCAAGAACCCGCAAAAAACTCGAATCAGTAATGAGTAATGAGATAAGCGTAAAGAGTGATGAGTCAGGTGTTATGAGTGATGAGTCAAGAGTAATGAGTAAAGAGACTACTTCACCCATCACCCATCACGCATCACGCATCACGCATCACGATTCCTCACTCAACAAATCAACAAATCAACAAATCAACCCATTAATACAGTTCTTAAAGCCCCTCGGCTTCTCCGACTACAACGCACTACAAATAAACGCCTACGCCGTCCTCTCCGACTCCGGAACCATCTCCGAAGAATCCTCCATCATGAACTTCCGCGCCCTCAACATCCGCGAAGCCCATGAAAGACCTGAGGCCATGGAAGAAGCCAGCGTGATGATGGTTGGACTAAACCCGGAAAGAATTTTACAAGGATTGGTGCAGTTGCAATACCAAAAAACGAGTGAAGTAAGAAATTTCAGACCTGTTGGTGACTACTCCATGCCAAATGTGAGCGAAAAAGTAGTTCGCATTATTTTGGGATATACGGACTATATTAAAAGAACCGTCTGGAGTGAATAAAAATTTCTCGCAGACTTGTGCTGAGCTTGCCGAAGTATCAACGCAGATAAAATCCCCGCTGATCTGCGCACAAAATCAGCGTAAATCAGCGAGAAATAAAACAGTGTAAATCAGTCCAATCCGCGTCATCCGTGTTCTAATAAAAAATCCACGAAAACCGCTAACAACCGCGTCAACCGTGTTCCAAAATATCAACAAATCATGAAAGGAATCATCCTCGCTGGCGGAGCCGGCACACGCCTACACCCCATCACCAAAGTCGTATCCAAGCAGCTTTTGCCCATTTACGATAAGCCGATGATCTTTTATCCGCTTTCGGTGCTGATGCTGGCAGGCATACGGGAAATCCTGATTATCTCCACCCCCCACGACCTGCCGCAGTTTGAAAAGCTGTTTGGCGACGGCAGGCAACTGGGATTAACGTTCAGCTACAAGGTGCAGCCCTCGCCCGACGGACTGGCACAGGCCTTTATCCTGGGGGAAGAATTTATCGGAAACGACGATGTGTGCCTGGTGCTGGGCGACAATATTTTTTATGGCGCCGGTTTGCAGAAGCTGCTGGTAAACAGCGTGGAGACTGTAAAGAACGATAATAAGGCCGTGGTCTTTGGTTATTATGTGGATGACCCCGAGCGCTACGGCGTGGCCGAAATTGACCGGGAAGGCAATGTGCTGAGCATTGAGGAGAAACCCAGGCAGCCCAAAAGCAATTATGCCGTGGTGGGACTCTATTTTTACCCCAATGCCGTGGTGGAGACTGCCAAAAATGTAAAACCCTCGCACCGGGGCGAACTGGAAATTACCTCGGTAAACGAAGCCTTTCTGCAACGGCAGCAACTGAAACTGCAGGTACTCAGCCGCGGCTTTGCCTGGCTGGATACCGGCACCCACGAGGCCCTGAGCGAAGCCACGGAATTTGTAAAGGCCGTGGAAAAACGCACCAGCCTGAAAATTGCATGTATAGAAGAGATTGCTTATAAAATGGGCTTTATTGACCAGGCCGGATTGCAGAAAAATATTGTAACGCAGGGGAAAAGCTCCTATGCCGAATACCTCAGAAAGCTTTAGGATGATGAAAGCAGAAATTATCCAACTGCCCAGATTTGAAGATCCCCGCGGCAACCTCTCTTTTATCGAGGAATTGAAACATATTCCCTTTAAGATTGAGCGTACTTACTGGATTTACGATGTGCCCGGCGGACAGGTAAGGGGCGGACACGCGTTTAAGGAACAACAGGAACTGATTGTAGCCCTTTCAGGAAGTTTTGATGTTGTTGTTGATGATGGGAAAGAGAAACAGTTGTTTTCACTGAACCGTTCTTACTATGGGCTATATATTCCTGCCGGCTTGTGGAGGCAAATGGAAAACTTTTCCACCAATAGCCTGGCCCTGGTGCTGAGTTCGACAAAATACCATGCAACAGATTATATCTATGATTACGCTGAGTTTTTAAATTTCAGGGGCTTATGAACCGAAGCAGCGTATTTGATTGTGTTATTCTTCCCCTTAACAAAATACATAACAGGGCCGGAAATATTACCATTGTTGAAGGAGGTATAAACCTGCCATTTGAAATCAAAAGGGTTTATTACCTTTACGATATACCCGGCGGGGAAGACCGGGGCGGACATGCGCATAAAGAACTCCGGCAGTTGATTGTTGCTGCTTCCGGCTCTTTTGATGTGTTGCTGGATGACGGTGTAAATAAAAAAGTGGTTACCCTTAACCGGCCGGACTATGGCCTGATGGTAGTGCCCGGCATCTGGCGGGAACTGATGGAGTTTTCCTCAGGAGCAATATGCCTGGTGTTGGCCTCAGAACTATTTGATAATGAAGATTATATCCGGGATTATAATCATTTTGTAAATCATAAAAATGGCAATTAAAATTCATCCTACTTCCGAGGTTCAAACTGTTAAGATTGGCGATAATACAACTATCTGGCAGTATTGTGTGATCCTGAAGGAAGCCACAATCGGTTGTAATTGTAACATTAATTTCAATGTGTTTATTGAAAATGACGTGGTCATCGGGGATAATGTAACCGTTAAATCTGGCGTGCAGGTGTGGGATGGATTAAGAATTGGCAATAATGTTTTTATAGGGCCCAATGTCACCTTTACCAATGATAAATATCCGCGTTCCAAGCAATACCCTGAAGAATTTTTAAAAACAACCGTTCAGGATGGCGCTTCTATCGGGGCAGGTTCGGTTGTTTTATGCGGGGTAACCATTGGCAGGAATGCGATGATAGGTGCCGGCAGCGTGGTTACCAAAGATATCCCGGATAATGAATTATGGTTAGGGAATCCGGCAAGGTTTAAAAGGAAACTGGTGTAAAACATGATCAAATTCCTCGATCTACAGAAAATAAATGCCCAATATGCGGATGCGCTGAAACAAGCCGCCGCTGAGGTGATTGATTCCGGCTGGTACCTGTTGGGCGAACGGGTTAAGCGTTTTGAGAAACATCTGGCGGAATACATAGGCATTAGACATGCCATTGGGGTAGGAAACGGTCTGGATGCGCTGCGCTTGATTTTAAAGGCATACATTGAGCTGGGTGTGATGCAGGAAGGCGATGAGGTGATTGTACCGGCCAATACTTACATTGCAACTATACTGGCTATTACTGATAACCGCCTGAAACCTGTCTTGGTAGAACCGGATATCAACACCTACAATCTTGATATTTCACTGGTTGAACAACATATTACCGAGCGCACCCGTGCCATTATGGTGGTGCATCTGTACGGGCAGGTATGCTGGAGCAGCGAATTGAAAAGGATTGCAAAAAAATATCGTTTAAAAATTATTGAGGATAATGCCCAGGCCATTGGGGCAGAATGGGAAGGCCGGAAAACCGGCGCTTTGGGCGATGCGGCCGGCTTCAGCTTTTACCCGGGTAAAAATCTGGGCGCCCTGGGGGATGCCGGAGCCGTAACTACCAATAACGATCAGTTGGCTGAAGTGGTGCGCGCCCTGGCCAACTATGGCAGCCGTCAAAAGTATGTAAATGAATACCGGGGATTGAATTCACGCCTCGATGAAATGCAGGCAGCATTTCTCGATGTAAAACTCCGGTTTCTGGATGCCGAAAACCAACGCCGGCGGGAAGTGGCAGCCTACTACTGCGAGCACATCACGAATCCTGATATCATATTGCCAATCCGCAATTTTACCCTGAGCGCAGTCGAAGGGCAGCAATCCGCAATCCGCAATCTGAAATCTCACGTCTGGCATTTATTTGTGATCCGTCACCCAAAACGGAATGCCCTGCAAAAATACCTGACGGAGAATGGTATACAAACACTGATTCATTATCCCATACCGCCGCATAAGCAGTTGGCCTATAAAGATTGGGATGAAATAATTATGCCGCTTACCAGCCAAATTCATTGGCAAGCGGTCAGTTTACCTATCAGTCCAATTTTTACCTTTGAAGAAATTCATAAGGTAGTTGGTTTTTTAAACTCTTTCAGTAGTTAATGTCTGAACAGCAATCGGCTTACAAGCAGATAATGAAAGCTACCTCCATATTCGGAGGGGTGCAGGTTTTTCAGATTATTATTAAGATAATCAGCTCAAAGTTTATTGCCGTGTTGCTTGGCCCTTTGGGTATGGGTATAGCAGGTCTGTTAACTTCCACTACCGGATTTATCGCTGCATTAACAAATTTTGGTTTATCAACCAGTGCTGTAAGGGATGTGGCTGCAGCACACAGTACAGGCAATGAATTACGTGTTCGCACTACTGTGACAGTTTTCCGCCGATTGGTATGGTATACCGGTTTACTGGGTGCATTACTCACCTTGGTCTTGTCTCCGTGGCTTAGTCAGATTTCATTTGGAAACCGGGACTATATCTATGCCTTTATGATTATTTCAGTTACCCTCCTGATCAATCAGCTCAGTGCTGGACAAAGTGTGTTGCTCCGAGGTATGCGGCAAATAAAGTATCTAGCAAAATCGAGTGTGATTGGCAGTTTTCTAGGTCTCTTTACTACCATTCCATTATACTATTTCTTTGGTGTTGATGGCATTGTACCGGGAATAATAGTTACAGCTATTACAGCATTTATGCTGACATGGTATTTTGCCCGTAAGGTAAATGTCAAACCGATTTATGTTTCGAGATTACGGACAATAGCCGAAGGAAAAGGTATGTTAAAGATGGGATTTATGATCAGCTTGAGTGGATTGATTGCCCTTGGGGCTTCTTATATAGTGCGTTTATTTATTAGCAATACTGGTGGGGTGGATCAAGTAGGGCTGTATTCAGCTGGATTTGCTATAATTAATACATATGTAGGTCTTATATTCACTGCAATGAGTACGGATTATTATCCCCGTTTGTCTGCCGTTGCCCATGACAATTCTAAAAGCATTAGAGTAATTAATCAGCAGGCTGAAATAGCTTTGCTTATTCTAGCCCCCATCATTATGGTCTTTCTGGTTTTTATAAACTGGGTAGTAATAATTTTGTATTCAAATAAGTTTCTTGCAGTAAATGATATGATTCTTTTTGCAGCGTTGGGGATGTTTTTTAAGGCTGCATCTTGGTCAATTGCATTTATATTTCTTGCCAAGGGTGAAAGTAAATTGTTTTTCTGGAATGAACTAATCACAAATATATATTTACTGGCATTGAATCTAACTGGCTATAGTATTTACGGACTCACTGGCCTAGGGATTTCTTTTCTGATTTCTTATCTTTTATATTTAGTACAGGTATTTACTATTTCAAAGATAAGATACAAATTTGAATTCACAGTTGAGTTTAATAAAGTCTTTTTCCCCCAGCTAATTTTAGCAATTCTATGTTTTATTATAATAAAGTTTGTTCAAACTCCACAAATGTATTTTTTAGGGTCAATCATAATATTAATTTCGTTTATTTTTTCATTAGATCGACTAAATAAGAAACTGAATCTTCAAGAAATGCTATCGAAATATTTCAATAGATAAATTTATTGACTTCTTTTAAAATATTATAGAGAGCTGGTCTTATAAACTAAAGTATTGATTTAATTTTGAGAAAACTGATTTTTTTTAAAGAATAGGGATTTGCAGAATATTTTGTATAAAATTTGGTTTGTTTTTCCTGAAAAAGATTTAGGTGGGGTACCGACCTTAATAATTAATTTAGCGTTGAAATTTAATGAAAGTCAACAATCTATTTACCTAATCATTTCTAAAGATAGTTACCTGCTAAAAAAATTAAATTTGATTGGGGCAAGCTTTAACTATATTTACTTTGAAGATCTGAATTATAAAAATGTTAGAAAGAGTGTATCAAGTAATGACGTATTAGTAGTATTTAATTGGTATTTAGAGCTAAAGTATTTTCAATATGTTAATCCCAGAATCCTTTTTTGGAATGTTTTTCCAGATACATTCCTAAGAGCTAATATTATTCCGAATATTATAAGGCGTTATTATGACTCAAAGATTTTAGTTAATAAGCTGTTTAATATATTAATCAAAGCAAATGGAATTGTATTTATGGATGGTGCGCCATTCTTCACAAATAAGTATGGATTGCCTCTTGATAATATATCTTATTTACCTATACCAGTTGTGAATTGCGAAAATGTATATTTAAAGAAGATTAATTTAGATGAAAAGGGAAATTTGCCATTACGTATAACCTATATTGGTAGAGGAGTTGATTGGAAGATATTTCCATTTATAAAGGTATTGGAGGATCTTAATTTGTATCAGGATGACTTCAGCAAAGTAGCGCTTTATGTTATTACTGAAAATCCAGATAAGTATGATCAATATGTACATAAATATGTTCAAAATAATAATATTAATATTCAGTATATCAGTGAAATAAATGAAGATAATCTTCACTTATTTCTGTTGAATAGTTCTGACATTAATATTTCAATGGGAACATCTGCGCTTGAGAGCGCAAAACTTGGCATCCCGACTATATTGATGGATGCTAGTTATAATAAAATTTCAGATAAGTATTTGTACAAATGGTTATTTGAAACCCATCAATACTGTTTAGGTACTATACTCAATGATGATAACATAGCACATGGCTTCAATTTAGTAGTTGAGTTAAAACGATTACAAAGTAATGTTGAAAAAATAACAGAAATTTCAGATTTGTGTTACAATTATGTTGTTAAAAATCATGATATTAATATTATCACACTTGATTTGCATAGATATGCTGATAAAACAACATTAAGATATAATAATATTCGAAATAGGATGTTCATTTATACTAGGATGGGTATTTTTATTATAAGAATAGTGAGGTTTTTCAAAGCATTACGTTTAAAATTAGCTATTTAATGGGGTTACTAATTTTTTCTATAATATGTTTAGCATTAATTGTAAATACTTTCAGGTATGGAGAACGAATCGTATTTCACCTACCAATTTATTTGGTCCTTTTTGAAATAATTTATTTATTTCAGCCTTTTTCTTTTTTTGGTACAGCTCGGAATATTATCTTATTAAGTATTGTCGGTGGATTCTTTATTAAGAAATTGAATTTAAAGGTGTTTCGTGAGAGATATATGATATATATAATTTTATATTTCGCATATAGAATATTGTACTCGTCATCTTCTCCATTATCTTCTTTAAATGCATTATTCGTTTTATCGATTCCTCTTATGTCTTATTTTGTTTCATCAAAAGCATTCTGTTCTTTTGATGATTTGAATACTTTATTAAGAAATTCATTTATTTCAATTGTGATTTTTGCTCTAGCAATGATTAGTTCCAATATATTTAAAATTGGACTAGATCAATATTCTGCCGGATTCAGGACTGCTTTTACTTTTGAGAAAATATTCTTTGCTGTATTTGCATTGTTCATGTTCCCGTTGTACTTAAAGGTCAATGCATCCCATTTTAATAAGTTTAAAATATTTTTCTTTGTCTTGGCTGTTATACTGATTACTCTGAATATGAATCGTACATCTATATTATTATTAATTCTTGGAAGCTTAATTTATATTGTTTTTCATCTTAGAAGGGGTAAGAATTTAATAAATATTATTATTGTTTTACTACTCTTAGGACTTGGTTTATTTTTGATTAGAGAAAGTATAATAGAAAAAATGGATACAAGAATGAGGATAATAGAAAAACGTGAAGGTATTCAGAATGAAGGCCGATTTATGGAATTTGGATATGTAATTCATGAATCACGAAAAGAAAATACCGAATTTTTTGGAAAGCAAGCATTTAATTCTCCAGGTAACTATGCCAATGGTTTGTTTAGAGACAGGCCACTGCATGTGGATTTAATGATATTATATCACGGTTTTGGTATCGTAGGTTTATTGCTCTTTTTAGGATTTTTAATTATCCTGTTAATTGATGTCCTTAAATTTGGTAAATATCGCAACAGGAGTGCATTGCATAATGAGGTTTTCTTTATTGCATTATTTTTTATAGTAGGCCGATTTGCTACCTTGTTTTCCGGAGGTCTTTTAGTTATGTCTTTTAACTCATTAATAATGATTTATATAGGAATAATTGCTAGTATGCAGAAGCTTAATGCCAGAAATATAAATTGGTTAAAATCTAAAATATAAAAAAATGAAAATATTTTGGTTGGCTAGCTATCCGATTTCCGATTTAGTGCCTGAATTAAAAATCAAGAATGGTTTTCATGGTCATCCTGGTAGTTGGGTAAGCAATTTAGCTAAGAAAATTGCCGAAGATTCTGAGATAGAATTGCATATTATAATTTCATCGGCACATATCCCATATAGTCAATCACTCAGGAAATTTAATATTAATTTTCATGTAGTCAAATATTCGATGCCATTTACTAATAAAGGATTTCCTAATTATTTTCCATTTGATTCTCTTACCTGGTATTTTGGATTCATTCGTAAAGCATTGAAAATTCTTAAGCGACATCATATCGACTTAATTCATGCTCATGGAGTAGAAAAAGGATATTCGTTATTAGCGTATTTCAGCAAAACTAAGTCAGTTACTTCAATTCAAGGCAGTCTAAAATCAATTTTCCCGATAGAGCCTTCTCTCAAAGCATTGTCCCAGATACCTATAGAAAAGTTCTGCTTAAGGAAGAATAGCATTTTTGGGTGTAGAACTCAATGGGATAAGCAATTAGTCTTATCATCTAACCCGAGAGCGTCAGTTTATTATATGCCAGAGATGATCAACCCTGTGTTTTTTGAAAAAAGTTGGAAAGGTACAGAAAGTAATGATATTGTATATGTTGGGAGCATCATCAGGAGAAAAGGTGTGGAAACCCTAATTCTTGCATTGTCAATTCTTTCTAAAGAATTTCCGAATTTAAAGGTTACATTTATAGGTAGTTATAATAGTAAATATAAGAATACTCTATGTGAAAAGGCCAGAAACTTGGGAGTTGAAGACAAGGTTATTTTTTTGGGGCCTAAGTCAAGTGAAGAAATCTCCTCCAAACTTGTAGATTCTCTGATATTTGTGCTGCCCTCTATGATCGAGAATAGTCCCAATGGCCTTGCAGAAGCTATGGCAATGGGAGTTCCTTGCATTGCATCTAATGTAGGTGGTATTCCTTCTATTATTGAGGATACCAAAAATGGTCTTTTATTTGAAGTTAATAATCATAATGATCTTGCTGAGAAAATTCTAAGAATTGTTAAAAATAAGCCGTTAGGAAGTAGAATTGGGGAAAACGCCAAGATTACCTCCTTAAGGCGTAATTATCCTGATTTTGTACTTAAGGAGACAATAAAGGTATATCGTAGTATCTTAAACGCTTCAAAAGATTAAAATTTATCATGATGCCTAAGAATCAAGTATTAATTACCAGTTTGTAACTATAATTATGTTGAACTAAGCATATTACAATTTGTTATGTCTGATGAAATATTTAATAAAATAATTATTATTTTAAGTGCAGGTAAGCCTCCGATTGGTTCCTGGCATCAACGCATTAAAATGTTTAATCTTGGATTCAAGGCACATAACCATAACCTTATGCATTTGGTGCCTTATTATCCCCCGACACATGAAGCTAAAAGTATTTCTCCTTCCTATATTAAATATTGTCTCAAACCTGTTAAAAATCGTAAACGTAACTTGTTGACACCGCTTGTTGCATGTATTGGAATGGTCAAAGCAGTATTAATTTTGTTGCGATTAGACAATATCAAGTTTATTCTTGTTCCCGGATTAAATTTTGCTCAGGGGTTTGCTGCATTAATGGTTTCTAAACGAAAGAATATTCCTTTTTATGCTGAGATAGCTGATGAAAACACGCATATTTTCAGGGAAGGAAAATCTAGGGCTTTCATCGATTTTATAGCTAAATATAATCAGCTTGCCTATGAAAAATACATATTAAAACGCGCTGATAAAATTTACGTATTTTCGACATATTTACTGGATAAATATAATAGAATGTTTCCGGAGCATAAAGATATTCAGCTCACTGTGCCTTCACTGATTGATATTGATTATTTTGATTTACTCACGAAAAATAGTATTGACGGAATACATCAAGATAATATTGAATTATTGAATTCAAATTATCCAAAGATTGTTTATGCGGGTGCTTGTAATCGACCCAATGGGTTGTTCTTCTTTTTGGATGCTGCTGCAAAAATTAAAAAGGTAAACGGAATGATATTTTATGTTTTTTTCTTTTTTGTTTACGGTGATGTTGACAAAGTGAAAGTTTATTGCCAGAAATTAGGTTTGAATGAAAATGTATTTTTCTTTTCACCTGTTGAATCAAAACTAATACCAGCGATTTATTCGAAAGCTGATATTCTTTTACTGCCAGAACAAGGAAACATTATTGCAAATGCGGGCTTTCCTGGCAAAACATCAGAGCTTTTGGCAAGCGGAAAAGCTCTAATAGCAACTGAATTCAGCGACTTAAAGTTATACCTAAAAAATAACGAAAACGCGCTTATATCTCCAATTGGAAATTTTGCTGAATACAAATCCAATCTTTATAGATTATTAACTGAACCTAATCTTAGGCAAAAACTAGGCAATAATGCGCGTATAACAGCAAAAAAATATTTCGATGCAAAAGAAGGCGTCAAAGAATATCTCTATTTCAACAAGCCAGCGGATAAAAATTTCACTTATTGGTGATATTTTCCCGGGGGAGCTTTCTTTCACCAGAAACTATGGTATTCGCTCTCAATTTGAGCAACACAATGGAGAGCCATGGATTAATAAGATAAAAGGAATCATTGGTGATAATGATCTTGTTATTGGAAATCTTGAAAGCCCACTAGTTGAAAAAGAAAATGCAATTAAGGATACATTTTATGGTAACCCCAAATTCGCAGAATTTCTCAAAAAATGTGGAATAAATGTCCTTAATGTTGCTAATAATCATATTTTGGAGCAGGGTGAATTCGGTTTTAAAAGAACCCTTGAAGTTTTATCTGAAAATGACTTGGGCATTGTTGGTCACATAGAAAATGGAAGCTCCAGAATACTTTACAAAGAGATTAGGGGTATAAAAATAGCAATTGCCGGTTTTAGCAATGTGGATCTGCACAAGATTAGAAATAACAACAATTTTGCAGTTTTAAATGAAGAAAACGTGTTAAATGCATTGGACATAATGAAACAGCAAGATGCTGATATTAAAATTCTTTGTTTACACTGGGGTAATGAATATATACACTTTCCTTCATTGGAACAAAGGAAAATGGCCTATAAATTTATTGATGCCGGAGCAACTATTATTGCCGGTCATCATCCGCATGTAATCCAACCATACGAAAAATATAATGATGGTCATATTTTTTACTCGCTAGGAAATTTTATGTTCGACTATTTATCTTCTAAGGTTGTAACTAATGGTATGACTGCAAATTTAACTTTTCAAAAAAATAAAAAAGTAGATATAGAATTACATGGTGTTGTTTTATCTTACAAATTTCTGACGAGGAAAATGAATCAAGCTAAATTCAAGAAGTTTTATTCAATTATAAACAACAAATACGACAAATTATCTAAAGGACCAGATAATGAATATGTGCAAAAGTATTTAAAAGAACTTAAGAAAAATCATCTAATTCAAAGGATAAGTATGAAAACTCATATTTTGAAAGAAATATTCATCATTCGTTGGGGAGCAAAATTCCATTTGATTAAAAATATTTTTTCTTATTTTATTAAAAAAGTGCTTTCATTTAACAATAAACAATATTGAAAAATGAGTTTAAATTTTTTTTTATCTGAACGTTTTATTTTACCATTAGGCGATTTAATTACAGGACAATCTGTAGCTTCTAAACTGAAATTTCTTCAAAAAAGCCAATGGTGGACAAGAGAACAAATCGATATTTATCAAAAAAAACGTTTGAAATATTTAGTAAAACATGCCTATTCTTCAGTACCTTACTATAAAGATTTATTTGATTCTCTGAAGCTTAAACCTGAAGATATTTCTAATAAAGAAGATTTAGTAACGTTACCTGTTCTAACTAAAGCTATTATTAAAAGAGAAGGAATAGAGCGATTTGCCTCCAATTCATTTTCGCTAAGAAAAAGGATGCAAAAAAGTTCTAGTGGTTCTACTGGAGAACCACTATTTTATTATACTACAAAAGAAGCCTACTCAATGAATTTGGCAGCCAACTTACGTGGTTGGTATTGGATGGGTTTTCGACTTGGTAACCGATATATTAAATTAAGTCAAAATCCACGGAAAAATCCTTTAAAAAGGCTTCAGGATAGTATCAGTAACAATGTGTATTTAGCTACAAATCCTTTAGTTGAATCAAACTTTGAATTTATACTCGCAGCTATTGAAAAGTATAAACCAAAAATTATCAGATGTTACCCTGATCCATTATTGTTTTTAGCACGGTATCGCTCAAATAGTAAGAAATTTAAGTATTGCCCACAGGCAATAACAACAACGGGCAATACTCTTTTCCCTGAAGTCCGGGAGGAGATAGAAACTGCCTTTGGATGTAAGATATTCGATTCTTATAGTTGTGAAGGGAATTCCAATGTTTTTGAATGTCATACACATTCCTGCTATCATTCAGCAGAAGAATATGGCATAACAGAGGTGTTGGACGAAAGTGGAGTTAAAATTACAAAAGGCATTGGAAGGTTAGTTTCAACGGATTTGTGGAACTTAGCACATCCTTTTATTCGATATGACACACAGGATTATGTTGAGATTGATGATAGCCCTTGCGCTTGTGGCCGAAGCCATCTGAAGATTGTGAGAATCCTCGGCAGAGACAATGATATACTGGAGGCTCCAGGTGGTCGTAAGTTTATTGTTCATAATTTCACTGGATTCTTTCAAACAGATCATCAATCAATTGCGCGTTCTGTAGATCAATTTCAGGTAGTAAAATATAAGGATCAAGTATTATTTAACCTCGTTGTCAATGACAGATACAGTAAGACTGTAGAGGAATATATAATTAACTTCTGGCAGAACGAATTTGGTTGTCCTGTTTCAGTGAGTCTTTTCGAAAATATACCTTTACTCAAATCAGGTAAAAGAAAGTTTATTATTAACAAAGAAGAAATTGCAAAATGAAAGTTCTAATAGACATAGGCCATCCTGGTCATGTACATTATTTCAGAAATTTGTGGAAAAACCTTTCTGTAAGAAATCATAAATTTTTGGTCATTGCACGGGATCGTGAAGTTATTGCACAATTACTTTCAAGATATGGTATGGATTCATTAAACCGGGGAGTGGGTAGCGATACAAGTTTTGGAAAAATCAGGTATATGTTTTCTGCTGATCTATTTATGCTTAAAGCTGCTTTAAAATTTAAACCTGATTTATTCTTAAGCTTTAGTTCTCCTTATGCTGCGCAGGTAGCAAGGCTAATGAATAAACCTCATCTCGCTCTAAATGATACAGAACACACAGATAAAACACATAAAATATTTACTTATCCGTTTTCTGATGTGATAGTAACACCAGCAACCTATCAAAATGATTTAGGTAAAAAGCATATCAGGCTTGATTGCACAATTGAATACTTTTATTTGCATCCTAAATACTATACTCCTGACCCATCAATTTATGAGTTGCTTGACATTACACCGGAAACGAAATATGCCATTGTTAGATTTGTTTCGTGGAATGCTTTTCATGATGTGAATCAGCATGGCTTATCTCTGACTCAAAAACGGGAAATTATAAAATTACTCAGCCAAAAATACAGAGTTTTTATTTCGGCAGAAAGAGAACTTGAGCCAGAGTTTTCCAAATTCCAAATAAAAATCTCTCCGCACCGTATGCATGATGCCTTAGCCTTTGCCTCTTTATTTGTGGGTGAAAGCGGCACCATGGCATCTGAAAGTGCACTACTCGGCACGCCAGTCGTTTATATTAATTCACTACCACTAATGTGCTACTTAAAACTTGAACAAGAGCATAGCATTTTAAAGCACTTTAGTTCAGGCGATGGTGTTTTCGAATACCTTGCACAAATAATCCAAAACAAAGATTTGAAGGCACAAGCTACTCAGAACAGAAATCTGATGGTTCAAAACTTCATAAATCCTACTGATTTCTTGGGATGGTTTATTGAGAATTACCCAAATAGCAAAAAAATCATGCAAGAAAACCCGGATTATCAGTACAATTTCAAATGATTGCAAAGCTATTCACAAAGAAATGGCCTTTTGCAGCTTATGTAGCACTAATAATCTTGCTCGTGACCCTGCCACTTAACACATCCGATAACCTCAACAACATCACCATCCTCCAGCTCCGTGGCGATTATTTCTTACACATCCTGTTGTTTATGCCCTGGGCGTTTTTTTTTAAAACATTTCACATCAAGCTTAGCTATTGGATGCTGTTAGCTTTGTTTTTCGCATCGGCAACCGAAGGCCTGCAATATTTGTTGCCTTATCGGTCATATAACATCAATGATTTGTTGGCCAACTTGTTAGGAATTCTTGTGGGATTTGCGCTGGCATTACTAATCAACATCCGGAAAAGAGGTTGATTTGTTTAGTTGTTTAATTGTTGATGCAAACCCCAGAACAAACCTGTCTGCCGCCTGCCTGGCCGTCAGACAGGACTAAAAAGAGACGGCTCAACAGAAATAGCCGGTGGGGAAAAGAAATCCATCTATCTTAGCGGCATGGAAACACAAGATATAATTCGCTATTTGCTACCTGCCGAGATGCTGGATTATTTTGAGCTGGTAGCCATAAAAGAACAAGCCGGAAAGCTAGTCTTTCACCTGGATGAGAGAAACAATATTCCTCAGGACTTTCCCAAGGGTGATTATGAATCAAAAGGATTTACACAAGGCAAAAACATACTTGATTTTCCTTTGAGAGGCAAGGGAGTAATCCTTTATGTACGCCGACGCAAATGGCTTAATAAGCAGACCGGAGAAGTGCTGACCAGCACCTGGGATTTAAACACCAAAGGCACAAAATACACCAATGAGTTTGGTGCTTTTTTAAAAGAGCTACTTAGATAACTTTCCGGTAAGTGCCAATAGCATTGGCAAATACTTTCAAGTAGATGGCAGCACACTGGCCAAACAATACAAAGACTACCTGAGTGGCTACTGGCAATGGAATCAGCTGGATCATGCTGAACAATGGATACTTTTTGAAGACAATATGGGAGAAAAGCTCAGCATTGATGAAGTAGCCTTATCAGAAGGAGAACTCTATACCGTTGTAACCAACACCGAAGCACATACCCAGAAGGGTTCACTTGTAGCCATGGTACAAGGCACACGTTCGCAAGAAGTTACCGCACTTTTACAGCAGATTCCAAGAGGAAAACGTGAAGAAGTAAAAGAAATAACCCTGGATCTGGCCAAAAACATGGAGCTCATTGCTGAAAACAGCTTTCCACAGGCCGACCTGGTATCAGATCGTTTTCATGTACAGCAACTGCCAACAGAGGCGCTACAGGAAATGCGTATCAAATACCGCTGGCAGGCCATTGACCTGGAGAATCAACTAGCCCTACAGGCCCGCGAGCAGGGTGAACGCTATAAACCAAGAGTCTTTTCTAATGGAGATACGCTCAAGCAATTACTGGCCAGAAGCCGTTACCTGTTGTTTAAAACCGAAAAACAATGGACTCAAAAACAAACACAACGGGCACAGATACTGTTCGATCTCTTTCCAGATCTCAAAAAGGCTTACCAGCTCACGATGATGTTCAGGAACATTTATCAAACTGCTCAATCAGAACAGCAGGCGTTAATAATGCTTAATAAATGGTATCAAAAAATCGATAAATATGGTTATGAATCCTTTATCACTGCTGCCAATTCTATTAAACTACACCAGAAAACAATACTCAATTATTTCAAAAACAGAAGCACCAATGCATTAGCAGAAAACTTCAACGGGAAAATTAAAGCATTCAGGTCAGTGTTCAGGGGCATAACTGATGTGAGTTTTTTCCTCTATCGGGTGTCTTTAATCTTTGCTTGATGGATTTCTTTTCCCCACCGGCTATTTCTGTTGAGCCAAAGAGACAGATCAGCAAAGAACAAATCAACGAATCAACACAGAACAAATCAACAAATCAATAACCAAAAACCTACAACTAACCTGGCTCCTCCTTGGCTTACTTTTCGCAGCAGCAACCGAAGGTCTTCAATATTTGCTACCTTACCGAGCTTTCAACATCAACGATCTGATGGCCAACCTGCTCGGTGTTGGAATAGCTTGGTTGTTGGCCTCTGTGGGCAGGCCATGGCTTAAACAATTTCACACAAATTAACCCGAAGTCAATTTAATATGTCACTCGATTTTACATATACCACCCTTGCATCACTTCTTGAAACCCTGAGTAATCGGGGTTTTTTGTTTTCTACCCTGCACAATTTTGCTGCGTCATCCCCGTCCGAGGGGCGTGTGATTATCTTACGTCACGATGTGGAGGACGATTACAACAAAGCACTCATTTTCGCCCGCACAGAACATAGGATGGGCATCATGGGTTCCTATTATTTCCGGCTTTTCCCGGTTGCGGACAATGATCGAATCATCAGCCAGATCGCTGCCCTTGGCCATGAGGTGGGCTATCATTACGATGATCTGTCGGTGTGCAAAGGCAACCATGAAGCAGCATTGAAACGCTTCCAGAAAAACCTGGCCCACCTGCGTCAGTTTGCTCCTGTTAGCACCATCACCATGGAAGGAGCCCCCCTCTCAAAATACGACAACCGTGATCTATGGAAGCAACCCCTCACCCCACAGCTCCTCGAATCATTGAATCTCGAATCTTCAAATCCTCAACAAATCAACAAATTTTACCCTGAGCGATGGTTGCCGAGCGGAGTCGAGGCAAGTCGAAGGGCAACAAATCAACCTGCTAACAAGATAACAAGCCAACAAGCTAACATTTCAACAAATCCACTGTCCACTGTCCACTATTCACTGTTCTCTATAACAGCCGAACCCTATTTTGATCTGGATTTCAACCAGTTTTTTTACCTCACCGATACCGGTCGTTGCTGGGACGGGTGGAATGTGAGCGTGCGTGATAAAGTGTCACAGCAGGAGGAGTGGGTAAAGCAGGGCTTGGTGTTTCATTCTACTGAGCAGATCATCAGGGCTGCCAACGAAGGACGCCTTCCCGATAAGATTATGATGACGTTTCACCCCCAGCGCTGGACCGACAACCATGTGTTTTGGCTAAAGGAGTTGGTTTTACAGCGATTGAAAAATGTGGTGAAAAGAGGCTTGGTGCGTTTCTGATTTAGCATATGAACAAGCTGGTTTCGACTCTTGGCTCTTTTTCCTCTCAACAAATCAACAAGCTTCAAATCAACAAATCAACAAAGAACAAAGAACAAATCAACAGATCAACAGATCAACAAAGAACAAACCTGTCTGGCGACCAGCGGGAGACAGATCAACAAAAAACAAATCAACAAATCAACAATCTTTAAATCTTTGAATCTTGAATCTTTGAATCTTTGAATTTCAAATCTTCAAATAATCCTGCCTTGGCTCTTTTTACTCTTTACTTGGCTCTTTTTACTTCTGCCTTGGCTCTTTTTCCTTGGCTATTGGCTCTTGGCTACTTGTCCCGCTAAGCGGGAGCTATTGGCTCGTATCCGAAATCAAAATAAATCATCTCCAAATAAACAGCTTCCCACTCTTCATTTTTCATTTTCCATTTTTCTTTTTTCATTCTTCACCACTTGGCTCTTGGCTCTTGGCTCTTTTTACCCTTCGGCAGGCTCCCTTCGGCAGGCTCAGGGCATCGCAGGGCATCGCAGGGCATCGCAGGGCATCGCAGGGCATCGCTTCTGCCTTGGCTCTTTTAACCCTCAACAAAGAACAAATCAACAAAGAACAAAGAACAAATCAACAAGCTTCAAATCAACAAAGAACAAAGAACAAATCAACAAATCAACAAGCTTCAAATCAACAAATCAACAAGCTTCAAATCAACAAATCAACAAATCAACAAAGAACAAAGAACAAATCAACAAGCTTCAAATCAACAAATCAACAAAGAACACATCAACAATTTTGAATATTTGAATCTTGAATCTTGAATTTTTGAATCTTAACAAGCTAACCCGCTAACAGCAAAATCTCATATCTCAAAACAAAAGAAAATGTTTTTATGCCTATAACCCTAAAAACTCTAAATAAATGACTATTTTTGTGGTTATACTCTTAAGAAAATGATTTCAAGACCAATCTATATTGAACAGTTAAAGAACTTTATCAACAAACCACAGATAAAGATCATTACAGGAATCAGACGATCGGGAAAATCAACCGTCTTGCGTTTGCTTAAGGAGGCATTATTAAGTTCAGGCGTAAGAGAGGACCAGCTTATTTCAGTAAATTTTGAGAGTTTTGCCTTTTCTGAGTTTACCTCAGCACAGAAATTGTATCAATATGTAAAAGAAAAGATACAACAGGATAAGAAAAGTTATCTGTTATTAGACGAAATCCAGGAAGTGGATGGCTGGGAAAAAGCTGTCAACTCTTTTTTGGTAGATTTTAATACGGATATCTATATTACCGGTTCCAATTCGCATTTGCTTTCCTCCGAACTGGCCACTTATCTAGCAGGTCGCTATGTCGAAATTCCTGTTTTTACACTTTCTTTCCGGGAGTTTTTGGATTTTAGAAATCACTATTTTCCTGAGGAGGAAACAAAGATCAATTCTTTTACAGCTTATCTGCGTATGGGAGGTTTTCCGGTGATTCATACCGTAAATTACGATGAAGAAACAGCTTATAAAGTAGTTCGTGATATATATTCTTCGGTCATTCTGCGGGATACCGTTCAGCGTTACAAAATACGGGAAGTCGAATTGCTTGAACGCGTTATCCGATATGCATTTGACAATATCGGAAATCCCTTTTCGGGTAAGAATGTGGCCGATTATTTCAAAAATCAACAACGTAAAACCGATATCAATACCATTTATAATTATCTGCATGCGCTTGAAGGTGCGTTTATCTTATACCGTGTTCCCCGTTATGATATTAAAGGAAAGGAAATACTTAAAACACAGGAAAAGTTTTATGCAAGTGATGTTTCGCTTGTATATGCGACCATGGGCTACCGGGACCGGATGATTTCGGGAATATTGGAAAATATTGTTTTTTTGGAATTAAAAAGAAGAGGATTTCAGGTATATATTGGAAAGCTTGATAATAAAGAAATTGACTTTATCGCCGAAAAACACGGAGAGAAAATCTATATTCAGGTAGCTTTTAAATTGGAAAGCAAACAAACAGTTGAAAGAGAATTTTCTCCCCTTCTCGCAGTGGAAGACCACTATCCAAAATATGTAGTAACAATGGACGACTTTTGGAAAGATTCCATAGAAGGGGTAAGACATTTATACATCGCAGACTTTTTATTGTCTGATAGCTTGTAATGAATTCGCCAAAGTCGCTTCCTGACTGGATTACTCCCTGTTACTTTTGTAGCTAATCTTTAAATCCATTCTATCTATGAATCCTCAACCTCAATCTCAATTCTTTGAATCATAACAAGCTAACTCGCTAACAAGCTAACCTACTCAAAAGGCAACCTCAAATAGCCAATAGCCAAAAGCTAATCCGGGCTTTTAATGTGAATGATCTGTTGGCCAATGGGCTGGGGATTTTAATAGGATTCTTGCTTTTTATTCTTTTTCACTACATTTGCTTAAAAAGAACTAAATTCTGATTAATACATGCAGTAAATCAAAAATGCAAACCACACCACCACAAGCTTCCATACAAGTGAATATCTTGACAAACAAATTATGCTTATTGCACACATAATGTTAGCTCAATTTAAAAAAAACCAAGCCCTCTATGACAGCAGTTTTAGGAATATTGAATAAACAAGCCATTGCAATCGCCGCTGACAGTGCTGTAACCATTGATGGGTATAACGGCAGAAAAATTTTCAACAAGGCAAACAAAATATTTTCTTTGTCTAAGCACCATCCGGTTGGGGTAATGCTTTATAATTCAGCAAGTTTTATGAGTACCCCCTGGGAAGTGATAATCAAAGTATATCGCAAACAGCTTAAAGACAATTCTTTTAACCACCTTTCTGAATATGTAAGTGATTTTATTGGCTTTCTTCAAAAGAACAATTATTTCACCTCTAATGACCTTCAAAAGAATTACCTTGCCCAAACTTCCTGGAAATTATTGAAGAATTTGGTAGAAGTGTTTGAGGATCAAAATCCTGATTTAAAAAACATGGAAGAGGATCAAATAAATCAGGCTTTTCGCGAACGATTTGCTCCTTTTCTTGTAAAAATTAAAGATACGTTAAGTCAGGGTGACGCTATTTGTGATGACTTTGCAAATTGGGACTTTGATTCTTTTCTTGAATTCACAAGTCCGGTAACTATCGATGTTTTAGGAAGTTTCGAAATCTTGAAAGAAATAAATTAAGTCACTTCATTGTTTCATCAAATTCTATTTGAGATAATACGTTCAAAAAATGATTTTTCGGGATATACAGGTTTGATTTTTGTTGGCTATGGCGATTCCGAAATCTATCCACGTTTAATCCCCGTCCATATTGCCGATGTTGTTGACGATAAGCTACGCTATTATATTGATGAACAAATGAGCGGAACCGTTTCTGATAGCAATAGCGGAATAATCAGGCCTTTTGCTCAAACAGATGTGATTGATACAATTCTTTCAGGTGTAGACCCAACTTTGGATAGCATTTACATGGAAAATTTCGGTTCATTGCTTAAAAAATACAATGATGCTATCTTGAGTAATATAGGGGTCGAACATGAGGTCCTGAGAACTCAAATACAAGGTTTGAACACAAAATCAATCATTGATGAATTTATTAACCTAAACAATCAAATTAGAAATGAGCGTTATATCGTTCCGCTGATGAATGCTGTAAGCAGCCTCTCCAAAGAAGATCTTGCCGAGATGGCCGAAAGCCTTATTTACTTGACTTATTTAAAAAGAAGGATTACTTTTGCCGAAGAAAATGTTGGTGGCCCAGTGGATGTTGCAATCATTTCAAAGGGTGATGGTTTTATTTGGATCAAACGCAAACACTATTTTAATCCCGAGCTAAATAGTCACTTTTTTAACACTTACTTGAAGAAATAAGAGATGAACATGGAAATCAAAACAATTTTCTCCAATGCAGTAGAAGCTGAAACAAAAAGTCTTTGGGCTATGCTTCAGAAAAGCAATACGGATCATCATTCCCTTTTCAGAAACGCAAGCTCCAGAGAAATATCAGAGTATGTTTCCGAACGGTTAATTAATATGATCATCAAGGATTTTGAGGAAACCAAAAAGAAAGTTCAACACCTATAGTCGCTCCATAATTTCTCCTTTTTTACTTTTTACTTTTACCTTGGCTCTTTTAACTCTCAACAAACCTGCCTACCGACTAAAAAGAGGTAGGTCAACAAAGAACAAATCAACATTAAACACTAAACAAATCAACAAAGAACAAATCAACAAATCAACAAATCAACAAATTCTCACCCAGCCCCTCCTAATTTCTCACTTTTGCCTTTTAACTTTTTACTTGGCTCTTTTAACCTGGCTCTTTTAACTTCTAACTTGGCTCTTCTCCCCTCATGGACTTCACCTTCAAAACATACGAAAAACTCCTCAACACCTTGCTCACGCGGGGTTTTTCGTTTATCACCTTCGCCCAATACATCGAGCTTAAGACTGAGTCTGAGAACAACCCCTCTCAACCTTTCTCTAACCTCAAACCCCGAACGCCAAACGCCGAACCCCCAACCCATCAACAAATCAACAAAGAACAAATCAACAATTTTGAATCTTTGAATCCCGAATCTTTGAATTTAATTATCCTCCGCCACGACGTCGAAGCCCGCTACCCCAACGCCCTCCGCATGGCCCAAATTCAGCACAAACTAGGCATCAAAGGCAGCTACTACTTTCGTATATTCTCAAAACCATGCAACGAAACCATCATCAAACAAATAGCTTCCCTTGGCCACGAAATCGGCTACCACTACGACGACCTCTCTGTATGCAATGGCAACCACCAAAAAGCCCTGGAGCGCTTCCGGAAAAACCTTGCTTACCTCAGGCAGTTTGCACCTGTACAAACCATTTGCATGGAAGGAGCTCCGGAATCAAAATACAATAACCAGGATTTATGGAAAAAATATGACTACCGCGATTTTGGGATCACCTCCGAACCCTATTTCGATCTTGATTTTAATAAGGTATATTATTTAACCGATACCGGAAGGCGATGGGATGGCAAATTTTCGGTGCGGGATAAGCCAATTTTTAAAGATGAGCATTTGAGAGATGAGCGAGTGAGCGATGAGTTTCGATACAAACATACCAAAGATATTATTAAAGCCATCGAAAAGAGTAGCTTTCCAGACAGCGCTATGCTTACTTTCCACCCCCAACGCTGGAACGACAAACCCCTGCCATGGTTGAAAGAATTGCTATGGCAAAATGTTAAGAATCAGGTCAAAAGAATTATTATAAAAAGGGGAAATTAAGACTAAGTGACTGGGAGACTTGGTGACATGGAGACATGGTGACTTGGAGACATGGAGACCAGGAGACTGGGGGATCTGAAGTCTTGGTTACAAGTTGGCGTGAATCAGTTTTAGAACTCAAGAAACCAATAGGTATGAAGCCAAAACAACCCTAATATGAAAATAAGAACACACAAAGAGTTGGAAGTATATCAATTAGCTTTCAATGTTGCTGTAGAAATATTTCAGCTCAGTAAATCATTCCCAAAAGAAGAAACATATTCTTTGACAGACCAAATCCGGAGATCAAGCAGATCAGTATGCGCCAATATTGCAGAAGCATTTAGAAAAAGGAAATACCCCAAACACTTTGTTTCCAAATTGAGTGATTCAGAAGCCGAAGCTGCCTGCCCTGTGAAATAAATGATTCTAACTATGGAACAATACTACAATTACGTATTAAAAAGTTTAAAAGACAATAATTTTTACATAGGTTTTACAACAAATCTTGATGAAAGGTTGTCCGCTCATTCTAAAGGTTTAGTAAAATCAACTAAATACAGAAGACCATTTATTCTAGTTTACTATGAGCTTTCGTTTAATCTCGAATCAGCAATTCACAGAGAAAAGTATCTTAAAA
>JAQVLA010000034.1 GCA_028704385.1 Bacteroidales bacterium | reverse complement strand
GATAAACCGGATTGAACTGGGCAATCACACCATCGATAAATTTGCGGCGTAACTCGCTGCCATCATTGATCAGATCACGATCGTAGGGCGAAATCATCACCAGCGGAATCTTTCCGATATGATCCGCAAGTCGGTCGTAAGTTTTTTTATTCCACTGAAAAACCTTTTTGTGTCTGCGTTTTTGAATGCAACTCACCTGATCGGTTTCCATGCCCGGGCGTTGATAATAGCCATGCACGGTAAAAAAATCGTCCTCATGCCGAATATTCTGCTGGTCGTTGGCATTGAAATAACTTTTGCAAAAGGACAAATAATAAATGGCATCCAGCAGGTTTGTTTTTCCGGCTCCATTGCGTCCCACAAAACAATTGATCTTCTCGGAGAAATGAATTTCAGCCGTGTCGTAATTTTTAAAGCCGACAAGTTTGAGGGTTTGCAGGTGCATAAAATCTGTATTCCTGCAAAAATACAATCTGTTGATTGATTTACGAAATCTAATTCATAAAGTCGCTAAGGCGTGTAACGATGCTGATATAATTTGGAGAACCCACAACATGATACGTTGATCGGGAATAATTAATCTGAAATTTGGAAATACGAATGCCAACCCCCCATGCAAAACCAACCATGCCAAGCTTATCGGGGATCTTCATCTCCTGCCGGCGTTTGTAGTTATAACTTCCGCGCAAAACCAGCCCCTTACCGATATAAAATTCTCCACCAATAATAATATGTCTTAAAAACTGATCACCAAATTTAGCTAAGCCGTCTTTTTTTTGCTTTTCGCCAGTGATGGGGTCAATAGTTCCATCCAGATCAATTGGATCCTCATAGGTCAGATCCCATTTCTGCAAGTTATCATACACTATCATAAACCTAAAAGGAACGTGATCAAGTCTTTTTGAAACTCCAAATTGCATACTGAAAGGCAGGCTGGCGTCAGCACCTTCAAAAAACGATGAGAGTTCAGTGCCAATATTTCTAGCCGTGAGACTCAGCAACCAGCCGGATTTTGTTTTATAATTGGCTCCCACATCCACAGCCATGGCAAAGGCGTTGTAGGTTTCGTATTGCCGCCCGATAAACTTGGCATTGGCACCAATGCTGAAACTCGAATCCAGCTGACGTCCCCAGCCCAGTGTTAAGGCATAATCTGCTGCTGAAAAGCTGCCTTCGGTGAGCCCTCCTTCGTTAGCATAATCGAAGCTGCCATAATGATGATACTGCAAACTGGCCAAAAAATTTCCTGTTTTTTCAAAGCTGCGGGCATACTGCAAACCGGCAAAATTCATATCAGCAAAATAATCCACATAGGACAGTGCCAGTTTTCCACTCGTCTCAGCCGAAATCAATGCCGGATTGAACAATCCCAACTGAATGTCGCCATCATCCACCGGGACAAGCGAACCTCCAAGAGCAGCAACTCTAGCAGCACTGGTAGTATTCACAAAGCCATACGCACCTTGTTCCGTATTTTGGGAAAAGGCCTGATTCAGTTCAAAAGTAAAGAATAAAATCAGTACAATAAAGGTTGTTTTTTTCACAATATTAGCATTTCGTTTTGCAGTATTTACGCCAATTTAACGCACAATTATACGCTTTAGTATAAACGTTTTATAAAATCAGCGATCAATTACAATTTTTATACTTTCGGTCTTTTTACCATCAATTATGAGACTCCCTAAGTAAAGCCCATTTTTTATTTCCGAGATATCCATGCGTCCAAAACGTTTATCAATAATCATTTCATCAAGCATTCGGCCCTGCAAATCAGTAATTTGAAGTGTAACCGGAAAGACTAAATCAGCACGAATAAATTGATAGTGGATAAAGTTTTTAGCAGGATTTGGATAAAGCTGAAAAGATTTTGATTCAGCTTCAGACTCGTTCATACTAACCCAATTAAGCCATTCATCATAAAGCAGTTGCAGTTCATCAATAGGTTCAATGCCATAAGGAGTTTCTGCAACATTCAAATCCAGATACAAACTATCCGGATCATTTTCAGGCTTTGCAACACGCAAAAAAGCTGATAAAGAGGATACACCTTCGGGTGTGCAGCGCGAATCGGCTCCCACTACATTTGCACCCTGCAAAGCAGCCATCAGCTTATCAGCCAGCGTTCCGGAAGTGTGAATAAAACGAGACTCCATCGAATCGATGATTTGCTGGCCCAATAAAATATTTCCCTGAATGCTGTAATTTACACCTTGGTGATGTCCTTTCCAGTCCATACAACTCGTTCCAGTGAAAGCAGCTGATCGCGCATTTCCTTCCTGATCAAAGTCAACAATGCCATATTGCCTGCGTTGAGGCTGATTTTGCACATCATTCTCAACCAACCAATCAATGATTTCAGCTGGCGAAAGTCCTTCGAGCATTTTGTTGTGGGCATTAATCTGATTGGCCGAAACCCAGTATGATTGCGTATGAATTGCGCCTCGTCCGGGAATGATATCGCTGATAATTACAGCCCCACCTGTAATAGCAGAATTGTCGAGACAGCTTGCTCCGGCACTTCCCACTTCTCCGGTAATTGTGTCAACGGCAACAATAGAAAAGGTATCCTGAGCATTGACATTTAAAAGCATCCCAAAAAATAAAACAGTTGCAAGAGGTATGAGTCTCATTGTTTTGATGATTTGATTTCAGGCAAATATAAGCGTTTAGCTGTTAAACTTCATAAACCGATATACCAATAACTTTTACAGGGGTGTATAAAAAATCCCGCAAAAGATTTTATCATCAAAAGCGGGATTGTAAGTGATCACAATCAAGTGCTTAGTCTTGTTGCAATTTCTTGATCAGATTCAATGCACTTCCGGCTTTGAACCATTCAATCTGATTTTGATTGTAGGTGTGTTGCACCTCGAAGATGTCTGTTGAACCATCGGCATGATTCAACCGGATTTTCAGATGCTCACCAGGAGCAAAATTCTCCAAACCCAACACATCAATCCGATCGTCTTCACGAATCAGTTCATAGTCTTCTTTATTCACAAAGGTGAGTGCCAACATGCCTTGTTTCTTCAGATTCGTTTCGTGGATACGGGCAAAAGATTTCACCAGCACCACTTTTACACCCATGAAACGAGGCTCCATGGCCGCATGTTCGCGCGATGAACCTTCGCCATAGTTTTCGTCGCCCACAACGATAGAACCAAACCCGCTTTCCTTGTATGATTGCGCAGCATCGGGAACTTTATTCACCTCAGCAGTGATTTGATTTTTAACCGCATTGGTTTGTTCACCAAAATAATTCACTGCACCGATAAGCATATTTTGTGAAATATTTTCGAGATGGCCCCGATAGCGCAACCAGGGACCAGCCATTGAAATATGATCCGTAGTACATTTTCCTTTTGCCTTGATCAATAAGTACATCCCTTTGATATCTTTTCCATCCCAGGGAGCAAAAGGTTCCAGCAACTGCAAACGATCCGAATCTGCTGCAACAACCACTTCGATATGACTTCCGTCTTTTGCAGGCTCCTGATAGCCATTGTCTTCCACGGCAAAACCTGTTGGAGGAAACTCAATGCCCTGAGGTTCGTCCAGTATAACTTTTTCACCATCATTGTTAACCAGATAATCCGTCATAGGATTGAAACACAAGGTTCCGGCAATGGCAAAAGCCGTCGTGATTTCGGGGGAGGCAACAAAGCCATGTGTGTTGGGGTTGCCGTCATTTCTTTTGGCGAAGTTTCGGTTAAACGAAGTCATGATCGAGTTCTTTTCGCCCTTATCAGCATTGTGCCGTGCCCATTGTCCGATGCAAGGCCCACAGGCGTTGGCCAAAACCACTCCACCAATTTCTTCAAAGGTTTTGAGGTAGCCATCGCGTTCCACTGTATAACGAACCATTTCGGATCCAGGCGTAACGGTATATTCCGATTTCACTTTCAACTGTTTGTCGATGGCCTGTCTGGCTATTGAAGCCGCACGTGAAATATCTTCATAAGAAGAGTTGGTACACGAGCCTATCAATCCAACTTCAAGTTTTTCGGGCCAGCCGTTTGTTTTAACAACTTCTGCAAATTTTGAGACAGGAGTGGCTAAATCCGGAGTAAAAGGCCCATTTATATGTGGTTCGAGTTCGGAGAGGTTAATCTCGATCAACTGATCAAAATACCTTTCCGGATTGCTATAAACCTCCGGATCAGCGGTCAGGTGTTCGGCAACTTTATCGGCTTCTCCGGCCACAACAGCGCGATTAGTTCCTCTGAGATAATCCGCCATTTTTTTATCGTACCCAAACAAGGAAGTTGTTGCACCAATCTCGGCACCCATATTACAGATTGTACCTTTTCCGGTGCAGGAAAGTGATTCGGCACCTTCGCCAAAATATTCCAGTATCGCTCCTGTTCCACCTTTTACTGTGAGGATTCCGGCCACCTTTAAAATGACATCCTTTGCCGAAGTCCAACCACTCAATTTCCCGGTTAGCTTAACCCCGATAAGTTTCGGAAACTTCAGTTCCCAGGGCATTCCGGCCATAACATCTACAGCATCTGCACCGCCAACACCAATGGCAACCATACCCAGACCACCGGCATTAACGGTATGGGAATCTGTTCCAATCATCATTCCACCGGGGAAGGCATAATTTTCCAATACCACTTGATGAATGATACCAGCACCTGGTTTCCAAAAACCGATACCATATTTACTGGATACACTTGCCAGAAAATCAAAAACCTCTTTGTTGGTGTCTTTGGCTGTTTTAAGGTCGGCAACAGCACCCAGTTTTGCCTGGATCAGATGATCGCAGTGCACTGTTGAAGGCACAGCAGCTTTGGCTTTGCCGGCCTGCATAAACTGAAGCAAAGCCATCTGTGCAGTGGCATCCTGCATGGCTACGCGATCGGGATTAAAATCCACATAGGCCTTTCCCCTTTCGAAGGGTCTTTGTGGCAGGACTTCTGAAAGGTGACTGTATAGTATTTTTTCCGTGAGTGTTAAGGGGCGACCGAGGAGTTTTCGTGCTTCTTTTATACGTACTGGCATACCGGCATAAACTGCCTTAATCATGTCTAAATCAAATACCTTCATGTGTTATGCTTTAAATTTCAAAATTAACCTGTTAATGTAATAACAATGATATCAGGTGATTACTGCAAATTTAAGATTTTCTTCCTAATCAGCATCTGCTTAATGAAATTTTATTCTGTTATCATCACTTTTCCTGTTATTGTGCGATCAGAAAGCATGAGTCGATAGATGTAAAATCCTGGTTTTATGATATCAGCGGCAGGTGATTGGCCACCAAAATCCCAATGAAGTTGATTTGTACCGACATAAGTATCTGATTTTTCAGTCATAAACACTGTCCGGCCATGAGGATCAATCAATTGGAGAACTACTTTAGCAGCTGTACTAAGCTCAAAGGCAAAAGTAATTCGTTGTCGTCCGGGATTAGGATAAACAACCACTCCGGTATATTTATCGCGTGGTTTAATTGAAGTGATCAGACTAAGTTGTAATGCCAGGTCGTGGTTTAAATTTTCCAGCTGAAGTTGCATTCCATCCCTGAATGCTTCTTTGACACGGACAGAGTCGATGACTCCTGTCTGGGTGTTGTACCAATCCAATCGGTACATTCCGGCTGGCAGGGGCAGAAATAATTTTCCTGAAGCAGCCTCCGGAGGAGATTGTTGTTCATAAAAATGCTTCCAGTTGTAAGCTCTGTTTTGGATCCACACCTGCATAAAATCATTGGTTTGCAAACTGAATGCCCGCAGATCCGGCAGGAAGTTTTCGAGTGTTATCTTTTCAAGTTCAATCACACTGGCAAAACCCATACCGATATTATCAAAGGCAAACTGATGTTTTCCCTGCTGAACCTCAATCCAATAGGATTCGTTTGGTTCAACCTCCTGCTCAAAAATCACCGTCTCGTTTTGCTTAAGCTGCAGAATAGCATGATTTACCTGAGACCCGGTTTCGATCCTGATGAGTCCTTCATGTAAAAACAGCGCTTCAAAAACAGGGGGATTTCTCAGTGAAGCAAAAAGTGAAAGTGGGCCATAAAGAAAGCTGTTCAGGCTGTCGGCCGAAGGTATCATCTGTCCGCTGGTATGCCATTGAAAATGCTTTGACGGTGCCGGATTTGTCAGGCTAAAAAAGCCGGGAACTATCTCCCAGTCGGCTCTTACCGGAGCATCAGTAAGCAGATGAGGTGATTCAGTTTCATTAACAGTGGAGTTTTCCATCACAGCAAAACGATGTACTGCTCCAAAACTTTCGTATAAACTGAGCTGATCCACATATTCCTCCCAATACCAGGGTACCACCCCACCCATACTTCCGGCCAAGGCCGAACTGAAAAGTGCATTATGCAAGGCAAGACCCTGAGGATCCCAAACAGCCATGGAATCGCTGATATGCCCCAAACCATATTCTCCAACAAGCACGGGTTTCTGGTAATTTTTCAGATACATATTCATCATTCCCAAAACATCAGCTGCCTGATCAGCTTTGTTGCTGTAGAAATGTAATTGTGTGAAATCAATGGACGAATGCTGCCAGACCACTGGCTCACTTTCCGGAAGGGCATACCCTGCCGAAACCAGGTGATCATATGGATCGTTGTCCTGCAACCAGCCGGCCATTTCGATCACCCAACTGCTGATTTGATTCCTGTAACTCTTGTAAAACGGGAAGTTATCTGTTTCGGAAAAAACCTCCCAGGCCACCAATTGTCGGGAATACCCATATCGCGCCAACAAATAGCGCATCCTGTTTTTGTAGGCAGCCTTGGCATCAGGATGTGTAAAAAAATCCTGTGGTTGCTGACAAAATCCTCCATTTGCAATGTTATAAGGATTTGAAGACCAATCTTCGGCAGGAAACCCAAAATTTAGTTCGGCATGAATTGAAAAAGCCAGTTGCAGAAAGAGATCCATTTCGTGAGCCATGCTAAATAGGCTATCCAGCATAAAGACGTCCTTTTGCCGTGGCATATAATTACGTAATCCGCCCTCGATCCATTCGATGTGATACCCCCAGGGGGTAAGCATCAGTTTGGCAAAATTTCCTCCATGTTTTGAAAGCTGCTCAAAATAATGTGCCATAGGATCATAGCCTGGATAACTGCTGGTCCAGGTAATGTTTTCACCCGCCAAAAAAACATGTTTACCAGCCTTGTTTACCAGCTGCTTTCGGTTGGGAGCAACTTTTACGAAACCTGTTAATTCACTTTCGTCCACCGTAAAACTTTGCCAGCCTGTTTGATCTGTGCCGGCATGGTCAGTTAAAATAAGTTTAAAATCCCATAT
Organism: Bacteroidales bacterium; assembly: GCA_028704385.1. Taxonomy (GTDB): domain Bacteria; phylum Bacteroidota; class Bacteroidia; order Bacteroidales; family F082; genus UBA5536. The sequence goes on along the minus strand of JAQVLA010000034.1, from coordinate 16,681 downwards.
ACCAGCTTCTTCCGGACTAAATCGGATCCGATAATGTGGTTCGGAAACAGCCGTAAGTTCGCCATCTTCATGCGAAATAAAATCCTGATAATAAAAAGCATCAATGGTTTTTTCGTTGAGTGTGGGGCTGCGAAATACGGCTTGAAGTTCAATTTGATCGTAATCAAAAAAGTTTACCTCCTGATTTGTCGTTACCTCAACCCGTACTTCAAATTTTTCACAAACAACTGGCGTAACAGTCAATTGTTCAACAGTTTGTATAATTGACTGAGAAAAAATGTGAGTTATGGAAAATAAACAGAAAACTAAACTTATCAGCCGTTTTTGCATCAGATTGTCAATTAATCTCAAGTAAAAATAACATAAATCCGATAAAGTGGTTCAAATGATTCAAACCAAAAAAATCAACAAACTGATAAACTAATTAATTTTCCAGTAAGCCGCGACCGGATTTTATGATTTTACCATCAGCTTTCAATTGCTGGATCAGCTTATCCAACACCCCGTTTACAAAGACTTTGCTTTTGGGCGTACTGAAATACTTCGAAATGTCGATGTACTCATTAAGAGTCACCTTTATAGGAATAGATTTGAATGTAAACAACTCAGCCAGAGCCATTTTCAAAATCAACATATCCATTACGGCGATGCGATCTTGTTCCCAATTGGCTGTGGTGCCAGCGATTAAGGATCCGTATTCATCGCTGTGTAATATGGTCTTGCGAAAAAGTTGTTTCACAAATTCCAAATCTTCGTTGTCGTCTTCATTAGCCGTTTTGAAGATGGTTGGCAGGGGTGTAAGTGTATTAAAATCAGGTTCGAGCGACTTAAAAAACTTGATCAGCAAATAGGACACCAGGTGATAATCATCCACAAAATAGATGCTCTTTTCTTCGTAAAAAGATTGTAACAGATCCAGTTGGGCAAAATATTTCTCGATAATCTGGATCAGGAAGCGTTTTTCATTGTCGAACCCATGCTCTTTCTCCTGCATGAACCTTTCATATTCAGGTGTTTCACGCAGAAACTGCCAAAATTTCCTAACAATTTCCTGTTCTTCGCTCCAATTGATCTTATACAGATTCTCGAACTTTCGATATTGAATATTATCCGAGAGGGTGTTTAATATCTTGTGTTCAACGAAGCGTAAATTGGGATGCAGATCATCCTCGGTTGGGAAATGTTTCTTTTTGTTCTCTTCGATCCTGTTTTCGGCAAAACGGCTTGCCTCGATCAAAAACGAACACTGCCAGATAAACAACTCAAAAAGCTTGTTTATACTCAATAACAATTGCTTTTCGCCCTTCTGCAAATCGTTATAACCAGCCTGATAATACGCATAAACCGATTGAAGAACCTTAACTCTGAGATGCCTTCTGCTGAGCATGACTTGGTGTGGAAATGATTTTTAATTATTTAAGGCGGCAAAGGTACAAAAAACAAATCCAGAAAAATGTTCACTTTAGAAACTAATTTCCAAGCCATCTAAATGCTTTGAAAAAAATTGAAACATCTTTCCAAACGTTGTAATCTCTTGCATAAAGCAGATTAAGCTGGTTCATCATCTGATCGTCTGATACCGTCCGCTTAAAAACCGAAGCCGGACACAAAACCCCTTTGCGTATGGCAGGCAGTTTTTGTCCCTGAACAGATGACTGACAATAACTCACCCAGGTTTTTAGCCCAAAAATTACCAGGAAATTGTTTTTCAGATAATTAAAGGGTCTATGGACAAACCAAAGCAGTAGCGGCCACAAAATCAGTCCGGCCAGAGCGGCCAGCAGATCAAAAAAGCGTTTGCTGCGCCGGTTCGACAGGGAATCAATTGCATTGATACCGATCGTATATAGATCGCCACGCGTATTTATCGAATTGCTTCCAATGATCGAAAGGCTGTCTTCGGGGGCAATTTTATAATCAACACCAGCAGCATGCCAGGCCACCATTTTATCAATAATTGTCTGATGCGGCAGGTCTTTCGAACAAAATATCACTTCGTTGATCCGATAAATTGCTATCATTTCCGGCACCTGATAGATGTGTCCGATAAAGCTGACAGGCAGGTCTTGTACTGCATTGGTTTCTACCAGGCCAATAAATTCGGGTTTTATTGCTGTTGACCTGAGCAAATCGGCCACACGCAGCGCTTCCTTTCCATGTCCGATTACCAGAAAGCGTTTTTTGACTTCGCCACCCAGTAAAAATCCATCAATTTTAAGCAAATGCGCAGTAAATCTGATAAAACTGGTTGCCATTGCCAGCCAGGCCGTTCCCAATAATATCAAAGCCCGCGAAAACCTTAGATTTTCCGGGAGCAAAGCATATAAAACCAGAATCAGCAAACTCCCAATTCCTATTCCCTGCAGCGCTTTGGGGATACGGTAGGGTTTGTCGTAACCTCCGCTAAAATATATGGAGACAACCCAGATCAACAGATATACTGGCAAGATTAGAGTAACCAATACCAGTGGATAATCCCCGCCTTCGCGATAAATGGTGATATCGCCCCAAAACTGTTTGATCAGCAGCAAACCTGCAAAACCAAGCAAGACATCCGTCACCGGCAAAAAAGAACGCCTGATAAACCTTGCCATCAAGGCCAGAAAAGCCCTGAAATAAATGGCTATGTTTATTAAAAAAGTAAAGGTGGAAGCACTTTTCTGGCTGAAATGCTTTTGCGCAAAAATGATCATGGCATTATAAAAGACAAAAACATAGTTCACGCTGCTTTTTTTTGTGCTTTCGCCCTTATAATGTATGATACGTGTTTCGGGGAAATAATAGTTTTTATATCCTGCCTGGGTGATGCGATAGGAAAGATCAATGTCTTCGCCATACATAAAAAAGGCTTCATCAAGCAGCCCCACCTTATCCAACACCGTTCTGCGCATCAGCATGAAAGCACCTGCCAGCACATCCACTTCATGAATTTTGTCTTTATCCAAAAAGCCAAGATGATACCGTGAAAAACGTTTCGATCTTGGAAACAGAGCTGCTAACCCAAAAATCTTGAAAAAAGCAGTGAGCGGAGTGGGCAGCCCTCTTTTCGATTCAGGCAAAAACTTACCCGTTCCGTCCACCATTTTCACGCCCAGCCCGCCAGCATCCGGATGCGCATCCATAAAGGCCACCACCTTATCAAAAGTATCGTCTTCCACAACCGTATCCGGATTCAGCAGCAGCACATATTCCCCTTTGGATTGCCTAATGGCCTGGTTGTTGGCTTTGCTGAAACCAACATTGACTTTGTTGGCGATTACTTTTACTTCCGGGAATTTCATTTCCAGCATCCGCAGAGAACCGTCAACAGAGTTATTATCAACCACAAAAACCTCAGCTTCAATCCTTTGCATTGCTTTTCGCACCGAATAAAGGCATTGCTCCAGAAAATGTTCTACGTTGTAGTTTACAATAACAATCGACAACTTCATCAGCGAAAATTTTTAAGCCCTCAAAATTACAGGAAAAAACCACAAAACCAGCTAATCATATTTTGAATCCTATTTGATGTACATAATACTTCATTTGCTATATTTGCCTTTTACCAAAATAACAAAACACATGACCAGTAAATTAAGGCTTAACGAAGATTGGGCGTCCGTTGTCATCGGTGGTTTTATGATACTTGCCGTACTGGCCACCTCCTTTATTGCTGCTTTACCACAGTTTGGCCCAAAAACCGGCTGGAACGACTGGACAGCATTAAGCACTGAAGTTTTCACATCAGGAAATACGCTGAGGTTGCTTATGACTTTTTTATATTTCTTCTTTTTCGCATTGGCAGGAACCTGGTTGATGGGAAAGCGCGGGAAGGAGTTGTTTAAAGCTTTTCCGGTTGTTTTTGTGCTTTCGATGATTGCTCAATTTGTTGCCAGCAGCGGATCAATGAAAAACCTGGGACTGGAAACCGTATTGTTTTCTTTGCTGATTGGCTTATTTATCAGTAATGTGTTAAAAACACCAGAATGGCTGAAAGCCGGTATTCAAAGTGAGTTTTACATCAAAATTGGGTTGGTATTGCTGGGTGCAAGCATCCTCTTTTCCGAAATTATGAAAGCCGGTTTATATGGAGTGGCCCAAGCTGTAATTGTTGTGGTTTCGGTTTGGTATTTTGCCTATTGGATTGCCCGTAAGTTGAAAGTGGACGACGAACTCAGTGTGATGCTTGCCAGTGCCGTTAGTATTTGCGGCGTTTCGGCAGCCATTGCCACTGCCGGAGCCATCAAAGGCGACAGCAAAAAGCTGAGTTATGTAATATCGCTTGTTTTGGTTGTGGCCATCCCGATGATGATCTTTATGCCCCTACTGGCCAAATGGATGCAGCTTCCGGATGAAGTAACCGGAGCCTGGCTCGGAGGTTCGATAGACACCACTGGAGCTGTTGTAGCCGGCGGCACCATTGCTGGAGATATTGCACTTAAATTCAGTACGATCATCAAGTTTTCGCAAAATGTTTTGCTCGGAATAGCAGCCTTTTTGATTTCCATCTTTTGGACTGTCAGAGGTTCAAAAACAAATCCGGATGCAGAAAAAGTCGGGCTGCGTGTGATATGGGATCGTTTCCCGAAATTCGTTTTGGGATTTATATTGGTATCGGTCATTTTTTCTTTCCTTATTGATAGCGAAACAGCTGTGGAAGCAGGCAAAACGATCAAAAGTTATCGCTCGCTTTGGTTCAACCTGGCATTTGTAAGCATTGGGTTGGAAACAAGGTTTGCCGACCTGATCAAAATGGGAAAAGGCAAACCGCTCTATGCCTTTCTGATTGCACAGCTCTTTAATATTATTGTAACATTGATAGTTGCCTGGGTGTTATTCGGAATGCTCTGGAAAGGATGATTTTGACATAATATAATTTTGACCACGATGAAAAACTTACAAAATATCAAAAACTTCATTTTTATTTTTTTGCTTTTGAATTCATTTTCAATAAGTGCTCAGTTTATGACCGAACAACCCGAATTTGAAAAGAAATGGGTTTTTGGCGGCGATTTTGGTCTGGGATTTTCGAATTACGGCACCAATATCATGGTTTCGCCACAAGTGGGTTACCGGATAACTCCTGATTGGGAGTTTGGCACAAGACTCACCTACAATTATTACAGCTACAACCAAAACAGGCTGAAATTTGCGACACACAATTACGGCGGTGGTTTTTACACCACTTACGAGATTTACAGAGGGATTTTTGCTCACATGGAAAATGAATTACTCAGCTACGAAAGGGTGTATTACAATTCCAATTTCGACATAACCAACAGAGAACGCCTGACAATTCACAGCGTATTTGTTGGTGGTGGGATCAGACAATATTTTTCAGGCCGTGCTTTTGTCACGTTAACAATTCTCTACAACCTTAACGAAACACCAAATACACCCTATACCAATCCAATGTTTCGAATTGGTTTTGGCTTTGGCCTCTGAAAGACGGAAACAGAAAATCTTTAAAGCAGGTGACTTTATTAGGACTATCCCAGGATAGTGATCCTATCCTTTTTGGAATGAATAGTATTTCAATTTGTCTATTCAATTCAGAATCATTCTAAATTGATCTAAACATTCTGCTTCAATTCTGATTAAAGCTTAATTAATTATCTTTGTTCGTATTAGCTTACGCGACTCTCACAAAGCGTTTTAGTGAGTTACAAATGTTTAATAATCAAAACCTTGGCAAATGAAAAAGGATTATTCATTACGAATTATTGGATTCGTAATATCATTTTTATTGCTTGTTGCAAACATGCAAGCCCAATCACTTACGTTTCGATTTCAGAACAATAGTTCAACAACTGGTTTCACACTTGAAAATTCACGTAGCAACAGTGCGATAATCAGACATTCAATCACCCAAATGAGTTTGGAAACCCTTGAAACAGAAAAGGTTTCAGGACAGGTAATCAACATTAACGGAATCTATCTGCCCAATAATGCCGGTGCTCCAAACCTTCCCGGAAGTAGCCGCTATATTGCTGTTCCTGAAGGTGCCACAGCCCGACTCGAGCTAATTGATTATCAAAAAGAAGTGATAGAAAATGTGGACTTACTTCCGGCTGCGGCAATACCACTCGACACAGACGACCGCCCTGCCGACTACATTAAAGACATGAACATTTACAGCAAAGACGGACTGTATCCGGCAGAACCGTTTCAGTTGTCAAAGGTTGAAGAAATTCGGGGTGTGGATGTTGTAATGTTGGGTATCACACCTTTTCAGTATAATCCTGTTCAAAAACAACTGATTGTATATCACAATATACAGCTAAAGGTAGTATTTGATGGTGGAAACGGACAGTTTGGAGACAGCCGTTTGCGTAGTCGCTGGTGGGATCCCCTTTTAAAAGACATGATCATTAATTACGATCAGCTACCAGAGATGAGTTATACTAAAGCAGGAAACCAAAATCGTGAAACAGGAGCCGAATACCTTATTATTATTCCTGATAATGAAGATTTTGTGAGTTGGGCTGACAGCATTCGGCTATTTCGTGTACATCAGGGGATATCTACAATGATTATCAATGTGAACGATATCGGCGGAAATACTGTATCGGCATTTGAAAGTTATTTCAATGAGGCGTACAATACATGGGATATTCCGCCTTCTGCAGTATTGTTGCTGGGTGATTACAGCACAAATGGCACACAAGGATTGATTTCACACCTTTTGTATGATCATCCGGGTGGTTATAACCCGTATATCACTGATAACCCATTCTCCGACGTAAGTGGAAACATGCTTCCGGATATTGTATTCGCACGTATCACGGCTAATAATTCAGCTCAGTTGGAACTAATGATTAACAAATTCCTGGAATACGAACGTAATCCTCCTGTAAACCAGGGTTTTTATGACAATCCAATTACTGCTATGGGCTGGCAAACAGAACGATGGTTCCAGCTTTGCTCTGAGATCGTAAATGGCTTTTGGGAACATTCTCTTGGTAAAAGTCCGGTACGCGAAAATGCTATCTATTCGGGTTCGCCCGGAGGGTCATGGTCAACAAACACGAATACTTCTCAGGTTGTAAATTACTTTGGTCCTTTAGGATTAAACTATATACCGGGCAATACGAGTCACTTAACCGACTGGGGAGGCAATGCTACCAGAATTAACAACGACATCAACAATGGGGCCTTCATGATTCAGCATCGCGACCATGGTTATGAAGGTGGATGGGGTGAGCCTGATTATGGCAACAACAACATTAATGGGCTTAACAATGATGATCTGACTTTTGTATGGAGTGTAAACTGCCTTACCGGAAAATTCAATTACAGCAGTGAATCCTTTGCCGAAAAATTTCACAGACATCCATACGGAGCTGTTGGTCTTGTTGCAGCAACAGAGGTATCATACTCTTTTGTAAATGATGTGTATGTGTGGGGTGCATTCGACAATATGTGGCCGCAGTTTATGCCTGATTATGGTAGTACCCCCCCTGCCAGGGCTATCTTCCCGGCCTTTGCCAATGCTGCAGGAAAAATCTTTCTGCAACAATCAAGCTGGCCATATAATCCTGAACATAAGCCTATTACATATAATTTATTCCATCACCACGGCGATGCCTTCCTGAATGTTTATTCTGAAATGCCACAGGAATTAACCGTTGATCATATGCCTGTTTTACTGAGTGGTCTTGATATATTTGAGGTCAAAGTTGAACAAGGAGCATGGATTGCCCTAACTGTTGGAGATGAAATAATTGGCACTGCCGAGGCTGTTGAGGGTACAACACAAATTCCAATAACCATTCAGGAACCTGGTAGTCTGGTCAGGATTACCATTACCAAACAGAACTATTTCCGTTATGACCAAGTAATCGAATGCATTCCACCCGAAGGTGCATATGTTATCTTTAATGAAAATGTTATTCACGATGATGGAGGTAACGAAAACGGGATAATTGACTTTGGTGAAACCATACATTTAGACATCGCACTCAAAAACGTTGGAAATGAAAACGCTGCTACAGTATCTGCTACCTTGTTAACTGATTCTCCCTTTGTAACCATCACACAAAATGAGGTTACATTTGGTGAAATACCAGCCGGTGAAACCTTGATGCTCGGGGATGCATTTGCCTTTACTGTTGCTGACAGCATTGCTGACCAATCCAAAATAAATTTTGAGATCACAATGAACAGCAATGATGAAAGCTGGACAAGTACTTTTTCACTTTTTTCCTATGCTCCTGAATTCAGCATTGGCAATTACACTATAAACGATGCGCAGGGTAATAATAACGGACGATTGGATCCGGGTGAAACAGCCTTTATGCATTTCCCCTTCGAAAATGTCGGACACAGCGATGCTAATGCAACAAGTGTTGGACTGATCATGATGAATCCTTTCATTGAAGTACTTTCAGATAATATTGACTTTGAATATGTTACATCACAAAGTACATTGGAAGCTGTTTTTGAAGTTTACGTAAATCCAGCCGCTCCGGTTGGTATAGCTGCAAATTATTTGCTGCAGATTGATTCATATCCTTATTCAGCCGGGAAATCTTTTGCATCAAAAATTGGTTTGATTGTCGAGGACTTTGAAAGTGGTGATTTCGAAAGTTTTAACTGGATATTCGGCGGAAATCAGCCATGGATACTCAGCAACGAAAATGCTTACGAAGGTAATTATGCAGCCAGGTCTGGTACAATCGGCCACAATCAAAGCTCGCAGATTATTGTTGCCTACGAAGCTGGAGGTTCCGACACAATTTCGTTCTATTATAAAGTATCTTCCGAAGCCGATTACGACAAACTCAGGTTTTATATTGATGGTTTAAAAGTTGGAGAATGGAGTGGTGAAATCCCATGGACAAGAGCCAGCTTCCATGTTGATGAAGGCATTCACCAATTCCGCTGGGAATATTCAAAGGATAGCTATGTTTCTAATGGCCAGGATTGCGCCTGGATTGATTTTGTAGCCTTACCACCTGAAATTACAACTGTTGCCTGGGCCGGACAGGATGCCGAAACCTGCGAAAATGCTCCGGTGCAGTTGGAAGGTTTTGCTGATCATTATGAAAGCTTTAGCTGGACAACAAGCGGCGATGGCAGTTTTGATGATGTCAATCTTATCAATCCAATCTACACCCCCGGCCTGATCGACCTGGAAAATGGCAGTGTTATAATTTCACTTACTGCCATTGGTGAAGATGAACCTGTTACGGATGAATTGACCCTGATGATCCATCGGGCTCCCCAAGTAATTAATTTTACCGAACTAGCAACTATTTGTGCTGGCGAAAATTATATCTTCACAGCAGGTGAGGCACTTTATTATGAAAATCTGCTTTGGACAAGTAATGGCGATGGTTTGTTTATAGACGAAACGGCTTTACTTCCGGTCTATATTCCCGGCGTGAACGACATTGCTAACGGCACAGTAATTCTTAACCTTGAAGCCACTGCAAACGGAATTTGTGAAGCTGCCGTTACGAGCCTCATTTTGCAAATTCATACCCTGCCCACCGCACAAATCAGTGGAGACCAAATCATTTGTGAAGATGAAGAAGCCATCGTGACACTTACTCTAACCGGCGAGGCTCCCTGGATGGTGATGTTCGAAGGATTTATTGATCCAACCGAAGTGGAAACCGAATCATTTGAAATGAGCTTGACACCTACCGAAACAATGAGTTTGACACTCAGCCAGGTTTCTGATGGAAATGGCTGCCTCAACACAGCTGAAGGTAGTGTATCAATTGAAATTGATTATGCTCCGGAAAGCCCGGGAATACCTGAAGGACCAACAACGATAGATCTTTACGAAATCAGCAGCAGCGACTACAGCTTTGCCGAAGTTGCTGATGCTGATACCTACAATTGGTCACTAGCACCGGAAGAAGCCGGGATTGTTTTATCTGACCTGAATCAGGTTACGATCGAGTGGAATACGGATTTCAGGGGTGAGGCCACACTTAGTGCACAAGCGGTTAATTATTGCGGTGAAAGCAACTGGTGCGAGAACCTGACGATTGAACTCTTCAGTACCATTGGTTTAAATGAATTTGCCAGCGGACATCTGAAAGTTTACCCGATTCCGGCATCTAATGTCCTGAATTTGGAGATCAACAAACCCACCGAAAAAGCAATTGTCAGTATCACTGATCTGCTGGGAAAAGAATTCTGGAAATCAGAAATTATCACCCATGAAAATAAGATCATTCAGATTCCGGTGAGCACATTGCGAGATGGTATCTATTTACTTAGATATGTATCAGATAATGAGGTTAGCAGTATCCCAATATTGCTTAAGAAATAATACAAAAACGATTTAAATCATTAAAGAGGCAGTTCTCAAAAGGATATGCCTCTTTTTTATTTTCTTGCTTTTAATAGCAATTCACAGGCTTGCCAAAACCAATAAACACTTTTGGTTCGTGATGGTCATGATGGTTTTAAGTTAAAATCAAGGTAATAGTAAAAAAATATCCTGATTTTGCTTAGTATCTGCTATTATTTTGGTGATCTCCCACAGTATCTATAGGGCCATTTGATTCTTAATAAGATATTTTCTGCTTCGGATTTTCGTGGCAGACACTCCCTGTTATCAACCGGAAAGCATCGAAAATAATCGTTTCCGCAGATGTGTATCTTACATAAAGTAAGGAAAATATTAACAACCAACCTTTGAATAATTTAGTATAAAACTTTTACTCAAATTACCTAACTTTACTGCTCGAAAACAAAAACTTATTAAGTAATCAAATCCTTCTCATTATGTCGAAAATTTATCAATTTGTGATTTTCATTTCCTTTGTCTTAGCCCCTGCCTTACTCCCTGCCCAGCCGTGGGTGCAAAACGACGCTATTTTTAATCCCAATGGAATACCAAGCCTGTCCTTTTCGCAGCCACGTTTTGCCGATCTCGATGGCGATGGCGATCCGGATATGGTGATAGGCAATATAAGTGATAAGCCATTTTATATGGAAAATGTTGGAACAGCTGAGGAACCACAGTTTGCATCCGGTGAGGATTATTTTGCCGAAATCAATTATCTCGATGCAGAAGTAGCCGTTTTTGCCGATCTGGATAACGATGGCGACCTGGATATGATTTCAGGCGGATTTTCAGGCTTGAGTTACTTCGAAAACACAGGCAATGTGACCAATCCGGTATTTGAAAAGCAAAGTGGTTTTTTTACTATTCTGGCAGGCATCAATTATCCGGTTCCTGATCTGGCCGATGTGGATGATGATGGGGATCTGGATCTTGTAATTGGGCTGAGTGAAGACGGCATGGTAAAGATATACGAAAACACCGGAACAGCAGAGGAAGCAGGCTTTACGGAAGCTGATGTCATTGAAATTGGAGATGTTGGCCTTTATGCCTATCCTTGTTTTGCCGATTTGGATAATGATGGCGACATTGATCTGCTGGTCGGACGTGATGGATACGGATTCCGTTATTATGAAAATACAGGTACTCCTTCCAATGCTGAATGGACTTACATTCAAAACGCTTTTGAGGGTATGGGAAACGAAACCTATTGGAATTCACCGGATTTGATTGACCTCAATGGTAATGGAACGCTGGATCTGATTTTTGGAACAGCTTCTGGTCCGCTGGTCTATTATGAAAATGTCGGAACGCCGGAAGTAGCTGAATGGCAGTTGAACGAAAGTTTTTTTGGAGGCGGCATAGACATCGGAGGTGCCAGCAACCCCTTCTTTGTTGATTATGATGGCGATGGTGACCTGGATATGTTTACCGGATCACAAATGGGCGACATCAAATATTTTGAGAATACCGGCACCATTTACGGGCCTAGCTGGTCAGAGAAAAGTGAAAGTTTCACTTCTCTCAAACATAGCATTTACAGTGATGTTGCAGTTGGTGATCTGAACGGCGATGGCCGTTTGGATGCTGTGGTAGGTGATTTGAGTGGCAATCTGTTTTATCACCAGAATACCGGATTTGGATTTAATTACATCGAAAGCACATTCACCGGAATGTCTTATGGAGGCTGGTCATCACCTTGTCTGGTTGATCTGGACAATGACGAAGACCTTGATTTGGTTGTCGGAAACGAATCAGGACAAGTTTTCTATATTGAAAATCAAGGCGATATTCAGCAGGCAGTTTGGGTTGAAATCGCCAATTATTTCGGAGGCATCGATGTGGGTTCCAATGCCGTTCCTGCTTTTGCTGATCTGGATTTTGATGGTGATTTGGATATGGCAGTAGGTAATATATCAGGAAACGTTAAATATTTTGAAAATCAGGATGGTAATTGGGTTCCAAATAACTTTGTAATGGCTGGCGTTAGCGGCGGACAAAATACCAGTCCGGGCTTTGGTGACCTGGATGGCGATGGTGATGCCGATCTGGCATTAGGTAATTATGATGGCACCTTCAACTATTTTCAAAATATGGAGATTGTCATGGGATTACAGCACGAGAATAAATCCAAAACTGCAGGTGTAAGTCTTTTCCCTAATCCATTCACGCAGCAGCTTAACATTGCCTTACAGGAATCAGCAGGTCGGTTAAAGTCATTAAAAATAAGGAATATCGGAGGTCAAATGCTGTTTGCACGGGATTATCATGCAGAAAAGGCATTCAGTAGCTTAAGCCTTAGACTTGACTTCTTGCCGGCAGGACTGTATATTATTGAATTAGTGACTGATAAGCAAATAATTAACCAGAAGGTAATGAAAAATGAAAAATGAAACCTGCCTAGCTGCAGCCTGCAGGTTTACCTGGAGGTAGACAGGCAGGAATGAAAAATGAAAAGACTGAAAGCTGTTCGCAAGCAGATAAGCAAAAACTGGTAATCCGGATTTTTAAGTTCAGGAGATCAGCGAACAATTCTGATGGATAGTGAATTTAATTTGGATCCTCACTGAAAAAAGGATAAGCGGATTTCACCAAAAAACATAGCTAAACAAGGTATAAAAACAACTTTTAATCCTGAACTGAGTTGTTCGATGACCTTAATAAAAAAAACTCCCGCAAGCCTGTGCTTACGAGAGTTTTTTTACTTGTTGCGAGCCAAACCGGAACTACTCTTCCAGTTTGTTTTGCTGCCAGGCTTTGTAGATTTTTCGTCCGCCATAGGCAGCACCCAAAGCCATTAAGATGCCCAATCCACCACCAATGGGTGCGCCGCCGCCGCTATTTGCAGGTTCATTTTGGCTGCTACCATGTCCGCCCGGAGGTGGCGGAGGTGCGCCCTGAGCCAGCAAGGCCATGCTGCTTAAACTTAAACCGATCACTAAAACGACTTGTACGATTATCTTTTTCATGTCAATAAATATTTTTCTTATTCAACGATTACTTTTACACTCTTATGTTCCTTGCTGTTCAGCAACTGCACCATATACACCCCGGCCGGGAAATCGAGTGGCAGCTTATGCAGGCCGGTTCCGTTGAGCTTCTGCTCAAGCAGCAGACGACCTTGAATGTCGATCACACGGATTGCTGCATCCCGGAGGCTGTTTTGCACATAAAGCGTATTGTGATGCGTATAAGCCCTGAGGCTGCTTTGGTTGGCATTTTCATCCAATCCTACCGCACCAAAGTGAAGCAAGAAGCGGTTGGGGTTGTCGCCTTCGGAGGCGGTGAAGGTGTAGGTGGGGCTGTCATTCAAATTGATCTCCTTATTCAATACTAAATCTGTCATATAGACTGCAACTCCTTCAGGTAAAGTATTGTCTTCAACCTTGATGGTATAGGAAGCATCAAATCGAGCTTCAAAATGAAGAGGTATCTGCACTTCATTATCGTTGTTTGAGATCGCATTGACAGCAAGCTCCTTCGCATCCGAGGTAACTGTATAAAGCTGGGGAGCAGATGTGAATCCCTTTAGTTTTGAGCCATCGAATTTCGCATCATAAGCCTGACTGGCACCTTCCTGAATCTTGATTTTTGTTTTGTCGAAATAACCATTAACGTCATTGGTTACTTTCATTTCCAATGCATTTTGCACAGAAGCTTTTGCAAAAGTTCCGGAGCTGTGTGTTCGTGCATTTTCAGGAAGAAAAAGTGAATTATCACCATCCGCGGTTACTCTTACAAAGAAACCTTGCAAGGCCTGGATTGTTTCACCCTTATCAATGGCCAGGTAATTACCACTTTGGTTAACATCCAACACCTGTGCGCTGGGTTCAATATTGTCAGCTAGCCAATCCAAGTTGTCAGTATCCCAGGTTACCGCACTCAGGAATGAGTTTCCTACCAGGTGCCATCCGCCATCGTTAGTTCTGCTGGCATTATCAATCAAAACCAAATCATCGGAAATATGTGGGTAAGTATTTCCATCAGCCGTGAAATCGCGCATTGATGCAGAAGTTTTGTATGCTACCAGATAACCTTTACCCGCTTGGAAGTTGACCGGATTGTCCTGAAAATAATTAAGCCAGGTAAAGGCAGGTTCGTCCCAGCCATAAAGGTCGTCGTCACCCTCAACAGGTGCAAAATCTGAACCAGCTATTGCCATGTCTTCTTCAAAAGGAAAAGCTAGTAAATGCCAGCCATCTTCTGCCGAGGTGTATGCATCCAGATGCCTTTCGATAATGTAATTGCCTCCAACAAGTGTAGTTCCTTTGTCAATGAACGATGCGGCAGCACCATTGCCGGATGGGGATTTTAAATGCAAATCTCCGTTGATAAGAAGGCCAATCTCAGGATTAACATCTATCGTGGCACCAGCTTCCACAACCAGATCTTCGATTGAAGCTTCAGCATCAATAGTTAAGTTGCCTGAAGAAACTGTAACTACTGTGCCTTCGCCAACATTTACAAGTTCACTGAATAATACCTCACCCGAAACAGTTTCGGCATCCTTATTTGTAGTAACCTCAATTGTGTTTGAGTTTTCACTGGTTTCACTGCCATTCGTAGCACGGACCCGATAATAGTAAGTTGTATTTGGATCAAGCCCTGATACAGATTGGGAGGTTCCGTTTACTTCTAAATTTTCGTAGTCTGTCAGAAATGATGGGGAGGAGCCACCTGAAAAGGTGTGTGAGCCGAATCCAGAAGCATCATCATTTGTACCTCCTGATTGTACGATCCATTCCGAATCATCAGCGTTCGTTCCTCTAGACGCATCCCAATCTGTATTGGGGGATGAAATCGAACTCTTTCTTGTTAATACCCGATCTGCTGTTGCATTTGCTATACCAGCTACTTCCCAACCACTTCCTGGATCTGCTCCATCTGTTCCTATTGCATCAATTAATGTCCAGACTCCAGAAATATCTTTAGCCAATCCTACCGCATCATTACCATTAAATGATAAACTACCATTTTGTAAATCATCTACATTTGTCAAATTAGAGAAATCAGCGCTAGAATGTATTACCAAAAATACATCATCATTTGATAATGAGCCGGAGAGTTCAATTTCTGACTCAGGCCATGATCCTCCATTGCTAATCAGCCATATTTTGTAATCTGACAAATCAACACTTGTTCCAGTACCATTATAAATCTCAATTGCTTTATTGTTACCAGATGCACCATCAACATATTCAGTAATAAACAAATCCGTAGCGTCACCACCTGCTTCCGCAAAATCTTCATAAGCTGAAACATCCAGGCGATAGTTGGTGGCTCCGCTGGTGGTGTTCCAGTTGGCTGTGAAACTTTCATTTGTAATTGATGTGGCAGCTGTTGCCGTTGGAATTCCTAACTGCTCGTATGTTGTGGCATTATCACTAGGAATAGTACCATCTTTTTTAAAATCAATATCGGAGCCTGAATTAGTGTACGCATAGATCTTGAAATCATACTGTGTATTTGCTTCTAAATCAATAACCTCATAGGTTTGAGTACCATGAGGTACTTTAACATTAAAATCACCATCAGTCCAATCAGTATCATCAGCCGGATCATTTCCATCAGCAGGTTCAAAAAAACTACCAGCTCCTGTTTTACCCACAATCAAAAACCCTGATGCAACTTGTTCTCCATCATTGTCTGACCATTCTAATGTAATTTGTGAAGTGCTGTTTGCTGTGGCAGTAAAATCTGTTGGGTGATTGGTGGGTTCTGGGTCTGGAGAACCTGAGTAAGATGTCCAAGTAATATCATCAACCTTCACTTGGGCTGCTCCAGTTGACCTGATTTCAAGAACTATATCCCCAGATTCATTAATTATTTCGGTGAATGTTATAACAACATCAGAAGTTGGACTAACAGTTATAGTTTCTCCAATCTTCGTACTGTTTACATAAACCTCAAGTGACCTATTATTAGTTCCAGTAAAAGCCCTTACATAATTAAAACTCAATACCCCAATTCCTCCACTATATGTAGGAGATATAACATTTCTAGTTCCGCTGTTACCCCAACAAATTGCATTTCCAGTTATGGTTTGATCAGTACGTGCGCCATTTGCTGTCCAGGTTACATCATCATCGCCAGTCCATTCTCTACTCTGGTAACTGCTAGAATTTGAAGTAGGTAAATTAGAAAAGGACTCACTGCCCTGCCCCCACGCATTCCCCACTCCCATCAGCAGGAAAAGCGTGATTGCTAATGTTTTTAGTAAAGTAATTTTTTTCATAAGATTTCGGTTTTCTTAAATTATTTATGTTGGCTAAAAAAAATCCGGGTTAGGAAACACAAAGAAAAGAAAATCAGGAATATTTTGCATTACTAAATCATTAAAAATCAGTGAAAAGTTATTAAACAAGCTGTTAATAAGTTGGCTTTTTGGTGTTAAAT
>JAQVLA010000033.1 GCA_028704385.1 Bacteroidales bacterium | reverse complement strand
GTCTTTTTTTTTGACCTATGGCTAGTTTGTACATTTTGTTTTCGAAAAGTCTCGACAAATACTATGTAGGTTCTACCTCTTTAGAGTTGAACCAAAGACTGAGAAGACATTTATCTGATCATAAAGGGTTTACTGCTAAAGCGAAAGATTGGGTTATTGTTTATTCGGAAACTTTTGAAGATGTTTCAGAGGCCAGAAAAAGAGAATTGCAGATAAAAAAATGGAAGAGCAGAACGTTAATCGAAAAACTTATCAAAGCGTAGCCCGGCTGGTTCAGCGCATCCCGATTTGCAATCGGGAGGGTCACTGGTTCTCCCGCTCAGCGGGACAGTAGCCCCCACAAAATTTATAAGACTGCTGTTTCAGCGGTCTTTTTTTTTGACCTATGGCTAGTTTGTACATTTTGTTTTCGAAAAGTCTCGACAAATACTATGTAGGTTCTACCTCTTTAGAGTTGAACCAAAGACTGAGAAGACATTTATCTGATCATAAAGGCTATACGGTTAACGATTCTTATCTGACTTAACTTCTTACCAACCTCAGATGTCTTACAACCACTTTAGTAAAAATTAAGCATTTCCTGCGCAGGAACCCACAATAACTTCTGTTCCGGTCAAAGAACATTCTTAGCTATTTTATCAAATTCAACCTCTTTTGTGAAACAAAAACAGGAAAAGACAATTCCTAACTAATTTTGAAACTCGAAAAACTGTACTTTTATTTCCAAAGAAACAAATGGAAACTCTTCTCAAAAATATTATCCTGCTCCTTCTGCTATTCTCACCGGTTATATTATGTGCTCAGAATATTGAATATTGTGATCAACTAATCGTTGAGGGAGTTAAGGAAATGAATAATAAAAACCATTCCAAATCTCTCGAAACTCTTATTCATGCCAAAACCCTTGCCCTGGATAATAACTGGCACAAACAAGTTTTTCTGTCTTATAATAATATTGGTGCTAATTATTATATGATGTTAGACTATGGTGAAGCATTGGATAACTATTTGGAAGCCTATAAATTAGCGATCAAAAATCTGGACGACAACTTTGAAATGATCGTGCTGAATAACATTGCGATTTTGTATTCAAAAGAAAAGCAGGTTACCAAAGCTGAGGAATTTTTCAGAAGGGCTCTCGATATTGCCCTAAAGAAAAATGACTCATTAAAAATCGGGATTTATGCCGTTAACCTTGCAATTCTGGCGAATGAGAAGAATGAACTAAAAAAATCTGATGAGTATATTACGATTTCGTTTGATCATCTGGAAGATTCGTCATTGATAATCAATCAGGTATATCTTGCTAAAGCACAAAATCACATTTTAAAGAAAGAATTTCAACAGGCAAAATCTATCGTTGACAGAATTCTTCCGGCAATGAATACACCCGAAATGAGTGAGAACAGGTTGATGGCTTATATGCTGTTGTCGTCTGTTTTTGAGGATCAGAACAACATTGAAAATGCCATTTATTATGCAGAACAAACCCGATTTGATCCTGAATCAAGTATCGAAAATCAAATTGAAGCCTACAACCGCCTTGCCGAACTATACCTGAAAATTGATGAAAACAACAGGGCGTTTCAATACAAAGATTCTGTGATACTGGCCAAAGATTCGCTGAATCAAATTAAAAACGGAAAACTATTTGAAAACAGCCGCATAAAATTTGAACTTCAAAATTATCAGAAAGAATTATTCAAAAGCCAACAAAAACTAGAGGCCGAACGCAAAATGTTTTATCTCATTCTTTTTGTGGCAATTGTTACCATATTCATAGTTGTATGGGCAATGCGGATTAACAACATTAAACAAAAACAGAAAAAAATCATTGCCGAAAACAATCAGAAAATTATCAAACTTGAACTTGAGAATGAGAAAAATGACAAAATGTTGCTCGAACAAAAGTTAAAAGAAAAAGAAGCTTTGAACTTGCTTGAACAGGAAAAACTGAAAACTGAAATTGAGTCGAAAAACAGACAACTGGCTACAAAAGCCCTGCTATTGTCATCGCACAACGAACTTATCGAAGAAATTATTCAGGTGTTGCTGGCCGAAAATGAGATTTCTGCCAATCAGGAAATGAAAAAAACAATTACAAAACTTAAACATCAACTTAAAAAAGATTCGGACTGGACTGATTTTCTGACACATTTTGAAGAGGTAAATCAAAACTTTCTAAAAACATTAAAAGACAAACATCCAACACTTAATCAAAACGATATCAGATTTTTATCCTATATTTATATGAATCTTTCCACCAAGGAAATCTCAACCCTCTTCAACATCACACTCGAAGCATGCAGAAAGCGAAAAGAACGCATTATCAAGAAAATGGACTTAACTGACACTATTGATCTATATGATTATCTTATAAGCATTTAGCATAGATGTCACACTTTTTCCAATGCAGCGTCTAACTATTTCCATCTGATATTCTTGATCTTATCAATATTTGGAAAATCTTTGCTAAGCATAATTTAAAAAATATTGAAATGAGAAAAACTACAATTTTATTACTGATTTTGTTAGGCTTCCTGAATGTTGTCACTGCTCAGATAGAAGTCATTGGTTCGGATGAGTTCGGAAGAATTTTTGATGTTACTTATGATGCCAACATCGAAAACAGATTGTATGCAATCACTCTAAGCAACCATATCATACAATCAGATGATAATGGACAAAACTGGAGTATAATACACTCTCATCAGGATGCAGTTACAATAAGTGGATTAAGGTATATCGAAAGCGAAAACGCCTTGAGTTATTATACACGAATGGCTTCCTGGGCTCCTTATGGACTCTTTATCTTCGATCTGGAATCGCACACGATTACCAAAGAGTTTCATTTGCCAGATCAATCAGCCGACAGTGAGTGGATTTCGGGCTATTCCCTTTGGGAACAAAACACTGATGTTGCTCTTATTATACAAGGATATAAGATTGGACTGGCAAACTATTCAAAAGTGCATTACACAAACAATGGGGGCAACGACTGGCAGGAGGTATATTTTACAGCTGAGAACCTGAACATTTTTCCAAATCAGGTAGCGATTCATCCCAACGATCAGCAGAAACTCTACATTACTTTAGGGAACGGTGATACCGAAACGGATGGCGGGTTATGGATTTCATCCGATGGTGGTCAAAACTGGATTGACAAAATCCCGGGAATCATTTTCGATCCGATAAGTTTTAATCCAGATAATCCGGATGAAATCCTGTTGGGAACTGGAGTTAGTTTTGGAACAATTCCCGAAAATTTATACCGTTCATCTGATGCAGGCGAAAGCTGGGAAATTATTCCCATTGAATGGACTGATTATCTGATGGATAATATTACCTATATTGCGTTTAACCCCAACAATACCTCAGATATTATTGTGTTGGAAGACAACGAAGTTGTGATTTCGGATGATGGTGGCGAAACCTGGCAGGTTTATGTTTATGAAAATGCGTCTGATAATTATGAAGATTATTACTATGGCCTCAAAGCTTCCTATAATCCATTTAATGAAAATGAAGTTTATGTAAGCGGAAATTATTATCCACTCTATTCTAGCGATAAAGGGGCTTCGTTCGTCAGGATTAAAACACCATTCTATTCAGCAACTGGTCCGGTTGAACTTTATACCGACGAATCCAACAAACACCTCTTTTATGGAGTACAATATGGATATGTGCATAAAGATTTGAATTCAGGTATTGAAAATTTCTATAATATTTTACCAATTAACATGATAACTATCAATGAGATGACTTTTAAGATTGATAAATTTCATGAGGGTAAAATATTTACCTTCGAATCGGGTTTCATGGGTTCTGACCTTTACGTAAGCACCGATTTTGGTGAGACCAAACATCAATTGTTGAATATCTTTAGCAACAGCCTTGATTATCTGGCTTCATCCCCTTATTTCGATCATATCGTTTGGGCTTCATTCTCAAGTTTTGGTTCAAATATCGAGCTGTACCAAATCAATTATGAAGATCCGGATAATGTTCAAACTTATTCTTTAAATATTCCCGAACAAAGTATGATAACCGGAATTGCTGTGGATCAATCCAATTCCGATCATCTCATCATTGCTTCAGGTACCAATATTTATCAAACCTACGATGGAGCCAACAGTTGGGAAAGTACAAGTGCGGGCTTAAGTGGAGTTTCCATGATTCTGAGTTTTGAGCAAAACCCGCTAAATCCTGAACAACTTACGATTGGAACGGATGCCGGTATTTTCAAGTCAATAGATGGCGGCAACAACTGGAATCAAATATTTAACTCCTTAGTACATCATGTGCAACACTCAAATCATGTTGATGGTCATCTAATGGCTTCTGTTCGTACAACGGATATGTCGAATTTCGCAATTTATTATACTACAGATCATGGCGATACCTGGGAAACTATATCCAATAAGGATTTATACAGTGTTAATGCCTTTCATACCTATTTTGAGTTTCAGGAAGAAATTGCAATGGCTTATATCAACACTACGGATCTTGGTTTGCTCAAAGTGAATATTGATCTGACTTCCGTTGGCATTACAGACCCGGATTCGCCATCTCAAAAGGCTTTGAACCTATATCCAAATCCGGTTATGGATTACCTAACTGTGAGAAGTGATGAAAAAATCAATACTGTTTCTGTATATGATTTATCAGGAAAACTCATAATCAGCACCGAAACCAATGTGGTCGATCTTAGTCTGTTAAAACAAGGGTTTTATCTGGTTCAGATTAAAACAATTACCGGTAAGCTATTTACAGAAAAAATCATTCGTAATTAATAACCCTTTTTATTACGCAAGTCAAAAGTCGTCTTTACTCAAAGGCGGCTTTTTTTTGTCGATCACCAAAAGTATGTTAAACCGGATGCCAATTTCGATGCCAATCCTGCGATATCTTCTTTAGAAATTACATGTACTCGAATTGATCCATGATCGTGTCGAACTGATCGAAAAATATTCCGGTTGCCAGCATAACAACCATTAAAACAACACCAAAAATAAGTCCGATCAAAGCGAGAACACCATAAATAGTGAAATAGCTTCCAACATTACGCAAAGAAGCAATCAGATCGTATTTGTTACCACTCAAATAAGCCGATCTTGCATTTTTTGACGACTTCAGAAGAAGAACCCCCAACCAGATCGGCAACCAGGCAATAAGCAAACCTACAATGCTCAAGGCAACCAATACGCCATTTACAATTAATACAATACCCAGAAATTTCATCCAGCCTGCTGCGTTTTGCAATGGCTGAACGGTTTCGCGGATAATCATTTCATCTTGTTGACTATTTTCCATAGTAGTAATTTTTGGTTAATAAAAGGATTAAACCCAGGTCAAAATCCTGAATTAAAGGTTAAATTTAGTACTTTTGTGCGTATATTTCATACACCTAAATGAAAGAAAAAAATAAGTCCTTCAAAATTGTTTCTGTAAACACATCAACACAAAAAGGAACTATCAAAAAAGCTGTTCAAGAGATCAAGCTCACTTTTAAAGGCATATCAGGCGATGCACACGCTGGTAGCTGGCATCGTATGGTGAGCTTACTGGGAACAGAAAGCTTCAAAAAATTTGAATTGGAAGCTGGAAGACCTTTGGCTTATGGTGAGTTTGCCGAAAATATAACCACTGAAGGATTATTACTCCACGAAACAGCGCCATTTGATCGTTTTCAGATTGGTGATGTTGAGCTTGAAGTAACACAAATCGGTAAAAAATGTCATGGCAGCAGTTGTGCAATCTTTAAGGAAGTTGGCAATTGTGTGATGCCAAAAGAAGGAATTTTTGCCCGCGTGATAAAAGAAGGGGTATTACGTGCCGGCGACAAAGGACTTTATATTCCGAAAATCTTTAAGGTTATGATTATCACCCTTTCGGACAGGGCAAGTGAAGGTGAATATGAAGACAAAAGCGGACCAGCTATCGCCGAAAAACTACAAGCTTTTTTTGGAATGAATAACTGGGATTATGAATTAACTCCAATATTAATCCCAGACAGCCCATCACAGCTGGACCACTTACTCAAACAGGCTATTGATAAAAATTTTGACATGGTTTTCACCACCGGTGGAACAGGAATCGGTCCGCGTGATTTTACTCCCGAAGTAGTTAAAAAACACCTTGACATGGAAATCCCTGGTTTGATGGAACATATCAGGCTAAAATATGGAAATGAAAAACCGCAGGCACTGCTCAGCAGAAGTATTGCGGGGAAAATGAATGAAAGTCTGGTGTTTGTTCTACCGGGGAGCGTTAAGGCCATCAATGAATATCTGCATGAAATTTTGGCCGGATTAAAGCATATGTTGTTGATGGTAAAAGGCATTGATTTGCACTAGACTTTATTAACAAAACATTGATGATATTTATTTTGAGACGCTTCAAAACGAGCTAAACAAGCTTTACCTTTGTAAAAATTTGGTTTCAAAACCCGGTCAGTCATGAAGCATTTACTTCGCAATAAGTATTTTTACACCCTTGTTTTTTTTGTGGTATGGATGATATTTTTTGATCAAAACCGTGTTTCAAATCAATACAAATTACAAAAAAACCTATCCAATCTGGAAGCCCAAAAGCAATATTACCTTAGCGAAATTGAAAACCAGACCAACATTATTGAAGCCCTGGAAAGAGATACCGTACTACTGGAAAAATATGCCCGCGAAAAATACCTGATGAAACGCGATAATGAAGTCGTGTATGTAATTGTAAAAGAATAACTTATATTACACAGACTTTCACATTCCAAATCTCAGCCAGTCAGGTTAAAACTCCATCCCTTCTTCCATCTGACCATCTCCTCCCTTTTCGGGTTGAACTTTTTTCTTTTGCTGATTAATTCGATAATTAAAGTTTAGGGTGATGGTTGTGGTGCTCCACCTGAATTCGCTTTTGGTATAAAAATCATCTGTCAGGGTTTCGAATGCCCAACGGCGTGTTCCAAAAATATCCCGAACACTAAGCGTCAGGGTTCCTTTCCCTTTGAACACATCCTTGCTTGCGCCCAGATCAGCCGACCAGGCAGCCTGGCGGGTTCCCTGCGGCATATCCATTGGCCCGCGAAAATTGAGCGACAATTGGGCATCAAAACCACGCTGTATGGTAAACTTATTCATTACCCTTCCAGTGAGGGTGATATAATCGGTATTGTACTGTATCTCATTAGCTTCGCCCTCTGTTATGGAACGGTAGAAATTCAAACTTCCGTTGATGTTCCACCACTTATAAAGGCTTACATTACCTATCAGCTCTAATCCAAAGCTGTTGTTTTTGGCAAAATTGACCGGACCAGTATAGGTAATTCCTGAGGTATCAACGGTTTCTATCCGCTGAAAAACATCGGTGCTATAGCGGTAATAGGTATTAAAATTCAAACTGGCTTTGTCCCAATATCTCAGATAACCAAGCTCATAGCTGTTAGTGTAGATTGGTTTTAAATTAGGATTTCCGGTATTTATATTTCTGTTATCGGCAAACGATCTGAAAGGGTTAAGCTGCCAATAACCCGGACGGCGTATTCGCCGACTATAACTTAATTGAATCTGATCATCTTCTGTCAGTTTATAATTAAGGTGTGCGCTGGGAAACAGATTAAAATAACTCTGTGGGTTTGATTCATCTGTTTGTTTGAGCAGGGTGGCGATATCAGAATATTCTGTGCGCAAACCGAGCTGATAAGAATACCTCCCAACTTCATTTCCATAAAGTGCGTATGCTGCCAGTATCTTTTCGTCATAGATAAAACGATTTGTATATTCGGGCAGATTCTCATATTCGCCCTGTTCGTTCATTTCCTCAACGTTGTAATCATTGTCAATCTTACGCTGCTCGTATTTTGCCCCAACTTCAAACTTCGACATTTTGGTGAAGGGATGTACATAATCTACCTGGGCCTGAAAATTAGATTCCTGTTCACGGTTTTCGATCCTCTGAAACAATTGTTTCATGGCTTCTTCAACCGGACTAATGGTTTCGGTGATGTTTGATTTTTCGGTTTCAGAGTTATCAAAATAACGAATATTGGCCGAGAGACTGTGATCTTCCTTCCCGAAATCCTTTTTATAATTCAAAGCATATTCCAGGTTGGGATCCGTTTCTGTTTCATTATCAACACGTTCGCTCGAACGTATAAAGACATTCTCCGGCTCAAAGTCGCGGTATGTTATCGTAGATTTGTTCTTTTGATCAGAATAACGATACATCAGGCTAAAGGTAAGCACATCATTGGGTGTAAGAAAGTATTCAGCTCCCGTACGAATCATATTACTCAAACCCTTCCTTTTGCGCTCGGAATCCTGCAAGGTGGTATGCGTCCCATCTGGTCTGAAAAAATCCCGACGATAGTTTCCCGAACCCAGCCTTTCGCGATAATTCAGGGCATAATTCACAAAGAAATTTACTTTGTTCAACCGGTAGTTCGTATTAATTCCAAGTCCGTATTGCAAAGGATGGCCTGCATTAACATCGACAGAGCCATGAAAACCGTTCCGGCGATCTTTCTTCAAAACAATATTGATGATTCCGGCTGTGCCTTCGGCATCATAACGTACCGATGGATTGGTTACGACCTCAATCCGCTCAATCATGTCTGCCTGCAAACTGCGCAAGGCATCCCGGCTGTTGATCCCGGCCAGTCCGGAAACCTTACCATCAACCAAAATCCGCACACCCTCATCACCTCTTAAACTCACATTTCCTTCGATATCAACCGTTACGGAAGGTATGTTTTCCAACACTTCAATCGCATTTCCGGCTGTTGAACTCAGGTCTTTTCCAATATTGAAAATCCGTTTATCCAATGTCATTTCAACCGTACTTCGTTCGGCAACAACTTCTACCTCATCAAGCAGCGCGTTATCAGGTGCAATCAGCAGGCGTCCCAGATCGTAAAAACTTTTTGCTCGATCAACCTCAAACGCCTCAACCACAACCGTTTGATATCCCAGGAACTGTACTGTGAGATAATATTCATCAGGTTTCAATTTCATTTGGAAGCTGCCACTTGCATCTGTTATTCCTCCTTCCACAAAACTTGAATCTGCTGAACGATAAACCATAATTGTTGCGTATTCAACCACGCGATTGGTCTGACGATCAACAACTTTTCCTCTTACACCACTATCTTTTTCAGCAGGTACTTCAGCCCTCACTACTCCGGAAAATACAATCAAAAGCACAAGTAAAATGCTAATTTTTATTCTCCCTGTTACGTTCATTAAATTCATACACCACGATTGAGTTATAACACATTTATTATAAGGCATAAACCTATAAATTCACCTGGTACAGATGCAACTACCTGCCTTAAGAAATGTCAGAAAATTTTATTTTGAGTTCAAAACCTTCTAATTACTGCGTTAACTTAACAAAAAAGAAGCCAAAAGTATTGGAAAAAACTTAAAAAATCCTAAGAAATAAGTTTTCGGCTGTAATGGGTAATCCGGCGAAAAAACAGGCCAATCAAACAAGGTTCTCACTGTGGATCAACATCAAGCTGAATGATCAATGATTTATGCTCGGGATTGGTATTAAATGAGGCTAATTTTCTTATCAGTTTCGCCTTTAAATCAACTGAATGCTGCCTTCGGTCGAACTTAATCAAGATTTGCTTGATGTATAAATTACGGATCCTCGACACCATCGGAAACTCTGGTCCAAGTACCTGATCTGCAAAATCCTTACGAAGTAAAAAGGCCAGATCATTGGCAGCCATATTGAGATTGTATTGATCCCTGTGTTTCAATCGTATTAAAATCAATCTGTAAAAAGGAGGATAATGATATTCCTTCCGAATTGCCATAAGTCGCTCATATAGTGATTCATAATCATTACGAACAACATCCTGAAGAAGCGGATGATGCGGTTGGTGCGTTTGTATCAGCACTTTGCCTCTCCTTCCCTTTCGACCGGCGCGGCCTGCCACCTGTGCCATGAGCTGAAAACTTCTTTCATGTGCTCTGAAATCAGGATACGAAAGCATATTATCAGCATTTAAAATCCCTACGATACGCACACTGTCGAAATCAAGGCCTTTGGTAACCATTTGTGTACCGGTCAAAATGTCTGTTTCATGCTTTCCGAAAGCCTCAATAATTTGCTGAAATCCAAATTTGCTTCTTGTGGTATCCAGGTCGAGTCTGCTAATCCGCGCATCCGGAAGCAAAAGCTGTAATTCTTCCTGTACCTTCTCCGTTCCGAAACCATGCATCTTCAAGGCTGTACTTTGGCAATTGGGACATTCGGCCGGAACCTCCATGGCATAACCGCAATAATGACAGCGAAGCAGCCGTTGATTTTTATGATAAATCAGACTTACATCGCAATGCCGGCATTCAGGAACCCAATTACATGCCTCGCACTCAAGCCGCAGTGCAAATCCTCTTCTGTTCTGGAAAAGTATCACCTGCTCTTTATTTTCGATGGCAGTCTGCATTTCCTCCATAAGCGGTCTGCTGAAATGCGATTGCATGGTCTTACGTTTTTTCTCTTCACGAAGGTTTACGATCTCAATTTCCGGAAGTGCAATTCCACTATATCTCTCCTTTAAAACTACCAAGCCATACTTGCCAATTTTAGCATTGAAATACGACTCAAACGAAGGCGTGGCGGAGCCAAGCAATACTTTCGCTCCATGAATTCTGGCCAATACCAATGCTGCATCGCGGGCCTGATACCTGGGCGCAGGATCGTGCTGTTTGTACGATTGATCATGTTCCTCGTCAACAATGATTAAGCCCAGATTCTGAAATGGAAGAAACAAAGCCGATCGGGGACCTATAATAAGTTGATGCTGACTGTCAGGATCAGTGGGGTCATATTGCAGAACTTTTTGCCAAATCTCTGCTCTCTCGTTCGGATTATACCGCGAATGATACACTCCCAGATTTTCACCAAAATACCGTTTCAGGCGTAAAATGATCTGGGTTGTCAATGCGATCTCCGGCAATAAAAACAAAACCTGCTTACCTTGCTTCAGATTTTCATTTATCAATTTGATATACAATTCTGTTTTGCCACTTGAAGTAACCCCGTGAAGCAAAACAACATCTTTTTGCGAAAACTCTGTTTTAATTTGACCAATTGCAATCGACTGAGATTCGGTAAGTTCAATATCATCCGGATGCTGATCGGAGCTAAAGTTATCTATACGGCTTACAATTTTCTTACTGAGTTCAAATACTCCTTTCTCCGTAAGTGCTTTCAATTGGGGATGAGAAGCATCAGCCTTTTTAAGCAGAAATGATACTGAAACTTCTTTATTTTCACTGTCGATCGGGGCGATACTTAAGTAAGAAAGCAACAGTTCCAATTGCTTGTAGGCTCTTTTTTCGAGTTGATTCATCAGATCCTGTAAGGCATTTTCCTCTCGAAAAGTTGGAGTTAGTATTACAACAGCTTCTTTCTTTTGATGAAACTTCTCTTTCAATTCTTCCTCCGTCACAATCAAACCACGATCAATCAGGTTTCTGATTATTGGCATTACCTTTTGAATACCAAGGATTTTGCTTACTTCTGAAAGTGTAATCTTTTGCTGCAGCTCGAGGGCTTCAATGATCAAAAACTCATTTTCGTTGAGCTGATGTTTGTCGGTTTCGTAATGATCAGAAAGCTGTAACATCGTCTCACTGCTCAATTTAAGTGCAGATGGCATGGCAGCCTGCATAAGCTCGCCCAGGTTACAGAGGTAATATTCCTTCATCCAATACCAAAATTTCAGTTGTTTATCAACAACCACCGGCGACTCGTCGAGCAGATCGAGTAAATATTTCGGGCTGAAGCCTTTTGGAATTTCCTCATGCACCCGACCAATTATTGCAGCCAAAACTTTCTTCTTCCCAAATTGTACAATGGCACGTTTCCCGACAGTAACCTGATCATTGAGTGCAGCAGGAACACGATAGGTAAAAGTTCCAGGCACTGCCAGCGGAAGGATGACATCAGCAAATAAGGTAATTCTGGATTCGGGAATCATAAAAACACTGATCGTTTTTGAAACGCGAAGTTAATTAATCCTGGCTGCTTTTTGGAATTACTAAAAAATAGCTTTTGTGTAAACACTATGGATGCGATGGAATCACCGCCGTTCCAATTAACTGGTCGTAACCTGTTCCGGGCTTGGAATAATACAAATAAATGATGTACTGATTATTCGTATCCCAATGGCTTCCTTCGATTGGTTCTACAAAAGCTTTTCGTTCGCCGCGTTCCACCACCCCATACAAATAATTATAGTAGCCTTGCTTGAGAAAAAGTACTGCCTGATACCCTTTGCGCTTAAAATTATAGGTCATCTTGTTATTCTCGTCCAGATTCCAGTCGTTGAGAGCTCCTATAATATACACATCCTCATGGGTGAAGGGTGCGTCAGCTTGAAGAAAAAACTCTACCCAGGCGTAATCACCTTCGATATCGGTATCCTGATCTTCTCTGGCTTTTATAAATTTTCGGCCATTGATATCCTGCTCACTTATATAATCATCAAAAACCCGTCGCTTATCAGGCCACAGTCTGACAGTAAAATAATCCGGTTCCTCAAAGATTCTTTCAATCTTATCCGATTGATAACGATAACTTTTCATGTCGAAATACCTAAATTGATTTCCTCCTTCAAACAGCGTCTCCTCTTCGTATTCAAAAGTCAATACATCCGGATAAACATAGTTGGGTTTTAGGCCTTCAACTGCATTATCCCACCTGAAGTTTTGCTTTATCAGTAAGTTAACAGTTGATTTAGGGCTGTCAAAAAAGAAGTTTTTTGCTCCCACTACAACGTCAACCTGCTGTTTCCGGCCGGCCTCCGACAGTTTGCGTGCATACTGGGGTATTTTGGCTGAAATACCAATTTGCGGATCAACAACCATCAATCGTCTGGAAAGTATCAATTGATCAGCCGTTAGTTCGTTTTCATATACAACAAGCAAATAATTCCCCGACTTTGTAAGATGCATTTGAGAAGAAGGTAAAAGTGCGTCATAATGCACATAAGGTGTGATTGTGTTAAGTGAGAAACGATACAGGTCGATTCTTTCCTCCTCAAATCCCTGAATATACTCAATCTTCTGCAAGGGCAAAGGCTTCCAATCGTGCGTGCAATGAATAAAGGTATATTGAAAAGTAAAAGCATAGTCTCCCAACATATCAAATGAAAGCTTTAATTTGTTCACCTGATCATTCAGATGCATCATGGGTTCTTCCAATTGATCATCTGCCGGATGCAACAGCACTGTGTGTACAACATCTTTATAAACCGCATCCCTGAAAACCAGGTTTTCCGGTAGTTGAGAGAAGAGACTGCTTGGCAAATACAGCCAGGCCAGACAGGTAAACAAAAAAACAAAAAAACTGATCGAACTTTTATTCATAGCTATAAGATTGATCCAAAAAAAACAGCATCGTCCTAACAAAAGTAAGGCTTTTCGAATGCAAAATAAGGGAAGTTTACGAAATTCTTTTATTTGATTAGGTTCTTGGTATTGTTTGGATATTAACAGTTAAAACAGTTGTTTTCATCAAAATTTTCTCATTTGTTGATGTAGATCAAAAAAAGCATTGATAAAGATACTATAATCAAACATAATTTTTCGCTAATTCTACTTTCACAAAAAGAATTTAAATCGTTCCTTTGTGAATTATTTAAATATGAATGAAGGTAGATATGTCAACCGTCACAAAAATTAAGAAAGGCCTCGATATCAAGCTGATAGGCGAAGCTGAGAAAACAATCAAAGATCTTGTAACGGATCAATTTGCCATCAAGCCCACAGATTTCATCGGTGTATTTCCTAAAATTTTAGTCAAAGAGGGTGATACTGTTAAGGCAGGAACACCAATCTTTATTGACAAATACCGCGATAACATTGTATTTACATCACAGGTAAGCGGCACCATCAAGGAAATAAAACGCGGAGCAAAAAGGGTATTGCTGGAAATTAGAATCGAAGCTGATGGCAAAGATGAGGCGATCGATTTTAAAGCAGAAGATCCAAAAACCCTCAACAGGGACAAGGTGATCCAAAAGCTTCTGGATAGTGGTATTTGGCCATTTATCAGGCAAAGGCCTTATTCAGTAATCGCTAACCCGGCTGATATTCCAAAGGCAATTTTTATTTCCACTTTCGACACTGCCCCACTTGCACCTGACAACGATCTGATTGTGCATGGGCATGGCAATATTTTTCAATTGGGACTCGATGCCCTAAGCCAGCTTACAAAAGGGAAAATACATCTTAATATTGATGCAAACGCCACACACTCAAAGGTGTTTACCAATAGCAAAGGAGTGCAGATCAATCAGTTTTCAGGACCACATCCGGCGGGTAATGTTGGCGTTCAGATCAATAAAATTGATCCGCTCAACAAAGGTGAAGTTATCTGGTATCTTTATCCACAGGATGTGCTTACTATTGGACGACTCTTTGCTACCGGCAAATACGATGCCACACGGGTTTTGGCATTAACTGGCTCCGAAGTACTACATCCGGCTTATTACAAAACAAAAGTAGGTGCTGCCATCGAGCCGCTGGTTAAAGGTAATGTTTCAGATACTGAAAAGCGCATCATTAGTGGAAATGTTTTGACAGGAACCAAAATTGAGCTTGATGGTTACATAGGATTTTATCACTCACAGGTCACAATAATACCTGAAGGAAATTATTATGAATTGTTTGGATGGGCACTCCCCGGCTTCAACAAGTTTAGTATATCGAGGACGTTTCCGACATTTTTGTTCAAAAACAAGAGATTCAGACTCGACACCAACTATCATGGCGGCGAACGTGCTTTGGTAATGACAGGTCAATATGAAAAAGTTTTCCCTTTCGATATCTATCCTATGCAATTGCTCAAAGCCATCATGGTTGAAGATATTGACCTGATGGAAAATCTTGGCATTTATGAAGTTGACGAAGAAGACTTTGCACTGTGTGAAGTGATTGATACTTCGAAAACCAATATTCAGGAAATTGTTCGCAAAGGGCTCAACCTGATGCGTAAAGAAATGAGTTAATCAAAAATCAACAATATAAAAATGAAGGCTTTACGTGAATTTGTTGACAAGCAAAAACCACATTTCGAAAAAGGAGGACGATTCGAGAAATTGCAATCCACCTTTGATGCTTTCGAAACGTTTTTGTTTGTACCAAACAAAGTAACTACTAGTGGTGCACATATTCGGGATGCAATCGACATGAAACGCACCATGATTATTGTGGTGCTCGCACTAATTCCACCCCTGCTTTTTGGAATCTGGAATGTTGGTTACCAGCATTTTCTTTCCCATGGCATGACACCTGATTTCTGGCCGATGATCGGTTTTGGATTGCTGAAAGTGCTGCCAATAATTATCGTATCTTATGTAACCGGACTCGCTATTGAATTTGCTTTTGCACAGGCCAGAGGACACGAAGTGAACGAAGGATTTTTAGTTTCAGGAATGCTTATTCCATTGGTAATGCCACCAGATGTTCCGCTTTGGATGGTTGCCATTGCCACAGCCTTTGCTGTAATTATTGGTAAAGAAGTATTTGGCGGAACCGGAATGAATATTCTTAATCCTGCCCTAACTGCCCGTGCGTTCCTTTTCTTTGCTTATCCATCCGAAATGTCGGGAGATAATGTATGGATTGCCGAAAAAGCAGATGCTTATTCAGGAGCCACTCCACTGGGTAATTTGCTGGTGTTTGATGTTGACAAACTGCCGACCGACTGGTCAATGTTTTTGGGAACAATTCCGGGTAGTATTGGCGAAACATCAACAATAGCTATTTTGATAGGGGCACTCGTTTTAGTAGCCACCGGAATAGGCAGCTTTAGAATTATGGCTTCTGTGGTTGCTGGCGGACTGGTTATGGGATTACTCTTTAACCTGTGGGGAGCTAATGAATACATGAATATACCTGCCTATCAGCACCTGATCATGGGTGGTTTTGCCTTTGGAACGGTTTATATGGCTACCGATCCGGTTTCGGCCGCACAAACCAATCGCGGCAAACTTTTCTACGGCTTTTTGATTGGATTTGTCGCTGTGCTGATCAGAGTATTCAACCCTGCTTATCCCGAAGGCATGATGCTTGCCATCCTGCTGATGAATGTATTTGCACCTTTGATTGATCATTATGTTATCCAATCAAATGTTAAAAAACGCCTGAAACGTGCCAAAGCAGTTGCAGCTTAAGTTTAAACATTAGAAAAAATTGAGTTATGTATAGTAATGCTTATATCTTTCGTTATGCCGGATTGATGGTGATTCTGGTTGCTGCAATTTTGTCTTCGGCTGCCATGCTCCTCAAACCCATGCAGGAACGCAACGAAGCTGTGGATAAGATGCAAAGTATCTTAGATGCAGCAGGCATCGAAAATGTTAACAGCAAAAATGCCATCGAACTTTTCAATCAGTATGTGACCAAAATGATTGTGATTGATGAAAAAGGCGTTATCACCGACGAATATAAAGATGCCGGAAAAGAGAACAGTGAAGCTTTTAAGGTAAACCTGAAGGAACAACTGTATAATAAATCTATAAACCGTAGTTTCAAACTTCCACTTTATGTGCTTGAAAAAGATGGTGAAAAGATCAATATTGTTCCATTAAGAGGAGTTGGACTCTGGGGTCCGATCTGGGGAAATATAGCCCTTAAAGATGACTTTAATACCGTTATTGGCGTCACCTTTGGACATAAATCCGAAACTCCTGGTTTAGGAGCCGAAATCGAAACTCCGGTATTTACAGACCTATTTCCAGGCAAAAAAATCTTCAACGAAAAAGGAGATTTTGTATCTGTTGGCGTGATTAAAGGTGGTATTGAAAACTTCCCTGCTGATGTACAGCGTCATAATGTAGATGCCATTTCAGGTGGTACGATTACCAGCAATGGGGTGAATGACATGATAAAAAATGTGTTGGAAAGTTATGTTCCGTATATTCAAAAAAGAGAATAAACTATGAGTACTGATAAACAAGAAAGAGAGCCTTTGTTTTCGGCCAAGAACCGCAAACTGCTCACCAATCCTTTAAATATTGACAACCCGATCACAGTGCAGGTTTTGGGAATCTGCTCGGCATTAGCTGTAACAGCTAAGATTAAGCCAGCCTTTGTAATGGCTTTGTCGGTAATGATTGTAACTGCTTTTTCAAACTTTGTTATCTCATTGATGCGAAATGGCATTCCGCCTCGGATTCGTATCATCGTTCAACTTGTAGTTATTGCCTCTTTGGTAATTGTAGTTGACCAGGTGCTCAAAGCATTTGTTTATGACGTAAGCAAACAACTTTCTGTATTTGTAGGCCTGATCATTACCAACTGTATTCTCATGGGCCGTTTGGAAGCTTTTGCAATGGTCAATAAGCCATGGCCTTCAATACTTGATGGTATTGGAAACGGGTTGGGATATGGCATCATCCTAATAATCTTAGGTTTCGTCAGAGAGCTTTTTGGTTCGGGCACTATATGGGGTTTCCATGTTATTCCTGAGGCTTTCTACGATTTTGGATATAAGAATAATGGTTTTATGATCCTTCCTCCGATGGCTCTGATTATCGTGGGTATCATCATTTGGATCCAGCGTTCGCGTAATCCCGAATTGATTGAAAACTAACCAAACCATAAATTTAAACTGTTATGCAAGAACTATTTAACATATTTGTCAGGTCCATTTTTGTGGACAATATGGTGTTTGCTTACTTTTTGGGAATGTGCTCCTATCTGGCTGTTTCCAAAACCGTTAACACTTCTGTTGGTCTTGGATTAGCTGTAGTCTTCGTGCTGGGCATCACTGTGCCAGTGGATTATCTTCTCAATGAATACATCCTAAAGGCTGGTGCTTTGGCTTGGCTCGACGAGGGATTTGCAGATGTTGACCTGAGTTTTTTAAGTTTCATTCTTTTCATTGCCATTATTGCCTCAATGGTTCAGTTGGTCGAAATGGTAGTTGAAAAATTCAGTCCTTCATTGTATTCTTCGTTAGGTATTTTCCTTCCCCTGATTGCAGTGAACTGTGCCATTCTTGGCGGATCACTTTTTATGCAGGAACGTGAATACCAGTCAGTTGCCCAGGCCACATCGTTTGGAATAGGGTCAGGACTGGGTTGGTTTTTGGCTATCGTTGGAATTGCTGCCATCCGCGAAAAGATTCGCTATTCAAACGTACCCAGACCATTGCGTGGGTTAGGTATCACCTTTATTATCACAGGCTTGATGGGGATTGCCTTTATGAGCTTCCTCGGAATCAAATTGTAACTGAAAATAACAGAAATAATTAGTAACCATGACATTACTTGCAACCGGAACGGGAACTGTAATACTAATCAGTGTGATTTTCTTCCTTGTAGTAATTATACTATTGGTCGGACTGCTGCTTTTTGCCCGTAAAAAACTCACTCCGCAAGGAAAGGTAAAGATTACGATCAATGACGAAAAAGAGCTGGAAGTTGATCCCGGTTCAACCTTGTTATCTACCTTGTCGGCCAACAAAATCTATCTGCCATCTGCCTGTGGCGGAGGTGGAACCTGTGCCATGTGTAAATGCCAGGTTTATGAAGGAGGCGGCTCCATTCTGCCAACCGAAAAAGGCTATTTTTCGCGTAAGGAACAACAAACAAACTGGCGTTTAGGCTGCCAGGTCAAAGTGCGTGAAGACTTGAAAATTGGCGTTCCTGCCGAAGTTTTTGGCATCAAAAAGTGGGAATGCGAAGTAGTTTCCAATAAAAATGTGGCAACTTTTATCAAAGAATTCGTTGTTAAATTGCCCAAAGGCGAAAATCTTGATTTCAAATCGGGTGGTTATATCCAGATTGACGTTCCCAAAATTGAGGTGGACTTCAGTAAAGATATTGATGTTGAAAATCAATACCGTGACGAATGGGATAAGTTCAGGATGTGGGATCTGAAGATGAAAAACACAGAAGAACAATTCCGCGCCTATTCAATGGCCAATCATCCTGCCGAAGGAAATATTGTGATGCTGAACATCCGTATTGCTACTCCCCCATGGGATCGCAAGAACAATGGCTTCATGAAGGTGAACCCCGGAGTTTGCTCCTCATATATTTTCTCGCGCAAACCTGGCGACAAAGTAATGGTAAGCGGCCCCTATGGCGAATTCCATATCAAGCCTACCAAACGCGAAATGATGTTTATTGGTGGTGGTGCCGGCATGGCTCCTATGCGGTCGCATCTCTTCCATCTGTTCCACACCGAAAAAACAGATCGCAAAACAACTTTCTGGTATGGTGGCCGCTCACGCAGAGAGCTTTTCTATATGGAAGATTTCGAATCAATTGAAAAGAATTTCGAGAATTTTAAATTCAATGTAGCACTTTCTGAGCCACGCCCCGAAGATAACTGGAACGGTTATACCGGCTTTATCCATCAGGTAATTTTGGATAATTACCTCAAACATCATCCCGAACCGGAAGAGATTGAATATTACCTCTGCGGCCCACCGATGATGAATGACGCTATTTTCAAGATGCTTGACAATCTTGGAGTGCCACAAGAAATGATCGCTTTCGACGATTTTGGAGGATAAATAACCTCCTCAAAAAAGCTCCGAATAACCCGGGGCTTTTTTTATACATTTCAAAACTTATGCTGTACTTTTGATGAACCTAATCACAAAAAGATGAAAAGTTTTTGTTGGCTTGTTCTACTTGTTTTCCTGCTGCCTAGCTGCAAACAAGATCAAACACCCTATAAAATCAGCTTTGCGGGCGAAGCGCAAGGCACCTATTATGCCATCACCTATTACGATGCCCAAAACCGTAATTTAAAAACCCAGACAGACAGCCTATTGCAGGCTTTCGATTTGTCTGTTTCACTATGGGTTCCAAATTCAATCATAAGCAGAGTAAATCGAGGTGACAGTTTAGTACGCCTGAACGAAATTTTTACAAATAATTTTAATTTAAGTAAACAAATTGCAGAGCAAACCAATGGCTATTTCGACTTTACTATTTCTCCGCTGGTTGAAGCCTGGGGTTTTAGTTTTAAAGAAAAAATTGTTTTAAACAAGACCAAAATTGACAGTATCAAAATGCTTGTGAACTGGAAAAATGTATCTCTCTTTAATGATAAAGTTATCAAAACAGATCCCAGGATTCGATTTGATTTTAATGCTATCGCACAAGGGTATTCAGTTGATTTGATAGGCCAATTTCTTGAATCAAAAGGTATTACTCGCTATCTGGTCGATGTTGGTGGCGAGATTAAAGCAAATAACATCAAAGCTGATGGCACCAAGTGGCGTATCGGAATTGAAAAACCCGCTCTGGAGGCCGGTGAGGACAGAAGTATTCAGCAGGTAATTGAACTTCAAGACAAAAGTCTCGCCACTTCGGGAAGCTATCGCAAATATTATGAGGAAAATGGCAAACGATATTCACATGCTATTGATCCAAAAACAGGCTATCCGGTGAACCACAATCTGCTTAGTGTTACTGTTGTTGCTACAACAACCGCAGAAGCAGATGCTTATGCTACCGCATTTTTAGTAATGGGGCTCGATAAAAGCAAAGCCTTGATACCTCAATTACCAGCAATTGACGCATACTTTATTAGCTGGGATCAGGAAAAAGGGTTTGTAATAGATATGACGGCTGGCTTTCAGGACTATCTGCAACCCATCTAATCAGGCATGGTGATGAGACTTTAAGTTCTTGTTTTCACAAGAACCTTCACCGCCACCACAAGCACATCCAACGCGGTTACCATGCGCATCCATACTGCTGCATTGCTTTTTGAATTCGCCATTTTTTTGTACAAACATTTTAATCGCAATGCCAGCAATTGCCAGACCAACAATAACAATCGTGAGTAAGATGAGCTTGAGAAACATATCAGTAGATTTTCAGTGCAAAAATACAATTATTAAACGCTCAAAACGATAAAAAAGTTCATTTATTCGCTCATTTATCGCGACTGCCATTTCAAATTTATCACTTTCCTTAATCTCCATATTTTCTAAATTCAGCGAGCAATACAGCCGCTGCAACAGAAGCATTTAACGACTCAGTTTTTAGGCTTCCTCTCGCATAAGAAGGAATGGAAATCGGGTTTTTAATCAATGTCCTCAATTTCTTATTAATTCCGTGAGATTCGCTTCCGATGACCAGAAAAGAGGCTTTGGTTGTAAGTTTAGTCTTATAAACAGACTTACCGTCCATCACTGCCGCAAACACTTGAAATCCATTAGTTTGTGCATCATTTATCAAGGTGATCAGATCCGCTTCCATAAGCCTGACGCGAAAAAGAGAGCCCATTGTGGCTTGTACTACTTTGGGATGGTAAGGATCCACTGTATCAGCACTGATAAAGATGTTTTGAATCCCAAACCACTCGGCACTTCGGATGATTGAGCCAAGGTTTCCAGGATCACGAATTCCATCGAGAATAAGACTAATTTCAGACTTTAGGTCATCCAACTCATAGTTATGCGTGGTGAAATCAACTACAGCCAACACTCCGGGAGGTGTTGTCAACTGGCTTATCTGTTTCATAACTTTTTCTGAAATCACTTCATAAGATGCCGATTTAATGACAGATGATAAGTTTTCAGTTTGACTTTCTGAGATATACAATTGATATTTAAATCCGCCTGTCAACAACATTTCTTCAACGATTTTGTGGCCCTCTGCTACAAATTGCTGGTGTTGTCTTCGAAACTTACCAAGAGCAAGGCTGCGAATATGTTTGATCTGTGCTTTTGAAACCATAAAAAAACCTGATGTCGATAAAACATCAGGTGTAAAGTTAAAATTTTTCAGCAGAATGCTAACTATTCAGCATATACTTCAAAATCCACATCAAGCTGAACTTCCTTATGAAGCCTGATCTTTGCAGTATAATTGCCCAATTCTTTGATAGCGTCCTCGTTGAGATGAATACGTTTACGATCAATCTCAATATTTTTTGCTTCTTTAATTGCATTGGCAATCATCACACTGTTAACGGATCCAAAAATTTTGCCTGAAGTACCTGCCTTTACGGCAATACGCAATGCCAGACCTTCGATTGCTTTGGCGATATTAAGGGCTTCGTTTTTGATTTTCTCTTCCTTAAAGGCTTGCTGACGTTTGAGTTCTTCAAGCACCTTGCGGTTAGTATCATTGGCAATGATAGCCATCTTGTTTGGGATGAGAAAGTTACGTGCATAACCATCTTTCACAGTTACGATATCATTAGTGTATCCCAGATTTGCAATATCTTGTTTTAGAATTACTTCCATCTTTTTGTCCTCCTATTTATTTCAATAAATCAGCTACATACGGCATTAATGAAAGATGACGGGCTCTTTTGATAGCCTGCGCAACTTTGCGTTGGTACTTGGTGGAAGTACCGGTAATGCGACGGGGTAAAATTTTACCTTGTTCATTTACAAAACGTAACAAGAAATCAGCATCTTTATAGTCGATGTATTTAATGCGATTTTTCTTGAAACGGCAGTATTTTTTCTTTTTGGTATCAACTGCGATAGGAGTCAAATATTTTATTTCTGTGCTTCCTTGTGCCATTTTTCTAAGTTTTTAAGTTTAACAATTAAGCTTGAGCGGTTTCGCCTTTGGCTTCTTTTGCTTTTTTACGTTTCTTCTCGTTGTAGGCAACCGCATGTTTGTCGAGCTTAACGGTAAGGAAACGAATGATACGTTCATCACGTTTAAGTGCCAGCTCCAAGTCAGCAATCAGTTGTCCATCAGCCTTATATTCCATCAGATGGTAAAAACCGGTGGATTTTTTCTGGATCGGGTAAGCCAGTTTGCGCATACCCCAGTGTTCTTCGTGCACGATATCGGCACCATTTGATTTCAGGTATTCCTGAAACTTTTTTACCGCTTCCTTCATCTGTTCTTCAGACAAAACGGGAGTTACAATGAAAACGGTTTCGTAATGGTTCATAATTAATTAATTAATGTGAATAATTTTTTAAAATCGGAGTGCAAAAGTAAAGCTAATTTTTCTAACCTCCAAACACCTTGTACACTCATTTTAAAAAACATGGCATAGACTACAAAACAGCTTTATAAATTTTTGTTTATCAACAATTCGCTGGCAATAAATTGAGCTGCTTTACCATCGCCAAAAATTGCCGGATACTGAGTGGGTGGATTTTCAATAAAATGGTTCCAGGCCTCTAAAATCCTGGGCTTAGAAGCGTCTGCAATTTGCGCTGCTCCCACTTCCACAATCTCCCTCCATTCAGTTTCCGGCCTAAGAATGATACAGGGTTTTTTGAAAAAATACGCTTCCTTCTGCACACCTCCCGAATCAGTAATTATATGGCTGGCATTTTGTTCAAGCGCAATCATTTCCAAAAAGGAAACAGGCTCCATCAAAAGAATAAAAGGATTCGAAATCACATCCTGATAACATTCGGAAGACAAATTATTTTTGAGCAACTTGGCAGTTCTGGGATGCAAGGGAAGTACAATTTGTTTGCCCGATTGCTTTACAATTTCTAATAAGGACTCGAAAATTTGTTGCAATCTTTCCGGCTCATCCGTATTGTTGTTGCGATGGATGGTGCACAAAATAAACTCTTCCTTATGCAATTGATTTTTCTCCAGAATCTTTGATTTAGTTGATGCCAGGTGGGCAAAATGCAGGCTGTTGTCGTACATCACATCACCGCAATGATAAATTCCGGGTTTGTCGGCAGAGAAAGGGGGCTGGTTTTCAGGATTAAAACCTTCGTGGACCAGATTTTTAAAGCCTGTTTCAGTGGGCGAAAAAAGTAAGGTGGAGCAATGATCGCACAAAATCCGGTTGATCTCTTCGGGCATGGCTTTGTTAAACGAACGCAAACCCGCTTCGATATGTGCGATGGGGACATGTATCTTGGAAGCCGCCACAGCACCGGCAAGCGTTGAATTAGTATCGCCATAAAGTACCAGCCAGGCGGGTTTTTCTTTGATCAGAATTTCTTCTATCCCTTCGATCATTCGGGCTGTTTGCACCCCAT